>NZ_CP109137.1:0-1487500 GCF_035918095.1 Streptomyces sp. NBC_01750
TAAGTTGGCCCTGACGGGCTAACTCGGGCCTGACGGCCCGTAAGGTGACGGTGCATCACGCCTGGCGGCGTGAGCGTGGGTTGGTGCGGCCGACGATGTCGGCCGATGAGGCTGATGGATTCCCCCTGACGGGGGAATCGTTGGGTGTGTGAGTTGGGACCGGCGCCTGGCGGCGCCGGGTTGATGTCAAAGTGGTTTTCTACATGGTTATTTGAGTTGGCCCCTCCCCTGGCGGGGAGGGTTGCTCAATGTGTTGTGCCGCTTGGCGATGCCAAGCGGAGAGAGCGTTGAGAGCGGGGCTTGCCAGGCTGACGCCTGGTTGGGGGGCCGGAGGCGTTCGGGCTGGCGCCCTTCGGCTCCAGGAACGGTTCTGCGCTGGGTAAACGTGATCTGTTGGGGGTTCCGTCTATCGAGTGCTCCTGTCTTGCGGGGATCCCTCGCTGACGGGTTTTGAAGTCAGTCTGGGGATACGGCAGTTCGTTCAGCCTTGTTGGTCCCTGGTAGCTCCTGCGGCGCGCGTCCTGGGGTGCGGGTTGAGTCATCGCTGAGTTGGCACCTACGTGCGCCTTGCCGCGGTTCTTCTATCAGTCGTCTTTCATACGCGTCGTCGGCCTGATGGCCTGCCGCTCACCTTCTGCCAATAGGTCGCCGGCGGCATTCCCCGTGTAAGGGGCTTGTCTGCCTGGGCACTTGGGGGCTCGGACGACTGCGGTCCATTGGCAGTTCGGTCTCGTCATTGCACAGAAACAGAAAAGGAGCACCTCCATGTCCATTGCACTCCCAGAGGCAAGCAAGGCGCCTGCAGCCGTCCCTCCCCCGGACATTGCTGACGCGCGCCGTGCCGCGTACGAAGATGGCCAGCCTCTACTCCCCCGGCTCTCCGCCCTGGGTGTCCGGATCGGTGACAGCACGCCCGGCTACGGAACCATCCCCGGCGTTCTCCTCCGGAACGTAACGGACGTACAGCGCGAGTGGGTAGTTGGGCTCGCTCAGTCCGGAGACCCGTGAGCGTGTCCTTGCCTGGCTCTTCGCCCAGGCGCTGGACATCGACAGCGAGCGGCCCCTGGTGATTCAGCGTCAGGAGAAGGGCAGCTTTGCCACCTGGTGCCCGAGGGGCTGCGTCGTGGACCACACCAGGGACGTAACGGAGGGCGCCGCGCTTGAGGATCTCGCGCACTACATCGGCGAGCCGGCGGAGATGACGCTCTCCATCTGGGACGCCGAGCAGGGCACGGTCGACACCGTGGTGCTCGGTGGGCAGATCGCCGTCTACCCCTACTCGCAGAACCCCGAACGCACCGTTCCGCACGTCAATCTGGAGGTCTTTCAGGACGAGTACATGGAGGATCCTCGGCCCGAACGAACTCGCTGACGTCATTGCCCGGGTGCGGGCTCACCTCGATGTGCTCGAGGAGCTGCGGGGCTGGCTGGTTCAGGCTCGTTTCGCGTACCGGGCACCGAGCTCATGACCACGGCGATGCCAGCGGGGGCTGGCTGTCCGGAGTTGGCAGGTGCCTGCGCGGTTGATCATGCGACGGACCAGAGTGGTCCCCACTCTGCGTATGGCCTCACGGTCGGCTGCTGTGAGCGTGCGAGTGGGCGCGGCGATACGGTCGGCCTCTCGGCAGAGCTCGTCCAGTGGGACGCCGAGCCGGGCTTTCCCAGGGTGGTCGAGGTGTGCCCAGACGTCGACGGGACCATTCTCGAGTGTCGACTCCTGCGGACGTGGAGCGCCTGCGTACGGCGGCATACGCGTTCGGGCAAGGTCTCAGCACGCTCGCCGTACGGCTCGCCGGTCAGCAGAATCCGGGCGCGCGCAGGGGATGTGAGGGGCTGGGTGGTCACTGCTCCCTGGATCACCCCGGTCCGCCTGAAGGTCTCGACCATGTTGGTCCCGTAACCGCGCTCGGGGCGCCGGGCGATCGCGCGGGAGAGTTCCTGCAAGCGCAGTTGTTTCAGTCTCAGGCGCAGGACAGTCCCCCGGTCATCGCTCTGTGGGCCGGCTCCGTGGACGCGGAAGTCGGTGCTCGGGGCGCCCGGGCCTGTGCCCTGCAGCTGCGCTGTATGGCTGACCACATCGAGCATCTCGCCGCGCAGCTCGACCGGATCACCACAGGCTGGAGAGACGAGAGCGTCGCTGGGAGTATGGAGGCCGCAACCAAGGCCACGTGAACAGCTGGCGTCGCACGGTCTTTGGTCAGGATGGGAGGCATCAGCTCCAGGGTGGCAGCGTCCCGGAGGAGGACGACCTGTACGGCTTCGTCGACCGGTACCGGCTGTTGTGGTGAGCGTGCTGCCAATGCCGCACTGTGCCCACGTTCAGGACGAGGAGCGGCGTTTCGTTGTGTCGGCGCAGGCTGCCGTGCAATGGGGAGGTAAGGCTCACTGGAGACACGTCATCTGCTGATCTACACGTGCCTAGGCATGGTGCTCGTACCGCTGCGACCCTTTCGGTCATCACTCCAGGAAGGAGACTGTGATGAGCTGGGCCGACAATCCGGAGCGCCTCGCGCGCCTCTTGTCCGACCTGGCCAACGCTCTTGAGATGTCGGGCGTCGATAGGTCGGGAAGCTCTCCCGAGCGGCATCTCTTGGACGATGCGCGCTCGGCCGCTCGCGAGCTGGCCCCTCCCAAGCGTCGTCGATCAGGGAAGGGGGGCGGATTCTAGGCAGTGATCATCCGGGCGCTTAGTGAGTGTCCGGGGTCTGGTGTTCGCCTTGGCTTCCGAACGGGCTAGCGACCGTGGTTGGGGGCGGCTCGTCGCCGTGAATTCGCCTTTCGACATCGCACCAACGCGTCATCTTTCACAACGCCTTGGACATCTCCGAGGTCGTTGGCCAGGAAGGGGTCCGATGAACGTGCCAGGCGCCCGTGCAAGGCCGTCACTCTCCTCGCCCGGGCGGCGCCTGGAGCCTGCGGTCCGTCAGGGCCTGGGCAGCGGCAGGCCGGACATGTGCGGGTGTCGCAGATGCTGCCCGCCGTCGTAGACGTGCAGGGTGAAGGTCTCCGGCCCCGGCCGGTCGGCCTCGTCGTAGGCGTCCAGGACGCGCTCGATGCGCTCCCACAGCCGTACCGGGCCGCCCTCGCGCACCTGCCAACCGCCGTTGTGGGGGGTGAGGGTGGCGGCCGAGCTGGTCGCCACGTCGACCAGGTGCACCACCTCTCCGGCCGTCGTCATCTGCGCGTCCGGCACCGCGCTCTGGGCGAGGAACCGCAGGTGGAACGCTTCCTCGGTGGCGGCGGTGATCCGCTTGGGGCTGTGCCGGGCCGCCCTGGGTTTGTCCGGGAGGCCCGCGGCCCAGTGGGCGGGGTTGCCGAATGCCGGCGCGGCGTGCGTACGCGCCGACATGAACGACACCGTGCCGGGCAGCAGTTGGCCCTCGGCGGTGCCGTCCTCGGCGACGGTGAGCAGGACGCGGGCGTACCCGTAGAGCCAGCCCGAGAGGGTGAGCAGGATCTTCCCGCCTGGCCGGGCCTGGGCCAGCAGCGCGGGCGGTACGGCGCGGAACGAGCAGGCGGCCACGATCCGGTCGAACCGTGCCTCGGGCCAGTACCCGTACAGCCCGTCCGCCACTGCCAGGGTCGGGGTGTAGCCGCAGCCGTACAGCGCCCTCGCCGCTGTCTCCAGCCGGCGGCCGTCGACCTCGATCGATGTGACGTCGGCGGAGCCGAGACGCTCGCAGGCCAGCGCGGTGGAGTAGCCGGTCCCCGTGCCGATCTCCAGCACCGTGTGGCCCTCTTGGAGGTCGGCGTCGGCCCACATCCGCAGCACGAGGGAGGGGAGCGTGGAGGATGAGGTCGGGGCCCCGCCGTGGCGCTCGATCGGGTTCTTCCAGTCGGGTTCGTCGCCGTCGAACTGTGTGATGAGCGTGGTGTCGGAGTACGCGGCGGCCAGCCACCGGCCATAGTCGGGCTCGGCGGTGACCGGTTCCCAGTCAGGCCCTGCCTGTCGCGCTCGTCGGCGGGCAGGTAGAAGCCGGGCACGAACCGGTGCCTGGGCACCGTTTCCACCGCCTGGCGCCAGGCTGGATCGGTGAGGACGTCCTTCTCGGCGAGGGCCTTCGCCATCGCCTCGCGCAGCCGCGCGGCGTCGGTCTCAAGGTCGGCGGGCATCGTCATGGCCTACCGCCTCCTTTCCCTTCGAGGATGTCGGCGAACGCCTCGGTGATGGCGGGCGCGTCGGGCAGCCAGCCCCACTGTCCGTTGCTGTTGCACTCGATCGCCGTCCAGTGTTCCGGGGCATCCCCGTCGCCGGTCAGAGCGAAGTCGAAGCAGCCGAAGACCAGGCCGAAGGAGTCCAGGTAGCGGTGCAGCGCGGCCTCGACCGGGGCAGGCACGGTGGTGGGGGCGTGGGTCAGGTCGTCCCAGTTGCCGCGGCGCCAGTCCAGGGCGCCGTCCGGGGCGGCTACGTGCTGGGCGAAGACGCGGCGGCCGACCACGGTGACCCGTACGTCGCTGGTCTTGGGGATCTCGGCCTGGAACAGGTGTGCGGTCACGGCGAGCGTGTCGTCGAAGGTGTCGAGGTCGACGCGCTGGGCCCAGATCGCGCCGGTGTGACCGTCCTCGTCTCGGGGCAGGCCGCGGAACGTCTTGTAAATGACGCGGCTGTGCTCGGCGGCGAACTTCCGCGCGGCCTCGGCATCGTTGGTGACCAGGGTCGGCGGGATCGTGAGTCCGAGCTCGGTGAAGCGTTGGAGCTGGGCGGGCTTGAAGTCGGCGCGTGTGATGGCGGCGGGGTGGTTGACGTACGTCGCACCGTGCAGATTGTTCAGTATGCCGCCGAGCCCGTGCCTCGCCTCGGCGGCGGCGAAGTCCCGCTGCTGTGGGGGCAGATGCCCGTACCGGGCGGCGTAGGGGGTGGGGCGGCGGTAGTAGACCGCCGCCACCTCCCCCAGCTCCACCTCCCGGCTTGCCGTACGCAGCCGCCCGCCCCACGTGGGCGTCCCCGCCTCGATGTGGGCCGCGAAGGTCAGGGCGGGTCCGATGTCGGCGGGGTCGACGCGGGCGACGGGCACCTCACGCTCGTTCAGCGCGGCGATGACCCGGTCCGCGGTGACGTCTTCCAGCGCGGTGACGACCAGGACGGTGGAGGCCATCGGTCAGTCCGACTCGTAGTCGGTGGTGTTGTCGTCCTGGGTCTGCGGCTGCGGGTTCTGCCCGTCGCCGCCCCCGGAAGTGGAGGCGGTGCCGGTGGTCCTGTTGGTGCCGTGGTTGCCCATCTCCACCACCTGGCCGGCGGCGTCGGTGTAGCGGGCGGTCTGCGTGGCCCCATCGAGCGTCACCCTCGCGTAGGACGGCGGGCTGTCCGGCAGCCGGTCGGTGACCAGCTGCATCGCCCAAGGAACCTCGGGTGCGAGCGTCGTCATGCGTTGTCCCTTCCCGTGCAGTCAGGCAGTCAGCCCGGTCGGCTGCCGCCTGAGCGGAATCGGCGATGCCCCGACCAGGACCGTAGTGGCCGCGCGCCGTGGCACATGACGCCACGCTTCGCGTGCTCGGCCATGACCGGTCTTCCGTGTCGGCGGTGGATGTGGAGGTGGTGCTGCCTCCATGTCACCGCGATCGAAGATCTGTTCCTAGAGACGGAGTTGGGGACTTGCTGGGAGTGGATCTGGGAGGGAGTTGGGACGTGCTTGGGACGCGTCAGCCCGCTCGGAGGAGGCGGAGGACGGCCCGCTGGTAGACGGAGTAGACCTGGGGCAGCTCGGCGAGGTGGGCGCGCTCGTCGATGCCGTGCAGCCCCTCGTAGGGCAGGCCGAAGCCGGCCGTGGCCGGGATACCTTCCGCAGCCAGCAGGTTGCCGATGTTCGACGGCCCCGCCGTCTTCGCCCGCACCGCCAGTCCCGCCTCGGCGGCGGCGGTAAGGAGTGCAGCGGCAGGCTGTTCGTCGTCGGCCAGACGGAAAGGCGGCCAGGTGGCAACCGGGGTGATCTCGGTCGGCTTCGGAGCGGGTAGTTCCGCATCCAGCTCGGCAACGGCCTTGCGGATGAGGGTCTCGGCGTCGTGGGCATCGAAAGCCGGGGTGATACGGACGTCGACATTCAGGTCGCACCGATCGGGGGTGGTCGAGAAGCCTTGGCCACCGTGGAGGGAGGTCACCGACAGCTTCGGCGGCAGCGGAAAGCCTGCATCTGCGCCGGGCAGTTCGGCCGCATCGAGGAGGCGTACAAGGTGGGCCGCGCGGGAGATGGCGCCGACCACGGTCCGGCTGGACCCGGAGTGTCCGGAAGGGGCGTGCACGGCGATGGTGGAACGCCACAGGCCCCGGCCGCCGACGACGACTTCGTCCAGTCCCGGGTATCCGATCATCACTCCGGCCGGCCGCGCCGCCCGCGGGTCGGCGAGGTAGGCGCGGGCGCCGCCGAAGCCTCCCGTGTGCTCGTCGACGTCCAGCAGCACGGCGAGCCCGCCGTGCAGGGCCTCGGCCCGGGGCTTCAGGTCGGCGGCGATGTGGCAGAACATCGCCGCGGCGAGCTTGGAGTCGGCAGCTCCGCGGCCCAGCAACCAGTCCCCACGGATGTCGCCGGAGGTCGGGGAGAAGGACCAGGCGGTCTCGTCTCCGTAGGGGGCGGTGTCAACGCAGGCGTCCAGCGCCCACCATGTGCCCGTCCGGCCTCCGGGGATCTCCACCAGCAGGCCCACCAGCTCACCGGAGCTGCCGTGCAGACGCCTGTGGGGCAGGGAGCGGGCGGCAAGCCAGTCCTCCAGGACGGTAAGGACGGGCCCGTAGTCGTCGATCCCGGCCCGGCTCGGCCGACGGATCAGCCCACTCGCGAGCTCCGCCACAGACGCCATGCGGGCCTCGGTAGCCAGGTGAAGGTTCTCGCTCACGCTTCTCCCCTAGTTGTGCCGTACCGGCAGCATGCGGACGGCCGCGATCGTCTCCACCGGCCGCGCCGAGGCACACGCCTCACGACCATGGTGGACCAGGCCCACCGCCGCCTCACGGCTGAGTAAGACCCCGCAGTCGAACCCGTTCGCCCCGTGGAACGACGGCAGCGGCACCACCGCGGCGGTCTCGGAGGCGACGAAGAAGCGTTCCAGCGCCACATCGGCCTCCACGAGCCCGATGTGGAGGGTCTTGACGCCGTTGAAGCGAGCGGACGGGTCGCGCAGCTCCAGCAGCCGCTCCAGGTGGTCGACGAGCGCCTGGTGCCGCGGCGGGCCGTACAGCACCCGGTAGTGGACCAGGTCCGGCCGCTGGGCCACGGCCGTCTCAATCGCCGCCAAATACGCCTTCTCCCGGCTCCGGCTGCCGGTGACAACCAGCTGCTCGCGCGCCTGCGCCACTACGTCGGCCATCGGCTCGACAAGGTCCGTCCAGCGAGTGAGCACCTTGACCACCACCGCGGTGCCAGAGGTCTCCAGCACACTGGTGGCCGCCCCGTCCTGGTGCGCGAACAACACCTCCGGCCGCTCCCGGTACAGCTGGCACAGCCCAGCCCGGTTCCGCTTGCCCGTACGCCGTCGCCCGGACTCCCACGCGCTCATCAGGCTCGCGTCCGCCGCACCCCCGGTGATCACGTTCAACGCATCGGCAGCCTCCTCCAGCGTCATGTTCCGCACCAGCCTGGCCCGCTTGAGCGCCGAATCCCCACCGCTGCCCACGGCCACGGACACCCCCTCCCATCCCTCACCGGCATGCGCACCCAAGCCTTCCCTGCGCGGCGGCAGTTCGCTCAGCAGACCGCCCACGGCATGTGCGCGCGGTCTCGCCGACACCCGTGCGACCCCGATCGCGGCCTGGGACCATCGACCACATGGGTAAGCACCGCCGTCCCGGACCGCCGAATCAGCCGTCCCGCGCGGCCCCGTGCCTCGACGAAGGCGACCCGCTCGGGCCGTACGAAAGACGTCGGTGTCCGCCGATGGACGTCTACCGACGCCACCGCCCGCTCCATGGCGGCGGTGGCCATTTCCGCCCCACCGAGCCGCGAGTCCTTGAGGAATGGGACGGCTTCGCCTACACCCCCGCCGGAACGGCACCCGACCTCACAGCGGCGCAGGCGTGGGTCAACGAGCTCATCCCTGGCACGTGAGGCCGATGGTGACGCGTCTGTTGATCTGCCAGCCCTCTTCAGTGGCGTTGTCGGCGTTCCGAGAGGGTGGATTCCTGGTACGGGTGCCGTCACAGCCGCGCCGACAGGTACAGCCGGCGACGATGCAGGGCCATGGTGTCAGGCGAGCGCAATCGCTCCGGTAGAGAGGGCTGGCTCCCGGCTCGCTGACTTCTCCAACGCTCGAGGTCGACCGCCGATCGGTGCCGCCTACCAGCGCATGTTCAGGGCATCGAGTGCGTGGATGCGGTCAGCGGGGAGACGCTCCTTGCGGCGGCGGGCGTTGCTGATCCACTGCCCGAGGCGTACGGGTTCGCCGTCGAGGACTTCGATGTGCCGCTGAGGCACATCGAGGTGCCCTTCCCGATGGTGAAAAGCGCGCGCAGCGGCCAGGCCCCTGTCCCAGTTCCGGGCGGCCAATTTGCCTGTGCCGGGGGGCTGTTCAGCGGTCTGGTTCAGGCCGAGGTCGGCGAGGAGTCGCCATTGCCCGGGGTGGAGGCGCCCGGGGTGGAGGCGTTGGGTGTGCAGCCACTCCCCCAGGCGGTGTCCGTCGTCGGTGACGAAGTCGCGGGGCACGTCGGTCAGAACATGGCCGGCTTCGCGGTGCCAGCGGGCGGTGTGGAACGCGCGTTGCCAGGTCAGGGACCAGAGCGGGTTCCACTGAGGGTCCAGGTCATGCAGGGCTTGGGTGCGGGCGGGGGTGAGCTGGTCGGCTCGTTTGCGCTGGGTGGCGAGCCAGCGGCCGAGAGCGAATCCGTCATGCTGGTGGTCGACGGGGGCGGCCAGATGGCCGTGGAGCGTTGCGTAGGCAGCCGCGTGGGCGAGGCCTCGTTCCCATGCCTGCTGGCGTGGGCTCCAGATGATGCCGAGGCGTTCCAGGGCGGTGGCCCGGGCGGTGTCGAGGGCGCCGGTGGTGTGCAGGTGGCGTTGCCAGGTCAGCCATCGGCCGAGCGGGTAGCCGGTGTCGTCTTCATGGGCCTGGGGGGCGTCGAGGTGGTGGTGGGTGCGGTGGTAGCGGCGGGCGGCTTTCAGGCCGCGGCGCCATTCGGCGCTTTTGGGGGCGAGGACGCGCAGGGTGAGGGCGAGGGCGACTTCTTCCTCTTGGGTGGGGCGGTCGAAGCGGAGCCAGTCGCCGGGTTCGTCAGAGGTGAGGGTGGGGCGGTTGGTGCGGGGGTCGGCGAGGCGGGCGGTGAGGCGCTCGTCGTGGGCTCGGAGGGCTTGGACGGTGCGCCACAGGGGGGTGTAGGCGTCGGCGCCGAGGAGGTCGTCGGGGTCTTCGTCGGGGGTGAGGTAGACGGGGACGATCAGGGTGGCCTTCTTGCCGGCGCCGGGGGGCTGTCGCAGGGCGCGGCCGACGGCCTGGACGGTGTCGACGGGGCTGTTCTTGGGGTCGGCGAAGACGACGGCGTCGATGGAGGGGACGTCGATGCCTTCGCCCAGGACGCGGGCGTTGGCGAGGACGGCCGGCTGTTCGGGGTGGGTGTGGGCGGCGAAGTCGAGGAGGATGCGGCGGCGGACGCGGGGCGGGTGGGAGCCGCTGACCCAGTTCGACCACAAGCCTTCGGGTTGCAGGTCGGCGGGGAGGGCTGCGGCGGTGTCGGGGAGGGTGGTGGCGAAGGCGCGGGCGTCGGCGACCCGGTGGTGGAACGTGAGGACGCGGCGCAGGCGGTGGTCGCGGATGGCCCGCAGGACGGCGACCTGACGGCCGGCCAGGCGCAGGCCGTCGACTCCTGCGCCGGGTCCGGTGGCGAGCCAGTCCCGCAGGTCGGTGTTGTCGACGACGGGGACGAGGATCTGGTAGTCGGCGAGCAGGCCCAGGTCGATGGCGTCGGAGAGGGTGAGGCGGTAGGCGACAGGGCCGAACAGGGTCTCGTCGTCCATGGAGGCGACGGGGTCGTCGCCTCGGTCGCTGTCGGGGTCCCAGATGCGGGGCGTGGCGGTGAGGTAGAGGCGGCGGGCGGCGGGGACCTGGTCGTCGTGGTGGATGGCGGCCCAGGCTTTCCCGAGCCGGCCCGCGGTGCGATGCGCCTCGTCAACGACCGCAAGGTCCCACGCTGGCAGCCGGTGGCTGTGATGGGCGGCCAGCAGGGTGGGCAGCGAGGCGTAGGTGGCATAGACGGTCACCGGCCCGGTGGCGTCGGCCGGGGTCAGGGCGGCGAGTTCGCCCGGATCCGTGGTCATGGGGATGTCGCCAGCCGAGGGATGCTCGACAGCCTGGCGTGCCGAACAGACCGCCACCGCACGGCCCTTGCGGCCGGCTGCGTGCCAGGACCGGACCGTCTGGGACAACAGATCCAGCGTCGGCACCAGAACCAGAACCCGGCTGCGGGCGGCGAGGCGTGCGGCGGTCCGCGCAGCAATGAGCGTCTTACCCGTACCGCAGGCGGCCACCACGCTTGCCCGGGCATGCATGCGCAGCGTCTTGACGGCCGCGGTGACGGCTTCGGCCTGGTGGGGCCGCAGTTCGAGGTCGGCGGTAGCCATGGGATGCGCCGCTCCGGGGCTGGGCTGGTGGGTGCGGTGGCATTGTTGCACCGCACCCTGAGGGCTATTCGGCTGCTTCGGTAATGAGGGCCAGGGTAGAGCCGCTGGCGGCCTTGCGGACGTGGAGGCGGTGGGTGATGCGGCGGCGCAGTTCGGGGACGTGGCTGATCAGTCCGACGGTGCGGTCGTGGTCGCGCAGGGAGTCCAGGACGTCGAGGACGTGATGGAGGGTGTCTTCGTCGAGGGTGCCGAAGCCTTCGTCGATGAAGAGGGTGTCCAGGGCGCGTCCCCCTGCCTCGTGGGTGACGACGTCGGCGAGGCCGAGTGCGAGGGAGAGGGAGGCGAAGAAGGACTCGCCGCCGGAGAGGGTGTCTGTGTCGCGGTCGCGGCCGGTCCAGGCGTCGGTGATCTTGAGGCCGAGGCCGGAGCGTCCGCCGCGGGATGCCCGGTGGTCACTGTGGGAGAGGGTGTAGCGGTGGTCGGACATACGGGTCAGGCGGGTGTTGGCAGCGGCGACGACTTGTTCGAGTCGTGCGGCCAGAACGTATGCCTCGAGTTCCATGCGGTCGTTGTTGCTGAGTGAGGTGCCGTGGATGAGTTCTTGGAGGTGGTGCACGGTGTCGTAGTCGTCCTGGAGGGGTTCCAGGCGCTGGATGCGGGTGTCGAGTTCCGTGGTGAGGTGGGTGAGGCTGTCACTGCGGGTGCGGGAGCCTGCCGCGGCGGCGACGGCCTGGGTGTGCTGCTCGGCGGCCCTTTCGCGCAGGCTGACAGCGGCCTGAAGGTCAGCGGGGGGCTGGGCTGCGGCCTGTACGAGCTCGGGCCTTTCCAGGACGGCGGTGTGAGCAGCGCACTGGTGGCTCCACTGCTTGATCTCTCCTTCGACGGTGTGCATCGCATCGTCGTCGAGCAGTGCCTGCTCGACAGCCTGGAGGGTGTCGAAGCCCTGGGCTTGAGCAGCGGTGGTGGCGTGAGTGATGCGTTCGTCCCGTTCCAGGACGGTGCGGGTGGTGGTGGCGGCGGCTTCGCTTGCGGTCTTGAGCTGGTCAGCGCTGTGGGTGAGCTCGGTGACGCGCGCGGCTACCGTGGGAGCGCCTTCGCGTACGGCGTCGAGCTTGGTGGTGAGGTCCTTCAGCCGTGCAGCGGCGTGGTCGTAGTCAGCGTTGCGCGCTGAGAGCTGTTCGCCGGCTGTGGTGTCCTTGCGGGTCATCTCGGCCTGTTCGCGTTCCAGGGCTGCGAGTTCTTCGGACGCTGGGCCGAAGTCGGCCGCTTGCTTGAGGGCCTGTGTCAGTTCCTCCTCAAGGGCGCGGCACTGGGCTTGGATGTCTGCCAGGGGGGCGTCGCCGGCCTCTCCGGCTGCTGATGCTGCTTGTTCCCGGGCCTGCTGCAGCGTGGTGGTGACGGCCTGCTCGTCCTGCTGGGCCTTGAGGTGTCGGGCTTCGGCAGCCTGTTCATCGGCGCGGGTCGGCTGGCCCGGGTGCGGGGCAGCCGGTGCGGGGTGCGTGCAGGATCCGCAGACCGGGCAGGGGGCCTCGTCTTCGAGGCTCGCGGCGAGCTCGGCCGCCATGCCTTCGGTACGCTGGCGCCGGATGTCGATGTGAGCCGTGGCGGCCTCAGCGGTGACGGTGCGGGCGGTGGCCAGGTGCTGCTCGGCCTCGGTCACGGCGGCGAGATGGGTGTCGCGCTGTTCGGCTGCTTTCACGCGCCGGCGTACGTCTTCGAGGGTGGTTGCGTGGTGGCGGCTGTCGCCCTCGGCGCTGCGGGCGGCGTCCATGCGGCCGGTGAGGGCTGTGCGGCGGGCGGGCGCCTGCTCGAGCCATGTGCGGGCCTCGCGCTGCTCGGTGGCGGATTCCACACGCTCGGCGTCGAGATGTTCGAGGTCGGCAGCGAGCTGCTGAACAGTTGCTTCCTCGGGAAGGAGTTCCTCGGCGACGGCGGCCTGGGCGCGCAGTTGCCGTTCGGCAGCAGTGAGTTGATCGGCCGTGGCCGCGGCGTGGCCGGAGGTCAGAGGGCTGCGGGCGCCGGCTTCGTCGCGGGCGGCGCGGTCGTGCTCGGCAATCGCTGTGTTCGCCGCGTGGACGACAGCAGCAAGTTTGCCCGCCCGGCGGCCCTGGGCGAGCTGGTCGTTCAGTTCCTGCTGTCGGGGTGCCTTCTGCTGGAGCAGCTCGAGCTGCTCTTGGGCACTGCGGTGCTCGCTCTGCTGCTGGTGGAGTGTGCGGACGGTGAGTTCGAGATCCTGCTGGATGCTCAGGTCGGTGGCTGTCTTCGCTGTTTGCTCGGTCTTTCCCTCCAGGTCCGCTGCTGCAGCCTGTGCCAGGGCGGTGGCCCAGCTGCGGACAGGCCCGGTCAGGGTGTGCGCATCGTCGCTGGTGGGGTCTGGGTGTTCGTGGTCGAGGTCGCCTGCGGCTTGGTGGATGCGCTCGATCAGGCTGGTCACTTCGCTGCGGGCTGCTGTGAGGGTCTTCCCCGCCTCCCGGCTGCGCTCGAGGAGCCAGCGGTCGATGTAGGCGAAGCGGCCGGTGCGGAAGAGCTTTCCGAGGAGTTCTCTGCGCTCGGGGGCCTTGGCGCGCAGGAATTGAGTGAACTGGTTCTGCGGCAGGAGAACGACTTGGCAGAACTGGTCGCGGCTCATGCCCAGCAGCGTGAGGATCGCGTCGCCGGCCTCTTGGTGGGATTTGCTGGACGCCTCCCACTTGCCTTGTCCCGAGACGTCGTCGTGCTTCCACTCGCGCAGCGTGGTTTGCGCGCTCTGGGTGGTGGTTCCCGTTCCCCGGGTCTTGGGCCTGGTCTGCTGCGGGGTTCGGGTGATCTCCAGGCGGCGGCCGGAGAGTGTGACCTCGAGCGTCACTTCGGTGAGCAGGTGCTCCGGGGCGTGGTGACTGCGCAGCAGCAGGTCCAGGTCGCCTGGGGGTTTGCCGTACAGGGCGTAGCAGATGGCGGCGAAGACTGTGCTCTTGCCAGCGCCGGTGTCGCCGTGGAGGAGGAAGAGGCCGTCGGTGCACAGGGAGTCGAAGTCGATGGTGTGGGTTCCTGCGAAGGGGCCGAAGGCCTGCAGGGTGAGGCTGTGCAGGCGCATTTAGACAGTCACCTCTTGCGCGGCGTGGATGCGGGATGCCTCGACGGCCTGGCGCAGCAGGTCGTGCTCGGCGGGGGTGGGGTCGGTGCCACGGACCTTTTTGACGAAGTCGCAGGCAACCTCGAAGTCGGTGCGTCCCTCGAGGCGTTGGGTGTAGGTGGGCCTGTCCCCCGGTTGGGCTGTGTCCGGGCGTTTGTGCAGGAGCTGCATGGTGTGCGGGAAACGGCGCCGCAGCTTGGCCATGGGCTCGTAGGGAAGGGCGGGGTCCGTGAGGGTGACCTGCAGCCAGGATTCGGTCAGGTGCTCGTGGGCGGGGTTGGTGAGCAGGTCTTGGAAGGTGCCCTTCAGGCAGGCGAGGGGGCGTGGCACGGGGGTGGGCACGGGGGTGAGGGTGACGGTGGAGTCGCCGTGCAGGTCGACCACGGTGAGGGTCTTGGTGTGGTCGGACTCGGAGAAGGAGTACGCGAGGGGTGATCCGCTGTAGTGGATGCGGTCGCTGATGGTCTGGGCTCCGTGGAGGTGGCCGAGTGCGACGTAGTCGAGTCCGTCGAAGGCGCTCGTGGAGACGTAGTCGAGGCCGCCGACGGTGATGTCGCGCTCGCTGGTGCAGGGCTTGGCGTCGGCTACGAAGGCGTGTGCCAAGGCGACTGAGCGCGTCCCGGTCGGGTAGGTGGCGAGGTCGGCTCGGATGCGGTCCAGTGCCGCTGTGAGCACTGCCTGGTGGGTCTTGTCGGCCTCGAGTTCGTCGCGGGTCAGCGAGGGCTCCAGGTAGGGAATGCCGTAGATGGCGACGGTGCCGTGCTCGTCGTCCAGCAGAACGGGAGTGGTGCAGGCGGTGGCCGGGTCGGTGCGCAGGTGGACACCGGCGCGGGCGAGGAGCCGTGAGCCGACTCCGAGCCGGTGGGCGGAGTCGTGGTTGCCGCTGATCATGATGATCGGCAGGCGGAGATCGGCCAGCTGGTTCAGGGCGTCGTTGAACAGCCGTACGGCGTCCAGGCTGGGGATCGCGCGGTCGTAGATGTCTCCTGCTACCAGGATCGCGTCGACCTGCTGCTCGCGTGCGGTGTCGTGCACGTGAGTGAGGAAGGTGCGCTGGGCGTCGGTCAAGTCTGCTTCGTGGAACCGGCGGCCCAGGTGCCAGTCCGAAGTGTGCAGGAACCTCATGAGCACAGACCGTAACCATCTGCGCAGACGTTACGGATGGTTTTCCGGATAAACGGATTCCCATATGCGGGTATGCCAGCAGTTGAGGGAAGGTTTCTCCTCTTGGGCGGCAGCCCTCCGCAACGCGGGCGGGTGCCAGGCGATTGTCAGTGGCAGGAGGGAAGATGAGCAGTGGGGGAAGGGAGAAGGACATGTCCTCACCGCATTCTGCTCAGCGTGTGCTGGCGCCTGGCGGCTGCCGGTGGTGCGGCATCGAGGCGCGCGGACATGCCCGGCAATGGGTTGCGGAGGCAGGCTGGCATGCCTGGACGGCGCCCACGGCCGAGCAGCGTAAAGAACGAATGCGCGGGCGGCGGAGCCACCGGCAGACGGGTCAGTGAGCCAACTGCTGCAACTGGGCGAAGACCTCACGTAGTTGCTGCGGCACGTCCTCTGCGCCTTGGAGAGTGGTGGTGAGGCTGTAGAGCATGTCGGGTTTGCCGCTGGGGCTCCGCTCCTGTGCCTGGTCCCTGATCATGCGGAAGACGCCTTCACTGAACCTCTTGCCGTCGCGGTGTGCGGCGAAGTCGTCGGGGCTCCAGGTTTGCGGAGCAGGGCGGGGCCAGTGCTGGTTCGCCGCCACGGTCCACTGTTCGTCGGTGGAGAGCTCTTCGAGTTCGTTGCGCCCCTGGGCTTCACCGACGTAGGACACCTGGGTTGCAAGGTCGAGGCCGGCGCGGCGCAGCCTCTCGTCTTTGAGGAGTTTGTTGTTGCGGCTGTCGGCGTCGATCATGAGCATGACGGTGCGCTGGTGCTTGACGAGGTAACGGGCGAGGTGCAGGGCGCCTTCGTTGTTCTCGCAGGCCCAGAGGGCAATACCGGCGGCCTGCAGTGACAGGCCTTGTGAGAGCCGGAACAGCAGGGGAATGCTCTGTTGCTCAGTTTCTCCCTCCACGGCGAGGAAGCAGCGTTCATGGAGGAGGACTGAGTTGCGCAGTCCCAGCCCAGGCTTGATGATGCGCGGGTGGGTGGCGCTGATCTGGGAAAGCAGGTGGATTCCGCCGGCGTTGTCGGAGACGCTGGCTGCGGTGACCGCGCAGGAGCAGGCCGAGGGTGTCGATACCGAGGTGGCGTTTGCGGCCGACGATTCCTTTGCCGGCATCGGTGCCCTGATCTCCATCGGCTGCGGCTACACGATGCAGGTCTACCTGTGCGCTGAATCCTTCGACCACCCTCATCTGCAGGTCATGCAGTAGACCCAGCGAGGAGCCCTGGCTCCCCTACACGGCAGTTCATTTCGACTCGGGCTACGGCCGTCTGCGAAGCGTGCGGCCCACTGACCAGCAGAGATCGGGACAAGGGCAAGGCCCAGGCGCGGCGGCCCGAGTTCGGTACGTCCAGGGCGCTTTCTACGTGAAGGCGGCACCGAAAGTACCGATCCGCGGCGACGCCACCTACCGCTGGGCCCGAGCTCGCGAGCGATCGTGAAGCGCTGCCGGAGTTCTGAGTGGTGTCATTCACGCCGATCACTGGCGACTGTCCCTCCCGCCGGAGGAGCATGCCAGGTAACGTCGCCATCCTCGAAGGGGCACCTACCCCAGGTCGCCGTGGCTGGTCTCGTAGCGCCACGTACACCGGTCTCTTCTAGATGGGCGTCGCCCGCAGCCAGGTCCTGTCGCTCGTTAGGAACTCCTCAAGGCGAAGCGAGGAATCGCGCAGACATTCAGCCAGGTCGTCATCGCTGAGCTTCTGCACCCATATCTGCTGGGTCCATATATGGCCGTCGACGTGGTATTCGAGAACGCCTCCCACCACGTTGTCAGGGCACTGCTCAATGTCCCGCACGATAAAACGGTTCTTACCGGCTCTGCGGTCGATCGGGTCTCTCAGGAAGGACGGGTCGTGCCTCTGTATAACGATCGAACCACCCGGGCGTACATGATGGCGGCAGGTATCCAGCATACTTTTACGCGCCACGACGTTGATGGTATTGATGAGCTGCGAGGCAAGCACGACTCCATCAAACGAGGAAGCCGCCAATCGCAGGCCCTCGATCGAAGAATGGATCTTCTCGACGGGGGAAAGAACGTTGAGCGCCGGGAACCCGTCGAGCATGTCACGGGACTCGTCGACCGCGACGACCTCGTGGCCAAGGCTGGCCAGGGCGCGAGTGACGCGTCCGGCTCCGCAGCCGAGCTCCAGGATGCGGGAAGGTACGAGCACTGCGGAGCTGACGATCTCTGCTTCCCCCTGGGGGGCAAGACGGGTGTACAACGCGACAGGACTTCCGTCCCGCGCGATGGGCCCGTCCCCCCGACCGGATTGACGCCTTCGCTCCTGACCGCCCGGGTGCGTGCCGAAATTGCCCTGATGAGCCACGGTGTGGGTGCCTTCCATCCGTCACTGAACGAAGAATAGTGGCGCGAAAACTGGCGGCTTAACCTTTCTCGTCATTTTTCCGAATGGGGCACTCTTCCTGATCCCAGCGATACCGATCGCATCGCCGGCCACGTAATAGCCGTAATCAACAAAGTTCTCCTCATGGGTGAGCGTTCCGCTCCGGCTAATCGCTATGCGCGTCGGCTTGGTCCGGACGAGACGCTGGACTAGCCAGGCCTCCGAGGAGGAAATAGCAGACTCGATCACCTCTCGCCACTGCGCCGGATCCACTTCGCAGCCGATCGTCACTCCGCGACCTTGAAACCCGGTACCGGGTTTCAGTACTAAATCTTGTTGCTGCGCCTCGCACCACGCGAGCAGATCAACACTGCTTCCATCAATCAGGGATTTGGTATCGCTTAGAATCCGACTCCAAGGAATAAAGCTGCGCAACAGTGTGGCGGTGGGCTCGGGCACCCGACCCGCATCAACTTCTTCGGACAGGACGGCGAGTATCGTCTTGTTTCCGGCGATCTGGTCTCCCAGATCATCGAGCAGCGAGACGTTTCCGTCAGCTGCGGAGTCAATCAAGGGCGCCAGTTTGGGATAAAGTCCCACGGGATCCGGCTGTTCGCCGCACATGCGATAGACGACGGCGACCTTCTGCCGCTGGAAGGTCACCGCATCTTCTGCCACCTCCAGGTCTTCGACAGCAGCCGCCTCGGCCTTGATCCCGTGTCTACGGAGTTCTCTGGCGAGCATGGTGCAGTGATAGAAGCCGGGATTGGCCAATTCTTCTTGTCGTTCAATCACGACAACCAGGCCGTCAGGCTCGGTTGCTTGGCCCTTCATCTCTGCCCGGATCAGGCTGGCGATTGGTCCGATGGCGTCGCCTGGGGTCGCGCCAATTCCACGCAGGAAGTCCCCGATGACCGGAGCCTCCATGAAGATACGCGCCAGCAGGTCCGCGTCCGGCATGCCGCCGCAAGAAGTGCCCACGTTGGGCTCGACCATGGTGACGACGTCTCCGTGGATCACTACATCAGGGCGACCGACATGCGCCCACCGGGGACGGCGCGAGGCCCGGATATACCGATTGGAAGGGCCGTCCAGGCGAAGCTCGTCGGCGAGTCGCTCCCAGGATGCATCCATGCGGTTTTCGTAGACGTGATTCAAACCGCTCCGGAAGGCCTGGTGTAGACCCTTCAGTCGCTTTGTCAGCGCAGTGGGCACCAGCGGTGGGGGGACCGGGAGACGCTCGCCGATGGAATACATGCAAGCATCTCGAACCTCTCTAAGTGCTTCCCCATCCGCGTCGAAATACGATCCCAGTAGTTCAGCGTGCGGAGCCACGTATTCATGAAAAGCCATGTTAAGTTTAGCTATCTCATACTCAAGAATGACAAGCTCCTTCATGAATAGCGGTATGGGGTGGAGAGGCTGGTGTGCCGGTGCGGTCCAGCCTCTAAGAAGGCCGGACCGCACCCCTGGGAATTATCAGTGCACGTAACGCATGGCCCACCTCCTTGTTGTTGCGGTCATTTCAGACACGAGCCGTCATTATCGGCAGTGCTCGCATCAGTCATTGGACGGCGGGATTACGACAGCCGATCTCCATGAAGAGATAGCGTGTGACACTCATCGCCGTTCCGTATGCGGAATGTGATTTCGGCCCCGCCCGTCCCGTTTGGACGAATCAGGATGGTCCGCTCCATGGTCCACCCGCCGAGCCGGAATTCGCCTTCGCCTAGATGTATTAGATCGGCGCGGGGGATCCCCTCGATGAACAGCACAGGGGTCCCATCCGGGCAGTCCACTGCAGCTGGCACCAGCCCTTGCCGCCGGAAAATGCCGGCATCCGTCTCCAGGAAGGACGTGAACAATGCGGGCATGTCGAACTCGCATCTGAACGACCGGACGTCAACCGGGCCCAGCGGCACCTCCGGACGGACGTAGAGCGTGTTGTCGAGCACGCTTGGCGTCCTGAACTCCTCCGGAAAGAGTGCCATCAGCTCCTTGGTGACATCCGCGTCGACGACGAGGTGAACCCGCGTCACAGCCTCATCGGTGTTCGCCACGGCGTGCGGGCGAGAGAAGTCCCCGTACCAGAGGTCTCCTGCGTTCCAGCAATGTGCCTCGCCGTCAACGGTCAGCGTCGCTTGCGGGGTGGTCGAGATGGGTACGTGCAGGCGGACGGTGCCCCACGGGAGACCACACTTTTCGTCACTGTGGGTAGGACCATGCGTGTCGGGCCGAGTGGCCATCAGCCTCGCTCCGCGGAGAGGAGCGGGGAAGTCTCCCAGGAGCCGGGCGAGATAAGGCATATTCTCAAGCAATGTCGATCCCGCGTAATCTCTCAGATACGGGAAGTCGCCAGCGCTGGGGCGAGGGGCGGCGGCCATGTGTCGCAACCTGAGGCTCTGCCAGCCGATGGAGTCACTCTCACGTGTTGTTCCGTCTGGCGCATGCACTTCGATTGCCGCCCAGGGAGCTTCTGCCAAGTCCTCAAGCTCAGCGCGGAGCGATGCGGCATCGTAGGTGCGGGCAAGGCGTGCGCTACCAGGGAGCTTGGCGAGAATCGGAGAGGGCGGCCAGGGCCTTGTGTCCACGATGTTCTCCCATTGAATCGAGGCGATCTGCGACTTCCCTACAGCGGACGAGAGGAAGGAATCTCCAGAGACCGCACCACATTGCCGCAGCGGCTGCGGAGGATCACCTTGTCACCGCCGTTCTTTTCACTGGGGATCAGCTGGATCGTCCGCTCGCGACTCCAGCCGGCGAGACGGAACTCCCGGTCTCCCACATGAACGAGCTTGAAGGCGGCTTGGCCGTCAATGTGGAGGCCCAGAGAGTCCTCGAAGAGGTCGATCGTCGCGATCTCACATTCCTGAGCCACGGTGAACACCCCGTCCTCCTCTTCAAACGACTTGAAGGACCGAGGAAGCCGAAATGTGCAGCGCAGCGCAGCGAGTTCCTCTATCGACAAAGTCGGCTGTTCCGAGGCAAAAAGGATGTTCCTTCGCACATCGGCGGTGTGGAACTCTCTTGGAAACAGTTCCAGCAGCTCTTCCGTCGGCTGGCAGTCGATCACCATGTGCACGCGCGGCTCGCGGTCGGTGTTCCGCACGACGTGCATCCGAGTGAAGTCGGCGTACCACAGTTGGCCCGGCTGCCAGCGCTGTGTCGTGTCATCGATCTCCAGCACCGCACCCGGCGTTGTCAGAACCGGCACGTGAAGGCGCAGGGCGCCCCACGGCAAGCCATACTTCGTATCGTGATGGAGCGGACTCTCGGCTCCTGGGCCCAACAACATGAGGCGTACGGCGCGCAACGGTGCTGGGATGCCGGCCAAGACCTCCTTGAAGTAGGGCGTGTCGGCTAGCCACCGGGTGTCGGCGAATTCCGCCAGCCCGGGCCCGCCGGCGTCGCTCCTGGTGGCCTCACCACGCAGGCTGCGCAGCGCTATGGAACGCCAGTCCAAATCGGTGACGTACTTGCCGACCCCCTCGCCCGAGACGATGCGAGGCTGGTTCCACGTCAGTCCGTTGAGCTGCGCGAGGTCCTTACGCAGGCGGTCGGCGTCGTACTCCTGCCGGAGTCGGGCGACGGCAGGGAGTTTCGTGAGAATCGGCGCCTGGGGCCAGTTGTCGATCTGGCTCATGTGATGGTCCCCCTTGCAAGTGCGATGACGGTCGCTCAGCTACCGGTTAACGATGGAAAGTTGCAGTCGGTCGAGACCACGCAGAGTTGCGGTGGGACGCTGGACCGGTACTTCCCTGAGTTGAATGCTGTAGCGGCGTACGAAGTCGCCGAGTATTTCGACGCCCAGCAGCAAGGCAAGCCTGGTTCCCAAGCAGGAATGAATACCCTTACCGAAGCCGAGATGGGGGTTCTGCGAGCGGTCAAATGCCAACTTATCGGGGTCGGAGAATATCGTTCCGTCCCGATTGGCAGACCCAACCATTACCACGACCACTTCACCGGCCCGCAGGCGCTTTCCGCCGACCTGTGATTCCCGGCTCACAGCCCTGCTCTCAGCTTGAACAGCTCCATCGAATCTCACCAGCTCATGGAAGGCCGTTTGATCGATCTCAGGCACCGTACCAGCATCGAAAATTCCTTGCTCTGCCAGAGCGCGAATAGCGTTCCCGAATGCGCTACTCGTGGAAGAGTATCCAGCTACAAAAATTGCCCGCAGAGAGTTCACGAGAAAGTTGAGCTGCTCACCGGAAACCGCAGAGTAATCCACGTCGCTCAGGAGGCCGGCCGGAGGTGCGTGCTCGATCCACGGCTCGACCAGGCCACTGAGGTGACGTCTGGCCTGCATCCCAGCCTCACGGCGGGAAGGTTCCAGCCCCGAGTCCATGCTGAGCACGAGATCGCGCTGCGCCGAACGAAAGGCCGTCTCGTCTTCCAGCAGCGGAATCCCGAACAGGACACACATACTATGGGCCGCCAGAGGCTCCGCGAACTCCGTTATGAAGTCGAAGTCACTGACGTCTACGACACTCAACAACTTCTCGGCGTGCGCCTTCGTCTCGCGAAGCCAGCCTTTCAGGTCGACTTTGCGAAGCGCAGGAAGGATGGCCTTGCGAACGGCGGCATGATCGGGAAGGTCAAGAGTCTGCAGACTGAGAAATTCGTCGGGAGTCTCCTCCCCTGTCACCCGGAAGTCTGACACGAATGTCTCATGGTCCTGCAGGATCTGCGAGCAGTCAGCATACCGGGTGACCATCCAGGCATTGAGCTTCTCGTGCCAATGGATGGGATCCTCACGTCGCAGCATCTCATACGCCGGGTAGGGATTCTCAAGTACCTCGGTGGACAATGGATCTAAGGTTTGCATGCCGAATCCAGGTTCACTAGGCATCGTGGCGGAATGGTCATCCGGCCCAGACATTGTTCTGAGCTGCCGTGTTCGCTTCCCGATGCATATTTCAGGGTCGCCACAGCAAAAGGCAATCTATTTGCCCTCCCTGGCCAAAATCTTTCACCCGTTCCCGTGCCATATCTCAGGCTGGGGCGTCGAAAGTACGAAGGGACGGGAAGATGCCCCTGTGACCTGGGAGTCTCGCCCGTGAGTGACCCTCGCCGAGCGGGGGTCGGACGGGGGAATCAAAGCTTCACTCTGCGTGAGAAGCCGCCGTTGCCGTCCTGAGGATGGCCGGTTCCGCGTGTGCCCGGTGAACGGGCACGTCGTCATCACCGGGCGTGCAAGACCCGAGACGGGCTCGCAGCCGACCTCCGGCCCGTTACTTGTCTGGCGTCTGTGCGGCGCCGTTCATTAGAGGGGCGGTCGACCGGCTCCATCCCGGCCAGAGCGCAGCGGCTGTGGCGACGGTGGCCACGCCGGCTGCACCGACGGCAGCGCCATAACCCGTCCACTCCGCAAGCGCTCCGAGGACCATCGGGCCAACCCCCTGCAAGGCCATCAGACCCGTGCCCAACAGCGCGAAAGCCTGTCCCAGCAGTGCGGTCGGCGCGACGTCGCGGAACCGTCCTTGCACGCCCAGCATGTAAGCGTTGCCCACGCCGGACACTGCCAGGAGCGCAGCGCAGACCAGCGTCGGCGGCTCGAACAGCAAGGGCACAAAGGCGATTCCGACGAGAGTCATGAGCGGCATGACCAGTCGGACGCGGGTCGCAGGCCGGACCAGACGGCCCATCAGGAGGTCTCCAACGATCATGCCCACCGGCAGGCAGGCCAGGAGCAGACTCGCCGCGGTGACGGAGAAACCGCGGACGCGGGCGTACGGAAGGATCAGGCTCTCCACCCCCGCGATGAACGCCGGCGGTAGCCACTGCGCCAAGAACAAAGAGCGCATGGCGCGCTCCTTCATCAATTGTCTTGTACCGGACCAGCTTTGCCGGACGACCGTGCCGGCCGCCCTGCCCTCGACGGGAAGATTCGGCAGACCGATGCGGACAACGATCGCCGCAGCTAGATGGCAGAGCGCCCCGGTCAGCAGCGCGCCCGGTACGCCGAGCCACGCGACGAGCAGCCCTCCGGCCGCGAGTGCGACCAGTTGGCCGCCGGACATGGTCAGGCCGACCAGCGAGCGGCCCAGGACGTACGCGTCACCGTGGAGCGACTGGGCGATGACCTTGCTCGTGGCCCCCCGGAACGCGGGGGTGAGCGCGCCGAGCACCGCCACGAGAAGCAAGCCGGCGCCGATCGGCAGGGGGGCCAGCGCCACCACTGCGCCGACCGCGCATTCGAGCCCGTGACCGGCCGCGATCAGGGCTCGTGGGCATATCCGGTCGGGCAACGCTCCCAGCAGAACACCGCCGATCGCCTGCGGTGCGAAGGCGATTCCGTAGGTGAGTGCGGTGAGAAAAGCGGAACCCGTCACGTCGTACACCAGCAGCGACAGCGCAACCATGCGAAGCGTCGTGCCGAGGACCGCAGCCAGGTTGGCACCGAAGAGAAGGCGGAATACGGGATTGTCGAAGACTTCCCGGTACGTCGCTGATGCCGTTGCGGTGTCGCTCGATGCCATGGCGAGAAGCGTGCCGCCGAGCCGATTGCATGGCTAATGTTTCGCACGGACGCGAAAAGCAGAGGGGGAGACAGGTGTTCCGACTGGAAGTGTGCGCCGAAGACCTGCTTCGAACCCGGTTCGCGCTGTCACCGCTGACGGAGTTGACGCGTCTGCTCCGACTCTTGAGCGGAGGCTCGCGTTCAGCTCTGTCGGCGAGATGGGTCAACCGGCTGGAGCCGGCATACCGCTGCCTGCTGCGCGAAACGGACCTGCATGCCGTACTTGCCCTGGAGTCAGCCCACAGCGGTGTCGGTTTCATCAACCAGCCTCCGGCCGGCATGGCCCAGACCTGGCCCGACGACCTCGCCGCGATCCAGGCCACGCCCCCGCGCCAGGCACGACAGGAAATCGACCAGTGGCTGGCTGGGCATCCCGTACGTGATCAGCGCTCGCTGCGCGTCCTGCGCGGCACCGACCCTGTGGACCGCATCGCCCACGCTCTCGACCAGGCCTGGCACGCGCTGCTCGCCCCGCTCTGGCACCAGCTCCGGGCCATTTGTGACTACGACGTCGTGCACCGCGCCGGGCGACTGTCGCAATTCGGATGGGCGGCCGCGCTGGACGGCCTGCACGATGGAGTGCGTTGGCACGACGGCGCCATTGAACTGAAGGGCGACCCGACCCGGGATCCAGTGTCGCTCGACGGGGACGGCTTGCTCCTGGTGCCGTCCGTGTTCGTCTGGCCCGGCCTCGTCGTGCACGTCGACCAACCGTGGCCGAAGGCATTGATATACCCAGCCCGCGGTGTGGCCGCCATATGGGAAACGTCGTTCGATGCCGACCCTGAAGCCCTGCACGCGCTGATCGGCGCAGCGCGAGCACGGCTGTTGACGGCTCTTGAGCAACCGGCCACCACAACCCAACTCGTCGCGATGCTGGGGATGACGCTCGGCGCGGCGGGCAGACACCTAGCCGTACTTCGCGAGGCCGGGATGGTCAACCGCGCCCGCATGGGGCGATCGGTGCTCTACCGCCGCACACCGCTGGGCGACGCGCTGGCCGCCGTCGCGGTCAGCAAGACGCCCACTGCACGCACCGCCAGAGCCTCACGGGATACCAGCGCCGCATCACACGCGTGAATCGGTCGTGGTTCAGCAGCCATGGATGCCGGCGCCGGCAGGATCGCCATCTTCCCGTCGGAACAGCGCATCCCGCTCCGCCGGGCCGGTGTCGACGTACGAGCGCAGCTTCGTGTCGGTCCACTCGGCCGCGTACTGGCAGTACAAGTCGCAGCTGAGCGGCAGCCACGCGGTGGGGTTTTGACCGGACTTTGACGGTTCTGCCGGGCCGTGACCGCGACGAGCGACAGGCAGCCTCATCGGTCCCGGTCTACCTATTGCGGCCGCCGGTCTGTGTAACGGAGACCTTCTCCTCCATCCCGGCCGTGAAGTCGTACTGGACCGGCCAGTGCGGACCCACCTCCGACCCGGCGCATCGCCGCTCGAACGCCGTAACGCCTGATGCCCAAGGAGAACAAGGACCCGCAAGGTCGGGCATCAGCGCGCGATGCGCCCGGCCGAAGCCGACAAGGCCCGGTGCCCCATCAAACCGAGATCGATGAGCCGGGGCATCCACCTCCCGCTCGTCGCCCTCGAGCCGAACCCACGGGCCCGCCCAAGGTCTGCCGCCGGCGCAGCATCACGCTCGCTCCCGCCCGAGGGCGTCAAGCACCGGCAGTACCTCGAGTAGGGAAGACATCACCCACGGCCGTTGATGGTCGCGGCTTCGGTGACCTCCGAGGCTCTGGCACGGAAAGTGATCCGGGACCACTAATGCGTCGCCGACAGCCGTGGGATGACGGACTGAGAAGAGACCGGTCAGCGGGTCGGATGCATGCACCCGTGTCGGTGGTGCCGGTCATTTCTCGTCGTGGCAACTGCCTACACTCTGCGACATGACCCTCGCTGCGAAGTCGTGCCATGTCTTGGCGCACTCCACGGCCAGAGCGGCCACGGACTCTGCTCGGTGTGGCGGCACGTTGTCCGTAAGCCGTTCCCATTCATCAGCCTGGATCAGATTCATATCCAGCAGCCGCAGCAGGAAGCGACCCGTCTCCGTCATCCGCACGGACGGGTCCTGGCGCAGAATCTGGTACGCCATCCTCCACCGTTCGGCGCTGGAGCGCTGGTGGCTCGCACGGTCCGGAGGCGCCTCACGCGACGATTCGCGTGGACAGTACATGGCATGGGAGACCCGACCTGACCTGGCCATCGCACCGGACGGAACGTCCTTAGTTCCGCCGCGGTCGGACGTGGGAACGGTCTCGTCCTTCGCTTTCCGTGTGGGGAGCTGGCGGATTCTGCCGTCCCTCCCGACTCGAGCCGTCGACTGAGGAAATTCCTCAGCAGCTAGGCGCCGCCGTACGACCCCGACTGTCTTGGGCGAGAGACCGACCAGCCCGGCGATCATGCGGTCTGACCAATCTGCGTGCGTCCGCACGATGCGGGCGGCTGCGGTTCTGCGGTCTGCCAAGGTCAGTGGCAGACCGTGCGTGGCGTTGGCTTGTACTGCTGCGACGAACGCTTCCTCCTCGTCCCCCTCGAAGAACCGAACGGCGATCGTCTCTCGCCCCTGCAACTTGGCTGCCAACAGCCGGTGCCTACCGTCGATTACGCGGAGCGTGTGACGGTGCACGAGGATAGGCGGTAACGGGCCCTCAATCTCCACCAGAACACGGACATGGCCCTCGTTCGTGCCCTTTATCCGAAGCGTGTCACCCGCGACGAGCGAGGTGAGGGGAACAGTTTCCCCATCGACTTGCTCATGCGAAGCGATCTGTAACCAATGGACGTCAGAGTAAAGCATTTCAACTTCCCCCTTGTGAGATCAGGCGCTAGGGCCAGGAGGCTGGCAAAAGGCAGACGCAGCCCCCGGTTTGATGAACTGGCGTACCCAGCAGCCAGGTGGGGGCTGACACTGCCCGGGACTGAGACGACGGGCCTGCCGACTTGTTGGTGCCGGCGTCAGCAGGCCGTGGCAGTCGACCCAGGAGGGCTTCTTGCACGCCTGTCTAATCTGCCGAGCGGGCTGACTCGAGCATCTCTGCCGGGCGACAACATGTCGTATGCCCTCACAGGCGATGCGACGAGTCGGAGGGTATGGCGACTCATGGCCGCAAAATCCGTTGGGGCGCAAATGTTTCCTGATCGCCATCGCCTGGAGGTTCCTCTCCTCAGACCCCGCCAAACCTCAGGTCGGCCCGTAGCACGGGCTCGAAGAACGAGAACTTGTTGTTGTCGGCTGCGACTTCGGAGGAGACGATCCCGGCCTTGAGCAGCGCCTTCAGGAAATGATCGCTCGGCAAATGGGCCATGGGCGACGACGTGCCCCATGCACTGGGGGCCACCTGCCTGAGAACGGCGAGCCCGCATAATGCGAGTCCCTCCTGCTCCAGTCTCCGCGCCACCTCGTAGGCGACGAATGCTCCGGAACAGTCCCCCAGCAGAATGAACAACTCGCCATGCCCTCGCGCGTGGCGCGGATATTCTCCGTGCACTCGGCGACCACAGACGACATGTCGCGCCGCAGCGGCTCCGAGAACCTGCTCTCCCGGCCTGGCAGTCGCACAGTGAGCAGACTGAGACTCGGCGGCGAGCCACGTGCCAGGTCACGGTGGGAAGCTGCCCCTGAACCCGAGCTGGGGATGGTGTAAACGACAGCCTGAACCGGTCCCTCCGACGCGGTGTGCTCCAGCACCCAGCGTTCACTCACGCGTACACCTCCTTGTGTAGGGCTAGAACAGGCCGTCAGCCGCAGCGCTGCCGGTCACTCTGGTGGATGTGGTCGAGCCAGCCGGCTGGCCCAAGACATGCTCGCCGTCGCCTGCTCGTCGCACGCCTCCAACTGTTTTGCGAGTTGGTACCAGTCCCGCGAACAGGAATAGGCCAGCTCCGCGACAGCGCACCGCCAACGGCTGGGAAGCCAGTTGATGAGCCGCTGCCGCTGCCCGGTGTCGGCGATGTGCATGCCGAACAGGCGCAGCAAGAGCCGGCCCTCGGCAGACATACGAAGCTGCGGATCCCGCATGAGCGCTTGCCTGGCCGTCTCCCGGTTCAGCATCCCGACGGCAGCTCCGGCACCGCTGTCCATCGCGATGTGGCTTCCCTGCGCGGCATTCAGCTCGGCCCTGCGCTGACGGGGAGGGACCGGGTCCTCGTTGCGCTGCAGGCGCTGACGCACATCCCGCACGGTGCCCGGTGACACGCCGGCCGCGGTGGCGATCTCCCGCAGTGAGGCATCAGGGTTCTTCGCGATCAGAGCGCTCGCCAACCTGCGGCCCTCCGTACTGTTGACCGGGCGGGCCTTGCTGTCCCTCCCGATCCGGGAGTGCAACTGGGGAACTTCCCCGGTTGCCGACCGCCGACGAATGGCAGCGACGGTCTTCGCCGCCAACCCGGTCGCTGCGGCCACCGCACGATCAGACCATTCCGGATGTGTCTTGACGATGCGTAGTGCCGCCGCTGTGCGATCCGATAGCGTCAGCGGCAAACCATGCTGCATGTTGGACTTCACAGCAAGAACAAATGCGTCCCGTACGCTTCCATCAAAGAACTTGACCTCAATTACATCCCGGCCCCGCAAAGTCGCGGCGTGCAGCCGATGCATTCCGTCGATGACTCTCATCGACGGGCGGTGGACAATAATTGGAGGCAATACTTCTTCGGACTGGGCAAGCATGCGACCATGCTCCATATCCTCACCCGCCAAACGGGGAGAATCTGCCGTTACCAGTGAAGCGATAGAGACGCGCTCGACACTCGACTCTGCTAAATCACTCTTAGGCGAAGGCTCCAGGGGTATGCCTTCCATCATCACGCATCCTTCCTGCCGGGCCATCGACACGAACACGTACATGGAGTGGCCCACGAAGCACTTGACTCAGATCAGCAACAACCGAAGAACAACTGCTCAACCCACGCCACAAACCGGCGGTCAACCGTTAGATGAAAGTTGAGATTCAAATAATCTACCGGTTGATCCGCAGATGCTTCCATGCCCACGGCGCCTCGTCAACCAGTAGACGAGGCGCCGCAGTAGACTTCAACTGTCCGTCGCACAGGGGTAGATGGTGCATATTCAGCCACAGGAGGACGCATGACTGGCGCGCCAGAGGAGTCGACGCTTGCCGAGCGACTGGACGGCCTGTTCTCCAGGAGCCGCCCTGAGGGACGGCGGTGGACTAACAACGAGGTTGCTGACAAGATCAAGGAGAAGTTTCCTCACATACGCGTTAGTGGCGCCTACCTGTCAGCACTGCGGAACGGCTCTCGTGCACACCCCTCTCAAGAACTACTGGCAGCACTTGCAGAGTTCTTCGGCGTCTCGCCGGCCTATTTCGTGGACCCCGACCATGCAGAGCGAGTCAACGCTCAGCTCGCGGGGCTGGAGGTGCTGAGCCAGGCAGGCGTCCGCGGGGTCGCCCTACGAGCTGTGGGCTTGCAGCAGGACAGCCTTGAGGCCATTACAGCCATGCTTGATCAGGTGAGGAAGCTGCATGGACTCCCCCCTGTCGAGGAGTGACGATGCGTGCCTTTTCCGAGCCGCATCCGGCCCGCACCGCCGCAAGTGGTTCTCAGGCTCTTACGGTGCACAGCAGAAGAGTTCCTCGCCGACTTAACCCTGCCGGGCCTGCTGTGCCCGGCGGCAGGAACCACCACGGCTGGTGTTGCCGGAGTCGAAATCGTCCGAGTGTAGACACCAAGGCTGAGGTAGAAGACTTAACGTCTCCACACTCGTACGGTCGGTGGTCTTCTTCGCTGAGAGGTCGCGTCCAGTGCCGCCGGAAATGAGATACAGCCAGCGCCGCAGCCTTGCACACCTACGCCGCAGTTGTGAGGCCCGTCTGGCTGCGTTGATGCTCCCCATGTCGTGCGACATCGCCGGGTTGTGCGCTCGTCTAAGCGAGCGGCGCGGCCGACCTCTCCATCTGATTCCCATTGCCATGCGGGCCGCCCAGCCGTGCGGTCTTTGGATCGCCTCGGACGCGGCCGACCTCGTCATATTCGAAGCCAAGACTACGCGACCTCACCAGGACCACATCATCGTGCACGAGCTGGCTCACATAGTCTGCGAACATCGCAGCAGCTCATCCCTGGACGACGCGACCGCCCGATTGGTGTTTCCGGATCTGAATCCAGAGCTAGTCCGAAATATGCTGCAGCGTTCAAACTATTCTGATGCCCAGGAACAAGAAGCGGAGATGATGGCAAGTCTGATCCTCGCCACACAGAATGACGGCATCGCTGTGCCCCCAACTCCCGCGCTGGGGGCACTCAGCGAGGCACTGGGAATCACCCAAAGGGGACGTCGACTGTGACGATCAGCGAATTACTGAGTTTCGGGATTGGCTTGGAGACGGCTGGCGTCGCCTCTCTGTGGTTGGCAGTGGTGCTACGTGCTCCGACCGTCATGCGTTCAAGCGAGCAACGGCCCCTGTGGCTAGCGGTCCTGGGCGCCGCAGCTGCGTTGACTCTCCATCTGCAATGGGTCAACGACCTCGTGTACCAAGCCACCGGGCCCACCCATCTGACCGCGTTGGCACGAAACCTGTTCGGCGTTCTCACCTCTGCCGCCGTACTGGACTTCGTGTTCCTGGCGGTTCGCGGCCGTCACACATACCTGCTGTACGGTTTAGCCGGGCTCGTGATGACCGCGCTCGCCTGGCTAGATCTAGCCGCAGAACCGCACCTGTCACACACGGTTCCCTCCGTTGGTGATCCCACCCCTTCCACGACATACTGGGTGGTCCTTATCACGGTCAACCTCAGCACGAACTTGGTGTGCGCAACCGCCTGCTGGTGGTACAGCCGTGCGAGTTTAGACCTCGCCCTACGTGTCGGACTGCGGCTCTTCGGCCTCGGTGCTGTCTTCGCCGGGGCGTACTGGCTACTCAGCGCCACATATATCGGGATGCGATACTCGTGGTTCCCATCTATCACTCCACTTCTGCTGGGTTGTTATGCCTTCTCAAGAGCGAGCGCGATCTGCGTCCCTCTCGGGACTGCGGCGGCGCTGGCGCTCAGACGCATGCGGATCTTGTGGCAGCTCTGGCCGCTGTGGCGTGACCTGGTCGACGCGGTGCCCGACGTCCGCCTGGCGCAGACTCAACAACGCAGCCTTGGTTTCCTGCGGTGCTCTGACCCGCTGGACTTGCTCCTCTACCGGACAGTGATCGAGATCCGTGACGCCGTCCTCGATCTGCGTGCCTATGTCCCCCAGGCAGTACTGGATGACGTTCGGGCACAGCTTGAACACGAAGACTCACCCCCACCCGCCGAGGTCGATCCCCGCGTGACCGCCTGCTGGTTGCGCATAGCGCGACACGCAAAGGCAGGCGGAGCGCCCCTGCTGCGCGGTGATCTGACCGTCCCGGTCCTCGGAGGTGCAGACCTGCCTGGCGAGATCGAATTCCTACGCAAAGTCGCCAAGGCAGACACTTCACCTCAGATCCGCGAACTCGCCGCCCGCCTTAACCGCCTGATAGCGACGCACTGAGATCGGAGACATCGTTCGACATGGAAATTCAAGGCAACTGTAGCCACCAGTTCAGCGCAGTACGGGAGGCGTTCGCCGACTCCCTGCGCAGCGGAGCGGATGTCGGTGCCTCGGTGGCGATCTACCTAGACGGCGAACCCGTCGTCGACCTGTGGGGAGGCCACACCGACCAGGAATGTACCCAACCATGGCAGCGCGACACCATCACCAACGTGTGGTCCACTACGAAGACGATGACCGCGCTGTGTGCTCTCGTCCTCGCCGACCGCGACGAACTCGACCTGACCGCACCGGTCGCAAAATACTGGCCGGAGTTCGGTACCGCAGGAAAAGACCGCATCGAGATCCGGCACCTGCTCGGCCACACCGCTGGTCTCCCCGACTGGGACCAGCCAATGAACCTCGACGACCTGTGCGATTGGGAGAAGGCCACCACCCTACTGGCCCGCCAGTCGCCCCGCTGGGAACCTGGCGCGGCTTCTGGCTACCACAGGTTCACCCACGGCTTTCTGATCGGCGAGGTCATCCGCCGCATATGCCAGCAGTCAATCGGCAGGTTCTTCGCCGACCACATTGCTGCCCCACTCGACGCCGACTTCCACATCGGCCTCCCAGCCGAACACGACCTCCGTGTCTCCGATGTCATCCCCGCACCCGGCCCCGCACCCGCAGCCAACCCACGGGTGACCATTCCGGTCGGCGCCTACGTGACCGCTCAGGATACCTGGAGCGCCCAGTGGCGCCGCGCCGAGATCCCTGCCGCGGCGGGCTACGGAAACGCGCGATCTGTGGCCGCCATCCAATCGGTACTGGCATCCGGAGGCCAAACGCCCTCAGCGCGCCTTCTGTCCGAAGCTACCTGCCGCATGGTGTTCGACGAGCAGTCCCACGGCATCGATCTCGTACTCGGCATCCCTCTGCGCTTCGGCATGGGCTACGCCCTGAACGCCGACGACGCACCGGTCGGCACACCCAACCTCCACACCTGCTACTGGGGCGGAAGGGGCGGATCATTGGTCGTCAATGACCTCGACACGCGCATGACCATCGCCTACGTGATGAACCAGATGACCCATCTCGGCCTCACCGACCCGCGCAGCCACAAGCTCCTCCAAACCGCCTACGAGGCACTGACACGCTGAGCGAAAGCCCTGTCGGTCCATTCGCGCACCGCTGATAGAAAGCACGGCGCGGGGCCCGCTGTCACAGGGCCGCCGCCCGCGGGGCTCGAGGCGCCCGGCTCGGTTTTCTGGCTGGCGGTTCCGACCTTGGTGAGGTAGTCGGCGAGGGAGTTGAGGATCTCGTCTGAGGTCTTGGTCCAGCTGAAGGGCCGCGGGTTCTCGCTCCATGTGTCGATCCACGCGGTGATGTCGTGTTCCAGGGCCTTCACGGACCTGTGGACGCCGCGGCGGATGAGCTTGTCGGTCAGCAGGCCGAACCACCGCTCGACCTGGTTCATCCAGGAGGAGCCGGTCGGGGCGAAGTGGACGTGGAAGCGCGGGTGCTTGCTTAGCCACGTCTTGACCTCGGCGGTGTTGTGGGTGGCGTAGTTGTCGCAGACGAGGTGGACGTCGAGCCCGGCGGGCACCGCCTTGTCGATTCGGACCAGGAACTACTTGAACTCAATCGCACGGTGGCGGCGGTGGAGTTGAGATATGACGGTGCCGTCAGCGATGTTGAAGGCGGCGAACAGGCTGGTGATGCCGTGCCGGTAGTAGTCGTGGGTCCGGCGTTCGGGCATGCCCGGCATCATCGGCAAGACCGGCTGTGAGCGGTCCCGCGCCTGGATCTGGGACTTCTCGTCCACGCAGAGCACGACCGCCTTCTCGGGCGGGTGGTGGTACAGACCCACCACATCGACGACCTTCGCGACGAACTGCGGATCGGTGGACAGCTTGAAGGAGTCCTGCAGATGGGGCTTGAGGTCGAATTTCTTCCAGATCCGGCCGATAGTCGACTTCGACAGGCCGGTGCGCTGAGCCATCGAGGCCCGTGACCAGTGCGTGTCCCTGCCCGCGGACGACTCCAGGGTGGCCACGATGACCTCCTCGACCTGGTCGAGGAGGATCGAGGGCGGCCGGCCCGAGCGGGGCGTCATGCAGACCGTCGAGGCGTTTCGCGATGAACCGGGCGCGCCAGCGGTCCACGGTCGACCTGTCGATGCCGAGGTCGGCGGCAGCCTACTGGTTCGTCCCGCCCTCCGCGCAGCGCAGCACGATCTTGGCTCGCAACGCGAGGAACTGAGCGGTCTTGGCCCGCCGTGCCCACTGCATCAGCTGCCGCCGCTCGGCCTCGTCCACGACCAGGTCGGCCTTCGGCCGGCCAATCCAGCCGGCGTCCTCAAGCCCAGCCATCCGCTCCGCGCCGAAAGCCCGACGCCATTTCGGATGGTCACGCGACCGGCGGCCACGAGCTCACGCAGTCCCTTGCTGCGGACGTTCTCACTCAGCGCGAGCCGGCGCACTGCCTCGCCGCCGGTCAGCAGGCCGTCAACGGGCACGCACACGTCCGGGCACTGGTCGAACAAGCCATCGCCACCCTCAAGTCCTGGCGGCACCTGCGCAAGCTCCGCTGCTCGACGACCCGGATCACGACCCTCGTCCAAGCTGTCCTCACCCTCCATCGAACAGCTCAGACTGAGGATGGAAAAGGATAACGGTCAGCGGCTGGTCACCTCCACCACCCGGTACAGCGGCCGGCCAGCCAACTCCTTGGCGAGATCGGGGGCTTGCCGCTCGTCGAAGGCGCCGTGGATCTCTATCGTTCCATCGGTCAGGGTCTGGTTCACCGAAGGCGCCCACACCACTCGGCCTCCCGCCGTGATCGCCAGCTGGTTCTGCGGTGGCGCGGACGTGGCGAGTTGGGCCGTCAGCTGGGCGAACTTCTTGCGGCCACCGGTGTTGAAAGACACGAGGACGCGCCAGCCTTGGTCGGTGGCGTAGGAAGGTGCGGCTTCTGTCACGTCGTCGCCTGTGAGGGCCACGGTGCCCAGCAGATACGTGATCGGGTCGCGGGCATCGCACAGGACCACAGGGTCGGAGGGGACGGCTTCCTCGGTCTGGGCGGTGTCCGAGGGGCACTCGGTTGCCTCGAACCGTCGTTCCAGCTCTGCGGCAACGGGGTCGGGTACCACCTGCGGCGAGGCCATGCTCTCGTTTCCGAATTGGGGCCGGGTGTCTGGCATAGCGGCTCGCAGCTCAAGGACCGGTCGGATCTCCACGCCGGACTCGCCCTCGGCGAGCGCCACGAGACGTTCGCGGTATGTGACAGGCGCGGTGGCCGTGATCGTGCCGGCCCTGCCGGTGAACTCGGCTCCCGTGATGCCGGACTGGGCAGCGCGGTGGCGAAGTTGGGCTGTCGCCTGGTCGAGATCGACCGAGCGTGTGTCGTCGGTTGGCGCGAAGGTCACGGTGACCGTGGTTGGATCCACGCGCGTGGCCGGTGACACGGGTGCGTAAGGTGCCCCGAGAAGTGCGGGCACGCCGACGATGAGCAGTCCGACCAAGAGGGCGACGGGCCAGTTGTACGTGTCCACCACGCTGTCGTACTCTCGTCGTCGAGCAGGGCTGCGGTGATCACGTGAAGCGGGGTCGTCCGGTGGGTTCCCTCGGCGAGTCGCGCGGCGCGGCGCAGAGCCCGGGCCAGCGCGGCAGTGATCACGTGGGACCGATGTCCCGGTGAGGCAAGGAGCAGCAGGCGGTCGCTTCTCCCCTCGGGGGGTTCGTCGCGTACGTCCGCTGTCGGGTGGCCGGGCAGTGGTTGCCAGTTCGCGGGGTCCGAGGTGAACGCCGAGACGGCGAAGTCCATCGTGCCGACCGGTCGTCCCGCGGACGTGTCCGTCGCCGATTCCAGCAGGGCCCGTACCGATGAGGGCAGCGCCAGCGACAACTGCCCCTGAGAGGTGACGTGTTCGATGGAGAGCCCGTCTCCGTCCCAGAACTCCACGTACGCCGGGCGGGATCTCGTCCGCAAGGAAGGGCCGGCCGTGGACCAGGTGATGAGCCCGGTGGCCGTGGCGGCGTCGAGGTCGGAGAGGGGCACGTCCCGAATGCGTTCGAGGGCCACCTCACGGAGTACGGACAGGGGTGCGGGGCCGTACGGAACCGACGCAATGAGCCGGCGGACGTCTGAGCCGGCGATCTCGTCCTGTACGGGTGCCGCGCCGCCGACCACTGTGTCCGCTCCGCCGAGGAAGCAGGCGAGCGGGAACCCGAATGGCTCCTTGCCCGTGTCGACGATCATGCCGCTGACCCAGCAGGAGCCCAGGACGACCGTCGACGGCCAGGGCAGCGTCGCCGCGCTCGCAGCCGAGAGGGTCGATCCGTCGGCGAGCCACAGCGACCGGTCCACCGCCGCGCCGGAGGAGCCGTGTGCCGAGATGATCGCCAGATCCGGTGCGGGCTCCGCGCACAGGGCGGCGTCCAACTGCGCGCGATCCGCCGTGCGCCGTACGGTCGCCGAGGCGGCGATCCGCTCCAGTGCCACGGCCTCGGCCTCCGTGCTTTCGGGCCGGAGGCCGACGCCGATGTGGCTGACCACCGTCGGACCGGCTGCTGTGCGCTGGCCCGTCGGGCGGGCGGAGGGCGGCCGGAGCATCGAGAGTGCCGGGGTGAGCGTGATCAGCGCGTACTCCAACAGGGGCCGCCGATCGCGGACGGGCAGTGCGGCGAAGGGCAGCGCGGAGAGCGGTCCGTCGGGTACGACGACCACCTCGCGCGCGGTCCCCTCGCCCTCGGGGCACAGCAGGTCCCACCACGCGGCGGGGACCAGTGCCTGGCTCAACTCCGCCCAGACCGGGTCGTCCAGCGGCGTGTAGTACAGCATCGTCGTCTGCGCCTCGTCCGCCGCCGCCAGCGCATCGAGGGCGCCCGCCGAGGTGAGCGTGTCCGAGATCTCCTCGCCCGCCACGGCGTCCAGCCGGGTCCGGTGGAGCCGGGTTCCGTGTGCTGCGGAGACGATCGCGCTCAGCACGGACCAACCGCGCGTGTCACGTCGCAGTGGTAGAGCAGGGCGACGCGGTCGCCGAGCCGGTCGAGCAGATCCTGTACGTCGGTGGTGGCGGAGATCGCGGACTCGTCCTGGGCCGCGGCGGCATGGTCCGAGCCGATGTGCGGGCCGTCCGTGACCGTGGCGGCGGGCCCCCGGGCCGTACAGGCAGCGCCCTCGACCGTGGCGGCTGGTGCCTCGGTCGACGGCGACGGCGGTGTGTCGTCGCCCCGGCGGGCGGCAGCGAGACGGTCGAGGAGATGCGTGCGGGCACCGAACGCGCCGATGCGCTCCTGGACAGCGGCGAAGTCCTCGGCCGTACGTGCTCGTGCGGTCGCCTCCAGATGGGCCAGACGCTGGAGTTGTGCGTCCCCCACCGGATGCCACGGACCGCCTTCCGCACCGATCAGCGCCTCGGTCAACGTGCGGTGCAGGGACTCCAGCAGCCACAGGCCCAGTTCGGCGGCCTTGCCGCGGTGGGTATGCGGCCCCGTCGACACATAGGCAAACACCCTTGCGTAGAGCTCCTGTTGTGCGGCCAGCCAGGCGGCGCGGTGCTCCTCGCCGCGCAGAGCGCCGCGGTCGGACTCCAGCATCTGCAGGCTCACCCGGATCATGTCGAGGGCCATCTCCTCCTGATCCGGATCGTCGTAGCCGGCCTCGACGGCGTTGAGGAAGCCGAGCACGACGCACCGGGCCGCCCAGGTCCGCTCCACGGCCGCCTTGAACGCGCTCAGTGCGTCGAGGTACGCGCCGGTCGCCGCGCCGTGGTGCCCGCGCGACTCGTGGATCTCGGCGGCCAGCATCAGCGCCAGTCCCGTGGCCGTCCGACCCTGTTGGTATGAACGGGCGTGGGCGTCCGAGTCGCCGTCACGGGCGAACGGCGCGACGCGGTCCGGCAGTCGGCACACCCGGTAGACCAGCGCCAGCGCCCGATCCGGGTCGGTCGCGGCCAGAGCGCGGGCCTCGACGACGAGACCGAGGAAGACCGCCCCGTACTCCTGCCGCCACACCAGGGCCGTACGCTGCCCCGCTCCGTCCGGAGCGACCGGGTCCGCCGCCGCTTCCAGGGCCACTTCGGCGATCAGCCCGCGCAGCGCCGCAGGCACGCGCTCCGCGGCGGTGGCCGCCCGCCGCAACTTGGCCAGTGCCCGCTCGGACTCGCCCACCGCACGCAGCAGCGCGGCTTCCGCCGCGAGCGCGGCGGGCTGTCGGGCGGCCTCCGGAGAACCGCGCATCGCGCGCACCAGCCGCTCGGCGTACGGCAGTTTGTTCCGCACGATCATGTAGTCGATGCCGAGGGCCCAGCAGAACGCCTCCGAGGCGGCGTCGCCTCGGTCCCTGAACACCGCCGCGGATTCCTGCGCCTGGGTCTCAGCGAGGTTGGTCGAGAAGAGCTTGAGCTCCGGGTAGGCGGTGATGACGTTCCGCAGCGCGATGTAGGGGTGTAGCCCCAGCAGAGCCCGGGAAGAAGGACCGAACCCAGCGGCGGTTCTCCGGCGCAGCCATGACCTCCGGGGTCACCGCCCACGCGGCCGACCGGTCCCCGTCGATCACCCCGCCCGCTGCGCCCGCCATGGACCGTACAACACACCTAGACCTGATGAGGTTCGGCGCCCTGCTCTGCTCAGCACCCCCGGGCAAAACGAGGACACGGGAATCCGCCGTCCTGCATGCGTACATCACGCAGCGGGTTGGTCTCAGCGTCAACTTTCTGGAGCTGCTGGAACACCGAGTGGGGCTCCTTCTCGGCCCGGTCCCGTCTCCCCTTTTGCTGCGACCCTGAGGAGCGGACCGAAGCCACAGTGCCAGCCGGATACACCAGCACGGAGTCGATTGCGCCGAGCACCGTCGCCGACACGATGGTGTCTAACTGGTTTCTGTATGTGACTAACGCGGACCTACTGGAGAAGCGCCTCCTGCACAGCGCTCTGTGGGTGATGCGGACATCTGGATTCCAGGCGGGCGTTGACTATCTCGTGGACCTGTTCCTTGCTGGGGTCGCAGGCGTCGAGGAGTTGGATTTCGCGCTGTTCATCCCGCTGCTGGGACGTGGCGCCGTCGATTCGGACGAGACCCTGGTTGATCGCCTGATGGGCCGCGATGCCGAGGGCCCTCGCGGGCGGCAGGACCACGACCTGAACCTCAGCTGGCTGCGGACGGAGGCTGCGCAGCCTGCCGTCGTCGGCCCGGTGCTCGAGAGGCTTTTCGCTCGGGTGGACCGCGAGATCACGCGGGTCCAGCATGCGACTGACTTGGACGTTTGGGGTGTGGGGAACGCCCAACTGGCCGGTCTAATCTGCTCAGCGCAGTTTCTGACCCGCGAACTGCTGACGAGACCCCCTCTGGCCCTGGGGCGAAGCTGTCCCAGTGCGAAGGTGACGTTGAGATGCCACTCGATGCGCGCAGTCAATCTCTACCCAGAGGCTCTGCTACGTTCGGTTCGCGTCGGGGCACGGGGGTAGCCGCCTGCGCGTCAGCCTGCCAGCATTTTGTCGGGGTTCCTGACGTCCAGGTGGGGGTGTTGCATGACGTCCGTGCAAAACAACGACCAGCGGCTGCTCGATCGCATCCTCGATGACCAGCACCGGCGGCTGGCGCCCGAGAAGGGCCGGGATGACTTCTTCACCTTCTTCGCGGCCGACAAGGCACTGCAGGACTGGGATCTCGACAACGACGAGATCATGGACGGCGTCGTGGACGGGGCGCACGACTGCGGCATCGACGGTATATGGACGTTCGTGGACGATCGTTATGTCACCGCGGACGCCCACCAGTATCTGCCGTCGCGGGCCAACACCATCGAATTGGTCATCCTGCAGGCGAAGACCTCCCCGGGCTACCAGGAAACGGTGATCGAAAAGCTGCATTTCCATCTGCCGACACTCCTCGACATGAGCCGTGATGAGGAGGAGTTGGTGGCCCACACCAATGCCAAGCTCCTCGACCGCACACGACGCTTCCTGCATATCCTTGAGGAGCTGGCATCCTCGTTCCCGCAGGTCCGCGTCAAGGTGATCTATGCCAGCAAGGCTGCTGAGAGCCCCCACCCGAACGTGAAGTCCAAAGGCGACCGGCTGCGACGCGAACTAGCGAAGATCACTTCCGACACCAAGGCAGATCTCGAGTACCTCAACGCTGCGGACCTGCGCGAGCGGACCGCCCGGGGCGCCAAGGCGGTCGCGCAACTGGTGTTCTCCGAGACCCCGACGAGCACCTCGCTGGGCGAGGGGTATGTCTGCCTGGCGCGTCTGGATGAGTACTACCGCTTCATCACCTCCGACAACGAGGCGTTGCGGCTGGAGCTGTTCGAGTCGAATGTGCGGGACTACGCAGGCTCCACCGCGGTGAACAACGCCATCGGCGAGACCCTCAAGTCGGGCACGGGCGAGGACTTCTGGTGGTTCAACAACGGGGTAACCGTCGTCGCCGACGCGGCTCAGATCGCGGGCAAAAAGATCGTCGTCAAGGACCCGCAGATCGTCAACGGGCTGCAGACCAGCCACGAGGTCTACAGCTACTTCCAGGCAGGCGGCCAGCACCGTGACCGGTCAGTCCTGGTCAAGATCGTCGTAGCGCCCGAGTCCGGCACCGCACGCGACAGGATCATCCGGGCCACCAATAGCCAGACCCAGCTGCCGGCCGGCGCCCTGCGGGCGACCGAGTCCATCCAGAAGGACATCGAGGAAAGCCTCACCCACTCCAGCGGCTACTACTACGAGCGGCGCGCCAGCTACTACCGCAACCTCGGCTTCCCCCTCGACCGGGTCGTCAGCATGGCCCGCCTGGCACGGGAGTTCACCGCCTTCGTCCTGCGCGAGTCACACACCGCGCTGCGGCACTCAGAGGCACTCCTGCTCGACGACCAGCACTACAGCCAGATCTTCTCCCCCCGCCACAACCTGGACGTCTACCGTCTCTGCCTCGACGTCCACACCCGGCTGCGTACCTTCCTGACCCAGTACGCCGAAGACCGGCCGCTGCTGGGAGAAACCCTGGAGAACTGGCTCTACCCCCTGGCAGCCATGTCCGCCTACACGCTCACACGACTGCGACAGCCCACCCCACGGGACCTGCTCAACATCGACCTCGAGCACCTCAGCAGCGACCTGATGACCCGCATGACCGGCACCCTCGAGCAGAATTTCAAAACCGCCCTGCGCCACAGCAAAGCCGGCGGCGTCGACCGCATCGCACGCACCCCCGATTTCACCACCAAACTCCGCCAAGCCGTCATAGCTCAAAGCCGTTACCACGTCGAACGCTAACTCCAGGTCGATGCGCCCACGGCGGCAGGACCCCGCCGCCGAGGTGAATACCGCGGCGGCAAGCTCCAGGCATGGCTCCACGCACCGACAAAGCACGGCTGATACGGCCGATCGCGTTCGCCAAGGTCCCGCGGCGGGGCGCAGGCCAGCATGCTGACGCGGTCGCAACTGCCGGCCGTCGTCCCGCCGCGGCGAGTCGTCCGTACGGCTGCACCGGCCGCCACACCTCAATAGGGGAGGTCGACTGACCCCTTGAGGGACAAGGGGCCCGGCATCACCGGCTTCCCGCCGGGAGGCACCGTCCAGGCTGCCGCTACCGGCAGGCTACTCAGCCCAGTAGCGGGTTCCCCTCGGGGTGGTCGTGAATCCAGGACAGGCCGCCGAGGTCGAGGCGGCTGCGGGTCCGGGTGACGGCGACATACGCGAGGCGCGCTTCACCCTCATCAATCGGACCAGGGACGGCATTGCCGTTCTCGTCCTGTTGGTCGGTGTCCTTGGGCGGGGTGAAGTCGTCGGCGATTTTGACGGTTACCCATTCACGGCCTTTGGCGCGGTGGGCGGTGGAGACGGTGATGTCGGCGTCCGCTTCGGGGGTGAGTTGGTCGACCGCGGCGAGGATGGCGTCCGGGCCGTGCTGGTCGATGAGGTCGACGAGCGGCTTCAAGTCACGTCCGGCGGGGTCGTGTTCGGCGTAGTCCTGCAGTTCACCCCAGGAAGGGAAGAGGAGGAGCTCGGGGTGCCAGGTGCGGCGCCCTGCCTTGAGGTCGCGGGCAGCGGTGGCCAGGGAACGCAGGCTCTCCCCTCCCCCGGCCAGCCCGACGCGATAACCCGCACCGAGGTGTGCCATCACTTCGGTCATGGCTCCGATGTTGGTCCGGCACAGCACCGCATCGGGACAATCAACCGGGGCGAGTTCGGTGGAAATCGCGTCGGTGCCCGTCAGACGGATCGGTGCATCGGCGATCGTGAGCCACCGGTTGGCCTCGTCGGCGAGACGGGGACCGAAGCGGAAGGACTGCGACAGGGACAGGGCGTGGCCGTCGAAGCCGGTCATGATGTCGCGGGCGCCGCGCCATCCGTAGATGGCCTGGGCCGAGTCGCCGACCATCACGAGCTGGGCGTGGGCGCGTTGGGCGTTGAAGACGTGTTCGAGGACGGGGTTGGTGTCCTGTGCTTCATCCAGGAGGAGGAAGTCGGCGTCGATCTTCGGGTCCGCCAGGGCCCAGATCTTCAGGTAGTGGTCGTGGCCGAAGCGCACGACGCCGTCGTCGGGGTGCTGGAGGTCGACCCAGGCCTTCTGGGCGAACGGCAGGACCACCTGGGCTAGTTGGGTGTGCAGGTCTTTGTCGTCGAGTCCGCGCAGGCGCGGGACGTGATGGCGGGTGAGCGTGCGGTCGGCGGAGTGGCAGAAGCGGGTCACCGTGCGCAGGACGGCGTGGGACAGGGCCTTGGGCGTGACCTCGCGTTCGCCGATGCGGACGGTCTTGGTGATGCCAAGGGCCATGCCGGTCTTCCAGCCGGCCTGGCGTGGGCCGTTGAGGCGGCGGGCGTAACGGTGACCGACCGCCGCGAACGCGAGAGCGTGGGCGGTCTTGCACGTCACGGTGGCGGGGAAGCGGGCGGCGGCATCGTTGGCGATGGCCTTGTTGAAGGCGATGTAACGCCCGCGGCGCCGGGTGGCAGAAGCGAGCAGGACGAGGGTGCTGGTCTTGCCCGTTCCGGCGCCTGCCTGGAGCGCCAGGTGCTCGCCGGCGCGGAAGACGTCGACGGCTGCGGCCTGTTCATCGGTCGGATTCAGCACTGTCGCTTTCCAGAGAGGGTGAGGGTACGGCCAACTGCCGTTAGGAGCTGGGCTGGGGTGGTGTGGGCCAGCAGGGCTTTCAGGGCGTCGTCGAGGCGCTTGGCTTCCTGGCCGGCGTGACGGGTGAGGGCACGGTGGATGCTCTGCTGGAGGAAGACGCGGGGTGATTGGCCTATCTGGTCGGCGGCGCGGCCTGAAGACATCGGCCGCGGGGCTGAAGGCAATGGTGAGAAGGACGTGTCCATCGGGGGCCGGATAGTGGGTCGCGAGGACGTCGAGGGGCAGCAGTTCCTTGAGGCGGTGGTGGGCGCGGCTCAGGGCCCGGTCGGGGTTCTTCGCCTTCGCCACGGTCATCAGACGGGTGCGGTCACAGTTGGCGGCGAGCGGCATGATGCGTACGGCACGGGCGAGTTCAGCTTGCGTGGCGGGCCGGGTCAGGGTGATCTCAAGAGCGTGGTGCGGCATGGTCACGCCTCCGTGGCGTATGCAAGGACTACTCCGTCTGCCGGTGGCGGACGGCGGCGTCGGACGGGCGCTGTCCTGCCGGTGGAGAGCGCCTCACCCGGCCAGGTGCCCTGGCTGGAGGCTGCGTTCACGGCCGTTCCCGGCGGCCTTGGGCGGTGGCGGGGAGGCGGGCGTGGATGTGCTGGTGGTGGAACAGCGGGTCGAAGACCTCCCAGTCTGCGAGCGTCAGGTCGGGCGCGGCAGAGGTGCCAGCGTGGGAGGGGCAGCGCTGGGTGCGCCAGCGCAGCTGTTCCGCATAGGGCACGTGGGTGAGGTCGTAGACGGCCATGTCGGCTGCGGACAGGGCCAGTTGTCCGCGGGCGGCGGTGGCGGGCATGAGCCTCCAGACCCCTGCGGGTGCGTCCGGAGCAAGGATTCGGTGGGGGCAGCGGTGGCGCAGACGGGTCTGCGCGACGCACTGGATGTCATCGACTGGGCGGGCGGCGAGATAGCGGCCATACAGGATCTGCACCACGGGCCGGGCCGGCCGGCACACCGGCTCTGATGCGGGCGAGTCAGTGGGCGGGGCCAGGGCGTAGGCGCCGGTGTCGAGCAGGCGGCGGGTGTGCAGCGCGAGGCGACGGCGCAGTTCGGCCAGTTGCGGCGTCAGCGGCTCGGTGGGCTCGCGTGCGGGGCACAGGACGGGGTGCGGGATACGGCACCACCGGGTGCCGTCGCCCGCGGGGTGAGCGATGCCGGAGTCGACGTGCCAGCGGCAGGAGGCTGGGACGACCGCCGCGTCGAGCTCGCGCGGGTGCAGGCCGACGGGTCGCCCATGGGTCTGGGTGTACCAGTCGATGCGATTGCCGCAGTCCCGGCACAAGCCGGGCTGGGCCGTGTGCAGCAGGCGTCTGGGGCCGTCCGCGGCAACCCGCAGGGAACGCAGGCGCCAGGGCGTCGTGGGGGTGCCGTCCCAGCGGCGGGCGGACGGGATGGTGAGGGAACACATGGCCGCGAAGGTGACAGGCGGCGCGCCGCCAACACGGTGGCCGGGCCGCCAGCGTCCCACGATCGGCTCAGACTTCGGGAACTGGTGCGCGATCCATCGCACGTGTGCGCCATGCCGGTGACCGGATCGGGTGATCCGTCGAGAGCCGTGGGGCCGGGGCTAATCGGCAGCTTCGGCGGGCGGCGCGTGCCCGTCGCAGAGGGTGCCGAAGAGGTGGTCGACGGGCACGTTCAGGGCATGGGCGAGGGCGTGCCAGGTCCTGAGGGATCCGATCGTTCGGCCCTGCTCGATCTCGATGAGAGTGCGCCTGGCCAGGCCGCTGCGGCTAGCCAGTTCGTCATAGGTCCAGCCGCGCTCGCTCCTCAGCCGCGCCAGCTCCAGACGCAGCGCGGTGAGGTTCGGGTCGGGCGGGAAGATCGTCACTCTACCATCCGACGGTGCAGAACCCTGCCCTGTCAGTGCAGACCTCTGCCCTATTTCCGCAGGTGGCCGCGCCAGCGGCAGGGCAGAGGTCTGCACTACGTTGCGGCCAACACCCCACTCCCCCATCGGTGAGGGGACTGGAAGCGGACCGGCCCCGCGCCGACGGCAGGAGGAACGCGCGCCCCATGAGGCTGTGCACCATGCACCCACCGGTGCCCCGCACCTGGACCGTGGAACTACGCCCCCAACACGGCGGACCGGCCCTCTACTGCCCACGCTGCTCACCGCACGGCCAGGCCCTGCAGGCAACCTCCGCCCGGCCCGCAGCCCTGGCACACCTGGCCCGGCACGCCCGCAGCGACGCCCTCCCCGCCCACCTCCGCACCTGCCAGTGCCACGAACGCGGCTGCCGCTGGCACCCCCGCCACCGCGGCTGCGCCGGACCCGTCCTGCTCGTCCTCACCCGCGAACACGGCGGCCGCACCTGGCGCCTCGCCGACACATGCGCCTCCTGCGCCACAGCCACCCCCCACGCAGCCGCCGTCCCCGACACCGCACTGACGGATCCGCCAGCACGGCATCTGCCTGGGATCAGTGCGGGCTTGGGCCAACGGAAGCAGGCGAGGAGGCCGCGCGGACCGTCCGAGCAGGTCCGCGTCCAGGACATGCTCAGCTACCTCGCCGCCGCACTCCCCGAAGGGACCAGCCCCGAAGCCCGGCTGCTCGCACTCCAGTGCGCCTTGCGGGCCGACACTCATGGGCAGGTATGCCTCCCCGTCGGCCTCCTGCGCAGCATGCGCCTGGCACACGACCCCACGCCCTGGCGCGAATTGGAACACCACCGCTGGCTCCACCCTGTCCAGCAGAAGACCACCAGCTGCCCGCACGACGAAACCCCCACCGCCCAGCTCCTCGACCCCCTGACCCAAGCACCCGGCCGCCCCGACCGGCATCGGGCCGCCGACTGGGCACTACTCGCCACCTCCGCGGCGCCGCTCAAGGCGCTGCCGGCCAGTACACGGCTGACCGCACTGGCCCTCGAAGCACACCACTCCCCCGCCCACGCACACACCGGCGTCGAAGCCGACCGTCTCAGCCGCGCATGCGGCACCACACCCGCAGAACTCGGCTCACTGCTGGACCAACTCGTCACGGCCGGGACGATCACGGCATGGGGCTGCGACCCGCACACCCAAGAGCTCCACTGGGCCCCCTCGCGCCCCGCGGCGCGCCCTGCCCTGTGAGGCTGGCTCACCGCGATGCTGTCGTGGCCAGTCCCGGATGCCCGGGATACGGCTCCCTTGTTGCCGGGATCACCGCCCGCCGAAAGTGCCCGTACTGGAGGTGAGCCATGAACGAACTCGCGGGAAACCAAGAGGGACATACGATCCCGTACACGACGTCCCTGGCGACGCAGAAACGAACCGCCTGGAGCCTGTGGATCGCCATCGTGGTCGTGGCGGCGGTGACAGTGGTCTTCGCGGTCCTGTCCCGGGCGGAACCTCGTCCGGAATGGAATCTGTGGCGGCTGATGGTCGTCGAGACCGTGACCGGCGTGATGTTCGCGCTGCCGGGGCTGGTGGTGGCGACACGTCGACCGCGTAATCCGGCGGGCTGGCTGCTACTGGTCGCAGGGCTCGGGTCGGCTGTCGATCAGCTTGCGCACGCTTATGGGCTCTACGCGATTCCCCGAGGACTCCTGGGCGGAGTCCTCGCAGCGTGGGTGTCGAACTGGTCCTTCGTTCTTTTCATCTTCCCGGTCTTCTTCCTGTTTCTGCTGTTCCCGAACGGCCAATTGCCATCTGTACGCTGGCGTATTCCGGCCTGGTACGTCGGCGGGTGTGGCGTGCTGGTGCTCCTGATCGGAGTGTTCTTGCCAGGGCCGCTGGGCGGCGGAGAATACTTCCCCTCGACACCCAACCCGGTCGGCCTTTCGGCGCTGTCGGTCGCGCTGGAGAACGCGGGCATCGTGGCGATCTTGCTCAATTTGATCCCCTTCCTGCTGTCGGCGCTCTCGCTTGCTGTTCCGCTTCCGCGGGTCTGCCGGCGTGGTGCGGCAACAGATGAAGTGGGTGGCCTGGGCCGTGATGATGACCGTCCTTCTGGTGACCGTGCAGATCACCTTGGTGGACGGCCCTGCCGGGTCAATCGCGATGGACTTGGTCTCCGTGGTGCTAAGTGCAGCCATCGCTGTCGCGATCGTGCGCCACAACCTGTTCGACATCGACCGGATCCTGAGCCGGTCGCTGCTCTACGCGGGGCTGACGGGCATCGTGGTCGGGCTCTACATCGGGTCCGTGAGCCTGTTCGGGCTTGTGCTGCAGCACTCAGCCTCCAGGGTTGCCGCGCTGCTGGCGACCGGCGTGGTCGCCGTTGCGCTGCAGCCGCTGCGTGACGTGCTGCAGCGTCTGGTCAGCCGGCTCGTGTACGGGCTGCGGGACGACCCGTATGCGGCACTGGCCGAGCTCGGCCGCCGGTTGGAAGCACCACCGATCCGAAAAAGGTGCTGCCGGAGGCGGCAGCCGCGGTGGCGCAGGCGCTGCGGCTGCCGTACGTGGCCATCGAACTCGACGACGCCACCGCGCCTGACGCAGGCACAGCGCGCGTCGCCACCCACGGCACCGAATCCCCGGTCGCGCTGCGGCTGACGCTGGTGCACCAGGGCGAGGAGATCGGCGCTCTGGTGGTGGCGGCACGGGCGCCCGACGAGACTTTGTCTGCTGCGGATCTGCGGCTGTTACGGGATGTTGCCCGGCACATTGCGCAGGCAGCGGCAGGGGTTCGGCTGTCCCTGGCACTGCTGCGCTCCCAAGAGCACGCCGTCGCTGTGCGGGCGGAAGAGCGCCGACGCCTGGCCCGCGACCTCCACGATGGCGTCGGGCCGGTCCTCACCGGCGCCACCTGGACCCTTCAAGCGGCCACCACCACACTGCGTACTAACCCCGACGCCACGCATGACCTGCTGAACACCGCACTGGTCCACATCGGGCAAGGCGCCGAGGACCTGCGCCGAATCTCCATGGGTCTACGGTCGCCGGTAGATCAGCTGGGCCTGCGCGAGGCCGTCCTGGCCTACACCGACCGCGTATCCCTGGCCGTGCACACCGAACTGCCCGAGCAGATTCCCCGCCTGGCCGCGGCTGTCGAGGAAGCCGCGTACTGGATCCTGGTCGAGGCTGTGGCGAACGTGCTGCGTCACGCCGAAGCCACCAACTGCTGGGTACGCCTCGAGATGGGAGACGTGCTCGAGGTGAGCGTGGCGGACGACGGGCGCGGTCTTCCTCCACGGATGCGGCCCGGTGTCGGGGTAAGCAGCATGCGCGAGCGCGCCGCCGAGATCGGCGGCAGCTGCGAGATCCGGCCCCGAAGCACTGGCGGAACCGAGCTCATCGCGCGCCTGCCGGTCAGCTTGCCCGGCGTCCAGGATGCCGATCTCGCAGATCAGGGGGCCGTGTGATGGAACAGGGTATTCGCGTCGTGATCGCCGACGACCACCCCTTCACCCGCTACGGACTGCGTGTCCTGCTCGAGTCCGATCCCGGCATCACCGTGGTCGCCGAAGCAGCCGACGGCCGCGAAGCAGTTGCCCGGGTCCTCGAGTTCCATCCCGACGTCGTCGTCATGGACGTCCGGATGCCGGGCAGCGACGGCCTGTGGGCCACCCGGGAAATCCAGCGCGCCCGGCCCGGTACCAAAGTCCTCGTCCACTCCCAGCACGAAGATGACCCCAACGTCATGGCCGCCATGCGCGCCGGCGCCTGCGGCTTCCTCCTCAAAGCCGGCGAGGTCACCCAGATCACCCGCGCCGTACGCGACGTTGCAGCCGGCGCCTTCATCTTCCACCTCTCCGACACCGCCCGCATGCGCCCCTGGTTCGACCAACTCGGCACCGTCCGCCGCGACAACGCCTTCCCCCAACTCACCGCCCGGGAAAGGGAAATCCTCAACGTCCTCGCCATCCCCAAGCAGGCCACCCGCACCGCAGCAGGCCGCCTCGGCATCAGCCACAAACGGGTCGAGAACGCCCTGACCGACATCAAAACCAAACTCGGCGCCACCGACCGTGCCCACCTCATCGCCCTCGCCCGCGCAGCAGGCCTCGGAACACAGCCCTGAGCCGCCACCCCGCCGCGTCGGTAAGCCGCTCCCGTGACAGCGGGAATCCTCCAGCCGCACGGTTGAGTCAACGGCTCCCGCACATGCGGGTCCCGCGGCGGAAAGGGGAGGGACATGCACCAGGAGCAGCCGCAGCCCAGCGATGGGACCCGCACAGTACGCAGGCGGCGTTGGGGCAGGACCACGCGGCTATGGACGCCCGTGATCGGCAACGTCATCACCACAGCGCTCGCGATCTACCAAGCCTGGCACGGCCAACCATCCGGCTAGCCCACACCTCGAGACTCAAGGCAAGGCCTCACTGGGACCTGATCGACAAGCCCCAGCGGGGCCTTCGCGCTTGCACGAACTCGGCGGTGAGCCGACGATCGGGACGTCCAGGAGACCCATTGCGGTATCGGCCATCCACACCAGATGAGTGGTCCGGGGAAGCGTCCTCAGAAGCGGGTCCGGGCGCAGTGGTTGGCTGGGGCAGGCTCTCCGCCGCGCAGCAGTGGTTATAGAGCCCACGGGCGTGACCGGCCGAAGCCGCGGCTGACGCCGGTCCGGAATCGGATGGTCCTCGCGGCCGCACGTGGGCATTTCGAGCGCTGGCCGGGCGTGGGTGGCGAGTCAGCGTTCAACGGGCGCGTCGGTGTTGCCCGAACTGCACGCCTCCATGGACGCGCACCGCGCGCGTTGCTCGTGGAAAGGCACTCATGACAACATTTCGCCGTGAGGGATAACGGGGACGACACAACGAGGCCAAAGCGCGCCTTGAGACTGAGCCAACTGGCCGGTGGGCCAGCGCCAGGGAAAGCATTGGCACTGCAAGAGGTAGGTCAACTGGAGGCGTGCTCCGCTGCTGCGGACTTGACTCCGACGGCTTCGAGCACCACGTCTGATGGTCAACTGGACGCAGTTCGTCGACGGTTCGCGGTGGTGCTGGGTGAATTCCGGCGTACGGCAGTCCTCGTGCCCCACGACCCGTACGGAAGCCTGTGGACCGCGGACCAGGGCGGGGTTCGCTGGATCTGCGCGTTCTCGGACGAAGAAGCGCTGGCACGGTTTGCAGGTGCGCAGGGGGACGCCGAGCGGGAGTGGACGTACCAGACGATCCTGGGCGCGCGGCTGCTGGATGTGATGGTGCCGATGGTGCCGGGTCCGGCAGGGGTGGCGCTCGACGCGGGCAGTGACGAAGGCATGTTGTTCCCGCCGGTCCAGGGCATCGTGCCCGAGGCCGCGGCGGTAGACCTCGGGGGGATGGAATGAGCGGAAGCGATCCCGATCTCGCGGCGCCGGCAGCGGCGCTCGCCGAGATCGCGAACGGCATCAACTTGGCGCATGCCGAATTGAAGGACCTCGGGATGATCGGTGAGGCGTCGACCGGTCGGGGGTTCTCAGATGTTGCGTTGTCGGGACTGGAGTTGGGGCACAGCGGGCTGACCGCGGAGTTCCAGACCTTCTGTGATCGCTGGGAGTGGGGTGTACGGACGCTGACCCTGCGCGGGAATGCCTTTGCGCATGGGGTGGGTCTGTCGGCCGGCTCGTTCGCCGAGCAGGAGCGGTACATCAAGGACTCGATCAAGGTCGGCGTGAACTCGGTGAACGGGAACCCGCACTTGAGCGAGGACGAGGTCAAGGGCATGAGCTGGGACAAGATCAGAACCCAGTCGGCGTTCGACGGTGCGGACTGGAGCCCCGAGTCCATCTCCGAGGCCCAGAAAAAGGTCAACCAGACCTGGAAGAACACCGGGTACGACGTGATGGACGCGGAGATGGACTCGATGGAGCGCTCGGGTCTGATCGATCCGAAGGTCCGTGATGCCATGGACGAGAAGATGCGCGAGACGTTCGATCCGTCGAAGGAAACGATCGCGCAGGCTGAAGAGCCGCGGTGGGGGGAGCACCGCTGATGCCGGACTGGGGGAAGCTGGCCGACAAGGGCATCGACGCCGTAGGCGACGGGATCGACAAGGCCAAGGAGAAGGTCGGCGAAGGTGTCGACTGGGCGACGGACAAGGTCGGCGACGGTCTTGACCACATGGGCCAGCACAAGATGGCGGACGTGGTCGAGGACTGGGGTGATCGCACCGCCTCGTCCCTGGGCGCGGAAGTCGGTGAGCAGCAGCTCGGCGAGAGCGAGCAGGCGAACGAGCTGATCCACGGCAATCCCGGGAAGATCGCCGAGTCGGTGAAGAACCTGCGGGACTTCCAGAAGGCGTTCGACCTGGTCGGCGGCGGGATGAAGAAGCTCGACTCCAGTCACTGGAAGGGCGAGGCGGCCGACACCTTCCGGGACGAGTTCCAGACTCTGCCCACCGACTGGCTGTACGCGGCGGACGCGTTCGAGGACGCGGCCAAGGCACTGGAGACGTACTCCAAGTCGATCACCAGCGCGCAGGACAAGGCCAGGGAAGCGATCGCCCTGTACAGGGAAGGCGACGAGTCTTCCAAGACGGCAACCGACGAGTACAACAAGAAGGTCGACGCCTACAACGCCGCCCGCAACGGCGACCACCCGTTGCCCGACCCCGGTGAATTGTCCGACCCGGGCCAGGCCAAGCGGGAACGGGCGCAGGAGGTCCTCAAGGAAGCCCGCCGCCACCGCAACGAGGCGGCCGAGACGGCGAAGACGGCTGTCACGGCAGCGATGGCGCACGCACCGAAGGAACCCACCGGCCGCGAAAGGCTCAATCTCGAGGTCATGGACTACAGCCTGGGCCAGAGCTTCGAGCTGGCCCACGTCGGCGGCGGCATCGTCAAGGGCACCGCGGGCCTGCTCAACTTCGTCCGGTCGGTGGACCCGATGGACCCGTACAACCTGACGCACCCGGCCGAGTACTACAAGGGCGTCAACATGACGCTCGCCGGCCTCGCCTCGACCGCCGCCAACCCGGACCGGGCACTGAAGAACGCCTGGGACGCGGCGAAGGGCGACCCGAGCGAGTTCATCGGACGGCTGATTCCGGAGATTGTTGGTTCCAAAGGCACAGGCCTCGCTCGAGGGGGGTTTCGGCTCGGAGTGAAGAATGGTGCGGAGGCGGCCGCGGAAAGCGGGGCACGTCGTGCCGTGCGGGACACTCCCGAGAGCCACGCGGAGAACCCCCGCAACAAGGTCGAGCGCGACCCCACCGACCCAGTCGATCTGACCACCGGCGCGATGTACCTGCCGCAGACCGACATCACGCTGCCCGGCGTCCTGCCCCTGGTCTTCACACGGCGGGTGGAGTCCGGCTACGGCCTCGGCCGCTGGTTCGGCCCGTCCTGGTCCTCCACCGTCGACGAACGACTCGAGATCGACGCCGAGGGCGTCGTCTTCGTCAGCGCCGACGGCCTCCTGCTCGCCTACCCGCATCCCGCCCCCGGCACCCCCACCCTGCCAAGTCACGGTCCACGCTGGCCACTCGACCGCGCCGACGGCGGCTACACAATCACCGACCCGGCCACCGGCCGCGTCCGGCACTTCGCCGATCGCGCCGAGCATCTGGCGGTCCTGGAGCAGGTCGACGACCGCAATGGCCAGTGGCTCACCTTCGAGTACGACGCCGAGGGCGCCCCGCTCGCGATCGTCTCCTCCGGCGGCCACCACCTGAAGATCACCACTCGGGACGAGCGGGTGATCGCCCTGCACCTGGCCGGCGCGGCGGTGGACGGCAGTGATCAGGAGATCAAACGCTACGTCTACTCAGACGACGGCCACCTGACCGAGGTCATCAACTCCTCGGGGCTGCCACTGCAGTTCACCTATGACGAACGCGGTCGTATCACCTCCTGGACCGACACCAACGACCGCTCCTACACCTACGAGTACGACGAGCAGGACCGCTGCGTCGCGGAGGGCGGCGCCGAGGGCCACATGAGCCTGCGCCTGTCCTACGACGAAACGGATCCCGGAACCGGCCACCGCATCACCACGACCACGACCGGTGAGGGCCACACCCGCCGCTACCTCATCAACAGCGCATTCCAAGTAGTCGCCGAGATCGACCCGCTCGGCAACGTCACCCGCTTCGAACGGGACCGCCACAACCGCCTGCTGTCCCGCACTGATCCGCTCGGCCACACGGCCCGCTACGAGTACGACGACAGGGGCAACCTGACCCGAGCCGTCCGCGTCGACGGCCGTGAAATCCGTGCACACTACAATGAGCTGGATCTGCCGGTTAAAGTCATCGGCACCGATGGCTCCGTCCACCGCTATTACTACGACGAGCTCGGCAACCGCACCGGCTTCACCAACCCCGCAGCCCAGAGCACCACCTTCACTTACGACGACGCGGGCCGCCTCACCTCGGTCGTCGATCCCCTCGGTCACACGACCACCGTCCGCTGCGACCCGGCGGGACTGCCCCTGCAAATGACCGACCCGTCCGGCGCGGTGACCCGCTACGAGCGCGATGCCTTCGGCCGGCCGGTGACCATCACCGACCCGGCCGGAGCGACCACGCGCCTGCAGTGGACGGTCGAGGGGTTGCTCGCCCGCCGCATCGCCCCCGACGGCACGACCGAGTCGTGGACGTACGACGGAGAGGGCAACCGCACCGGCCACACCGACCCGCTGGGCGGCACGACCCGCTACGAGTACACGCACTTCGACCTGATGTCCGCTCGCACCGACCCGGACGGTGCCCGCCACGAGTTCCTGCACGACGAGGAACTGCGCCTCACCCAGGTCACCAACCCGCAGGGCCTGAACTGGAGTTACGAGTACGACCGCGCCGGCCGTCTTATCGCCGAGACGGACTTCGACGATGGCACCCTCACCTACACCCACGACCCGGCGGGCCGCCTGGCCTCCCGCACGAACGCCCTCGGTCAGACGACCACGTACGAGCGCGACGCACTCGGGCAGATCGTCCGCAAGGACGCCGACGGACAGGTCACGACGTACGCCTACGACGTGACCGACCGTCTCGCCCAGGCCGTCGGCCCCGGTGGCAGCACGCTCACGCTGCTGCGCGACCAGCACGGCAACCTTCGCACGGAGACCGTCGACGGCCGTTCCATAACGTGCGTCCACGACTCCCTGGGCCGGCGCACCAGCCGCACCACACCCGGCGGTGCCACCACGACCTGGTCCTATGACCCGGTGGGCAACGTGGCGGAGATGACCGCCTCGGGCCGCCCCATCACCTTCACGTACGACGGGAACGGACGCGAGGTCACCCGCACCGTCGCCGACACCCTCAGCCTGGACCAGGGGTACGACCCGATGGGTCGCCTCACCGCTCAGACCACCATGGCCGACGAGCGCACGATCCAGCACCGCGCCTACACCTATCGGGCGGACGGCCACCTCACCGGCGTCGAGGACCTGCTCTCCGGGCAGCGCCGGTTCGACCTCGACGCGAGGGGACGCGTGACCGCCGTACACGCTGCGAACTGGACGGAGGCCTACGCCTACGACGCCGCCGGCAACCAGACCCAGGCGTCCTGGCCCGCCGTCCACCCGGGCCACGAGGCCACCGGCGAACGCGTCTACACCGGCACCCGACTCACCCGCGCGGGCAACGTCCGCTACGAGCACGACGCGCTCGGTCGCATCGTGCTGCGCCGCAAGACCCGTCTCTCCCGCCGCCCCGACACCTGGCGCTACGAGTGGGACGCCGAGGACCGCCTGACCGCCACAGTCACCCCGGACGGCACCCGCTGGCGCTACACCTACGACCCGCTCGGGCGCCGCACGGCGAAACTCCGCCTGTCGGCCGACGGCGACACGGTCGTCGAGAGGGTGACCTTCACCTGGGACGGCACGATGCTGTGCGAACAGACCTCCGTGTCACAGGAGTTGCCGCATCCTGTCACCCTGACCTGGGACCACCAGGGCCTGCACCCCATCGCCCAGACCGAACGCATCACCGCTGCCGACGCCCCGCAGGAGGAGATCGACTCCCGCTTCTTCTCGATCATCACCGACCTGATCGGCACCCCGACCGAACTCGTCGACGAACAGAGCACCATCGCCTGGCACACCCGCGCCACGCTCTGGGGCTCCACCACGTGGCCCGCGGACAGCCCGGCCTATACGCCCCTTCGCTTCCCGGGCCAGTACCACGACCCCGAGACAGGGCTGCACTACAACTACTTCCGCCACTACGACCCCGAGACCGCCCGCTATCTCACACCGGATCCTCTGGGTCTCACCCCGGCACCCAACCCCGGCGCGTACGTCCACAACCCGCACACGTGGAGCGACCCGCTCGGCCTCGCGCCCAAGTGCCCGGAGGAGAAGGCCAAGAACGCCACGGAAAAGATCATCGAGCGTGCCCAAGAAGGCAAGATGAGAAAGGCCAGCAACTACCACCCGCACTTCGGCGGCGACGAACGTGTGATCGAGATTCTGCAGAATCCGGACGCGGTGTATCTCTCCCAAGGAGGCCGCGGAAACCTCATCTTCCGACAGGGCGAAGACATCGTGATCACGAAGGGGCACGGAGCCGGCGCAGGCGACGTGATCACCGGCTACGGCCCGTCCGGGATCAAAGGGGAAACCGGAGTCAAGGCAGTGGGCGGATCGGTCAACGATCCCGGGCCCCCGGTGACCCACGACGATATCGTGAACGGGAAAATTCCAGACACTAACGGTGGCACCATGCCGCCCGCCAAGCAGATCCGATGAGGTGGCAGCCATGGTGAAGTTCTCGGTCGGCGAGACCACGAGTGTCGAGACGACCGGTAACCCACTGGGGTTCACTCCACGTTTCGATTTTCGCGACCTCCAGGTGATCGTCGCGGGATACGCGGACCCGGAAGAGCGCGAGCAGCAGCTGGCCACCACCTTCGGCAGCATGCAATGGCTGTGGTCGGAGAACGACCACCTCCGGTTCGACCAGGGCACCCGGGAGCTGTGCAGCGCCACATTCTTCGTTCCCCCGGAATCCGTTCCCGCCGAGGTCTGCCACCGCGCGCCCCACGGGCCCCCGGCGCTGCCGAGCGGCCTGCGCGCCGACACGGCGAAGGAGTTCGGCCTCCCCCAGGCGACGGTCTTCTGCTGCACCTCCGAAGCCGCCGAGCTGCGGTGCTTCCGGGACCTCGGCGTTCTCGACGGGCCACTGGACGCGCGGATCGGCATCGCCCCTGACGTGGACCTCCTCGTACAAAAGGGCGCCGTGGCCGGCTGGAGCCTCACCGACCCCGCGCGGTATCTGACGGACGGTTTCGCCGACCCCGAGGCCACCCCGCCCTCTCACACCACTCGACTCCGGCTGGCCGAGTGCCTGACCCTGGTCTCCTCGCCGCTCGTCGACCAGGTGATGGACCAGGACACCGACGCCTGGCGCAGGCTCCGGGCGACCGAGCACGCCCTGCGCAACCAGCAGGACGACCGGCGTCGCGCGGACGTCCTGCACCGGATCGTCAGCCGTCTGATCGACGACTACGAGTCCTGACGGACACAGATCAGCCGGCGACACTCTTCCATGAAGAGCGAGGACACCCTCGCGACTGCGGGATGACCCCGCGCATGGTTGCCCGTAACTCCACTTCCACCAAGGCGGCCGCCTCCGCCCTGATCATCAGCGGCGAAACAGCGACCTGTGCCCCCGCCGTGCGGCGCGCCCGCGGGCCGACGAAGTGGCGGACTCGTCCTCCGCAGCGTCGCCGCGCGCCTCGGCCAATGGCTTGTTGACGTTCCTCGGTGGTGATGCAGCCGAAAGTGCGCGGTGGACACTCCGTGCCTTTAGGCCGGAAAGGTTCCGTGACGTGCACCACTGTTGATCATTACGAGTTGTGAACTTCTTGTGTGGGGTGTGTGACAAGCAGTAAGAAGGCCTTCTTCTTTACTAGTTCGGGGGGCTTCCGTGCGTGCCGCACGTCCACTTGTTGTGTCTGTTGCGTTCTTGATGGCCGTGCTTTCGGGGACTGAGCAGGCTGCCCTGGCAGTGAGCCGGTGGTCCGACGCGCCCGGAGCCACGGGCGCTGATGCACCTGACCAGAGGTGGGGGTCGGCGGATGGCCGCAGCCACCGTGCCTCGGGGGCTGCCACGGACGCGGCGGCCAAGGGCGGGCGCGACAAGGCTCTGAAGGCTCCAGGGGAGTTGCCCCTGGAGCCGCAAGTGGCAGTCGGCGGTGTAGGCGTGGTGCCGACTCCTCCGCGTATGGGGCTGGGCGAAGCGGTTGATGTGCCGGTGGCGGCTCCTCAGGGCTTTGACGTCAAGACGAGCAAGGAAGCGGCAGGGAAACGGGACGCGCGTTCGCGGACCTTCCTCAATCGGGACCGCACCTTCACCACGCGGTTCTATGACGAGCCGGTGAACTTCAAGGCCGCCAACGGACAGTGGAAGCCGATCGACACCACGCTCGTCCGCCCGGGCGGTCCTCGCACGATGAGCGGCTCGGATGCCGGGTGGGCGCCGCGGCAGACTGCTGAAACGATTTCGCTGGCGGAGTACGCGGATTCGGATCCCGTGGTGCGGCTGTCGGCGGGGGACGGGCTGTCGGTTGCCTATGCGGTTCAAGGTGCCGGTCGGGTAGCGGGGAAGGTCGATGGCAGCGTCATCAGCTATCCCGGGGTTCGGGAATCGTCCGATCTCGAACTGATCGCGGGCAGCGAATCGGTGAAGGAGACGCTCGTCCTCAAGGGCAAGGGCGCGCCCACGCAGTGGAGTTTTCCGCTTGCTCTGGAGGGGCTCACTGCTCGGCTCGACGGCCTCGGTGGCGTGGAATTTGTGGACCTGAAGGGCAATCGGCGGGCGTGGATGCCGCCGGGCTGGATGGAGGATTCGCACCTTGCCGAGAACGCCAACGAGGGTGCCGTCTCCTCCGGTGTGGGCTATAGCCTGACCGAGGAGGCAGGGCGGCAGGTCCTGGTCGTCACCCTGGACGAGGCATGGCTGAACGACCCGGAGAGGGTCTTCCCGGTGCGTGTCGACCCGTCCGTGACGCGGGTCAGTGCGACGTCCGGTACCTATGTCGAGTACCCGTACACCCAGAACTTCGCCAGCGACACGGTTCTGAAGGTCGGCACGTACGACGGCGGCTCCCATAAGGCAGCTGGTTTCCTGCGGTTCTCCGGTCTGGAGACCACGCTGAAGAACGGGTACGTGCTCAACGCGAACCTGAACGTGTACAACACCTGGTCGCAGTCGTGCACGGCACGGCCGGTGACGGTGCATCCGATCACGTCGAACTGGTCGGAGTCGACTACGAGTACGTACCCCGGGCCGCCGACGGGCGCGTCGTTGGCGTCGAAGAGCTTCGCGCATGGCTGGCGCCCCGCGAATACGACGACGTGGTCGTGCGGACCGGACTGGGAGGGCATGAAGCTGGGGCCGGCCGGCCGGAAACTGGTCGATGACTGGACGCACGGCCGCAAGAAGAACTACGGCTTGGCGCTGAAAGCCTCGACTTCGGATTCCAACAGCTGGAAGCAGTTCGGCTCCGACGACTATCCCAACGGCAAGCCGAGCCTGGATGTGACCTGGACGCGCTACGGCGCTGCCTACAAGCTCGGCGGCTTCGTCACGCCGGTGACGGCGACCGCCGAAGGCTCGATGAAGGTCACGGTGACCAACCAGGGGCAGGAGACCTGGCCCAAGGGCGGCACTTTCAAGCTGGGCTACAACCTCTTCGACGCGGATGGCAAGGCGATCACTGATTCGTCGAAGATCCGCTGGACGACCATGACCACCGATGTCTCGCCGGGCGAGAGCGTCACCCTCGAAGCGAAGATCGCTCCGTTGTCCCCGGGCACCTACACCCTCCAGTGGACGATGGCCAACAACGCCTCCCGGTTCACCGGTGAGGGCATTCCGGGTGTGGCGGTGAAGTTCGCCGCAGTGAACGTGCCTCCGCAGCTGACGAAGGAATCCCCCGCCAGCGGAGCGGTACTGAACTCGCTCACCCCTACCCTGTATGCCGAGGGCAACGACAGCGACCACTACCCGGGCAAGCCCCTCCTGTACACCTTCGAGGTCTGTGAGGTCGAGGGCAAGGACACCCGCAAGAACTGCCGCTCGAGCGCCCGCACTACAGCACGGCAGTGGGCCGTGCCCTCAGGATGGCTGGTGTGGGGGAAGACCTACGCCTGGTACGGGTACGTGTTCGACACCGGTTTGACTTCGGCGCGCCCGCACCCGGCCCTGTTCACCACGCAGGTCCCCCAGCCTGTGGTGACGGCGCATCTGGGGGGTGATGACGGCCACGAGTTCTCGGCGCGAGCAGGCAACTACGCCACCTCTGCCACCGATGCCGCCATCTCCACCGTGGGCCCTGAGCTCGCAGTGCGCCGCACCTACAACTCGCTCGACCCGCGCCGCGACACCGCGTTCGGGACAGGCTGGGCGACCCGCTGGGACATGGGGCTGCGTGAGGAACCACAGACCGACACCATTCTGGTCACCTTGGACGGCGGGTCGAGGATCCGCTTCGGTACCAACGCGGACGGCACGTATGCCGGGCCGTCCGGGGTGACCACCACGCTGAAGCGCGAGGCCGAGGGGTGGGTTCTGCGGGAACCGTCCGGTACCACCTACCACTTCACCGCCGCCGGCCTGCTCGCGCAGATCAGGGACGCGGCGGGGCGGACCCAGATGCTGCGTTACCGGGACGAGGACGGTGGACCGCTGGTGTCGGTGACCGACACACTCTCCGGACGGTCGCTGAACTTCACCTGGACCGACGGGCACATCACGTCGGTGACCACGAGCGCCATCGGCCCGAGTACGCCGGGGCTGGCATGGACGTACCACTACACCGGGGACACGCTGACCAAGGTCTGCCCGCCCGCATCAACAAGCGCTTGCACGCTCTACACGTACGAGGACGGCTCGCTGTACCGCTCCATGGTGATGGACGAAAACCCCGTCGCCTACTGGCAGCTGGGCGAGAAGGAGGGGTCCACCGGTGTCAGCCGGGCGCCCTCCCGCACCGGTCTGAATGATGCCGCCTACCGTGATGTCCTGCTCGGCCAGTCGGGTGTGATCGAGGGCACCAGTGACACGGCGGCCGGCTTCGACGGGACCGATTCCTACGCCGAAGTCCCGGAGAACACCCTGCGGACCTCGGCCTTCCTCTCGGTCGAGATGTGGTTCAAGACCACCAAGCCCGGTGTCCTCGTGGGTTTCCAGGGCGGAGACCTCGATGACGGCCAGCCGGAGTACGCCAGTCCGTTGGCCATCGACACGGCAGGGAAGCTGCGCGGCCAGTACGAGATCACAGGCCAGGCGGTCACTCCGCTCGTCTCGACCAAAACGGTCACCGACGGCGCCTGGCACCATGTTGTGCTCTCGGGAGCAGGCACCACCCAGACTCTCTACCTCGACGGCGCAGCGGTCGGCTCCCTGACCGGCCCCATCGACCACTACGAGAAGTCCAACACCTACCTGGGCGCAGGCTGGTCCAGCCCGGCGTGGGACGGACAGGCAGCCGGCGTCCGGCACTTCACCGGTGAAATGGACGAGGTCGCCGTCTACCACCAAGCCCTGGACGCAGGGACCGTCGCCGCTCACTACGCAGCCCGGGCCAAGACGGCCCGTATGACCAAGGTCGTTCTGCCGTCCGGGCGGACACACGCCACGGTCGCCTACGACACGGCGAGCGGCCGCGTCACCAGCACCACCGATGCCAACGGCGGAACCTGGAAGGTGTCGGACCCCTCGTACTCGTCGGGTTCCGGCGCCTACGAGGACGCCGTCATGGCGCAGTCCCCGGCGGGGTACTGGCGCCTCGGTGAGCGCAGCGGCGCTCAGGCCTTCAGCGCCGCGGGGACGGGTATGGACGGCTCGTACCGCGACGGGGTGAGCCTGGGCAATCCCGGTGTGTTCGCGGACGGCGACAACACCTCCGTCGAACTCGACGGCACCGAGGGCGCGGTGAACATTCCCGGCGATCCGCTGGAATCTGCCACCGCCATGAGCCTGGAACTGTGGTTCCGCACCTCCAAGCCCGAAAGCGTCCTCTTCGGATTCCAGAACTCCGAAGTGGGGCAGACCCCTACCTCCATCACCCCGGCGCTCCTCATCGACGGCGGCGGCAAACTCCGTGGCCAGCTCGACAAGAGCCAGGCCGGGACCACGATTGCGTCGACGACCGTCGTGACCGACAACGAGTGGCACCACGTCCTGCTCACCGGCTACAGCGGCGGACAGGCCATGTATCTCGACGGCGTACGGGTCGGCACCCTCTCCGGCGCGGTCAAGCCGATCACGCTGCCCAACGCCTATCTCGGCGGCGGATATGTCACGACCCCCTGGGATGGCCAGGTCGCCGCGACCAAGTACTTCGCCGGCCAGATCGACGAAGCAGCCTTCTACACCACGGCTCTTGGCGCTGGCGGGGCCGGCCAGCACTACCGGGCCCGCACCGCTCTCATAGCCGGTGACGGCCTGCACTACCGCGGAGCCGTCACCGGTGACGCCCCGGCCTCCTTCTGGCGCCTGGACGAGCCGGAGGGAGCAACCAAGGCGGTCAGCGAAACAGCCGCAAACAACAGCGCCGGCACCTACACCAACGCCACTCTCGCCACCACCGGCATCTTCGGCGTCGAGGACGGCCACGCCGCACAGTTCACCGGCACCGGCCAGATCGCCGTACCCAGCAGTCTCGTCACTGCTTCGACGGATGTCGCGGTGGAGCTGTGGTTCCGCACGACGAAGGAAGGGGTACTGCTGGGCCTGCAGAACGCGGCGATCGGCAGCACGCCCACCGATGCGCGGCCCGTTCTGAACGTCGGGGCAGACGGCTTGCTGCGCGGCCAGTTCTGGACCGCCGAACAGCCCAACGGCGCCACCCCGATGAAGTCGGCCGTCACCGTCACCGACAATGAATGGCACCACGCCGTCCTGAGCGCGTCCGGCACCAGTCAGGCGCTCTACCTCGACGGCATCAAGGTGGGCACCCTCAATCGTGCGGCCCGTCACCTGTCCGGGGGGTATGCCTATCTGGGCGGCGGCTACGCCAACGCCGACTGGATGGGTGTGGCCACGGCCGGCACCTACCGCTTCACCGGCCAGCTCGACGAAGTCGCCGTCTACCAGCACGGGCTGACCGAGGCCCAGGTCGGTTCCCACTACGGAGCCCGGACACGTACCAGCTCCTCCGGTCTCGCCTCCTCCATCGCGGTCACGGATCCCGCCGGGTTCACCACCAGCACGACCTACGACGCGCTGCACGGACAGCGTCGGACCGCCAGCACCGACGCCGAAGGCGGCCTGACCACCTACGCGTATGACACCGGCGGCTTCCTGAACACCGTGACCGACCCCAACGGGCACTCCACCGTCACCGGACACGACGTACGCGGCAACACCGTCTCGCGCACCACCTGCCGAGACGCCAATTCGTGCTGGACCTCCTTCACCGAGTACTACCTCAATGCAGCCGACCCGCTGGACCCCCGCAACGACAAGCCGGTCGCGGTGCGCGACGCGCGCTCCGCGAGCCCGACGGACACCAGGTACCGGACCGCGACGAGCTACACGGAACTCGGCTTGCCTTCTGTCACCACGCTGGCCGACGGGCGTACCGGGAGCAGGACGTACACAGGGGGCACCGAGTCAGCGATCGGGGGCGGCACCGTGCCGGCCGGCCTTGTCGCGTCCGAGAAGACTCCAGGCGGTGCCACCACGGCCTACGCGTACTTCACCAACGGCGATCTGGCTCAGGTGACCGCACCTTCCGGGCTCGTCACCCGCTTCACCTACGACGGCGTGGGCCGGAAGATCACCGAGACCCAGGTCGCGGACAGCTTCCCCGCCGGCGTGACCACCAGCTACGCCTACAACGGCCTGTCCAAGGTGACCTCCGAGACCGGCCCGGGCGTGAAGAACGAAATAACCGGTACCACCCACACCGCAAGGATCACCCGTACGTTCGACGACGACGGCAATCTGCTGACCGAATCGGCAGAGGACGCCACCGGCGGTGACGCCAAGCGGACCACGCAGCACCACTACAACTCCTTCGGCCTCAACGACAGCGCCACCGACGCCGAAGGCAACGTCACCACGTCCGAACACGACGCCCTGGGGCGGGTGAAGGCCGAAACCGACCAGTCCGGGAACCAGTTCACCTACTCGTACACGCCTCGCGGGCAGCACTCCGAAACGGTGCTGAAGAACTGGACGGGCGACCCCACCGGCGAGACCCGGGACCTGGTCGTCGTGTCCAACGCCTACGACCCGGCGGGCCGGCCGGCGTCGACGACAAACGCGATGGGCGCAACCACTGCCTTCACGTACTTCGACGACGGGCTACCGGCTACCACCATCGCCCAGCAGGTCACCCGGGCCGACGGCACCAAGCGCAACATCGTGATGGAGTCCGACTCCTACGACGGCGCCGGAAACCCGACACAGCAGACCACGGGGGGCGGCCGCACCACAGTCACACAGACGGTGGACGCCACCGGGCGGACCACGCGCAGCGTGCTCGACCCGAACGGCCTGAACCGTGTGACCACCTACGGTTACGACGCAGACGACCGTGTGACCGAACAGACCCAGTCGATCGACACCTCCGGCAAGAAGCTGACGACCACGACCGAGTACGACGCGGCGGGCAACCCCACCAAGTCGACACTGACCGACGGCTCCAGCACGCGCGTTACGAGCCAGGCCTACGACGACCGCGGCCTGCTCACCTCCACCGTCAGCCCCCGTGGCAACGTGACCGGCGCCGATCCTGCCGCGTACACCACCACCTACCGCTACGACGCTCTGGGCCACCAGGTGCAGCAGACGGCCCCGCCCGTCCAGACCGAGGAAAGCGGCGGCACTGCGACGACCGTCAAGCCCACCTCCCTCACCGGCTACAACACGTACGGCGAGGCAACCGAGACCCGTGACCCCAGAGGCGCGGTGACCCGCTCAGAGGTGGACAAGCTCGGCAGGTCCGTGGCTGTGACCCTGCCGGACTACACCCCGCCAGGCGGCACGAAGATCACCGCTGTCACGCGGACCGAGTACGACGCGGCCGGCCGCATCGCCACCACCACAGACCCCCTCGGCCGCACCACCCGCTACGGATACGACCAGTTCGGCCAGCTGTCCCAGAAGACCGACCCGATCGCGGGCACCGCTCTCCCGAACCTCTCCGAGGCCCAGCCCAGCACGCTCAACACCACCGAGACAAACCTCGACGGTGCCGGCGTCACGCGCTACACGTGGACGCCCACCGGCCTGCAACTGACCGCCACGGCCCCGACCGGCGCCAAGAGCGAGGCCACGTACGACGAACTCGGCCGCCAGCTCACCGCGACCACGGTCGAGCGCTACCCAACCCTGCAGAACCTGACGAGCCGCTACGCCTGGGACGACGCAAGCAACCAGACCGCGTCGACCACCCCCGGCAATCGCACCACCTCCGCCATTTACAACACGGCGGGCGAGCCGGTCTCCGTCACCGACCCGATCGGCGGCATCACCAAGTTCAGCTACGACGGCCTCGGCCGCAAGATCGAGACCATCGACGCCACCGGCCGCAAAAGCACCTCCACCTACGACGCCCTGGGCAACATCACCGCGGCGACCGACTACGGCACCGGCACCACCGCCCTGCGCTCCGTCTCCGCGGAATTCGACGCCGACGGCAACCGCATCGCCGCCACGTCCGCGACTCAGGCCCGCAGCACCTACGCCTACGACGCGCTGGGCCGCATAACCCAGCAGGTCGAGCCGGCCACGGCCACCAAATCGATCACCACCGGCTTCGGCTACGACGCCTCGGGCAACCGCACCCGCCTGACCGACGGCCGAGGCAACGCCACCGCCTACACCTTCACCCCGTGGAATCTGCCCGAATCGACCATCGAACCAGCCACCGCGGCACATCCGGCAGCAAGCGACCGTACCTGGACCACCGTGTACGACGCCGCGGGCCAGAACGTCGCCGAGACGCTGCCCGGCGGAATCAAGCGGACACGCACCTACGACGGCCTGGGCCGGCTGACAGGCGAGAGCGGAACGGGTGCCGAGGCTCCCACGACGACACGCTCACTGGAGTACGACCTGGCCGGCCAACTCATCTCCGTGGGCACAGACGGCGTACTCGACCGCAATACGTACACGTATGACGACAGAGGCCAACTCCTCTCCAGCGACGGCCCCGGTGGCACATCGGCCTACGGCTACGACGCCGACGGGAACATGACCAAGCGCGTAACCGCGGGAGGAACATCAACCTACGGCTACGACAGCGCCGGCCGACCGGACTGGACATGGGACTCGATCACCAGCAGCGAGATCTGGTACGACTTCGACGCGGCAGGCCGCCCCACCCTGGAGCGCTACGCCACCAAGCCGGAAGGAGCCCCCGCGTGGGCTGAATCGGCTCGACGCACGTACGGCTACGACGGGCTTGGCCGGCTCACCAGCGACAGGATCACCGACCCGGCCGGTTCCTCGGAAACGGCATCCCTCACCTACGACTACGACCTCGACGACCACCTGATCAAAAAGAACACCAAGGGCACGGCAGGAGCCGCCGACAACACCTACGGCTACGACCAGGCAGGCCGCCTGACGTCCTGGGCAAACGGCGGCACCACCACGGCATACGCGTGGGATGACGCGGGCAACCGCACCAAGGCGGGTACCGCGATCTCCTCGTACGACGCTCGCAACCGCCTGCTCTCGGACGGCACATCGAACTACAGCTACACAGCACGCGGCACCATCTCCGCGGTCACGCCTCAGGGTGGGAGCCCGCGGACGCTGACCTCCGATGCTTTCGAGCGCAAGATCAGCGACGGCCCTTCAACCTTCGCTTACGACTCACTCGACCGCATACGCCAGCAAGGCCAGGAGACGTTCGCATACGACGGCGGCTCCAACAACCTGACCAGCAACGGCGCCAACCGCTACACCCGAACTCCCGCGGGCGACCTGCAAGCGATGGACAACGGCAGCTCGAAGCAATGGTCCATAACCGACCAGCACACCGACCTCGTCGCTGGCCTCTCACCGGACGGCAAGACGATCTCGGGCTCCAAGGCGTACACCCCCTTCGGCGCAGTAACCGCCACCGCGGGCGCCGCGACCCCGCTCGGCTACCAATCGGGCTGGACCGACCCGACGTCCGGCGACGTCAACATGGCCGCCCGCTGGTACCAGCCGAACACCGGAGCCTTCGCCTCCCGCGACACCTGGCAACTCGACCCGAGTCCTTCGGTGCAGGGCAACCGCCACGTCTACGGAAACGCCGACCCGCTCAACGGCATCGATCCCAGTGGCCATCTCAAGGCGCCACCAGCCCCAGCGCGCGAGCGGTCAGCCCCGGCGAGCGAGCAGTCTCGTTCCATCAGATCCACTGGCTCGCGGTCGGGATACTTCGGCTTCAGCCGTTTCCTCGGGCCGTGGGGTCGTCTGGGCGGTCTCTACCGGGAGCTTCACTTCGAGATGGTAGAGACCTACTACCCGACCGGCCTTTGGAGCTCCGGAGGAGGCCTCTCCGCTGCCATCCGGGCACAAGCAAACGCTCAGGCCAAAAGATGGAACCCTGTCCAGGGGCCCGGAAGGTCGGTGCTGGCGGCGACCTACGGAGGCTCGGCGTACGGGAACTCGGGACGCGGTGGCGGCTGTCGCAACAGCTGCATCATCGCTCCGCCCAGACCACCGATCGACCAGAACCCCAACAATGGCCCCAACCCGAAACCCGCCCCTACCCTCCCTCCAGCGAAGATCGACTGGGATCCGAGCGTTGGTAAATGGGACCCCAGCAAGGGCGTCGCGGGCACGATCACGGCACAGGCACTTCTGGACATGCTGGTCGGCAACGAGTTCGTACCGGACTCCTCAGCATTCGACGCTGACTACAGCAGATCGCTCCATGTCACCCCAGAGACGCAGAACGAGTTTGAACCAGCCGCGGACTCCCCGGTGAACCGGCGAGGGTGCGCCAAGGGCAATTCGGCCGTCTACTACATGCCTCTTGACAACCTGGGGCGCGCCCAGGGCGTTCGGGCCTGCCTGAACAAGGGTGACTACAACTACGTAAACGGTAAGGGGAACTGGGCATTCGACACCGACCCGACCTCGATCGTCGGTACTGGCACGGAATTCCCGCTCGACAAGCACACTGGCTGGGAGAATCAGCCTCAAGGCTGGCGCAAGGGAATGGACCGCGGGCATCTGCTTGGTGGTCAGCTGGGCGGCTCCGGAGAGGATCTGCGAAATCTGGTGCCGCTGTTCCCTGTGGCCAACCGAGTCGTCATGAAAAACCATGAGGACCGACTGGCTGACCGTATCCAAGCCGGTGAGACGATCTACTACAGCGTGACACCGGAGTACAGGGGCACCAGCTCGGTGCCGGTCCGGCTCCATATGGGCTGGGTGGGCAACCACGGCGGCCCTGGCTACGCCGTGATCGACAACACGCGGTAGCCGGACCTGGAAGGGACGAAGCAGCATGACGTGGGTTCAGAGGATCGTGGAGGCGGTCGGCTGGCAGCCAGCGGGTCTCGACATCGCCTGGGGCGATGTCGAGACCCGGCTCGGCACCGACCTTCCGAGTGATTTCAAGGAACTGTGCGAGGCGTTCGGGGAAGGGGAGTTCAGCGGATATCTGGAGGTCTACTCCTCCTCGGGTGGATCCTCCCTCAAGGTGGTGAACTGGCTCGAAGGAGTCCTCCAGACCCTGGAGCAGTACCCGGAGGCGCGCGACACCTTCTCGCCCTACGGGACCTACACCCCGGGGGGCCAAGGGTTGCTCTCTTGGGGAGGGAGCGCCAACGCGTCCGACTTCTGCTGGTTCGTGAACGGAGGGCCGCCTGATAAGTGGCCCGTCGTGGCGCGTGAGGAAATCGGGGCGTGGCAGGAATTCTCCATGCCGATGTCGGAGTTCGTCTTCCGGGTACTGACCGATGTTGAATTCGAAGAATTCACCGTGGCACACCTGATCGAAAGGCCGTTCTATAGGTCGGGTGCCTGAGGGGTGACCGGTGCGCTCCCAAGGACCCCAGGCTCCCCACTCAAGCAGCCGCTCAAGCTGGACAGAGCAGTGGTGTCCCTCGGGGAGTAGGGAGGGCATGGAGCGGGCGGCCCCGCGTGGCTGTCGGCTCCGGCGCAAGCAACGGTGCACTGCGGTCGCGGTGCGGCCGCCGGCCCTCGATCGACCAACCCCAAACAATGGCCCACACCCGAAGCGTGCACCGACAGACTCCGCGTGCTCCTCACGGGACTACGGACGTGTGATCAATGTGCCCTGCTCGTTCGAAGAGCTTCTCGGCGAACGTGAAAGATTCCGCTCGGCTCGTCCCGCATCGTGGGCCACTATCGAAAACTGGTTGGGACTGGAGCTTCCGCGTGACTACAAGGAGTTGGTGGACGGCTACGGCGACGCCATCCTGCTCGGGCACCTGTTCCTTCCGCATCCGGAAGGCGGTGATCCACTTCTCGCTTTCATGCAGGAGGAGCGGCGGGACTTCCACGCGGCATTCGACGGTCAGCGGAGCCAGTCTGGGCTCCCGGACGATATTTGGGACCGGTTGATCCCATGGGCCTACCACGACTGGAATGGAGATCTTTGCCTGCTCGTCCCGCCGTCGACGGACGAGGACTGGGCCATGGCGGTCGCCTTCCGGCAGTGTCCGGAGATTCAGCTGATCCCGGGCAGCGTGACCGGGTTCCTGCACTTGCTGCTGAGGAAGGGGAAACTGCCCCGCGGGTGGCCGACAGGGCTTCCGACCTGGAAATCAATGGAGGAAACGCCACTCATCTGACCATTGGACTTCGGAGACCCTCCCACTGCCCACCACCAGCCAGCCAAGCTCGCCCACCCGGCGACAAATCCTGACACCGCAGCCTCCTATTCAGCGCAAACGTCTGACGACGGCACGCCTCCTGCTGGCATGCGAAGTCGTCGCTGGCCAGACCGCTGCCATCATCGTCCAGCAACAGCAGATCCAGAACCTGCAGGAGGTGTCCCAGGAGCCCGGCCCCGCAGGTCCTGCGGGGCCCCGGGCCTAGCGGAGCGCAGGGAGCCGCCGGGCGACCGGGCAAGGACGGGACCACCATGGTGCAGCAAACTCCCCTCGATGACGCTCGCCCAATGGACGGACTGCCTTGATGACAGCCCGCGTGTACTGCACAGAACTGTCGACGAAGGCCTGGCCCGATTCGGACGACTCCGACGAGAACATGGACACCCTCACCGACGGCTACATCGCCGCCATGCGGGACAAGGCCTTCACGCAGTGCATGTCTGACGAAGGCTTCCCGCCGTCCGAATGACTCAGTGCGCCGCCGGACATGCAGATGGCAGCCAAACTCGCAGCCTCACGCCCTCAGTTCCGGCCGTGGCGGCGAAACGGTGCCGACGGACGGCGACCTTCAGCGGGGACGCCAGGTGCGGATCTCGAGGTGGGTGATGTGGGCGCCTTCGTGGATGCGGCCTGTCTCAACGAGCCACTGTTGGACGGCTGCGGTGACGTCGCCGGCGGCTGCATCGACGCGGCGGGCGAAGTCCGCGGCGTCGAATCCCCCAGTCGAGGCGGAGCCATAGGAGCGTTCTTCGGTGTGGTCGGCGCGCTGGATGACGTCGCGGCGGATGCCGGGTGAGTCGGTACGGCTGCCGGAGGCGAGGATGTAGCCCGTTTTCGGCATGCGCACGGTGAACGCCAACCGCAGGCCTTGGCGGGCTGCTTCGGCGATGAGGGGGCGCAGGCGGGCGGAGCCGGAGGCGATGGCTTGGGCGCCGGCGCGGCCGGTTCCGGTGCCGGTGGGGGTGATGAGGACGGCTTTGGTGCGCACGCGTGCCCGGGTGCCGGAGGCGGTGGTGCGGCGGGTGATGCGGGGGGCGGCGATGTCGGCGAGTTCGCCTACGTCGGTGATGCCGGCGGTCTGGACGGCGGCGAGGACGTGGGTGAGGGCGGGGACGAAGGCGGCGCCTTTGTTTCGTGTGTAGAACTGGGAGACGAGGGAGGGGTCGCGGTTGATGATGCGGGCGATGTCCCGCTTGGTGAGGCCGGCGGCCTGGAGCTGGTCGGCGAGGCGTGCGGCCTCGTTCAGCTGTCGTGCTGTGGGGCGGCGGTTGCGGGGCGGCATCATGCCTGCCCGGTGGTGCGCGTGTGCTGGAGGGCGGCGCGGCCTCTGTCGCGCAGGGTGAGGAGTTCGTCTTCGGTGGTGGGTGCGGGGACCGGGCCGTTCAGCTGGCCTTTGTGGAGGTAGTCGCCGGGTTGGCCGTGGTAGGGCCAGTTGTGGTGCTGGGTGAGGTAGACGGCGTCGGTGCGGAAGGCGACGATGGTGCCCGCAGGGGCGTGGAGGGCGCCGACGTGTGTGTTGTCCTCGCGCATGCGCTGGGAGAGGAGGGCGGCGCGGGCGCCGGACCAGATGCTGGCGGCCCATTCGGGGTGGGCGTTGGGGTCGCGGGTGAAGCCGGTGGGGCGCTGCCAGGTGATGGTGTCGTTGTCGAAGCCGATGATTTCGGCGTCGGGTGGGACGTCGCGCTCCATGGTGCGGGGGGTGGTGCCGGTGACCATGCGGGGGCGTTGGGCGAAGGAGCCGATGCCGTACAGGAGCAGGGCGCGTACCGCGCGGGAGGCGAGGTGGGCGGCGGTGCGCTGGTCCGCATCGCCGTGGAGGTCTGCTTGGGCGGCGAGGCTGCTCCAGGCTTCTTTGAGTTTCCTGGACCAGTCGTCGAGGGGTTTGCCGTCGGCCCAGAGGAGGCCGTCGAGGATTTCGATCTTCCACGGCTGGATGGGGTTGGCGAGTGCGGTGTGGATTTCGGGGCCGCCGGCCCAGGTGGTGAAGGTGGTTTTGGGGGTGCGGGGGTAGTGCCAGGCGCGTTCGCCGGGGGCGGGGGCGGGGAGGATGCCGACGTGGTTCCAGGTGTCGGGGACGGTGACGCGGACGTGCCAGTGGCCGCAGCCGAAGAGGGCCTTGGTCTGTTCCTTCTCGCTCCAGGCGGCGAAACGGGCGGCGGTGACCCGCTCAGGGGTGCCGACGCCACTCTTCCAGGTGTGTTTGGCGTAGGCGAAGGTGCGGTCGTACTCGACCAGGCCGGGGAGCTGCTCGGGCACGTCGGGCGGTGTGATCAGTTCGGTGCGCCCTTGTCCCGCGGTGGCGTGCAGCAGGCCGCGGAGCTCTTCCGAGAGGACCGGGTAGCCGTCGGCGAACTGGCCTTTGGTGGGGATGGTGCGGGTCCACAGGTCGCGGCCGGTCTGGGACGGTGAGCCCATCAGGACGGCGTCGGGCCAGTGGGCGCGCAGCGCCTTCCACAGCAGGACGAACGCGTCCCGCACGATCGGCGGCGCGGCGCCCTGGGCGTCGAACCACTCCCCCACCGACCGGATCTCGACATGTTGTTCGCCGTTTTCGCGCTGGTAGCGGCCGACGGGGTTGCGGGCGTGGACGAAGTGTCCGGCCATGCGGTCCTTGCCGCGGCCGGTGTCGGTGCGCCAGCCCGGGATGGGGGCGTTGAGCCAGGCGGCGACAGCGTCCCGGAGGAACGGGTGAGCCCCGGCCTGGGCGTGCCAGGGATCCCCGGCGGTGATGTAGATCCGCTCCACGCCGTCGGGGATGACGTTGAAGACGGCTTCCAGGATTGCGGCGGCGGTGACCGCGTGCAGATCGAGCCGGATCGTCTGGTCCCGGTGGACCAGCACACCAGTCTCTGTGTCCAGGAAGACGGTGGAGCGGGCCTGCTGGGTGAAGTTGGGATGAGTGGAGGCCAGGTTCGGCGTGTGCGCGAACCAGGCGTCCCCCTCAGGCCCTTCGGGGATCGAGGGCAGGGTGCGTGGCTCTTGCGCTTGCGCCATCAGGGCATCCGGTGCCGGCTCAGGGTGGGCCGGTGGTGCGGGCTCCGGCGGAGGCGTCACGGCCGGCGTGGAGGAGCGGGTGTCGAGGGCCGGGGCGAGCGCACCCGGCACCGCGACAGCCGTGGCAGGCTCGGCAGTTGGGGCGGGCACGTCAACGGCCGCGGGGTGGTCACTGACCGGTGCAGTCACAGTTGTGCCTGCCGGACCGGAGCTGGCGGTGAGCGGCTGCGGGGCGAGGTGGGGGGCGATGCGGACGATGTCGGCGAGGCTGAGCCCGGCCGCAGGTGCAATGCGTTCGGCCTTGGCCTTCTCGTAGCCGGCCAGGGCGAAGATCTGCTTGTCCCGCTGCGCCTCGAGCCGGGCAAGCGTGGCTTGTGCCTTCTTGACCTCGTCGCGCAAGGTGCGCAGCTCGGCGAGAGCGGTGGTGTAGGTCTTCGCGTCCATCACGGTCTCTCCGGGCGGGGTTCAGGAGCGGGTTCGGGTGTTGACGTAGGCGATGGTGCCGCCCGAGTGTGAGACAAGCCGGCTGCCCAGCAGCAGATCAGCGAGCATCCAGTCGGCCTGAGAGGAGGCAGTCACGTGATGGACGGGCGTGGCCAGGTCGGTGACGTAGCCCGCCAGCCGCGCGTGAGGGAAGGCATAGCGGCCCTGGGCGTTCTTCTCCCAGACTTCCAGGCCGGTCAGCACGGCCACCACGTAGCCCGACAGGGTCACCGGCAGGACTCCGGCGGCCGCCACGCTCGGCGCATCGCAACGCCACCAGCCGCGCAGCGCCTTGAGAAGATCAGCAGGAGGGAGCCGAGTCGAGAAGCCGATCCACTGACGGTCCTCTTCTTGTACGCGCCGGGCCGCGTCGACGCGGAGCACGCCTATCTCGCGTGCGGGCAGGTGCTCCAGGGCGGCGGTGGGCCGGTCACGCAGGGCATGGACCGACTCGAGCGGCACCATCACTCGCACACCACGTCGGGACAGGTCAGGCAGCAGATCCGCGCGGACAAGGCGGCGGAAGGTCGTGATGGCGCAGCCGAGTTCCTCAGCGGTTTGCCCCGTCGTCAGCAGCACCTCAACCACCCCCATTCTTCAACCGTAATCAGATATCTGATTCGGTATGTACGTTAGTGGCATAGCCGAGGGAGGGTCAAACGTCTTCTCCAGCCGACGGCGCAGGGGCGAAGACGGGGTCCCTCCTCTCCTGTCGTGACGTCGCGTCAAGCGCCGATCTTCTGGCGTGGTTGGACGTTTTCGGGCACGGGAGCCTCTACGGGGTATCAGGCAAGCGGACCGGCTGGCGGGAGACGTCGTGGGGCAGGAGTCGTGGCTTGGATGGGTGCTCTTCACGGCGGGGCCAGTGGTGGGCACGATGGTGGCGGCGTGCGCCTACCGGTTGCGTGAGCGCTCTCGGTGGGACGGTCTCCTCAGGGTGATTCACACGGCCAGGGGCGGCACTCGGGTGCGGTACCGGTCACTGGACCGGGCGGGACGGGCTGTTGCGGAGTGGGATGTGACGATGGCGAAGGAGAGCCGGGATGAGCGCAGGCTCTGACGACTGTCTCCCGCCATCTGGGCCGGAAGAGACACCTGAGCTGGCGCGGGCATGGAAAGAGTTCGAGGACGTGTATCACACGCATGTCGGCGAAGTGTTGCGGGCGGCCACGTTGGCATCGCTCGGGTCGCGCAGCGACGGGTGGGATGCCACCCATCAAGCATTCGAGCAGGCTTGGCGGCGGATGCTCTCTCCCGACGGCCCGCCAGTGCACAACTGGGGTGCCTGGCTGCGACGATCAGCCGTCAGGTTCGCCCTGCGCTCGCGCCCTACCAGGGAGGTGGTTTCGCTCGAGGACACCGATCGGCCCGCGTCCGATGCCCCTCTCGATGACCAGGTGATAGCCAAGGAGTCCTGGAGGCAAGTGGTCACGGCACTGGGGCAGCTGTCAGCACGGCGGAGGGAAGCCGTGGTCCTGCGTTTCATTGCCGGCTACTCAACTGCGGAAACGGCGCAGATCATGGGTGTAGACGGCGGGACGGTGCGGAGTCTGGTGGAGCAGGCGAGGGCCTTCATACTGAACAGGACACGGCAGGAGGGCGACGATGGCTGAGAGACCAGCGGACGACGACGCCCTGTTGGCGCGAATCCTTGCGGAGGCTGAAGGCGGTATTCGTAGTCCCGGGCCGGGTGAACGGCAGAAAGGTCTGGAACGGCTGCGGCGAAAGCTCATGAAGGCGCCGGAGGGCGACGTCACACCTCGTTCCGCACCCAAGCGCGCTTCTTCGGCGGCTACCGGATCCGGACTGGAGGATCCCGCAGAGCCGGATCGCAATGAGCTTCGCGTTGCCTCCGAGTCCGCTCAGGAAGAGGGGCATCGGATCGTCACGTTGTCGCCCACCAGTTACAGCGATGTCCGCGCCATCGGTGAGCTGTTCCGGGATGGCGTTCCGGTCCTCATCAACCTGACCTCCATGGAGACCTCAGCCGCCAAGCGCGTGGTGGACTTCGTGGCCGGTCTGGCCTTCGGCCTGCACGGCTCCCTCGACCGCGTGGCGCCTCGGGTCTTCCTGCTGGCCCCTGCGCAAACCCAGGCCGTCAGCGGGCAAGCCCCGGGCCGTTCGCAGGACGGCCTCCTCCAAAGGATCCACGAGCCCACCGAGCGCACCATCTCGGAGGAGGAGGAATGGGACTCTGAAGTCGGCGCCGGGCCCTGGAATGTCCGACGCCGACCGTGACAGGGACGCCGAACGCAGGACGGTGCATGAGGCGGTAGGGCCTCGCAGGCTGCAGGCCAGGCCGTACACGTCCTGTCTGATGTCGCTGGTGACCTCCTGTCGACCATAGCGGTGGGTGAGGGGCCGGTGCCGACCGAGTGGTGGGTCGGCTCGCCGGCGCCGCCGGGTCGGTGTCGGCGAGCCTCGACGGCGTTCAGGCGTACAGCACAACCATCCCTCCGCTGGCCACGGCGAGTAGGGAGGAGTCCGGGGAGAACACCACGGACGAGATGCTCCCCTCGTGTCCGGTGAGGGGGTCGCCGATGGGAGTGCGGGTGGCTGGGTCCCACAGCCGCACGGTCCCGTCCTCACTTGTGGTGGCGAGGATGAGTCCGTCGGCGGAGAACGCCAGTGACGAGACGCCCCCGATATGGGTGAGGGGGTCGCCAATGGGGATGCGGCTGGCCGAGTCCCACAGCTGTAGCGCCGCGTTCGCGTGACCGGTGGCGAGGGTGCGCCCGTCGGGGGAGAACGCCACTGACCAAACTGGAGCCTTGTGGGTGAAGGGGTCGCCGACGGGGAGGCGGGTGGCTGGGTCCCACAGCCGCACGGTCGCATCGATGCCTACAGTGGCCAGGATGCCTCCGTCCGGGGAGAACGCCAGCGACGGAACCCACTGGTCGTGTCCGGTGAGAGGGTCGCCGATGGGAGTGCGGGTGGCTGGGTCCCACAGCCGCACGGTCCCGTCCTCACTTGTGGTGGCGAGGATGAGTCCGTCCGGGGAGAACGCCACGGACCAGATGCGCCCGTCGTGTCCAGTGAGAGGTGCCATCAGGGTGCGGGTCGCCGGGTCCCACAGCCGCACGGTCCCGTCCTCACTTGTGGTGGCGAGGATGAGTCCGTCCGGGGAGAACGCCACGGACCAGATGCGCCCGTCGTGTCCAGTGAGAGGTGCCATCAGGGTGCGGGTCGCCGGGTCCCACAACCGTACGAGTCCCTCGTCGCTGCCGGTCGCGAGCAGGCGTCCGTCCGGAGAGAAAGCGGCGTCCCGAACACCGTCTCGGTGTTCGAGTGGCGGGGCGAGCTCAAGGGAACGACCGTGTCGCATGCCGTGGAGGACCGCCCGGGCGGCGAGCGGCATCGCGTCGTGCCTTCCCGGCAGCGTGCCAGCAGCGTGCCAAAGCCGCATGGTTCCGTCGACGCTGCCAGCGGCGAGGAGGTGTCCGTCCGGCGAGAACGCTACCGAGCGGACGTCGCTTGTGTGGCTGAGGGGGTCGCCGACAGGGGTGCGGGTGGCTGGATCCCACAGCCGCACCGTTCCACCATGGACCCCGACGGCGAGGAGTTGCCCGTCCGGCGAGAACGCCACCGACCACACGACCTGCTCGTGGTGGAGGGGCTCGCCGACGGGCATGCGGGTGACCGGATCCCACAACCGCACGGTCTTGTTCGAGTGGGCGACGGCGAGCAAGCGCCCGTCCGGGGAGAACGCCAGCGACTCGACCCACTCGCCGTGGTCGGCACGGGGGGCGCGTGTGAGGGGCTCGCCGACAGGGGCGCAGGTTGCCGGATTCCACAGCCGCACCGTTCCGTCCTGGCCCCCGGACGCGAGCAGTTGTCCGTCCGGGGAGAACGCCAGTGACAAGACCAGCTTGCCTTGACCGGTGAGGGGATCACCGACGGGTACCCATGTGATCGGCTCCCACAACTGCACACTCCCGTCCCCCAAGGCGGTAGAAAGCAAGCGCCCGTCCGGAGAGAACGCCAGCGATAGCACTGCCCTGTGGCTGGTAAGAGGGTCGCCGACCGGGGTACGGGTGACCGGATCCCACAACTGCACAGTTCGATAGTCGGCAGTAGCCAGTAGGCGCCCGTCTGGCGAGAACGCCAGCGATACCGCCGTGTCATTGCCGGTCTGGATAAGTGGGGCGCCAAGGGGAGCGCGGGTGAGGGGATCCCACAGCCGCGCGGTTCCACTGTGGCTGCCGGTGGCGAGCGACCGCCCGTCCGGGGAGAACACCACTGACATGACCGCCGCATCGCAACTGGCGAAGGTGTCAGCCAGGACGAAGCCAGCGCTTGATTCCAGTGGCGACTGAGAAATTCCAGCCGGTTCAGGCGACGTGCCCGTGAGGTCTGTTAGAGCTCCGGGCTCCGCGTGGGCACAGGACGGGACCGTCTCCGACTCAAACACTTGTCGGGGCATGGTGTGTTCCCCATCAGCGACGGTGCGTCGGCGCGCGGCGCGAACTTCCTCGAGTGCCACCCAGCGTCCCCGCCACGGTTCCAAAGCCGGGTCCTGGCGCGCGGGCGGGTCTACCTCCTCGCCATCCCGGTAGGACAGCACCGTGCGCACGAGCCACAGCAGTCGGTCCAGGGACGAGGGGCCCCGCCGGCCCCCGAACACCTCGCTCATGGACCCCTTCGAGATTGCACACCGCGCCCCGAACAGCCTCTCCCCACGCGCCCGGATCCGGTCGTAGGACGGGGCACCACGCCGGCGCTTGAGGTCGGTGAGCTCCTGCCCCAGCTCCCGCAGCGCGCCCTCGTACCTGTGATCGCTGTCCGCGCCGATAAGTGCCATGCCGCCCCCTTCTCCCCATGGACAACACAGTAGGACCGCTGGCGCTGAACAGCGCGGAACTCACCTGAACACTGCGGAACACGATGCCAGTTGTTCGAAACCGCGTGCCCACTGGTCGAAGTTCGACGGGACTGTTCGACCTGTGCAGGTCAGCGACCTGCGCGAGGCCAAGGTAAAGGCATGACGCAAATGACGCCGCCGCTGGCGAACCCCGACACTGCAAACAGCTCCGCGCCGGAGCCGCCGTTCGTCTCCCTGCACACCGCCGTCGTCCTGCTGACCGCGCTCGTCATCGGGCTCGTGATTGGCGGCCTGACCGCGCTTGCCGACGCCCCAATCGCGGTCGCTGTGCTGGCTGGCCTCACTGGGGCCGGCCCCAGCGTGCCCGCCCTACGCTCCCTCATCGACAGGCACCGTTGAGTACCTATCCGGTCTGCGACCTCCCGGGCGCCGAGTCCCCTCTGTGCTTGGCACAGACGCGAGCGCGGCCGACGGTCGGCACTGGTACGTGCGGCACCGACAACGGCCCTGGACACGAAGCATTTGGGATTCGCAGGGAAAGCACTGGAGTTGGGAGCACGCGTGCCGCACTGGCGTGGGCCTTGGCGATTAGCACTTCCATTCAAATGGAAGTTAGGATCGCGGCCCATGGCCGGTCGACCAGCAGCAAGTCCTCAGGAACGAGCCCGCGCACGGGCCTTGGCTCAACAGATCCGCTCCCTGCGCACAGCTCGCGGGTGGACACGTGAACGTTTGGCCAAGGAAGCCGGGCTGCATACGCGGACCCTGGTACGGCTGGAGAGCGAAGGCCCGATCCAGCCGGGCTTCTTCACTGTAGGAGCTCTCGCCCAGGCGCTAGAAGTCTCGCTCGATGATCTCCTGCGGACGGCACAGCTGGAACCTGGACTGTGGTCGGCGGGCTACGAAGGCAGAAGCATCGACTCCTTCGTCGCAGCCCTGGTAGATGCACAGATCGATACCGTCGCTGACGTCCGGCTGACACCGATCAGCCGTAAGCCGGGCTTCAGCAAGACGCGTCTGCGCGACGCCCTGGCAGCAGCAGGCATCGAGTACACGCATCTGCGCGGGCTGGGGAATCCGAAAGAGAATCGCGCCCCGTTCTGGGAGGGACGCGTGGCGGAGGGTCGCGCCACCTTCCGTGGCCTGCTGCGCGCGGACGCCGCTGCTGAGAACCTGGCTGACCTGACTGAGCGGGCACGGTCGTCGCGGGTTGCGGTCCTGTGTTTCGAGCAGGACGAGCAGTGCTGTCACCGCAAGGTGGTACTGGATGTCGTCGGGCGGGCCGCTGGGGTGTCCGTTCTCCCGCTGGCCTGAGCTCTTGGCAGTCACGTATGCCCTCTTGCGCCGGAAGGCCCCTTCTCTTCCAATCTGACCAGGAGTGCCTCGTCGGAGAAGGGGAGTCCGTGGCGGGAAAACGGCAACGCGCCCGGATCATGATCACCGTCAAGACGTATCCGGAACTGTCCGCGAAGTACCGGGAAACCAGCTGCGTGGCCGGCATCCGGCTCGACCTGGATACACCCCGGCAAGTGCGCCTGTTCCCGGTCCCCTACCGGCTGTTGGCCGAGGAGAGCCAGTTCGCGAAGTACTCCGTGATCGAGGTGGACGTCCAGCAGCACGACCGCGACCGGCGCCCCGAGAGTTTGCGGCCTGACCTCGACACGCTGAAGGTTGTCGTCGACCGGATACCCACCGACGACGGGTGGGCTGAACGCTTCCGGCACCTCAGGCCGCTCGTTGCGCCTTCACTGTGCGCCATCAGACGCGAACAGGAAGCGCACGGATCGCATCTGCGGTGCGGGGGTTCGACGAAGTCCGGAACGACCTGAGGTGCCGGACTCGCGCCGCGTACCGGGCAGGGGAAGCAGCGGAGATCCTCGTCAAGAGAGTCTCCGGACGGATTCCGGAGGATGAGGTACTCGGACTCCTCAGGGCCCACGATGAGGCCGAGAAGGCGACGAAGCTGATCGCTCAGCTCTTCCACGACCCAGAGCACAAGGTGTGGGTCGGGATCTCCGACAGCAACCGGCTGCTCCTGCACCTGTTCCCGTCGTTCAGCCAGGAAATCAACTATGAGGAATGGCTACGCTCTGACGACGACGGAGACTGGGGCCCAGACCCGTGGGGCTATCGCGCGGGTGTGGAAGTAGCAGGGAAATTCCTAGCCACACTGGCGCCCCACTACACAGCCTTCTGCAGCGGCGAGCAGGCAACAGCCGTCCACCTGGCCCCGTCCGAACCGCCGTACCCGGGAATGGTGCGCATCGAGCCCTTGCCTACCCAGCCGTCGGCCGAGACAGCGTGACCCCGGTGCTGTCCCGCCTTGCACCAACCCCCGGATAGGCCGCAGCGGCCGCGAGTTTGGCATCCGGGCGCCAAGACCATCACCGCGGAGCTTGCCGACAACCAGCTCGTCGTCCGCTTCGACGACGCGCTGCTGAATCTGTGATGCCAGCTCCCGTGCCAGCACTTGGAAGCCCCGACCGTGCCCCTCGAAAAGGTGGCAGGCGGTCGTCAGCCCTTGATCTAAGGCGCGCACTGTGCCGTCCGCATTCGTATCGGAAGCGAAGGAAGTTCATTGTGAGCAAGCGAAAGAAGCCCGGGCGGCAGTCCAGGGCAGGCTTCACCGGCCGCCGGACCGTGGTGGCCGACATGCTCGAAATCGGTGCCGCGCACGGCAGCTTGACGATGCGCGCGGGACGCGACGACGGGCAGCTCGTCTGCATCGTTCTGCCGGCACCGGTGCTGCCGAGCTTCATGAAGAATCTCGGTCACGCCCGCCTCGACGCGGAGGAGGAGTACTGGAGCGTGATTCACCACGTCACCACCTCCACTCCTGTGAGCGGCCCGGACGGCATCCCGCGTGCCATCGAGAAATGGCTGCTGGCGCAGAACTGGAGCAAGGTGCTCGCTGCCGCGGCGGGCGACGCACCCGACTCTCTGGCACTGATCACGCACGCGGGCCACATCGGGCTGCGGCTGGCGCCCCCGTATACAACGGGCAGGGCCTTGGCCATCTTCGACCCTATGCAGTTCCAGCGGCTGGAACAGAGCCTGCTTCACGCCTGCCGCGAAGCACACGAGCAAGCGGTGAACGGCACTGGCCATCCCCTCGAAACAGCCGCGCTGGCCCTGCGACACATCTCGTCTCAGCCCTGGCCGCCCCCCGCGCAGCCCACACTGCCGACTCAGCAGGAAGCTGCCGCATTCATGCAGAAGAGATACGAGGCGTCGATCTGGAGTCTTCCGACACAACCTGAGGCGACGAAAAGGAGGGCCGAGGCGTCGTCGACTGGCAGGTCGAAGCAGGACTCGCTCCCAACAGAGGCTTCGGCGTGACACGTCCAGCCGTTTCCGCATCCGCGCCGACCAGCAACCGGAACCTTGTTCCGGACGCGCCGAGGCCGGACAAGGGTTCTAGGGCTTCCGCAACGTACCCACGCGTGCTGCCGATCGCTGAGACTGCCGCTGCCCCTGCCCGCCGCACCCTGGTCCCCCGGGGAACGGCGGGCAGTGGTTCCTGCGCCCTGGGCAGCCTCCGTGAGGGCCTGGCGCCACGCCAGGGTTCCGGCGTCACGGGTCACACGCGGCCGGTCCCAGGGGCCACCGACGTACTCCACCAGGCCAGCACCACCGCCGCCGCCGGAGGTGCACGAGCCGGAGGCGGTCGTCCAGCGGAAGAATGGATGCTGAGGAATCCGACCCGTTGAGGATCAGTCCGTGAGGACTTGCCGGGCGGAGTCTGCGCTCCACAGCCATGCGGTGGCCTGGTAGCCCTTGGCCACGGCGAGGACTTGTGTGAAGGCTTCTTCGTCGAAGGGGCCTTCGCCAGGGGTGCCGTCGCGGAGGGCGCGGTCGTCGAGGGGACCGCGGTCGGCGGTTGCATATCCGGGGCGGAAGACGTTCTCGTAGAGCCAGTCGGAAACGGCCACGACGAGGTCGGCCTTCTCGTTGTTCTCCAGAGCATCCCGTAGCTGTCGGCCGTCTACCAGGCGGCAGAACCTCACCACCGTGGGGCCGGAGAAGCCAAGCGCCGAGCGGGCGACGGGCCCGATGTCGCACGCCATACGGCATCGGATTCTGTCCGCGTGGCCACTGTTGTCCCTGGCCAGATGCCCGGCCACGCCAGTCATCAGCCGGGGAAGGAGATCGACGCAGTCCATTTCGGCAGGCAGGACCACGTTCATGCCGTCACCCGTGGGCTGGACGTCTGTCCGCTCATCGGGAACGCCGGCCTCGTGCAGCACTTGGCGGACGAGTTGGGCCACTCGGTCCTGTACCTCGTTCTGCCGGGGGCCGGAGCGGGTGCTGTAGCCCTCGACGTCGAGGGCGAAGCCAAGCCTGATCTGACGCCGGCCAGTGACGTCAGCCGAAGCCGGACGGGGTTCGGGGGGCCTGCCGAGGGGAAGTTGGACGACGAACGCTGCGGGTCTGCCCTTCGGCGAGAACCCCATGTCTTGGAACGGTGTCAGAGCGTAAGCGGCGTCGGACCGTACTTTCAGTTCACGCAGGCCGGAGGGGACCAGCAGCAGGAGCCAGCCGCTGCGCGAGCCAATAGGGACCCCGTGGGTGTCTCCTGTGTGGCGCCACCGTACTGAGGTGCTGCCGATTCCGAGCGCTTCGATGGTCGGTGTGAGCGCCGGAACGACAAGGTCGTTCATCACCATGTCACCAGAGCAGCCGGTCCGGGAGGTGGCATCGGGATTGGCGATGAAGGCGAGATGTCTGGTCACTGCGTATCTGCGGGCGGGTTCGGGCAAGCCGACGGCCTTCGGCACCATGTCGGCTACGTACACTCCGCTGTCCTCGAATGTGAACCCGAACTCCATCCACTGTGGCGGTGAGGAGGACGGACGTAAGGCCAGGTCGGTGTTCACTTTGATGACGTAGACGTCATGGTCACGGAAATCCGCGGGCACCGGCGTGACGGCATGGATCTGCCAGCCCTGAAATTTGACGGCGCCGATGTCGACCTTTTGGGGAGCCGTGTCGAACGAACGGCTGCTGTCGTCGACGAGGACGAGTTCCACCTCAGCCACGTGGTCCACGGAACCCCCTCCGGCGTCTGGCCACTCCACGGCAGTGACGGTGTTGGGACGGTACAAGGGCGAAGGGGCGAAGTGTATGGGCAGGAACTCCGAGACAGACGAACCCGGCCCAGTGCCGAGGGTGCAGTCCTTCCGACCAAGCCTTCCTCTGCGCTTGCTGAAGCGCGTGCGCCGGCGAGGCGCCGGCAGCAAGGCGGCGGTAGAACTCCTGGATCACCGTCCGGGTCGTTCCGTCCGGAACGCGCCACAGGCTCATGACGACGACTCTGGCTCCGGCCTGGCGGAAGGCGTGACCGGCCGACCAGGGCACATCGCCCGCCCCGACCTCGCCGAGTCCGGTCTCGCATGCGCTGAGTACGACCAGAGCCGTGTCTTTCAGGGAGAGTCCGGCGATGTCGGATCCCAGGAGCAGGCCGTCACCCGGTTTCGGCAGACTCTCACCCGTGGATTCCCACAGCGCCGCGTTGGCCAACGCCACTCCGCAGCGATGCCACGGCTTGTCCGAGTGCGTGAGGAGCTCGAATCCGCGGAATCGGCCGAGGTGGTTCACGTTGGGGAGACCCCTACTGGCGACTTCCCGACGGCGGACGGCGAAGGCGTGGGTGGCCAGATGCAGAACACGCGGCGACCGGACATTGCGCAGCAGCATGTCGGTGGCGTCGAGGCCCGTCGTGACGGCGACTCCGAGGAGTGATGCCACGATCTTCCCCTCCTCGAGGGCGTGGGGAAGCGGCGCGAAGACTGTCCGTTTCCGTTTACCGTCCGGTGCGCCGAAAGCCGGGTCCGCGACGACCAGGGGATCCCCGGCGCCGACCGCCGGCGAGTCGTCCGTCGTCGGTTCCAGACCGTGGTTGACGAAGGTGAGGGTGGCATCGGTCAGCCATGGACTGCCGTCGGTATTGGGCAGAGCGGCGAACGGTGCCAGCCACAGTTCGGAATCGGGAGCGATGATGACTCGGCGGGCCCGGGACACGAGGGGGCGCAGAGGCTCGAGTACGGCTGCGGCCAGAGCACATGATGCCCAACCCCTCACGTTGGAGGGCGGCTCCGGGAGGTGGGGAGGGTCAGGGTTTTCGGTCTTGCCGGCCGATGCCTGAAGTCCGTACAAGCGATGCAACTGCTCCTGCGGAAACGTACTCGTGCCGTTGCTGAGGTCCCACATCAACTGCCGGAACGAGACGGCGTCAATGGTGACCGTGTGCTCGATGAGCTGATGCGAGCGGCTGTAGGTCACCTGCATCTGTGCGGTCACGGGTGGCCCGTCGGACCCGTCGTCCTCGGCTTCGAACAGGCGACGCATCTCCGCGACGGGCATGGAGACGCAACCGCCGTGATAGGAGGCCAGCCCGGACATTTCCTCCCGCACGTCTGCAACGCAGTCGTCGATCTCTTTGGCGAGCCCGACGTCGACGAGGGTGACCCGACGGTCGTCGGCCCAGCCTCCGAGCGCGAAGCAGGCGTACCTGTCGGGCAGTTGCCCCGCAGATTCCAGCGGGGCGGTGAAGTCGTGAGGCGCGTAGCGCAAGAACTCGAGGAGGACGCCATCGGCCGGCAGCCGGCTCCAGGTCTCCGACAGACGGGGAAACAGCGGGCCGGCTCGCGGCGGTTCGACCTTGGTGAGTGCAGCCGTGATCGCTTTCCAGGTCATGACCTGCCGCATGGCAGAAGCGGTGATCTTCGGATTGGACGCCATCAGCGCCAGGGACACAGACAGGCCCACCGCTTCGCCGAGCCAGGACGCGGCATTACGCCGCACCTCCAGCGAGCCCGTGTACGCACGATACGCGTTGGCGGCCACCACGATGAAGGAAGATCGGAAGGAGGCCGCGGCTTGTTCGAGCTTGCCGCGGGCAACGCGGATCTTGCCCAGCTTCTCCAGACAGGTGGACCGTCGGAGGTCGTCCACGGGGAACAGGCCGGCAGCTTTGCGAAGCGCGATCTCCGCCTCGATCAGCGCATCCCGGCCCATCAGTTCCGCGCCGTGCTGCAGGAGTCGAGAGGCACGGTCGGCCACACCGTCGTCCATAACCCCTCCCCCTGGCGGTAGGACGATCTGCGGTACGGCAGAAGTGTCCGATTGTGCCGAAGTCCTGTCATAGCGTAGTCGAAGGGATCAGCCCACGGGCGGTAACGAGAGGGGGCGTTGGCCTTGTCGAGCTCCAGCACATCTGGCCGGCGTGGACCGTGGCCACCTAACAGTCTGATGTACGCACTTCCCGCGGAAACCGGAGATGCTCTGCTCACCCTCGGCTCCCGGCACCGCTATGCGGACGGGCAGCAATTGCTGACGGAAGGGGACAGCACCACACATGCGATCCTGCTCCTCGACGCGTCCGTCAAGGTCAGTGCCACGACCGCGGACGGCCGGTCGACGCTGCTGGCAGTACGTCACAGCGGCGATCTGGTCGGAGAGATGGCGGCACTCGACGGGCGGCCTCGCGTGGCCACAGTGACGGCTGTCGGTACTGCAAAGGTCCAGGCCATTTCCCAGCAGGAGTTCCGGACCTTCCTGCACCGGCACCCGCTGGCAGCGGCCGCCGTCAGTCGGCAAGTCGTCGAGCGGCTGCGGGCCGCCACACGGCGACGGGTCGACTTCGCAGGCGTACCCGTACAGGTGAGGCTGTGCCGGGTATTGGCGGAGTGGTGCGAGGAGAACGGCAGCCAGACTCCCTGCCGCGTCGGGCTCACGCAGTACGAGTTGGCCACGCTGATAGGAGCCGCCGAGGTGAGTGTCAGCCGTGCCCTGCGCACGCTCGCCCAGGACGGTGTCATCCGGACGGGATACCGGTGGATCGAGATCCCCGACTGCACCGCGATCCGGCAGCTGGGAAACAGGAGGCCGTAGTCGCCACCGCACCGGGTCGCCGCGATTCCGTCTTCTGATGGAGACGGCGCGCCCAAGGAACCGGCAACCTCATGACAGCGATCAGGAAACCTGCGAATGCCGCTGCCAGGAGGGCTGATGGGCGCAGAAGATTTTGGACCACTGGGTAGCTCCTTCGAGTTCATCCATAAAAACCTCGACTCCTTCAAGATCAAGCAGGAGGTCGACAAGCGGGGCATCCACGGGTACATCGACCACTGTGCCCGCCTGGCGGCGGCCACGGGTGTCGCTGCCGGGTCCGGCGGGGGTCTGACCCTGGCACTGGGCATTCCGGCGGACATCGCCAACACCGTGGCCCAGCAGTTCAAGGTCACCCTGGCGGTGATCTACCACCGCACCGGCCGGTACGCGGTCAGCTTCGAGGAGTTCATGAAGATCGTCGCGTTGTCGGTCGGCGTGGAAGCCAGTGCCACGGGCCTGAAGTACCTGGTCAGCAAGGTGGCGCAGGAGGTACTGAAGCGGCTGAGCGCCCGCGTGGTGGGCCGGCTCATTCCCCTCGTGGGGGCTGTCGTGGGGGGAACGCTGAACTACGCCTTCATCAAGGGGATCGGATCGTCCCTGCTCGTCTTCGCCGACGACATCTTCGACGACCGCACGGAGGGCGGATCGGGGTCCCTGACGGCCGCATAGGCCCGGCCAAGGCACCCCCGGCTGCACCTCCCATGGGGTCAGCCGCTATCCAGCTCCGTTCGCACCACATCGGCACGACCCGGGATCAAAAGGAAAGAGAGGCAACCCTATGAACGCCGATCGACTGGATGACGCACCCGTGACCGCGGAGCGGCAGCTCCCGCCGAGTCTCTACGACACGCTGGCCGAGGCCGTCGACTTCGCCGACGTTCCGGGCAGGACGACGACCATGTCGGTCGAGACGACGGACAATGACCCCTTCACCTTCAGCTGACGGGGCATGCGCTGTGGCACGGGCGGTGAACGAATCCTGCGGCCCGGCGGGCCGCCTTCACGCCGGCCCACGCACCCCAGTGGTGATCATCGGTGAGGAATCCGACCCCCACGTACGTGAGGTGGCGGATCGCATCTCCTCGCTCCGCCCGTTGGTCGTCCTCGACGCAGCCGGTGTCCAGCGCATCCCGTTCGTGGTCTCCGCAACTCGCCTCGGCGTGGAGACCACGAACGGTCACGGAGCCGCCCACCTCCAGGACGCCCACCGCGGCTGGATCCGGCGCCCCGCGCCGGCCGACTGGGACGTAGGGATGAGATGGGGAAGCAAACAGGCCGCGGTGCAGGGCGCGTGGCGAACGCTGCTGGTGTCGCTGCTGCGCAACCCCGCCTGCGAGTGGCTGACGTCCCTGGACGCGTTGCTCGCCGCCGAGAACAAGATCGTGCAGTGCCGGACCGCCACTGGGGCAGGTATCGACGTGCCCCCGCTGATAGTCACCAACGACCCGTCCGAGGTGTCGTCTCTGCCGGGGCATCTCGTCGCCAAACCCCTCGGCCCCCCGCAGTACTGGCTCGAGCAGGGCGATCCCCGGATCGTCTTCGCGGCCCCAGTAGACACGCAAGACCCGTCGGTCGCAGAACTCCTGGCGGGCGCACCATTCATTCTGCAAGAACGCGTCAGGGCCGTACGACATCTGCGGGTCGTGACGGTGCGCGATGAGGCCTGGGCCTTCCAGATCCCGGCAGAAGGCATCCCCCTGGACTGGCGCAGGAGCGCCGCCGCGCACACATCGTGGCGGCCGTTGAAGGCACCAGACATCGAACAACGGGCAGTCGACCTGTCGGCAGCAATGTCCGTCAGGTACTCCAGCCAGGACTGGATCGAGACAGCAAGTGGCACGTACTTCATCGATCTCAATCCCGGCGGGCAGTGGCTCTTTCTGCCCGATCCCGAGGCGTCACAGATATCCGCGGCGATCGCCCACTGGCTGCAGGGCTGAAAACCCCGCGCGCGGATCAGTCGCTCAGTCCGCTGACCGCCGGCTCGCCTCAGCCGCCAAGTGGGGGAGGAGTCACGACCTGGTCGCCGTGGTGTCCGCGGCGTCACAGATGCGCACGTCTGTCGTCCAGCGCCGCGTGCGTATAGATCTCAAGCCTGCTCGTCTGGGAGTCAGTAGGGATCCCAGTGACGGTGCGGCCGCCTGGTGATGGTGTTGAAGCGTAGCCCGCGGGGGCCGTCGATGCCCGCTTGGGGAAGGTCGATGATCCAGTCCAGGACGTCGTCTGCGAGCAAGTCCGGATCATCGAGGTCGGTGAGTAAGAGCTCGGCGCCGCGCTGGTCGTAGGGGGCGGGAAGGGAAAGGCCGGCGGCGATGGCGTTCTCGACGATGTGGCGGCAGACGGTGTGCCAGCGTCCCTGGCCCCACCAGGAGTCTGTGTAGCTGGTGGAGCCTGCGATGGTCATGAGGATGAGGGTGGTGTGGGGGCCGAGGAGCTTGTGGTCTGTGTCCCTCCAGCGGTCGAGTTCAGCGGTGACGGTGTCGGCGACCTCTGCCCAGCCGTTGCCGAACAGGGAGTGGATGGTGGTGCCGTCTGGCAGGGCCATTGCGGGTCCATGAGTGCGGTCTCGATACCGTCCCAGTCGATGCCCTCTTCGGGTCCACATGTTGCCGGGCGACGCGTGTGACCGCGATGTTCGTACGCGCCATCAACACGTCCGTGTACAGGTGGTGGTCCTCGACGGCGGTGTTGTTGCGCCAGCACCATGCGGCCACTCCCAGCGCTGCGGCCTTTGGCACGACGTCGGGTGCGCCATCGCGGCCGACCATGCCTACCACCATCTCCAGGAAGGTGCTCAGCCAGCGGTTCTCGCTGACTTCCCGGAAGATGTCGGGCAGCGGAAGTTGCCGGTAGCCGGCCGCCGGGGTGAAGATGCGCTGGATCCGCCGCAGTTCGAAGTCCTGCTGAGCGTAGTGCGGGGCGGAGTCAGCGACGCGGACGTGCGTGGCATCGAGCAGACCCGCCCGGCCGCGGCGTGCTCCACGGCACTCACCGCGGCCGGACCTGAGGCCGTGACGTCGATCTCCAGCTGGTCATCGAGCAAGGTGTAGGAGTCGGGGTGATCCCCCGTGACGTCGTCGAATGGCTGCAGGGCCAGTACTCCCTCGTGCGGTCAGTACTCGGCCGTCACGCATCCGTCACCACGCCAGAGATCGGAGTACGGCAGCGCTCCCGCCTGCGGATCGAACTCGCTGTCCCACACCTCGGGCAGCTCGAAACCCGCCCACTCCATGGGGAGCAGCAGCTCGTGAAGCCGATCCACGATGTCGAGCCATTCCTGCTCGGACGGCACGTTCTTAGGTCTGTTGGTTGTGGCACTGGAAGCTGTCGGTGACGTCATGGGCTCAGCGTAGATTCGGTCACTGACAGGCCCTGGGCGTCTCCGGCGTTCCGCTCGCTGTAGATGGTGGCACTGCTCAGTAAACGTATGGCGCGCTCTCGACGGGGTCGTCGGGTGCGGCGATTCTCCACTCCTCGCCGTCGATCTCGACGAACGGAGCGTCGCCGTCGCCGGGGTGCCGGCGGGCCACCCTGACGCTGACCCACTCGCCTTTGTTTGGCTGAGGCAGCCCGAGTGCTGTAGCGATCCGTGGTTGGTTCCCTTGATGTCCCAGCAGGAGGATGCCTTCAGCCAGAAGGTTCCTGCGGGCCTCGCGCACGCGTCTCGGGCTGTCCGGGTCCATCGCCACGGTGCGTATGGCGGAGCGGTCGAGCAGTCGCCCCTGCACGGCCCGGAAGAGGTTGTTCGTGCGGCCCTGGGCGTGGTCCGCGGCCGCATCGTCCGTGGGCGAGAAGACCTGCGCCAAAGTGGGCTGGTCGAGGTGGAGCAACGCGTTCTCCGGCAGCGTGTCGTCCTCGAAGAGCCAATGGATGGCGCTCCTGCCGGCGACCGACAAAGTCGTCTTCCCGTCCCGGTTCGAGTTGAGGCGATTGAGATGTTCGGGTGCAACGGCTAGCACCCCCAGGCTACATCGGGACTCGCTGTCGCTGGCACGTACCAGCAGGCACACGCGCCCGACGTGCTCCGGCCCCAGCATCCACGTGGAGGTCCAGGTGAAGCGCAGCGGTACGTGGCGCAGGCGGCTGTCGGCGTTGCGTTTATTGAGCCCCCAGGCTTGCCAGAGGAAGTGCTCGACCCTGCTCCCCAAGTACGTCTTCTCGGCTTTGTTCAGCTTGGCGAGGTCGTAGCGGCCGGTCCTCTCGCCGTCCAGCACGCTGTCGAAGGCTGCTCGCAGCGAAGAAGCTGTGCGCCGCTGGAGGCCCGGGACCGCGTTCAAGAAGGTGATGACCTCCTCGGCGCTCGCGCTGTCCTTCCGGCGTAGTGGGGCAGGTACGGCCTGCGCCGCCGGGGTCTCGCGTGGAACGGGGACGACTGCTGCGGGCGGTTGTGGCGCGCTGGTGAAGGAAGTGCCGGATTTTCCGACGGTGCGCTTGGGTAGGGGCGTATTCACGGGTGTCTCCCGGCTGCCTGCAGCGAGCAGTTCGCGGGCCTTCGTGAGCTTCTTCTCGGCCCGCTCAGCTCTGCTCCGCAGCCGTTCCATCTTCTTGTGCAGCGTGTTGATCTCGGCCAGAGCGTCGACCAGTTGCCGGTCCGTTGCAGTCGGCTGCTTGCGCGGGGTACCCCCGGCGGTGGCAGCGGCGCTCCGGGCGTCGGCCAGGAGCTCCGTGACCCGCGCCGTAACGTGCTGCCGGCGATCCCCCTCCGTGCACGTGGAGATGATGGCGTGGATCAGGTGCGGCTCGTTCTGCAGGCCTATGCCTCTGAGTCGCTTCGACAGCGTCTGGTACCCGCGGGGCAGCGGACCCTCCCGGTGCTCGGCCCTGAGCTTCTCCGCCAAGCCGCGCAGCCCTGTTCCGCTTTCATCGATCACCTCGCGAAGCAGCAGAACGATGCTGCTCATGGGAGGGCTCAGATCTTCGATCGGTGCCCACGGGTGCCCCCGCCTCCGCCCGCCACCCACGGCTCCCCCTTGATTTGATCACCTCAGTATGGCATTTGATTCACTCGATCAAAAGATCAAACTTCCTCGCTGACCATCCCGCCCGGCAAGCTGGCCATGTCGCCAAAACCCCAGTACGTGAAGGAAAGTTGATGCGTCAGACCTACGTGAACCTCTATGCCCTCGCCCTCATCGTTGCGGCGGCAGTGGTTTTGATCGCCCTGGGACTTCCCTCCGAGCAGATCATCGCCGTCAGCACGGCTGCAGGAGTCCTGTACACGGCCTGGCATCAGGCAAACAGCCGGCAGCCGACGCGCGGAGAGGAAGGCGCCGACGCTGGAGACGGGCAGCGGGATCCGTCCTAGAAGGGCCTGAGTGTCAGTGTGGATGCGGACCCTGTGCGGGCCCTGCACTGACCGCCGAGCAGATGCCACAGGGTGGTTACACCGAGACCGCCGCCGCCGTCTGGTGCCGCCGGAGACACTGTGGCTGCGCGTGAAGCAGCTGGCCGGAACATGCAGGTGTGCCCCTGCGGCTGGACGTTTTGAACCCTGCCCTGCTGCTCTGTTGCGCGCCCGCAGCGGTCGGAGCAGGGGGACGGATTGCGTCGAACAGCTTCACACTGTCGGGCATGACTATGGAACCGGTTGCCCTGCCGATCGTCGACGCGGATGTCCGTGCGACCTGGCCCCGGCCCCTCGCTGACCTCGTCGACCGGCTCGTCGACGATGCCTGCCACACGGGGCACGCTCCGGAGTACTACCAGGACCTCGACATCCTGTCGCTCGAGAACGCCGTTCTCGAGCACCTCGAAGGGCATCTCGTCCGGGCCCGCCACAGCACTCGCCTTCTGGACCATGAGAAGGATGCAATCCGCGCTCAGGGGCTGCGGCTACTCAATGCCGGACTCGTCAACGACCGTCTGGACCAGGCCCACGACCTCGGTCACCTGACGGACGCGGAGTACGAGACTCTGCGGTCGGTGAACGAGACGGTCCCCGAGCATCGCGGCTGGGGCAGACGTGAGGACCAAGTGTGCCTGACCATGTCAATCGCGCCCATGACCTACAACATCGGTGGAATCCACCGGCTACTGACCTACTGGGGCGGCGAAGCCATCTACTGGCAGCACTGCGAAGGGCGCCCCCAGTCTTGCCGCGAAGCTCCGGAGCCTGGGGACGCCGGTGGTCGTCACCGCGCTCCTCGACCTCAGCGCCCCCGGACCAGTGACTCACAGCGTCTTCCCCTCGGTGGTCCACGTGTTCGTCGGCAAGGCCCTCGGCCACGAAACGGCTGACGCTGACATCTTCTACAAGGCACCGATCCCTCCCCAGAGGATCGAGTCCGTCGTATCCCCCGGCGACGCCGACTACGACCGGTTCTCCGAACTGCCACGCAGCTAATTGACCGAAGCCGCGCCCGAGCCCCTGCTCGTGGACCCGATCCGCGAACTCGCCGTCAGCGGACGACCGCTACCAACGCAGTACGGACCGGGCAGTGGCGACTGTCCAGTCTGCCGCCTAAGCGTTCTCATGACATCTGCAGCAGCCTCAACAAACATGCGGTACTCCAGGTCAGAGGCGTGTTCTCTAGCACCTGATGCCTCTCAGCGTTTCTGCAGGACCGCAGCCCGGAAGGATGGCCCTACCTCAACCTGGGTGAGAACTCACAGTGGTCAGGCGCTGGGGGCGAGGACGATTCCATGAGCAGTCTCCGGGCAATGCGCAGCAGGCCAGGGGCGGACGCATCACCGATTCTCTCAGCCCTCCCCCATCGTCACCGCCTGTCCCACAGGACACGTGCGGCTTTTGGGATGCCAGCGCGTTGTCAGGGAGTCTGTGCGGCGGGTGTCGGCGGCTGGGAGGGCACGGTCTGCGCGGCAGCGGGGGCGGTCTGCGCGGCCAGTTTGCGGTATCCCGTGGCTGTGATGGTGTGCCACGAGAGGTAGAAGCCGACAGCAGCCAGGGTCCCCAGGACGGTTGCCGTGGCAAGGAGCAGGAATCGGTGCTCAACGGGATACCGCCACAGCGCGAGATCGGTCGCCACGGTGAGCAGGATGCTGTTGAACATCCAGCCGCGGCAGATCCTCAGACGGGATCGCGCATAGTCGGCCCGGGCAGCCAGGGCCGGAATCCCGGTGAGTGTGAGGCGTGCCTGGGCGTAGGCGCTGGAGGTGGGAAAGGACTGAGTGCGCAAGCGGCGACGGACGGGGGCGAGAACGGTGTCGGCGGCTCGGTCGATCAGGATGCCCAGGGCGTAGGCGAACGCGAGAGCTGCGCCGGCTGCGAGGGGAGTGCCGGCCACAGGCGCCAACTGGCGGCTGTTGTCGGGGCCGGCGATAGCCGCGGCCAGAACGCCGAGGCCGGTGAGGAAGCCGATGCCGACGACCAGTACTTCGACGAACATGGCGGTGGCGGCCACGACAGCAGAGGGTTCGGGCTGCGGCGGTCGGGTCACAGATGGACTCCCCAGATCTCTGCCATGTCTTTGAGCATGGTCTCGGGCAGATGGTCTTCCCAGATGCCCCGCAGGAGCATTTTGACAGTGCTGAGACGCTCGAAGATGATCAGGCTTTCGGGCTGGCTGGCAAGTACGTAGCGGCCGTGGCGTAAGAAGTGGTCACTGGTGGGCCCGTAATCTTCGTAGGCGCGTTCGAGGTCTTCGCGCCGCTGCTCGGCGAACTGGGCTAGGCGGTCACCGTAGTTCGGCTCCCCGTCGATGGTGCGCAGAAGAACGTCCACGACGTCCTCCGACAGGTCGCGCCGGTGATGATGGTCGGTGAAGGTGCGGTAGATGTGTTCTGCTTCGGCCAGAAGACGATTGCTGTGGGTGAAATCGGGGTGCTGTGCCAAGGCGTCTACCCCCCGTTCGACCTCGAGGTCATACAGTTCGACCAGGGCGATCAAACGGTACAGCGAGCGTCTGACATCGGGGGGTACGGCGGTGGCGCCTGTTTTGTACATGAGCTTGTGGGACATACGAGCCCACAAGTCCGTTGCCTCGGTGCGGATCTGGATCTCGCACTCATAGGGGTATCCGTCGTCGCCCGTCTGGTCGCCGTAGGCCTGCACCTGGACGTGCAGACGGGGGTATTGCAGGCGGTCCTCGTCGCCGGGTGCGTCGCGGTTGTCCTCCGGTTTGCCGACGAGGGTCAGACACTCCTTGACAAGGCCGAGAGCGGGGTCCAGTAGTCCCCGGTGTTGGACGACGATGCGGACGCCCGCCTTGTCGGTGATCTGGGCCCAGGGGTCGGTGTACCGCTTGTGGTGGGCCTTGGTGACGAAGCTGCCGACTTCCTTCGCCCGGTGGGAGACTTCGCACATGATGCGGGCCCGGGCGGCACGCCGCCAGAGGTGTGCCGCGGTGAGCTGGGCTGCCTTCTCGATGCGTGGCCGCTCCACGCGGTAGCGATGGAAGGCTTCGTTGACGGCATTCACGCGCTCGGAGTGTCCGGTGCTGCGCTGCCGTCTGCCGACCGGGCATCCTTCTTGCGCCGACCGCCGGCGTAGCTGCGCGTCGAGGTGATGACGCCGTCGATGGTGACGGTCGAGGTTCCGTCGTCGTGGTCTTCGACGGTGATGTCCTCCCGGACGGTCTCCACGGGGGCGACGATGAAGATGCCGCTGTCGAAGCCAAGACGGAGCTGGTTGAGGCGGTTGTCGATGTCTGCGGTGTCCTTGTCGAACACCCTGACCGGCACGTTGTGGCCGCTGAGGAACTCGAGGAAGCTGTCCTGGTCGTAGAGGTCGAGATGGTCTGCCGCGAACCCGGTGGGATCCAGCGTGGGCGAGGCTCTCTGCAGCTCGACCAGCACGGCCATGAGGTAGCGGATACGCCGGTCCGCGACTGCGTGGTTGTCGACCCAGTCGACAGCAGCGTTATGGAAGCCCTTAGTGAGTTCACGGGGGTCCTTCTTCTGCCGGCACCCTAGGAACGCCTGCAGGAAGAACGTCGCGATGGCTTTGTTCGAGCCGGACAGCTGTTTGTCGGCCGCCCATCCCTCCAGGCCGGCCTCGGTGATGCCAGCGGCGGAGAACAAGGCCGCTTTGTACACCTTGTTGTTCTCCGTCATCAGCAGATCGGCGAAGTAGCGCATGTCGAACGTGCGCAGACCGTCGATGACGGTCTCCTTCGCCTGCATCCCCGCTTCCTGCTCCAGTTTGACCATCAGGAGGGCTCGCTCTCCGGCGAGCCGGGCGGAGGCAACCAAGAGGAGACCTGAGGGGTTGTTGCCCGTCTGGCTGTTCCACAGCAGATGTGCCAGGTCACCGGACACGTCGACGAGGTCGCGCTTGTGCGTCAAGTACTCGTGGACGTAGTCCGGAAGTGCGGACTTCGCCTCAGGCTCCTCGACGATCTCGCGGCCCAACGAGGCAAGGAAGCCGCGGAAGTTGGCCTGAAGCGCGGTGCGCACGTCGTCGGTCAGCTGGCACACCGCTTCGCTGAGCTGGACCTCCGGCTGCACCGGATCCGACCGCCTGTGCTGTGGCACCAGGTGAAAAATGGCTTCTTCGACAACAAGCTGAGCGAAATCGCCCGACATTCGCACCCCACACGTGATTGAGCGGACGCTCATCCGCTGAGCATCATCAGCACCCAGGTGACGCCCGGCGGTCGGAGCCGGCGCGCGTCCGTAGCGTCTCTCAGCGTGAACGCTTGCCGCAGGGCGGGATGCTGAGCACATGTCAGGAGACTGCTGCGGCAAGCGTAACGCTCCGTGCACGATGCGTATGCCGTTTGGCTGACAGAAGGGTGATGTTCTTGTTGCAACGGCTCAATCCAGTCATCTGCAAACGGGCGGCTCATCGCGGAGCGAAGTCGTTTGCCTCTCCGGCGACTCCGGATCCGGATGGTGCGCGTCCCCCCGAAGGAGCCGGGTCAGGATGGCGTCGTGTTCCTGATAGACGTTGCGGCCACCGGCAAGAAGCGTCTCGCCCACCTCCGTGTTGGCGTAGGAGTCGGGCAGCGCTTCGAGGGGAACCGCGGAAGGGCTGATCGCCGCCTCCTGCGCAGTGGCCGCGTCCATTGCCACGAGTTCGGCGCCGTACAGCTGCTGCACGACGGATGCGATCTGCAGGCCCGCGCTGTCGAGATCCCCTGCGTAGCGCAGGGGCACGCCCTGGTCCGCCGCGAGTTGCAGGAGCGTGTGGTCGACGGCCCGCAGCTGTCCGCTGGTGCAGGCCAGCGACGCGCTGCCGGCACAGGCGAGGGCTGCTTCCAGAACGGAGGGATTCTCCACAACGGTAAGCGGCTGGGGCGCCAGCAGGGGCGGGGTGAGCGTGAGGTCGAGGAGGGTGAGGGCTACGGGTGCGGTCGATTCTCTGAGGCGCCGGTCGATCGGCCCGTCGCCCAGGGCGTTGACACGGTAGAGCAGCACGGTGGCCGAGAGCCGGTCCGCGATGACGCCGTGTCGGGCCAGCATGGCGCGTATGTGGTCGGGGCGGGTGGGTTCTGGCTGGCTGGCGAGCTCGGCAACGGCCGTGACGAGGCGCTGGCCGGGAAGCGTTCCGAGGTCGAAATAGTGCGGGTCTCCGGTGTGGTCGTGGGCGAGTTTGGCCAGCGCACGCGGGGGCTTGTAGGGCAGCTCGCGTGTCAGCGACGCGAGGGCGTCGATGAGTCGGCGCATCCCGGCGGCTGCGGTGTCTTCGAGTCCGGCGGATTTGAGCCGGGCCTGGAGCATCGGCAGATGCGGAAGCTGGGTCGCGGCGTAGTCCCACAACTCCTCGCGCAGCACGGCCGACTTGAGCCGGTCGGCCCTGCGGTTGACGACTTGGCGCCCCACCACGCGCTCGACGAGCGGTTGCAGTTGCTCCGTGGAGAGGCCAAGCGCACCCAGGAGGGCGCGCAGCGGCACCTTGACGCCGCCGGGTGTATGGGGGACGGAGGTGCGGCCGCGGCGGCGCTGGGCGGGAGTGTCGAGCCAGGACCGCAAGGCGGCTACCGCGCCCGGGGAGAGGGCGGGCACGGTGACGGTGGCGATGTCGGCCGGGGCCTTGCCTGCGCTGAGGCGGTCGTGGACGGCGTGCCACAGCGGGGCGAGGTCGGGGTCCTCAGCGATGAGGTTCAGATCTGCCGTCACAGCGTGTCCTGGGGCTGAGGGGCTGTCAGGTCGAGGCTGAGGGGCTGGGGTTCGCCGTGACCCTGCCACAGCCAGGGCACCGTGACGCGGTGGCGGCCGGTGGTGACGACCTGGTGGATCACGGCGTGCCGTGTCTCCTTCTTGATCAGTGGGGTCATGAAGGGGGCGGTGGCCAGGACGTCGAAGTCCCAGGAGCGCAGCAGGGCGAGGACTTGGCGCAGGTTGGGGTCGTCGAAGGCGGCGTCGATCTCGTCGATGGACAGCAGGCGTGGTCCTTGGTAGCCGGTGGCGGAGTACATCGACCAGGCGGCGGCCAGCAGCGGCAGCATGGTGGCCAGGCGCCGTTCGCCGGTGGAGAGGGCTTCCAGCGGGTTGGAGCGGGCGGTGACTTCGCGGAATTTCTCCTTGCCGGCGGCTTCGAAGGAGGCGTGGGTGACGGAGATCTTCCAGTCGTGCCAGGCGCGGTAGTCGAAGGTGTGGGCGACGCGGTCGGGCCACGGTTCGCCGGCCTTTTCGTTCATGCGCTGGCGCAGCACGTCATACATCTGCTCGAAGGTGTCGTCGGACGGCGGCTGTTCAATGAGGTGCACCATGCGCTGGGCGTCCGGGTCGTCGCGGACGCCCCAGTCGACCTGGACTCCGACGTCGGCGACGCCGGTGCGGACGCCTTTGAGGGTGGTGTAGATCTTGCCGACGAGGTCCCAGGCTGCTTCCCGGCGCAGTTGGATGTCGCGCTGCAGTCGGGTGAACAGGCTTGTTTTGAGGGTCTGTTTGACGTCGGCGCGCAGGTCGTCCTCGAGCTGGGCGGCGGTGGCGTTGAGAGCTTGGACGGTGGTGTGGACGTCTTCGCCGCGCACGGCGGCGGGGTCGGCGACGACGGCGCGCCGCCAGGGGGTGTCTTCGATGCTGACGAGGGTGACCTGCCGGTCGAAGCGGGCCAGAGCGGTACTGGCGGTGCGGGCGCTGGTTTCCAGTGCGGTCAGGTGGCGGTCGCGCAGCCGGGTCAGGGCAGCTTGGCGGTCGGTGCCGCCTGCGGCGTCGGCGAGCAGGCGCCTGGCCCAGGTGAGTCCGGCGGTGAGGTGGGCGGGGCGGCCGGTGGTGTCGGTGGGCACGTCGTCGGGGACGGTGGCGAGGTGTTCGCCCACCAGCCGGCCGAGCCGGCGCAGGCAAGCGTCGCGTTTGTCCTCGGCAGCCTGGCGCAGCGGGGTGATGGTCTCCAGAGTGGCCCGTGCGGCGCTGGCGGCCTGGCCGGCGGTCTCCTGTCGGCTGCGCAGGGCCTCGGCGTTGCCTTCGGCTCGCTTCAGCGCCTCGGCGGTGGTCTCACGGTGTGTGATGAGCTCTTCGTACTCGGCTCCGTACAGGGCGCGCATCTCGGTGACGGAGGCGGCTTCTTCCTTGGCGTTCAGCAGCGCCTTGTCGGCCTCCTGCCGGGCGAGGGTGCGGCGCTGTCGGCGGGTGTCGGCCTGCTGCCGGTCGTCGTCGGCGCGCTTGAAGAGGTCGGTGACACGGCGCGCCGCGTTGTCCCATGTCTGGATGTGTCCGGTCAGCTGGTTGACGGCTGCCTGGTGGGTCTCCAGACGGTGCGGCTCGGTGGGCAGGAGGCTGCCGTCGGGCAGAGCCGCGGCCCGGTTGAGGGTGCGCAGTGCTTCGCTGACGGCTTTGCCGGCCTCCTGGTGGCGGTGGGTGGCTTTGAGGACGTCCGTGCGGGCCTGGGTCAGCTCCTGTTCGGCCATGTCCTCGGCCTGCTGAGCAGTCTGGACCACGTCGATCGCGTGGCGGGGGAAGGCGGCTTGTTCTGCGTCGGCGGCTTTCTGGGCAGCGGCGGCGTTCGCCTGTGCCTGCTCGCTGTGCCGGGCCGCGGCCATCTGCTCCGTGCAGATGGCCTGCGCGTCCTCGGCCGCGGCGGCGGCCTGGGTTTGGGCCTGGTGGGCGTGCTGGTGTTCGCGTGCGGCGGCCTCTACGCGGGCGGTGCGCGCGGACGCGGCGGCGTCCAGAGCGGCCAGGGTGCTCTGCAGGGCCAGGCGGGCATCGGCCAGGAGTTGTGCGGTGCGGTGCTCGGCGGCGTCGGCGGCCTGGCGCTGGCGGGCGACGTGGTCGCGGGCGTTCAGGAGTCGGGTGGCCGGGGGGACGCTGTCGCGCTCTGTGTCCGCGGCTGCGATGTCCTGGCGGCGGCGGGTCAGTTCGTCCTGTGCGCCGTCGAGGAGGTCGCGGGCCGCTGCCAGGTCTTGTTCGAGGCGTGCTACGCGTTCTTGGCGCGCCCTCTCCCGGGTGGTTTGGCCGATGAAGGCCGCCTGGTAGCCGTCGGGGGCGCTGGCGGTGAGGACCCCGTGGGCCAGTCGGCCTGCGGCCACGTCACTGCCGGGGGCGTCCACGGGAATGGCGGCGAGGACTTCGCGCACCCGGTCGGTGCCTGGGGCGGGTTCGGCTTCGACGACCAGCACATCGGCCAGCGTGCGTCCTGGCGCCGGCGCTCCGGGAGTGAAGGTGAGGTCGCCGTTGGCGAGGCGGCCGTCGGGGGCGACCAGGGCGTCGAGGAGACCTGCCACGAGGAGGGCGCCCTCGAGGCGGTCCGCTTCCGAGGCGGGCAGGCCGGGGGTGAAGTCGACCAGGGCCCACAGGGGGACGCCGTCCTCGGGGGTGCGGGTGCGCCAGGTGGGTGCCGGAGGTATCGGTGCGGCCTGGCGGCTTTCTTCCAGCTCGCTTTCGACGGCAGCCACTTGTTCGGCCGCGGCCTCTACCTGCTGGCCGGCGGCATCCGCACGGCGCTGCAGACGCACCGTGGCCTGGGCGTGCGCGCGGGCAACGGTGAGTTCGAGGTCGGCGGGCTGCAGGGCATCGAGCTGGGCTGCCGGCGATGACCGGTCGGGCAGGGGAAGGTCGGTGGTGGCCAGGTGCACCAGCCGGCTGCGCCAGGAGTGGATCTCGCCGGTCCAGTCACCGGCCTCCCGGACGGCTGCGGATGCGGCGTCGCTGAGGGCTTGGCCGGCCTCGTCGAGTTCGGCCTGGGCAGTGCTCTGGGCCTGCTGGTGAGCCTGGTGGGCGCCCATGCGCCGGCGTTCGTCGGCCTCGCTCTCGTCGTCCGCCTGCTGCTGAGCGGTTTGATACGCGGCGGCGGCCTCGGCCGTGGTGTCCTGTGCGGCGGTGTGATCCGCGCGGGCCTCATCTGCGCGGCGGGCCGCGGCCTGGGCGAGTGCGGCATCGGTGGCCGCGGCCAGCTGATGGCCGGGCAGGTCGATCCGTGTCCGGGCCGCAGCGGCTGCGGAGGCCAGCCAGGTGGTCAGACGGCCGGTGTCGGTACGGTCGGCGCTGTCCTGGCCGGGGCCGATCAGCTCGGCCGCCACGGGGCCGAGCTGGGGCGCGTCTTCCTGCCAGGTCTCCAGGCAGGCGGCCAGCTCTTCCTCGGCGTGCCGACGGCCGGTAGTGGCATCGCGGGCCGCGTCGCGGCGGTTGTCTTCCTGCTCCTCGGCGCTGCGTCGTTCGGCTGCCGCATCGCTCTGGGTGCCCTGGGTGTGCTGGTGCTTGCCCAGGGCACGGTCGACGGCCTGGATCTGGCGGATGCGGTCTTCCGTCCAGGACAGGGGGTGGCTGCACAGCCACTGGGTGTCGAGGGCCGTATCGGCGCCGGAGCGGGCCGCGGTCAGGGCTGCGGATGCGGCGAGAAGGTTCTCGAAGGCGGCTTCGGCCCCCAGGTCGGTGACGCCGGCGCGCAGGTCATCCGCGAGTCCTGCGAGGTGCTGCTGCGCGGCCTGGGCGGCGCTGGAGCTGTGGTCGGCTTTCTGGGCCGCTTCGTCGGCGTCGGCGCCTGCTACGTCGGCCCGTTCGGCGGCGGCTTCGGCTCCGGCGGCAAGGTCGCGGGCGCGTTCCTCCTTGTGCGGCAATTCAGCTCCGGCATGGTCGCGCAGCAGCAGCTCGTCTGCGGCCAGGCGGCCCTTGAGCTCGGAGATCTCGGTCTGGGTGTGCGCCTGCTGCCGGCCGGCGTCCTCGTAAGCCGTCTCGGCGGCGTCGAGTTCGTCGGTGGCTTCCCTGGTGCGGCGGGCCTGGTTGTCGAAGTCGGTGTTGGCCGCGGTCAGGGCTGCGGCTTCGGCCTGGGCGACCGTGTGGAGGTAGCGGTGGTAGTTGCGGTCGGTGCTCTCCAGCAGTTTGGCTTCCTGGCGGGTGCGCTGCAGTTTGCTTTCGAGTTCGGCGATGCGCTCCATCGCCTCGGCGATCAGGGTGAGGTTCTCGGTGTCGAGGGCGGGCAGGGCGTCGGTGAGGACCTGGCGCATCCGGGTGGCAGAAATGGCTTCGGCGGTGCGCAGGCTGCGCAGGACGGCGAGCAGTGCTTCGAACTGGACCTCGTTGAGCGGGGCGAACAGACGGGTGCGGATGGCCTGCCGGTAGGAGCGCTCGTCCTGGAGGGTGACCTGGGTGAGGGAGCCGCGCAGGGCCTTGGAGTCGGCGAACAGCTCGCCGTGGCAGTCGGCCAGTTGCCCGGCAAGAGCGTCCAGGCGTACGGGTTCGCGGTCCTTTTCGAGGGTCAGCTCGCTGCCCACCCGTCCGGGGGCGATGAAGAATGCCCGGTGCAGGTGTCCTCCGGTGGCCCTCAGCCACAGGCCGGTGGTCAGGAATTCGGTGTGACCGCTGGCGGCGTCGCGCAGCCCGTACTCGAGCCACCAGATGCCGACGCGGTCTTCCCGGTCGTTCCAGTCGGTGTGCCGGCTGGTGAGGGTTCCTGCGGCCTTCCCGGACACCGACAGGGCGGTCTGGGAGGTGTCGGCGTCCAGCAGGACAGTGATCAGCATGGAGGCGGTGAGGGATTTGCCGGATCCGTTGGGGCCGACCAGGGCGAGCCAGCCGTCGGAGAACCAGAGCTGTTCGTCGGCCCAGGCCCACGAGTTGACGATCCCGGCGCGGGTGGGCTGCCAGCGGCCGTCCGCACCGGGCACGCCCAGCGCCAGTTCGCCGGCGGCAGCCGGGACCAGATGCTGGGCGGGGTGTTCAGTGATACTCATCCTTCGTCTCCTTGGCGGGCATCGTGCGAGCGGTCCGGCTCAGCCGTGGGTTCGGCCAGGGCCTGCTGCTCGAACCGGGGCGGGGCAGCAGGCGATATGTCGGGGCGGGCCGCGGCCGGGGCACTCTGGTGGACGCGGACGCGCCACAGATGCACGCCGGGGGTGGGCTGCCACTGGTCGGGCATCTCGGGGTCGGGGGTGAGCAGTCCGACGCTGGTGAGTTCGGCGGCTGCGGCGCGGGCCAGCGCTGATATGCGGTCGTAGGAGGCGGCCCAGCGGGGCTGGCTGTGCCGCACGCGCGTGAACAGGTCGGTGACTTCGGTGAGCGTCAGAGCCGCGGTGGGATCGTCGCGGCCCGGGAGGGTTGCCAGCAGGGCGAGGGCCGCCTGGCGTTCCATGCGGCGGCCGTTGGGGAAGTCGATGCCGCTGGCCTGGCCGGTGGGATCGGTGGTCTGCCACCAGTCGCGGCGCACGGTGGCGGCAAGGCCCAGGGCGGCGGTGACGTTGAGGGCGCGTTCGCGTCCGGTCAGGGTGTGCAGGTATGCGGTGGTGTCGGTGTCGTCGTCGAGCGGGTCGGTGGCGGGGTCGTCGACCAGACGGCGGATGACCCTCAGACGCCGCTGTTCCAGCGTGGGTGGCGCATCCGCCCCTTCGAGGGTGTGGTCCATGAGGGACTCGGCCGACAGGGCTGCGGCGTGCTGCTGGGGAGGCAGGTCGTTCAGTTCCAGCAGGGTGGGCGACAGCGAGGAGAACTTGGCGGCGAGGCGGTCGCGGGAGGCAGTGACGACGAGATCGCCGTCGTCGTCGGCCAGGGCACGGTCCAGGTCGGCGTCGACGGTGACGGTGCCCTCGGCGACGAGGAGTTTGAGGGCATCGGCCAGGCTCTGCCGGTGCTCGCGGGCCTCCTTCTTGCTCACCTCCTGCGAGGCCACGACGGGGAAGCGGGGCAGCCGTCCCTCGGGGGCCTCGGCGGCGCAGACCTGGGCGATGGCCTGCAGGAGTTCCCGCAGGCTCATGCGCGGGCGGCGCCACAGCTGCTCGCAGGCCAGACAGACCAGGATCATCACGGTGGCGGACGCCAGCGGACGCCGCTCGCGTGACAGCAGCGGCCCGCGGTCGGCGGGGGCGTCGATGCGGCGCTTGTGGAGGCGGATAAGGCCTGCGACCTCGTGGACTTCCAGGGTCCAGTTCAGTTCGGTGCGGAAGAACTCCGCCAGTGCCTGATGGGCTTTGACGGCCGTCCGGTATTCCTCGGGATCGCTCTCCGCTCTCAGACGGCCGGTTGCGACGAGCCGGCGGGCGCTCTCCCGCAGGTCGGCGGCGAGCAGAAGGTCCTCGTTCATGCCACGCTCCAGGTCTGTTCGGCCCGGGCCGCGGGCGGATTGTGCACGGCGGTGCTCTGGCCCAGCGGGGTAACGGAGACCCTCAGGTCGGGTCCGGACAAGCGGCCTTCGGCGAGTGCGACCGTGACCGTCGTCTGCGGCCGGCCGGGCCGCACGGTCACCTGCAGGCCTGCGTCATCGACCTCGGCCCGCCCGCAGCCGGCCTCGGGGTCGTACTGGCTGAGTGCGACCTCAACAGCGTTGAGCAGGACGACGGCCGCGTCCGACGGCAGCCCGGCGAAGTGCTCGAGGCCGACCTCGCCTTCAGTGGCCAGCAACCCGGTCAGGTGGCGGCGGCGTCTCGCGGCGGCCTGCGCTTCGGCCTGGGCGGCGGCACGGCTGGCGGTGGTGTCGGGCACCTTGCGGGGCCGGCCGGTGGAAGGGCCGTGCCGTTCGTGTTCCCGCAAGGTCACCTCGACGTGATGGCGACTGGTGCCGGCCCGGGCAGCCGTGCCGTGGGCGACGTCCTCCTCACCGGTGCGGATGACGGCGTGCCAGGCAGGCCAGTCCCCGAACGCCGCCGCGTACACCCGGCGCGCATCGATGTCGTCCGGCTGACGGTGCAGGCTGTAGGCCAGAGCCCTGAAATCGACGCCGAGGTCGCTGCCGCGCCGGCGGGCCATGTAGCGGCGGTCGATGGCGACCAGCAGCGTGTGGACGGCGCCGCTGGCCGAGCTGATCAGCCGGTGCACGGTGCCGTCCGGCTTGAACCAGGCCTCCAGGTCGGCCAGGCGGCGGACCCGCTCGTCGATCCAGTGCTGCTGATCGGCCGCATCCACCAGCCCGGCATGCTCGGACGCCGCCTCAACCGCCCGGGAGAAGCCGGCCTCACGCAGTTCGGCCAGCGCTGTCTCCACCCGCGGCAGGCCCCGCCCGTATTCGCGGGGAAACTGGCGCAGCGCCTCGACGACCCGGTCCCGGTTCTCGCCGAACACCTCGTTGTCGGTGACGTCGGACTGCACCATCTTCGCCAGCGCCGCATAGAAGTCGGCGGTGACCCGCTGCAGTTCATCGATGCGGGTGCGGACATCCTCGAGATCACCCGGCAGCAGACCATGGTCGCCGCCCAGATGCTCGAGGATGTCCCGCAGCGTGCGCCCCACGCCGTCCAGCAGACGGCTGGGCAGCTGCAGGGCGCGCACCACATCAACGACTGCTGCGCGAACCGCAGCAACGACCCCCCGCCCCCGGCGAGTCAGCGCCCATGCTTCCTGCCGCACCACCAAGCCCTGGAAACTGCGCACCGGGGCCGCGTAATCACGAAACGGTTCGGCAAAGCCCCACTTCGCCAACTGGTCCAGCGAGTTACGCAACTCGGGCTCAGGCAGCGGATCATGGTAGCCAACGGTCTTCACCTGTGTGGCAATGTCGGACAGCGTCGACATCGGCCCGCGGGTGGACAGCTCCTCCAAGGCGGCCAGCAGCGCCAGGTACCGTTCGCGCACCAGGTCCTCGGGCATCCCGAACACGTACCAGTCCCCCGGTACGACCTCCTGCCACCACATCCGCGGTCTCGACACGCCTATGCCCCCTCGCCGACACCCCGCCCGCCTAACGGGCGAGTCCTCCCCCAACCGAAAACTCCCGCGTCGATCCGCTCCGCGGGAGCTTCCACAACGCATTTGAAGCTATCCACCGCCACTGACAACGACACCGAAATCCCTTGCGCGCGAGACGATTTCGGCAAGATCGTTTAACGTCGCACTGACTCATTCCGGATTGTTGGGCTATGAGACAGGTGCCACAGAGCGGGTGGACGGGCACCCGGCTACGCTTCCCTGGAATCGCGCGCTTGACCTTCGGAAGCATCCATCTGACCTGCAACGTTCGGTCGTGCCGAAGGATTCGGCATCAGCGGGAACCACCCAGGAAGGGCCACGATAGAAGCCCGCGCCAGGGCATTCCACCTCCGTAAGAGTCAATAAGAAATAGGCCAATCCATCCCCGAATCGTGATCACCGAGAACAGGGAACGCCAGTTCTATTTGATTCGGGAAATCGACCTCGGATGTGCTGTGAACCAGGCAAACATCGAGCCGGAACGCCTCGGTGCCTCGCTCGTATCCGGCAAACTGCCGCGATGCACTTGGCAATGAACTCCTGGGGGCGTCTTGCTGAGCCCGGCTCCCCCGTCGCTTCGGAGCGGATCATGCCGCTGCTGGCTGTGGGGTGCGCTGGATGTGGCCCTCGGGATGGTCGTGAATCCAGGACAAGCCGCCGAGGTCGAGCCGCTCCCGGGTACGGGTGACGGCGACGTAGGCGAGACGAGCTTCGCCGTCGTCGATCGGGCCGGGAATCGGGCGGCCGTTCGCGTCCTGCTGGTCGGTGGCCTTGGGCGGGGTGAAGTCGTCGGCAATTCTGACGGTCCCCCATTCACGGCCCTTGGCGCGGTGGGCGGTAGAGACGGTGATGTCGGCCTGGGCTTCAGGGGTGAGTTGGTCGACTGCGGTGAGGATGGCATCCGGGCCGTGCTGGTCGATGAGGTCGACGAACGGCTTCAGGTCACCGCCGGCGGGGTCGTGTTCGGCGTAGTCCTGCAGTTCTCCCCAGGAAGGGAAGAGGAGCAGTTCCGGGTGCCAGGCGCGGCGTCCTTCCTTAAGGTCGCGGGCAGCGGTGGCCAGGGCACGCAGGCCCTCCCCTCCCCCGGCCAGCCCGACGCGATAACCGGCGCCGAGGTGTGCCATCACTTCCGTCATGGCTCCGATATTGGTCCGGCACAGCACCGCATCGGGACGATCGACCGAGGCAAGTGAGGTGGGGACCGCCTCGGTCCCGGTCAGGCGGATCGGCGCGTCGACGATCGCCAGCCACCGGTTGGCTTCCTCTGCGAGTCGGGGGCCGAAGCGGAAGGACTGCGACAGGGTCAGGGCGTGGCCGTCGAAGCCGGTCATGACGTCGCGGGCGCCGCGCCATCCGTAGATGGCCTGGGCGGAGTCGCCGACCATCACCGGTTGGGCGTGGGCGCGTTGGGCGGTGAAGACCTGTTCGAGGACGGGGTTGGTGTCCTGGGCCTCGTCGAGGAGAAGGAAATCAGCGTCGATCGTCGGGTCGGTGAGGGACCAGATCTTCAGGTAGTGGTCGTGGTCGAAGCGGACCACACCGTCGTCGGGGTGCTGGAGGTCGGCCCAGGCCTTTTGGGCGAACGGCAGGATCACATAGGCGAGTTGGGCATGGAGGTCCGGGTCCTCGAGGCCGCGCAGGCGCGGGACGTGATGGCGGGTGAGGGTGCGGTCGGCGGAGTGGCAGTAGCGGGTCACCGTGCGCAGCACGGCGTGGGACAGGGCCTTGTGCGTCACGTCGCGTTCCCCGATGCGGACGGATTTTGAAATGCCTAGGGCCATGCCGGTCTTCCAGCCGGCCTGGCGTGGGCCGTTCAGGCGGCGGACATATCGGTGGCCGATCGCGGCGTAGGCGAGGGAGTGGGCGGTCTTGCAAGCCACGGTGGCAGGGAAGCGGGCGGCGGCATCCTGGGCGATGGCCTTGTTGAAGGCGATGTAGCGGCCTCGACGCCGGGTGGCCGAGGCCAGCAGCACAAGCGTGCTGGTCTTGCCGGTCCCGGCTCCTGCCTGGAGAGCCAGATGGTCGCCGGCGCGGAAGACGTCGGCGGCTGCGGTCTGTTCGTCAGTCGGATTCAGCACAGTCACGTTCCAGCGGGGGTGGGGGCGAGGGCGCGCCCGGCGGCGGCCAGGAGCCGGGCGGGGGTGGTGCGGGCGAGCAGCACCTGCAGGGCGTGGTCGAGGTGTTCGGCTTCCTGACGGGCGTGGCGGGCCAGCGCACGGTGGATGCTCTGCTCGACGAAGGCGCTGGGCGATTGGCCCGCCTGTTTGGCGGCGCGGCGGATGACGCTGTCGGTGTCCGGGCTGAAGTCGACGGCGAGCGTGACGCAGTGGTCGGCGTCCGGGTAGTGGGTGGCCACGACATCCACCGGCAGCAGGCCGGCGAGTCGGTGGTGAACGCGGCTCAGGGCCCGGTCCGGGTTCTTGGCCTTCGCCAGGGTCATCAGGCGCGTGCGGTCGTGGTTGGCGGCGAGCGGCATGACGCGGACGGCACGCGCGAGTTCGGCTCGCGTAGCTTGCCGGGTCAGGGTGATCTCAAGGGCATGGTGTCGCACCGCTCACCCCCTCCGCGGCGAACAGGAACACCGGCGTGCGGGCGACGGCCGGCGGCGTGGGGCGGGCACGGCGAGCGCCGTCTCGGCGATGACACCGGCTCCCGCGGTTGCCACACCCTGGAGCGCTGTTCTCATGCCTGCTCCTGGCGGCGGTGCTTGACGGGCAGGGGCAGGCGGGCGTGGATGTGCTGGTGGTGGAGCAGCGGGTCGAAGACCTCCCAGTCCGCCAGGGCCAGGTCCGCGGCCTGGGGCGCGGTGGCGTGGGCGGTGCAGCGTTGGGTGCGCCAGCGCAGCTGCTCCGTGTACGGCAGGCGGGTGAGGTCGTATACGGCCATGTCGGCTGCGGGCAGGGCCAGTTGCCCGCGGGCGGCGGTGGCGAGCATGAGCAACCAGACACCTGCGGGGCCCTCGGCGGCGAGGACGGGGTGGGGGCAGCGGTGGCGCCGGCGGGTCTGGGCGACGCATTGAATGAACCCGCAGGGAACGCAGGCGCCAGGGCGTCGTGGTGGTGCCGTCCCAGCGGCGGCCGGACGCGGTGGTAAGAGAGCACATGGCCGCGAAGGTGACAGGCGACGCGACGCTAACACGGCGCCCGCGCGGTCAAGGTCCCGCGAACGGCCCAGTTCATTGAAACGGATGCGCGATCAGTCGCACGTGTGCGTGAGTTCGGTGACCAGATCGGGTGATCTGTCGACAGCGGTGCAGCCGGGGCTAGTCGGCGGCCTCCGCGGGAGGCGCGTGACCGTCGCAGAGGGTGGCGAAAAGGTGGTCGACCGGCACATTGAGGGCGTGGGCGAGGGCGTGCCAGGTCTTGAGGGATCCGATCGTGCGGCCCTGCTCGATCTCGATGAGGGTGCGCCTGGCCAGGCCGCTGCGGCGGGCCAGTTCGTCATAGGTCCAGCCGCGCTCGCTCCTCAGCCGCGCCAGCTCCAGACGCAACGCGGCGAGGTTCGGGTCGGGCGGGAAGATCGTCACCCCACCATCCGACGGTGCAGACCCCTGCCCTGTCAGTGCAGACCTCTGCCCTATTTCCGCAGGTGACCACCCCAGCGGCAGGGCAGAGGTCTGCACTACGGTGCGGCCAAGACCCTCGCTCCCCATCGAGGAGAGCGGAAAGCGGAGCGGCCCTGCGCCGACGTCAGGAGGAACGCGCGCCCCATGAGGCTGTGCACCATGCACCCACCGGTGCCCCGCACCTGGACCGTGGAACTGCGCCCCCACCGCGGCGGACCAGTGCTCTACTGCCCCCGCTGCTCCCCCGGCGGCCAGGCCTTGCAGGCAACCTCGGCACGGCCCGCAGCCCTGGCGCATCTGGCCCGGCACGCCCGCAGCGACACCCTCCCCGCCCACCTGCGCATCTGCCAGTGCCACGAACGCGGTTGCCGCTGGCACCCCCGCCACCGCGGCTGCGCCGGGCCGATCCGGCTCGTCCTCACCCGCGAACACGGCGGCCGTACCTGGCGCCTGGCCGACATCTGCGCCTCCTGCGCCGCCGCCACCCCCCACGCAGCCGTCGTCCCCGACACCGCCCTCACTGCCCCGTCGACGCAGCGTCTGCCCGAGGGCGGTCCCGGCTCCGGCCGCATGAAGCGCGCCAGGCGACGACGTGGTCCATCCGAGCAGGTCCGCGTCCAGGACGTGCTCAGCTACCTCGCCTCCGCGCTTCCGGTCGGCATCTGCCCCGAAGCCCGGCTGTTGGCCGTTCAGTGCGCCCTGCGTGCCGACAACCACGGCCAGGTACGGCTACCCTCCGGACTCCTGCGCAGCATGCGCCTGAACCACAACCCCACGCCCTGGCACGAACTGGAACGCCACCGCTGGCTCCACCTTGCGCCGCAGCAGAGCACCATCTGCCCACACGACCAAACCCTCACCGCCCAGCTGGTCGACACTCTGAACCGGGCACCCGGCAGGCCCGACCGCCACCGAGCCGCCGACTGGGCACTACGCGCCACATCAAGCCCACCCCTGAGGGGTCTGCCAGCCAACGCGCGACTGACCGCACTGGCACTGGCAGCACACCAATCCCCCGGCCATGCACGAACCAGCATGGAAACCGATCGCCTGCTCCGCGCAAGCGGCCTCGATTCCTCCGGCCTCGGCACACTGCTCAATCAGCTCGCCACGGCCGGGACGATCAAAGCGTGGGCCTGCGATCCCCACACCGAAGAACTCCACTGGACCCCCTCGCGCCCCGCAGTACGCCCTGTTAAGTGAGGCCTCACCCCCATACTGTTGCCGTGCGCTATCCCGGATGCCCGGGATACGGCTCCGACCCGGGTGGGCCTCGTGGCGTCGGCGGCGTCAGTTGTCGCGCTGGGTGGTACGGGGGGCCTTGTGGTTGACCGCGTCCTGGAGCGGCACGCCGACGTAGAGGGAGTCGGTGATGAAGCCGTGCCGAAGGACGTGCGGCTTGATGGAGGCGGCCTGCGGCAGGCCGGCCTTGGCCGCGAGGCGGCGCAGCAGCTTCCACACCTCCGGCTCGCGCAGCCGCGCCCCGGCCCTTGTCGCGAACAGAGGACCGGTGGTGCGGCCGTCGAGGAGCCCTGCAGGGCGTCCAGGGCGAGCGGCACGACGGGCTTGGGCCGGATCTTGCCGCCCTTGACCCGCAGAGGCAGGTCGTGGTGGCCGCGGTCGTAGCCAAGCTGGTCGGCATCGCGGGCCAGGACTTCATCTACCCGCGGCCACATCAGGTAGAGCAGTTTCACCAATGCCTCGGTGCGCGCCGACCACGCAGTCGCGGTCACGATGAGCTTGGCCATCTCGTCCTCGGTCAGGCCCTCGGTAGGGGATTCGTCTGGGTCGACGAGAGGGCGGAGTACCGCCTCGAACGGGTCGGTCTCGGCGGCGCGGGCGCGGACCGCGTAGCCGTAGAAGCTGGGGCAGGCAGGCAGCAGGTTCGCCCGGGACGCATCCGAGCGCGGCTTGCCGGTCAGTGCCATCTCGCCGTACCGGCCGCCCTTGACCCGGCGCAGCGTCGGCTCGGTCTCCAGGTGCCGGGCAAAGGCATCGGCGAGCGGGAAGCCCGCCGTCAGGACGTGCCCGCCGCGTCCGCGCACATACGCCTCCCACATCCGGAAGCCGCGGGCATAGGTGCGGTGGGTGTTGACGGAGGGCCAACAGGGGATCCAGCCACCGGCGACGTCCGGCAGCGCTCGTGCTCGCCGTACCGTTCCAGCAACTCACCACGCAGTACACGGGCCTCGGTCGGCCAGTCGTCACGTTGATCAACCCGAACGGTGCCGACCGCACCATCGAGGCGGCTCTGCAGCTCGGTCATCTGTATCCCCTAGATGCCGGACGCGCGGGGAGGCCGCGGAATGTCGCACGAGTAACTGCGGATCCACATGGCGCCGCCCCCGTCTTCACAGTGGAGGTTGAATGTGACCGTGGTGCCCCGCACTCGTGCGGCTGGTTCGAGCACGACCCGAACTTCCTTCGTGGCCCCCGGAGCCATGGGCCCGAGATTTTCTCCAGGCCCGCTTGCGCTGAGGACTTCGGGCGGAACGTAGAGGCCGATGATGCCATCGCCGCTCACGCTGACCCTCGCGGACGTCAGGCCTGGTCCGTCGTTCTGCTTCAGCTTGATTGTGGCGACCGGCTGCCGGAGGGCGGCGTGCCTTCTGATCCTCTCGTAAGAGGGGGAGAAGCTCGGCCCGCGGGCCTCCCGCCGGGCCTCTTCCTCGCCTTCGATCTGCCTCCGCATCAGGGCAACCTGTTCCTGGGCCGCCTGAGCCTGAGTCTCAGCGGAGCGAGCGGCGCCCTTGGCGATCCGGGCCTGCCAGACCGAGATTACTGCGGCGACACCACTCACCGCTGCCGCCCCTATGGCCGCGATGAGTTCCCGGTCCACCACCCTTCCTCCTCAGTGCCGGTCCGCCCCTGCGGATCGTGCGCGGCAGCCTATCGGAGGAAGGGAAGGGTAAGGGTCATTATCGTTCCCTCAGTTGGGCCCTCAGCCGGTGCGCTCACGTTCGATGACCAGCACCCCGCGCCAGCCCTTCTTGGTCCAAGTCGGCCTCGCCGAGGCCGTCGTCGCTGGGGATCAGCCTCGAGACCGCCACCGCCTGGAGAGCAACACCACTCGACGCAGACGAGGAGCCCCGGACGGTGGTGGTCCTGCGAATCCACCCTGGCTAGCCTGCCCGATCAGCGACACTAACGCCGAGGCACCGGTCGCCGACTCGTCCGGATGAGCCTCGCAACTCGTGCCCCCATCACCCAATCGGTCCCCAGGCACCTCTGGAAGGTCCCGGGAGGCTTGCGCCAAGCCCTACATATGTAGAGACTGACAGAATGGACGCGAAGATGACACCCCAGCGAGAGAGCGTCCTGCGGGCGTTTCTGGAGAAGCCGACTGAGCCGCGGTACGGGTACGAGCTGATGAAGGCGACGAAGTTGGCCAGCGGCACTCTGTACCCACTGCTCACCCGGCTGGAGAGCGAGCACATGGTCACCGCCGAGTGGGAGACTCCCAATGAGGAGAGACAACGACCCCGGCGCTACTACAAACTCACCGGCGAAGGCGTGCGTACGGCCCGGCTTGAGCTTGCCCAGCACACTCTCGACAACTCACCTGGGTCTGTCGGTATCGCCCGGCCCGCTCCAGGGCGCAGTACATGAAGGACAATAACGAGCCGACACTGGCGTTGGGCTGCGCCACGTTTCTGATCCGTACGGCATGTCGGGCACTGCCCGAAGCCGAACGGGCTGACCGTGAGATGGAATGGACGAGCGAAGCCGAGGCGATCGCCTTAGACGAGGAGAAGCTCTCGCGGTTGCTGCGCGCGATCACCACTCTGCGATTCGCACTCAGCCTGGCTCTGCACTCTCGAGCTACCCGTCGAACTCGCCCTTCGTCCCGTCCTACCTTCCGCAATGCCGTGAGCACTGCGGGCCGAACCATCGAGACCACCGTCATGACGGCATTAGTAGCCCTCGTAGCTATCGGCGAATCCCTCGCTCTCTGCAGCGGCATCCTCCTCGGAGGCGCTGGTTTCGCCAGCCTCCTCGTGTTTGGCGCCGAAATGAACGGTCTGCAACTCCTTGCTCTGGGCCTGTTCTTCAGTGGTCTGACCGCTGCGGGTGCTCTAGAGGCAGTCGGAGAAGTCAGGATGATCTTCGCGGACTGGAGGCACCAAGCCCGTGCCCGATCGGGCACGGGAGCGTTGTAGGGGACTCTGCGCTCCTGTGTTGGCAGGATCCTCTTCTCCTTGGTTCTACATATGTAGAACTGAGAGTTCACCTCATATCCTCCTATGGAGGGACCAGGAGGAAGGCCATGGACCTGAACGAGGTCCGGAAGCAGACTCGAGCTCACGTAGGGGATGTGCTTGGCACCCTCGCATTCGCCTGCGGGTACATCATCGCCGGGGCAAGCGGCGTGTTCGGAGCGTATTGGTTGCTCCGGCTGAACGGCGCGGTCGCCGTCGGCGGACTCGGGGCCGCTGGCGTGTTCGCCCCCGTTTCGCGGGCAGTGCAAAAGCACATTCGGCAACGCAAGAGTGACCGCATGACCAACTGGTCCTCGCAAACCCCTCCCCTAGCCCCAGGCGACATGCAGCGCGAGATCCACTCACTCCTTGGAGACTGGCTCCGCAGTAACGCCATACTGCTGTCGGTCATCACTTCGTTTGCTGGTACAGCATTCGGACTCTTCTACCTGGCCAGGCTGAACGGTCCAGTGGGCGGTGCGAGCCTGGTGGGAGCAGGAATGATGCTGAAGCTGACTTGGTGGCTACACAAGCAGCTGACGAAGCGTAGGGCAGCGCGCGAGGCCCGGCTGTATGGCCAACATCCGCATTGACCGCGGCGACGGCGGGCAGCGCGAGTGGGTTGTAACGGTGCCCAACTGGAAGGGGCATTATGCGTACGGCACTCGTACCGTCTGGCCGGTCTTCTGGACCGCGGCGGGCCCGATCGCCAGCGGCCGGGTGGAGCTGCAGGAGCTTGCCGCCTCGCAGCCGGGCTGCAGGGGGCACCGTCGAGTTGGGCTCCGGGAATTCCGCGTCTTCTTGCGCATTCCTTGTGGGGGCAATGGCGATGTTCACCGGTTCCCGCGCACCCGGGAGCAGCGCAGCCACCAGTGCCCGTCGTTCGCGGACTGCCCAGCGCGTAGTGCCACTCGTCGCCGTGGTCCGGCCGGTCTGGAGCCCCCTCACTCGCGGGGGCGAGGATTGCGTATGACGGCGCCGACCGGGAAATGTTCAGCACCAAGGACTCTGGGCGCTCCATGGACATAGATGGTGAGATCCACCATATCGCGAAGCGGGGTGAGGTCCACAGTGGTGTCCCGCTCGTGCGCCCAGACGGTCACGCGTCGGAGACTCGGGAGTTTGCTGCGCACGAGTGCGAGATCGTCCTCGTCATGCCAGGACCCTAGCCAGAGCTCAGTGACCTGTGGAACGGTCGGCAGTTCCTTCAGCATGGAAAGACTGGCATCGTCCGCCAGGATGAGGTCTTCGAGCTTAAGCAGTTTGGCTGCTTGGGGAAAGCCAGCGATGTGGCCTCCCAGGGATAGCCAGGTCAGATTGGGCCAGCGGGTGATGCCGTCGAGGGTGAGGCTTTCACATGCGGCTCCTCCGAGGGTCAGCCTGGTGAGATCTGTGCCGACTGGCAGTGCACCGACGTCCTGATGAGGCACGGCCATGTTGAGACTCAGGAAACCTAGCCTCGGCAGGGCTTTGAGACCTTCAATGTCGATTCCCTTGCAGTCATCAAGTTCGAGGGTGACGAGTGATGGCACAGCGGCAAGGGGGGTCAGGTCCGTTACGTGAGGGCAGTTGAAAAGGCCGAGCCGTAGCAGCTGTGCATACGGGTGCAGGAAATCCAGCCCGGACAGTTCGGCATTGGAGTCGATGTTCAGCACTTGCAGATCCCGCGAAGCTAGTGGGGCGGCCATCTCCTCTGCCGTGAACGACCCCCGGAAAGCAACCTTGACAGTCTGCAGGCTGGACAGTTCTGTCAGCTGTTCTTGCGAGCGGACGGTCACCCCGACGTCGCAGGGGATGTGCGCGAGGACTTCGCGGGCGTATTCGTGGCTGTCGAAGCCGTCCCAGGCATTCGACAGTGCCCATGCCACGTGGACGTTGGTGCGGAACCTCTTTATCACCGTCAAAGCGGCATCACCGCCGATGAGTTCGGCAGTTCGGATGACGGCTTCTAGGGCCTGTTGCGAAAGTGCTGGTCAAAGCCATTCGTTGATGGCTGCGACCAGCACGGTGGCTTCGTAGCGGACGGCGAGTTTGTCGTACCTCGTTGCCACTGCGCGATGTCTCTTGAGGCGGTTGATGCCGCACTCGACCGCGTGGCGTTGTTTGTAGTCTTCCCTGTCGAACTTCGGTGGTCTGCCTCCGCGGGAGCCGAGGTTCTTGCGGTTGCGGATCTGGTCCGCCTTCTCCGGGATGGTGCAGGCGATCCGGCGTCCGTGCAGGTAGGCGCGGTTGGCGCGGGATCCGTAGGCCTTGTCGCCCCGGACCTTGTCAGGTCTGGTTCGCGGCCGTCCGGGGCCTGGACGGCGTACTCGGATCTTCTCCAGGACCGGGCGGAAGTAGGGACTGTCGTGCCGGTGGCCGGCGGTGATGAGCAGTGACAGTGGTTTCTGTCCCTGCTCGGTGGCGAGGTGGATTTTCGTAGTCAGACCGCCGCGGGAACGTCCGAGGGCGTGGTCGTCGGGCTCGGTGACGAAGCCGCCGGGCGGTTCCTTTTGAAGGTCCCCTTTTTACGTGCCCCGGCGGCGTGCTGATGAGCACGGCAGACCGTGGAGTCCACGCTGACGTCCCACGTGATCAGGCCCTTCGCATCGGCATCGGCCTGCAGTTGCTCCAGAATCCGGTGCCAGGTGCCGTTACGCTGCCACCGGCGGAACAGGTCGTAGACCCGGTCCCACGGCCCGTACCGCTCGGGCACATCCCGCCACGGCGTTCCCGCCCGCGTCCGCCACCGTATGCCGTCTATAAGCTGCCGCCTGGTCCAAACCGGCGGCCTCCCGGCCTTCTTGCCCATCGGCAGCAGCGGCTCCAGCCGCGACCACTGTGCATCTGTCAGATCTCCACGCGCCACAACGCATGATCATCACCGATCAAGATCCACTTTCGCAACAGACCCTAGTTGGCGGCTTCGGCGGGCGGCGTGTGCCCGTCGCAGAGGGTGGCGAAGAGGTGGTCGACGGGCACGCTCAAGGCGTGGGCGAGGGCGTGCCAGGTCCTGAGGGATCCGATGGTGCGGCCCTGCTCGATCTCGATGAGAGTGCGCCTGGCCAGGCCGCTGCGGCTAGCCAGTTCGTCATAGGTCCAGCCGCGCTCGCTCCTCAGCCGCGCCAGCTCCAGACGCAGCGCGGTGAGGTTCGGGTCGGGTCGGGCGGGAAGATCGTCACCCCACCATCCGACGGTGCAGAACCCTGCCCTGTCAGTGCAGACCTCTGCCCTATTTCCGCAGGTGGCCGCGCCAGCGACAGGGCAGAGGTCTGCACTACGTTGCGGCCAACACCCCACTCCCCCATCGGTGAGGGGACTGGAAGCGGACCGGCCCCGCGCCGACGGCAGGAGGAACGCGCGCCCCATGAGGCTGTGCACCATGCACCCACCGGTGCCCCGCACCTGGACCGTGGAACTACGCCCCCAACACGGCGGACCGGCCCTCTACTGCCCACGCTGCTCACCGCACGGCCAGGCCCTGCAGGCAACCTCCGCCCGGCCCGCAGCCCTGGCACACCTGGCCCGGCACGCCCGCAGCGACGCCCTCCCCGCCCACCTCCGCACCTGCCAGTGCCACGAACGCGGCTGCCGCTGGCACCCCCGCCACCGCGGCTGCGCCGGACCCGTCCTGCTCGTCCTCACCCGCGAACACGGCGGCCGCACCTGGCGCTTGGCCGACATCTGCGCCTCCTGCGCCACAGCCACCCCCAACGCAGCCGTCGTCCCCGACACCACCCTCACCGCCCCGTCGGCACAGCATCCATCCGAGGACGGTCCCGGCTCCGGCCGCGGGAAGCGCGCCAGGCGACGACGTGGCCCCTCCGAGCAGGTCCGCGTCCAGGACATGCTCAGCTACCTCGCATCCGCACTTCCCGTCGGCATCTGCCCCGAAGCCCGACTGCTGGCCGTTCAGTGCGCCCTGCGCGCCGACAACCGCGGACAGGTCCGCATGCCTATCGGACTTCTGCGCAGCCTGCGCCTGGCCCACGACCCCGCACTCTGGACGGAGTTGGAACAGCACTGCTGGCTCCGCGTCCTGCAGCCCGGCACCACACTCCCGCACGTCCGAACCCTCACCGCCCAGCTAATCGACCCCCTGAGCCGGGCGCCCGGCCGCCCCGACCGTCTCCAGGCCGCCGACTGGGCACTACGCATCACCGCCGCAGCACCGCTCAGGGCTCTGCCGGCCAACGCGCGGCTGAGCGCACTGGCACTGGCAGCGCACCACTCCCCCGGCCACGCACGGACCGGCGTCGAAGCCGACCGCCTGCGTCGCGCCTGCGGTCTCCATTCCTCCGGCCTCGGCACGCTGCTCGACCAACTCCTCGCGGCCGGGACGCTTACGTCATGGACCTGCGACCCCGCCACCGACGAACTCCACTGGACACCATCGCAGCCAACAACACGCCCCCACCCCACGCCCGCCCCTCCCGTATGTCCGGGCGACTGAAGACACAGGCGCGGCATGCCCGCTGTCTCGATCGGTCCGGGAGCCAGGTGGCCGGGGGCGCCGCAGGTGCCGCGGCCAAAGGCTGGCATCAGGCGGGGAAGAGCGCCTCGATCCACGCGTCGCCGGGGGGTGGCACGAAGAAGTAACCCCCACCAGTGGTGAGCTGGTACTTGGCCATGGCCTCGCCTGCGAGGCGTTTCTGTACCGTCTTGAAGCCCGCGGCCAGATCCCGTTGGAAGCAGGAGAAGATGAGCCCTCTGTCGCCGTGGCCCCGGTCGTAGCTGTAGCCGCGCCGTACGATCGGCGGCGGATTGCGCCGGTCGGGCGCGGCACGGCGCACATGGGAGTCGAGCGGCGTGAGTCTGCCGGCCGGGTCGGCAGCGAAGTTCGGTTCGTCGCCGGTAGGTGTGCCATCGAGCCATCGTCCATCGCGACGGCGTCCGATGATTCGCTCCTGCTCGTGGACAGGGTCTTTATCCCACAGTTCGGTGGCCAGGCGGATGATGCGTACGACCTGATAACTGCCGCCAACGGCCCACGCGGGTTCGTTCTGGTCGGCACGGACCAAAGCGCGGTCCGCGATCCCCCGATCGCCGGAGGCGTTGCCGAATCCCTCCTGGAAGTGGAACGGATTCATCGCCAGCGGCTTGCCGTACTCGGTCCGATTCTCTGCCCGGAACCCAACTATCTGCCACCTCGCTTGCCAAGCAGTGAGGGCTGCAACCACATCCTCCCGCGCGGCCTGCACCTCTTGGTGTGTGGATCCCGCAATCTGTATCAGGGCATCCCCATGGCTCTGAGCTGGGTTGAGTACGTCGCCCGCGAACGACGGCATCATCGTCAACTGTCGCGGCCGCCGGGAGGCATCGGCAAACAAGCCGTGTCCGAGCCCGATACCCATACGCGTGCCGTCCCTGCGGTTCTGCCTCAAAACTCGGCTCAACTCCCGCGCAGCATGGGACGGAGAGTTGATACCGGGCCTCAGATCCAGCGCAACCAGGACCTGGTGGGGCTGCGGCAAGGAGTTTCGAAGGAGTTCCGGCACATCACGCAGGGCCTCTTCATCGCTTGCCCCAGAGTCCGCGACAACAGCGACGGCCCCCACGGGCAGGGCCAGGGTGGCTCCCAGGAGGAGTGAGCGTCGCTTCATTTCCACTCTTCACTGATCGTGGCCGGTGGCCGCCGCCCTCGCAACCCGCCAGAGGCGGACCAAGAGGGCAGCCGTTGGCCAGGTCGCCGGGGCTGATGAGTCGTTCTCATCAGCCGGCGACGTGCTCGGCCTCCATCCCGAGGATCAGATCCTCCAGCGCATCGTCTCCGGCCCGGAACCGGGATACCCAGTCGATGACGATGTAGATTCTGCTTTCCTCGTCGATCCCGAGAAAGTATCTTCCGTCGTCCAGTTCGCCGAGAGGGAAGAGGGACACGCCGATTTCCTCGCCCCACTCCAGGAACCTCTCCTCCTCCCCTTCAGCAAGGAGTGGATTCAGCTCGAAGGGCTCTCGCGCCCGTGTAATTCCTGGGCCCTTCACTTTGACGGTGATTCCGCCGAACTCTGAGAGGAATCGCTTCGCGGCATCATGCATCGTAATGCCGTTGGCCTCGAAGTGGGAGCGCCATCGGGAGACATCCACGAGACGGCCGTCTTTCCATCCTGACGATCGGAGGACCTTCTCGGTCTCCTGTGAGAATCGCGCCATCATTATTTCCCTGTCAGAAAGTCGAGCTTAAATCTCTTGACCAAAGACTGGCAGCTTCGGCATGGCCCTACCGGATAGCCGTGCTTCTTATGCTTCGTGCTGGCCCGGATGACAAATGCTGCCACCTTGGAGCCGGTCGGGTCAGCACCCGAGTTAAGGGCCTGACTCAGACACACCGGAAGTCCGCATTTTCCATGACCACTTCCGCGCTGCGACTTCGGAATGCTGTCCAGGATGTCTTGGATCCTTGGGTGCAGTGCAGGGGCAGGTCCCTTGATGCTGGTGCTCGCGATGACCCGTCCCGAGTTCGGTAGTTCGATCGCCTCGGACACACCGGGCCGGAGTCTCGACGACATGGCCGCCGCGGTGTCTGCGGCATCGCGGGCTGCTCTGACGGCGCGCTCGCCCCAGCGTATTCCTCCCAGTCCGCCTTCCAGACATCCCAGGAGAGCCGCTCCTCCGACCTGTCCCCAGTTGACCTTGCGGCCGGACAGGCGTTGCGCCCCCCAGTCGAGCACGCCTCCGAGCGCACCACCGATGACGCAGCCGACGAGCATGGGGTTGTTGCCGGTGGGGTCGGTATAGGCAGTGGGCGAGCTGAGGGCGTACTGGTAGAGGTTGGGGCCCCCAGCGTGGCCGCTGGGATCCTGCGAGATGAAGCGGCCGGTCTGGGGGTCGTAGTAGCGGTCGCGGTAGTAGAGCAGGCCGGTGCTGTCGTTTTCACGTCCGGTGAACGTGTACGGGTTGGAAGACGCCGTGCCCTCTGTTGTGGGCTGACCGTAGGGGTCGTAGGTGTAGCGGGTGGCGACCGTGCCGTCGGCGTTGGCCAGTCCGACCACGCTGCCGAGTGCGTCGGTGAGGTACGTCTGGGTCTGGCCGTCCTCCGTGCGGGTGAGGTACTGGTCCAGGCCCGCGGTGGCCACCGTGGCCGATGTCTGGCCGGACTGGGTCTGTTCGACCAGAGGGTTGGAGCCGTCAGTGAGGGACTTCCTGGTGGTTCCGCTGACGGTTGAAGTGGTGCGGGTGCCGAGCGGGTCGTAGGCGAAGGCGGAGTTCGTGCCGTCGGTCTTGGCCAGTCCGATGAGCTGTCCCCGGGCGTTCCAGGTGTAAGTGCGCTGCCCGTCGGCAGTGAGTTGGCCGTCCTTGTCGTAGTCGAAGGAACGGCCTCCGAGGGTGGTGAGGCGGTTGTCCTTGTCGAAGACGGCGCCGGTCTCCGCCGCCGGGAGGGCGACACTGGTGAGGCTGCCAGCCTGTCCGGTTTGCAGGCCGCGCACGTCGCGGGTGTAAGCGAGGTTCCCCATCGTTGTGCCGCCGCGGGCGTAGCCGATGGAGGTGATCGTGCCAGTTTTGTCGTAGCCGGTGGTGCGGGTGATGCCGCCTGGCAGGGTCAGGGTCTTTTCGCGGCCCACGGTGTCCAGGCCGAAGGTGACGTTCTGCGGGCCGGATGTGATCGAGGCGAGGATGCTGGACTTGTCGTAGCCGTAGCGGGTGGTGAGGCCAGCTGCTGTCATCTCTGTGCGGCGATCGGAGTCGTCGTAGCCGTAACTGACGGTGCCCGTTGGGCCGGTGGTGGAGCGCAGGCGGTCGTACGCGTCGTAGGTGAAGGTCTCGGTGCCTGCCTGAGTGTCGACGATGGACTTGGGCAGGTCGAGTTCGTCGTAGCCGTAGGTGGCAGTCGATTCGGCCTGCCCGGTGGTGTTGACGCCGTATTTCGCGCTCTGGGGGCGGTCGAGAAGGTCATAGGCAGCGGTGGCGACCTTGCCGGAGCGGCTGGTGGCCTTGGTCAGGCGATCTGCCGCGTCGTACTCGAACTGGGCTTTGGCGCCGAGCGGGTCGGTGACCGTTTTCGGGCGGTCGGCGTTGTCGTAGGCCCAGGTTGTGGTGTTGTTGCGGGCGTCGGTCAGGGTAGTGAGGTTGCCGTTGTCGTCGTAGTCGAAGGTGATCGGCTGGCCGAGTGGATCGGCGACCTTGCGGGTCTGGTTGAGCTTGTCGAACACGATGGTGGTCGCGGCGCCTGCGGGGTCGGTGAATGCGGTCGGGCGGCCGGCCGCGTCGGTGAACTGGCTCGCGGCACGGCCCTCGGCGTCCTTGACCGTGACCAGCTCGCCGTTGCGGTAGGCGTAGTCGGTGACCGCACCTGCGGCGTCGGTGACCGTCTTGATCTGGCCCTGGGGTGTGTACTGGAAGGCGGTGGCCCGGCCTTCCGGGTCGGTGACCTTCTCGAGGTTGCCGTCGGCGCCGTAGGTGAGGTTGGTGGGGTTGCCCAGCGGATCGGTGACAGTGGTGGGCTGGTCGTAGGGGCCGTTGAAGGCAGCCGTGCCGGTGGTGCGGGCCTGTGGTGTGCCGGCGAGTTCGGTGGCCTGGGTGACGTAGCCGTTCGCGTCGTACGTGAGCGTGGTGCGCCGCCCGTACGGATCCTTGATCGCATCGACGCGGTGGTAGCTGCCGCGCTCGTACTCCGTCGTGCGGGCGAGCGCGGATCCCAATGCCTGCGTGTCTTTGACACCGTAGCCAGCCGCGTCGAACTCCACCCGCCGCACCGCGCCGCCCGGCTCGGTGATCGTAGAGGAGGTGACCTGTCCGGTGCCGGTCTGTGTGTAGGCGAAGCTGTACTTCGCGCCCTCAGTGAGGGTCTGTTCCTTGACCCGCCCATCCGGATGGAAGGTGTTGGTCATGTAGGTGACGCCACGGGCATCGGTCGCTGTCTTGATGCGGTTCGACGTGCCGTCGTACGTGTAGCTGCTGGGCTTGCCGGCCGGGTCAGTGACCGTGGCGAGCCGGCCCGAGGTGTCGTAGGTGTAGGTGGTGGTGCGGCCGGCGTTGTCGCGGGCTCCGGTGACGCGGTGGTCGGCGTCGTAGCCGAAGCTGATCCACCGGCCGGCCGGGGACACGACACGGGTGACGTCGCCGCGGGCTCCGTCGCGGCGGACGATGGTGATGGTATTGCCGTGCCGGTCTCTGATCTGCTTCAGCGGCGCGTACTGCGGGAAGATCCACACAGTGCCGTCGCGGAACCGCAGTTCCCATCCGTTGCTGGTGTGGGAGATCTTCGAGCCGCGGAACTCGGACGGCGTGTCCTTGGGTTCGAACACGGCGTCGGGATAGCCGGTGCCCGGCGAGGTGCGGACGTAGTGGACTGTGCTGCCGCCGGGGAGGTACAGGTCGACTTCTTGCCAGGAGTGCTTGGAGTTGAGGAAGGCGTTGTACATGAGGTCCCGGCCGATGCCGAAGGCCCGCTTGTGGGTGTCGCCCTGCCAGTAGGTGCGGGTGGCTTCGACGGAGCCGCGCTCGTCGGAGACGGCCAGATCGGTGCGGGAGTCGGTGAGCATGCCAGTGCTCAACTCGACGGGGTCACCGGACAGCCAGTCGGCGACGTCCTTGAACCAGGACATGTCCCAGGGCACGAGATCGGCGATGTTGAACATGGCGCCGTGGAAGGCCCACACCCGGGTCTTGGCGTCCGGGACGACCTGACGACCGTCCGCGGAGACCTGGCCGCGGCCGTAGACGTACCAGCCCTTCTTCCTCGGGTCGTAGTCCATGAACTCAACCGGGGTGCGGGGGGCTTCGTGGGTGTAGTTCGGGTAGATGAGCTGCGCGCCCTTGGGGAACACGTAGGTGCCGCCCGGCTGCACGGTGAAGTACACGGGCACCACGCCGTTGTCCGGCAGCGGGAACGGCGGCCGGTCGATCGGGATAGCCGTGATCCCGAGTTCGGTGACCGTCTTGCCGTGCTCGTCGCGGACCACCGAGCCCTTGGGCAGGCGCACCTCAAGTCCGGGGATCTGCGGTGTCTTGAGGACGAGATCGGTCCTGGCCGGGGCCTCGAATCGCAAGGTGTGCTTGGTGTCCAGCGGGGTCATCCACACGGGGAAGCTGAGGTCCACGCTCCGCCCCGGGACCGGGTGGATACGGATGTCGAAGCGGCCGTAGGAGCGCTGGCGCGTGTTCGCGCTCGATCCGTCGACTACGACCGTCGTGGCGTCCGGGCTGATGCCTGCCAGCAGGAAGCGACCCGTCCTGTCGGTGCGCGTGGTCTTCTTGCCGACCGACACCGTGACCTTCGCCAGTGCCGTGCCGTCGAGTTTGAGGACCCGGCCGGTCAGCGCTGTCGCTCCGGGCGGTGCCCGCAGCTGGGGCGGCGTCTTCGGCGCCGTGTCGTGGTGGGTGATCCAGTCGTCGCCACGCAGGTTCGCTTTGCCGGGCTGCCAGGCATCCGGCCCGGTCGGCATCGTGCCGGGTGGGGAAGGCTGTTGGGCAGGGGTGGCTGTCGCCGTGTGGCCGTCAGTCAGCGCTTGTGCCTTGGTCGTACCAGTGGTTTTGACGCCGAGGCTGATGGTTCCGGTGGCCTGGGCGTCGGGGTCCACGGTGACGGTGTAGACGCCGTCGCTCGGCAGTGCGGCCAGAGCCGTGGACAGGGCCGTCTTGCTCATGTATCGGCCGTTGACGAGCCACTTGTTGTCCGGCCCGTACACCGATACGTACCAGGCAAAGGGGGGTGCATCCACTGCGAGGGTGAGCTGCTGTCCTGTGGTGCCGGTAAAGGTGAAGCGGGCGTTCTGTGCGGCAGAGGCGATCGTGGCTTGCTGTTTGGCGCCGCCCACTGTCAGGGTGCCGCCCACCACGTCGGGAACCAAGGCGGCTGTGGCCTTGCCCGGTGCTGTCCGGAAGGGATGGAGCAGTACGGTCCAGGTGCCGGCGGACAGAGGTGCCCGGAGATCTGCTTCCCCGGTGCTCCCGAACAGCGACGATGCCTTGGATTGCAGCACGCCGCTGGGCGTGACGAGGGAAATGTCCCCGTCGAGGGTGCTGTCGGTGAAACGCACGACCGTGCCGTCGCCGGCCACCGTCTCGACCGTGAACTGCAGTTCCTGGCCAGGTCGGGTGGTCTCGCCCATGCCGGAGGGGTTGGTCGTCGACAGCGCACCGGCCGCGACGGGTTTCGACAGCCACAGCGTCATATGGCCGGTCGCCGTTTCGGTAGGCACCAGCAGAACCGCGTACTTTGTGCCGGGTGTCAGTCCCGGCATGTAGGCAACGCCGTCCGTGGCCGGGGAGATGGTGGCGATGTACTGGCTCGTGCCTCCCTCGGGCCGCAGGTAGACCTCGGTGGGCTGAGCAACGCTGTTGCCCGTCACGGCGAAGCCCAGCGACCTGGTTGCCGGCGCGGTGAACTCGGCCCGTACCCGCTGCCCCGGGCGGGCGAACGCCACCCCGATCGAGGGGTTGTCGGCGGTGATCGGTGTCCGGACATCCTCGGACAGGCTCAACGCCAGTGACCCGGTGGCTCCTTGGTACGGATCGATCACGATGCGGTACGTACCGGTCGCGGGCAGATCACTCAGACCGATGGTGGCCGCAGCGCCGGCCAACAGGGGTGACCTGTCGACCACGGCTGTTCCGGACGGCGCGATCACGCTGGCGTAAACGGTCGAGCGGAACGCGTTGCTGGTGATCCCCAAGGACAGGTCGGCGCCGGCGTCGGCCTGGAAGGTCGCCTCCGCGTTCTGTCCGGCACGCACCACGTCCGCCCTTGTGGGCTCCGCTGATGTGGACAGTTGGCCTGCGTCGGCGGAGAGGGACAGCGTCAGGGTCAGGGTGCCGGTGCCGACTCCGTTGGGGTCGATGGCGACGGTGTAGGTTCCGGCCGCGGTCAGCGGGGCACTGTCCCACTCCTCGGGGGCATTGTTGGGCACGAGGAGCGTGCTGAGCGTCGTTCCGTCCGGGCGGCGCAGGGTGAGCGTGTTGTGGGAGGGGAATCCAGCAGTAGTGGCGCCTAGGGATAGTCGCTGACCGGCCTGTGCTGTGAAGCGGGCGATGCCGTTCTGGCCCGGCCGGCCGATGGTCAGCGACGTGGGCGGCGTCGTCGGATCCAGCTCGCCGGTCGCCGGTCGCCGGGTTCGACACGGTGACCGTGACCGCACCGATGTTGCTGCCTCCCGGCGAAAGGATCAGCGCGTACTGGCCACTGACGGGCAGATTGGCGTACGCCCACTCTCCGGAGGCCTGCGGCCCGAGCACGCTTGAGGAGGCAATCTCCTTGCCCTGCGGGTCAATCAGACGCAGACGTACCGGCGCGGTGAACGTCGACTGGGTGAAGCCGAAGTTGATGTCCTCGTTCTGGTCCGCCTCGAAACGGATTTCGGCAAAGTTGCCGACAGTGGTGACGGAGACCCGAGGCGGGGTGTCATCGGCCACGGAGGTGATCTCCGACGACTCCAACTGACCGCCGGGAGCGGGCGTGACCTGGAATGCAGCGGTCGAGCGGGCCTGACCGTCGGGTGTCTCCACTGACACTGGGCCGTTCACTGCCCCCGGGGGTACCTTGACCGTCAGCGCCGTATCAGTACGCGTCACAACCTCGGCGACGACTCCTCCGCCGAATCGCACCACGTTGTCGGTGGCAGCGGTGGCGAACCCATTCCCGGACAGCACCACTTGTGTGTCCACCGTCCCGGAGGCCGGCGCGAGCTTTGACACGCTCGGCCCGGCGGGTGCGAGCGTGAACGATTCCGGGGACTGCGCGGTCTTCCCGCCGATGGTGACCGCGATCTTGCCGGCCTCCGCGCCGGCCGGGACCTTCACCTTCAGCTGCGTCGCCGATGCGGAGATCACCTCGGCCGTCTTCGATCCGAACGTGACCATGTTCGACGTCGCGGTGGTGGAGAAGCCGGTACCGGACAGAGTCACTGTCCCGCCGGCGGCCGCCCGCAGGGGCACCAGGGACAGCACCGTGAGCTGGCTGGAGGCGAACCGGTCAACGCCCAGCCGGTTGCCCGCCGCGTCGTAGCGGTACCGGGCGGTCTCACCGCCCGGGTCCGTCACACCCACCAGACGACCCGCAGCGTCGTAGGCATACACCGCGTTGTCCGTCGTCGGCTCCGCCACCGTCCCAGACACCGACGGCTTGTCCCCGCGCTGGCCGGAAAGCGGCGCGGAGTCACCTCGCTTCGGCGCCCCGGAAGCAGGCAACGAGGCTGAAGGGCTGGCCGAAGCGCGGCCGGAGCGCGCCGGAATGGGTGACTCGGCCTGCGCCGACACCGTGCCAGCCGCCAACGCCAGCACCAGTGTGCCCACGGTCAACAGCCGTCCGCGGAAAGGAAGCCGTACCCCGAATCGTTCGCCGCGCATGCGCACCGCGCCCCCTAGAGTCCCCCTGATGAGTCACACCAGGACTCATCAACCCCGCACTCCCCATGCGAGGCGTCACAACCTACCCACAAGTAGTCACCACCGCTCTTGAGTTGGCCGAGCTCACTCACGCGCCAGCCCAGAACAGGCCAGGCAATAGATCACACGTTCCCACTCGGGGGCAAGGGTGTTCATAGCCGTCCAGCCAGGGCACTCCCGCCCCAACGGCCCCCCTCAGAAAGGCAAGAACCCCCCGGCCGACCCAGCTGCAGGTTGCCCGAAACCGCAAGGGAGTTCATGAAAACCGCGTTACGGATCGGGACCAGGACGGCCTGCACGAGACGAGGCCCATGCCTTGAGGCCCGCCGACCTGCGCTCAAGCTGTCGCGGCCCATGGCGCGCAGCAGGTCCAGGGCGAGGTAGGCGAGGCTGCTGGTGTGTGGGGTGGGGTCGGTGGTGATGCGGCCGCGGTCGGGGCGGGCGCGCTGGTAGGCGGCGGCGTGGATGGTGCGGTCGTCGTGGGTGTCCAGCAGCAGCGTGACGGGCGGCGCCGCTGCTCCTGTGGCGGGGTCGGTGGGTGAGGTCATGGGCGGCGGGAGGTGTCGATGCGGCGGATGACCTGCCGCAGCAGGCCGCCGTCGGGGCGGGCGATGCCGGTGGCCGTCAGGGCGCGCTGGACGTGGTGGGTGAGCAGGGCCCAGCGGCGCAGGCTGCCGCAGGCGAAGTGGCCGTCCAGTGTCCAGAGGTGATCAGGTGGAACGGTGTGCCACAGCGGGTGCAGGGCGGGAATGGCCTGGGGGATCTGGTCGCGGGTGAGCGGCTGGAGGGTGAGCCAGGCTGCGGTGCGGGTGTGGAGCATCTGCTGGGCGCGCAGGGCCCGTTCACCGCCCTGTCCGGCGATCAGGACCACGCACAGTCCGCTGGGACGGTCGTCGTGCAGGAAACGGAGATACTCGAAGCAGGAGTCGGGTATCCGGTCGGCTTCGTCGACGAGCACGATGCGCGGCCCGGCACCGAGCGCGCGGCGGATGAGGGAGTCGGCGGCTGCCGGGTCGCGCGGCGGGTCATTTTTCAGCCTCAGGGTGTGGTGCAGGTGGGCGCGCAGGTCGGCAGGTCCGGGCCGGGCTCCCAGACGCAGCAGAAGATGCGCGTTGGGGAATCGGGTGAGGGCGGTGGTGTGGACGGCGAAGGTCTTTCCGACGCCGGCGTCGCCGGACACGCACAGGAAGCGCTGCTGCTGGTAGGCGTCGACGAGCGCGTGCCCGACGGCCGTCAGGCCGGGCGTGATGACGGTGCGTGCCCCGGCCAGGCTGAGGAAGTGCAGTGCCTGAGTCGCGGGTTCGTCGGCGAGGGTGAAGGACTCCGTGGCCGCCGGGACTGGCGGGGTGGTGGCGGTCAGCACCGGGCCAGGGCCCAGTCGACAATGCGGTCGTCGACCTTCTCGGCGCCGAAGTGCTCCATACCTTTGAGGACGTGCTTGGTGACTTTGACCCACTCGCGGAAGGAGCCGAGGGTGTACTGGGTGTCAATCCGCTTCAGCAAGGCCTTGTCGGCGTCCTGCCATACGGGGTGGGAGTCGGGTACGGCCTGGAGGACTTCGTCCTCGGTCATGGCCAGGATCTCCAGGCGGATGTAGATCCGCGAGGCCAGCGCCGGGTCGCTTTGCAGGGTCTCGTATGCCTCACGCCCGCCGACGAACAAGATGGCGGGCTTGGGAGCACAGTTGTCCCACAGCTTGCGCAGGAACTCGAAGTTCTCCCGCCGGTACTGCTGAGCCTCGTCGCACACGATCACATACGGGCGACGCGGCAGGGTCTCGCGCAGCAGCTTGTCGAACGCGGTGGGGGTGCCCGGCATCTTGCAGCTCAGGTTCATCTGATGGAATAGCTCCTCGCGCAGATCCTTCGGGCCGGGCCGGGAGCGAGCGAAGTCCAGCGGGAGGATCAGGTCGGGGTTCATTTCCTGGATCGTGGCGCGGGTGCTGAAGCTCTTGCCGAGCCCCGCTTCGCCGTAGACCACGCACATGGCTCTCGACTCGACGGTGTCGACGACGGTGTCTTTGATCTGCAGCAGCGTGTCGGTGACGACCAGCGTGGAGTCCTCAAGGTCGAGGAAAAACTGCGGGCGCAGATCGGGCCGACGGCGCGGTGCCGTGGCGGGCTGGCCCGCTGTCGGCTCGGTGCGGCGTTTGGGCATGTGCTTACGTTTCGGAGCGGTGGTCATGACGCCTCGTCTTCCGTTGAAGTGGCAGGGGTCTGCCTGGGGCGCGTCCAGGTGGGCGGGATGGGGGTCAAAGGCTGGTAGGGCTGTGCCCGTCGGCGGGGAGGGGCGGGCTGGGTGGTGCCTTCCAGTTCGGCGCGTGCCTCCTGTTCCGTCATGCGCTTCGCGCGGACGGGGAGTTCGGGCTGGGTGGAGGGCAGGTGGCGTTTCCGCTTTCGTTCTCCGGAGGCTTTCAGGGCGCGGCGCAGATCGGCGCTGTGCTCGTCACGGTCGTTGAGAACCTTGGTGCGCAGGTCCTCACTGGCTTCGTCGCTGAGGAAGGCCCGGCCGAGGTAGCGGTTGCCGCGGTAGGTGTAGAGGTCGATCTCGTGGTCGTGGTGGGGCATCCAGCGCACGCGTAATTCCAGCCCGATGCGGCCGACGCCGTCTTCGGGCATGTAGTAGCGCTTGTTGAACTCGACCCCGTGACTGGTGATCTTGTGGACCTTGTTGTCGCTCTCCAGCATGAGAGCGCGCAGTTCCTGCGGGCTGGGCTCGGGCCGGATCTCGGTGGGGTCACTCAGCCAGGCCTGGAGCGGTGTCATCCCGGTGCGTTTGAGGACGTGCTGGGTGTTGTATTCGTCGACCCATTTGCGCAGCAGGTCGACGAACGCTTCGAAGGTCAGCGGCGGGTCCTGGTCACCGACGCGGCGGCGGTGGTCGAGCTTGGGCGCCTTGGTGTAGCGGGGCAGGTCGGCGAAGAACCGGGTCATACTGGTGCGGTTCAGCCGCTCGATCCCGCCCTTGTGGCGGGCGCTGCGCACTTTGTGCATCGGCACACTGAGCAGGCCGAAGGTCCGCCGGACGGTCTTGGACATGAAGTCGGAGCCGCCGTCGACCCGCACCAGGTGCGGCAGCCCGCCAGCGGGCCCGTAAGGAGGTTCACGCAACACGGAAGCCCGTACGGCCGCCAGGACCGATCCGCGGTGCGCAGAGCCGGCGGTGACCGCCCAGCCCATCACGTTGCTGGTACCACGGTCCTCGAACCACGTCACCCACACGTTCGACGGCTTGTTGTCGGGCATCATCACGACGGTCGGGGCCTGCTTGTGGTCCCCCTCCCACACCTCGTTGCGGGCGACCGCCGGGCGCTGGAAGGCAGGGTCGAAACCGCGGGCGGCCGGGATGCCCTCCCGCAGGCCGGCCATGAAGCCCGGGTCGAGGTCACGGGCGATGGCGTCGTGCAGCGTGGTCAGCCCTATCGGCTTCTCCCCCGCCTTCTTGGCCTCGCGCACCAGATGCTCGTGGGTGCGCTTGACGTTGCCGCGGTAGTCGGCGAGGACGTCGATAGTCTCTTCGGTGATCCGGAACCGCCTACGCTCTGGCTTCTCCACCGTGCCGGTCTCTTCGGCCTGCGCCAGCCAGCGCCACACCTGCCGCTTGCTCACGCCCACAGACTCGGCGACCAGTTTCACGTGAGCGGTCTTCAGCTCCCCGGACTGACGCAGCCTCATCAGCTGACGGACCGCGGCAACCCGCAATTCGCCGCGGTCCCGCCCCAGGCCCCCCTCCGTCTCAGACGCAGACTCCGCCGTCACGGTCAACAACGCTTGCGAGCTGGAGTGGAGAACGACGGTACTCAAGTACAGCCTCCACGACAGAGGGAACAGAGGGCGGCACGGTGGGGTATCGCACAGTCTGGATTGAGGCTAAATGCGGCGCGACCGAAGTGGAGGAGGCTGTCACTGGAACGAGTGGGCTCTGGGCCGTTCCGCCCTCACTCAGTGAGAACATGCGCTATTTGATGCCCGTGATATGGCCAGGCCGGTGCAGGCCCTGCCCCCAAGGGCGCCCTTCCGGATTTCTTCCCCGTAGCCTGTACTGCTCTGCATGGAGTGCCTCTCTGGCAGTACATGCACCAAACTCGCTAACAGGGACGCGGGAACGCCCATGGCTGTCCGTAGCCCTTGGCCCTGTCTACAGCCGTCGATGGCACATGGGACACCTGCGCTCCCTGCTCCTCCACCGGTCCAGGTCATCGTCGACCCCGTGGACGACCTCGCGCTCATGCGTGCGGCGCTGCTGGCCCATGCACCAGAAGAGGGACGGATAACCGTTCACCTTGCCCCCTCGCGATATCCATCACGCCTACTCTTTCAACAGATGCTTACCCAACTGGGCAAGCATCCGTTTCGGGGATCCCGCACCGAGGCCGCTGGCACGCTGCGAGGGCAGGTCTTTACTTGGATCGCCGCGATGGGGATCAGGCATGTCATCTTCTGTCGCGCCCACAACAGTCAGTGGGACCGGGCCTGGGAAGCCCTGCTCGCGCTGCGCCAATCCGCGAACTTGCGTCTTACCGCACTGTGGCACCAGCCTTGGAGCGGCACCTCACACCTGGCACGCGTGCCGCACCGGGTGATCAGGACCCGGTCCGCCGCGCGGGCGGCCTTGCTGAATACGCCACAACCTCCCTGCCCAACAGACATATCACTGAAGGTGACAGCGGCAAGCCGGCCGTTGCCAGAGCCTGTATTCTCCGACGCCCTTCCAGGACACGCAGCGCTAAGCGGCCGCATGGATAAGCCGTTCTGTCCAGGCGCCGACACCATCCAGTATTCTCCGTCACGCCCGAACGACCTGCGGATGCAACCCAGCCCAGAAGTTGTCGCTGGCCTGCTGCAGATCGCCGACCCTGCAATTGCAGCGATCTTGACGGCCGCAACTGTCACCGGCCTTGGTCTACGCACACTCTCCAACACACGAACTTGCGACGTATCCGTAGCTGGCGACTTTCTCAAGACACATAGAGGCGTCGGCTACGACTTTCACGGGCAGTGCGCACTGCATGTGATGCCGCGATGGGCCCAGCCGGTCCTCAGAGCAGGTCGGCTCGAATGCCTCACGCACTACGAACACCCGTTCAGCTACGCCATGAAGCACGAGAAATTCCTCCAGAACGCCGCACGCGATATTGGGCTTCCTCTGCAAACCGCGTGACCCAGAAGGCAGCCGCTCACGACTACTGAAGGCACTGAGCACTGGATCCGATTTGCTCCACGAGTACAAGCCCGTGTCACCGCGACTTTGCCGCACAGAAGAAGCCCTCACCAAGCGGCTGCCCCTGCATGCTCAAGCGAGCACCCGCCAGAGCCAGCAGAAGGAGGTTCGACAAAGGCGACACTGGCCAACACGGGTTCATGTCACTGCGAAACGCGAACTGAGGCCACCATGATCGACCAGCTAGACCGCCCATGACTTGCTCCGTGACCGGGACTGTGAGCGGCTCCCTCAGCATTCGGAAGCTCATCTGAACACGCTCATCACCGTGATGACCAAGCGGCTGACCCCCCAAGGGTCTGCGGCACCCACAGCATCGGTCCGCTGACGTGGCCGTCACCGTTGCCGTCAAGAACCAAAGAAGTCCCACCGGGAACCTCCGGTGGGACTTCTTTGGCGCAACGACACGTACCTTATTTTTCCCTGGCCGACTCAAGGAATAGAGTCAGCTCTGCCATTCCGGTCGACCATTCAGAGATGCGATTCCCGTCATCGTCGATCGCGCAGCGCGGACCCACGAAACGCCAGGGTTCTTCGGGATCGAATCTACCGTCCAGCTCGTCCAGAAATATGACCGCGTTCTGCACGTAGACATCTTCCCCGCTGCGATAGAGCGGCCAGCAGAATATGAAGTTGCTGTTTTCCGGGTCGGTGATTGAGGAGATCAGGCACGAGACCGCGGCCTCATCGTCTGCGAGCACCTGCAATGCACGCTTCCAACTCCTGCGATAGTCGCTCACGCTCCAGAAGCTCAGATCCATACGGAACGTCTCCGTGAACTCTCCGACCGTGATCCTGCCCACCGCCTCGGAGGCTTTCACATCCTCCGAGGCGGCACTATCGACTACCTCAATCTCGAAGCCGTTACTCCTTGAGGTAGTTGAGATCTGGGTCATAGGTACCAATCCGTTGCCCTCTGCGGTTGAACATCTTCCAACCACCCGTCACATTATGGCCGTCAACATCGGGCGTGATGTAGTTCTTCCCATTGGAGAAAACCACTTGCCCGTGCGAGTCGAAAGGGGCCTTCTGCGCGGGAATTCTGGTCCTGTATCCAAGCCCACCAGCCCTGTCGCCGACACTTCCAGCGTAGAGTTCCCTATTCTGCGCACTCCGACCAGCAACTGAATCCGGATGGTACGGATCTCCCTTAAGTGCCGGAGATGACGTATACCCCTTGGGTAGGTCGCAATTACTGTTGTGAACCAGCACCGGAGTCTCGCCCGCCAGCACATAGTACGTGTGCAGGTCGTCGACGGTGAGGTTGTAGGTGCGGGCATGCTTGCTGTAAGCCCGGTTCGCCTCTACGGAGGCACGGGATCCGTCCACCGTGAGCAGTGTCATGCCTGGCCGGAGTTGGCCGGCCTCAACCCACCTCTTCTCAGACGGTGACCAGAAGGGGTGCTCGTTCGTGGCCGTGAGCTTCTTCGGGCCGTCTTGTGTCGAGATCGTCAGTTCGTTGAAGTGCTTATCGTCCTCGGTGACGATGAGGCGAGTGACTTTACGTTTGCCAGTTTCGCCGGATTCAGGGTCTGTGGCCAGGACCTCGTCACCCTGTTTGACGTCCTCGATGTCCTTGGTCGAACCGTTGGCCATCAGGACATCGGTGCCGGCAAGGAAGCACTTCGTGCAAGTCCCGTACATAGCCAGGACCAGCTCAAATCCAACGTTTGAGCATACCAAGCAATTGTTGACCGTCTCTAGCTTGTCAACATGCTTCCATCCCTTGTAGTACTTTCGGAACTCGGAACAACCTACGTCAAAGCTGTAGCTGCAACGTTCCCGGAAGTAGAACTCGGCATTGAGTTCGTAGCTCATTCCGGGGACGTAGGTGCCCCAATACCGCATCTGACCAACGGTCGGATTCTTTCCATTCTTCCCCCAATAAAGCTTCACAGCTTCTGTCGGTGGAAGCCCCGGCTTTCCATCGCCTAGATCATTGACCTGGCCGGCGGTCCCACCATCTCCGCCGGTGCCGGGGCTGATGTTGCCGGAAGGGTCGTAGCAGCCTTCGGTAGTGCAGCCGGCGCCGTGGGATGGTTCCCACGCAGAGTTGTCCGCGTTGGCACTGCATCCGTCGCAGAACAGCCCGGTGGGGTCCGCGGAGGTGACGGGGGTGTTGTTGGCGTAGGCGTAGCCGTTGAGGGACTGATGTTGGTCAGGAGCCAGGACGGGGTCGACGCTGATGAACTGGCCGATGCCTGGGTCGTATTCGCGGGCGCCGATGTGGGTGAGGCCCGTTTTCGTGTCGGCCGGCTTGCCGAGGAAGGCCTTGTCGTCCGGCCAGGCCGTGGGTGCGGTTCCTCGGGGTGCGCCGAAGGGGGTGGTGTAGCGCTTGGTGACCGCCATGGTCGTGGCGTCGAGGGCGAGGCTTGAGGTGCCGTGGTGGTCGCCTGCCAGGAAGGTGAGCTTGCTGCCAGTGACGCCTGCCGTTGCGGTACGCAGGGCGATGGTCTGGCCGGCGGCGGTGTAGTAGCGGCTGCCGGTCAGGGTCTTTGTGGCGCCCTTGGTGGTGAGACGGACTTCGGTGCCGCCGAGGTAGAGGACTGTGTCGCCGTCGGCTGTGGTGTTGCGGCGGATGAGGAGTTCACCGGCCGCGTCGTAGAGGTAGCTGGTGCCGAGCGCGGGCTTGGTGCCTGCGGCCGGCTCACTGCTGCCGACGAGCGTGCCTTCGGTGTTCCAGGTCAGGGTCTGCTGGGCCTGGGTGCCGGGGCGGCTGGTGGTGTTGCCCGCGTCGTCGTAGGCGTAGGTCGCGGCCTTAGCGCCCGTGGTCGTGGCCAGCGGGTGGGGCTGGTTCTTGGGCGTCCCGTAGGTGTAGTTGGTGGTCCTGTCGCCCGAGGTGGTGTGCTCGGTCTCGGACTTGCGCTGCCCGGCGGCGTTGTAGGTGTAGCCGGTCCAGTACGGGGCCGCGCCGTCGAGGTTGGCCGTGGTGCGCCCGGATGCCGAGCAGTCGGCCGTCTTGGGCGTCCAGGCTTCGCTCATGCGGCGGTGGCCGTCGTATGTGAAGCACTGGTAGTCGGCCTTCGCGGTGCCGCCCTGGTCGCCGTCGAAGATCGAGGTGACGTTGCCGGCCTTGTCCTGGGTGAACGTCAGGTCCAGCGGCTTGAAGGCGTGGACGGTGTCGGTCACGTAAGAGCCGGTGAGGCGGCGGGTGCCCGGCTCGTACTTGAAAACGTGATAGGCCTTCGCGCCGGTACCGCTCATGCCCAGGGTGAGCTGACGCACGTCACCGGTTTCGGAGTACTCCGTGGCCTGGAGGTACTGGCTGGTGCCCTGTTCGGTGAGTTGCTGCCCTACCTCGTTGTAGGTGTTGGAGACGGTTTCCAAGGGCAGTCCGGCGACAGCGGGAATGCCCGAGTTGGCCACGGTGCCGTCGGCGTTGTAGGAGGTAGAGAAGGAGAGCGTCTGCGGGACGCCCGCAGCGACGAGCGGGTCGCCGGCGGGCAGGATCAGCTGGCTGCCGGTGACCTGGTAGAGCGAGTCGTAGCTGGTGACCTTCTGCGTATAAGCCTTGCTCGTGGGCTGGCCGATGCCATTCTCGTAACGGACTGAAGAGTCCTGCTGCCCCTTGGCAAGGGTGTCGAAGGTCCAGGCGGCCAGTTTGGTGGCGTCGGTCTTGGTGCCGTCCCACAGGCCGGTCTGACGGCCCAGGATGTCGTACTCGGATATGAGGGACTTGCCGGGGCGGGAATCGGTGCTGCTGATGGCCTGGTCTAGCTCGTTGTAGCCGGTGGTGGACGTGCCCTTGTCCGGGTCGCTCGCGCTCACCTGGCGGCCGAACAGGTCGTAGGTGTAGGTCCACTTGGCCTGATCGGGGCCTTCAACACTGGCCTGCTGGCCGGCAGGCGTGTAGGCGAACTTGGTGGTGGTGTAGTCGCTGCCGGTGGGCTGGGTGCCGCCGTACTCGCGGCGCTGAGTCGTCTGGCCGAGAGCGTTGGTGACGACCGCGGTGGCCTGCCCGCCGGCCGGGGCCGTGGTGGTGACGGTGTCGCCGGTGTAGGCGGTGTCGATGGTCCAGAGAGGGACATTCTTGGCCTTGGTCTCCGCCGTGATGGCGCGGCCGGCGCCATCGTAGGTGGTGTCGACCTGTACCGGTGCTTCGCTGCCATGGGTGGCGACGAGGTCTCCCGTGGGGCCGCTCAGTTGGTCCCAGTTGTCGGACAGGGCGGAGACGGCGAGACCGCGCTCGTCGTAGAGGGTCTCGGAGATCAACCGGCCGCCGAGGGGCGAGGGCGTCTGGGTCTGACGGGGGCGCAACAGGGCGTCGTAGATCTCGTAGGTGGTGTTGTAGCCGATCTGGTCGGCCTTGAGGACGCCGTTGGAAACCCAGGAGGGGGCGGAGGCGGTGACGCTATAGGCGTAGACGTAGTTGGGGGTTTTGCCCAGCGACTTGGAGCGGTTCGGCAGCCAGACCTTGGTGACGCGGCCGAGACTGTCGTACTCGCTCTGGGTGACCTTGCTGTTCGGGTCGGTCACCTTGAGGGCGGCGCCGGTGGCGAAGTCGACGAGCGTGATGGTCTTCTGGAGCTTGGCATTCTCCACCGATGACGACGTCAGCGGCCCAGCGGCCACCGGGTTGTAGGTCATCTTGGCAGTGGTGGTGTCGTTGGTGTCCTTGGCCGTCAGCGGACGGCCCAGCACGTCGTAGGTGGTGGTGGCCAGCTTCTGCCAGACCGGCTGGTCGTCCGCGCCGTATCCCTTGGCGCGGCCCGTCCACAGCGGCTCGCCCTTGGTGGGGATCTGTGTGGCCGTCCAGGTGGTGGTGTCGTAGGCGATGGCGGTGTCGGAGATGACGTCACCGGGACGCGTGGCATCAACTGGCAGGTCCAGCAACGCGTCCGTGGTCGCACAGGGCTTACCTACCGTGCGGGTGCGGGAGGCCAGGGAGTTGATGCCGAGGGTGTCGTTGCGGGCGTACCACGTGCGGGTGCATGTCTCGTCGCCGCTGACTGCGTCGTCGCCCTTGTCCTCAACAGTCTCGGCCATGCCATATGCATCGAACGTGGTCGCCGTGGAGCGGACCCGGTCGGTGGGGGTGCCGCTGGTGGTGACGTTGGTGCGAGTGTGGGTGCCGGCGGTGCGGACGTAGTAGGCCTCGGTGTCGGCGTAGGACTTGTGCTGCGTGGCGGTGCGCTTGGACCAGGGGTCGTTGACGGTGCCGCCGACTTCCTGGGCGCCGTTGTAGGTGACGCTCTCGCGGGTGAATCCGGCGTACTGGTCGGCGTCCGTGATCGTCGGAGCCTTGATGCCGGTGACCTGGGCGGCCTTGCGCGCGTCTGGGTCCGGGGTCTTGCCGTCGGTGCCCAGGACGCGGTCGCCGTTCATGCCCTGCAGGTAGACGGCGACGGTCTTGGACTGGGTCTCACCGGCCCGGCCGGTGAGGTGGGTGACCTTCTCGAAGCCGCGCCAGACGGACCAGGTCCGTTCCTTCTCCTTGACCAGCGGGTCCTCGTCGTAGTGCCAGGCCGCGCCCGCATAGGTGTAGGTGTGCTCGACGGACTCGGCACCGCCCTGGGGGTCGCTGGTGGACACCGTCCAGACGGGGTACTTGTGGAACCAGTCGAGGAGCGGGTCCTTCTCGCCGTTCGGCGACCAGTAGACCGGGTAGCAGCGGCGGGTGTTCGTGTCGACCTTCGGCATGGTCTGCCCGGCGAGGCAGTCCTCCGCCATGTAGGTCACGATCGTCTGCGCCCCGGTCTCCGAGGTGATCGTGCGCAGCCTCGGCTTTTGCAGGGAGAGAATGTCGTCGGTCGCGCCGTCGACCCGGTTCGGCCGGAATTCGTGGCTGAACTTCACCGGGTCCAGCGTCAGATCTGTGCCGCGCTTACCGGTGTGGCGAATCTCGTCCAGCCACAGGGACTGGTCGGTGGAGTCCCCGGTCTCGCCCGGGTCGAGGTACTTCTGCGTGAGCGCCCACGAGTCGACCGACTCGTAGGCGGGGGTCGCGGCCGCCGCATTCCATGCCTGCGTGGAGATGCCGGTCATGCGCTTACGGGTGTAGAAGCTGGGGCCGGTGTTGCCGGTGCACTTCAGGTCCGCCTTGCACTCGGCGTCGAACGGCACATCGGGCCAGTTGTCGCGGGTCGCGTCGGTCAGGGAGCCGCAGTCCCCGGTGATGCAGCGCTCGGCGTAGCCGAAGGCGACCTTGTTCGACGCGGCAGGGGTGGCGGAGAACAGGGCGCCGGCGCGCTGCCCGTAGCGGATCTCTGTCAGGTAGCCGCCGCGGGTGTAGGCGGTGCCGTTGTTGTCGTCACCGAGCATGTCGTAGTGGTTCTGCTCGGCGGTGTACCAGTAGGTCATGGCGTTTTGGTGGGTGTCTTCGACGTAGTCGAGGTTCCACCGCCAGGCCTGCGTCTTGGACCGGCCGGAGAAGGTGGAGCCATCCGCGTAGCCGGGCTCGCCCGCGTCGTCGCCGAAGACCGGCACGGTCCATACCGAGTTGGTGCGGTCGGTGGCACCGGCGCCGTCGAGCTTGTTGAGGCCGAAGACGTACTTGGTGCCGTCTCCGGTGATGACGGTCCAGTGCTCGCCGTTGTCGTCACCGTTGTCCGCCCCGGTGGCAACGGTCACGGTGGAGGCGTCGTCGTTCTTCAGCCGCCACTTACCGGTGGTGTCGTCCTTGACGAGCTCGGTGGCCTTGCCGTTGAGGACAAGGGAGGCGTTGTCGTACTTCCAGCACAGGTCGAACTTATCGGTCTGGCCGTCATCGTCACACGAGCCGTATTTGCGCTCGACGTAGGAGGAGGTGATGTCGAAGCCTTCGCCGATCACCGTGCCCTGGTTGTTCGTGGACGCGGTCCGGCCGTCCACGCTGCCCGAGTCGTAGGAGATCTTCAGGTCCGGCTTCGGGCCGGCTGCCGACGGCGGGACACGCAGGGGGTAGGACCAGGTGAACGTGCCGGAGGAGCCGCCCGCCTCCCACGTGGAGGAGGAAGCAAGAGGCGTCGCCTTGTAGTCACCGTTGCCGGACTTGGTGCCGGCGGCGAGCGCCAGGACCATGGTCTGGCCGGCAGAGCGGGCCGCCGTGGACCTTGTTGCGGTGCCCGGCGCAGCACGGAAGGCCAGCTCGGTGCTGAGGTCTTGCTTCCTGCGGTGGTTGGTGAACTCGACCGCTGTGCGGGTACGGCACTTGGCTGCCGACGGATTGCTGAGCGCACAGTCGGGCAGGCGCAGCACCTGCAGACGGCCCGCCCAGTCACCGCCGTAGGCGGAGGCGAACGCCGCATAGTTGATTCCGAGTGCGGCCTGTCCGCCCGTGGCGGGGCCCGTGACGGTCAGAACGATGCCCTTGACGCCCAGCGCGGCAGACTTGTTCTGATCCAGAACATTGACCGTGACCGCACCAGCGCTCTGGGGCGCCTTCTTGCCCTTGGCCGGTTTCGGCGGGGCCAAGGTAACGGGAAGGGTGCCCGGCGTGGCCTTCGCCTTCCCCGCGGCAGGGACCGTCAGTGTCGCTGTTCCGGCCTTGGGCCAGGTGACCTTCTTGTTCTGGTCGGCTTTGGCGCGCGCGATGTCCGCACGTCTGGCAGCCGCAGCCTTGGCCCTGGCGGCCGCGGTCTTCTTGTCCACCTTGGCGGTGAACGGGGACACATCCACCGACCGGGGTGCCTTGAGCTTCGGCTTGCCGAGCGGCTCAACGTCGGCGGCGAACGCCACCGGGGCCAGCAGCCCGGGTATCAGAGACAGCACGGCGATCGTGCCCAAGGACCTCACGGGCCATGTTCTGCGACGGCCGCGCCTGTCGGCCCGCGGTGAGAACCGCTTCATTTATGTTTTCCGCTTTCGCTGAGGCCGCCCCGCAGGCGGCATGCGCTGATGCGCTCACGGCCTGGGCCGGGAGCTGAAAAAGGAGTGAGGGCCCGGGTGGCAGCGCACAGCAGGCGCTGCCACCCGGTATGCCGCCGGGGGCTACTCGACGCCGGGTTCGCCCATGACCTTCGAGCCGATCTGATCCTGCGTCATCGCGCCGGCCCAGATGCGCATCTCCGTGAGCGCGGCAGGCAGATAGTTGCCGGGGCCGGCGGACGTCGGTCCGCGGCCGGCTGCGAGCTCGCCGCGGCCCTGCTGCGCCACAGTGAAGGCCGAGTAGGCCTGAGGATCCAGCTCCACGAACAGGCGTGCCACGCCGTGACCCGACCCGGCCTCTTCGGTGGCGTCAAAAACTCCGGTCACCTGAACGGGGGTGTCCATCGCAGCTGCGTCCATCGACTCTGTTGAGGCACTGGCGACGACGGTGCCTGCCGCGTCGGTCGCGGTACGGCTGAAGTGCCACAGGCAGCCCCCCTCGTCGGAGACCTTCTCCACCCACAGGGCCCACGACGACTCCTTGCCGTTCGGGGTGGTGGCCTCCTGGCCGAAGACCTGCGCCTTCGCCCCAACGGGCATCTCCGCAAACTTCGCACCGTTCAGCTGGACGCTGGCCGTCACCGTGAACGAGCCCGCTTCATCGACGACCGGGCCCGTCGTGGACAGGTAGCCGGTGCCGTCGAGCCGGACCTGCTTCTGTTCCGAGTCCACCACCTGCTCCACCACGGCCCCAGTGGGCGAGAGGGTCATGTCCGCGGCGTACGGGAGGCGTTCGGTGATCTTGCCACCGGCCGCGTCAGCTGCGTCCCAGTAGGCGACCAGCTCGGCCGCCGGCATCCCGTTGGCGTCCTCGAGCCGGTTCTCCAGGCGCACCTCGTCGGCGCTCAGCTGCCGTTGCCACACGGCGAGCTCATCGATGCTGCCCATGAAGTACTCGCCGGCCTTGGAGCTGCCCACCGTCATGCCGGCTGACGATGTCCACGGGGCGTAAGCGGGGTTGGCCGTCGCCAGAGTTACCGGCGTGCCCTGCGGGCGGCCGTTGACGAAGAGCTGGATGGTGTCGTTGCTCTTGTCCGCGTCGTTCTTGGCGTCGAAGACGCCGGTCAGGTGTGTCCACACGTTCAGCGGCGGATTCGGCGTGTCGGCCAGAGCGCTGACATAGGCAGGTGTTGCCGAATCAGCGACGGCCCGGTTGAACACCCATTTCTTCGCTGAGAGGGAGTAGAACAGGTTGAACGCGGCGGACTTGTCCGTTCCCGGGGCGGACGCCACCACCCGGGTCTTGGACCCATCCGTCAGCAGAACCCATGCGGAGACGGTGAACGAGTCCTTCGTATTGATGGGCACTGCTGCCGTGGAGGCGTAGCCGAGCTGCTTGGCCGGATCGGCCACGTCCTCATTCAGGCGCAGTGAGAGGTCGCCGGTGCCGCGGCGTCCGCGATCCGACCAGGTCGCCGCCGTTCCGGCCTGCTGGTGCAGCGTGATCTCGTGCCGGGTGGGGCCTTCGGTGGCCGTATCGGCTGCTGTCGTGCCGGTCGCTTCGGCGAAGTGCCAGCGACCCACTGCGGTCGTGCCCGGTTGCACCTTGAAGTGGAACTCTGCCTGAGTTCCCTCCCGGCCGTTGGGGATCCCGACGGGGGTGTCGATGGCTTCCACGATCAGCACCTGGATGCCGGCAGTGGTGGGCACCGGTTTGATGGTTACGCTCGACCCGGCTCCGAGATTGTTCTCAACGTGCGTGTTCGCGGCAGACTCGGTCAGCAGCCGCCAGCGGTAGCCCGTGATGCCCGTATCGGCGGCGTTGGGCTTGATCGTGAAGGAACCTTCCACTCCAGGCCCGCCCTTGGGCTCACACAGAGTCGCGCATTGGGTGTAGGGCCCGTTCGACGTGATCTGCGGTTCCAAGGGCGCCGTCGAATCGAGCTTGAAGTAGCACCACCGCTTGTACCCGGACGAGATCGCCGTGGTCACGCCCTCATACGTCCAGAACGTCTGAACCAATGACCTGACCCGGTACAGCGCACCGTCAACTCCATTGGCCAGGCGTTGCTTGGCCAATGCGTCGTCCACGATGTAGCCGGTTGAAGGCACATTGAACTGGACGGCCGGATCGGTCGTCCATGTCCCGCCTGGCAACTTGCGCTCGACCCAGAAATGGACCTTCAGCGAGCCTTGGTCGTCGTCCCCCACCGGCTTCACCGCGGTCTGTGCCCGGGCCTGCAGCATCGGGTCGGAGCGTGTCGCGACAACGGGGGTGCTGTCCGAAGTCGAGCAGCCCTGAACTATGCCGTTGCCGGGGATGACACCGTCATCCGTCACGGCACCGGGCTTGAGGACGTAGACAACCTGCAGCTCGGCGTTCTCCTTGAACCGCTTCCACGCGTCCGGATCGTTCTCGTTCTTGGCCCTCATCATCAGGGTGAGGCGGGAGAAGTTGCCGTCCGCGAAGGAGCGGACCGTCTTGGTGAGGTTCTCGTCCGTCTCGCTCGCACTGTCGTTGAACTCGATCCAGGAGTCCGGCTGATCCGGCGAGCAGCTCGGTTTCCGGAGCGTCAAGGAGCATCACCGCGAGGCAGAGCGGCAGCGGCGGGTTGCCCAGGCCCGGGGCGGCCAGCTGAGCGGGTTGGCGACCTGGTGGCTGCCCCGGGGCGGGTCTCTTACCGGGTCATGGATCTACCGCTGAGCTGGTCACAGGCCGCATGGAGAAACCCGGTTGCTGCCGGCCCGGGTGGCGGTCTACTTCGTGCTGGCCATGGCGTTGTTCACCGACTGCGGGCCCGGTCACTCCGACACAGCGCCTTGGAGTGACCGGGATAGACCGCGGGTCGCCGGCATTTCTGGCGCACATCTGGCACGGTCGCTCTTCGTCCTGGACGCACAAAACTGGGGCAGGCTAAGCCGGCCGGACTCGAACCGGCGTCCTCGCGATTTTGGAGACCGCGCGCGACTACCTCTGCGCTACGGCTTCGCCCGGCTGCGATCCTAGCCCCGCATGCGCTTCAGGACAGATCGGTGCGCCGAACCTTCTGATCCGTAGCTCCAGCCAGATCGGTCAGCGACGGTCATACCCGTCGCTTCGGAGCCCCAGAGGGACGGTAGGGGACGAGGACGGTTGCTGGGGTTGCGGGACGGCACTGCTGTACAGCTACGTTTCTACGGTGGACGTTAACGAGTTTCTGTCACGACCGCTGGGGTCTGATGCAGGCTTGGGTGACAGGTTCGGTCACGCAGCCCGGAGGGCCGGTGTGGTCATGACGGTTTCGAATTCGTCGGGGGTCAGCCGGCCGAGCGAGGCTTGTCGGCGGCGTCGGTGGTAGGTCCGTTCGATCCAGGTCACGATCGCGATCCGCAGTTCCTGACGGGTGGCCCACGAACGGCGGTCGAGGACATTCTTCTGCAGCAGACTGAAGAACGACTCCATTGCTGCGTTGTCGCCTGCAGCCCCGACCCTCCCTATGGATCCGGCAATCCGGTGCCGGTCGAGCGCCTGGACAAATTTCCGCGACCGGAACTGCGATCCACGATCGGTATGCAGAACGCACCCGGCAACGTCGTCGCGCCGGGCAACAGCGCTGTCCAGGGCCGCGACGGCCAGACGGGATTTCATCCGCGTGTCGATGGAGTAGCCGACGATCCTCTTACTGAAGACGTCCTTGATCGCGCATAGGTACAACTTCCCTTCGCCCGTGACGTGTTCGGTGATGTCCGCAAGCCACAGCCGGTTCGGGCCGTCTGCGGTGAAGTCACGGCGGACGAGGTCGTCATGCACCGGCGGGCCGGCCTTCTTGGCAGTGCTGCGTCTCTTCCCAAACACGCTCCACCAGCTGTTGTCCCGGCAGATTCGCCACGCGGTCCGGTCGGCCATGGCAGCCCCCGAGCCGCGGGCCTCGTCGGCCAGGAAGCGGTAGCCGAACTCCGGGTCGTCACGGTGGGCATCGAACAACGCGTTCGCGCGAAGGACCTCCTCAAGGACGGCATCGGCCACCGGGTGACTGAGCCAGCGGTAGTAGGGCTGCCTGGCGAGCTTGAGGACCCGGCACGTGACCGTGACGGGAATCCCGTCCGCGGTCAGCTCCTTCACGAGCGGGTAGATCCTTTTCCCGGCAGATTCGCCTGCGACAGGTAGGCCGCGGCCCGGCGCAGGACCTCGTTCTCCTGCTCCAGCAGCTTGATCCGCCGACGCGCCTCCCGCAGTTCCGCGTTCTCCTGCCTGGTGGTTCCGGGTTTCATCCCGTCGTCGATGTCTGTGCGGCGCATCCACTTCGACAGCGTCATCACATGGACACCGAAGTCGGCAGCCACCTGCTCCAGCGTCACACCCGGGCCGCGGTTCCTCGCGACCCGCACGACATCCTCGCGGAACTCTTCCGGATACGGCTTCGGCACAACAACATCCTTCCCACCCACCCCACAGGGCAAGCCAGTTCAGATGTCACCCGATCGTGCATCAGACCCCACCTCGTTCGGCTACGCGAGAAGGTCGGCGAGCGAGAACAGGCTGAGAATCTCGCCCTTCAAGGCCTTGCTGACGGCCAGGCGGCGGCCTTGGAATGGCTTGCCCGTACGCGGGATGAGTCCAGGGACCTCGAGGCAGCCGAACGCCTCGTGCTCCAAGCCGCAGAGGCTGGCATCGCGCACGTCCTGCATGACCTTGTGATGCGACGGGAGGCAGCCGGCGACCACGAGAGGGCGGAGCGCCTCGCCCTTCAAGCCGCTGATTCTGGCGGCCTTCTGCAAAGTCTCGCTCGCCATAGCCTCCGCGAACCCGACGGCAGAGCTGCAGCCCTACTGCAACAAGCCGTCGACGCTGGCAACACCAGTGCTCTGCTCGACCTTGCGAAGCTGCAGGAGGAGGCAGGGAGCCATGAACGCGCCGAGCGCCTCGCTCTCCAGGCTGCCGACACCGGCAACACACGCGCCCTCGAAGAACTCGTGAAAATGCGAGAGGGAGCAGGCGACCAGCAAGGAGCCGAGCGCCTCGCCATTCAGGCCGCCAACGCGGGCAACTCGGCCGTCGTTGTCTGGCTGTCTCTCAATCGGAGGGACAAGAAGGTGGGCCGTTCCGGGCGCCTGTGGCCCTTCGGACTCAACCCGGACGGAACCCCAACCTCCCCGTGGTGATCAACCCGCCTTGAAGGAGCCGCCTTCGCAGAAATGCGGCATCTCAGTGCTAAAGCGTGTTGCACAAGGTCTGTGATCAGGACCACCAACCCGGTGCTCAGCGCCGAACTGCAGCCCAGGCCGAAGATCGACGCCCGACCGCCCGAATCAGCGGCTTCGTAGCACGCCCGCTGAGTGACCGGGGCCCGCTTTTCGTCACCCCAGACGACGCAATTTCGTCACCAGCCCGCACACGTGGGGATGGTCTCATCGACACGTGCTCGGGGAGGGAAGCGGCGCCCATGCCGCGGCGGGGATGATCCCGACAATGGCCGAGCGCATCACCGCGCGGGTCGACTACTCCCCGCACCTGCGGTGGACTCCCACATGACCCTGCCGGTAACGACTGGCTGATCGGGGTCGAACGGCTCGGCCTCGAGGTCGGCGTCCGGAATTTTAGAGCGAACGAAGGGGAAGCGGAAGCGGGCCCGGCAGCTGAGTGATCAAAGGCCGTCATGGCGCGTCACCTTAGGGGCTGGAGATCTGCGGCGCGCGGCGAGCCGTGCCTGGCCTAGCCGCCGGTCGGCGCGTCGTCTCAGGCACGTCCGAGGCGTGGTGTTCGCCGCCGGCTTCGCCGCGCTGCTCGCCGCATGTTCCCGCGGCCTTGCGGCCACGTCGGCCGCCGAGCCCAGGCTGACCGCAAGCGCCGCGCTGGTGGCGGTGAGGCTCAAGATCACTGATGGCCTGCCGTACCTCCGCGGCGACTCGGCCACGTCCTCGGCCCGGTCCGTACAAGAATGAAATGGCCGAACCGTTATGCGTTGTGCGCGGCGACAGTTGGCCAGGCCACACTGGTCGGTGTGAGCCTGAACGCGTCGGCGAAGTCGCAGGAGGAACGGTTGACAGCGGTGGTGCTGGTGCACGGAATTTGGAACAGACAGCGCGGCTTGACGCCTGCGGAAGCGGCGCTGGGACTGGCCAGCAACGCCAGGGCCCGCCTGGAGCACGGCCTCTCTGTCGCAGGCCTGTTCCATGTCCCCGTACCGGACGTGTCCATGGCCTATTACGCGCATCTGCTGGCTGACGACCTGGCTGAAGAGCAGGCGGGAGATGGCCGCGACGGATTGCACTGCCTGTCGCGGGCTCAGTTGGCTCAGGTCTGGGAGTGGTTGGTAGCGGCAGGTGTGCCCGAGTTGAATGAGGCACAGGCCACGTACCTGATGCCGGTGAGGCAGGGGCTGGGATGGCTGGTCCAGCACCGCCTGGGGGACGGGTTGAGCTCTCGGGTTCGACAGCAACTGACGGAGCGCCTCTCTCGGCTGGTCGTGGCCCTGGTTCAGGACATGGATGCCTATGCGTCGCGCCCGGGACGCAGACGGGCGGTGCGCGAGTCCGTGGCGCACGTCATTCGCAGGGAGCGACCCCGGGCGGTGATAGGGCATTCGTTGGGGTCAGTGGTCGCGTACGAGACGCTGCACGCATTTCCGGATCTCGAGGTGGAGCTCTTGGTGACCCTTGGTTCCCCTTTGGGGCTGCCAGCGATGATGCGGAGGTTGGAACCGGAGCCGCGTGACGGCCGCGGGGCCCGGCCGGAGGGGATCCGGCGGTGGATTAACATCGCTGACAGCGGGGACGTCGTCGCGATTCCGCCACGGTTGGGAGACGCGTTCCCCGTTGATGTGCACGAGACCGTGGACATCGGCCTGCTCGATCCGCACACGTTGGGCGGCTATCTGGCCAATGGGGCGCTCGCCGCCGCCATCGCCCCCTACCTTTCTTCCTAATTCGTCTTCATCTGGTCGTCCATTCTGCGGCGCCGCCGGATAGCCGGCGGCGCGATACGGCGGACAAGTGCGTGGGAGCTTCTATGGCGGGACGCTCACTGGTCGTGGGCGCGGGTGGTTTTCCCGCCCAGGTCGTGTCCGAGGAGGACCAGGCCGCTGGGAGGATCCTGTTCGCGTCACTGCCGAGCGTGGCAGAAGCGGTTACGGACCTGGCCCGTGTCTTGGCGAAGGTGGGCATGACGGCCGTCCCGCCCCTGTTGGACCCGGACCGGCACGAGATGCTCACACGCTGGAAACGCATCCAGGAGGAGGCTGCGGACCAGCCGCTGGTGGTCCACTTCAGCGGCCACGGGACGGTGGGCGCCGACGGGGGGCTGTACCTGGTTGTTCGGGACAGCGAAGGAGAGCTCGACCGGGTGCGAGCCACCAGCATCGAGGTCGACGCCCTGATGAGGGATGTGGAGGGCGGGTCGGGCGGCCCGGTGCTGTTCCTTTTGGATGTGTGCGGCGGTGGGCGCGCGTTGACGTCGCAGTTGGCGCACCAGCTGTCCGGACGGGGTAGGCGGGCGTGGCTGATCGCAGCGTGCGCCGATGACGAGGTCACGCACGAGGCCAGATTCACCACCGCCACTACCGCGGTGCTTGATCGGCTCGCCCGGGGATGGCTCGACCTGTCGCCGGCGCTGGAACACATACCGATCGACACCCTTGCCGCGGAGATCGACCGCGAACTCGCCTGCGCCGACCGGCTGGCCGGCCGCGTCGGACAGTCGGTGGTCCGCACTCCGCAGGAGAAGGCGGCCTCGGAGGCACCGCCCTTCTTCCGCAATCCGGTGTACGGAAGTGATGCGACGAGTCGTTTCATGGCCCGTACCGACGCCGCGCTCCGGCAGTTCGCCATTGAGAGCGACCCGGGGCTGGACCTGATGCACTTCGCCACCCGCGCGGCCGGAACCAATCGCGCGGACACCAGCTTGTTCAGCGGTCGTACCGCACAGCTGCAGCGCATCGCGGACTGGCTGGATGACAGGGAAGGTGACCAGGAGCGGCTTCTGGCGATTACCGGCGGACCGGGCTCGGGTAAATCCGCCCTGCTCGGGGTGACGGTATGCGTCACCCATCCTGTGTTCGCCCCGCTCAAGCGCCGCATCGTCAGTCGTGTTCGCGGCTTCCGTCCCAACGTTCGGGCGAAGGTACTGGCCGTGCACGCTCGACAACTCACAACCCGGCAAATCGTCGGCTCCCTGCTGAAGCAGCTCGCCGACCAGATCTCCGACCCGGCAGGCAGCGCCACTTCGCACGGGCCGCACCCGACGGATCCGTCAGCCTCCGGGGCGTACCCCGAGGCGACTTCAGCGGACATCGGCCGACTGACGGACTCGATGAGGAACGCAGGACCGATCGTGGTCATCCTTGATGCGCTCGACGAGGCCGTCGATCCCGCCAGTGTTCTGGAAGAAATCCTGCTGCCCTTGAGCGGGCACGGCGAGAAGGATCCCGTACGCGACTGCCGAGTCATGGTCGGAACTCGGCTGTGGCAGGACGCTCTGCCACAATTGCACTGCGTCACCACCGCCAGGCCGGCCACGCGCCTGGACCTTGATACACAACATCGCAAGGACCTGACAGAGGACCTGACACACGACCTCGCCGAGTACCTGAGCGATTTCATGTACCCCCACTATCCGCAAAGCACCACAGACGCCATCGCTCACAAACTCGCCCACGCCACCGAACACGGAGCGTTTCTGATCGCTGCCCTCTATGCTGACCATCTGCTCAGCGAACACGCCGCAGGCCGACATGTCCCCGACCTTCAGATCGCAACCGGCCTGCCCTGCAGCATCACGGAGATGTTCGACCTGCACACCACCACGCTTGCCCGTGCCAACCCGTGGATCCGACCTGTGCTTGCCGCTCTGGGACAAGCCCGAGGTCATGGCATGCCCCTCGACCTCATCCACGCAGTAGCTCTCGCCCATGCGCCGCTGGAACTGCGCGAGCGGCCACTGCCCTTGACCCTGCAGGACACCCGCGACGCCCTCACCATGGCCGCTTTCTACCTGCGCACCTCCTTGGACATCGATCAACGCGTTCTCTATCGCTACTTTCACCAAGCGCTCGTCGAGCACACAGCCTCGGCCACCGACCCCGTGACCACGCTCGAAGCCCTCCTCGACACCGTCCCCGCGGCCGACGAGCGTGGCGTCCGTCGCTGGGAGCTGGCACACCTCTACCTGCGTCGCCACGCCGCCACCCATGCCGCGGCCGCCGGGCCCGGGGCGCTCGACCCGCTTCAAGAAGACCATATGTTTCTTCTGTACGCCGACCCCGATCACCTCACCGCGAACCTCCACCACGCCAGCAGTTCCCAGGCCGTCCAGCGAGGTCGCATGTACCGCACCACCGTCGCCCACCACGGCCGTCGCCACAGCCTGGCGGCCCGTCGCAGCTTCCTGGCCCTTGACGCTGCGGTGTGGCACGATTCTCATCTGGCCCGCACTCTCACCACCACCCCCCTCAACCACCAGATCGTCCCCGCCACTCCCCAATGGGCCACCCGGCACAGTGCGTCCGTCGACGCCGGGCCGGACTCGCAGCGGCGAGGGAAGGCGGTGCTCGCTGTCGCCACGGCATCCCTTCCGGATGGCCGTGCCCTGGTTCTCTCCAGCCGCTCCGGCGAAGGGGCGACCGTATGGGACATGGCGTCCGGCAGACGCCTCAGGCACCTCGCCAGTCCGGCCGGCGAAGTGACCGCCCTCGCCGCCTCGTTCCTTCCCGACGGACGGAGTATTTCCGTCACCGGTGACGTCGGCGGTCACCTGATCATGTGGGATCTGACATCCGGCGAACGCCTACGAACCTACGAGGGGCACACGGGCCGCGTGTCCACCATCGTCCTCGGGTGCCTGGCCGGCAGGCCGGTCGCCGTGACGGGAAGCGGCGGCAATGGGCGAGTGGTCGTATGGGACTTGGCTACCGGCGAACGCATCCGCATTCTGCACTCTCACCGGAGTTGGGTTTCCTCGGCCGGCCTCGGTGAGACCAATGGACGGAGCGTAGCGGTCACCAGCGGAGGCCACCGTGGTGGGACGGTCGTGTGGGACGTGACATCCGGAGAGCGCCTGCACATGCTCGGCGGACGCGACGACCAAGTGTCGGCAGTTGCTGTCGGCGAACTTGCGGGGAAGCCGATCGCGGTTACGGGCAGTAGCGGATTCGGGCGGGTGGTCCTTTGGGATCTGTCGTCCGGCAAGCAGATCCGCACTCTCACCAGCCGCGGCTACGAGGTCTCCGCCGTAGCGATCAGCAAGCTCGGTGGGCGGAGTATCGCGGTGTTCGACGGTGGCGATGGACAGGCGATCGTGTGGGACCTGGCCTCGGGTGAGGAGATCCGCCCACTCGCCGGTCAAAGCGAAAGGCTCTCCGCCGTCGCCGTGGCCCACCCACCCGGTGAGGGATGTGTCGCCATCACTGGTGGCCACGGTGGCGAACTGCTCTTGTGGGACGTGGAAACCGGCGGACAGCGCCGCGTCTTCACCGATCAGTCCGATGGGATGTCCGACGTCGCGGCCTACCTCGACGGCCCGTACGAAGCAGTCGTCACCGGGCGCCGTGACGGGCAGGTCAACGTTTGGAACCTGTCAACCGGTCAGCCCTCGACCGCATGCTCCCCTGGCATCAGTTCGGTCTCCGCGCTCGCCATGACGCGTCTCCCGGAAGCGCGGCACACCGCCGTCATCGGCGGTGCCGATGGACGCGTGATCGTGTGGGATCCGGAGTGCGACTTCCCGCTCCACCGCCTCGCCGGTCACGTCGGCGGTGTGTCCGTGGTCGCCGCGGGAAGACTGAACGGACGGAGCATCGCCGTGACCGGTGGTGCCGACGGACGGATCGTGGTCTGGGATCCGGCGTCCGGCGAATACCTCCCCCCGATCTTCGGGAACCACGTCGGTGGCGTATCGGCACTCGCGACGGCAACCCTTGCCGACGGTCGGGACATCGCCATCACAGGTGGCACCGACGGCCAGTTGTTCATCTGGGATCTGGCAACCCATCAGCTGACTCAGTCGCTTGCCAGACACCACGACGGCGTGTCCGCACTCGCCACGGCGTCCCTTCCCGACGGCCGGAGCATCGCCGTTACCGGCGACTGGTCCGGACGCGTCGTCATGTGGGACCTGGCCAGTGCCCAGCGACTCCGGACTGTCCACGGCAACGTCGGCTGGGTGTCCGGGGTCGCCGTGGGGAAGCGCGGCGATCGGCCACTCGCCATCATCAGCAGCGGCACGCGGGTCATGTTCTGGGACCTGACCTCCGGCGAAATGCCTTGGCAGCCTCTGCAGCTCCCCACGTTCATCGACGCCGTGGCGGCGACCAGCGCCGGCTTCGCCCTTGTACATGGCCCTGACATTGCCCATTTCACGTGGAACGCCCCCACCACCTAGGGTCTGTTGCGAAAGTGGATCTTGATCGGTGATGATCATGCGTTGTGGCGCGTGGAGATCTGACAGATGCACAGTGGTCGCGGCTGGAGCCGCTGCTGCCGATGGGCAAGAAGGCCGGGAGGCCGCCGGTTTGGACCAGGCGGCAGCTTATAGACGGCATACGGTGGCGGACGCGGGCGGGAACGCCGTGGCGGGATGTGCCCGAGCGGTACGGGCCGTGGGACCGGGTCTACGACCTGTTCCGCCGGTGGCAGCGTAACGGCACCTGGCACCGGATTCTGGAGCAACTGCAGGCCGATGCCGATGCGAAGGGCCTGATCACGTGGGACGTCAGCGTGGACTCCACGGTCTGCCGTGCTCATCAGCACGCCGCCGGGGCACGTAAAAGGGGACCTTCAAAAGGAACCGCCCGGCGGCTTCGTCACCGAGCCCGACGACCACGCCCTCGGACGTTCCCGCGGCGGTCTGACTACGAAAATCCACCTCGCCACCGAGCAGGGACAGAAACCACTGTCACTGCTCATCACCGCCGGCCACCGGCACGACAGTCCCTACTTCCGCCCGGTCCTGGAGAAGATCCGAGTACGCCGTCCAGGCCCCGGACGGCCGCGAACCAGACCTGACAAGGTCCGGGGCGACAAGGCCTACGGATCCCGCGCCAACCGCGCCTACCTGCACGGACGCCGGATCGCCTGCACCATCCCGGAGAAGGCGGACCAGATCCGCAACCGCAAGAACCTCGGCTCCCGCGGAGGCAGACCACCGAAGTTCGACAGGGAAGACTACAAACAACGCCACGCGGTCGAGTGCGGCATCAACCGCCTCAAGAGACATCGCGCAGTGGCAACGAGGTACGACAAACTCGCCGTCCGCTACGAAGCCACCGTGCTGGTCGCAGCCATCAACGAATGGCTTTGACCAGCACTTTCGCAACAGGCCCTAGTGCCGCATCAGACAACGTTCGCCCTGTTGTGACCGCCTGGACAACCATCCCGAAGGGAAGGTCGCGATACCTGCCTTCTGGCGTCAGGGACAGGCGTCACGAGATGATCATCAAATGGCAGATGTGATTTTCTTTGATCTGGACGGCACCCTGGTCGATCACCGAAGCGCGGTCTTCGAAACGATCGGCCAGATCGTCGAGGCTGCGCCGAACGCGACGGCTCCACCGGAGGAGCTGGTGACGTTGTGGTGGACGCTGGAGGCGCGCCACATGCGGGAATACCTGGCCGGTCAGTGTTCCTTCGCTGAGCACCACCGACGCAGGCTCCGTTCCTTCCTGCCGATGCTGGGCGAGCCGGTTCCTGAAAGTCCCGGCCTTCTGGACGCCTGGATCGCCGAGCGCTACCTCACCGTGTTCGAGGAGTCCTGGCGGTGCTATCCCGATGTCCAGCTATGCCTGGAGACCCTGAAACGGCTTCCCCGAGGACCACGTCTGGCTGTTCTCACCAACGGGGACCCCGAGCAGCAGCGCGCCAAGCTCGCCCGCTTCGGCCTCTTCGAATACTTCGAAGCCGTCCTGACCCCGACCGAGCTCGGTGCGGCCAAGCCCGGCGCCTACGCCACCGCCTGCCGGCGGATGCGGACGGACCCCGCGCAGGCGGTCAACGTGGGCGACATGCTGGAAAGCGATGCAAACGCAGCCGCCCTCGCCGGGCTCACCGGCATCTGGCTGGACCGCGGCATCGACTTCGTCACCGGTGGACCATCGCCGACGGCAGACGAGACGGTGCTCCGCATCGAACGGCTCACCGACCTCCCCGACCACCTATCACACACGAACGCCTGACCGGCTCTCATGGCATCAGCTGGTTCCAAGAATCACGGCCAGGTTCCAACTACCGTGGCTCGGCTCAACGAACCACTCGACCCGTTGGCCCGGGGCGGTCTACGGGGGTGCTCAGCGTGGCCAACCGAAGCGCTCGGTCACAGTGACGCGTTGCCCTGGTGATCACCGGTTCGGTGTTGGCCCGTCAAGCTATGCGGGTGGCAGATCGAGTACGGGTTCGTGAGATCGATGATGACGAGGGCCGGCGGCTGCTGCGGATCATCCGCAGGGGCACCGGCTCGGTGGTGACGTGGCGGCGCGCGCAGATGGTGCTGCTGTCTGCCCAGGGCACGCTCGTGACGAAGATCGCCGAGGTGACGTTCACCAGCCCGGACCGGGTCCGCGATGTGATCCATGACTTCAACACCGACGGCTTTGAGGCGCTCTACCCGAAGTACAAAGGCGGAAGCCCGAGGACCTTCACCCTTCCGGAGCGGCGCGAGATCAAGAAGATCGCCAAGTCGAAGCCGGCCGAGCACGGACTGCCGTTCTCGACCTGGAGCCTGGCCAAGCTGGCCGACTTCCTGGTCGCCGAGGGGGTGGTCGACGACATCAGCCACGAGGGCCTTCGGGTCCTGCTCCGCGAGGAGGGCGTCTCCTTTCAACGCGTGAAGACCTGGAAGGCCTCCCGAGACCCCGACTACGCGGCGAAGAAGCCCCGGGTCGAGCACCTCTACGCGATCGCCGACGGCGAGGTCATACCCGAGCCAGATGAGCCCGAGGTCGTCTTCGGCCTGGACGAGTTCGGCCCGCTCAACCTCCAGCCCCACCCTGGGCGGCAGTGGGCCGAACGCGGTGGAAAGCACAAGGATCCCGACCGTGACCCTAGGCCCCGCCGCCGCGCGACTTACACCCGACCCCACGGCGTCCGGCATCTGTTCGCCACCTACGACCTGGGGAAGGACAAGCTCTACGGCCACGTCAAGAAGACCAAGAACCGCTCGAAGTTCCTGGAGTTCTGCCGCTACCTGCGCAGTCTCCACCCGGCCGACGTGCGCATCGCCATCGTCTGCCACAACTTCTTCCCGCACCTGACCACCAAGCGCTGCCGTCGGGTCGCGGACTGGGCCGAGGCCAACAACGTCGAGATCGCCTACACCCCGACTAACAGCTCCTGGCTCAACCGCATCGAGGCCCAGTTCACCGCCCTGCGCTACTTCACCCTCGACGGCACCGACCACTCCAGCCACAAGGAACAGGGCAGCATGATCCGCCGCTACATCATCTGGCGAAACAAGAACGTCCAGGACGAGCACTTACGCGAAGTCGTCAACAGGGCGAACGTTGTCTGATACGGCACGAGTCACCATTCCGGGCGTCGGGGAGCGGACTGCCCATATGCTGCTGGCCGAGCTCGGCCCGGACATGACCGCCTTTCCCACCGCCGACCACCTCGTCTCAGGGCGGAGTTCGCCCCACGAACCGTCCAGTCCGGAAGGAAGAACACCTCCGCGCCCACCGGCAAAGGCAACCCCTGGACCAAGGGCGCCATCGGCGAGGCCGCGTTATCCGCCTCGCTCCAACTCCTTCCTCGGCGCCCGCTACAAACGCATCGTCAAGCGCCGAGGCCGCAAGAGAACCCTGGTAGCCGTCGGCCACTCGCTCCTGGTCATCGTCTGGCACCTGCTGAACGACCCCGAGACCCGTACACCGACCTCGGCCACGACCATCACCTCGTCGACCCCACCCGGCGAACCCGCGACCTGGTCCGCCAGCTCCAAGCCCTCGGCCACGACGTCACCCTCGCTCCCGCAGCCTGACCAGCCAACTCCCCAAAGCTCAGGCCAACGAACGCTTCAGCATGCCCTGACCTGGGGGATTTTCCGTTCAGGCACTCACGTCGAATCCGACGTCGCCTTCGCCGTCCACGTCGGTGCGCAGGGCAAGGCGAGGCACTTCTGACCGAGGCGGACCTCCGCGACGCGGTCGCCGCCGGCGACGTCGGAGCCGGACTTCCATCGCCACAGCGGCAGGATCTCCGGACCGAACACCCTGCGTACGAGCAGCAGGTCGCCCAGGCCCTCGCCGCCGTCCAGCCCGAGCTACTACTCGAAGGGGTCGGCGATCAGTGCCGTGCCCACACAGCGGAAGCCGAGTCGTGCGTAGATCCGCTACTGGTTGTATTGAGCCATATCACCTCCGTAGTCTGGCAGTTGTGGACGCGGTCGTCTTTGCCCTCACTGCCATCGGAACCATCGCTGGTGTCATCAGTGCCTATTTCACCTATGTGGCCATCCGCCACCAGCTGTCGAGAAGACGGCGGTCGCTCCCTGCGCCACCCCGCCTGAGCAGCGGAGCCGACGCACGGAGCGATCCGGCGGAGTACGACGTGTTCGTCTCCCACAGCCGCCAGGACGCCGAGTGGGTGACAGCTTTCGTCGAACGACTTCAGGGGGCGGGGCTGAGGGTGGCGTCCGACGAGATCGTGTTGCGGCCGGGGGACGTACTCATCCACTCCGTCGAAGAGGCGATCCGACGCGCGACACATGGCCTTCTCGTCTTCAGCCCGGCTTCGATGGACGACGGGTGGACCAAACAGGAGTACGCCACACTGATGCAGCGCTCCATCGAGACCGGTCAAAGGTTCATCCCCGTCCTGATCGGTTCCGTTGAGCTGCCGGAGTTCGCTGCCAATCGCCACTACTGCGACTTCCGCGGTCTGGACGGCCGCGCGTACCAGCGGCGCGTGGACGAGATCGCCCGGGCCCTGCGAGGCGACGATGCCTGACGTGTTCATCTCCTACGCTCCTGACGACACCGCGTGGGTACACGCGCTGGCGGACCGGCTCCGCCAAGCGGACCTCCAAGTCGCTTACGACGAGGTCGTCCTGGGCCCTGGCGACGTCGTCGTGCACGGGCTGGAAGCCGCGATCCGGACCACGGCCACCGGTCTGCTGATCTTCAGCGCTGCCGCTCAGGCCAGCTCCTGGGTCCGCGAGGAGTACGCCACGCTGATGCGCCGCACCATCGCCGGGGAGCAGAGGTTCATCCCCGTCATGCTCGAGGACGTCGAGCTGCCGGAGTTCGCTGCCAATCGCCGCTATTGTGACTTCCGCGGTGTGGACGGCCATGAGTACCAGCGGCGCGTTGCCGCACTAGTCAGTGCGATTCGAGGCGAGCGATCGGAGCACGAGACGGCCTCCCCGCGTCCGGTCCCCGGGAGCGGGCTGCGCCCGGAAGGCCCGCGACGTTTCGTCCTCCGGCTCGGCGTCGACCAGGTCACCTTCGGCCCCGACGGCGGTGTCGCGTCGGAGCACGAACCGTCCGTGGCCGGCCCGCGCCTCGATGACCTGGTATGGCGCCTGGAGAACACGCTACGAAACCCCGGACGCCCATTCCAGAGCGCCAGCGGCGAGGGCGGACCAGAGACGCTGCTGACCGAGTGCGGCCGGGAACTGGGCAGACTCTTCCTTTCCGGCCGGGCGGGGGAAGCCCTGGCTTGCGAAGTGGCGAGGGCCGAGGCGATGAATGCGTCCTTGCGCCTGGGGCTCGAGGTCGACGGCGAGCTGTCCGAGCTGCCATGGGAGACCCTTGCCGTCCCCGGCTGCACGACACCACTGGCACTGCATCCGCGCGTTCAGATGTACCGCCGGACCACGGCGGAGGCCACTCCGGGGATAGCCATTCCCGGGCCGCTGCGCATCCTCGTGGCGGTGGCGAGTCCCGAGGGGGCCGGCGGAGGGCCTCTGCTGGATCTTGAGGCGGAGCTCGCCAAGATCCTCGACGCTGTCGAGTCCGCGCGCCACCGCGCCCATGTACGCATCCTGAATCAGGGCACGCTCTCGGCCGTCCGGACAGCGCTCCTCCAAGAGCGTTACCATGTGCTCCACGTCTCCTGTCACGCCGAGCCTGGTGTGCTGCTGATGGAGGACGAAGCAGGAGGAACGGACCGGGTCGACTCCGACCGGTTCGTCCGGCAGGCGCTTCCGCCCGACCGAGGCGTGCCGCTGATGGTGCTCTCGGGCTGTTCCACGGCCCGCGCCAGGGCGGGAGGGCCCGCGCCGGAAGAGTCGCTCGGAAGCCTTGCCCGCGGGCTGTCGGCCGCCGGGGTGCCTGCGGTACTCGCCATGACCGCGGCGGTCACCGACTCCTACGCGACGGCGCTGACCGGACGACTCTATGGCGAGTTGAGCCTCCGTGCCTCGCCGGAAGTGCTTCCGGCTTTCTGCGACGCACGCCGCCTGCTCGAGGAGGAACGCCGCCACCTGCCCAGCGGCCAGAAGGGTGACTCGCGTGCGGAGTGGGCCACCCCCGCGCTGTTCCTGCGCGGGCCGTCGTTGCCGCTGGTCGGCGCGGACAGCGGCTTCGAGCAAATTCCCGCGCTGGCCGAGGCGCAGTTCCCGGACGGAGTGCCCCTGCGCAAGGTCGGCGAGTTCGTCGGGCGCCGCAGCGAGCTGCGTACGCTGTCGAGTTCGCTGCGCGGTGACACACCGGGCGTGGTCCTGCACGGTATCGGGGGAATCGGTAAGAGCACGCTGGCAGCCCAGCTCCTGCGCCGCCTGGGAGATGACACCGGGTGTGTCGTGTCCGCGATCGGACAGACGTCCGTGGACCAAATCCTCGACGATCTCGCACGTGCGCTCGTGCGAACAAGCGACGACGAGGAGGCTCGACGAGTCGCCTCCTTGCTACGCCAACCGCGACACTCCTGGCCGAACCGCCTCAGGGAGCTCGGACCGCTGCTCGGGCAAACCCGGGTGACTCTCCTGCTGGACAACTTCGAGGACAACCTGCGCTCGGCCGAAGGGGGCTGGCAAGTGCGGGACCAGGAACTCGCCGAGTTCCTCGCCAGCTGGATCCGCACCCCAGGAAGGCACCGGCTGCTCGTCACCAGCCGCTATCCCTTTCCCCTGCCGCGACGCGCCGACCGTCGGCTGACCGGGCATCAGCTCGGACCGTTATCCTGGCCCGAAGCCCGCAAGCTGATGTGGCGCCTTCCGGCGCTGGACGCGCTCTCCCCGTGTGATCAGGAGCGGGCCTATGCCGGTGTCGGCGGACATCCCCGCACGTTCGAATACCTCGACGCGCTCCTGCGCGGCGGCCGCGCCCGTTTCGCGGATGTATCCGAACGCATCGAAGCCCTTCTCGAGAGCCGCGGCGTCGGCGACCCGCGTGGCTGGCTGCGCACCGCGGGCTCCGACCTGGACAGCGCCCTGGCCGCGAGCATCACGCTGTCCGTCGACGACGCCCTGTTGCACGAATTAATCGGCCTGCTCAGCCCGTTCGCGCTGGGGGTGCTGGCCAGAGCCTCGGTCTACCGACTGCCCGTGGATAAGGGGGCCTTGGCGGGGCCACTGGCCGAGCCCGGCATGCATCCGCCGGACGCCGAGCCGGTGCACCTCGATGACGTGATCGACATTCTCACCGACTTCGGCCTGCTCAGCCGCATCACGCCAGCCGGGCAGCCCCTGGACGCGCCCTCCGTCTTCCTCGTCCACCGGTGGACGGCCGGCACCCTTGCCAGGCTCCTCGAACCCGAAGTCCTCCGCGCTGCCCACCAGGCAGCGGCGCAGCACTGGCACGGGCGTATCAAGGCACGGCTGGGGAGCGCCTCTGGCGAGACGGAGAACGTCGCCGATGCGATCGAGGGCCGCTTCCATTTCCACGCGGCCGGTGATGTCGACACCGCCGCCGTCATCACCCGCCAAGTCTGTCATCTCCTGCACACCTGGGGAGCATGGAACTGGGAAGAACGACTGCTGAGAGAGACTCTCGGCTGGCTGCCGCCGGATGACGCGGAAGCCGCCTCATTCCTCAACGACCTCGGCATCCTCGCCCAGGACCAGGGAAGGTCCGACCAGGCCCTGGCCCTTTACAAGCGGGCCCTGGCCGTCCTTGAAGGCTCGGGTGACCGAGCCGGAACGTCCGCGGTACTCCACCAGATCGGCCGAATCTCCGAAGGGCGCGGAGACCTGGACGATGCCGTAGCCCACTACGAGCAGTCCCTGGCAGTCGCGGAAGAATTCCGCCTACCGTTGGGGATCGCCCACGCACATCATCAGCTCGGCCGGATCGACCTCATGCGAGGAAAGTACGACCGGGGGCGGCTCCGGATCCAGCATGCTTTGGACACCTTCGAGGAAGAGAACGACCACGAGGGCATCGCAGACAGCCACCACCAACTAGGCAATGCCAACCTTCTCACAGGAAACCTCGAAAGCGCTGCTCAGCATTTTCGGACGGCCCTCAGGATCCACGCAGGGCTTTACAACCGCTTCGGCGTCGCGCGCATGCACATGTGTCTCGGTGGTGTCGCCAGCCACCGGGGAGACATGGACTCGGCTCGGACGCACCTACGGCAGGCACTGTCCATACGGGAGGATCTCGGCGACCTCATCGGCATGGCCAACTGCCACAGAGACCTCGGAGTGCTCGCCACCCTCACCGGCGATTACGACGGGGCGCTGCGCTACTTCGAGCAGGCGCTCACCGTATTCGAAGAAGAGCACTACCAACTAGGCATCGGACGCGCCCACAGCGGCCTGGCAGACCTCTTCACCAGACGAGAACAGACCGAGCAGGCAATCGACCATGCCCTGGTCAGCTTGGGAATCTTTCTCGGTCTGGAGGCACCGCCAGAAATCCGTGAGGTGCTGTCGCTGCTGAAGCGCCAGCGCCGACAGGTGGGAAATGAAGCGTTTCATCGGCTGCTCAGCCTCCACCTTGACGACGCATCAGTCACGAACGTAATCCAGGCACTCGGGCCCGAAGACACCGACGGGCAGTCGAGCTGAACGGTGTGCTGCCGAGCAAGAAGGTGAGGGGGCTGTTCGTGGCCGAGCTGCACGATGCCGCATCGGTAACGGCATGGGCGCTGACCGCGACCTGGCAGTTCGCCCATCCAGGCGGTGTGGGGCTGGTCGTCGGCGGGCGCGGCCGGGACCGGGACGTAGATCTCGGGCCGGACGGTGACCTTGGCGGGGGGCGACTCGCCACGTCGGCAAGTGCTGCTCCCCGCACCCGCGGGGATGGTCCCGATGCCGTCGCCGGGGCCGTGTACCGAATGAACTGCTCCCCGCACCCGCGGGGATGGTCCCTGGACCCGTCAGATGTGGAGTCGCTGACCCGACTGCTCCCCGCACCCGCGGGGATGGTCCCTCCAGCGCCATTACCCCAGCACCCCCTGCAGTCTGCTCCCCGCACCCGCGGGGATGGTCCCAGAGACACGCTCTTGGTGTACGCGTAGAAGCGCTGCTCCCCGCACCCGCGGGGATGGTCCCGGGTCCGCCTGCTCGCTGGTGATCTGGTTGACCTGCTCCCCGCACCCGCGGGGATGGTCCCCGCTGGATCGGGCCACCGACGAAACTCAGTGTCTGCGGTTTTCTGGCGTTATATAGGTGACCGGTCCCGTAACGGAATCTGGAGATTCCCTAAAACGGGCTCCAGCCACTCAGCGCAGCGGATGTCACAGTCGGCCCCTAGTGTGCTCGAAGAGATAAGCACCAGAGCGAGGAGGAACGCAGGTGACGGGGCTCGATTGGATGTACGGCCGGGATCTTCCGCTGTTGAGTCTGACCTTCGCGCGTGGCCTCACTGCGCGAGAGCTGCTGGAGCGGATGGGCGCGGATGACAGCCTGGCCCTGCGCAGCCAGGAGGACTTCGACGACGAGTTCGGTGATTTGCTCTACGCCGAGGACTCGTATGTCGTCAGCGCGGGCCGGCACGGGGAGTGGGCATGGGCGTGGGAGCACGACAGCTGGCAGTGTGTCGCTGACGATCGGCTGGTCTGCGATGTCTCGATGGGGACGCAGGCCCTGGTACTTCACGCCAACGAAAAGCCCATGGTGGAGTTCCGCTACGCCGAGAACGGGCACCTGATCACCGGCATCAACACCGTGATGGGCCTCCACCCGGATCACTACACGGGCTGCGACCCACACAGGTTCATCCCCGCAATGCGCGCGCTGGATGCCGCGCCCGGGAACGGGGACTACGGCCCGCTGGGTCCACGAGGCCTGTTCTTCCGCCTCGCCGAAGACCTCGGCGTCGGTCTCCCCCACGCCGATCTGACCACCAACCCGGTACTCAGCGCCGAACTCCAGCCCAGGCCGGACATCGACGCCCGACCGCCCGAATCAGCGGCTCCGTAGTACACCCGCCTAATGAACGGGCCCGTCTTTCGTCACCCCAGACCACGCATTTCGTCACCAGTTCATGGTCCCCCGGCATCGCCAGAGTCGCGCACTCCGTAGCACTGCTCCCCACACCCGCGGGGATGGTCCCCGAACGGCATCGCCCGCGCGTGGCCGGTCTATCTGCTCCCCGCACCCACGGGGATGGTCCCGCCGGCTCCATCAAGGCCAGGCTCGCCGGGAACTGCTCCCCGCACCCGCGGGGATGGTCCCGTCGTCTACGCCGCGCAGACTAGGGGCATGGCCTGCTCCCCGCACCCGCGGGGATGGTCCCCACATGCAGGTGGACTACCGGCCCGACACGCACTGCTCCCCGCGCCCGCGGCGATGGTCCCAACCGGACCCTGTCCCTGGTCAACACGGGCCACTGCTCCCCGCTCCTGCGGGATGGTCCTGACATGATGGAGCTGCTGCTCCGCGACATCAACTGCTCTCCGCAGCCGCGGGGATTGATCCCCCGGAACTGACCGGAACCGACGTCGGCAAGAACTGCTCCCCGCACCCGCGGGTATCGTCCCCACCAGTCCCGTTGGACGGGGATGGTCCCAACTCCCAGGGCATGCGGCTCAACTACTGGGTTTGCTCCCTGCACCCGCGGGGATGGTACCCGGACCGTGCGCACGTCGCCAGCCGCCTGGGCCTGCTTCCCGCGCCCGCGGGGATGGTCCCCAGCCGGTCCGCTCCTGCACCAGTTCGTGGATTTGCCCCGCCTCCGCGGGGATGGTCCCGGCGGTTACGACATCCAGGTGGCCACCGGCCACCGGCCACTGCTCCCTGCACCCTGCACCCTGCACCCGTGGGGATGGTCCCCAGTCCAGTGCGAACTGTTGGATGCTGAGGTACTGCTTCCCGCACCCGCGGGGATGGTCCCACCCCGACCGCCAACTCTCGCGCAACGGCCGGCTGCTCCCCGCACCCGCGGGGATGGTCCCGCCGCCGACGCCATGCCGCCCAACCGGTCCGTCTGCTCCCCGCACCCGCGGGGATGGTCCCTGGTCCCGGCGATCGCCCGCGCCTACATCCCCCTGCTCCCCGCACCCGCGGGGATGGTCCCGACGAGCTGTACGCCGCGATCGGCACGCCTCGCTGCTCCCTGCACCCGCGGGGATGGTCCCAGCCTTGGTCAGCGCGATCGACCCGGCGAGTTCTGCTCCGCGCACCCGCGGGGATGGTCCCTACTGGATCCACTCCGCAGGCCAGGCCCACAACTGCTCCCCGCACCCGCGGGGATGGTCCCCCGCGCCGCTGGCGCATCGGCCACAAGCCCAGCTGCTCCCCGCACCCGCGGGGATGGTCCCGTGACCAGGTCGCCGATGGCGATCTGGGACAACTACTCCCCGCAGCCGCGGGGATGGTCCCTGTCTGCATATGGAGTTCGTGTTTCTGTCGACCTGCTCCCCGCACCCGCGGGGATGGTCCCCTCGGCTGGGGTCGAGCGACCTCGTTGGATGACTGCTCCCCGCACACGCGGGGATGATCCCGCGCAAAGCCCCCGGCCCACAAGGCGGTGCAACCTGAGAGCGGGGGCTGACGGTGGCGTCTGCCCCCAGCGCTTACATCGGCGGCCCGGGGCTGCGGCGTGTGAGCGCGGTGCCCGCAGGCGCATTGGTCGGTTGGACGGCGTCGGACGGGTTCATCTCGCTGGCCCGTGAACAGGCCACCCGTCTGCGAGCAAAGACAGCATGAGAGTTATCGTGCAGGCCGCGATATCAGGGCTGCTGGTCCAGCTCGGACACACACCGTCGCCGAAACGGCCGGACGGAGGCAACCTGGTGTCCTTGCCAGCTCGGTCACTGCGCCGGACCACGGTGACGGGTAGGTGTGCGAACCGCCGGGGCCCGCCCGCCTGGTCATGATGGGGATCCGAGCTGGCGCGGTTGTATCTGCCCACTCCATGGACGGACGACCGTGAACGCTGCCGTCGGTCCGGCAGTCAGGACGATCGCCTTTCAGACGAAAGTGGCGATGGCCAAGGCGTGGTCCGAAAGGCCATCGCGGACTAGACCCAATACCGGTGATTTAGGTTGTCTTCCGGCGGGTCGGTCTGGCCTTGGTCGGCCCGACCAGGGTCACGCGGGGAGTGTCCGGCCGGGGCGGATTGTGGTGCTCGGCGCGTTTGAGCTTCCAGTTGGACATCTTGCGTTTGATGACGCGGGGGCTGGAGCGCAACCGCCGGGGTGCCAAGAGCCGTTCGCGGATCTCATGCAGGGCCGTGACCAGTGCCCGGGCCAGCCGGGAGGGGGGAAAATGCCGCCTGGTCGGTGACGTGGCGGCGGACGACGCGCAGGGTGCGGGTGAAGGAAATCCGGTCCGGGTCCTGCTCGGATTGCTGTGCGGCCTGGTGCATTAGGTCTCGCAGTGCGTGGTGCACCAGCAGGAAGGCGAAGATCTCCTGCTCGGCGCCGCGGGGGTGCTGGGAGCGTAGGACGAGGCGGGGGCCTCCGAGATGAGTCTTGATCTCATCCAGCGTGCTCTCGATCTCCCATCGCTGGGCGTACAGCGCGGCCAGCGAGGCGGCAGGGCCGGCTTTCGGGTCGAGGATGGTGGTGATCAGCCGGTACACCGTGTCGCTGCCGTCGCGGCCGAGCGTGTACTCGATTACCCGGACCCGGGCCGGGTCCGCGCGACGGTTCTTGTCCCGGGCCGCAACAATCTCCGAGAGGTAGGAGCCGTCCTCCAGCAGGGCCCGGACGGGGAGTACGGCGTCGTTCCTGACCCGCCACAGCAGGTCGGCGCCGGTTGCGGCGGCGGCCCGCCACAGGTCGAAGCCGCGAAAGCCCCGGTCGGCCAGCAGTAGCATGCCCGGCGTCAGTGAGCTGAACAGGCGCTGGGCCAGCTCGGTTTCATGGACAGCCAGCGGTCCCGCCTCCGCCGCGAAGACAGCGTGGGTGCCGCACTCGGCCAGCGCGGCCACCCTCACCTGCGGATAGGCGCTCTTCTCCTGTCCGCGGCTGGCTCCCGGGCGGCCGAAGAAGGCGGCATTGGCCTCGGTGTCCGGCACGTCGAAGGTGGTGCCGTCCACCGCGACCAGCCGCCACCCCCGATACCAGGCCCCGCTCGTGTCCTCGGTCGCCACCGGCCGGCACACCCGGGCAAACAGTGCCTTTAGCGGCTCCGGGCCCAGTCGCAGACGGGCCCGGCCGATCGCCGCGGTGGTCGGCACCTGCCAGGTCCCCTTCCACCGGCCCATCCGCTCCAGTCCGTGCGTCAGGAGTCGGGCGACCTCCTCATAGCCCTGCCCGGAGAACAGACACATCGCCAGCACGAAATAGACCACCACCCGGGCGGGCAGCAGCCGTTGGCGCTGCTCGACCCGGCCACATCCCGCGACCACCTCATCCACCAACTCCGGCGGAAACGCGCGGGTCAGCACCCCAATCGCGATCCGATCCGAAAATCGGTCATCCGACGACGACTTCACCTGTCCGGGCCTTGGCACACCACACCCAACGACCCGAAAACCCCAAAGTCACCGGTATTGCATCTAGGCGAGCAGCAGGTTGGCGCGGGCAGAACGGGCGAGGACGCCGTGAACGGCGATCTCCTGCAGATGACGGAAGTGGACGGCGAGGGCGCCTCCCCGTGTGTTTGCGTTAGCCGGTGTACACCCGCGGTGGATGCCATACCGAGTTGACTGGCATGCTCCTCAACCGCCGCAGGTGTTTGGCCTGGCCTCCTACGTTACGCAAGGATTCTCGAACGACACGGCCGGTTACGGCAGTTGAGCCCGGCATGCGGGCCATGAACCATCACAATTCCGCCCGGCGAGAACGGGTCAGCGGAGTTCGATCCGCCGGGACCGGCCCACGAGAAGGCAGAATGCCCTCCCCACTCATGTCGACGACGAGTTTGTCGACGAAGCGGCATATCCGAACTCGCGAACGCAATGCTCTGATACTGCGGCTGTGGCCATTCGCGGCAGATGTCGCTAAATGGCTCCTCCCTTTGCAACAGTCAGCTCAACCGTTCGATGGCCTTCACGATCAGGGTCCGCGCCGCCTGCCCGTATACGGCAAGGTCCGTGAGCCTCGCGAAGGCCCGTAGGTAGATGTCCAGTTCGCCGGGGGCTGTGACTGTCACGCGAGCCGCGAGCAGCTCCACGTGAATGCGCGCGTCGTCGAAGACGGTGAACTGCTCCAGAGGCCACATGATCTGCTCCCGGGGGGCCTCCGCGGGGATGATCCCCACAGACATCGACGGCAGCGCCATCGAAGCAAGGAGGGCGCCGAGTTGGCCGGCCATCACCTCTGCATCCCCGACGTGGTGGTGGAGGACGTTTTCCTCGACGAGCGTCGCGAAGCGGTGGTCCCCTTCGTGGACGACGCGCGAGCGGCGCATGCGGGCGTCGACCGCCTCGCTCACGTCGTCTGGTGTACCGCGGAAGCCCGCGATCGTGCCCATGAGTGCTGTCGCATAGCCGGGCGTCTGAAGGAAGCCGGGTACGACATGGGATGCGTAAACACGGAACAGACGTGTCCGTTCGTACAAGGGCGTAGACGCCTCCTGCAGGTGCCTCATGCCCGTGCGCTGGAGCCGCCTCCACTGGACATACATGGAGTCAGCCTGGCGGTTCGCCGCGACCAGATCCGCCGCCTGACCGTCTGCCCCGCAGGCCACACACCAGGCCCGTATGTCCGCATCCGACGGGGCCGTGTGTGCATTCTCGATCCGGGACGACTTGGCGACGGACCAACCGCAGCGTGCTGCCAGCTCCTTGCCCGTGATCCCCGCGTCCAGACGCAGCTCTCGTAGGCGTTCGGCGAGAGCTGCGCGCGCTTCCTGCACGCTGGACATGGGGAAAGGGGGCATGGCCTCTTTACTTGATCTCGTACTCGTCGTGCGGGATGGCGCACCCCCAGATCTTCTCGAACGCGGCGGAGCACATCTCCACCAGCCCCGGATCATCGCGCAGTTCCTTGTCCAACCAGTCCCCGTCACCGGAGAAGTGGTGCACGCGCATCAGCCGGCCGTCGAAGACCCAAAAGTCGTTGACCGGCAACAGCAAGTCCGTGGCCTGCCGCCGAGGCAGCCACCGCACCTGCTCGCCCGCGGCCACATTGGCTTGGGTGACGTAATGCTCCCAACGGATGTACTCGGTCACCGGCTCGGACACAACCCGTGCCCGACGCACATCCACCCCTCGCGCCACAGCGTCGGAGATCTGCTGGTGGAACGGCCGCCACCACGTCCCCCGGTCGTCCCAGTCGGTGCGCTCACCCTTTTGCCAGGCCTCGAAGCGCGGGTTGCTGTAGTAGACGTCCCTCGTTTCCAGGTGGACGGCTGACCGCTCGGCTCTAGCAAGGAGCTCACCGAACTCCGGAATCGAGCTCATCACACGCCTTCCTGATGATCGGGACCATGCGCCTCGGGATCCTGATGACCGTCTCGGTCGGCGGGATGGGCGCCCTGGCCGGAGACGTTGAGTCACACCGGGCGGCCGACTCGTCGTCGGCCGTGTAGCTCTGGATCAGCAGATCAGCTGTGTCCGTGTCCACCCACACGGTTGGGCATCCGTCGTCGTCCGTGTCGGGGTCGATCCCGACAAACCGAATGTTCATGGTGGCTGACCTCCCGCGCTAGCCGGTTACAACGATTTGCACCACAGTCACGCTCCTGGAGGGACGCGGTCAAGAGCAGGTACTAGCCACGACCTGCTATCACCAACTCTTCTGTAATCCGGTGCAACTTAGTGGACGCTGCAAGGCGCCGCTCCCTACGGTCACGACAACGCTTCTGACGATGCGACGGGGGACGGCCCGATGATGACGATCAAGGTGTACCGCGTGGATGCCGTGTCCGGACAACGGCGTGAGACATGGCGGCTCACCGTCCCCAAGGGCGACCCCGAGCGACTTCCGGATTCTCTCGCCCTATCTCCGTGCCGCTGCCCCCGCTGCAGGGCCGCCCGATGACCGCGCCAGCCACGTCCGCGCTTGCACTGCCCTCCGCCGAAGACCTCAGCTGGGAACAGTACGCCGGGCGGGCCTGCGTCTGGTGCGACAAGCCCCTGACTACCGCCGCGCGCAGCGTCGGCACAGCGCGCGGCCGTATGGGTGCGCATGTTCTCGACATCGAGGTGTACGCGGGCCCGTGCTGCCCGCAGGAGGTACAACGGTCATGATGACGATGAGCGGCATCCGTTTCTGCTGCATCTGTGACAGGCCCATCACGGGCAAGGCGCAGAAGATTGAGCAGTTCTCTGCGAGCGGTGCCCGGCCCGACAAGCTCCGGCATCCTCATGGAGATCCGGCCTGCAAATCGCCTCGCTAATCCCCCTGCCCCCTCCTCCGCACCCGTCCCGGTCGAGGGGGCGGGGTCCCTCCCCCTCCGTGGCCATCACCGACGGCCACCGGGGGCGACAGCCTGGTCTGTCCGCGTCCCCCGTCGTGGACAGACCGGGCTGCTCCACGTCCGCGTCAATGGCTCTTCCTGAAGGCTTGGTTAGGACTCTGGCCCTGCGGAACCGCGCGCGGCCGGAGCGCTGGCAAGCCGGGGTGCCATCGACTACCAGGCGGTGTCCCTGGTGGGCGTCGCTCCGGTCGGGTGAGAACCCTTTCCAGTGCCCGGGCAGCTCGCTTCCCCGGTGCGCTCGCTTCTGCCCGCCGGTAGGTTGGCGGGATGTCTGACGGAATTCGATGGATTGGTGAGCACGCCTACGAGGATGCGAAGGGCGGCGTGCCCGGGATGCGTGGCAGCATTTCGCTGACAGCAGCCCGCGGCGTGGAGACGGAAGACTTCCTGGTACGCCTCGGAGGCGACCCCGAACAGCTTGACTGCCAGGACCTGTACAAGGACCGGGATGAGTTGGCTACGCCCTCCGGTGTGGACATGACGCACGTCAGCCGTGCGATGTACGGCACCTGCGGGGACTGGGTGTACGTCCTGGAGGACGGCTTCGCCGCTACCTGGTTCTTCGGCTACCGGAGCGTGCCGGAGATGGCGCCGCTCGTAGGTGAGGAGATCATCTGCCTCACGCTGAACCGCCACGATGCCCCCTCCTTGATCCTCCACGCCCCGGGAGACGAGGGGCGGACGTGGGAGGCCGAGTTTCGTTCAGGCGCGGATTGGTCGCCGGAATTGGACGCGGCGCTGCGGGCGGCGGGGGCTGTGTTCCCGTCCCTGTACGACGGCGTGTCCACTGAGGAGGAGGTGGAGGTGTACTACGAGGAGCATGCGCACGAGATCCCTGCGCGTGTGTTCACCGGTGTTGGCCGCTACTGCGGTCTCACGATCGACCGAGCCACGGTGGAGGCCGGCCTGCTCCCGCTGGCCATTCTCCCCGCGCCGGCGATGTGACCTGCCGGCCGGTGGGGACGCCCCCCTTGGGGCGCCCCCACCGGCTGCTAGGTGGCCGCTACTTTGCGGTCATCGTGCAGATGACAGGGTTGACCGGCTTGCCGAATGCGTCGGTGGCCGCGCAGTTCCCGGTCATGCGGGTGTTGAGCCAGTAGGCGTCCTTGTCCATGATGCGCATCTGCTTCATGAAGTTGGTGAAGTTTCCGCCCATCGACTCCTGGTTGTGGATGCCGGAGATGGACGAGCGCCCGCACACCTCGTGGAATGTCGGCACCTTGCCGTTGTCGATGTTGTAGAGGTGAATCTTCGTGCCGTGCTTCTTGGCGAAGAACTGCACGCAGGCGCTCCCGTTCGGGGTGCCGGTGGTGCTGCCGGTGGGGACGGCTTCGTTCAGGCCGCCTTCGCTCTTCTTCATTCCACCGCTGTTGTAGGAGGAGGCGAAGGCGAACTCGTCACAGTTCAGCTTGTCCGTCGCATCGTCCAGCGCGCTGGCGTCGCCGTTTTCCGCAGCCCACTTGTCGGGGCAGATGCGGTCTCGGTTCCTGGTGTTCTGTGCGCTGTCGCCCATGTAGTACAGGGGCTTGTTGTCTACCTCGGAGCCGGCGTGGTTCGGCAGCACGGTCTGGATCAGCCATCCGTGCGCCGCGGCCTGCGGGTACCTCTTGGCGTTGAAGACGTACGTAGGGGCGGAGTTGACGAAGACACAGCCCGTGGTCCCCCACTTCGTCTTGAAGGTGTCGCAGCGGATCTGGTCCAGGTCGGGGGTGTCCTGCCAGTAGCCCTTGCTCCACTGGTAGTCGACCTTCTGCTCCATGCCCGGCGAGTGGACCTGTCCTTCGATCTTGACGTCCGGCTTGTACCGGTACGTCATGTCGGCTGCGGACGCATCCCATGTGTACTTCGTGGTCAGCGACGCCGTGTGCGTGTCGCCGGGCTTCCAGGTCGGGGTAGCTGTCCAGTCCCCGCCCTGGGGCTCGATCGGCTTGCACGAGCCCTGGCAGATGTGACCGTTGAAGGCGGACAGGCTGATGCCACCGTCGAAATCGGCCGGAATGTTGACGCCCTTAATGGTGAGGGTTTCGGTGAAGCTGTCCGGGCCGTCCAGGCGGAGCGTGCGGGTGAAGTTGAAATCAGCCTTCGCGATGGGGTCGTCGTCGGGGCCCAGGTAGTAGGTGACCGGCCGGGTATCGCACTCCTTGAACCGGTCGGCGTAGGCCCCCATGGCGCCGTTCTCGCACCAGCCCGCGTCCCGCGTGCTCTTGGACTCGGCGGGCTTGTCCGGGGTCGGGGCGATGCAGAGCTGGCGGCCGTCCTTGGCGGTCGGACCGCACTGCTTCTGGGCCTTGTAGGTGCTGCGCGTGACGCCACCGGAGGCCAGCGGCTTGGTCTGCTTGCTGTTGGGTGCAGTGGTGAAGCCCGGGTTCGGCGCGTCATAGACCGGCGCCGGGAGCGCCAGGTCCACAGGCAGTTCGATGCGGAGCCTCGCCCACGGCGACCACGACGTCTCATACAGGGAGCCGTCGTAGGCGCTCGTGTGGAAGACGTAGTCGACGTTCGGGTTCAACCACTTGGGGTCGACCGTCACCGTGGCTGCGGAGCCGGAGTTGACGTAACCGGACACCTTCACGCCGTACTCGTTGTCCTCGATTTTGACTTTGGTATTGGGCTTGCCGCCGGAGTCGACGGTCCACACCTCGAAGGTGAGGGTGGATTTGTCGCCGTCGGCGTCGGTGACGGTGTTCCGCAGCTGGACCTTTCGGGTGTTCACGCTCCAGGTGCCCAGCCCCTCGTCGACCTGTTTCCAGGCCGGTCCGGCGGACGGCTTCTTGCCTGACACCGGGCGGGCTCCGGCCCTGACTTCTCTCTCGGGGCCTGCGGCCGGCCGTGTGGACGGTGCGGCGTTGGGGTCGGGGTTCGGATCGAAGGTATCGGCGGATGCGGTGGTCGCTACGCCGGATCCCAGGAGCAGCACGGTGGCGGCGCCGCAGGCTAAGCGGGACAGGATGCGACTTCTTCTGGAAGTTCCAGACAAGAGATGTTTCCCCTCTGGCCCTACCCCGCGTGTTCCCCAGGGGCAGGGCTGATCGGATGGATCGGCTTGGTCGCGCCGCCTCTTGTCTAGGCGTGGTCATAAGGGCCATTCAAGACCGTGAACTGGGGCGTTCGTCCCTAACTGGAGCCAACGGACGTGACACTCAACACGGTTGTACAAAGCCGGGTCAAAGTTTCGCGCGCTGGCGGTCGAAAGTGGCAGAGGTGGTGGGGTGCCGAACTCCACCGCGGGGGCCTCACAGTGATGCATGACAGAGAGAACAGCTGCAGGAGATCGCGCGGGAGATCTGGTCTACCGCAGATGTCGCATTTCCTTGTCCGCCCGCTGGATCGCCCTGGGTGTCTGGGTGAGGTGAGCGTCGATGCGCGCGAGGTTGATCGCCGCGCCGGTGAGCTGGTGCTGGAGACTGGTCTTCGCGAGCCCGCGATAGCGGGATCTGCGCAGGCCGCAGCGCCCGACCCCCTGAGAGATGGTGCCTTCGACCCCGGCCCGGATCTTGTAGCGGTCTTTCCATGCATCGGTCTGCTGCTCGGTGCGGACTCTGCGGACCACCTCGTGCTCGTCCCGTAGGCGAAGGTTCATATTCCGGGATTCGGCCTTCGGGGAGTTGACGCATTTGCTCAGGTCGGGGCAAGGCCGGCAGTCCACGGAGGCGAAGCGGACCCGAATCACCGGCAGGCCGTGCTGCGACTGCCGTTGGTGCCATTGGGCGCTGGTGGCACCGTTCGGGCAGGTCACCTGCTGGTGATCCCAGTCGATCGTGAACGCGTCCTGGCCGAAGGGTGTGCCGGCCCGGGCGGCGGTGCTGGCCACCATGGGCCCCAACAGCGCGACCCCGTGATCGAGACGGGCGGCCACGACCTGGGACGCGGTGGGATACCCCGCGTCCACCCAGTGCTCGGCGGGCAGGCAGTCCCGTGCGGCCAGTTCGGCGTGGATACTGCGGCTCATCACCTGGTCCTGGGTGGTGGAGACGGTAGTGGCCACGTTCGTGATCAGGTTCGGGGCGTCTGCCTCGCAGGTCTCGGTGAGATGGACTTTGTATCCGTGCCAGACGGTGTCCCGTTTGATACTGCCGCGCGCCTCGGGGTCATAGGGGTTGACCAGGCGCATTGCGCCCGGGGGACGGTCTTGGGGGGACCGGTAGGCCACATCCCCCTCGACCCGGTGGAACTGCTGCACCCAGACCTGCCGCAGGACTTCGACGCTCTCCAGAGCTCGCAGTTCTTCGGGAGAGGTGGGCAACCAAAGGGCCGTCAGGAGCCGCGTTCCGTCCCGGGCGATCCTCAGCCGGACTTCGTCCCTCTGTGCTTGCGTCTTGGGGAAGCGGGAGTTCTCGGCCCGGGTGGCGTAGTGGTCGAACCAGTCTGGCTCGGCGATCTCCCTCAGCCAGTCCGGTGCCACCTGGGCCAGCATGTTCAGCGCCGTGCGCAGTGTCTCGGCCACCATGTCCAGGGCGTTCAGATTCCGCGCGGCCGTGAGCACATGCGTGGAGTCGGTGCGGGCCCTGCCCGCTGTCTTGAGCAGTCCTTTCTCCCGGGCCACGGCCAAGATGCCGTCCAGCACCCGGCGCCCACCGTCAGCTTCGAGCAGACGGTCGCGAAACTCCGTCAGCACCGTGAAGTCGAAACCGGGATCGCCGAACTGAAGGCCGAGGGCGTACTTGAAGTCGATCCTGGCCCGCACCGCCTCCGCGGCCTGCCGGTCGGTCAGCCCTTCCGTGAACTGCAACACCAACACCAGCGCCAGCCGCCCCGGTGACCAGGCGGGCTTACCCCGAACCGGGAACAGGTCCGCGAACTCGACGTCCGTGAACAACGGCCCCAGCTCGTCCCGGACCCGAATCGCCAAGCTCCCTTTCGGGAATGCGGCCCGAGCCACCCGCACCGTCTCCGCCGGGATCTCCCCCGACCCCTTCGATTGCAACGACACCCGGCACCCACCCCATACGACAACGTCGGCCTTCAAGACCACAACCAGGTCTTGAAGGCCGACGTCACGCAGGCCCCGGATTAACCAACAGCGTCCTTCGTTTCCAGCGTTGCCTCGGTCACTCGGAGGGTTACCTCACACTGCAGAGCGCACACTGGGCTACTCTCTGTGGATCACCACGTACAGCATCGGAGCTGGTGCAGGACCACTGATTGGCCGGGCGTTTGTTGATGTCGGCGCGTACACTCTGTGTTCTGGCTGCCAGCTGCAATCGCTCTATTGTGTGCATTGTTTGCAACCCTGCTGTTGCGCGGTATCAATTTGGGGCAGGCTTCGTCGACTAAAATCGATGTCGCTTCTTCAGCCCTGGCTTTTCTTGGATTCGGGCTCTTCGTGGCAGGTCTGCAAAGTCACGGTGAGGCACTCGGACGCGTCCTAGCGACTGTCGCCGGATGCGTCATCCTGGCGGTATTTTGCATACGCCAACTCCGCTCCCGCGACCCGCTCATCGATGTACGAATGCTCAACTTCTCCCGACTGGGAGCCCCTTCGCTTGCACTCGTCGTCGGTTCGGCGTGCTACACAGGATCGGTCTTTCTTTTTAGCGCAGAGGCCAATTCACTGCTGTCTATCCTGCCAGTCTCAGTTTTGGCATTGTGGGTATCCCTCGGAGGATTCGCTTTCCACAAATTGCAATCTCGATTCACTCCAGTGCACATGTTGCAGGTCAGCCTGGCTACATGCACCCTCGGCCTTGCAGTAGCTGCTTTCGTCGGCTTGTGGCCAGCCAGCTTCTTGCTCGGCCGAGGAGTAGGGGTCTCGATGGCATCCGGAGACGCGTACCTGCTTGGAAGCGTTCCACCCAAGGATGTTGCACGTGCCGGAGCTCTCCAGGAAACCAGCCTCGCAGTGGGTGCAGCTCTGGGAGTGGCCGGGTTCGGTGGAATTTACGCCGGTATCAGCTCGGTCGCAGTAACGTCCGTCATTACAGCGGGTATCGTTGCCATCGTCGTATGGATTCTTCGCTACAATCGCGGCGTTTTCAAGGCATAGCCAAACTGGGCCTTGACCCTGAATCTTGGACACGGGTTATGCAGCTGGGGCCAGGTTAGTTGATGTTGTGGCGAGTGCTGTTTCGTAGGCGATGGGGCTGCGTTGTCCTAGGCTGGAATGGCGGCGTCGGACGTTGTAGCGGTGGTGCCAGCGGAACAGGTCGAGGCGTGGATCTCGGCCTCGATCACCCGCAGCGGGAGGCCACCGATCCGGGTCAGGTAGGAGCCGTCGGGCAGCAGCGCCAGCACCGGCGGTCGTCGGGTGCTGGTGGCGCGAATCAAGAACTGCGCCCCCTGAGCTGCGATGTCTGCGAGCAGTTCGTTGCTGTCGAAGGCGCGGTCCGCCAGGAGGAGCATGTCCGAGGTCAGGTGGCCGACCAGGTCGCCGACGTAGTCGGGTCTCGCCCTTGGAGGCGAGGCCGAAGACCGCTGTAATCAGGCCGCGGGTGCCTGTTTCGCACAGGGTCATGAGCATCAGCCGGGGGTAGCCGGTCGGGCCGTAGCGGCGTTCGGTGCGGCCGAGCCAGGACCGGTTGCGCTCGTGGTCGGGGACGGACAGGCTCCCGCAGCCGTCGAAGGCGACCGTGCGCCAGCGGCGGTAGCGCACTCCAGGCGTGGACGGCTGGGCCAGCGGGCCGGCCAGCACGTCGAACAGCCGCTTGAGCGGGGCCACCCCGACCCGCCGACGCAGATCGCGAAGTGCCTTCTCCGAGGGCTGCGGCACCCGGGCGGCCAGTCCGGCTGCGAGTTTGCCCCACACCAGTCCGGTGCCCAGATGCTCGAACAGCCCAAGCGCGAGCACGAAGTACACCCCGACGCGAGAGGGGAGGCTCCGAAGTCGTCGCTCGCGCGCCCCGGCCTCGTCCAGTACCGCATCGACCAACTCGGGTGGGATGACCTGGGTTAACTCACCGATGTGACCGGGCGCGAACACGTCACCGGTTCCGCCCGTGACAAAGTGGGCCACTGAGCCTCTGCTTTCTCAGGAAGATCTTGGTCGATCCCCTGGATAGCAGAGGCCCTTCCCGTACCTCGCCCACCCTTGACACCGCCGCCGAGCGCTTAACTTCGTGGCATTGGTCGATCATCTGCCGGTGGCAGTAGCCCTCCGGCCGCCCGCCTCGCCCCTCCAACCAGGCCGGAACCGGCAGCACGGCCCGGATGACCCGCCACTCCGCCTCCCTCATGTCGGAGCCATAGCACGGGGTGTGGTCCGGCTGGTCGGCCGCGTTGCCGAACCTGTGCGCGAGACAGTCACACGACAGGGAGGGCGAGTTGGACTCCAGGCACGCGAGCGCGAAAGACTGCGGCAACAGGGCCTCCTGGTACTCGGTTGGGATCGCACCCCCGAACTACCAAGAGGCCCTGCTGTCATGCGCCGACCCTCGCGCGATCACCCGATCAGCAACCCTGTTCGACCAGGCCATCCCCGTGATCGATAAGCGGATGGCGTCTGAGGCCAGCTCACTGTTACGAAGGTGTCAACTATCGTGCTTCGGCTCAGCTCTCAGGATCTGCCGCTTCCCAAGTCAGAGGCTGTCTCATGGGGACCAACGCCAGAATTGGGCGTACTTTCCCGGTTCTCACAAACTGCGTCCCTGCGGCTCGGGAGAAAGCCCATCTCGCAGAGGGCGCCCCGCGCGCAGCCTCACCGACCGGGTCAGGCCCATACCCTGTGTTCGTCCGTGAAGTACAGCCACGGCTGCCAGCCGGCTGTGCCCTTGCTTAGCAGCTCGTCCATGCCGCTCGCCCAAGTCGGCAGGTCGGTCAGCTCCAGCAGAATCCGCTCGAGCTCCGCCCCGGCCACCAGGACGCGGCGTCGTGGCCCTGGATGGCCACGACGGCTGATCCGGCTTCAGGTCGGCGCCGTCCGGCAGGACCCAGTGGGCGTCCAGACCGGCCTTGCGAAGTTCTTCGATGAAGTTGTCGGACGAGAGCGTCACGCTGAAGACCAGGACCTCGGCGATGAGGCCCGCGCACCGCGCGGGCCGGAACGGGTAGATGCCCCACGGCGGGGCGAGGGTGTTGCGCGCCGCGCTGTCTCCGCTGCTGAAGCAGATGCGCTCTCCGGTGAACGGCGTGCGGCGCAGCAGTGCCGCGTACGCCGAGTGGAACTGCCAGGTGACTTCCTGCAGTCCCCACCTGCTGCCTGCCGCTGCGATGTCCAGGGCGAGCAGACGCGGGTCAGAGCCCCAGCGCGACGGGGAAGCGGCGCGGCACCGGGACCAGGCGGTCGCGCGGTCAGCTGCCGGTGGCGCTGGCAGAGGGTGCGATTTCGCACTGGTGGTTCGAGCAGGGTTCCTGATCGAATCTCGGTCAGGGCTTCGTGGCCGCCGTGGTCTTCTTGGGCTGGCGGGGGAGGGCCTTGGTCTTGTCGAGGTGCTCGTACACCGTCGACCGAGGCCTTGGCAACGGGGCTGCCAGCGCCGAGAGTTGCGGTGCGCGGTGAAACCGGGATGGGGGCATAGCATGATCAACAGGCCTGCTAGGCGCACGGTCGGCTACCACGACGCCCGTAGGTTGTTCCCCCCGATGTCCACGGTTCAGTTCGATCACCTGCTGAAGCGATTCGGTATCCGCCCGGAACGCGAGCTGCTCAGCGGCGAGGAACGCTACCCCACCGACACCATTTACGCGCTGGCGCAGAAGGTCGAGGTGGGAACCGTTCGAATTCCGCCACCTACAACCGCTGAACGGCTCACCGAAGGCTTCCGTACGATGCTGGCTCTCCTGGTAGTCGGCGGGTTCCTGATCCTGATCGTGAGCTGTTTCATCATCCTGGTCCGGAGCTGAGCGAATCGGAGATCGACCGCCTGGCCGGCCCTGGCGCGCCCATCCGCGAGCATCACTTCCAGACAATCGTGGAACCCGCTGTTGTACCGATTTCGGGGCTTGGCGGTTCTGAAGTTTCCCCGTGATCCTGGACACGGGGAAACTTCAATCCCCCGCTCCGCCTTCGCCCCGGCCGGCGACCTCCGGCCGCTCCCAGTGCCGGAACCCGCTGTCCACCCCCGTCTCCTCGGCAGCGCTCCTGCGCGGTGCCCGATCAGAGTCGTTCAGGCGGGCGCCGTCGGCAACGAGCTGGACCGGGAGGGGATCCGCGACGAACGACCCCCGCCCGTGCATCGTGCAGACGAGTCCCCCGTTCCGCAGGATCCGCACCGCGGACCGTGCGCACATGTTGGCGACCTGGTACCGGTCCTGCAGGACCCGCGAGGGCGTTCGGGTCTTTGTGGACCTAGAGGCGGGGGTTGGCGACCAGTACCCGGTCGAGCATGTCGGCCTCGGAGCGGCCTACTGACCTCTTCGGGGTGTTGTCGGGTGGCGGGTGAGGCTGAAGCCGGTGCCGGCGAGACACCCGTCGATGAGTTCGGGATGACGCTGGATGCGACGCAGTCCGCGGCGTAAGACGCGTTCGAGATGCGCGTCGTCCGTGAAGGCGACGTTGGCCAACGGACCGCGTCGCAGCAGTGACCACACGCCTTCCACCGGGTTCAGATCCGGTGCATAGGAGGGAAGTTGCACGATGGTGAGCCAGTCGTGTTCGGCAGCGTACTGCCGCATTCCGGCGGCCCGGTGGGTGTTGAGATTGTCCCAGATCAAGACGATCGGGGCGCCGAGTTGCAGGTGAGCACGCACGACCAGGTCGCGGTAATCGCTCCAGGCGAAGCTCTTGCGCCCTGAACCGGGATGCTTGCGGTGACGATAGGGCCGGAAGATCAGCCGCGATGTCTCGCCGGGCTTATAGCAGCACAGGGCCGCGATCGAGAAGCGGCGCCAAGAGCGTCCTCGCACCCGCACCACCGGCGTGTGCCCCCGCCGGCTCCAGGTGCGGGCGAGGGACGGTGTCATCGAGAACCCTGCCTCGTCCTCGAACACCACGTACGCCCCGAGCGCCGCCGCAGTCATTCCACGTGCGGCCACACGTCCTTCTTCCACAACCCCACCGCGTCGTCGTCCCGTTCCACAGCCCGCCGGGCAGGCGACTGCCAGGACCAGCCGTGACGGTGCAGCAGCCGCCACACCGCCGCTGACGAGCAGTCCACCCCGAACTTCCACCAGATCAAGGCCCGGATCCGTCCCAGCGTCCAATGCTGGTCCTCCCAGCCATGCACGGCCGGCCCCCGCGCCAACTCCCGCTCCAGTTCGGCGAACCGCTCATCAGATACCTTCGGCACCTTCGCAGGCCCCGACGTCGCCAGAGCCTCCATACCGCCCGCCCGCCAGACGCGCCGCCACCGCTCCACCGACCGCGCACTGACCCGCAGATCCTTCGCGATCACCGCGTTCTTCTCGCCCCGCACGAACCGCTCACCAGCCTCGAAACGGACCCGCTCCCGAGCCTGCTGCCCCTCGGCGGTCAACCCGCCACCCTGCGCATACCGCATATCACCGGCCTACCGCAGGGATCACCACCCGTCACCCCCTCCGACAACACCTCGAAGAGGTCAGTAACGGCGGTAAAGGAAATACCGCCCGCGTATCCCCCAGCGGGGGTGCAGGTCAGACCCGCCAGGAACCCGCCTCGGCCGTTCCCCAACCCGCGGGGCACTCTCGGACACCTCGCAAGCGCGGAGCTTCAGGCTGCTCAGCCCCATGCCCAGAAGGTAGAACAGCTTCTCAGCTCGCGGTGGCTTCGTGTTCGGCTACTTCGCCGCGACGTCGAGACGTACGGGCATCAACAGGTGCCGGTAGCCGATGCCGGCCATGTCGGGCCCCTCCGTGAGCAGCACAAGCCTGGCGGTAAGTCCGTCCTTCCTGCAGCCAGCCGGTGCCGCGCTGCGCGAACATCAGCTGGAGCGCTCCGGACACGGCGGCAGTCCTGACACAGAAACAGGCAGCAGACGCGGGCCGGCCGTTGGCCGGCTGGGGGCTGCCCCCTGACAGGGGGCAGCGGGATGGTGAGGGCCGGGCCCTTGACGGGGCCGGGAGACAGAGTGCGGCCGGGACCCGTTGGTGCGGCACCACCCCTGGCGGCGATGCGCGCCCCGGCGGCGCCTGCCAACGTCGGCTCGAGCAAAGTCTCTATACCCCCACGGAGGGCTTCTTGCTGTGGATTTGGTATGGCAGCTGCGGCCGGGTCACCAGGGTTCGGATGGTGTGCCGTCCGGGTCGAGTCCGTACGGCCACCATGCCTTCAAGCGCGCTGTGAAATCCACATCGTGATCAGAGAGAAAATCGTAAATGGAGACGGCTCCTGCATCAGCGGCCTGCCGAGCGAGGCCTTTGGCTGCTCCCGGATCTCCGTCCCTAAGCCGTCTGACAGCGGCCGCTATGAGGGCGCTGCCTTCGGGCGGGGTGCGAGGCTTGAATGAATCGGGCCCGTTCAATGGATCGAGCTCCCACCGCATTCGGGGTAGTCGTGCGAGGGTGGTGGCGGCGTCAGTGCCTGTCTCCTGGGCCCATGCCTCAGCTGCGCGTTGATCGCCCCAAAGCCTTGCGAGAGCGAGCAGCGCGTGATCGTCGCCGGTTCTGACGGCCCGGAGGATGAATGCTTCGGCTCTGTCCCCATCTTCCTCGTAACGCGAGGCGAGCGTTAGAAGGGCGTACACGTCACCGGCGTCTGCGGCCCGCGGGATTATGGCTGCAGCTCCCTCCCAGTCGCGAGCGATTTGCCGATGCCGAACGAGCCGCTCCAGCACCCACCCGCTCTCGTTATAGGGACCGGAAGCCCGCATCGTAAGGTGGAATGCCCAGGAAAGGCGATACAGGCGAAAGGCGGCTTGCGCCAGACGGCCGAGGCCGTCAGCGGCGGTGAGGTGGTCGTGTGCGGCATGCCCCGCGGGCAGGTCAGGGACCATGCATCCCGCGGCACCCGCCTCGGCGAGAGCGTCGGCGAGGCGCTGCGGGCCGTAGGCCCGGACGCTGGACAAGTAGCTCATGACGACGATCGGGCTGCGAGTTCCGGCGGCAACCTGCCGGACCGTTGCCAGCACAGTCCCCATGCCGTGCCCCTGGAGCAGTGCATGGTGATGCGCAGCTCTGATATCAGGACCGTCCAGCCACGGGTTAGACGTCGGTGCGCCGACTTCGAGCAGACCTGCGCCCTGTTGGGCGTAGGTGAGGAGGGCGTCGATGCCGCCCTCTACGTCGTCCGGGATACCTGCGAGCGCGAAGGCGCCGAGAGGCCGATTGCAGCATCAGCGACGTGCCGCTCGTATCGGCTGTGGACCCACTCACTCAGCGTTCCGCACCCCGTACAACCCGCTGGAACACGGGCTCGCGTCTGGGCCCGGATCACCACCACAGGGCCAGAAGCATCAACTGAGACCACCAGCACAGACGCCAAGGGCGGTAACAGATACGGCAGTTCAACAGAGCACAGCCAGAGCCTGCCCGCTACGCGGACCGGCCGACCGTCGCTCCGGGATGATCTCCGGCTACGAAAATCGTGCCAGAGCCACATAGGCGCGTACGCCGACACCCCTTCACTCCTGGTCGCTGCTGAGCTCAGGAGCCTTCGATCGGCCCGGCCCGATCCCATCCAGGCACCCGCACGTCGATCGTGAGACCTCCCGACCCGACCTCCTCACCGCAGGTCCGGCACGTCGACGTCAGATCGAGGTCGTGCTCGGCGTCGTGCTCGGAGCCGGGCCCGCCGCGATGCCGGAAGGCGACCGGCGGAGTGTCCACCGCCCAGCGATCGCCCCAGGCCAGCAGCGCGCGCATCACCGGTGCGAGATCGCGGCCGGCCTCCGTGAGGTGGTATTCGAAGCGCAATGGGCGCTCGCTGTAGGCGCGGCGCTCGACCACGCCCGCCTCTTCCAGTGCGCGCAGTCTGGCGGCGAGGCGGTCGCGGGGGGCGCCGGTGTTGCGGACGATCTGGTCGAAGCGCTGATTGCCGTAGAAGATCTCGCGGATCGCCAGGAGGGCCCAGCGTTCGCCGACGAGTTGCAGCGCGGCGGCCACGGAGCACGGCCGACCGGGCACTTCGGGGTGCGGAACCGAGTTCTCGCCCTGCTTCGCGTTCGAGGTCACGCCCATCATCCTCTCCCGAGTCCGTTGCGTTTTCAAACCCACACAGCTAGCCTCCGATCCATGACAGTTGGAATTTCAAACCCACAAAGGGCGTCCCGAGCCGTGTTCGCGACGGTCGCGGCCGCGGTCTTCATGTCGAACCTCGACCTCTTCATCGTCAACGCGGCCCTCCCGGCGATCGGCCGCTCGTTCGGCGGCAGCGGCCTCGGCTCCCTCTCCTGGGTCCTCAACGGCTACGCGATCGCCTTCGCGGCGCTCCTCGTAGTCGCCGGCCGCGTCGCCGACCGCTCCGGCCACAAGCCGGTCTTCCTGACCGGATTGGCGGTGTTCACCCTCGCCTCGGTCGGCTGCGCACTCGCTCCCAACGTCGGGACGCTGGTCGCGGCACGGCTCGTGCAGGCCGCCGGCGCTGCGCTGCTGATGCCGACGTCGCTCGCGCTGCTGCTCGACACGACGGCGCCCGAGAAGCGCGCCGGGGCGGTGCGGGCCTGGGCGTCGATCGGCGGGATCGCCGCCGGACTCGGGCCGGTGGCCGGCGGGCTGCTGGTCGAGGCCGGATGGCGCTGGGTGTTCATCGTCAACGTGCCAGTGGGGATCGCGGCGTTCGCGCTCGGTGTCAAGGTGCTGCCGTCGCCCGGACGCGCTGGGGCGGAGAAGAGTCCGCTGCCCGACCTGTTCGGCGCCGCCCTTCTCACCGGATCGATCGCAACGCTCGCGCTCGGCCTGGTCAAGGCTCCTGACTGGGGTTGGACGAGCGCCGGCACCCTCGGCGGCCTGGCTGCTGCGGTGCTGCTCGGCGTCTGGTTCGTCCTGCGCTCGGCCCGCCACCCCGTGCCGATCGTCGAGCTGCCGCTGCTCCGGGTTCCGGCGTTCGCATCCGCCGCGGCCGCCCTGACGCTGTTCACCGTCGCGTTCGCCGGAATGCTGCTCGGCGCGGTGCTGTGGTGCCAGGGCGTGTGGGGCTACTCGGCTCTGCGCACCGGCTTCGCCATCGCGCCGGGACCATTGCTGGTGCCGCCGGTCGCGTTGCGGATCGGGCCCGCCGTCGCCAGATTCGGTGCGGGCCGCATCGCGCTGGCGGGAACTGTCCTGTTCGCGGCCGGCATCCTGTGGTGGGCCGCGACGCTCGACACCGGCTCGGCCTACGCTGCCTCGCTCCTGCCCGGCATGATGCTGACCGGCCTCGGCGTCGGCATGACGATCCCGGTCCTGACCGGGGCGTCGGCGGCCGCCCTGCCGCCGGCCCGCTTCGCCACCGGCTCGGCCATCACCTCGATGGGCCGCCAGATCGGCGCGGTCCTCGGCGTCGCGATCCTGGTCGGCATCCTCGGCACCCCGGCCCCCGGACACGCTGTCGCCGCGTTCCAGCACGGCTGGTACGCGGTCGCCGTGGCGTCCCTGCTCGCCGCGTGCGCGACGGTCCCGCTCGTCCGCAAGCCGCGACCGGCCGCCGCCAAGACGGCCGACGTCGCAGAGGCCGCGAAGGTCGGCGCCGCCTGAGAAGCGAGTTCCGTCCGTCGATGGACGGACGGAACTCGCACTCGCCCGAAGGGCCGCTAAAGGGCCGCGCTCTCAGGAGCGCGGCACCCGCGAACCCGGCTCAGCTCGCACGCGGAGCGGCCATGCCCCTGCCGTGCCAAGGCAGCACCTTGCTGTCCCGAACCAGCTCCCCTATTCGCCGGGTCGACAGGCTCGGCCAGAATGAAGTCGAGCAACCGCGTGGCGGCCTCCGCAGGCGTCGAGGCGTGGCTGAAGTCCTCGAACCGAGTTACTCGGGCCAAGGCCCGCGAACAGGCCGAACTCCTAGCTCACGCAGGCTCTCCACGACACGCCGACACCAGTTCGACACGCCGGGAGGATCACACAATCGATGGGGAGCTCAAGAGAACAGGTTTGCCCCACCCCAGAGCGGCAAGTGGGGAAATCCAAGGCTCTGTCCGCAGTTTCGTGAATCCCCAGGTCAGCGAAGTGAGCGAGGGATCGTTTCGCCAGAGTATGTCCCGGCATGGCGACCAAGACGGTCGAGGCTGTGCTGTTTCCCGGGATCGATGTGCGAGTGAAGCGCGTCAGTGACTCCTCCGATGTCCTTGTGGCGGAGGCTGTGTCCACGGCTCGCCCAGGCCGGTGCCCGGACTGCCGGAAACAGGCGAGGCGTATACACAGCACGTACCAACGCGTCCTAGAAGAAAGGCCGGTGGGGTCTCGTCGGGTCCTTGTCCGGCTGCGGGTCCGCCGGTACTTCTGTGATCGGAAGAGCTGTTGCCGCAAGACGTTCGTCGAGCAGGTGCCGGGGCTGTCCGAGCGGCACCCCCGCTCCAGCATCGGGCTGACCGGTTGGCTGCGGTCGATCGCGATCGAGCTCGGCGGCCGTCCGGCCGCGCGGCTGTGCCGCCGCCTGATGCTGGTCGCGGGCCGGACCCGGCTGCGGCAGTTGGCCCGTCTGGCCAACTAGGTGCTCAGATCCGGCGGCGCCGACGAGCGGTCAGCCGCCGTGGAGGCCCCACTCTTCGAGGCCGCCGTACACCCGTGTTTCCGGCGAGTGGACCAGCGGATCGGCGACTGCGACCTGGTCGGCGCCCACCCGTCCGCTGCTGCGCTGTCGACCGCCCTGCTGGGCCCCGGAGCTGGCGCGCCATGTTCGGCAGAAGTCAGCGGCGTCCAGGTCGCTGAGACGTTGTGCTGAAGGGGCCGGTGGCGGTGTCGCAGGCCTCATCAGGTCTTGACGTGGTTGCCCAGGACGCTGCTGATGGCCTACCAGTCGATCAGCATCACGCCGCCACTGGCGCCGCTGGCCATGCCGAACAAAGCCACCTGCATCCCTGGACGCAGCCGGCCCTCCTCGATGGCGAGGGCCAGCTGGAGGGGGAGGGTGGCGGCGCCCATGTTCCCGGTGCGGTGGAAGGTGGGCACGATGGCGTCGGGATGGACACCGAGGCGTTCGCAGAATGTGCGGACGAAGGGGACGGACGGCTGGTGGACGCAGGCGAGGCCAAGTTGTTCCGGATCGGTGTGCTGTTCCTTCATCCACTGTGCGGCGCGGGTGTCCAGGCCGAGGAAGGAGGCGAGCAGCTGGTCGGAGTCGATGTGCAGTCCTGCCGGCTTGCCGGGGGCCTGGTGGGGGTTGAACAGGGTGGCGGCGGGCCAGCCCGCAGAGTTCGCCATGAAGGTGCTGCCGGTGATCCCGGGTTGGGCGGAGGCTTCGAGAAGCAGGGCGGCGCCCATGTCTCCGCCGGTCAGGGAGGCGAGTCCGGTGCGTAGTGCGGTGGGGCTGGGCAGTGTCCAACGGCTGAGCCGGCTGAGCGTTTCTCCGCATGCGACGAGGATGCGCCGGTAGCGGCCGCCGCGGATGAAGGCGTCGGCAACCTCCAGGGCGTTCAGGACGCTGTTGCAGGCGTTGGAGATGTCGAAGACCGGGCAGCTCAGTCCGGTCCGGGCAGCGACGATGTGGCTGTTGGCGGGTTCCTGGACATCGGCGCTGACGGCGGCGAACAGCAGCAGGTCGATCTCGCCCGGGGCGAGGGCCGCCTGCTCCAGTGCGCGGTGGACGGCGCGGGAGGCGAGGTCGGACGGCAGGTCGCCTTCGACCGCGACGATGCGCTCGTCCAGCCCGTACAGCCTCCGCAGCAAGCCGGGCGGAATCCGCATGCCGGGGCTGTGCTCGCGCAGCCGGTCCTCGATGGCTTGCGAGCTCTCGCGGCCGGCGGGCAGGTGGACGGCGACCTGCGTGATACGGCTGTAGAGGCTCATGCCGCCCTCTTCCCAGCGCCGGCGCGCTGTGGGGCCCTGAGGGGCAGACCGGTGATCGTGTGTTTGACCCTGTCCGACAGCCACAGCGGTGACACCTCGTGCAGCGGTACGAGGAGGCGGGCGTCGAGACCGACGGAGTAACGGGCTTTGGGGCGGCGGGAGGACAGGGCCCTCTCGATGGTCCGGGCGACCGGCTGCGGGCCGGGAACGCGTTGGTTGACAGCCGTGAACAGAGCCCGCGACCGTTCGTAGCCGGCCCCGCCGCGATCCGCCCCGGCGAGATCGTCGACCGCCCGGTCCAGCATCGCGGTGGCGAACGCCCCGGGCTCCACCAAAGACACCCGGACACCCGCATGCGCCATCTCCATGCGCAGGCAGTGGGTGAGCGCGCTCAACGCGTGCTTGCTCGCGCTGTACCAGCCGCCCAACGGCCAGGGCACCCGCCCCAGACCGGACGACACATTCACGATCCGGCCCTCGCCCCGAAGGCGCATCCCCGGCAGGGCGAGGCGACAGATCCGCATGGCCCCCAGCAGGTTCACCTCCAGCAGATGACGCGCCTGCTCATCGGTCACGTCCTCCAACGACCCCGCCTGCGGCACACCGGCGTTGTTCACCACCGCCCACGCACCACCACCCGTCATGTCCACGATGCGCCCCATCGCCTCGACGCAGGAAGACGGCTCGGCGACATCCAGCACCACAGTCCTCAGCGACTGCCCGCGCGCCGCCGCAGCAGCGATCAGTACATCCGCCTTCTCCTGACTGCGCGCCGTGGCGATCACATCAAAACCACTACCGGCCAGCCGCAGCGCCGTCGCCGCACCGATGCCTCCGGTCGCCCCTGTGACCACCACACTGCGCTGTACCTGACGCCCCACCGAGCCATCCACCGCCACCCCTGCCTCACTCCCCCAGGATCCACAGACGGCTCGCGCCCTGTGCGCCACCGCACGGTGAGCAACGACCAGGAAGAAGCACAGTTGTGGCCCCGGCCCGGATTCGTCGGCGATCCCTGGCCCCCTGCACGGCGACCCATACGACGGACACAAGTCGGACCCCAACGCCACAATCGCCCTGGAGACACTCCCCGTGATCCGGGTGACGGACGGCACTGCCATCCCGGCCCGGATCATCGCAGTCGATGCATCGGGCCACACCGTCGCGGTCTACACCGCCCAAGTTCCTATCGCGAAAAAGACCCGCAACGTCATCCTCGACAAAAGCTTCGGCGCTCCCGCGATCACAAAAGACGGGGGCTCGACCAACTTGTAGCGCGTTCGCCCGCAGTTGACGCCGCCCCTTCGCATACGGCGTGCAGCTTCGAGCCGTTCGTGATGACGAACGTGCACGGCCGCTGCCCCGGGACGGCGGGGCGCTGGTGTCTTCGATCGGGTGACAGGGCGGGGGAATCGGCGTGGTGCGGTGACGTGCCCGCGAGGCTCGGAGCATGCATATCGCGGTGCTGGATGTGGACGGGACCCTGATCGCCGGCACGCTGGCCGGTCCGTTGCCAACGATGCCGGCCGAGGCAGGACTCGTTCCCCGCGATCGGCTCGAGCGGCTGCGCCGGGCACAGCTGACCTCGGATGCGGAGGACCCGCAGGCGGCGGCGCGGTTGAACGAGTTGTTCGCCGCGATGCTGACCGATGTGCCGACAGGGCGTCGGGTTCGTCCTTCGGCGCCTGCCGGCTGTAGCCGGTCGGGCACGCCTGGCCGTCCTGGCCGTCAGCGCCGTCCTCACCCTTGGGGCCCTGCTCGCCTTGCGGGCCGGCTGGCCCGGTGTCGCCGGCCGGACCCTGCGGACCGACGACCGTCTTGCCGTCGGCGCCCGGACTGCCCGGGGCTCCGGTCGGCGTCCTTGATCGCGTCGAGAACGAGGTCGTAGCTGGTGGCGATCCTGCCGTCGTCGGTTCCGGCCGCGGTGACGACGGGAACGGCGTCGGAGCCGATCTGCTCCACCAGCAGGCGCAGACGTGCGGCAAGCTCGGCGCTGTGGGACACGAGTACGATGCCGACGGGTGTGCTCATGAACAGTCACATTAAATCTCGGAACACTGTTCAGCAATACTGAATCGGAGATCTCTATGGTCCAGTCCGTGCATCGGGCAGTGCAGATCTTGCGTGAACTCGCTTCCGGCGGTCCCCGGCTGGGCGTGACCGAGCTCGCCGACCGGCTGGGCGTCGCCAAGCCCACAGTGCACGCACTGCTGCGCACGCTGGAGATCGAGGGGCTGGTCTCGCAGGACCGGGACAGCTCGAAGTACCAGCTGGGGCCGAACCTGGTGCAGCTGGGCAACGCCTATCTCGACACCCAGGAACTGCGGACGCGGTCGTTGACCTGGGCGGACGCTCTGGCGACCCGGACGAAGGAAGCCGTGTGGGTGGGAGTCCTCACGGGCGATCACGTGCTGATCGTCCACCATGCCTTCCGACCCGAGGGTGCCGTGCAGATCCTCGAGGTGGGCGCGAGCATCCCGTGGAACACCTGCGCCCTGGGCAAGGCCATCGCAGCGTCGCTGCCGGCGGATGAGCGCGACCGCCTGCTCGCCGGAGATTTGGCGGTGCTCACCGGCGCCAGCATGACCGGCCGGGAGGAACTGGACCGGCACCTGGAGGACGCGCTCAAAGCGGGCTACGCGGTCGAGGACCAGGAGTCGGCCATCGGGGACGCGGGAATCGCCTCGCCGGTCTTCGACCGCTCCGGCGAGGTGGTGGGCGCCATCGGCATCGTCGGCCCGGTCGAGCGCATGCTGGGCGAACCGGTGCGCCAGGAACTCGCCGTCGCGGTCCGCGAGACCGCCCGCAACCTCTCCCGCGACCTGGGCGCCCCGCGTCGGGGCGCCTTCGCCACGGGTATCTGAGCGCGCTTGAGGTCTCGTGCAGCAGGCCCGCCGCACTGCGGCGCACGGCCGACCGGCGCACCGACCCCTTGACAGGCGTGAAACGTGGGTTTAATTTCCGGAACAACGTTCATCAATGATGAACAATGCCGGAGGGTGGATCGTCCGGTTCCCACATGGCCACCGGGTTATGCCCGAACACCAGGACCCGGCGGCCCCTCCCCTTCACAGCCCGCATCACGCGGAGGAGGTGAAGCGTCCGTGCCAGCGTCGGCACCGGGCGCCGTCAGATGGAAGAGAACTCCTGCCCACACAGGCTCCTCGACGAGACGCTGGGGACTGCCGTGCTGGCGTTCCGGGTCTGTCCTCGCGGCCGCGATCATCGGCGGCCACGCCCGTTCACCATGGCGCAGCAGGGAATGCTCTCTCACCTACGCCACTGCGGTCATCGCGATGGCCTACGAGGCGGCAGGCGTACGCGCCGCGAAGAACGTGACCACCGCCCGCAGCCTGGTCGGCACTACGTGACCAGTCCGGACATGCGGGTGTCTCCACCACGGTGTGCAGGGCGGATGCCGACACGCTGTCTCTGTGGGACGCGCCCGTGAACACCCCGCCCTGCTTGGGGCGCCTGAACCGGGTCGGGGGCGGGGCTGTGCCTGAGGCGCGGCCCGGGCGACGCAGCCGCGCGAACTGCGCCCCGCCCCCGGCCCTTCCAACCACCGACCCAGTACTCACCGATCACTGAACGGAGACCCCCATGGATGTCGACCTAGCCCGTGCGTGGGTGCAGGCCATCGCCGTTGCCGTGGGCCAGCACAAGGATCACCTCACCCAGCTCGACTCGGCGATCGGTGATGCCGACCACGGGACCAACCTGGACCGCGGATTCACCGCCGCTGCCGCTGCCGTAGCGGACCTCACCTCCGACACGGTCGGAGTCGTCCTCACCAAGACCGGCACCACCCTCATCTCCACCATCGGGGGCGCCTCGGGACCGCTGTACGGGGGCGCATTCCGCGCACTGGGCAAGGCCCTGGACACCCCTCTCGCCGACCCGCTCGTGTTCGCCGAGGCGCTTGCCGCTGGCCTGGAAAGCGTTCAGAAGCTGGGGACGGCCGTCCCCGGCGACAAGACGATGATCGACGCGTATGCGCCCGCCGTGGCTGTATTCGAGGAGCAGGCGCGTCAGGGAACCGGTTTCGCTACTGCGGCAGCGGCTGCCGCCGACGCCGCCGAAAAGGGCATGCGCGCCACCACTCCCTTGCAGGCGCGCAAGGGCCGCGCTTCCTACCTGGGGGCGCGCAGCGTCGGCCACCAGGACCCGGGGGCCACGTCGACTGCTCTGATCTTCCGTGCCCTCGCCGACACGGCGGCGCATGCGTGACCGACCGCCACTGCACAGGACATCAACCGACTCCCGGTGTCGGCCTGGGATGACCGTCCCTTGCCCGGCTTCTGCGGCCCACTGCCACCAGAACTGCCAAGAAGGTTTTCTCGTATGAGTCTGACACTCCGGGCGGCCTCGCCCCTGCGGATCGGTCTGGGGCTGGCTGCCGTCGGCCGGCCCGGATACATCACGCTGGGCCGGCACACGGATCTGCCCGCCGTACGCTCGGCCGAAGCGCTCAAGGAGCGGGCCTTCGCCCTGATGGACGCGGCCTACGCCCAGGGGGTGCGCTACTTCGATGCCGCCCGCTCCTACGGACTGGCGGAAACCTACCTCGCCCAGTGGCTTCAGGCCCGTCCCAATATCAAGAACATCGTGGTGGGCAGCAAGTGGGGCTACACCTACACCGCCGACTGGCGCACCCAGGCAGATGTCCACGAGGTCAAGGACCACAGCACGGACGCGTATGACCGCCAGGTCGCCGAGACCCGCGCCCTGCTCGGAGGCTGGCTCAGCCTGTACCAGATTCACTCCGTCACCCCGGACAGCCCTGCACTCAGCGACACCGCCCTGCACGAGCGGCTGGCACAACTGGCGGAAGAAGGAGTGACCGTCGGCCTGTCCACCAGTGGCCCCCGCCAGGCAGACACCATCCGCGCAGCGCTGTCCGTCACGGTGAGCGGAAGGCCGCTGTTCGGCAGTGTCCAGACCACCTACAACCTGCTGGAGCGCTCCGCGGGCGACGCGCTCGCTGAAGCACACGACGCCGGCTGCGCGGTGATCGTCAAGGAGGCCCTGGCCAACGGCCGCCTTGCCAGCCCTCACGTCGTCGCACCCGAGATGAGCGCGCTGCGCGAGATCGCCCAGCAGACAGGCACCTCGTGCGATGCCCTCGCTCTCGCGGCCGTTACTGCGCAGCCCTGGGCCGACGTCGTGCTCTCCGGAGCCGCCACGGTCGATCAGCTCACCAGCAACCTCGCGGCAGCACGTGTTCAGCTGAGTCCCACCCATCGGGAGCGGCTCACCGAACTGGCCCAGTCCGCCGATGCCTACTGGGCGCACCGATCACAGCTGGCCTGGGCGTGAGCCGCACAGCCAGCCCGTTCACCTGACCTCAACGCCCCAGCGCCTGACGGTCACTGATCCATCCAACCTCGCCTTTTTCGACGGAGCCTTCCCCCATGACGTACTTCCTCCCGCAAGCCGACACGGTTCTCAGCGCCGCACGCGGTCTCGCCCTGGCCAACCCCGGCCTGATCGAAGTGAACAGCAGCCCCCTGTACCTGCGGGCCCGCACCAGCAACCCCAACCGCACGGTCGCGCTGGTCTCGGGAGGCGGCTCCGGCCACGAACCGCTGCACACCGGACTCCTCGGCCCCGGCGGCCTTGACGCCGTCTGCCCCGGAGAGATTTTCGCCTCCCCGCACAACCGGCAGATCTACGAGGCCGGCGCGGCCGCCGCGAAGAGCAACGGCGTCCTGCTCATCATCAAGAACTACACCGGCGATGTGATCAACTTTCAGATCGCCGCGGAACGCCTTCGCCACGACGGCATTCCCGTAGCCACGGTCCTGGTCGACGACGACCTGGCCACCGATAAGACCGACACCGCGACCGGCCGCCGGGGCACCGCCGCAACCGTCGTCCTGGAGAAGCTGCTCGGAGCCTTCGCCGACCAGGGCGCCAAACTGGACGAACTCGCCACACTCGGCGCGGACATCGTCGCGCGCTCCCGCAGCCTCGCCGTCGCGGCCCGGGCCCAGACCTCACCCTCGACCGCGGCACCGGCCTTCGACCTGAGCCCCGGCACGCTCGACTACGGCGTCGGAATCCACGGCGAGCGCGGTACGCGCACCATCGACCACCGCCCCGTCGAGGAACTCGTCGCGCAGATGACCGACGATCTCCTCCAGGCCCTGCCCGCAGGGCAGGACAAGGTCCTAGCCGTCGTCAACGGCCTGGGTGCCACGACCAGCCTGGAACTGCACGCCATCGGCTCGATCCTGCACGACCTGCTGACGGCCCGCGACATCCAGCCCCTGGCCATCGTGCCCGGCACGTTCACCGCGGCCCTGGATATGGCCGGCTTCTCCATCACCTTCACCCACATGAAGGCGGAGTGGGCCAACTTGTGGACGGCACCCACCGACACGCCGCTTGTCCTGCCTTCCCTCACCCTGGCCCCGGACACTGCAGCCACCGTCGTTACCGAACCGGCCGCCACCCAGGTACGCGTGAGCGAGGCCCCGGCCAGCCGAGCCGTTCTCGACCGCTACTCGGCGATCGTCTCCCAGGCCCATGACAATCTCACCGCCCTCGACCAGCTCGTCGGAGACGGCGACTTCGGCGACAACCTCGTCGGCGGCGTACGCCGGGCGGTCAAGCTGAACGAATCGGGGACCGACGGCGTGGCCGCCCTGGCCGAGGCCTTCCTCAACGACGTCGGCGGCACCAGCGGCCCGCTCTTCGGACTCCTCTTCCAGCAATTGGCCACCGTGTTCTGGTCCGACGACCGGGTGCCTGACGCAGGGGCCGTCGCCGACGCAGCGCAATCCAGCCTCGCCGCGATCCACCGGGTCGGCGGAGCCGAGGTCGGCGACTGCACCCTCGTGGACGCACTCGCTCCCGCCATCGACGCCTTGGCCACGGCCGCCCGCGACGGCGCCGACAGCCCCTTCACCGCCGCCGCCGAGGCCGCCATCCAGGGAGCCCTGGGCACCGCGTCCCTCACCCCCCGGCGCGGCCGCGCCAGCTACGTGGGCCAGCACGCCATCGGCGTCCCCGACCCCGGCTCCTTCGGCGTGGCACTGCTGTTCACCGCGCTCGCCGGAGTCTACGAGCCGGCCACCGCCACGCGCCTGCCCGACCCACAGCGCATCACCTCGCGCTGACCCGGACCGGCGCGTGTCACGCCGACCACTGCACTGGCTCGGCACGGCATTCCCCGGCCACAAGACCCGCGCCCTGAACGGGCCTGAGTGTGCGATAGCGCCCTCAGGCCCGTTCTCTGCGTCCAAGTCAGCAAGCCGCCCAGGCAACGGATTTGCCAGCACCGCGACGCTCGAAGAGCGCCCTTGACCGCGCCACGGCGTCCGGTCAGTGGGTGGCGAGGAGTTCGAGCGTGTCGATCACGCGGTTGGAGAAGCCCCACTCGTTGTCGTACCAGGCGACCACCTTGACGTGACGGCCCTCGACGCGGGTGAGGGCCGAGTCGAAGATCGACGAGGCCGGGTTGCCGGTGATGTCGGAGGAGACGAGCGGGGCGTCGGAGTATTCGAGGACGCCGGCGAGCGGCCCCTCGGCCGCGGAACGGTAGGCCGCCAGCACGTCGTCGCGCGTCACGTCGCGGGCGACGGTGGTGTTGAGTTCGACGATCGAGCCCACCGGGACCGGTACGCGGATCGAGTCGCCGGACAGCTTGCCGTCCAGGTTCGGCAGCACCAGGCCGATCGCCTTGGCGGCGCCGGTCGTGGTCGGCACGATGTTGACGCCGGCGGCCCGGGCACGGCGCGGGTCGCGGTGCGGACCGTCCTGCAGGTTCTGCTCCTGCGTGTAGGCGTGCACCGTCGTCATGAAGCCGTGCTCGATACCGGCGAGTTCGTCGAGGACCGCAGCCAGCGGCGCGAGCGCGTTGGTGGTGCAGGAGGCATTCGAGACGACCGTGTGCAGGCCCGGGTCGTAGGCGTCCGTGTTGACCCCGAACGCGAGCGTGACGTCGGCACCGTCGGACGGCGCGCTGACGAGGACCTTGCGCGCGCCCGCGTCGAGGTGGGCACGGGCGGCCTTGGCCGAGGTGAAGCGGCCGGTGGCTTCGAGCACGATGTCGACGCCGAGTTCGGCCCACGGCAGCTGCGCCGGTTCGCGCTCGGCCAGCACCGTGATGCGACGGCCGTCGACGACGAGGGCGTTCCCGTCGACGGTCACCGGACGGCCGAGCCGACCAGCCGTGCTGTCGTAGGCGAGCAGCCTCGCGAGGGTGGCGGGCTCGGTGAGGTCGTTGACGGCGACGATCTCCAGGGGGCTGTCGCGCTCCAGGAGTGCGCGCAGCACGTTGCGTCCGATGCGGCCGAATCCGTTGATGGCGATGCGAGTCATGAATGAGGTCCCTTCCCTTCGCCACCAGGCTCGCCCCCGGCTCACGCCACTGCCAGTGGCGTGATCGCCACGGTTCGAAAGGATCCCGCCAAACGATGCCGGGGGGCTTACTCGCCTCGGGTGAAGGTGCGCCGGTACTCGCTCGGTGTGGTGCCCAGGATGCGCTGGAAGTGCAGGCGCAGGTTCGCGCCGGTGCCGAGCCCGACGTCGGCGGCGATCTGTTCGACGCCGAGCTCGGAACGTTCGAGCAGTTCGCGGGCCAGGTCGATGCGGGCGCGCGTCACCCACTGCATCGGCGTGTAGCCGGTCTCCTCGACGAAGCGCCGGGAGAACGTGCGCGGCGAGACCCCGGCCTGCCGCGCCAGTACGTCGAGAGTGAGGGGCTCGCCGAGGTGGTGCAGCACCCACTCACGGGTGGTGCCGAAGCGCTCGCCGAGCGGCTCGGGCACGCTGCCCGGCACGTACTGGGCCTGGCCGCCGCTGCGGTAGGGGGCCGCGACCAGGCGGCGGGCCGCGTGATTCGAGGCAGCCACTCCGAGGTCGCCGCGCAGGATGTGCAGGCACAGGTCGATGCCGGAGGCGGCGCCGGCCGAGGTGAGCACGCTGCCCTCGTCGACGAACAGCACGTTCTCGTCGACCTGGACGAGCGGATGCCTGGCCATGAGCGCCCGCGTGTAGTGCCAGTGCGTCGTGGCGCGCCTGCCGTCGAGCAGGCCCGTGGCGGCGAGCGCGAAGGCGCCCGTCGAGATGGCGGCGAGCCGCGCGCCCCGGTCGTGGGCGGCGATCAGTGCGTCGACGACGCGCTGCGGCGGGTCGTCGCGGTCCGGGTGCCGGTAGCCGGGGACGAAGACGATGTCGGCCCACGCAAGCGCGTCGACGCCGTGAGCGACGGAGTACGACAGGCCGTCGCCGCCGGTCACGAGACCGGGGGTCGCCCCGCACAGCCGCACCTCGTACGGCATGCTCGCGCGGGTCGTGAACACCTGCGCGGGAATGCCGACATCCAGCGGCTTCGCACCCTCGAGCACAAGGACGGCAACGCGATGCAAGGGGGAGGCTGGCACGGGAAAGAGGCTACGCGCGGGGCGTGGCTTCGATACGCCCACTGCGCGGACCGGGCAGACGACACCGGAGCGAATGCGGTCGAAGGGCTCGTTGGGAAGATCGCCATCTGCGCTGCCGTCGGGGTGACCGCAGGCGAAGTCCATGGCCGTAGTGAAGTGGCGGGCGCGTGTGTCGTGATCAATACAGCTAGGGCGTGCAGGGCGTCTCGGCGTTGAAGGCTGCGTCTTCGCGGTGTATTGCGTAGGCGATGAGGCTGTCGGACAAGGTTTCGCGTTCAGGCGTCCCACGGCGGCGGCCAGCAGAGCCAGCGTGCTGAGGCCGTTGGCGCGGACGTTCACAAGTACGCCGACACGAGGCGAGCGTTGTTGAGCTCAGGCTCCAAGAGCCGTGTGGAACGAGGCACCGCGCTCCGCCCCGGCTCGACCGCCCTACCCAACGCAGAGCTGAGGGGGCGCGGGTAGCTCAGGCGGGCAGTCTCGAGAGCTGATAGATGGACTCCATCTGGCGGATGGTGCCGCTCTTGGAGCGCATGACCAGCGAGCAGGTGGTGGCCCTTTCGGCTTCGTAACGCACTCCGCGCAGCAACTCGCCGTCGGTGATGCCGGTGGCGGCGAAGAACACGTTCTCCCCGCTGACGAGGTCGTTGGTGGTGAGCACCCGGTCCAGATCACGGCCGGCCTCCAGCGCCTTGTTGCGCTCCTGGTCGTCCTTCGGCCACAGCCGAGCCTGGATGACGCCGCCCAGGCATTTCATGGCGCAGGCCGCGATGATGCCCTCGGGTGTGCCGCCGACACCGAGCATCAGGTCCATGCCGGTGTCCTCGCGGGCGGCCATGATGGCACCGGCCACGTCGCCGTCCGAGATGAGCTTGATCCGGGCGCCGGCCTCCCGGACTTCCTCGACCAGGGTCTCGTGGCGGGGACGGTCCAGGATGACCACGGTGATGTCCTCGACCGCGCTGCCCTTGGCTTTGGCCACGCGGCGGATGTTCACCGCGGGCGGGGCGGTGATGTCGACATACGCGGCGGCCTGCGGGCCGGCCACCAGCTTGTCCATGTAGAAGACCGCGCTGGGGTCGAACATCGTGCCGCGTTCGGCCACCGCCAGTACCGACACCGCGTTGTTCATGCCCTTGGCCGTGAGCGTTGTCCCGTCGACCGGGTCCACGGCAACATCGCACTCGGCACCGGTCCCGTCGCCGATCCGCTCGCCGTTGAAGAGCATCGGGGCCTGGTCCTTCTCCCCTTCACCGATGACGACGACGCCGTTCATCGACACCGTACGCAGGAAGGTGCGCATGGCCTTGACGGCTGCGCCGTCGACGCCGTTCTTGTCGCTGCGGCCCACCCATCGGCCCGCTGCCATCGCGGCGGCCTCGGTGACCCGGACGAGTTCGAGCGCAAGGTTGCGGTCCGGTTTCTCGGGACCTGCCTCCGGGGTGGCGGGCAGTTCGGAGTTCTGGGCAGCCATCGATGACCTCTCTCTGTGTGCTCGAGGGTAGGGACCCCGGCGGCCGGTGCACGCAGATGCCTGGGGTCCGGGTGTCCGAGCAAGGTGGGGGTAGGGGGGTGTTGGAAGGGGCGCTGCGGTCGTGGGCAAGGGCGAACCGGGGGGGTGTGTTGGCGGGGGTGATCTGCAGCCGTGGGGCGTCTTTCCGCGGACCTCTCACGCCCAGGCCAGCCGCGACCGATGCGCCCAGTAGGCCTCGGCAGGCTCGGTCAGCTCGGCCAGCCGGTTGAGTTGGTCGAGATTGAGGCGCAGGTCTGCCGCCGTGAGATGGCCGGTGAGTTGCTCGACTGTGGCGGCTGATGAGAGCACCCCGTCCGCCCAGGGCTGCGCGAGGACTGCCGCGAGCGCCACGGCATCGCAGGAGACGTGCGTCTCTCGTGCGGACACGCGCAGCGCGGCCGCAACCGGCCCTAACGGAGGTCGGAGCCGGGGCGGAGTGCTGGGCCGACGATGCGGCAGGCGTCACGGCAGCGACGGTAGGCAGGACTGCCGAACGAGGTCCCAGACCTCTTCGGGACTCTCGCGGGTGAGGGCGGCGGCTGCCAGGGAGGTGCAGGTGCCGAGGCTGAGGCGGCGGATGCGGGCGCGGACTTCGTCGAGCGCGGCGGGGGCAACGGAGAGGATGTCGCAGCCGAGGCCGATGAGCAGGGGGGTGACGAGGGGGTGTGCGGCGGCGTCACCGCAGACGGAGACCTGACGGTGGTGGCGGTGTGCGGCGGTGACGACCTGGGCGATGGCGTGCAGGACGGCGGGGTGTGCGGCCATGGCCGGGGTGGCGGCGGGGTCGCGTCGGTCGATGCCCAGGATCTGGCTGGTGAGGTCGTTGCTGCCGATGGAGATGAAGGCCGATTCGCGGGCGAGTTCATCCGCCGCGGCGACGGCTTCGGGAAGTTCGACCATGATGCCCAGCGGGGGTGCGCTGACGCCGAGTTCGGTGGCCGCGGTATCGAGAAGGGCGCGGCAGGCGCGCAGTTCATCGATGCTCGCGACCATGGGGATCATGATGCGCAGGTCGGTGTCGGCTCCGGCGCTGAGCAGACTGCGGAACTGGTCGGCGAAGGCGTCGGGTTGGGCGAGCATCAGAGGCAGGCCGCGGCCGATCCGCTCGCCCTCGCGGCCCTGGGCGAGGAACGGCGGCAGTTTGTCGTCGGCGAAGTCCAGGGTTCGGGCGGTGACGGTCTGTCCTTGCAGGGCGCGCAGGACGGGGACGAGCGCGGCCGCATGCTGACTGCGGGTGGGCCAGGCGGCGTGGTTGAGGAAGGGCAGCTCGGTGCGGAGCAGACCGACCCCGTCGGCACCGGCGGTCAGGACTGCCCGGGCCTCGGCCGGCGAGGCCACGTTGGCCCGAAGAACGACGTCGTGCTCGTCCAGTGTCTTCGCCGGCAGGTGGCGCTCCTCCGCGAGCGCGAGCCTGCGAATCCGGGCAGCGTCGATCGCGTCAAGAGCGGTGGCACGTTCGCCGTCGTCGGGATGGACGACTGCGGTGGCCCGGTCGGTGTCGAGGAGGATTTCCTGCCCGTCGGGCAACTCAAGCAGCTGCGGGTCGACAGCGAGCAGGAGAGGAATGCCCTGCGAGCGGGCGACGATCGCAGCGTGGGAGTTCGGGCCGCCGGTGACGGAAATGGCGCCGGTCACTGTCTGGCCGGGTTCCAGCAGGTCTGCCGCGCCGATCTCCTGGGCCACCAGAACGAGGGGCTTATCGGGTGCCGGACCGGAGTCGCCGTACAGGTGGGCCAGGACACGACGGCCGACCTGCCGGACGTCGGCCGCACGGTCGGCGAGGGTCTGGTCATCCAGGGCGGCGATGATTCCGGCGTAGGCGTCGATGGCCTGCCTCACGGCGACGGCCACCGGCTGGCCTTCGGCCGCTCGCTTGACTGCCTGATCGCGCAGGTCCGGATCCTGTGCGATGTAGCAGTTGACCTCCATGATGTCGGCCTGTTCGTCCTTGTCCTGTTCGCGCAGGGAGGTGGACAGGTCGAGCAGGCGGGCGGCGACGGCGTCGAACGCGTCGGTGATCTGCTGCGCGCCGTCGCCGCTGGTGCGCTGGGGCAGCGAGCTGCGGATGGCGGGGCGGTCGGTGCGGCGCAGGAAGCCCAGGGCTGTACCGGCTGCGGCGGTACGCCCTTCATAGGTGCGGCGGTCGGTCATCGGGCTGCCGCCGTCTCCGCGAGGGCGCGGAAGACCAGGGCGGTGGAGGCGGTCCCGGGGTCGGGGTGGCCGATACTGCGGGCGCCGAGGTAGGAGGCGCGGCCCTTGCGGGCCTGCATCGGGGTGGTGGCGCGCATGCCTTCTTCGGCGGCGTTGGCTGCGGCGAGGGCGGCCGCGGCGAGGCCGGCTCCGGCGTCGGCCTGCTGCTGGAACGCGGCCAGCGCGGGCGTGTAGGCGTCGATCATGGTCTTGTCGCCCGGTGCGGCCGCTCCGAGCTTCTTGATGCTTTCCAGGCCGGCGGCGAGTGCGGCAGCGAATTCCTGGGTCGTGACTGTGGGGGCATCCAGAGTCTTGCCGATGGCACGGAAGGCACCCCCGTACAGCGGACCGGAGGCGCCCCCGACGCTGGAGATGAGGGTGGTGCCGGTCTTGACCAGCAGGGCGCCGACGGTGTCCGGCTCGATGCCGTCCAGGGCCGTGGTGGCGGCGGAGAAGCCGCGGTGCATGTTGACGCCGTGGTCGGCGTCGCCGATGGCCGAGTCGAGCCGGGTGAGGTGGTCCTTGTGCTGGTCCACGGCGGTGGCGATGGCCTGCACCCACGCGCGGGCGAGGTCGATGTCCACGGAGTCTCCGTTCATAGCTGGCATGGCAGGTTCACGAGGGGATGAGCCGGGGGCGGGACCGCTGATGCGGAAGGGGTGCGGTCCGGGGAGAGCGGCAGCGGGGAGGCTCTGGCCCGGGCCCTCGCGTATCGCGGAGCCCGCCCCCGGCTCGCTTCAGGCGCCCCAGCGCAGAGCGGGGGTGTTCACGGGCGCGTCCCACAGGGCGAGCATGTCGGCATCGGCCTTGCACACCGTGATGGAGACGCCCGCCATGTCCAGGCTGGTCACGTAGTTGCCGACCAGTCTGCGGGCGATGGTCACGTTCTTCGCGGCGAGCACCTCTGCCGCCTCGTTGAACACCACGTACAACTCGATGAGCGGGGTGCCGCCCAGCCCGTTGACCATGACGATGGTCTCCTCGCCGGCGGCCAGGGGCTGGTCGGCGAGGATGGCGTCCAGGGCGGTGGCCACGATCTCCTTGGCCGACCGGAGCTTCTCCCTGCGGCGGCCGGGCTCGCCGTGGATGCCGACGCCGACCTCCATCTCGTCCTCGGGCAGGTCGAAGCCCGGCTTGCCGGAGGCCGGGGTGGTGCAGGCGGTCAGGGCGACGGCGAAGGACCGGGAGGCGGCGTTGACCCGCTTGGCCATCTCGGCGACGGCGGCGAGGTCGGCGCCCCTCTCGGCAAGGGCCCCGGCGATCTTCTCGACGAAGACGGTGGCGCCGGTGCCCCGGCGCCCGGCGGTCCAGGTGGAGTCCTGGACGGCGACGTCGTCGTCGACCAGCACGGTCTCCACCGTGATGCCTTCCTCGGTCGCCAGTTCGGCGGCCATCTGGAAGTTGAGGACGTCACCGGTGTAGTTCTTCACGATGAACAGCACGCCGGAGCCGCCGTTGACGGACTGGGCCGCGATGAGCATCTGGCCGGGCACGGGCGAGGTGAACACCTCCCCGGGGCAGGCGGCGTCCAGCATGCCGAGTCCCACGAAGCCGCCGTGCAGCGGCTCGTGCCCGGAACCCCCACCGGACAGCAGGGCCACCTTGCCCGCTCTGGTGCCGCCCGCGCGGGTGATCACCTTGTTCTCCGCGTCGACCTTCAGCTCCGGGTGAGCGGCGGCGATACCGGCCAGGGCCTCATCCAGCACCGCCTCGGGGGCGTTGATGAGCTTCTTCACGACAGGGCTCCTTGGGCATCGGCGGGCTCGACGGCCCGGTTCCCGGCTGCGTGTGCGGCGGCGGCCTTGCGGTGGGTGTTGAGGGCGGTGTAGAGGACGCCGGCGGCGAGGGCGCCGATCACCTCGGCGGCCAGGTAGACGGGCAGCTGGTCCCAGTGGACCGTGCCGTTGAAGAGCTCGCCGGTGATCATCGGGCCGAGCGTCCTGGCCGGGTTGATGGACGCCGCGGTGGCGGGCGCCACCGGAATGATGATCGCGAACACGCCGAGGCCGATGGCCAGGCCCGCGAAGCCGCCGGCCGCGCGCCGGTCGATGGCCCCGAAGACGATGAACGCGAGGATGAACGTGCCGATGGCTTCGGCGAAGAAGGCCTGCCCCGCGCCGACACCGGTGCCGTAGGCGGCGATACCGAGGCCGACATCGACCGCCTTCTTCCCCAGCACCCCCACGATCGCAAGCGCCCCCAGCACCGCACCGGCCACCTGGGCCGCGATGTAGCCGGGGACGTCCCGCCAGGGCATCTTCTTCGTGGCCGCCAGCGCCAGGGTGATGGCCGGGTTGATCTGGCAGCCGGAGATATGGCCGATCGCATAGACCATCGCGATGACCGCGGTGGCGAACGCGAGCGAGATCATTCCCAGCTGCGCCATGGTGAACGGGGCATCGCCGCCGACGATGAGCGTCGCGGGGACCGAACCGACACCGATGAACACCAGCACCGCGGTGCCCAGCATCTCGGCGAGAAGTTTCTGTGGGTAGGTGTTCTCTTCCATAGTTGGGCGCCCATGCCACATTGCATGGGGCGCTCACCTCCTCCGCATGAGCGGGCTGTGAAGGGAGGGGGCCGCCAGGTGGTCAGGGTCGGGCAACCTGGCGGCCGGCTCAGGGGAAACCGGAAAGCCAGCGGCATCCGGGCAAACGGTTCATCATGGATGAACGGTGTTCCGAGAAATTAAGTCCGCGTTTCGCGCCTGTCAAGAGGTTCGGCAACCCGCTCCAGCGGCGGACAGCGAAAGGTCACGGCGGCGCCGGGGTCGTGCATGAGAGGTGCAGTGGTCGCCGTCCCCGTGCGGAGGGCGCCGAGCCGCAGATCGGGCAGCGCCCCAAGCGGTCCCCGACCGCCTGGCGGATTGCGAACGGCCTCCCGCACGGCCACTGCAGGCCCCTGACGTCCCGGTTCGGCCGACAGGCGCTCAACGGGGCCGACGGTTGCGATGGCGCCGACCACCGCGCGGGGCAGCCGAAGGCAGGAGAGGCGAAACGCGCCACCGGGGGGCGGTGCCGACGAGCGCCGCCTGCCGCATCGAGAAATTTCCCATGAGTTCCGTATTGATGAACAACGTTACGAGATTTAACGTAGTCGTTCATGAACACACCTGTTGGCATCGTGCTTGTGTCCCACAGTGCCGAGCTCGCCTCGGGCCTGCGCCTGCTGGTCGAGCAGATCGGCTCGGAGGACGTCCCCCTCGCCACCGCCGGAGGAACCGACGACGGCCGGATCGGCACCAGCTACAACCTCCTTCTCAACGCGATCAAGGACGCCGACCGTGGGGGCGGCGTCATCGTCCTTCCCGACCTGGGCAGCTCCGTCCTGACCGCCCGCACCGTCCTGGAAGACCATCCCCGCCCCGACGTCGTCCTCGTCGACGCGCCCTTCGTCGAAGGAGCCGTCGCAGCCGTCGTCACCGCCGCATCCGGCGCCGATCTCAAGACCGTCGCCGACGCCGCCAAGGAGGCCCGCAATGTCCACAAGCTCTGACTCCACCGCCACGACCACGGCCAGTCACGAAATCGCCGTCGTCCTGCCCGCCAATCTGCACGCCCGCCCCGCAGGCCAACTCGCCCGTGCCGCAGCCGGATTCACCAGTACCGTGCAGCTCGAATACGACGGCCGGACCGTCAACCCGACAGGCGTCCTGTCCGTCATGGGCCTGGGCGCCACCGCCCAAAGCACCGTGACCGTGCGTGCCGAAGGGCCCGACGCCGAACAGGCCGTCGCGGCACTGGCCGACATCCTCGCCACGGCCGAATAACCCCGCCGCCCCCGCACCGAACGCGCCGCCGCCTCCGACGGTGCACTCAGCCAAACGGATGCACCATTGAGGTGTGGGACCAACAATCGACAAGCCGGAAGCGCCTGTCGCCGAGACGGAAGGCTCTCCATTCGACATCACGGATGCCGCAGTCGTGGTGGTGGACTCGCACGGCCTGGTCCAGCACTGGAGCGGTGGTGCCGAGGAGCTGTTCGGCTACACCGTGACGGAAGCGGCCGCACGCCCTGTCACGGAAATACTGGCGATTCCGTGGGACGAGCGCTGGGAGATAGCTGAACGGCACCTGGCCGGAAGAGGATGGACGAGCTCGCTCACGGCGCACCACCGCGACGGCAACCGCCTTCAGATCAGGGCGCAGGTCTGCCCGCTGGGCCCCGATCACCAGGCCAGCTGGCTCATCGTGGCCACCGACCTCGCCGCCACGCAGGCGCGGGAGCGCGAGCATGCGATCCTGCGCGGACTGTTCACCCAGTCTCCGGTCGGTCTGGCTGTCGTGGACCCGCAATTCAGGCTCGTCATGATCAACCCCGCCCTGGAACGCATGGACGGTGTCCCTGCACGGCTACGGCTGGGCCGCGCACTGGGCGACACCGTTCCCGAAGGGGCTGGTCCGATGACAGAAGCCCGCGCCCGGGAGGTGCTGGAGACCGGTGAGCCCCAGGTCGTCGTCTCCCACGTCGATCCCCCAGGCGCTTCTTCTTCCCACCTACCGCACGTCCGCTCCCGCTCCTCCTTCAGGCTTCAGGACCCCGCCGGCCACACCCTGGGCATGGGCCAAGCGGTACTCGATGTCACCAGCTACTACCGTGCGCGACGGCACCTCGCCTTGATCAACGAGGCCGGTGTCCGTATCGGCAGCACGCTGGATCTCGACCGCACGGTCCAGGAACTCGCCGAGGTGCTGGTCCCGCAGGTCGCCGACTTCGTCGCCGTCGACCTGTCAACTGCCGTCATCCATGGCCAAGAGCCCGATCCGGTCTTCATCGCCGGCTCCGCCGAACTGCTACGGGGCGCTCAGCAGTCCATCCGAGAGGACCTCCCGGAATCTGTGGTGCCGCTGGGGGCACCGGTCACCTACTCAGAGACATCGCCTCAGCACCGTTGCGTTGCCACGGGCCGTCCCGTGCTGGACCCCGTCGTGGATCTGTCCACCTCCTGGCTGTCGAAGGATGCGGCGCGCTCGGCCAAGCTGAGGGAAGTCGGCATCCACTCCCACCTGGTGGTACCGCTGCGCGCCCGCGGCATCACCATGGGTGTGGCCACCTTGGTGCGCTGGAAGAATCCCGAAGCCTTCGACGCCGACGACCTGCTCCTTGTAGAAGAACTCGCCGCCCGCGCGGCCGTCTGCATCGACAACGCCCGGCGCTTCGCACGCGAACACCGCGCCGCCCTGTCCCTCCAGCGCAACCTGCTCCCGCAGGACCTGCCGACCCCGACCGCCGTAGAAGTCGCCTACCGCTATCTGCCGGCCGACACCCACGCCGGCGTCGGCGGAGACTGGTTCGATGTGCTGCCCCTGTCCGGCACGCGCGTCGGACTGGTCGTCGGCGATGTCGTCGGCCACGGAATGAACGCGGCCGCCACCATGGGACGGCTGCGCACCGCCGTCCAAACCCTGGCCGATCTCGACCTGCCGCCCGATGAGCTTCTCGCCCACCTCGACGACTTGGTCGCCCACCTGGACGAAGCGGAGACCGCAGGCCGCGACGTCCCCGGGGTGATCGGGGCCACCTGTCTGTACTGCGTGTACGACCCCATCTCCCGCACCGCCGACATCGCCCGCGCGGGACATCCCCCACCTGCCATCGCCCACCCCGACAAAGCCGTCGAATTCCTGGAGATTCCAGCAGGGCCGCCACTCGGACTCGGCGGCCTGCCCTTCGAATGCACGCAGGTACCGATCCCGGACGGAAGCGTCCTCGCCTTCTACACCGACGGCCTCATCACCGCCTCCTCCGACCGTGACATCGATCTTGGCTTCACACGGCTGGCCTTCGCGCTGGCACATCCCGACCACCCGCTGGAAGAAATCTGCGACGACATGGAGCACCTGCTGCTACCCGACCGTCCCCGCGACGACGTCGCCTTCCTCGTCGCACGCCCACGCTCCCTCAGCGAAGAGAACGTCGCGACCTGGCACCTGCCCCGCGAACTCACCGCCGTCCGCCAAGCGCGCTCCCTCACCACCCGGCAACTCGACGCCTGGCATCTGGAAGATCTCGCCTTCACTGCCGAACTGATCGTCAGCGAGCTGGTGACCAACGCCATCCGCCACGCCTCCGGCCCCGTCAGCCTTCGCCTCATCCGGGACATCAACCTGATCTTCGAAGTCTCCGACGGCAGCCACACCTCACCCCACCTGCGCCGCGCCCACACCAACGACGAAGGCGGACGAGGACTCTTCCTGGTAGCCCAGTTCGCCCAACGCTGGGGAACCCGCTACACGACGGACGGCAAGACCATCTGGGCCGAACAACTTCTCCCCATGAACGGCCACCCGTAGCAGCACCGAGGCGGCCGAGTCGCAGCTCAGGCCAGCCGTCCGTGCCGGGCCGTGGCCTCGTCGATGTACCGACGTCACGTTCGTCCGCTTCGGCTGCCGCGCTCCACCGTGGCCAGGACCAGGGCTACGCCTGGGGGGCAAGCTCGGCCATGGGCCTCAACCGTGCTGGTCGGGAACGGTCACATTGATGATCTCGGGCGTCTCGGCGATGGCGGCAGCCATCGTGGCCAGCCCAGCCGTGAAATGGTCGGACTGTACGTGGGCCGCTGCGGCAGCGTCATCCGCGAATGCCTCCAGCAGCGTTGTCTCGCGGATCGCCGCGAGTTTCGGCCCGTCGTCGAGGAGCGGCTGCCCGTCCTCGCTGGCGATGATCCTGCTGTCGGACGCCATCACGTGGCCGTGTTCGAGGACTTCGAGGGCGGAACATGTACAGGTCGTCGAGCTGCGCGGCCTCGGAGGCGACGAGCGGACGCTCTCACGACACCTTCGGAGGGGGTGTCGATCGCCTGTGGCGTCTCGTCCGCGTCGCAGTCGGCTGCTACGGGGAGCGAATAGGACACCTCGCAACTACTGCGGAGATATATGAAATGCGGTCGAACCCGGCTCATTACTGGAATCCGACCGCATGTACGGAAACAAGAGACGGAACACGCATGAGCGAACAGATCAGTGCCGACCTGCCCCCGATGCCTGACTCCTCGCCGAAGGCTCCGAAGCCCTCGGGCCGCCACGCGTTTCTGAAGGGCTGACGGTCGGGGTCCTGACGTCCGCCGCCAAGGACGACGAGGAGGGCTCCAAGAGCCCGGCGAAGGCCGCCTCCGGGGCCACAGCGACGGCCGTCGGGGTGGCGGACAAGCCCACCGAGGAGCCCACGTTGGAGGAGATCTACAACAAGGCCCCCGCCCGCGAGGAGTGCTCGCTGGACCTGAAGACCAAGTCGAGGCAGTGCTTCGGCTCCGCCGGGTGCAACGTCACGCTGGAGCCCAACCTGTCCTACCTCGGTCCGCTGCCGCTCGACCCCGACAAGACCTACTCGATCACATACGAGGTACGCGGCAGCGAGGACGGGGCCATCATCCAGACGATGGAGCTGACCAACCAGGCCTCCTGGTTGCGGGGCCGTCAGCCGTTTCCGCCATCCGCCTGGCGGCGGGGGCGCAGTGGCCGCCCGGGGTCCCGCCCGGGTCAGCCGGTGGTGTGCTCCCGCGGGCTCCCGCACAGGACGTAAGCGGCTGCTCTCTCCAATGGCGCCGCGAGGGCCGCGGGGGCGGGGAACATCGTGCTGGCGAGGACGGCGGTCCGTCCGGTCCGTTCGTTCCAGTAGGCCATGTCCTGGTAGCCGAGGATCTCGCCTCCGTGTCCCAGTCGGCGCCGCAGGGGCCCTGGACGCGTTCGATGCCTAGGCCGTGCCGGGTGCCGTTCGGGTCGGCCGGGTCTTCCGCGACCGTCGTCTTCATCTCCTTCAGCATGTGCGGGCTCAGCAGTGCGCCGTGCATCAGGGCCCGGTAGAACCGGCTGAGATCGGCGGCGTTGGAGACCAGTGCACCCGCCGCACAGGCGGCGGACGGATTGAACCCCGTCACGTCGTAAGGCGTGCCGTCCGGCGTCGGGACGAGGTCCGTCGAGATGTAGCCGTGGGCGTGGTAGCCGGATATCCGCCCTGTGCCGATGGGGAATGAGGTGGCCCGAAGTCCCAGGGGCCCGATGATCCTTGCCCGCAGTTCCCGGGCCAGCGGGTGGTGGGTGACGGCTTCGACGAGCAGCCCGGCAACGATGTAGTTGGTGTTGGAGTACTGCCGGCCGGTGCCGGGCGGGAACGAGGCGGGGTGGGATTCGGCGACGGCGACGAGTTCCCGGGGGGTGAAGACCTGGTTGCGCGCCTGGCCCGCCGGCACGCTCGGGTCGTCGGTGTAGTCGAACAGTCCGCTGGTGTGGTTGAGCAGTTGGCGCACCGTGATGCGGTCGCCGTCGGCCAGCAGACCGGACAGCCGACGTCCCACCGGCTCGTCGAGGGCGAGACGTCCGGCCTGGACGAGTTGGAGTATCACCGTGGCCACGAAGGTTTTGGTGAGACTGCCGGCCCGGAAGCGGGCGTCCGGGCGCAGCTTCGCGGCGGTGGCGGTGTCGGCGACACTCGCTGCGGCCTGGTGCACGGCACGCCCGTCGTCCGTCCGGGCGATCACTCCTGGGGCTCCGGCGGCGACCACGTCCGCCAGCATGCCTCGCAGCTCGGCGTAGGCTCCGTCGGCCCCTCGGGTGGTGCCCGGCTGTCCGGCCGTCCCCAGCGCGGGAATTGTGCCGAGCACCAGGGCGCCGGCGCTTAGCAGGGCTACCGCCGCACCGCGGTGAACTCCCCCACGGAGCAGCCGCTCGCGGCCCAGTACCGCTGGGGGGCCGGCGGGGCGTCGGCGCAGGTTGGACATGTCGGCGCCCTTGAGGTGGAGGTGGATACGGCGGTGGAGGTGGGGGCGGCGCGGTGGCATGGCGACTCCAGGTGTGCGGTGCGGAAGGACCGGCGCGGACGCCGTATCGGGTGGTTCGGGTGGTACGGGTGGGCGGGTGGTACGGGTGGTGCCGCGGGCTCACTCCTGGTCTGCGGCGCGAGAGCGTCGGCGCCGCTCCGGTAGGGCTCGCCAGAGCCGGCCGAAGAGCACCGTCCCGACGGCCAGGCCGAGGTAGTCGACCGGAGTGAACGCGCCGCCCAGCGTGCTGGTGCTCTTGCCGTCGGCGAAGGTGAAGGTCATCCCGTCGAACACATAGCCCACCGCGGACCAGTGGAATGTGCCGGTCGCGTGCGGGTCGGCCGCCAGGACGCCGGCCCGGTATCCGGCCGCGCCGGCGTCGTGGAACCAGGTCAGAAAGACCACCGCCGCCAGCAGGAATACCGCCCCGGCGGACCATGCGGGACGCGGCTGCGACTCGCCGTATTCGGCGGCCAGGTATTCGGCGGCGAGCCTGCGTACGCTGCCCAGCCGACGCAGGGCCGTGGCGGTACCGACGTCCGCTGCGGCGTCGTAGAGATTGCCGCGCAGTTCGCGGCGCCTGGCCGTCCTGGAGCGCCATGGCAGGTCCTGGAGGTGATGGTCGAACGTCCATATGACCCGTTCGATGCGCAACTGGTCGGTCCACAGTAGGGAGTTGGTCATTTCTGGACTTCCTCGGAAGGAGGGGCGGGTTGGGTTGGCACGGGGGCAGTGAGCACCGGATTGACCACGGCTGCCAGCGACAGCCAGCTGGCGATTCCCTCCGTCAGGGCGGCGTAACCGGCCTGGGTGGGGCGGTAGTACTTGCGCGCGGGGCCTGACCGGGAGGAGACCAGCCGGGCGCTGACCCGCGCCTCCCGCTCCAGCCGGGCCAGCGCGGGGTAGACGGTGCCGTCGGCGATTCCGCCCAGGCCGACCTCGCGCAGGCGTTGCACCAGCTCGTAACCGTAGGACTCGCGCTCGGCAAGCAAACGCAGCAACAACAAGGACAGGACACCCTTGAGTAGTTGCGGATCATGGGGCGTTGTCACATCATCAGACTAAACCCAGTACTTGGCATTACCTAGTAGTGACCAACGGCAACCCGCTGCGAGACCCCGAGGGATGCCCGCATACTCGCCACCAGGTCCCAGTCGCCATCCACGACCGTCCAGCACGCCACCACGTCTTCCGGCGCCCACTTCTGTCGCACGCCCGCCCCTTGTCGTCGGCCTTCGGGCGCTCACCCGGTCAACCCAACGAGACGCCCCAGCATCAGGAAGCCTGCAGCGGCCAAACCCTCGGAACGTACTGGCGGGTTACTTGGCCCGTGGCGTCCGAGCTGGGACTACCGGGCCGAGATCCCCGCGAGTTCGTGGAAGCTGAAGGTTCTTCAGCGGGAACCGGAGGGTCCGGGGCTGCCATTGTCAGGGGTGGACCGGTGGGTTCGTGGTGAACACGCGGGATCGGCTTCGACGTCGGCTTGGAGAAGCTGGCGGGCGGAGTCCGCGTAGCGGATGGCGGTCTTCTCGTCGATTCCGAAGACGAGCGCGAGGTGGAGCGGGTCGGCGCCGTGGGTGAGGGCCTCTTCGAGCTGACGGTCGACACGGAGCCGTTCGAGAGTGGCGGTGAGGTTGCGGGTGGCCCGGGTGGTGCGAACCCAGGCTTCGACGGCGCGATGAATGCCCGGGGGCATCCCGTCGAGTTTTCGCTCCAACCATCGGTCGACGGCAGGAGCACGGTCGTCGACGAACAGGCCGAGACGGTCGAGAACTTCGGCAATCCGCACGACGGGAAGCCCACAGACGCGCAGGGCCGGGAAGAGCTCGGAGTATCGGATCGACTCACCTTCGCGGAAGCCGGACAGCACGATGACCAGGGCTCGGTTCACGTCGCTGGTGATCCAGCGGCTCCAGCCGCGGGCCTCTCCCAGCGCCCGAGCGGCCTGCCGGGCCCGGATCAGCCAGGGGTTGGCCAGGTCAGCATGGAGTTCCCGGTCGAACCGGTGGAAATCCCGAGAAACGGTGAACAACGTCAGCTGCGTCGATGTCGTCGTCACGCGATGCGGTTCGGGAAGCGGCGTCGGCTTCAGCGGCCGTCGCCCGGCCTTGCCGACCCGCGACCCGCCGTTCTTGGGCCACTGGAGGTTCGCGAAGAACAGCTGTTGGCAGGTCACCTGCCGTAGGTACGGCTCGATCACCGAAGCCTTGCCGCTGGCCTTGATCGCCCAGGTCGCCTGAGCCCGACAGAGTCGGCAGTAGCCGTACTTGTCATCGACCGGGACCTGCCGCCGGCAACCGACGCATGCACCGACGGCGTGTTGCTGGCCGTAGGGTGGGCCTCCAGGAGTTCCTCGATCCGCCCGGCCAACAGTTTCCGCTGGTCAAGCACGGCCGTCAGTGAGCTTGCAAGGCTTGGGACGATCAGCGCGGCCGCCTCCGTGCCCTTGGGCCCGTCCACAGCCTTTCGTGTGTCGGCGAGAAGGCCCAAGTTGGCCGAGCCGTCGCCCATCTTGTCGGTGAAGAGCTGGGCACACTGGTCCCCGTTGGTGACCTGGTTGACGCCGCCGGGGAAGCCTCCGCAGCTGTGAGCGCCAGCCTGCCCTTCTTCCGCTACCACCCCGACCCTCTGGCCAGCGGATCCATCCGCGCGAGCACCGAGGTATGTGCCTGCTGCAACCGCAGCACGGGCTGGATCTACACCGCGACCTTCTACACCGCCCAAGCGACAAACGGGACACTTCTGCCCCTGGCGCATCGCCGACGGCAGCGCCGCCGAACGCTTCGCAGGCGAATTCATGGACAGCTACGGGCTTGACGACGTCAGCGAGGAGACCCTGCACGAGGTCACCCGCCACACCCCTGGCTTCCACGCCTGGCAGGATCCGCACTGGCTCGTCCACTGCCACGACGCGGCCGCCTTCCTCGGCGAGGTCGGCTACACCGAGCTGGCCGCGCACCCCGAGGCCCTCGACGAGCTCCGGCTCGACCTGCGGATGGGCGGCTGGCACGACTCAGCCCGCCTTGAGCACTTCCTGACGCACCTCGGTGAAGGAGCGACCGCCATGCTCTTCCGCTGCACCGTCTGCGGCACCCACCTCGCCTACGCCGACGCCTCATAACCCGCCACCCCACTCGGCCACCGCAAGACCGAGCGGATCATCCCTTCAAAGGATCCGCACCCATCCGCAATCGTGAGCCCTGACGGCAAACCGCGGCCCTCGACGCGCCACCGCCAACCATGCACGAGGTCGTAAGGGTTGTCCCGTAACTGCTGGTCGTCACTGATGGCGCTTCATGAAAACGGCCACCCCCTGCTTGGGCTGGCCTTCAGAGTTGCTCGCCCTGATGCCCCACATGGACGAGGGCTGTGAGACGTTGCGGCGGCCGCGGATTTCACCACGTGGCGGGGGCCTGCACGCGAAATCCTCTGGTCCGTAGGCTCCTTGGGGTGATCGGATAGGCGCATGAGTCATCCTCGTAACGGAATGTCCGAGGTTGTCGTGCCAGTCCTCGTCCGTGACCTGACGCCCACTGATCTGCCGGCCTGTACGTGGTCCGGTTCGACCGCCCATCTGACGCAGGTGGAACGGGAGTTGGTGCGCGCGGCAGCGGGGGATGTGGACTATCTGGCGGTGTGCACCCCGGCCGATGTTCCGGTGGCGATCGGAGGCATCGACTACCAGGTCACGGCCGGCGTAGGCACACTCTGGCAGCTCGGGGTACTCCCGGCCCTGCAGTCGTGTGGTCTGGGCACCATGCTCATCCGGGCCGCGGAGGACCGCATCAGGTCACGCGGCCTGCACAGGGCCGAGCTCGCGGTGGAGGAGATCAATCCACGGGCCCGGGCCCTGTACGAGCGACTGGGCTACCTGGCCCACGGTCGCCGACCGGACGCCTGGGACGTCCAGGCGCCGGACGGCTCACTGCTCCGGTACGAGACCATGTGCACGCTGATGCACAAGGACTTGTCGTAGGGGGCGCCGCGTGGTGATGGAAGTGTGGGCACCGATCTTTTCACTCGCAGGCGTCGCCCTCGGCGGCGGCCTGACGGCGCTCTCCCAGCGCGCCACTCAGCGCTCCGCCGAACGGCTGGAGGAACGCCGCCAGGCAGCGGCCACCAGCGAGGCGCGCCGAGCAGAGCAGATGCAGGCGATCAAGGACTTCATCGCCTGCGCCCAGGATGCCGAACGGGCGGCCTACAGCCGTCCCGAGGCTTGGGGCGATGACGAAGACTGGAACAGTGCCGCTTCCGGTGCCATGACCAGGCTCTGGATCGCTGAACGTCACCTCGTGCTGCTCAGCGACGCGGACCTGCACGCCCCTGTGCACACATACGGTCGGGCACTCAACCAGGCGGTGTGGCGAGAGATCGGCGACGTCGAGGTCAACGAGCACCTCGAGGAACACAAGATCGCCTTCATGGCCGCAGCACGCGCGAGCCTCGCCTCCCCTTGAGTCCAAGCAACCTAGGTGGGACCCCTCCGTTCAGGAGCCGCCAAGACGAGCGGCCTCCGACGTCCGTCTCGAAACCCTGAGCAGTTGGGGAACGAAGAGCGACACTGGCCGGATTTCACAGGTTTCCATCATCACTGGAGAGCGACGCGCAGGTCCCGGATGTACCAGTGGAACCGTGTGCCGTCTTTGCTGTGCAGCTGCTTGCCGGGGGTGAATCCTGCCCGCCGCGCGACGGCGGCGGATGCGGGATTCTCCGGCTCCACCTGGATCACCGCCTCCTCCCCACCCTCACTGGCTGCGTACTGGGACGCCAGGAGGACCGCGCGGGTAGCCAGGCCACGCCCCCTCCAGGACGGATAGAGGCCGTAGGCGACATTCACCTGGCCGGGAGCCAAGCCCTCCCCTGTGAACCGCAAGTCGATGGTCCCCGCGAGCGCCTCGTCGGCGCCTACCCGGATGCCAAAAGCGCGGAGCGGCCCGGCAGTGTCCCACTGTTCCCAGCAGTGCTGGAAGTACGCTTCAACGCCCTCGCGCGTGCCGGGACCACCGTTGAGCCAGCGAACCAGCAGCTCATCCTCCCCTGTGAGATGCGCCTTCACATCGTCCAGGCACAGCGGCGACAGAGTGATGATCCCGTCGGACAGCTTCACTTCATGCATCCGCCGATTCTTGACGCCGAAGCTGCGTCGAACCAGCGGATTCCGCGAGACGTCGCCCAGAGCTACCCCACCACAGGGGATGATCTTGGCGTGGCTGGTGTGATCACGGCGTCGGCGCCGTCTTGGACAGCCCCGTTCACCGGGCTGAGTCCGCGCTGCTTCGGCAAGTTGCTGACCGCACTGCGGCGCGAAGACGCGGATGCGGTCCGCGGGGGACGACCGTGGAGCCTGCCGTTGGAAGACCGGGTCCTGCCGGTCACTGCGTACTGGCGCACAAACCTGACGCTGCGGCAGCTCGCCCCTCTGTTCGCCTCTCGAAGTCCGCGGCCGACCGCATCATCGACCATCTCGGGCCAGCACTCGCACTCCAGCTCCGCAAGCGGTTTCGCGGGGACACCGTCCTGATCGTCGACGGCACCCTGGTCCCCACCCGCGACCATGCTGTGGCGGCACAGTCGAAGAATTACCGGTACTCCACCAACCACCAGGTGGTCATCGACGCCGTAACGCATCGCGATGACACCAGCTCAATGACCCGAGACGACGATCTGGGCTGTTTCCCACTCAATCGTAGAGATCTCAGCTCAGACGCCCTTGGCCCAACGGGGCCGTTCCGGGAACTCGCAGCGGTCGTCGACGGCGGCATGGGGGTAGCGCAGCCGACCCCGGAGCGGGTCTCGCGGGCCGCCTGGCAGCCAGGCCCAGCACAGGTGCCCATAGCCGTTCTGCAAGCCTCCGGCAAGTCACGGCTCGTTTCTTCCGCCTCACACTGCGTTCCTGCGCGGCTGCGAGAAGTGTGATTTACATCCTTGACACATGCACAATTCCTTCGTCTCTGTGGGCCCCTACTTTCTGGCCATGGATAACAACCTCGGACGCAGAGGATTCCTGCGTCTTACCGGAACAGCAGCCGTCACTGCCTCGCTTGGCGGTGCCCTCACCGCGTGCGGAATGGCCGACAAGAAGTCCACATCGGCAAAGCCCGGCCGTACCGTGAGACTTGGGTTCATCGCGTTGACTGACTGTGCGCCGCTGGTCATGGCGCAGGAACTCGGGTACTTCGCCGAGCGCGACCTCAACGTTGAGTTGATCAAGCAGGCCTCGTGGCCGGCTACCCGGGACAACCTGCTCAACGGGCAGATCGATGCCGCTCATGCCCTTTTCAGCCTCCCCCTGTCCGTTGCGTCAAAGATCGCCGGCAAGGGCTCCACCGACCTCAAGATCGCTATGGTGCTCAGCAACAACGGCCAGGCCATCACCCTCAAGAAGGACTTCGCGGACGCTGGCTACGGGGACCTCGGTGCCGCCCGTGCCCTGCTGGAGAGAAAGGCGCCGACGCTGGCCATGACCTTCCCCGGCGGCACGCACGACACCTGGCTGCGCTACTGGCTGAAAGCCACCAAGGCCGACCAGTCAAAGGTGAAGATCGTTCCGATCCCGCCGCCGCAGATGGTTGCCAACATGAAGGTCGGCAACATGGACGGCTACTGCGTCGGCGAGCCCTGGAACGCCGTCGCCGTCCAGCAGGGCATCGGCTTCACCCACCTGACCACTCAGGACATCTGGCAGCACCACCCCGAGAAGGCCCTGGTGACGAACGCCAAGTTCGCCACGGAGAAGAAGGACGTGCTGGCCGACGTCATGGCGGCGGTCCTCAAGGCCGCCAAGTGGCTCGACAACCTGGACAACCGCGCCAAGGCCGCCCAGACGATCGGCTCCCCGAAGTACGTCAAGGCGGCGCCGAAGGACATCGAGGGCCGGCTGCTCGGCACCTACGAACTGGGGGCCGACCTGGGCGAGAAGAAGTTCAGCGGCGACCAGATGATGTTCTTCCGCGACGGCAAGACCTCCGCGCCACGGCGCGCGCACGCGATCTGGTTCCTGAGCCAGTACCAGCGCTTCGGACTGGTGAAGGGCGACCTGCCCTACACCAAGATCGCTGACGAGATCATCCTGCGCGACCTGTACGAGGAGGTCGCGCAGAAGGAGGGCATCGACGTCCCGAACGACGACATGAGCCCGTTCCACGTGAAGCTCGACGGCACCACCTTCGACCCTGCAAAGGCACAGGAGGAGGCGAAGCGGGCATGACCAGTTCGCTGACACCTACGGACCAGACGGACCAGACGGAACCGGCTGTGGCGACCGACGCCCAGCCGGGGCCGCCTGGCCCCCCCCGCCGCCTCCCGGGCGCCCACCACGGGCGCCCGGGGCGGCCGACTCGCAGAGCTGGCCCGCGGCTTCGGATGGGCCGTGCTCGGTACCGCCGTGGTCGTGCTGCTCTGGCAGCTGGCCGCAACCCGCTCGGCCGACGTCCCGGCCCCGCTCGACGGGGCCCGGACGCTGATCGACCTGCTGTCGGACCCGTTCTACGACAACGGCCCGAACGACAAGGGCGTAGGCCTCCACCTGGGCACATCGCTGCAGCGCGTGTTCACCGGCTTCGCCCTGGCCGCCGTGTTCGGCGTCCTGGCGGGCCTGCTGATCGGCGCGAACCGCCGGGCCTGGCTTGCGTTCAACCCGGTGATCCAGGTCCTGCGGCCGGTGTCGCCGCTGGCGTGGTTCCCGATCTGGAATCGCCGTGTTCAAGGACGCGCCCCAGGCCTCGGTGTTCGTCATCTTCATCACGGCACTGTGGCCCACCCTGATCAACACCGCGGCCGGCGCCGCACAGATCCCGCAGGATCACCGCAACGTCGCGCGGGTCTTCCGCTTCGGCCGCATCGCCTATATGAGGCATGTGCTCATACCCAACGCCCTGCCGTCGATCATCACCGGTCTGCGGCTGTCGATGGGCATCGCCTGGATGGTCATCGTGGCGGTGGAGATGCTCTCCGGCAACTCGGGCATCGGGTTCTTCGTCTGGGACTCGTACAACGCCGGCAACCTCAGCTCGGTCGTCGCCGCGATCGTCCTCATCGGGCTTGTCGGTCTGATCCTTGACGCGATCCTCGTACGGCTCTCGCGCAAGGCCGCCATCGAGGAGGTTCAGTCGTGACCGTCGAGATCCGCGGACTGCACAAAACGTTCCAGCGGAGGGGAGCGCCCGCGCAGCATGTGCTGAGGGGTGTGGACCTGACCGTCGAGGAAGGGGAGTTCGTCTCCTTCATCGGCCACTCCGGCTGCGGCAAGTCGACGCTGCTCAATTTGGTCGGCGGCCTGGTCCGTCCCGACGAGGGCGAGATCGTCGTGGACGGCAAGCGGGTGACCGGGCCGGGGCCCGAGCGGGCGATGGTCTTCCAGAACTACTCGCTGCTGCCCCGGCTGAGTCTGCTCGCCAATGTGCGCGAGGCCGTCCGGGCGGCACGCCCGGACTGGTCACGGGCCAAGGCAGACGAGATGGTGGAGCGTTATCTGACCGCCGTCGGGCTGTGGGAGCACCGCGAGAAGCGCCCGGGCCAGGTGTCGGGCGGCATGGCTCAGCGCGCGGCGGTCGCCAGGGCCTTCGCCGTGGGGCCCCGGACCCTGTTGCTGGATGAGCCTTTCGGTGCGCTGGACGCGCTCACCCGCTCGCGACTGCAGCAGCAGCTCGTCGAGCTGTGGGGCAACGAGTCGGAGACCGAGAAGGTACTCATGGTCACGCACGGGCTCGATGAGGCGATCCTGCTCGCCGACCGGATCGTGGTCATGTCCAACCCGCCGCAGCCGTCGGTACGGACGATCATCCCGGTGCCGATCCCCCGTCCTCGGGACCGTGCGACGATCACCAACGACCCGGCATACGCCAGTACTCAGGAGCAGTTGGCCGAACTGCTGCTCTCCGACCAGGCGGCGGTCGCCTAACCCCGGCCGGCCGTTCTACACATCTATCGGGTTCTCGGTAGGTGTGAGGTGGCCTCGGGCGGTGGTCTCAGCCTGCTCAACGCCTCCAGGCAGGCTGAGATCACCGCCCGAGGCCACCTCACACCCCTTCCCTGCAACAAGCTCCTTCGCAGGGACAAGCGGCTGGATCACCCGTTCCAGGCCCCTGGTCCGGAACGGCCGTAATCCTCACGACGAAGTCTCAATGACCGGCACCAATACGTGACGGCGCATCTGGGGCAGCCTCGTCAACCACTTGGAGCCCGGCCCAACACGAGATCAACTTTTCCGGTGGAACGAGACCCGCCGACTCCTGCCCTGACTGACTGGTGCCAATGCTGAGAGTCTCGGTGTGGGTCTGCGGCGAGACGAGCGCCCTCAGCGTCGCCTCGGTGACGTCGTCCCGTGAATCAGGTCGCGGACCTGGTGGCCTCTTCCGCCGTTAAGTGGAGGGCCAGGCCGAGCTCGGCCCGTGCGGCGAACCATGCCACCATCCACGAGCGCGAGCCCTGCTTGATCGTTTGCGGTTCGCATCCCGACCCGCCAAGGCCGGTCCGAGCGTCTTGGCCCTGCTCCTGCTCAGCCGGGTTCATGACCGCGGACGGGTGCATGCGGCCCTTCGGCGACGAGTGCCAGGCGCAGACACACCTCGGCGACGCCGACGAGCTCCTGGCGGACGGGCTCGGCGACCACGTCCCCGAATGGGTCGCGTACTTCAACGGCGCCGAGCACGCCGGCGCCCGCGCGGTCTCCGCCCACGACCTCACCGCACTCGGTCGTGGCCGACGGCCCGCGAGCACCCACTCCGAGGATCCCGGCCGCCGTGTTGCCTACCCGTATGTCTTCTTCCAACGCTCCCAGTGCCGACGGTCACCCTGTCCCAATCCGTTCACCGCGCTCAAGGACAGCAGAGATGCCCCGCTGTTCCACAGGCCGAGGTGGTCACGATGGACGGCGATGATCTCGTTGTCCGACGCGAACCGCTCGGCCGGTGCGCTGAAGTAGGTGGTGGCCACGAAGATCGCCACATCAGCCTTGAAATGCATCTTCGCCCCGAGCAGGTCACGGACCTCGCGGCTGGGAATCTTGTTCTTGGGCGTGTAGCGCTTGCACTGGATCACCATGCTCCGGCCGTCGGGCAGGCGCCCCCGGACGTCGGCGCCGTTGTCGTGAGAGCCACCGACCCGCCGTACCTCGGAGCATCCGTCCCGCCGGCACAGGTCCACGACGAAGTCCTCGAACTCCGTCCCCGTCATCGCGTCGACCTCTGCGAGGGAGAGGCTGCGATGCCCGGCCCTCACCGCCTCGTCGTGGCGCCACCCCCGGTCCCCCCGCTTGATGAGGCGGTCCGTCCGCCACAGCCACCACCCGCCAGCGGCGACCCCGCCAAGAACGAACGCACCGACGAGGTACGGCCAGATCGCTGCCCAGAACACCACCAGCAGGACGACGGTCACTCCCCCACCAATGGCGCCGACCTTGAGCTGTTGCCGGCGACGCTTCCGTGCAGTTGTCCCTCGTCGCTTCCGTGCCGCTGACATGGTCCTCCCCCGTTTCAGAGCAGCAGTCTCGGGAATTCCCGCAGGCATCGATAAGGGCGCCGATCGGGCCAATGGCCGATACAAGTCGCTTGACCGCCAGGAACGGCTCCGGTCCGCCCCCTGGTTGGCCTGGCGCGGCTGCTTGTGTGCGTATGGCTGCGGGCACCGCAGTGCGTCACGGTGTGGTGGGAAGAGCCCAGCTGGGTCCGTCGATGTCTGCGACGGACTCGCGATCGCATCGGACGGCAGCTGGTTCGCCACCGTCAGCGGGCGGACGGTCCGCCTCTGGGACCGGGCAATGGGCCAGTCCACCGCCGCCCTGCCCCACTCACAGGACGTCAGATCCGTGGCGATCGCGCCGGACGGCCGATGGATCGCCGCCACGAGCGGCTTTACCGTGCAACTCTGGGATCGGGCCACCGGGGAGATCACCGCGACGCTATCGAGGCACGTCGCGGAGGTGGGCACGGTGGCGATCGCGCCGAACGGCCACCGGCTCCTCTCTTCGAGCGGAAGCGCGCTGCGGGTCTGGGATCGGCTAACCGGCGATATGACCGCCTCCTTGGAACACACCATGTACGTGAGCGATGCGGCGATTGCACCGAATGGTGACTGGATCGCCACCGTCAGCGGCCGGACGGGGTTCCGCGAGTGTCTCGCCGGGTTACTGCTGCCGCGGGACCGCAACAAGACGCTGACCTGCCTGGCCGGGACGGAGCCTGTGGTCGGTGCCCAGCATGCGGCTGTACAGCGGCTGCAGTTGTTCCTGTCCGAGTCGACGTGGGACGTGGAGAAGGTCAACGCCCGGCGCGTGGAATTGCTCCTGGCGGATCCTGCCACGGCCCGCACGCAGGCGGGTGCTGGTGATCGACGATTCCGGAGACCGCTAGGACGGCAATCCCACCGCCCACGTGGGCAAGGAGTACCTGGACTCGGTCGGGAAGTTCGACCGTGGCGTCGTCACGGTGACCACCTGCTGGGCCGACGAGCGCGTCTAATACCCGCTGCACGCCAAACGTTCGAAGCGACGGAGCAGCCCGCGCTCGAGCGGGACAACTGCCTGCGGGCGGATGGCTCATGCGACGGGACGGCAGTTGCGGCTCCGGGGCCATCGGAGCACGGTCAGTTGGCGGAGCTCCGGAAGGAGCGCAGGAAGACGCCCAGCGCGCCCCGGTTTGCGGCGTCGTTCCAGTTGTCGGCCGGGGTCGTCCAGCGCAAGGAGAAGCCACGGCCGGAGCCGATGAGGAAACCGCGGCCGAGCGTGCGCTCGCGGACACCGGTGTCCTCGGAGAACCACTCCATGTCCGCTGCGTCGAGGCCACGGTAGTCGGCGGCGCGGATGTCGCCCAGCCGCTCGTAGTCGACGAACACCCGCTTCAGGGACGGCTCCAGTGCCCGCCACACTGCGACGGGGTCCGGTCCGAGCCGCTCGCTGTAGGTGATCGCCAGCGTGCGAGGGTCGCCGGACGCGCCGAACGTGACGCGGTAGGACGCATCGGCTGAACCGCTGCGGTCGAGCGGCTTCCACCCGGTGGGCAGGTTGATGGAGAACCCCTCCGGAGCCTCGTAGTTGTAGAAAGAGCTAGGGTCGGCGGTTCCGCTGGGGGCCGGTCGGGACGGCGTGGGATCCGACGCGGAGGGGCCGTCGTCCGATCCTCCGGTCAGGGCGAGGGTGGTGAGCGAGACCCCGACCATGGCCAGCGCCAGGACCTTGAGGAGGGCGGGCCGACCGACTGTTCGTCTGCTCCACACCCGCCCGGTCCGCCGGACGGCAGCGTACGCGTCGCGTAGGCAGGGGAGCGGCGCCGCCTGTTTTGGTTCCTCGGGATCCTCGCGCAGGATGCGGGTGAACGCCGCGCGGACCACCGGCGCGGGCAGGCGCTCCTGCGGGTCCCTGCGGAGCAGCCCCTGGATGGCAGGGCCGAGCAACCCCGCGCTCCGCGGGGGCCGGAAGGGCCGCAGGTCAACCGCTCGCAGCGTCGCCTCGACCGGTCCACGGTCCGGGACAGGCGGACGCCCCTCTACCATCATGTACAAGATTGCCCCAAGTGCCCACAGATCTGACGCGGGTTCCGTGCCCTCGCCGCGGGCTTGCTCGGGAGAGGCGTACGACGGCGCGGTAACGCGTGGGGCCGACGCGTTCCCCAGCAGCCCGAAGCCGGCAACCAGCGTTCCGCCGTCCTTGCGCACAAAAACTTGCCCGGGGCTGAGATCGCCGTGCGTGATGCCTTCACGATGGGCCGCCGCGAGAACGTCGAGGATCTCCAGGCCTATGCGGGCAGCGCGGACGTAGTTGACCGGGCCTCGCGACAGGAGGTCGCTGAGGGGAGCGCCCTCAATCCGATCCATGACCGTCCACACGGCGCCGTTCTCCTCCAGGACGTCGAGGACAGTGGCCGCCCGGCCGGGACAGGTCAGCTCCATGGCTTCGGACTCACGCAGAATCCGAGCGGCGCGGCGTGCACCGGTGGCCTGACCTGGCCGCGCCTCCATCAAGGAAACCGGCCGTCCGAACCGGACGTCCTGACCGTGCCAGCCGGTGCGGCCTTCCTCACGGTGTACGACCTCCTGGGGCCAATAGCGTCCGGCGATCAACTCCTGCGTGGTGGCTTGCCCTTCGGTCACTGTCATCCCTTGCTGCGCGCCGGTCTCTCGCCTTTCTCAGTTGTACGGCGGGACCGACCGCGGATGTTCAACGCGTACGCGATTTGGGGGCCGGATCTTCGTCCGCCGCAGCCCAAAGGCGAAGCTGTTGTGCCGGCACAGCCTGCCGGAGAAGTTCGACCTCGGGCAGGCCGCGGACCGGCCGGTTGTACCTGGATGTGCCCACCTGCCGGCTCCTTGTTGCTGCGCGTCACGACTCCTACCGCTCTCTCCCGCACCGGCCGACGTTGTGCCTTCCTCGCTTCCAATCCCAGCCGACCAAGGTCAAAGGGCGAGTTGAAGATCTGCCCGCCCTGGATCCTTGGCACAGGGTCTGGACAAGGCCCGGCGTGCAGCATGACGTCAAGCCAGTCGAGTTCCTTGAGGCTCTCGACTTGATTGACGGTGTGGTTGCGCCACCGGTGCGCACGCTCTGCGGCGAACACGCCCGGGCCGCCGGCGCGGGTGGCCTGGGCGCCGAGTCCTTCGTGTCTTTTCATCAGGCGGGGCAGCACGCCCTCGGAGGAGGAGGTGCCTGGAACCGCGCCGGAGTGGTCACCTACATCCGTGACGGACAAAGCCCGGGCCGGAGGCCACGGAAGTTGGGCGACGGCCCGCCCCGGGCGGGATACGGCGGCGGTCCGTGCTCACAGGCTTCTTGCGGGGCCTACCCGAGCCGACCCGGGGGACGCGGATCTTCTCCAGCACCACCTTGAACTGAGTGCAGTCCGCCCGCTGCCCACCCGTGACGATCAGGGACAGCGGGCGGCAGCGGCCGTCCGCGCTCAGGTGGAGCTTGGTGGTGAACCCGCCACGCGAACGCCCAGGCCCTCACACCTCCCGCACCACCTCCACCAGGCGGGCGCGAAGGCTCTGCCACGGCGTCTCGTCCTGGTGTTCTGGCGATCCGGCCCCCCTTGACGCGGGGGCCGACGGCGGATCCATCCGGGCCCCGGCCGCGTGCTGGTGCGCGTGCACGCTGGTGGAGTCCACCGAGATGTCCCAGTCGATATCACCCGCGGCATCCGCCGCGGCCTGGACCTGCTGGGGCAGACGCTCCCATGTGCCGTCGGCCGACCACAGTCGGTGGCGTTCGTAGACCGTCCTCCACGAACCGAACCGTTCCGGCAGATCCCGCCACTGCACCCCGGTCCGCACCCGATGCAGAATCCCGTCGATCACCTGCCGGTGGTCCCGCCACCGTCCACAACGGCCGTTACTGACCGGCAGGAACGACTGCAGCCGTTCCCACTCGGCATCACTCAGAGCACCCCGCCCGATGCCCACAACAACGACCCGGACACGAGCCAGTCACATGATCGCCCGGACAGGTCCTCGTCGAATCGGTCACTGCAGAGATGGCTTTTCCGGGTTGTCGACAACCCCCCTCTGATCCATGTCGAACGCGGGCTGATGCATGTCACTCATAAGGCCTAATGGCGTTGCCGCCGCCAAATGGCGCGCTTACGTTCGAAATCGTCGTGCACCGTAGAGCGTGATCCCTCGGCCCGTGGAGTTCCGATGCCGATAACCCGATCGCCGCACGCCTTCCGCGCCCCGAGCACCCTCCTCGTGCGCCCGGAGCACCCCGACGCAGCCACGGGATCGCCGCCACCCGGCGCACTCCACCAGGTCACCACCATCGATCATCAGGGCACCGTCATCGCCTTCGCCCGTGCCGTCGGCGGAACCGACGTCTACTACGACATTCTCGATCTCAAGGTCTCGACAGCCGTCGACAACGAGGAATGGACGGGATTCACCAAGCTCGCGTTCCCGGCCGAACTCCGGCCGGCCGGACTGGCCGTCGTCACCGTGGGCGACCCGGCAGGAGGGGTGCTCGCCGCGGCCCACGTGCCGCTCAAGGCCGTCTCCGACGAGAAGTACGTACACGTCTTCCAACAGTCCTCGCGCGGCACGCTGCTGATGAACCGCTTCCTGCTCAAGAGCGTCGCGGAGCCAGGCAGCGGCGCCCCGATCCCGGTGCTCGAGCCGGTCTGGGAGGTGCGTTTCCAGCGATCCGGCAAGAAGGACATACCCGACGGACCGCGAGACTCGCAGAGTTACACCGCGCCCGACGGGACGCCGTTCATCGAGCCCGGCATCGAGTTGGAGATGATCCGCGATCTCGACGGCGGCTGCTTCGAGGCGGTGATCCTGCCGAACGAGTCGGGCACCGCACGCCGTTGGCAGTTCTTCGCAGTCAACTCCCGCACGGGGAAACTCGACCTGTTCTCCTTCCCGATGGACGACAACGGGCTGTTCGACCTGACCGCTGCGGCACTGGACGCGCAGGGGAACGTGGCGCCCGACGTGTCAGTGACCTTGAACCTGGGAGAGGGATTCGACACGGACCTACCGCTGACTCCTGCCGGATCGCCGAGTGCGACCCTGTTCACGCTGCGTGAACGCGTCCGTGCGGCCTCGGGTGACGACCTGCTGCTCAAGCGCACCGCGCGGGTGATGCTCGCGCAACCGGTCAGCCGGTCCGGCGATGCGCTCCGGTTCGTGACGCTCGACTTCGCGCTGGGCAAGGACGGCCGGCTCGCGCAGATCCCACCGGACACCACGGTGACACCGGTCGACCCGGCCAACTATGCTCTCCGGTTCAGCGACAGCGCATACCTTGCGCTGCCCGAGCATCCCTCGCTGCGGCTCACCGGCTCCTTCAAGACCGAATTCTGGCTCTACCCGGACAGCGACGTCGTCGATGACCAGTTCCTCTTCCGCGGTGACCCGTTCGACGCGCCCGAAGAGGCCGCACCGTACGTCAAAATCACCCGTGGCCTGGGCGTCGCGGTCGGTTTCGGCACCGGTACCAAGGCCGTCACCGCGCACACCACCGACGCCGTCGTGTCCCCGAACCAGTGGGCGCACATCGTCGTCGCGTACGACAGCACGGCGGAACACGGAAACTTCTCCGTGCTGATCAACGGCAACGCCGTGCCGGTCACCGGCGCCGATGCCACAGCGGTACCGAGCGGGAAGCCGATCACCACCATCAGCGGACAGGACGACGGGCTCGTCGGCGTCCTCGACGCGCTGAGACTGTGGGACACCAGCGGCGCGACGCCGGACCTCATCGGCGACTGGCCGATGGACACCATCGACTACGAGGCGGATCCGCCGACCACCCCGGACCGCTCACTCTGCCGCAACACCGCCGCGGTGCACGGCGCCGTCCTCGTCGCATCGTCGGCGCCCGTCTCCGCGGACACCCAGGGCAACCTGTACGTGGACACCGCAGGCCTGTCCACCTACGCCGGTCTGCTCACCTTCGCCGAAACCGGCGGATCGGGCTCCCTGATGACAGGAGCCGACGGCTTGGTCCACCTCTACTTCGCCGGCCCCGAGGAAAACGGGCAGGACGGGCTCTACTGCGTCGCCCAGTACGACGCCGAATGCGCCCGCGCCGGTTACGAGGCGGGCTGGACCTCGACCGTGGACGGCAAGGCGCAGACCGGGACGCTGACGTTCACCGCCGCACGCTCCGGTACGTTCATGAACACGGCCGCGATCACGGTGAAGCCCTCGGACGCACCCGGCCTGTGCGACGTCGAGTTCGACAACCACCGTGACCGGCAGGAGGCCTGGCTCGGCGTCCCGCGAGCGCTCGATGCCTTCGTCGCGGTACTCAACGGCTCCTCGACGCACGATCTCGCCGATCCGGCGCTCCGGGTCGGCGAGCGCACCTTTTACGACAACGACGGCTCGTACGCGACCAGCCGCCTGACCGTCCGCTCGCACGACACCGAAACAGCCCTCACCCTGCTCTCGCGCCGCCCGGCCGGTATTCAACTCGCCGGCGCAGGCGTCGGCGACGTGACCACCTCGACCTGCACGCTCAGCCTCACCTTCACGGTCCCCCAGTGGACGGACGACGCCACCATCAGCCAGACGTGGACCGGCCTGCCCGTCTTCACACGCACGCTGCTGCCCGTCCTGGCCGGGGTGTCGACCGACTACGACTACAAGCCCACGGATTCCTCCGACGCCACCGTCTACGGCCTGACCGCGTACGACGGCGCGGACCGCTCCCACGACGTACTGGTGCTCGCCCGGCCGGGAGTGGAAGACCTGACGATCGCCGTCACCGCGGGCACCCTGCCCGGACTGTGCGACATCTCGATCGACCTGGAGGCCTCGGGGCCACAGCACTTCGAACTGACCGACGTCGCCCGGGACCAGAACGCGTTCGCGGACGCGGTGGGCGACAGTCCCGTCGCCGCCTGCCTCCTGGTCGTCACCGACGGCATGACCGCGTCGCTGCGCGACCGCGCGCCGGCGACTTTGCCGCTTCGCGACCTGCGCGCCTGGTCGGGCATTCTGGTCGCCCTCCCCGAAGGGACGTTGGCACCCGACGCGACGGTGGTCGCGCAGCCGGCCGTACCGGCGGCAGTCCGGCAACGCTCCGCTGTGACCGTCGACGGCAAGGAAGAGATCATCGACGGCGCGTCGACGATGTTCCGCTGCCTCGCGACGACCCTGCCCACCAATGGTGGCATCGGACTCGTCTCCGACACGGGCGGGTACACCGACGGCACCGCGAATCTGGTCACCGCCGCGATCAACGGTGGCTGGATCCGTGTCTCCCCGGACAAGGCACTCGGATTCGACGGTACGAAGAGCGTGGTCTGGGACCAGGCCGCACCGACCGCGGACGTCCTGGCGGTCCCGGGCGACCTGACGGTCGAGGCCTGGTGCCGGCCTGGGCTCATTGCCGCCGACGACGCGAATCCCCGGCTGGCCGCCTACCGGCGGATCGGCAGCGTCGACTTCCCCGACGAGGAGATCAGCTGGGCGCTGGGTCTGCGGCCGGCCCCGTCGCTGTACTTCAACGACAGCACTCAGATCGACGGCTCGTACGACCTCGACGACGCGGACTGCACGCTGCAGATCACCGTCAGGCCGGCGGGCGCCAGCGGTACAGGGCAGCTTCTGCGGCTCGCCACGACAGGGGTGTCCAAACCGTACGTCACCCTGTCCGTCGACGGCAGCCAGAAGGTGGTCGCGGCCTACGCCGACGGCAAGGTCAAGGTCACCGCCCGTACCCCGCTCAAGTCCGGCGCATGGAAACAGGTCACCGCGACACTGGCCGCGACGGACGCCTCCACCGTCAGCCTCCGGCTCTACCTGGACGGTGAGCTCGAAGGCGAAGCCACCGGCGCCGCGGTCCCCTTCGACAGGGTGCCCGGCGCATTCCGGGCCGGAGCGACCAACGGCGCGTTCCCGATGCAGGCCAACGGGGCGTTCTTGTGGACGCGCGCCCTGCCCCCGGACGAGGTGGCACTGTTCCACGACGCCGCACCCGAACCCGCGGCCCCGGACCTGATGATCTGCTGGTACCTCACGGAAGGCACCGGGGCCGAGGTGCGCAACAGAGCGCTCAACGGCTACCCGTTCATCTCGTCGATCATCAACCCGTCCAGACCGGCCTGGGCCAAGCGCGGTGTCTACGCAGTACCGTGGGCGGCCAACCGCGGCTATGCGCTGGCCGCCCCGCACACGCCGCTGCTCGGCGGCTGGCACCAGGTCGCCTCGACCTACCGCACCGCTCATGCGGTGCGGCTGGCGGGCACGGACTACGCCGACTGCGGCAACGACCCGTCGCTGGACTTCGGCAGCGCGTTCACGATCGAGGCCTGCTTCACTCCCGCGCGGGTGGACGCGGTGCAGACCCTGGTCTCCAAACCCGGCAACTACGAACTCGGGCTCAACTTCGACAACACGGTGACGCTAAGCGTGCCGACCACATCGGAAGCGGCCGGCAAGGTCACGCTCACGAGCGGGAGCGTGCACATCGAGCAGGGCACGCCGTACTACGTCGCCGCGACCGTCACGTCGGGCGCCACGACGACGACCGGGTCCACGAGCGGCCAGGCCGTGACGCAGACCTACTACCTGCACATCGATCTGTACGTCGACGGCGTCCTCGTGAACACGTTCGCCAAGGACGACTACCCGGACCCGGTCGGCATCGCCACGAGCGTCGAGCGGCTCAACCTGGGCCGGAACACGGTCGGCGCGGCCTACTTCACCGGGCTGCTCTCCGACGTACGGCTGTGGAACAAGGTGCTGGCCGGCGAAGCGATCAGGCAGTCGGCCGCCACTCATCGGACCTCCTCGTCCGACGGGCTGGTGTCCTCGTGGCGATGGGCGCAGTCCCGCGGCAAATTCGGGTACGACGACAACAACCTCAACAACGCGGTGCTCACCGGCAACGATCTGTGGCGGCTGTACTCCGCCGCCTCGGTCCTCACCCTCATCGTCGACGGCGTGGAACAGAGCGACGTCGACGTGCTCGATCCCTCCTCGCTGGGCGGTTACGGCATCGAGCAGTTCACCGTCGCTGCCGTACGCACCTCGTCCACCGCTCAGGCCGACGCGTTCAGCGGCATGCTGAGCGAACTGCGGATCTGGAACCGCGAGCGGACCGTCGAGCAGATACGCGAGGAGATGTACCGCGAGCTGACCGGCACGGAGACCGGCCTGGCCGGGTACTGGCCGTTCGACGCCGGCTCGGGGCTGGTCGCCGACGACGCGACCGGGCATCGCAACGAGGGCGAGTTGCGTCCGGCGGCGAGGCCGCCGCTCTGGATCACCGCACGCGCGCCGATCTCGGACGAGGGCAAGGAGGTCCACAACGTCCTCAGCGGCCTGCGCACCGAGTACGTCGCCCGGGTCACCGGCGTTCCGTCAGCGGTCGAGTACGCCGACACCCGCCGTGACGCGTACGGAGATCTCTACAGCGTGATGAAGCGCTGCTACGCGGCCGAGTCGGCGGGCGCCGTACACCTGGACACCGGGTTCACCGTCGGTGACCTCGACACCTCGTACGCCGGGCAGGTGCAGACCGCGCCCTCACTGGTGGGCTTCATCGAGGGCGCGCCGCCGATCCCCAGCGAGAACCAGACCAAACCGTGGTGGAGCGACATCAACTACCTCAATGCCTACGCGGACGACACCACCGTGCGCCTGACACAAGGTCACACCACGACGCTCGCGTTCCGGGGCAGGGAGAACACCGGCGACTCCGCCTATGTCGAGGGCAATGCCGGCCTCTATCTCAGCACTGACGTCGGTACCTCGCTCGGTATCGGCGCGGAGACCAGCTGGACGGTCGCCGTGGCCGAGGGCCATCTGGCCTCCGCGGGCGACAGCCGTGCCGAGATCTCGTCCGAGCGCGAACTCGGCTTCGGTTTCGCGAAGAGGACGACGACGGTCGACGAGCTGAGCGCGGCGGGAGAGTGGGAGAGCGCGGACCACATTCTGAACCCCGAGGTCGGCCGCCGGTACGTGCCGGAGAACAACGGCTATGCGGTGGTGAAGTCGTTGACCGCCGACCTGTACCTGGTGACGCTGAAGGGCTCGAACACCGTCGTGAAGATGACGCTGGTGCCCGACTCCGGCGTCGAGGACGTCAACGTCGTGAACTTCCCGATCGACGCGGGCTACATCAAGAACGGCACCCTCGACGGGCTGGTCGGGTTCACGCCGGATCCGAGTTTTCCGTACGCACAGCTCCAGCCGGCCAGCTACTTCCGACCGATCGAGGCGTACAGCCTCAAACGGGCCGTCGAGCGGCAGGACCAGCAGCTCGAAGCCTATTACCGGCAGTTCGACACCGAGGGCCTGAGCGGGGGCATCCGCCCGGGGCCGAGGGGCGGCGCCGCCCCGGGGGGTACCGGATTCACCAGATTCCGTGACCAGACGCTGCCCGGCGACCCGTCCTACGACTGGCCCAAGGGGCTGGCGAAGCGCAGCGTGGTAAACACGTACGTGTGGACTGCGGCGGGAGGGCTGCACACCGAGGAGACCGAACTGGTCGACACCTACAGCGAGTCCTTCTCCGGCCTTTCGAGCTGGGACGCCACCAACGGCGTCACGTCCGATTTCGCGGCGGCGATGGTCGTCGGCCTGTTCGGGGAGTTCGACGCGCTGTTCGGCAACTCGGTCGAGGTTCTCTCGGTCCGGGACAAGGACAGCGAGTCGGGCCTCGGTCTGGAGGTCGAGTTCGCACCGGACCGCTTCCTCAGACGGCCTCTGGTGGACGTCGACGGGCAGCCGACCGGCTACACCGAGGCCGATGCCCCGGGCAAGGTGACCGGATACCGGTTCATGTCGTTCTTCCTCCCCCCGGCCGAGCACAACTTTGAGGCGTTCAACTCGCTGGTGATCGACCAGAACTGGCTGAACAACAGCGCGCATCCCGACGCGGCGGCGCTGCGCACGGCGACCGCCCAGTCGAACGCGGCCTGGCGGATCCTGCATCGCACGACCTATGTCAGCCGCGTCCCGCCGCACCTGCAACCGGTCTCGGCCGACACCACCGCACCACCGCTGGTCGCACCGGCGAACCTCGCGGAGAACACCGTGCTCACCCGGCTGGTCGAAGACCACATCAGTGTTCAGGCCCCCTCCCCCGGGCAGATCGGCGCCGCGGTCACCGCCGTACTCGGCCTGTCGCCGACCGACCCGGGCCTCCTGGCCCACGTGCTCGGCTGGTGGCCGGACTTTCTCAACCGCGCCGCGAACCAGCGCAGCGACGCTCATCGCGAGCTCGCGGCACTGCGCGCCGACCTGCTCGGCTACATGATCCAGAAGTACGCGGCGGAGTCGGCCCGAGCGGACGGCGCGGCGATCGCGCAGCTCCACACCCCGCGGTGATCACCGCTCGTAGCGAGAGGAACTGTCATGCCCCAGTGGGACGACCTCTACTTCCGTCACAACTTCCAGGACACCGGCCAGTACCCCACGACGGGCTGGCTCTGTGAATCACCCGATGTGATCCCGCTCGGCGCGGATCCGGTCAGCGACCCCGGGGAGCTGATCTCCGACCTCAACTGGGGGAAGGACTTCGGCAGTTCCACCAGGGCGTCCGAACCCAACTTCATCTACCTGCGCGGACAGAACCTCTCGGCCAGCGACACCGAGGGCGACCTGTACCTCTACTACTCCCCGGCCAGCATGCTGCTGTGGCCGACGGATCCCCTGGATCCGAAGAAAGGCTGGGCCCGCAATCCGCTGACCACGAGCGCGGGCGCCAAGTTCCTGACCGTCAAGGCGGAAGCCGGGGCGCGGTTCGTCACGCACGAGGCGTTCCAGTGGATCCCGGCGCCGATAGAGAACGACCACTACTGCCTCGTGGGCCGGATCGTCACGGAGAAGGACCCCAACCCGATCCCCGAGCTGGGTGAGATCACCGACTTCGCCGCGTACGTCTCACAGCACCCGGACATCGCCTGGCGCAACGTGACCATGATCAACCCGTCAGCCCCCATATCGACGGAACTGTACGACTACTCACAGGGCAGCCTGGAACACCAGATCTACTTCCACCTGAACGCCGACAACGCCCCCGACGGCTCCGAGATCATGATGAGCTGCGGAACCCCCGGGCCGTCTCCCATGCTGAACAAGCGGGGTACGGTCGACAACCCGCCGGATGGAGGGACGTTCACGGTGACGCTGCTGTCGCTCGTTCCGGCGAACTGGTCCTCGAACATCACCATGACATGGAAAAGCAACGGGAAGGTCCCGCTGCCCGGGATGCGGATCTGGCTCGACCCCATTCTGCCGACGAGTGCCGACGATCCCGTGCTCGGTGCGTTCGCCCGGCCCCTGGAGGAGTTCGGCATTTCGCCGGAGGACATTCCCCAGGGCGGCCCGCGGCTGGGCATCCGGTTGGGCAGCGTCACCATGCAGACCCCCCCGGTGGCGCTGAACAGCCCGGACCGACGCTATTACGGCATGTCGCGTGACGATGCCGAGCCGGCCGCGACGTCCTCGCTGCTTTTCACCGGCACCCAGTGGACCCGCACGACCGGGTCGGTCTTCGGCTCACGCAGTTCGACCGTCGACATCGCGGTCACGCGGGAGCAGGCCGACCCCGACGGACAGACCGAGACCGTTACCCTGACCGAGACCGACGCCGGGTCGGACTCCGACGTCGCGGTGGACACGGTGCTGGAGACCGGCACCTTCGGCGGGGAGGCCTACGTCATCCTGCAGGCGAACAACGTGCCGGTGGGCTGTGACATCTGGTTCCGCAGCCTGTCCGGCTCGGTGCCGATCGGCATCAGGCCCAGGCAGATCGACGATCCAATCGACTTCCTGGTCAGCCAGAAAGTCGAACTGCCCGCGGAATACACCGCGGAGCTCCAGATCGATCTGCGGCTGAACGGCAACAAGCTGTCGCCGGACAGCACGCTCGATCTGAAGATCCTGGGCATCCTTCCACCCGGGGAGGCGACCTCATCGAGCATCGTGCTCCCCGGGGAGGACGTCCCCCGTCCCGGAAAGGTGCTCGGCTCTGTGATCGTGAAGCTCTAGCTGGGCCGTCAAGCGCGAGGTCCTGGACCCTACTCGGGTGCGGTGGGTGCTTTGGAGGCTCTGAGCCGGCCGAGCGCCGCTGGCCGGAGGGCCCGGTCTGCCTGACTTGCGTCGATGAGGTCCGCTTCACCACGCAGACTGTCACCGATGCGGTCCGCTGGCCGCCGTCTTCCGCCAGGACGAAGCCGGTCCGATCTGCCCGGAGTGCGCCAGGGTCACTCTCGCCTACCGCTGTCCGACCTGCAGCGCGATGGGAAGGCTTCTGCACGGTCAGTGTCCCCGCTGCCGGGCCCTGCAGGAGCTCGCCCTGGCGAGCGTCCCGCAGCGGCTGCAGGGGACACTCACGGCCCCGTAGTACGAGACGCAACGTGGTACGCCGTCCCAGCTCGGCATCGGCATGGACCGGTTCTGCCCGCAGTCGCCGCAGGTGGGGCCAGGGCGAGCGTGCTGCCAGCAGGCCGAGCACCATGGTCCGCGGGCGTCACGAGCGGTGACCACCTTCGTGATGCCGCAGCCGGAGCACGGCTGTGCGCGGTCGCGGCGACGGCATCCGTCGCACCAATGCCGGCCCTCTGCATCGCGGAAAGAGACTGGCATGCTCCTGCGGCAGATGCGACATCGTTCAGGAGGCCGCGTCTGCTGGGCGCAGGCCGGCAGACCCCGGTGCTCAGGACGCCGATCTTGCGGCGCTTGCCGCAACGCGGGCAGAGCACCACCGGCGCCCTCCGCTTGTTGCACTTCTCCCAGAGCGGCCCGTCCTCCGCGATCCGGTCGACGGCTCATATCTCGCCACAGTCAACGCACTTGCGCCGAGGCCGGACACCGCGGTGCTCCCGCTGGTAGCAGACGCTGCAGACCGGACTGCCGTCCTCTTCACGGACGGTGATCTGGCGGGTGATGCCGCAGCGGGAACACGGCTCGGCGAGTGCCCACTTGCGGCAGGTGTCGCACCAGGCGCCCTCGTCGGTGCGGGCCGAGGGCACGACCACGCGACCGCAGACCCAGCAGGGTTCCTTGGGCAAGGTCTTGCGGTGGCAGGTGTAGCACTTCCGCTCCCGTGGGGGTGTTCTTGGTGGCCTTCAGAGTGCGGCCGCAGACGTGACCCGGCTGCGGGCCACGGCGTTCGCGCTGCCGGCAGCGGCGGCAGACCGGCTTCCCGTTCCGTCGTTCTCCGACTCTTGCGACCCGCCCGCAGACGCAGCACGGCTTGGCTGTGTCACTTTGCGAGGGCTCTGGCCCAAATTGTGTTGAGCGGTTGCTCTCCGTCGCAGTATTGCCTCGGACAGGCGCTCAGTCGGTGAGATCTCCGGTTTCGGACGGTCCACCTGGTGCGCCGTGGTCGACGAGGCGCAGGAGCTTTGGGCTGGCATGTCGGAAGCGGCCAGTAGCCTCAGGCACCATGGGCATTCAGATCGATGTAGTGGTGGGTTACCCGATCAACGATCAGGTGGAGAGGGTGCTCGGGTTGGCCGAGGCGGTCGGCGAGCCCGTCACTGTCACGTTCATGTGGGAGGGGCGTGAAGAGGCGGAACGCGCGGTGCTAGTGCCTGCGGCCACGCTGGCGCTCTGGGAGCATTGGGCCCCCACCGCCTACCCGACGAGTGGCGCTGGGGAAGAGTACCGGGCTGTGGCGCAGGAGCCGGAACTGGCTCACCCAGCGGAATTCGGCGCGTTCACGCTCTTTCGTCGTCGCGTAGGAGGGCGCACGGCGGTTGCTCGCGAAGGAGTGGTGGTCGCCGAGCTACTGGACCCCGACGAGGCGCACTGGCTCCAGGAGAAGGCCCGCAATGTCCACCAAGGCTTCATGGATCCGAAGCAGAAGGCGGCGTTCGAGGAGTTCCTTGCCCGGCAGGCATCCCTCGATGATCAGTGACGCGCCGACTCCTGCTTCGTGGCTTTGTATTTGATCTCCGGGCTCTGGTCCGGTTCGTATGGTGTGGTGACGCTCGGTCACGCCAACAGGACACGTTTGCGGAGGAGTTCGAAGCCTGCGCGGCCGAACATCTGGCGCTTGAGCATCTTGATGCGGTTGACATGGCCTTCCACGACACCGGAGTTCCAGGGCAGGGTCAGGCCAGCGGCGACGGCGTCAAGGTTGGCATCTTCTTCCTCGCTGAGGGCAGTGACGCCATGCACCGAGGTGGAGACGGTGACAATCTCGTCTTCCGCTGCTGTCATGGTCTCGCGGATCACACAGACGACACCCACCTCCAGCGGATAGGCCGACTCCGGGCCGAGGTCATCCGGCGCATCGAAGATCGGGCCCTTGTCGACCAGGGACCAGCGCCTGCCCGCCGCATCGGTGAACTGAACCTCCACCCGGCCCGGGAACTCATCGGCCGGCCACCGGACTGCTTCAGCTTGCAGAACAACCACCAGGACCCCCTTCGCAACCAGCAAGAAAGACAGCGTCCAGTATCCAGCGATAGCCCCACCAACCACCTACGGGACAACCTTTAATTAGGGAGTGCCGGGAACTTCCTGGCGAAGGTCACTGACCCCAGCGTTGAACAACAAACCTGTGTCCACAAGGACTCGATCATCGGCAAGGCATCACCGACGCCTTGCGGCAGGCGACGATCCTGACGGACAGTGTCGCGGACGGCCTGCAGGACCGGCCCCGGCTGGACGCCGCGCTGCGCCAATACGACCTCGACCGCGACAAGCTGGTCATGGACGGCCACCGGACACCCTGGCCGTGGCAGAGCTCCGGCCGAATCGCCGTCTGGCACTGATGCGCGCCATAGCGGACGACCCGGTGATGATCGAGCGCTTCTTCTCCACCGTCTCCGGAGCGTGCCCGTCCAGTGAGCTGATCACGCCGGGTCGAAGGTCGCGCAGGCTCCAACTGCCGTGTCCCGGCATATGTGACCTCGGCTGAATAGGTGCCACAAAGGCAGCTGTGGCCTGTTGACAGAACCAACTCATGAGTCTGCGCAGGTCAGTTGAGGAATCTGCTGGCTTCCTGCCGTGCATGATGAAGAACGTCCCGGACGGGATCTGAGGCACTTCGTCCTCCGAGTTACTGACCTCTTCGAGGTGTTGTCGGAGGGGGTGACGGGTGGTGATCCCTGCGGTAGGCCGGTGATATGCGGTATGCGCAGGGTGGCGGGTTGACCGCCGAGGGGCAGCAGGCTCGGGAGCGGGTCCGTTTCGAGGCTGGTGAGCGGTTCGTGCGGGGCGAGAAGAACGCGGTGATCGCGAAGGATCTGCGGGTCAGTGCGCGGTCGGTGGAGCGGTGGCGGCGCGTCTGGCGGGCGGGCGGTATGGAGGCTCTGGCGACGTCGGGGCCTGCGAAGGTGCCGAAGGTATCTGATGAGCGGTTCGCCGAACTGGAGCGGGAGTTGGCGCGGGGGCCGGCCGTGCATGGCTGGGAGGACCAGCATTGGACGCTGGGACGGATCCGGGCCTTGATCTGGTGGAAGTTCGGGGTGGACTGCTCGTCAGCGGCGGTGTGGCGGCTGCTGCACCGTCACGGCTGGTCCTGGCAGTCGCCTGCCCGGCGGGCTGTGGAACGGGACGACGACGCGGTGGGGTTGTGGAAGAAGGACGTGTGGCCGCACGTGGAATGACTGCGGCGGCGCTCGGGGCGTACGTGGTGTTCGAGGACGAGGCAGGGTTCTCGATGACACCGTCCCTCGCCCGCACCTGGAGCCGGCGGGGGCACACGCCGGTGGTGCGGGTGCGAGGACGCTCTTGGCGCCGCTTCTCGATCGCGGCCCTGTGCTGCTATAAGCCCGGCGAGACATCGCGGCTGATCTTCCGGCCCTATCGTCACCGCAAGCATCCCGGTTCAGGGCGCAAGAGCTTCGCCTGGAGCGATTACCGCGACCTGGTCGTGCGTGCTCACCTGCAACTCGGCGCCCCGATCGTCTTGATCTGGGACAATCTCAACACCCACCGGGCCGCCGGAATGCGGCAGTACGCTGCCGAACACGACTGGCTCACCATCGTGCAACTTCCCTCCTATGCACCGGATCTGAACCCGGTGGAAGGCGTGTGGTCACTGCTGCGACGCGGTCCGTTGGCCAACGTCGCCTTCACGGACGACGCGCATCTCGAACGCGTCTTACGCCGCGGACTGCGTCGCATCCAGCGTCATCCCGAACTCATCGACGGGTGTCTCGCCGGCACCGGCTTCAGCCTCACCCGCCACCCGACAACACCCCGAAGAGGTCAGTAGACCAGTTACTGGAGACGGGAGACCACCCTTGGGAGCCGTACAGGGTGCTGGATCAGTTCGGGAGACCGGTCGAGCCGATCGCGCTGTACCTCTAGGAGCTGACGGCTCCGGTACGGGCGTACCGGCCCGGGGTGATGCCCACGACCCGCTTGAAGTGCCGGGTGAGGTGTGACTGGTCGTAGAAGCCGGCGGCTGTCGCCACCTCGCCCGGCGGCTGTCCGTCGAGGAGCAGACGGCGGGCCAGATCGACGCGGCGGGACGTCATGTACTGGTGCGGGGCGATGCCGAAGGCGCCGCTGAAGGCACGTACGAGGTGTGTGGGATGGGCGTGGACCAGGCGCGCGGCCTCTTCCAGGGCGATGCCTTCGAGCAGTCGTTCGTCGAGGAGGTCACGAAGGCTCTGGGCGATGCCGCCGTCGGTCCCCGCGCTGCCGAGGGCCAGCCTGGGGCGCAGGTGCCGGCGCAGTCGTTCGATGATGAGGGCAAGACGGCTCTCCGCCTCGAATTCGTCGCCCCGGTTCGTGAGGGCTGTGTGGAGCTGTCCGACGCGTCTGCGCAGGACGGGCTCTGTGAGGTCCGGGCCGTCCACCGCCGGCCCGATGAAGCTCTCGTCCAGCTGTGTCATGTCGAGGTAGAGCACGCGCTTGCGAAAGCCCTGAGGGGTGGCAGGTGAGCCGTTGTGCGGGACCTGCGGTGGGAGCAGGCTCACGGTGTCGCTCGGGGTGCCGCGCTCGTAGCGGTCCAGGTCGTAGCGGACCGCGCCGTCGTCGACGATCAGCAAAGTCCAGGCGTCGTGGACGTGCATGGGGTACGCGTGCTCGGTGAAGTGGGCGTGGAAGACCTCAACGACGCCCGCGACCGGCGGGCGCCAGGCGGAGATCTCCTGCCGGGGCGTCACGCAAAGAACGTACAAGACGGGGAAGGCGTGCACCCTGGAGTCTCGAAGCATGAGAACCGAGGATGAGACCGACGCGGGGTCCGGGGTTGGGACTGGGGCCGGGGATGAGAACGTGCCTGTGCGCTTCGACACCAAGATCGCCGTCCTGCTGCGCGACGACCTTGAGTCCTGGCAGCGGCTGAATGTGACCGCCTTCCTGGTCAGCGGGCTCGGCACAGCGTCACCCGAGGTGATCGGCGAGCCGTACACGGACGCCGACGACACCGCGTACCTGCCGATGTTCCGCCAGCCCGTGCTGGTCTTCGAGGAGACGAAGGAGACACTGACCGCCGCGCACGGCCGTGCGCTGTCCCGCTCGTTGCCGAGGGCCGTGTTCACGTCAGATCTGTTCAGCACGGGCAACGACCGGGACAACCGGGCGGCTGTACGGGCCGTGCGCAAAGACCAGCTCGATCTGGTAGGGATGGCCGTATACGGACCGCGCAACACAGTGGACAAGGTCCTCAAGAGCGCGCGAATGCACCCCTGAGCGCCGGAGTGGCGAGAACGGGCGCGGGCCTGACCGGCCGCTTCACCACCGGATCTCCACCGGGCCGCGACAGCTGCCCGGTGGAGTGGTGTCAGAGGCCGAACGCGCTAGGGTCCGGGGCAATGGCGCGGAAGTACTCGCGCCGATGCCCAGACTCCTGCGAGGACTACACCGACTGCCCGTGACCTGGTGAAGAACCGGACAACGCCAGCCGCTTGCCGTCACCGGCACTCCATGCTCCCCACTCACCCGAGCGATACAGAGCGATAGTGGACGCTCCCCGATCGCTGCGGCCGCCTGGAGTAGGCCGTGATCGAAACTCTGCGAGAATCGTCAATATTTCCTACGAGTCGTGTCACGAAGCACCCACGCTCTGCGATATCGTCCGTCTCCACAGCAGCGAGCGACGCACGCGCATTTCTTCCTGGAGTTGGGTTGTCTCTTCCCCCGGGCACTGCTCTGTCCCGGAGGGACGGATATCAGGCCATTGACCCGCTGCCGGACTGCACCGGCCTCGATCTTTCGTCATTGGCCGGTGACGCGAGCAACCCTGTACTCGCCGCCGTGGTGACCGGCCTGCTGGCCCGAGCCGGCTCTCGCAGCAGTGCAGTGGCCTTCTATGACGACAGCCCCTTCGTCACCTACTGAGGCGGGCCACCGACACAGTACGTCGGCCCTCTGGCCTCTGCAGGGACTCGATGTCGTCGCCGCGCGGGCGGCGGGTCATCAGGCAGTGCCATTCCAGCAGTTCGTGCTGAAGATGCACAGTCGCTGCAACTTCGCCTGTACGTATTGCTACGTCTATTCAGGGCCGGACCAGAGCTGGCGTCGGCGGCCTCGCACAGCGTCCGCGGAAGTTGTGGCGGCGACCGCCGCCCGGATCGCCGAGCATGTGAAAACGCACACGCTGTCGGAGGTCCATCTGAACGTGCACGGCGGTGAGCCGCTGCTGACCGGAGCAGCCGCGCCCATCGGCTACGTCACGGCGGTCCGGGAGGCCATCGATGCTGCCGTGGGTCCCGGATTCTGCCGGGTGCAGGCCACTGTGCAGACCAATGGAAGCGGGCTAACGGAGGGCGTCGTCACCGAACTGGCCGACGCCGGGCTGAGGATCGGTGTGAGCCTCGACGGCGGTCTGGCCCGGCACAACCGGCACAGGGTGGATCGTCGCGGGCGCCCTGGCTGGCCGGTCGCTTCGCGAGGGCTACGGGTGCTGGCCCGTCACCCGGAAGCCTACGGCGGCATCCTGTGCACCATCGACCCGTCATCGGATCCCATCGAGGTCTACAAATCGCTCCTCGCATTCACACCCCCGAGCATGGATCTGCTCCTGCCGCACACCAACTGGTCCTCCCTCGGACGGAGAACCGGCCTTGCCACCCCGTACGGCGACTGGCTCGCCGACGTCTTCGACCACTGGTTCCACGCGCAGTCGTCCCAGACCACCATCCGGCTGTTCACGGAAATCATCGGCCTGCTGACCGGTCAGGAAAGCGGTACCGAATCAGTGGGGTCCTCCCCCGTCGTCGCCGTCGTCGTGGACACCGACGGTGCCATCGAACAGGTCGACTCGCTCAAGACCGCGTACTCGGGAGCCCCCGAGACCGGACTCGATGTCTTCCACCACTCCTTCGACGAGGCTCTCGACCATCCGGGGATCGCCGCTCGCCAGATCGGCACCGCCGCCCTCTCCGATCAGTGCCTGTCCTGCCCGGTCGTCAGGATCTGCGGCGGCGGGAACTACGCCCACCGGTTCGACGCGCGCGACGGCTTCAGAAATCCGTCCGTCCACTGCGCGGACCTTGAGCGGCTGATCAGACACATCGCGGACCGTCTGCGGCCATTCCTGCCCCAAGGCCCGATTGCCCCGTGACTGAGGTGCCGTCAAACTCTCCTAGGGACCGGCACTTGGGGGGCGGGGGCTTGAACAAGGTGTTCATCAGTCACAGCACGCGCGAGGACCCGTACGGCGGCGAGGTGCGCAGCCATGTCATCCAGGGACTGCGGGAACGCGGGTACGACGTCCTCGTCGACGCCGAAGGACTCTTACCCGGTGAAAAGTGGCACCCCCGGCTGTACGAGTGGCTCCTGGAGTGCCGGGCCGCGGTGGTGCTCGTGAACCGTGCGGCCCTCACATCGATGTGGGTCCACAGGGAAGTCGACATCCTCATGTGGCGCCACCACTTCAACCACTCCTTCCTCGTGCTCCCTGCCCCGGTTGGCGACGTGACCCCCGAGGACATGGCCGCCGCCGGCTTCGAGGACCTGATGTCGTTGCAGCTGGTGCGCCGCATCGCCACCCTCTGCAAAGACGCCGCCCCGGACGCGGCCGAGGCGGCGGAGGCGATCGTGCGTGCGTTTCCGCCGCTTCCGGCCCCCACGGACGACGACGATCCGGTACAGCGCTGGGCCGAGGACATCACCGCACAGCTCAGCCAGGTCCGCACCATGAGCCGGCTCGCCCGCATGGGACGCGCCCTCGGACTCCACGACCGCCATCTCGCAGGCTCTCCCGTCACCGATGTCAGCTGCGGTTTCCTGGCCGCTCAGATGCTCCACACCCACGACGCGCCGCGGCTGCGCAGCGCCGTCGGGGAAATCGCCCGGCACATGGACAGCACCGCACTGAACGAGCTCGTCCGCCTGGTCCTGCCGGTGTGGATCGACGCGGCCTCAGCCCGGCGCGTACTGCCCGAAGAGGGCCTGGAGCGCCAGGCAGTCGTCCTGAACGTCCGCAGACCCGAGACGGGGCAGTACTACCTGGGCCGCGCCTTCTGCATGGACGTCAGCCGGTACTGCTGCATATCCGTGAGTGCCCCGCCGCCGGGAGAGGAAGACCCGGAGGACGAGCTGCGGCTCGCCTGCGAGCAGCACATCAGGTCCCGGTTCGGGATGAGCTCCCGCGAGCCCTTGGCCGGCGCCCCACGCCTCCGGGAATGCGACACGTACGTCGTCATCCATTCCGAACACTGCACCCTCCCCCAGGCCGAACGGGTCGTCGACTGGCTGCACGAGCACATCCCCTGGGTGCACATCCTCCTGATCCCGGGCGAGCAACTCCCCGACGACTCCGCACTGCCCGGCCGGCTCTCCCAGGCCGCCCTCCTCACTCCGCCGTTCGGCGCCGACGACGAACGGGTGGCGATCAGGGTCGCGTACGGGATGCTCAACGACTGGGGCATCCCCCGCATCGGCGACGACGCCTGGATGAGCCGGATCAACGGCACCAACCCGAGGGGGTGAACGACCCGATGGCGATCACCGAGGGTGGAAACACCACGCCCAACGAGTGGTTCCGCAATCCGGACCGCGGCGACGGCGAGATCTACGTCATGTCCCGGAAGATCGACGAAGCGGTGAGCGTGGCCCTGGCAACCGGCAGACCGCTGCTGCTGCGCGGCAGCCCCGGATCCGGCAAGTCCTCGCTCGCCCCCTACGTCGCACGGCTCAAAGGCTGGCGCTACTACGAACACGTCATCACCTACGGCACCCGGTCGCGAGACCTGCTGTGGCGCTTCGACAGCGTCCGACGCCTCGCCGACGCCCAGGTGTACCGCCAGGAGTCGCCCCCTCTGGACGACTTCTCCTACCTGCAGCCCGGCGTGCTGTGGTGGGCCCTCGCCCCGCGCTCGGCCCGGCGCCGAGGCCGAGCAGCCGCTGAGGACGAATTCCCCATGGAGGGAATCGAGGACCCGTTCGCCGGCGTCAACGGCGACCGAAGCATCGATCATGCCGTCGTCCTCATCGACGAGATCGACAAGGCCGACCCGGACGTACCCAACAGCCTGCTCGTGCCGCTCGGATCGCAGCGGTTCACCGTCGTCGAGACCGACACCGAGGTGTGGACCGAGCCGCCGACGGGCCCCACAGACCCGCTCTTCTCCCGCCATCTGGTGGTCATCACCACCAACGACGAGCGGGAACTGCCCCAGGCCTTCCTGCGCCGCTGCGTCGTCGTCACCCTCCCCGATCACGACGTGCGCAGCCTGGTCCGCATCGCCGAGGAGCACATGCGCAGCTGGCACGGAGCCGGCGGCGCCGGGCATCTTCGAATGGCCGAGGCAATGGCCGTCGAGCTCGGCCGGGTGACCGAACAGGCAGCCGCACAGGGCATGCGAGGGCCCAGCACCGCGGAGTATCTCGACGCGCTGCGTGCCTGCATCACCCTCGGGATCGGTCTGGGCTCGGAACGCTGGGAGTGGCTGAAGAACTGCGTGCTGGTCAAGCGTCAGCAGATCTACGGAGACGGGTGGTGACCAGATGCGGCACCGCGAGATCTGGCTGGGAGACGTGGCGCGCGCCGCCACGGCCCTCGGCGCCTCGGATCCCTCGGCGTGGAAACGGATCGCGGCGCTGCTCGGCCTGGGTCCGGGAAACGTGCCTGCACCCGCCTCCGAACCCTCCCTCGACGCCGTCGCTGTCCACAGTCCCGCCCCGCTGCCCCGACCGGACGCGCCGCAAGGCACCGGCAGGCCCGTACCGAAGCCTTCACCGAATGGCACGCCGCGGCATCCGCCCTCCACCACCGCGAACACTCCGCTGACCCCCACCGAGCACCGCACGCCGCGCAGGACCGGCTGGACCGTCGAATCCCTTCCCTCCCCCAGGACCACCACCGGCCGCGTCAGACTCCACGTACCACTCCTCGCGCCACGCTCCACCGCCGCGGTCCTGCACGCGGCCCTGGCCCGGGTCGCCCACGATGGTGACCTGGACGTGGAGCGGGCTGCCGACCACCTCGCCCGCGGGCTGCCCCTGCAGGAGATACCGCGGCGACCGCTGCCCACCCTGCGCTACGGGGTACAGATCCTCGCCGACATCTCCGCCTCCATGGAACCCTTCGCGCAGGACGTAGAAGGCGTCATTGACCAGGTACGCAGCCTCGTCGGCGTGGCGAGAACCACCGTGCTGCGTTTCGCCGACTGCCCGTCGCGTGGAGTGGGCACCGGCCCCCGCGGCACCTGGGGACCGTACCGCCCCCCTCAGCCAGGCACCCGCATTCTGCTGCTGTCGGCGCTCGGCATCATCGGACCGCCCTTCGACCCGCACCGCGCAACCGAACGCGAGTGGCGGGAGATACTGCTGCGCATCCGGCAGCACGGCTGCGAAGCCGTCGCCCTCGTACCGCAGCCGGAGCGCCTGTGGCCCACCTGGTGGCGCTCCCAACTCCACGCGGTCGTCTGGGACCGAGGCACCACCGTGGGCCGGGTCGTCGGGGAACTGCGATGACCTCCGCGGCCGAGCCTCGCCCTCGGCAGGGCCACGAGCTCGCCATCCTCCTCAGTGTGGCCGCCCGCATCGAACCCGAACTGATGCGGGCGGTACGGGTCACGGTGGCGCCTTTGCTGGACGTCTCGGCCGAGACGGACCTGTGGTTCGGCGACCTCGTGGAACGACGGGGCTTCGGCTACATCGTCCTGCGCAGCGATCTGCTGCCGCAGCTGCGCGGCGAACTCACCGAACGGCTCAAGAACTGTCCAAACGGAGCGCCCCTGCACCGCCTGTGGTCGGTCATCGAGCGCATGCACCGCAATGGTTCTCCCGCACTGTCCGCCGAGGAGCGCGCGACCTGGCATGCCGTCAGCGGCGGCACCGAAGCCGAAGCGGATATCGAGCACGCGCTGCGCCCGGCGCTGCGGGCGCTGGTCGAAGAGGCCCGCGACGGAGTAGCCCGCTGGTTCTCGGGCGCCTGGCAGCGGCTCCCCGAGCCCGTCCGTCGGACCACCACCGCCTGGCAGCTCGCCACGGTCGCCAGGGCCCGGCTCGCCGACGCAGTACTGCAGTCCGAACCGCCCGAACGGCTCAGCGTCACCGACGTCGGACTCATCGCCGCGCTGCTGCCACACGCCGAGCTGCACGGCCGGCGCGTGGGACCGCTGCTGGTCCTCGGCGAAGGCGCCGACGACCCCGGTAGCTTCGTCCTGCAAGTCCCCGACACCGATCCACAGGTCCTGGACCTGCTAGACCAGCCTGTGCCACGGACGCTTCAGGTACGAAGGGCCGAGACGGTTGCGGAGACCGTCGGCTGGGGGCCGGTGCGGCTCCTCGCCGCCGACGGCGCGGTCTACGAACTCCCTCCTCCTGCTCTCGACCTCAGCCGCACAGGGACCGCTCCGCGGCACGGCACAGCACCGGGCCAGCATATCGTGCTCAGTCATGCTGGCTTCGACCGGTCATGGGCGGCGTGGATCACCGACCAGTTTCAGTCGGCCGGACACCGTGTCACATCCCGGCTGTGGAACCCGGACCCCTCCCGACCACTGACCGAACTACTGGACGACCTGCTCGACACCGCGGACCGGGCGCTGCTCCTGGTCGGCGCAACGTACTGGTGGCTCGGCGGGCGCACCGCGCAGGAGTGGGACTCGGCGCTCACCGCGTGCGCCGCGGACCACTCCGGACGCCTGGGCATCGTGATCATCGACGCCGGGGAACCGCCCGCGGCGGCAACGGCACTGCCCATGGCAGATCTCCGGGGCACCGCCGAACAGGAAGCCAGGCACCGCCTGTTCGGCCTGCTCGGCATGTCCCTGTCCCGGCAAGCCGACGAGGCGCCCGGACTGACCATGAGGTTCCCGGACACCCCGCCCGCTGTGTCGAACGCCCCCCGCCGGAACCCCCGTTTCAGCGGCCGCGAGGCGTTTTTGGACCACATCCGCCACACTCTCCTCGCGGCTCCTGAACCGGGAACCGGCCGCGCCGGACAACACCGCTGCGTGCTCCTCGGTGCCTCCGGAATCGGCAAGAGTCAGCTGGTCACCGAGTACGCCCAACGGTTCGGCAACGAATACGACATCGTCTGGTGGATCAGCGCCGCATCCCAGGGAACAGCCCGGGAACAGCTCGCCGAGCTCGCGCCCCGACTCAACCTCGCCGCAGGACAGGGAATCGGCAACCGCATCCGCGCCGTGCAGGACTCCCTGCGCGTGGGCCTGCCTTTTCACCGCTGGCTGGTCGTATTCGACAGTGCCGACGACGTGCGGGAGATCGAGGACCTTTTACCCGAGGGCTCGGGACACCTCCTCATCACTTCTCGTAACCCCGCATGGGCGGACGACGAACGTGTCCTGCGCATCGATGTGCCGCCCTTCCCGAGGAACGAGTCGATCGACTACATCCGCGCCAGGGCCCCCCGGCTCACGGCCGCCGAGGCCGACCGGCTCGCCGAGGCGGTGCAGGACTTCCCGCTCCTGCTCTCCCATACCGCGGCCTGGCTCGACACCAATCCGATGCCCGTCCCCCAGTACATCGACCTCGTCCGCTCCCACCCTCCTGGGCGGCCGCCGAACGGCCATGCGACGCAGTATCCCCGCGCCTTGGAGAGCAGTTGGACGATCACTCTGGCGTCGCTGCGGGAGCGCAGTCCCACGGTCGTCGAACTCCTCGACCTTTTCACCCACTTCTCGCCGGAGGCCATCCCCGTTCGGCTGCTGCAGTCCGCCGACGCCAGCGTCCTCCCGCCGCGCATCGCCGCGGCTGCCGCCGACCCCGCCGCCTGGGACGCGATGATGCGACAGCTGTCGGAAACCTCGGCCGTTCGGCTCGAGTTCGGCGCGGACGGGGTGGAGCGGGCCACCATGCCCCGTCTGTATCACGCACTGCTGCGTGAGCAGCTCTCCGACGAACGGCGCGATCAGTTGTCCCGTGCCGCTTGCGAAATCCTCGCGGGAGCGGACCCCCAACGGCCCCTGGACGCCGCCCTGTGGACACGTTATGCCGAACTGATCCCGCACTTGGAGATCTCCGGCTCGCTGGACCGGGGCGGCATCGGCGCCCGCCTCGTCCTGAACTGCATCGAGTACCTTCGCACCCGCGGCGAAGCCCATGCTGGGCTGCGGTTGTGCGAACAGGCGAGGGCACGCTGGCGCAGACACCGGCCCTTCGACGACCCCGACATGCTCATCGTCACCTACCAGCACGCCAACATGCTGCGCAGAGCCGGCCGCTACCGGGAGGCCGAAGCCGTCGGACGGGCAATCGTCGACCGAATCTCTGCAGCCAGACCGGCCGACCACCCCGACCTGCAGCGCGCCAGAAACACCCTCGGCGGAACCCTGGTCTCGCTCGGCGCCTACCAGGAAGCCTACGAACTCTACGACCGGACCGCGCACATCAACGCGACAACACTTGGCGAAGAAGGAGTGGCCACTCAACAGGCTCGCACCAACCTTTCCATCGTGCTGACACTGCTCGGCCGCTACCAGGAAGCCCTGGATCTGTCTGCGGCAGTCCTCGCCGTCCGCTCGCGGCAACTCGGCCCGCACCACGCCTTCACTCTCTACGCCGCACACCGGCAGGCACTGACTCTGCGTCTGCTCGGCCGCTACGCGTACGCGCTCGGCCGCCAGGAGTCCAACGTCCACGACTACCGCCGCCTCATCGGCCGGTACACCGTGACGACCATGGTCGCCGAGCACAACCTCGCCCAGTGCCTGCGCCGGGTCGGCGACCTCACACCGGCCCGCGACCTGATGCGCGAGCTCGTGGAACGCGCCCGCCAGGTCCAGGGCCCGCAGCACCCCGAAGCGCTCTTCATCGCCGCCGACTACGCGTCCTTGCTCCGCGAAGACCGAAGCCTGGACCAGTCCTGGGACCTGGCCACCACCGCCGCCCGCGGATACGCCGACCTGCTCGGCGACACCCATCCCTACTCGATCGGCACGGCCGGCAACATCGGCCTCATCCTGCAGAACTCGGGCGACCGCGACCGCGGCGAAGCACGACGCGTCGCCGAACGCGCCTTGCGGGGAATGACGGCTTCGATGGGCGCCGACCACCCGTGGACCATCGGGTGCGCCCTCAACGCGGCCTCGGCGCGCAGCCACAGTGGGGATGCAGAGGGGGCAGCCGACCTCAGCGGGCAAGCCCTTGAACGGGCCACGAACGCCGTCGGCCGGAGCCACCCCCTCGCCTTGGCCTGCGAGGCGGCACTCGCGCAGGACCTCCGCGCGCTGCGCCGAGGGGCCGAAGCCGACCAGCTTCAGCAGGACGCTCTGACCCGCCTGACCGGCACTCTGGGCGAACACAGCCCGCAGACGGCAGCCGTTCGGCGGGGAGAGCGGCCGTTCTGGGATTTCGAGCCGCAGCCGACGTGAAGCCCGGCCTGGACTGGTCGGGCAGCGGCTCCACGATCCAGGTGCCGCCCATCGTCTTCACCGGGCTCGCGGGCACCTCCCGACGGAACTACACCCGCCGTTCCTGGGGCGACTAGGGTCTGTTGCGAAAGTGGATCTTGATCGGTGATGATCATGCGTTGTGGCGCGTGGAGATCTGACAGATGCACAGTGGTCGCGGCTGGAGCCGCTGCTGCCGATGGGCAAGAAGGCCGGGAGGCCGCCGGTTTGGACCAGGCGGCAGCTTATAGACGGCATACGGTGGCGGACGCGGGCGGGAACGCCGTGGCGGGATGTGCCCGAGCGGTACGGGCCGTGGGACCGGGTCTACGACCTGTTCCGCCGGTGGCAGCGTAACGGCACCTGGCACCGGATTCTGGAGCAACTGCAGGCCGATGCCGATGCGAAGGGCCTGATCACGTGGGACGTCAGCGTGGACTCCACGGTCTGCCGTGCTCATCAGCACGCCGCCGGGGCAGGTAAAAGGGGACCTTCAAAAGGAACCGCCCGGCGGCTTCGTCACCGAGCCCGACGACCACGCCCTCGGACGTTCCCGCGGCGGTCTGACTACGAAAATCCACCTCGCCACCGAGCAGGGACAGAAACCACTGTCACTGCTCATCACCGCCGGCCACCGGCACGACAGTCCCTACTTCCGCCCGGTCCTGGAGAAGATCCGAGTACGCCGTCCAGGCCCCGGACGGCCGCGAACCAGACCTGACAAGGTCCGGGGCGACAAGGCCTACGGATCCCGCGCCAACCGCGCCTACCTGCACGGACGCCGGATCGCCTGCACCATCCCGGAGAAGGCGGACCAGATCCGCAACCGCAAGAACCTCGGCTCCCGCGGAGGCAGACCACCGAAGTTCGACAGGGAAGACTACAAACAACGCCACGCGGTCGAGTGCGGCATCAACCGCCTCAAGAGACATCGCGCAGTGGCAACGAGGTACGACAAACTCGCCGTCCGCTACGAAGCCACCGTGCTGGTCGCAGCCATCAACGAATGGCTTTGACCAGCACTTTCGCAACAGGCCCTAGTGTGATGCGCCAGAAATCCTGAGGGTTAGTAAGTAGCCTGTTGGTATGTTGCATCCGGGTCCTTCCGCTGTGGAGATCACGCTGTCCGAGGACGAGCGTGTTGAGCTGCTGCGGCGGGCGGGATTGCCGGACCGGCGTCCGGCCGAGCGGGCCCGGATCATCCTGGCGTGCGCCGACGGCACGTCGAATGCGGGCGCCGCGCGGGCCGTTGGTGTGGCGGTCAAGACGGTGAGGAAGTGGCGCCGGGCCTTCGCCGCGGAGCGGATGACCGGTCTCGAGGACACCGGGCACATCGGTCGGCCGAAGGCCGACCTGGTCCTGAGTGAGGCTGAGCGGGATCAGCTCACCCGTTGGGCGAGGCGGGCGAAGACCGCTCAGTACCTGGTGATGCGGGCAAAGGTCGTGCTGCGCTGTGCGGAGGGCGGGACGAACAGACAGGCCGCGACCGACCTCGGTATTGACGAGTCGACCGTGGAACGCTGGCGGGCCCGGTTCATCGCCAAACGCCTCGACGGCCTGGCCGACGAGCCCCGGGTGGGCCGGCCGCCCTCGATCCTGCTGGATCAGGTCGAGGACGTCATCGTGGCGACCTTGGAGTGCACTCCGGGTAAGGACACGCACTGGTCGCGGGCTTCGATGGCCGAGCGCACGGGCCTGTCGAAATCGACCATCGGGCGGATCTGGAAGCGGTTTGACCTTAAGCCGCACCTCCAGGATTCCTTCAAGCTCTCCACCGACCCGCAGTTCGTCGCCAAGGTCGTCGACGTCGTCGGCCTGTACCACCACCCGCCCGAGAAGGCGGTGGTGTTATGCGTGGACGAGAAGTCCCAGATCCAGGCGCTGGACCGGTCCCAGCTGGTGCTGCCGATAATGCCGGGCATGCCCGAGCGGCGTACCCATGACTACTACCGGCACGGCATCACCAGCCTGTTCGCGGCCTTCAACATCGCCGACGGCACGGTCATATCGGAACTGCACCGCCGCCACCGGACGATTGAGTTCAAGAAGTTCCTGGTCACGATCGACAAGGCGGTGCCCGCCGGGCTCGACGTCCACCTGGTCTGTGACAACTACGCCACCCACAACACCGCCGAGATCAAGACGTGGTTGGGCAAACACCCCCGCTTCCACGTCCACTTCACCCCGACCGGCTCCTCCTGGATGAATCAAGTCGAGCGGTGGTTCGGCCTGTTGACCGACAAGCTCATCCGCCGGGGCGTCCACACGTCCGTGAAGGCCCTGGAGGACGACATCACCGCGTGGATCGACACCTGGAACGAGAACCCACGGCCCTTCACCTGGACCAAGACCGCCGACGAGATCCTCAACTCCCTCGCCGACTACCTCACCAAGGTCGGATCCGGCAGCCAGAATACGGAGCAGAACTAACCCTCAGGATTTCTGGCGCATCACACTAGTGCCGCATCAGGGAACCTTTGCCCTGTAGCCGTCTGGGGTGTCAGCTCGTGCTGATTGGTGCGCTTTGCTCGGCGTCGAGCTGGTGGTCCGCCCAGATGTAGCTTTCGGGCAGCAGGTCGGTGATGGAGACGGTTCGGAGGCTGTCGCTTGCGCCGATGATGACCTTGAGGGTTGGGAAGTAGTCAAGAAGGACCTGACGGCAGCGGCCGCATGGGGGCACCACCCCGCGGTCGCGGTCACCCACGGCGACGATGGTGTCCAGGTCGTAGGCGCCCTGGGGCGCGACCGTGACGCTGGTAGTGGCGGCCAGTTGCTCGTAGGGCTGCGGCGCGAAACCCGTCGGAACCCGGTCGAGCCAGGGCAGCCGCTGGTGGCCGGGAAGCGTGGGGTGGGTGCTGTCGTAGAAGACGCCTTCCAGTAGCAGGGAACGGGCCGTGGCGGGATCGTCCCGCAGGACGCTGACCCGAGTGTGGCTCAAGTCGACGATGCCGACTGGTGCTTGGCGGGAGTGCAGCACCAGGCCGTTCCTGTGCGCCTCAGCCAATCACCAGGGGCTACCCGTGTCGGGGCATGCCACCGCAATCCCAGGCGTCCGCCTCATCAACCACTTCGACCACGCCGTGGACCGCACCCGCAGCGGTCTGCGTGCTAGGACCTCTCGTGGACCTTCCCGTTACCGGTGTCCTGCCAGCGTCCCGACACCGCAGTTCCGTCCGTCGGACAGGCCACCTGTCGCGGCCCGCGCCGACCATGGGCGGGCGCATCCGCGCAGGTCAGCGGAGTGCCAACCACCACAGGCCGCTCCGGAACGGAACTCGCGAGCAGCGGATTCGGTCCGATGAGCCGGAGTTGACACTCCAGCACCTCGCAAGGAACGTTTCCGCAGTTCAAGGCGTGTTTTACCGCCCTTTGGTTCGCGGCACCCGGGTGCGGTCCATGACGGCTTACAGGACGGAGGCCAGGAAGCCGAGACCGCCATGGACGACATGGCCGCGCCCACGAAGGCGGCTCCGGCACGGAGGAGAGCTGCGGCGGGAGGCCGCGGCCACTGTCGAGTTGCTCGAGGACTGCGTCCTGTAACTGACTACTTGGCGGTCCAATATCCCAGGTCATTTCCGCCGGCGTCCGCCGCTCGCCGCAGCGCCTCCGGGGAACCCAGCATGCCGTGCGGCAGATAGCCGGACCGGACGCCCAACTCCCACCCGTGCACTTGGACCGCAAGGGCGGCCAGGGTAAGGGCGCCGAGCGGCAGCAGAGTACTGGGGGCGGGATCGGATCCCACGCTCTCCCGGTGCTCGATGAGCCGGGCTACGAGAGCCTGTTCAAAGGCGTGCTGGTCGTCGTCGAGGAGTATGCGAAGGAGGCGCTGGTCCGGTGTCAGGGGGCCGGCGGCGTCCAGGTGCCGGGCCGCCTCGGCGCGCTCGTCGGCGTCCGGCTTGCACAGGGTCACGGTGGGCCAGTCTCGGGGCAGGTGCCCGCGCGCCTGGGTCAGGTAGCCGCACAGTGCGTCCATCTCAGCAAGGTCCGCCGGATCCGACGTCGAGCTCAGTTTTGAGTACGGCACGCCGTCGCGGATCGCGGGCGCGTAGTCGTTCCGCAGCAGCAGACCGATCACCCGCTGCCATTCCCACACCAAGCCGCTGACCAGGCACATCGCAAACGTGTCGACCCACGTTCCAGCTGTGGGGGCCTCCTCGATGACGTCACCGAAGGCGATGTCATCGCTGCTGAGTCTCTCGTCGATGAGCGGGAAGACCATCTCCTGGTCGCCGTCGGGGAAGCAGCCAACGCCCAGCGCCCCCAAGGAGCACTCCGCCGCGGTCCGCAGAACCGTGCGCGATGACTCGTCGAGCGCGGGATCCTCCACAGTGCGGGCCGCGATGTGGTCGAGGAGCTCGTCACGCATCTCCTGCAACTTCTCCGGGGACGGGTCGTCGTAGCGCATCCAGTGCCACCGCCGCCAGGTCCGTCGGCTGATGTCGTCGAGTGCCTGGCCTATGTGCTGTCCACTGACCTCATGGCGCGTCACTTCCTGCACGGCTGCTGTCCTCTCGTGATCTTCCCGGCCGGACGCGGCACGCTATCAGCGGCCTCAGACATCGCCCCGGATCCGGCCGCGAGAACCCGGCAGCAACAGCGGTGCTGGGTGGGCGGTGCTGCCGCGTTCCTGTCTGCACCGGGCACCTTCCGCCTTGATTTGCGACCTCACTTCCCTCAGCACGCGAGGGCAAGTTGGACGTCGGCGACTTCATCCGGAATCGAATGAAGTCGAAGGGCTGGATGCGCCGTACGTCGCCAGGTGGTTATGTCCATGAGAACGGACAGCAGATGTTCACCACTTCGGGAGGCACCGCCGTCTGGCACTGTTCGATTGCGGCAGCAGCACTCGAGCTTCAACCTCCGCAGGCGCCGTGCCGGCCATTGCCGCCCTTCCGTGCCATCGAACACGGTCTGGCGGGAGCTAGGTGCGATCCTGCATGTATGAACCATCTCGGCGACGCGAACCTGCGCACCTGGACGCTGCGGTTTATGACCCTCCTCGCAGCCGACACCCAGGATCAGCTTGCCTGGCTGGGCGAGCGTGAGCTGGAGACGGAGTCCGTCGTTGAAGAGGTGGAGCTCCTCTGCCGCATCTCCGAAGGACTCGCCGAGCGCGGAGCCTTCGAACCCAAGAATCTGCGCGATCTTCAGGCCATCGGCCGTCTCCTCGGCGAGATCGATGCCGCCTGCCGCGCCGGCCTCTGGGCCAACGCCCTGGCCACAGATCCGGCGTGGGACGAAATACGCCCTCTCGCCCGCCAGTTCCTCCTCACGACGCTGGGCGACTGGCGTCAGCCACTGCCACGCCCCGTGCGCTCGCACACGGGCGACCACTGAGCACGTCCAGGCCGCCTGTGCGACTCTGACGTGGCCGGCTCCACGCGGCGGGAACGTCGCGGCGACGTTCGGATGGGTGTCGGCCGGTAGGCGGCCGCACACCGCCTGCCAGACCTCGGCGGCCGCCTCTCGGCTCGAAACTCACGCAGCGTTCGAATCCTCGGTGTGCTCTGGCGCCTCCCGAAGTCGGGTTCTGGCTCACTTTCCGTGGAGGGCTGACTGAGCGTGATGTCAATGGCTCCCCAGGCCGTGAGCAACGGACACTCGGAGTCACGTGCCCACGGCCCTCGCTGCGACGCCTGATCGCCGTTCTCTTGGTGGCGTCGCGACGGCAGACTATGGAGGTGGACTCTGACCTTTACCCTGATCTGGCTGCTGCTGGCAGCCTGGCCGCAGCGTTGGAACAGCTGGCGGCCGAACTCGGTGTCGAACTCACAGTGGTACCCGGCGATTGGGGCCCACTGGTTTCGGCCGGCATCGCCTCGTCGGTCCCTGAGCGCAAGCCGCTATCCGTTCACATCGGGGCTGAGAGCCGCTGGTTCGGTGTCTCCGGCTGGAGTCGCGGAGTCGAACTCATTACCGGAGCCACGCCCGACCTGACGGATATCGTCAGGGCCGGAGCGGCATGGGGACGGGGCAGGAGCCTGTGGGAGCTGCGGGCGGAGCTGTCGTTTCTGCGCTCCAGCAAGCGCGCCGAAGCTCACGAACGCGGGCCGACCGCGGTGGTGGAGCTGCAGTGGCGCACAATGCGGGAGCAGGCGGCCGAGGAACCGAATTTCACAGGGTTCGGCGAACTCGTGGAAGTGGCTCATGCCGACCCGCGGCTGCGACAGCTCTATGTATTCTCCAGCCACTGGACGCTCGGCTTCAGCTCCTGCACCGGATACCCGTTCCGCAACGAGGTGGCCATCGTCCCGTCGCACAATGGCAGCCCATTCCGCCTGAAGAAACATCCTCTCTCCGACGACGCTCTTGGCGAGGCCGCCACGGCCGAGGAAGCCGTCGCCCTGGCGGTGCGCCACCTCCCCACCGATCTCGGTCCGGCGGAAGCGGGAACCGCCGAACAAGATGGATGACGAGCGCGAACCAAATCACTGACCGTCAGCGATCTCGTGGTCAGTTGGCTCCCCATCAGACGGCCGCGGACGGGGAAATCCAACTGGCAACCCACAGTGGTCTGACCTGCGCTTCACGAGTAGAGCAGGACGCGCTTGCGGAGGAGATGAAAGCCGGCCCGCCCGAACATCTGGCGTTTGAGCATCTTGATTCGGTTGACGTGTCCTTCGACAACGCCGGAGCTCCAGGGCAGGGTGAGGCCGGCGATGACGGCGTCGCGGTCGCGGTCGATGCCTGCGGCAAGGGTGTGGAGGCTGGGGAGATCGTCTCGCCGGACGGCGTTGAGCCACTGCGGCAGCCGTTCGCCCTGGCGCTCGGTGAGCATCTGGCAGAAGGAGCGGACGTGGCCGGTGAGGGCGTCCAGTTCAGGGCAGTGGACGAGAACGGCTTTGAGTCGGAGGTGCTCCGTCTCGGTGAGGCTCTCTGGCCGGCGGAGGATCCACCCAGCGACGAGGCGGGGTGACGGTGGCCGAGCTGTGACGGGGCACGACGAGAGTCGATTCTCCCGGAAGTAGGCGCGAACCCGCTGGTAGCTGCCCTGATAGCCGAGCGGCACGATCTCCTCCCACACCATCCATGCGTTGGTGCAGCCTTGGTTCCAGCGGTCATCCAGGTAGGGCTTGAAGGCGTCGAGTTTAGTTGGCCGGTCTTGCCACTGCCCGTGGAACAGTTCTTCCGGAGTGGTTGCGTCGGCGAGGAGCTTGACGGTTCGGGAGGTCATATGGAGTTGGCGGCCGATCGCCCTCCGGCTGAGCCCGGCTGCCAGCAATTCGTGGGCGGTCGCGTGCTTGTCGCGGGTGCGGTCAGCGAAGCGATGTCCCCTCGGCCAAGGCGAGCCAGAGGGGCCTTCGAACTTCTCCGGCTCGGGGGCAGGCTGGGCTGGATCTGACGCCAGGACCTTCAGGCATCCACGGTGGTCTGCGACGCACCGCTCTGCAGCCTCGCTCAGGTTGTGCCAAAGATGCCACCTGTCCGCGACCTGCACCGCCTGCGGTGCCCCGGCCTTGGCACCTTCGGCGAAGAACGGTGCACGATCGCGGCAGACCACCTCCACCCCGGGCCGCCTCGCGAGCCAAGCGGCCAGGCTGGAGGCCTCCCGGTCGGGCAGAAGGTCGACTGGACGCCGGCTTTCGACGTCGACCAGGACAGTTCCGTAGTGACGCCCTTTGCGGGTCGCGTACTCATCGACGCCGACCACCCGCGGGGCTGGAACTTCGGGGTCGGGTAACGCTTCGACCAGCCGCAGTACCGTGCTGCGGCTCACGGCCACGCCGAACACTCTCGCCATGCGGGCACCGGCCCGACCGGCGAGCGCGAGGCCGACCGCGGCCAGCGTCGACCGCAGGCGCTCGGTCCGCCGACCGTACCGACGGGTCAACCCTGGCAGCTGCTCGGCAAAGGTCCGCCGCCCACACGAGATGACTGGGCAGAGGAACCTGCGGACGCGTAAACAGAGAGCGACCCGTCTGCCACCGCTGGGCACATCAGCGGGGAATCGCAGGTAGGAGCTGTGAATCCGCCGTGACCAGTTCCCGCATCCGGGACAGATGGCCCCAGCCACCGTGCTTCGAGCCTCTATGCGTACCGCCTCGTCGTTCACGGCGACCGACAGCACCGCCACGTCGGCAATCGACGGGAACAGCAACTCCTCCAGCCGGAGCACCACTTCTTCCACAGGGCGCACTGTCGGCCACACCGCACCCGGTACGGGCCAATTCCGGGCAACTTCCCCACGGCCCACTCACCCAACAACCGTCACTCAGCGTGCATGGTCCACGGAAAGTGAGCCAGAACCGCTACTCGCGTACACAGCCAGCCCAGACCGCGTGCCTGATCACGGAAATGTGAAACAGGCACTCTCAGCGCGAGCACGACGACCAGAGCGTGCCGTACGCCGCGCGGATCGCGAGGGTCGGGCACCTCGGCCAGTCGCTCCAGCAGGCCCGGGATCTCCTCGGGCACGGCCCCGGGATGCTCGCGGAGTTGGTCAAAGGCAGGCGGGATCGGCGTTGATGCGTCGGCAGGCACGGTCTTCCACCCGGATCACGTGGCGTCGAGAACTCCATGATCCTGGAACGGCACGTCATCCGCCTGCGGCGTCCTCGGCCTCCCAGCGCAGCAGGTCGCCCGGCTGGCACTTGAGCACCTCGCAGAGCGCGGCGAGCGTCGCGAAGCGCACCGCCTTGGCGCGGCCGTTCTTGAGTACCGCGAGGTTGGCGGGCGTGATCCCTACGCGGTCCGCGAGCTCGCCCACGGACATCTTCCGCCTGGCCAGCATCACGTCGATGTCGACGGCGATCGGCATCAGATCACCTCGTCCAACTCGGCCTGCATCTGCGCCGCTTCGACGTCGCGGGCGACGGCCTGGGCGAGCAGCATCCGCAGCACGAGCACGATGAGCGCGACCCCCAGGATGGCCACGCCAACCCCGCCCATGATGACGGTGACGCCCGGGTCGTCCTGCTGGCCCGGCGCATTGATGACCGTGACCGCGAACCACACGAGGGCAGCCGCCACGATCGCGCCGATCACGCCGTCCACGTACCGGAAGGCGGTGTGGGAGAACACGGTTCCGCGTCGCACCATCGTCACCAGCCGCCATACGCAGACCACGGCGGCCTGGACCGACGCCATGCCCAGGATCGTGATCACGCGCAGCGGGGTCAGCGGGAGCGCCCCGTCCTCCGGGTCGGTGGCCAACGCCCACACCATCAATGCCTGTACGAACACGGTGCCGGCGAGCACCACCACGAGCAGGGCGCGCAGCGCACGCACTGTCAGCTTTCCCATGACCCATCCTTCCATCGAGTTGCGATGGGAATCTATCGACATGCGATAGGTGAAGCGAGGGCTGGGACGGAGGGTGGGCGGCGGTTTGCACCGTGGCAGGACGCCGCCGCCTCCCATGGCATGGCGGTTGCCCGAACCGTCTTGATCTTGTCGAAGTCGGCCTCACTTGAACACAAATCGAACGCCACCCGACTACGCCGAAGCCCTGCGGCCCCGGGCCGTTCACAGGAAAAGGCCAGAAGAGGTGGGCGGTGGCTCACAGCAGGGCCATCGGATCTGCCTGAAGACGACCGGCTTTCGACAACCTTCCACGGGGCAGAACCCTTCCAGCGAATCCTCCCGGCTGTCCGGGGTCTGCCGTCCTACTTACCGATTGCGTGTTGTGGGGGTGGAGCCAAGCCGAGTTGGCGAGCCAAGGAGACGGTGGTCAGTCGGTCATGCGTAGCGAGTTTTCGGTAGATGCTTTCCAGATGCCTGTTGACCGTATGGGGGAGATCGCCAGTCGGTGTGCCATGGACACGGCGGTGAGGCCATCTGCCAGCAGGCCCAGCACCGTCAGCTCCCGCGCCGTGATGCCGCATGCGGCGACCCGCTGCAAAGCCGAGCGGTTCGCCCAGGGCCTCGACGGCTGGAGCAGCAAGCCCGGCTGGACGTGTGTGGTCGGCTACGACGGCGACCAGGCCGTCGGATACGCCTATCGCGCCCCGCTCCCCGTAGATGCCCGATGGTGGGGCGGGCTGCGTGCCGAGATATCCGCGGATGTCATCGAAGAGACTGGCAGCAGAACCTACGCCCTCAGCGAGCTCATGGTCCGCCGCCCATGGCGTAAGACCGGCATCAGCCGCCAGCTGCACGACGCACTTCTTGGGCCACGCCCCGAGGAACGGGCCACGCTCCTGGTCGACCAGGAACACCCCAAGGTGTGGGCATTGTACGAGTCGTGGGGCTGGCACACTCTCGGCGACCTCCAGCCCCGCCTCGACGGCGCACCGCTCTTCCACGCCATGCTGCTCCCCCTGCAGGGCCGTTGACGAAGGCAGGTTGCGCCTCATGGCTGTCCGAGTTGGGGCTGAGGAGCTACAAAGCCCGGCGCTGTCGTACGTGAAGAACAGTTGCGTGGGGGGTGCTGACGGTGCTGTGTGCGGGCAGGACGCGAGTGGCAGGGACGATGACACCGGTGTTGATCAGGCTGTCGGGTCCGATGGCGACGCCGGGGCCGAGGGTGATGCTGTTCCCGGTCTGTACTCGGTCGCCGATGAGTGCGCCGAACTGGGCGGTGCCGCAGCGGTAGAGCCCGTCTGCGGTGCGCAGGAGGACCTCTCTTACGGGCGTGCGCATGTCGGGGCTGGGATGGATAGCAGCGATCGTGACGGCTGCCGACAGGTGGGCGTCGCCTCCGATGAGACTGCGGTTGATGCCGATGCGGTGCCCGAGGACGGCTCCTTCTCCTACATAGCTGTGGGTGACTTCGCAGTTGAAGCCGATCGAGGCGCGTGCGGCGATGACCGTGTTCTTGCGGACGCTGCTGAACTCGTGGACCTTCGCATGCGGGCCGATGATTACGTCGTCGCCGATCTGCGCGGTCGGGTGAATGAAGGCCGTCGGGTGGATGCGGTACCGGATGCGGAGGCGAGCCTCTTCATGGATGTGGCCCCATGCGCCGAGAAACTCGGCGAGCTCGAGATGCTCCAGCTCTGCGTATCGGGTCGCGGCGAGCGTGTCTTCGGCCGGCGCGCTGAGGTAGTCGGCCAGACGGATGGCAGCCATCTCTGAGCGCCTTTACGGGTGACTGTCTTTGGGGGGTTGGTGAAGTGAACGGATACGCTCACCGATACCCACCCACGGAGAAACGGGAGTTGTGTCGTGCCGCAGCAGCCGCGCTTGGGCGTTGCCATCGTGACCATGGGCAACAGGCCCCGTGAGTTGGAGGCACTGTTGGCTTCGGTGGCCAAGCAGGAGGTTGCGCCGGAGCGGATTGTGGTAGTGGGCAACGGCACCGGGCTGCCTGATTTCGGCGACGGGATCGTCCGGGTGGAGCTGGAGGAGAACCTGGGCTGTCCCGGCGGGCGGAACGTGGCGATCTCCCGGCTGCGGCAGCTGGGCGAAGTCGATGTCGTGATCGAGCTCGATGACGACGGTCTGCTGGTGGATGCCGGTGTCTTTGGGCAGGTGCGGGATTTGTATGCCGCCGATCCGGCCATGGGCATCATTGGTTTCCGTATCGCCGTCGAGCGGGGCGAGACCCAGCGGCGGCACGTGCCGCGACTGCGGGCCACCGATCCGATGCGCCGGGGGCTGGTGACCAGCTTCCTCGGCGGCGGGCACGCCCTGTCGATGCGGATGCTCGATGAGACTGGTGACTGGCCCGCCGACTTTTTCTTCACCCATGAGGAGACGGACCTGGCGTGGCGGGCGCTGGACGCGGGCTGGAAGATCCTTTATGAGCCGTCGCTGCTGCTGCAGCACCCCAAAACCTCCCCCGCCCGCCACGCCGTCTACTACCGGATGACCGCCCGCAACCGAGTCTGGCTCGCCCGCCGCCACCTGCCCTGGCCGCTGATCCCGGCCTACCTCGGCACCTGGACACTGCTCACGCTCGCCCGGACCCGATCCCTGGACGGGCTGCGCGCCTGGTCAGGCGGATTCCTCGAGGGGATCCGCCAGCCTGCGGGCGGCAGGCGGCCGATGCGGTGGCGCACCGTCTACCGCATGGCGCGCCTGGGCCGGCCGCCCGTCATCTAGACGCTCGGCGCGCCCAGTTGCTGATGCAGCCAGGTGGGTACGGCGGCCGGATGGCGCTGCAACCAGTGGATGTAGCGGGCGACGCCGTCCTCGATGCGCACTCCTTAGCCGCCATTTTGTGCGTACTGGCCTGCGATCTCCGCGATGTCGAGGAGGGCCTGGGTCGTCGCTTCCTCGTAGATGGCGCCGGCGGCGTTTTGGGGCAGCGGTTTCCCATTGATCAGCATCGTCGGCGTTCCCGGGCCGCCACCCCGCTCGTAGGCGGCCTGCGAGGCGGTCACGAAGTCCGTGTAACGCATGCCTTTGACGGCCGATTCGAATCGCTCGCCACGCAGGCCCGGCACTTTGGAGGCGAGCTGCAGAAGGTAGGCATCGGTGTATCCGTCGACCTCCTCGGCCGGCTGATTCGCGTAGAGAACAGCGTGGTACTCCTCGAACTTTCCCTCTTCGAGGGCCGCGCGCAGCGCGTTGACGGCCTTGCGGGAGCCGTGACCTCCCAGGCGGTCGTCCAGGAACGACGCCAGCGTGTACTGGATCTTCAGCTTCCCTTGCTTGGCCCGGGCGTCGACTTCCGGGGCCCCGCCTGTGAGTTCGAATTCCTTGCAGTAGGGGCAGCGGGGATCCTCGTACAGCCCTATGGCGACGGGGGCGTCGGGGTTCCCGACCGTGATCGTCGTTCCGTCGGCCTCGAGCCGCTCCGGCAGCTCGGAGAGGTAAGTCTGCTTGGCTATCGGGCGTTCGGTGTCGGACCGGTCCGCCTGTGCTGCCCTGGTGCCGCACCCCGCGACCATGAGTGCCAGCCCCACCGCGGCCGCCATGACGACGGCGATGCGTCTGTGTTTTGTGCGATCGACCTGCATGTTGATGCCCCTCCCCTTTGATCGTCGGCCCACGCTACCTGCTGCAGGGCATCACGGCAGATCGACTTCTTTCGGGCCGTGGACGGCTGGCTGCGCTCCCCCGGAGCCGTGCATCGCACGAGATTCAGGTGGAATGGGTGAGCAGAGTGGCCAGGGCCCACACGGCCAACAGCGCGTGGATGAGCGCGACGTAGGCAACAGGACGCAGGACGAGTGGTTTTCCTTCGTCGAGCGGTGCCCGCTGCGGGGCGGTTGACGGCGGGGAATTCTGTTGATCTTGACGTGGGCGATCAGATTCCAGAGGAGTGCGAACGGCGTGAAAATGGTCAATGAGAGCGGGCTCCACCAGCCTTGAGCCAGTGTCTTGCGCACGGTTGACTGCCCGCCCGCAGGGACCAGAACGGGCCGTCGTCCCGTCGGGCATTCGAAAATCGGCCCTGGGAGCGGCCTGGTTCAGGGCGCGCTCCGTGGCCGGACAGCCGCGCCATCCGGTTGCCCCAGTTGATCAGCTCCTCGGGGGTGTCGGCCACAGGCTCGATGGTCCGGCGCGGCTTGTCGAAGTACTCAGCGTGCGCGGTCACCTGGATGCTAACGAGCGGGCGCCGGATGCCGCTTTCACGAGCACCCGCACGCCAAGGTGATCGAGAGCCTGCCCGGCATGGGACCTCGCCTCGGCGCCGAGTTCCTCGCCGCCACCCTGAACACCGCTCGGTCTCGCGTGCAGGGTGGTCGGGCCGATCTCGCCTGTGTCGGCGGGCTCATGCGGGTTGTTTTGCGGCGTCGTGGTTTGCCAGGCGGGAGAGGAGGGTTTCTGGGTCGACGGCAAGGTGTTCTCGGAGGAGTTGATGAGGGAAGGCGTAGCCGCTGCCGAGGCGGCGGAGGAGGATTCGTTGTTCGGCGTCGTGGAGGAATTGTTTGTAGCGCAGTGGGGTGTCGCCGCTGGCCGCTAGAGCAGCGCGGATTGCCCAGTGGCGGACGATGGCGAGGCCGCCGTATCGGTAGGCGCGGGCTACGCCGAACAGCGTCGCTACGAAGCCGGCGATGAGGAGCGCCTTGACCGAGTTGACGTGCGAGCGCGCCAGGAGGAAGAGGGCGAGCAGGGTGGCCCCGACCAGGGTGGCGCTGGCGGCGCCGTGGACGAGCGCGAAGCGTAGTGATCTGCGGATTCCTTCATTGGGAGTCGGGCGCTTCTCTTCCAGCGAGGTCTCGAAGTTGTTGCCGAGGAGGTAGGCGGCCATGAGCATGAAGCAGGCCATGAACACGGCCCACCTCTGCCCGGGGAGAAGAACACTCGACAGGTAGACCAGCAGTCCGGTCATCACGATGGTGGCCGCGACGGTGAAGACTCCTCTGGCGGGGAGCCGTCCCCGCAGGGAGGGGCCTGCTTCCCGGGGTGTCCAGCACCACCGGATCTGCTCCACCGGTACAAGCACCGGAAAGTACCAGCCCTCCAAGGTGGTGAGCTGCAGCCATAGCCAGGCGAAGAGCAGGATGATCATCCCCGGGGCCAGCCAGTGAATCTTGGTGAGGCCGGCCCACATGACCAGGATCACTGGAACGTTCCACACAACGCTGGGAAATGGCCGGGTGGGATACCGGATCAGCACGATCTGCGTGATCAGCGCCTGGCTTGCCGACGTGACCACAGCGGCGCGGGTGACGTCGATTGCGTCGGACAGGCTGGTGTCGAGCGCTCCGGTCGTGACGGCAACCGTCAGCCAGAGCAGGGCGAGCAATTCCCCCGTCGTGGTCGCCATAAATGTGGGCAGTGCGCGTGGCAGCACCTGCTGGGCTTTGGTGCGCAGCCACTCGAGATCGAGCCGATCCAGGTAGAAGACGTCCTCGTGCCGTTCGTTGAGGTTTCGTGCCAGCCAGGTGACCCACTTCACCGTCTGCTCGGGCGAGTCGGATCTCTGGAGGGTCTGCTGGAGCGTGTGCTCCTCATCCCGCAACATGCGATGCACATATGCATCGAAGATCATCTGTTGTCGCTGCTTGTCGGTCTTCCCTGATGCATGCAACGCTGGCGCGGCTCTCCCCTGATATGCGCCGTAGATGATGTTGAGCATCAGCGGGGAACGAAGCAGCCGTCCCAGCCTCGGATTTGCCTTCAAGGCGGCATGCACGTCCGCCAAAGCATCGAAGTTCTCGAGCAGATAACCCTCCACGTCGCTCTTGGTGGGGGTGGACAACTGCACATAGCGGGCGGCCCCGATGCGCTTGGCCATCGAAAGGTCGTCGTAGCGGCAACCGACCACGATCCCCGTGCGACGCAAGCGGAATCGGCGAAGCTGCTCCGCGCACTCTCCCCGCCTGGCATCCGGGACTTGGTCAAGGCCGTCGAACAGCGGAAGCAGAAGACCTCTGGTGAGCCAGCCGCGAACCAACTCCTCGGGAAAGTCGTACTGCCGTTTGACCGCTGTCGGCAGCCAATCGGCCAGCGGCTGGCCGCGGTAGGCCGACAAGCTGACCAGGACCGGAATCGGCCGGATAGACGTCCCGCCCAGCCGGTGGAGATCCTCAAGCGCCTCGGCCGCGAGCCGGTCAGCGAGCCGGGCCAGCTGTGTGGTCTTGCCCATCCCGGGTGCGCTGAGCACAACCAGCTCCTCGCCGGCCTCCTCGTACAGCTCCCTGATGTCGATCTCGCGGGCTTTGTCCTTGGAGCCAACAGCATGGAAGCGCGGCGTGAGGTAGTGGTGAGCCTGGGAAGGCGCGATGAGCTCTTGCATCTGCCGGCCAACCGCCTTGAGCATCAGCTCCCGCTGACGATCGCGGTGCCGGGTCCGCAGGTTCTTCCACGGACGTGCCGCAAGGGACATCGAGGTGCGCGCGAACCGCAGCACCGGCCGTCCAAGCGCCACCCGCTCCGGGGCGGGAGCATCGGCCTCATCCCCGCTCGCCCAGGGCAGCGGGATGAGCTTTCGACGCTGTGCATCCCTCAGCCGGGGATCACTCCCGTCCCCTTGCGCCCTGCGATGCGCTTCCCGCCAGGCTGACAGCGCGGACGCCTCCGTGATCCCGCACGCGACGAGCACCGCCTCGAGCGTCCCCCATCGCGGAAACCGGTTCCCCGACGTCATGTCGTGCACCGTCGAGTCCGACACGCCCGCCGCCGTGGCGACGTCAAGATAGCTACGGCCGGTTCGCTGGAAGAGCTTCCCGATCGCCTCGCTCAGCTCCGCCCGGTTTCCGATGCGCTCCGGCGCGATCCTTTCCCCCACCCGGTGGCCCTCCATTCGGTATGGCCTCCGAGCGTAGGGATGCACACGTCCCGTACCTGCTGGATCGTGCAACTTAGTCAGAACCGAATGCAACCGAACGCCCGTCGCCCAATCCTCGACCCATGACCACATCGATTCTGGCGTCCATCGGTGCGCTCACCGTCATCCTCACGGCCGCCACCCACATTCCAGCCGCGTTGGCCTCTTTGATCCGCTCCTTCATCCCTGTGATCGCCGCCATCCACGCGCTTCGTACCTCCACCAGGCCCAGCCCCACCGAAGACAAGGAAACGTTACGTAGCCGCTCCGTGCCGGAGGCAGGGCAGCGACGTCGGCGGCCGCGGTGATGTGTCATGGAACATCGCTCCGTTGCAGCAGAGACTGGCTGCGGGCTCCGCCCCGGCTGCCGTCAATGTGTACGGCGTCTATCCGGCGCTGTACGCAGCGTTGCACGCAACCCGCCACCAAGGTAAGGAGCGCTTCAGTTGGCACTTGAGCGTCTGAGTTGGCACCATGAGCGCCAGAGTTGGCGCGCAGACTTGCGACTGTTCGAGATAGGTGACACCTGATCTTGGTGGTTGACACCAGCCTGAGAGACGCCGAAGCCGTACCGGATTTCTGCTGTGCTCGTACCCTCGGCCCGCACAGCGCTAGCGTTGGGCCCCATGATCGTATGGCTCAACGGCACCCACGGCGCAGGCAAGACGACGACCAGTGCACTCGTGCAGCAGCTGATCCCGGATTCACGGGTGTTCGACGCCGAGAAGGTCGGCGAGACACTCATGGACATCACGCCGGGGCTGCCCGGGACGGACAACTTCCAGCACTGGCCGCCGTGGCGGCCGCTCGTCGTCGAGACCGCCCGCCGCGTACTCGACTACACCGGCGGCACTCTGGTGATGCCCATGACTGTCCTGGTCGAGCAGTACTGGCGCGAGATCAGCACGGGCCTCGACCAACATGCCATTCCGGTACGGCACTTCGTTCTCCACGCTGACCAAGACACCCTCCGCGGGCGCATCGAGGGGGACACTCTTCTTGGCCCCTCCCCATTCCGTCTCAAATACCTTGAGCCCTACGCCGAGGCGGCCCGCACGTGGCTGCACGGCGAGGCCGAGGTCGTCGACACCACGCACCTCACGCCCGCCCAGGCCGCCCTGCAGATCGCAGAGGCCGTCAAGAGTTGAGGTCCGCCCGCCACACGAGCCACGGTCCTTACGAGGGCAGCATCAGACGAATCTTAGTGAAAGGTTCTGGTCACGGGGCCAGCGCGGGATGCTGTGGGTGGACGTCAGAGTGTGGCCAGGCGCCACGGATAGCCGCTCGGCAGCGAACGAAGGCACGAGGCACAGTGATCCCATGAGCGAAAGAGGACTGGAGAAGGATGGGACGATCGCGCGTGAAGGCGTGCTGAACCGCGTGCAAGAAGCCTTCGCCCCTGTCGTCGATGCCGCCCGTGCTCAGATCGCTGAGATGTTCGACAGCACCCGGCTGCACAGCGCCTACCTCTACGGCAGCATCCCCCGCGGAGACGCGATCCCCGGCGTCTCCGACCTCGACCTGTTTCTCGCCCTCCGCCACAAACCCACCGAGGCTGACCGGGCTGCCGCCAATACGATCGAGGCCGCTCTCGACCGCTCCTTCGCCGAGATCGACGACGTCGGGATCCTCCTGTCCAGCACACGCACTCTGCTCAGCGAACTTGAGCGTCATGACGGCGGCTTCTTCGTCGCCTGCCTGTGCACCCCGCTGCTGGGCAGCGACCTCGCCGAACAGCTTCCCCGCTACCGCCCCACCCCCTTGCTCGCCCGCGAGACGAACGGTGACCTCTCACTCGCGCTCCCGCGCTGGCGTACCCGAGCGGCCGAAGCCGCTACGGACGCCGACCGCAGGACCCTCAGCCGCCTCGCCGCCCGCAAGATCGTGCGCACCGGCTTCACCCTGATCATGCCTCGCTGGGGCGGCTGGACCAGCGACCTCAGCGAGTCGGCCGAACTCTTCGGCCGCTACTACCCCGAGCGCGTCGAGCAGATGCGCGTGGCCGCGGCCACAGGCCGCACGCCCTCGGCAGATCCGGCACTACTGAGCATGCTCATCGACCACCTGGGTCCCTGGCTCTCGGCCGAGTACACAGCCGTGCACGGCGAGAAAGCACCGCGGCCCTGAGCTGGCAGCACATGGCTTGCCGCACGACGCTCCGCCCAGCGACTTCCCAGATTCGTGCAGCTGGCTGACCTTGTGACTCTGATTCGGCATGGATGCGGCGTCAGACGAACGCCGTGCCGTCCCCCGACCACGCAGTGGGCCGCCGAGCGTCACAAGGCCCCTGTCCCACACACTGGCGGCTGCGCCGCCCGAAAATCCGGACGACGTGTGGGTCACCTGCCGTACCGTTCAGCCGACCCACACCCGCGGAGGAGACGCGAGCCATGAACGTGCTGCTATCAGGGATAGTAGGCTCCACCGCCTACGGACTCGCCAAGCCGGGATCCGACATCGACCGCCTCGGCCTCTTCGCCGCAGACACCACCGCATTCCACGGCCTACACGGCCCCGCTGAATCGCACGTCACCACGAACCCAGACCGCACCCTGCACGAAGCAGCGAAATGGTGCAGGCTCGCACTCGGCGGCAACCCTACCGTCATGGAACTCGTCTGGCTCCCCGACGACCTGTACGAAGTACGCACCCCCCTGGGCGACGAACTGATCGAGATCCGCAGCTCGCTCCTGTCCGCCAAGCGAGTCCGGGACGCCTACCTCGGCTACGCCACCCAGCAGTTCAAGCGGCTCTACGACCGCGGCGACGGATCGTTCTCGGCAGACACGCGCAAACGGACCGAGAAACACGCCCGGCACCTCATGCGCCTGTGCCATCAGGGCTTCGAGCTGTACACCACCGGCCGGCTGAACGTCCGCGTCGAAAACCCCGGGACCTTCCACGAGTTCGGCGAGGAGGTCGCCGCGGACACAATGACGGCGTTGCCCCTCCTGCAGCGCTTCGAGGAGCGGTTCGACCAGGCGAAGAGCGTCCTACCGGACCAGCCGGACGAGGCCCCAGTTGAGGCGTGGCTGCACCGTGTCCGCGCCGCACACTACACGCCCTGACCGCGCAGCACGGAGACCCTGCCCACGCGCCGACGGGACAGGGGCTCACCCATTTCCAAGGACTACGCAGTCACCCGATTCAGCGTCGAGGCCCGCGAAGATGGGGCTCACCTTCGACGGCACTGCGACCGAGGAAGCCACCCGCGCACGAGTCGCGGGCCTCGCAGAGCGCCGCGCCATCCTCGCTGAAGCGCTCCAGGGCGACGTCGAGCAGCTCACCGAGCAACTGTGGCAGCCCGCCACGATCTTCAACTTCGGTGACAAGGACAAGGCGTAGGAAAAGCGGGACGTGCCCGAGCCGCCCGCCCTCGACAAGAAGTCGCTCATGACCGCGGCCAGCATCGCGATCGAGAAGTCGCTGAAGCGTGCCGCCCGTCACCGAGAGCGGCGAGGACGACGCCAGGAGCATGCTCGGCAAGGTCATGACCGGGCTCCTGCAGGTCTGGCAGAAGCAGCAGGCCTCCACCGGAGACCAGGGGGGCGATGCTTCGTGATCTCCCTGTCCTGCTGTCGCTGAAACAACTGGACTACGTCGTCAGCATCAGGGCGTTCGTGAACCTGGCCGAGGGCTCTATCCGGTCCGGGAAGACCGTGGTGTCCCTGCTGCGGTGGCTGATCTATGTGGCGGTGGCACCCCGCGGCGGGGAACTCGTCGTGGTCGGCCGCACCCGCGACTCCCTTAACCGGAACGCGTTCGGCCTGCTGATGGACCCGGACCTCATGGGTCCCCGCGAAGTTCACGAAGTACACCACGGCGCGGCCACCGAGCCGATCCTTGGCCGCCCCCGTCGTGGGCGGCCCGCGCACAGGAGTGGGCGCGCAGCAAACGATACTGGGGGGCGCATGGACTGGGGCCAATGCTCAGACGGGGGAACAGCGTGAGGAACGGGTCGTGGCTACGGGCTGCCGTTACGGTGGCCGTTGGCGGCTTCTTCGCCTGCGGGTGCAGCACGGGCCAGGGCGATGCCCCGGCCGCCGGCGCGGCCGCTGGCCCGGTGTCGTCTTCGCCAACAGCCACGACGGTCGTCTTGCGGCTCAAGCAAGTCGCCGGAGCGCTCCCCGGTCCCGAGGACGTTCCGGCTGGGTGGGTGGCGGCAGGAACCCCCAGGCGAGACGGCACAGCCCAGGACGACGGACGAATCGCATACGGGACCTCCGGATACCAGGCGCCCGACCTCGACGGAGCCGTCGGCTTCAGCATCACCTCCTACACCAGCGCCGCCGACGCGATCGACCGCTTCGCTTTCAGCAAGACCCAGTACAAGGGCAGCGTTGACGCCCTCACGATGACCGGCGCCGATCAAGCCTTCGCCGCCCAGGGCTGCGTCATGGAAAACTTCTGCAGCGCCACCATCATCGCCCAGGCCGGACCGGTCGTCCTGTCGGTCAACATCAACACCAAAACCCACGACTACCGCGCCCCCGACCCGCGAATCCTCAACTCCGTCGCCCGCATGCAGATCGAACGCGTCCGACAGGCACAACACGGCCAGACCCCCACCGCCCAAGCCTCCTGACACGCCACCCGCCAGGAGGGACGCCGCGCCGCAGAAATCCGGGACCGCGCCCAACAGCTCCTGCAGGGGATCGCAGACCGCTCCACCAATCCCCGCCCACCGGCGCCGCGGCCGTCCCGCCAGGACCCGGGACCCCACACTGCCCCAAGCCCCTGCCCCCCGTAGCCCGCGAACCGGGTAAGCGGTGGCGTATGCGAGCCTTTCCAAGCCCGGCGGTGCCCACCGGTTGAAGCCGATGCCACCGCCGGGCCGGACACCGGCCAGCGGATGCCGCCCCGCCGGTCCCAGCGCCTCGCGTCACCGGAGCGTGGCCCGTACGTCGCCCGCCCGCCCGGCCCGAAGCGCCGATTTGGCTGCACGATGGCGGTCACCGGTGCGGGCTGTGTGCCATCGCGAAACTCAGCACTGCTTATCTCCCGCCGATCCCGAGTTCCCATCTTGATCAGCTTGTTCCTGATCGCCCGCCGGACCCACGCCTCAGGATGCTCAATCTCGGGCCAGTACTTGGCAGTTGCGAGGTAGGTATCCTGCACTACCTCGCGAGCTGACTCCGGTGACCGGCACAACCTGAACGCGTACCCCTCCAAGGACTTGAGGTGGATGGTGAAAAATTCATCGGCCGTCGTCGGCCTATTCAGCTCCATTGACTCGCTTGGCAGGCACGGAACCTTGCTCGGCGGGTCCTGATGCTCCGGCGTCATCGGCTCGGACTCTCCAAAGAGATTCTTGACACGGGCACCCAACTCTTCTGGGCGGCGGACCTCGGGGCCCCTTGCTGCTAGGTAAGGGACGTCAGACCTGCCGTTGTCACAAGATCTTTGAGAGTTTCACGCACACGAGGGAATCGCTCGAATATCCATGCGATTAAAACCGAACACCTCTGCGCGGCCAAGGAAGACGTCGCTTAGATCGGCCTTGCGTAGATCTGCCGTCCCCTCAGCTCCCGGTTCCGTAAAGCCGGTAGACCTGCGCAAGATCGCTTGGCAGCGCGCCCTTGATGCCAGGCACTTCGCGGCTACCTGCCTCTTGGGTAGGCCGCAAAATGCCAGACTCAGACATGGTCAATCAACGGGATCCCGAGCAGTGGTGGAGCCGCCTCGGAAGGACTGCAGACATCCTGCAAGTCCTGGGGTGGATAGGCGTCCCCACCCTGATCGTGCTGGTGGGGTTCTTCGTAGGAGCGGACCATGATGACCACGCGGCGGCGCCCGGTCCCCGCGTTGTGTCCAGCACGCCCCCCGGGCGTGGACGCGCGGTCGAGCCCACCCTCAGCAGAGTTAAGTGCGCCAGCCCCGTTCCCAGCAAAGCGATCACGACAAGCATGGCGGCCACCATCGGAACGGCGTGCAAAAACGTCGCCTGCTGGGCTGGGGTCAAGTGGCCTTCGGCCCCAGCGTCCATCGTTGCCACGACTCCAGAAGCGATCAGAGTCAGGAAGAAGCCGAGGACGAAGATGACAGCGAGCGCCTCGGAGACGATCGACCAGTAGGAGCCTGCCACCGCACGGTCAGGCCGGCGATGCGCGGAGCGTATGTCGTCCCATGGCACCTCGCCGTGGCCGAGGCGCGCGGCAGCCGTCTGGGCGGCGGCGATGCGCCGCTCCACAGCATCTCGGTGTCTGTCACGTAAGCGGTCCCGGAGGGTTGAAGGAGTGATGGCTATAGCCAACGGAGTGGCCTCCTTGCGGTGATGACGACATCGGTCATGACATCACCTGCGCTCAACTCGGTTCCTCTCAACTGGCATTGTGAGAAACGTCAGTCCGATTTCACTCGCAGGGCCTGAGCTCCGAAACCGCCTATGAGGGGCGCGCTCCCCAGGAGGCCCGGCCATACACTCGTAGAATCGTCCGCACCGCGCTGGGGGAACCGTGAGTGAGACACGCAGCGGTGTCTGGTGGACCCCCGATGCCCCGGCCGTTCGCATCCCGGGATCGCTGATACGGACGGACACAGGATGGCAGCTGTCCCTCATCGGCACGCTGATGGTCGACATCGGAGGTGGCGACGGACTTGCGCTCGTGCCACCCCGAACGATCCTCGGATCATGCCAGGGAGCTTCGTACACCCTGCTTGGGTGCTATCTCGACGACTGGGGCGGTGCAGCCCAATCAGGCCGGGTTGCTCCCGCCGGTACCGGGAGCGATGACCAGAACTGGATGCTTTGGCGGGTCGAGTCCCTGCTGCAGGGGGCTGCACTCTCCGTCGATACGCGCTACACCGGGGCCTCATTTCGCCTGACGGGCCTCTCGGCCTGGTGGCCTCCCAGCGGGCTGCGGGGGCCTCAAGTCCGGCCCGGCCGCTATCAGCCGCCCCCGGACGTCACCATCCAGTGCCAGGACGGGCTGACTATCACCATCGGGGTTCGCGAACATCGCCACTACGGCCGTCGTGCGAAGTCACTTCGCGAACGCGTAAGCATCTTCGTCAGCCGCGAATCAGGCTTCACGCTCGACGAGCTCCACACAGATGTGATCATCCCGCTCCGGATCCTGGTGGCCATCGGACTGAATGAACCGGTCCAGGTCTACGACATTCGTCTGCATCCTGAGGGCGTCGAACCGACTGACGGGGAGCAGCTCCCATGGCTCGAACTGCCCGTCCAGGTCGATCCAGCGGACGGCGACGAACCGCAAGAGATCAGCCAGGCCGCCGCCCATCCCCTGCCTCTGGCGCCAGCGCTCAAGGACATGGAGTCCTTCATCGCGGCGTGGATGGACGTGGCGCGGCAGTGCGCTGTTTCGCTGGACGCGATCGAGCCGCGTCAACGATCAGGATCAGTGCAGGGACAGCTACTCGAAGTGATCAACGCAGCGGAGACCCTGCACCGCACACTCCATGACGAGCCCACGGAGTTTCCTTTCGCCGAACGGGTCCGGGATACTCTCAAGGAGGTCGGCGGCTTCACCTCCAGCGAGCGCCGTGACGTTCGTGACGCCTTGAAGTTTGCTGAGCTCACTCTCGAACAGCGTCTCCTGCAGCTGGTTGAGGAGCTCGGCACAGAAGTGTCGACCTGGCTCTTCAACGGTCAGGCCACCCAATGGGCCTTCACAGCAGCCGCAATCCGGAACGTACTGAGTCACGGCTACGAAGCCTCTCACGGCGTCCACGAAGACCCAGGGGCGCTGATCGGTGTCCTCCGGTTCGCAGATGTCGTGGTCACACTGCGCATCTTGGTCCAGGCGGGGATGCCGTCCGGGCAGGATCTTGTCGGCAGACTGCAGACGCACCCGCGACTGCGTTATCTCGTGCGGCAAAGCATCGCCGACTGGCCGGCCCTCGCCTCCGCGATCAGCCCCCACCGCTGGCCGCAGCCCGGGGCCGATGGAACTCCCGACAAGCCCGAGTAGCCGCTCGGGAACTCGGAGTGCCGCAAAAGGCTCCTTATGCAACTCGGCGCGCGACGAGGATCCTTCCGTGTCCCTCTAGTTTGGCGACCTCGACCCCCCATCCCGGGCGCGGGGCATGCACGACCAGGCCGTCCCCGATGAACATCGCCACATGCTCCGGCCGGCTCGCGGAGCCTCCGGTGAACACCAGGTCGCCCGGCTGGAGCGCGTTGGTCGGCACCCCGTGCCCGTCCTTGATCTGCGTGTATGCCGTGCGGGCGACTTCGACGCCAGCCACTCCGTACGCGCGCTGCATCAGGGAGGAGCAGTCGCAGCGGTCGCGGGCGACGTTACCGTGCGGGTTGATGCAGGTGCCGCCCAACTGGTAGGGGACACCGAACTGGCCCCGGGGGGACCATCCCCGCGGATGCGGGGAGCAGACTCGCTGGACTTTCTCCTACAAGGGCAACGGGACCATCGCCGTGGGTGCGGGGAGCATTGGGTCGTGAACGGGCAGCTCACCGAGCTGGAACGCCACGTAATTCCCCACCAGCAGCGCTAACTTCCCCGCCCAAACGTTCGAGCGGTGGGCTCTGAAGCGTCTCGGGTCTCGGCGGCCAGACCGGGCTCAGTCCCACCAGCCTTCGCCGGCGTGCCACCGCTGTACCCATTCCAGGAAGCCCCAGGGTTTGTCCGCGGGGACCGGGGTGGCGCCGACGTCCGCGACAATCCACACGTTGCCGCGCTGCGGTCCCGTTGTCACCAGGAGCCAGAACGACTGGCTGTCCTCCGCGCCGAGCACGATCGATCCGTGCGAGAAGACAGCGTCGATTCGGGGGTCCTCGTCGTCGGCCGAGTCGTCTTCTTCCCAGGGCCACGCCTCTTCTAGAGGGAATGGTGCTCCTGGTTGTCTCGGATTGTCCTCGGCCCAGGACGCGGGGAGCCGGCCGACTGGCTGCAGGCCGCCGTCCTCGGCGGGGCCGAGGCTGCATCCGTTGCTGATCTCGGCGACGAAGGACCGGTAGGGCTCTGGGATCGTCGCCTTGTTCTCGGCCTCCCACACCTCGACTGCCTCATAGCCGAGTGCTGGCTCGCGCCACTCAGGCGGGAACGCGGAACGCAGGAGGTCGAGCGTGGCTTCGTCAGCGCGCTGATCAGGTGTCACTGTCACGGCAGCATGTTCGCAGGAGCGACTGACACCGTGGCGCCCAGGTTCCCGCACGATCCTGGCCAAGCTTGTCCGTCTACCGGGCACACGTGCTCGAACGTCTTGGCGGGGAAGTTGGCGTCGCTGATGGGATTACGTGAACACGAGGGCGAGGGACCAACCCTCGCGGGTGCGGGGAGCAGGCCCAGCGGAGGGTCCCGGTGGATGCGAGCCGGGGACCATCCCCGCGGGCGCGGGGAGCAGTGCGGCCACCAGATCCTCACCACAGGCGACGCGGAATGGCTGCACGGCGGCTTTTCGCGACAGGGGGAAAGCTGCCGAGGATGCCGTCTTCACCATGAGGTCAACCCAGTCGGGATAGCCTTTGCGCACCTACTCGACCCGGCCGGTAACCACTTCGCAGTGGTCAAACCGCCGTTCGTCCAGGCCAGATTCGCAATACGGCCCAGGTCGGCCTCTCTGCGGGCCGGCCCGGGGGTGCGGGTCTCGGTGGTCATCTCAAGGTGAGCTGATGCACGACCCCGTGCGGGATGGCGAGATCCTCCCGCACTGGAGTACTAACCGGCCCCCGCCGATTCGGGCGAACCGGTCTCAGGTCCCGGTCGCTCGCCCCGCCTCATCGCCCCGCCCGTCCCGGACCCCCGTGCCGGGGCGGGCGGGAACGTCTCAGGTGCGCGCTCCGGCCTTGTCGACGACCTTCGTCGTGACCCGCATGGCGGTGGCGAGCACCGTGCCCTTGGCCACGTAAGGGCCGCCGGAGGCCTTGCCGTTGACGTAGTAGCCCATCCCGGCCACGAGCCGGAAGCCCCGGAACGCGAAGGTCTCCGGGTCGAACAGCACCTGGAAGGTGTTCCGCTCGTAGGAGTAGTCGCGGTAGTTGCCGTCGACCGCGAGGGCCAGAAGCCTCTCGTGCCCACGGTCCGGTTCGGGGATGGTTTCCACCGCCCTGGCCCCGTCCAGTTCCCCGGCGATCCGGTACAGCAGCTTCCTCTTGTCCGAGGGCACCCAGGTCGCCATCGCCAGCACTTCCGCGACCTCCTCGAAGTCACGCTGGGCCTGGGTGAGGCGCCACGCGCTGGTCACACGGCTGGGAATGGACCGTTTCCGGATCATGCGGAGGGCGGCATTGGTGTCGTCAGGGAGGTCCTCCACCAGCGCGTCCGCCTGCTCTGGGGAGAGGGTGTCGCCACCCCACCCTCCGAGTCGCGACAGGCACATGACCGAATTGGTCAGGGGCCTGTCGCGCGCTTCGGGCCGTACGAGCAGGTGAAGGAGCGTCACCATGGCGAGGCGACGCCGTCGAGGACTTCGGCCTGGTCGCTCTTGTGGAGGAGACCGGCGAGCGCGTGACCCTGACCGAGGACGGCCAGCCGGCGAGCGTGCTACTTCCGGCGGCCGAGCTGGCCGAGCTGGAGCACTGGGCGCAGCGGGCATACGGCGCCCTGATACCTGCCGGACACGGCCGAGGAACGGCCGCCCGGACCGGCGCAGCACGGCCCGTACACGCGGTACGTGCACGCGGACGGTGAGCGTGTGACGTTCACCCAGGGCCGGGTGGTGGTGGCCGAGTTGCGCCGTGCCGGGTGGCTCGAGTGGCTGGAGGACTGGGCGCGCAGCGGGCGGCAGGGGTGTATGGACCCGAAGCAGTCGGAGGCGTTCGCCGAGTTCCTGGCCCGTCAACCCCGGTCGGCGAGCAGTAAAGGGCTGGTTTGATTGGGGTAGCCTGCCGGGCGCGAGTGGTGGAGCCGAGCGGTGGATGGCAAGACCGAGGTCCTCCGGCGGGGCTCAGATCTGTTGGTCGTTGCTGTGGCGGCCGAGGCCGCGGCCGAAGCGTTCGGAGATGGCCGGCATCAGGCTCTCGCCGTCGGCTGGGCGGTCCAGGCCGAAGACGTAGCCGGGGAAGTCCAGGTTCTTCTGCACCGCCCAGATCCCGTCGTGGTCCTCCGGCGGAAGGATGCGCACCGGGTCGCCGACGGCGACCCAGCCGATCGGCACCATTGAGTCGGCGGGCAGCACGGTGCGCAGATGCACGATTCCGTTGATCCGCACCTCGGAGCGGGTCCCGATCCGTGCTCCGTTGAAGACGCGGCTGCCGGTGGCCAGGAAGACCTCGTCCTCGACCCGGCAGCCGGTCAGGTAGGAGGTGGGGCCCACGAGGACCTGCCGTCCCAGAATCAGCGGATCCCGTCGGGTACCACGCAGGACCGCGTTCTCCATCACGATGCTGCCCTCGCCCAGCTCCACTGGCCCGCCCTCGGCGGTGAGCACTGCACCGAACAGCACCCGGCACCCGGCCCCGACTCGCACGTCCCCGCACAGCGTGGCGGTCGGAGCAACATAGGCCGTGGGGTGGACCGTCGGCGAACAACCCTCATGAGCGATCAGCATGGCTGCCATCATGCCGCGCCCTCGGGGCGCTGGCGCGCGCAGACGCGACGAACGTAGGCCAGCTCGAAGAACGAGACGAGGAACTTCAGACCGCACGGTCCGCCAACCGTCAGCTCATCAACAGACTCAACACTTCGAAGCCGAGCAGCGTATGACCTACCGGCTACAGCCGCCCGGCCAACCGGACGGTGCCCGAAGACACGGTCCGCGCCCAGCACAAGGCGATGGTCCACTCCCACCCGGGCCTGACCACGGAGGACTTCAACCAGGTCGTGTTCGCCGACAGCCTCTACCGCCTGGAGCCGCACCTGCGGCGCCTGAGCGAGGCCCGGCTCGCCGACCTCGGCCTGGACGGGCAGCAACGGCCTGGGCGGCCTGCTCCTGCCCCACCGCTTCTTCGGCCAGGAGATCGTGCCGCTGTGGCGCTGGAAGCCCAGCTCGTACGTGGCGGCCGGGGTCGCGGTCGCGGCGGTGTGCCTGGTCACCCTGCCCGCGTCGGGGGCCAAAGAGCCCGCGGAGGAGGCTTCTTCCGGCGCGCCGCCCGTGCTCGGATGCCACGGACGGGGCTGCGCCGGCAAGGACACGCACACATCGGGGACACCCTCGAGGTGTCGGTCCCGGGCGGCACGCCTCAGCTGGTCGAGGTCGCCGACAGTTACGACGAGGCGAGCTACCTCTTCACGCCCATGGTCGACGGCTCGGATCTCACCGGCTTCCGGGGGTGCTTCCGGCCGGTGGGGTGCTTCGAGCACTGACTGTGGGACTACGTTCTTCCCGATACCGCCCAGCGGCGGCGGTTCCGGCCAGGGGCGTCCGACGTCGTGGCCGGAGTGCTGCTTCATCACTCGCTGAGGTCAGCGGGGTCCAGGGCGGCGAGACAGCGGCGCGCGGCCGGGATTGCGTGCCGACAGTTGTCCTGAGAGGACACAGCAACCGCAGAACCTGGTCTCTGCCGATACTTCAGGGCACTCTGGACCGCCGCCGGGCCACGACGTACGTCAGCCGCCCCGGTCGTCGCGGGAGGGCAGTCATCTGAGATCTCTCGTCACGACGTCAGCCAGTGGAACGTGAGGTCTCAAGGGATCTGGCGAAGTCGGCGAGGGCTAGAAAGTCGGCCTCGCGTAGCCCGATCCGCGGATTGACGTGGTGCAGAAGTCCAGGCCCGTGGTGGTGGGCGGTCACGTACGCATGGTCGAGATCGCTCTGCTCGTCGTCCACCCAGGCGAAGGGACGACCGCCTGCGTAGTCCACCAGCGGGCAGGTCTTCCAGTGCACGCCGTCAGGGCGCTCCTGGAACAGAGCGTCGCCGAATTCGACGAAAGGGAGATCAGGAAGGCCGAGTACCGGGCCGATCCACCGGTTGGCATCGTCCATCCAAGTCGTGGCCCAGCACAGCTCGTAGTCAAGCCGGAGCAGTGCTTGCCCATGCTCCGGGTTGAGCCAGACCCGCAAGGACCGTCTCCTGCTCAAGAGTCCGCCAGTCGTCCCGCTCCCGTGGGGCACCCTGAGCGTTGTGTAGCCCTCGGGTCGCCTCTCCGGCTGCGCTGCATAGGGGTTGAGTGGCCCGTCTACGTCGAGGAACAGCAGCGGTCTTGAGCGCCCTTTCCCCCTGCGGATGGTCGTCACGCGGAGAATTGGGTCGAGAGGTTCCACGAGAACTCGGGTGGAGATGGCCACGAGGTGAGCCGGCGCAGCGCCGTTCTGCAGAGCGCCCACGTAGTCGATGACCTCAGCATGAGACAGCGCTGGTACCCGCTGGCGGAGGATGTGCATGGCATAGATACGTCCACGCTCGGCCGCCACTGCCCGTATCTCTTCGTGCAGATCGTCCACTGCGGTACGTACAGCCAGTCCCCGGATGCGAACGCGGTAGTCGGTTTCCCAGGCATCGGTCACCGCGGATACCACTCCGATCTGATGGAGCCCTCCGTCGACCCGATCGACCAGGTACGGCCCGTTACCGGCCAGCATGAACCTGCGATCGCGTGTTCGTACGTACTCCTCAGAATCCCAGATGACGATCCAGACCAGCTCATGTTTCTCGACATGCGACACCGCGAGACGCATCGGTTCTGCGCCCGATGCCAGGCCCTGCCGATAGTCGCGTTCTAGCTGTTCTTCGACGGTTCGGAGTGCGACAGCTCGCTCGATCACCCGTGCAGCATCCCCCAAGCCATCGCCAGTCGACCAGCAAGTTTCCGCCTTCAGCGGGGACGACCGCGAGCCGCCTCCAGAGATCCGGGCATACGACAGCCGCACAACAAGTGCTCTCCGCCAATGCCGCTCAAGACCCCGGGGAGCTGCCTGGAGTGCCACGACGGCACCCCGGCGGACCCGAGCAGCTACATCGCGCCCCCGGCCAAGCACCTGCTGGCCGCCTGATCAACGCGCATCCCGAAGGAGAGTCACCACCCCTGGCACTTCCCGCCCGCGCCCGGACCATCGTGCTGACGCGGCCGCCGTACCGGTCACGCTGCCGTGGCCGTCGTCGCGATCAAGGCCGGCAACTGGCAGCTGTACGTGGTGGGGAACCTGCGGGACCTTGGAACCGCGGGGACGCCGACTGCCCTGGTTCACGTAACGTCGCGGCTTGTGATGTTCATACGATCGACGTCCGGCCGCTCGCGGCGCAGGTGGGCCGGGGGCGGGGTGCCCCGTTCGCAGGAGCTGGTCCTCGACCGCCTCCTAGACCTGTTCGAGGTGGGGGAGTACGAGGAGGCCGAGGCCGGGGCGAGAGCTCTTGCGGCCGCCCCAAGGCGTGTCTGGGGCCGGAGCCCGATAGTGGTGTGGCTGGCCAAGGCCATAGCCACGGCGGCGGCCGGCGCTCACGGGCGCGGGACGGAGGTGCTGGCCGAGCTGGAGACTTTGATCGCCGTGCTGGAGCGGACGGTTGGTGCCGAGCGGGCGCTGCTGCTGGTGGTCCGGGGGAACCGTGTGGCGGTCCTCGTCGGCCAGGGGCGGTATACGGAGGCGGAGGCCGAGGCGCAGGACATACTGCGCGCCGCGGCCCGTCTCGCGCACCTCACCGAGGTGTGGAGGGTCGAGCTGTCCTGCTTGAAAAGCCTGGCAAGTGCTTTGTGCGGGCAGGGCCGTTACGAAGAGGCGGAGGCCATCGCCCGTGGGAATCTGCCCCGCGCGGAGGGGCACACGGCTGCCGCCCTGCACTGTGTCCTGGTGCGCAGCCTGAACGGGCAGGGCCGTCACGAGGAGGCTTTGGCCGAAACACGTCGGCTCACGCCGCTTTGGGTCCGCTCCGGAAGCGGGGCTCTGGGCATGGCCACGGCCACAGCTTTGCACGGCCTGGGCCGCCGCGGCGAGGCGGAAGCCGCAGCCCGTCAGGCGTTGGCCGCCTGCGAGCAGTTCCTGCACCCGGCCCACCCCCGCATCCAGGATGCCCGCGCACTGCTGGCCCGCACTACCGCCGAGGGTCCGCTCTCTTGAGGAGGCATCACACGATCTCGGATGGTGACGGACCACACGCGTAGCAGCAACAGCCGCATCGCTGACGCCGCCGGCGACGCCGTGCTGACCGCGACCGCAAAGCGGCTCACCGCATGGGCGGGCAGCCTCGGCGTGGTCGACAAGCTCGGAGAAGACGAGTTCGCCGTCGTGGTCCGCATCGGCCGAAGTCGCCGCCAGGTGCGTCTGGCGCAGCTGGTCCGGATGCTTGCAGAACCGGTCAACGCTGATGGCGAGTCGGTCAATGTCGCCGCGTCCGTCGGCGCCGCCTCCCCCGATATCCTCGGCACCACCGACCTGTCGCTGCTCCAAAGGGCGGCCGACGCAGCACTGTACGACGGCAAGCACTTCGGCCATGCCGTGCTCGCCGCGGTCCGGCACAAGGCGGTGCCGTCAATCAACGGACGCCGGGCAGGGCGTCCGGGCACTCACTCCCTGGGGCGTGCCGCATGACCACTCACATCGAGGCCGATCCGCGAAATTCCCTTCCCCCGCAGCGACTCCCCCACCATGTGCGGGACCAGCCCCGCCTGGTTCGCCCACGAGCACGGCGACACTAGCGCCGACACCACTGGCCGCATCGAGCGAGCCATGGCCGCCTGCCAGGCCCTGCCCGTTCGCAACCGGTTGATTGCAGCACACCTGTAGAGGGGCCCCGACGCGGGCTACATGGACAGGATGGGCCACCGGACCCGACAGCCCCTCCCCGAACAGCACACGCCACGAACCCACCGAAAGCCTCGCGCCCGGTGCCAGCTCCATCACAACCGCGGAGCGGCTCGTACCGTCGTGCAGCACGGGCACGGAGCGCCCTGCCGCCACGCGCAGTTGGTGCTGCTGCGCCCTCGCATTCATTGGTGGGGCTTGGGGGTTCCTAGGCGAGTGCGTGCTGATGGGCGGCGGCCAGTGGGGTTAGGTCGGGGTCGCCGTATGTTGCGCGCAGCGCGTTGAAGGCGGCGACCTTGTCGTCGCCGAAGCGGCCGACAAAGGCGGCGTAGCCGGCGGCTGAGACGAACTTCGGCGGTGTGGTCTTGCTGTGGAACTTGTCCGCGTACATCACCAGCTTCTCCTCGTCTGTCACTGCCAGGTAATCGGCCGGAGGCAGCGGGAGGTCCTGGCGGACGACATCGTGTTCCGTGAGCCCGACTCCGGTGTGACAGGAGCAGAACCGGCGCAGTGTCTCTGGGAACCCCTCTTCTTCGAGGATCTCGTGACCGAGCAGCCCGTGTCGTACATAGTTCTTTTCGTCGAGGCGTCCGTACTCGTCGTAAAGGCGGTAGACGCCGATGTCGTGGAGAAGACAGCCTGCGCGCACCAACTCAGGATCAAGAATGCAGCCCGATCTGGCAATGAGTTGCTCAGCGATGCCCCACACGATCTCGCAGTGCGTGTAGACGAGGTCGAACGCCTCAACGGTCGGCGCATGCTTGTCATGCAAGGCACGGATTTCTTCCACAGTCGGAATCCTCATCCTGGGAGCCTAGTAACCGTCGCACCGAGCCACCTCCCGGGATCTGAAGATCACGCGAGCGCTTCGCTTCATGCGGTGGTCCCGCCACCAGGCCCTGCACACCTTCTCCAGGGTGTCGCTTGCGTCTGCCCGGACTTCATCCCGCCGGGCGGCTTGCCCTGTTCAGTGCCCTTGAAGTTCCCGAGTCCAGGACTCCAGGCGGGCTGTCACCGGGTGTGCCTGCTCCCGTACAGTCCGTGGTGCCAGTGCTCTGTTACGGCCAAGCACAGAGGTTGACCAGGAGAAGAATCATGGACCCCGAAGCCAGTCTCGGCTCCCTTTCGCACGTTCCCGTAACGGGGCGGCCGGTCCCCGAAGCCGAGCTTGGACTCGTGCAGCGGTGGCGTTCGGGGGGCGGTGAACTGGTCGAGCTGCTGTCCCAGGTGCGCGAGCGGTTCGGCAGCATCGCCGCGTTCCGCCTCGGGCCGGCCCCCACCGTTCTCGTCACCGACCCGCAGGCGGTCCAGCACATACTCGCCCGCCACCCGGAGCGGTACGTCAAGCGCTCCCACCGCGCCCGTCTGCTGATCGGCGACGGAGTCCTCGCCGCCACCGGTGCGGCGTGGAAGAGCCAACGCCGCTTGTTGCAGTCACAGTTCACCGGTACCGGGATGCGCCGCTACGAACAGCGGATCACTGAGGCTGCCCGGACCACCGCCGGGCGCTGGGGCGGGTACGCCCGTACCGGGCAAACCCTCGATGTCGGGCGGGAGATGCGCCGCTTCGCATTGGACGCCATCTGGCGCTCTCTTACCGGGCACCCCCTCGATGACGGGACCGAGCGCGATCTGGCCGCCGTGGCAGCCGTGACGGCCGCCCTTCCGACGCTGCCCGCTGATGTCACCGACGCCCAGAACGCCGTTGCCGCCGATCTCGCCCGGATCGATGCGGTCGCCCGGCATGCCATCGAGGCCGCCCGCGGCGGGGCGGTCGGCCCCGACGGTCCAGGCCTGCTGCACGTCCTGATCGACGCCGCCAACGAGCGCCCCGAGTACACCGACCGGCTGATCCGCGACGAGCTGGTCACCTTGCTCGTGGCTGGGCACGAGACCACCGCCACCACCCTGACCTGGCTCTACCTGCTCCTCGACCGGGACCCTGGCGCCCGCGAACAAGCTCTCGCCGCCGGCGACGAAGGTTCGGCGCAACGCCGCCAGGCCATCCAGGCTCTGGTCCACGAGACGCTCCGGCTCTACCCGTCCGCCTGGATCCTGCCCCGCCACGCCACCGAGGACGACACCCTCGCCGGTTACATCGTCGAGGCGGGCACCGACATCCTTATCTGCCCGTACCTCACGCACCGCGATCCTGAGCTGTGGCCGGACCCAGAGCACTTCGACCCTCGGCGCTTCACCGCCCCGGACGGCCGACCTGCCCACCCGGGCGCCTACTTCCCCTTCGGCATCGGTCCCCGCGCCTGCCTCGGTCTGCAATTCGCGCTCCGCGAATCGACGGTCCTGCTCGAACACCTGCTGCCAGTCCACACCCTGGCCTTCTCCTCCACCCCCACGAAGGCGGCGTACGGCATCACCGTCCGCCCCGACGGTCCCACCCCCGCGACCTTGGAACCGCCACGCACCTGAAGTTGGCCATGGCTGGAACGGCACGGAGAACGGGCAGCACATCCTCAGAAGGGATGGAAAGAGCCCAGCGAGAGGCCGCTACTACGCGTAGTCATTGTCAGTGGCCCACCGCTGACGACACATCAGTCGGCGGCGTCCATCCGCTCCAGCAGATCTCGCGCAGTGAGGCCACGCGCGAAGGTCTCAGACTTAACAGCGGAAGGTCCCGGCCATACATCCAATCGAGCGCAGCATGTCGACGATGCCGTCATGGAGGATTCCACGAACTCCCAGCCGTGGCGGGCGGCGGCTCACCTGGAGGAACTCCTGATGGCCACTGGCGTCCTCCCCGCGGTCGACAAGCAGATCTGCTCCTTCCAGCGTTGGTTCGCCGGTCATCTGGCCGGCATCGCCGACCCCGACCACGTCAGGCGACGTCCCTGTCGGCGCAGCAGGGAGGCGTCGCCAGGGAGATCCAGCGTCGCAGCCGGCTCACTCCGCAGCAGCAGAAAGTGAACAAGTGGGTCGCCAGCGGCTGCAGGCCATGGCCGCTCAGCGGCGACTCAACGACCTGCCGCTCCACGAATCCAGGGGCCACAGCAACAGCAGCGCGGCCCTGGTCGTTCGCTCTGACAGTCTCCGGTGCCCCCCATGCGGTCCGCGTGAGGGCACCGGAGACACCCTCGACACGATGGCCGACCCGGACTCCCCACGCGATATCTGCCCGGACACAGAGCCGGCCCGTCTCTCCTGGCAGGCCCGCGCGTTGCTGGACCAGCACACCGCTCCGCGCGCGGGCCGGGCACGGGGTGGGACCGGCATGAGTACCGTCACTCCGGGCTGACGCACCTCGGCGAGACCGGGGCGAGCCTGCTGATGCTGATGGCCAAGTCCCGGCAGAAGAAGCCGGAGAACGTCCGCCGCTACTTCAAGCCGTCGCCGGAGGCGATCGGCCGAGGTGACCAGCCTGCTCGCGCCCGGTGACCACAGCCGCTGAGACGGGCACCAAAGCCCTGGAGTCCGCTTGGCCGGACCCACGCAAGAAGCCGGCGCACAGGGCGACACGGCTGGACTCGTTCGGGGGCGTCGGTCCTGGCGGTCACCTTGATCACGAGCTTCTTCGCCCTATGCCGAACTGTAATGGTTGCCGCTACAACCAAGATCCCGGGATGTCCGTCAGTTGTATGAGCGCGGACAACGGATCCGTGACCTCCAGGTCTCTTGAGGAACTTTTTTGGAACTGCACGAAGCACAGCGTGAGCCGGAGGCGCCGCCGGCTCCAGAGCCCGCGGCACCGGAGTCGGCGGCCGCGAAGCCCGTCGTGTCGACGGCAATTGAGGACGCGTCGGCCGCCGATGGAGCCGCGCCGATACGGCCGTCTGCGCGCCACCGTGGGCGGACCGCGGTGCTCCTTGCCGTCGCCGCGGTGATCGGCGTCAGCGCTGGGACGGCCGTCGGCTACCAGGTCCAGGCCGACCGGCCGCCTACGCCGCTGCCCGCCCTGAACCAACCGGGACTTGCCTACCCGGCCGAGCCGTTGCCCGGGGACAAGGTCCCGGAGCCGCTCAGTGCCGCCGAGGACCGCGGAGTCAAGACGGACGGTGACCTGCGAAAGCTTCTGCTGGCCACGCCGAAGGCCGCACGCACCCTCGTGCCCTGGGGGGCGGTGGACGGCTGGCCGGACACCGCAGCGTACTCGCGGCAATTCGATCGCCCTGCCGGCGCTTTCGCGCACTTCACTGAAGAGGACCTGCGCCGAATCGCCGCGGTGGCCTGGATGCAGGGCGAAAACAAAGAGACGAACATCGGCCTCGTCCAGTTCCGGTCCGGCAAGGCCGCCATGGACCATGCCAAGGCTCAGCAGGGACACATGCTGGACGCCGGCTCCGCGGGGGATGACGGCGACCCGCTCAAGGGGAGCGGCAATGGCCGCTACTACCTCTACCCCGTCGAGCGGAAGGCCGGGTTCATGCCCCGGTACCGGGCCCAGGCCATCTTCCAACGCGGCGACATCATGGTCGACATCAACATCATCGACACCAAGCGGATCAGCAAGAACGAGATCCGCTCGCTGGCCGAGCGACAGCTGGAGCGTCTGTCTTGAGATCCGTACTGACCGGTGTGGTGCTGCCGGCCCTGCTCGTCCTGGGCTCGGTGGGCGGCGCCGCCGCGTACACCGCGGTCACCGTCGACGGCGCCGACCGCACCGTCCCCGCGACCCTGTGGGCCAAGCCTGCGAAGGAGCCGGCCAAGGACCCGGCCGTGGAGGCCTGGCGGGGGCGGGCCTCCACCCCGCTCAGCAAGCTGCTGCTGCCGGTCCCGGACGGCTACCGTCTCGGACCCGACGTGGACGAGTACGGCAATGACGCCGAGCTGAGCGCCAAGCAGGCAACCGCCCTGATGAAGGGGTGGGGCCGCGGTCTGTCCGGCAAGGAGCGCCGCGACTACGAGAGGCAGGTGAAAAAGCTGGGTCTCCAGGGCATCGCCATTCGCTCCTACGCCACGGAGGGCGGCGTGTACGAGAACGACGTCATCGTCACCATCCAAATCGTCCGGATGAGGAACAAGGCCCAGGTACGGAAGGCGTTCGGACTCCAGACGGGGCTGGGGGGTCTGTTGGACCTTCCGAAGGGGCCGAAGATCAAGGGCCACAGGAACTCGGCCTGTTTCCTCGCCCCGGAGGTGAAGGGCGACCGAGCCGGCGAGGACGAGAAGGAGATCGACCGGATGCAGTGCTTCGCGTATGACTCTGAACTGCTGGTGAGCATCGGCGCGGAGGGTGTGCCGCCGATCGACGAGGGTGCTGTCGCTGACCTCGTGCAGGAGCAGTTGGACCACATCGCCTCGCCGGGAGAGTACGTATGACCGAGCAGATCACGCAGGCGGACCAGCCGGTGAAGGCCAAGGAGCTCCCAGAGACGGCGCAGCCTGTCGAGGCCGAGCAGCCTGCGGAGTGCGAGCCGAACGCCGAACCCGAGCCGACCGTGGAGGCTGAGACGGCACAGCCCGCCGCCCCCGGTAAGCCACCGCTGAACCGTCGCGTCCTGCGGGTCGTCGCGCCCTGGACCGCAGCCGTGATCGTCTGCGCCGGGCTCGGCGCCGGTACGGCGTTCGGGATCACCTCCATGGAGCGGTCGGACGTGCCCGGCCTCGCCACCGAGAGCGACGGTCGCTGGGACTACCCGCGCCTCTCGCTGCCTGCCCTTCCCAAGGGGAGCCCGCGCCCTTTCACCTTCGGCAACCGGCATGAGATCCACCACGCCGACCTGAGGAAACTTCTGCTGCCCGCGCCGGCCGGCGCCACCGTCGACAAAAAGCTGACCGGTGACTGGGTAAGCAGCGCCCAGTACCTCTCCGAGTACGGGGATCTCCGCCACGCCGACATCCAGCAGGCCCTGGACGACTGCGCGGTTCGGCAGATCGCGGCCCGTGGCTGGACCATGCCCGACGGCACCGCCTCGCGTGTCTATCTCCTCCGGTTCGACTCGGCCGGCATGGCGCAAGCGTTCAAGGACATGGAGATCGGAGTCGGGCTGTCGCCCGACGCGACGCTGAAGACCGCGCCGGGCGAGGTCGGGATCGACGAGGAGTGGGAGATGGCCACCCGGGCCGACGGGCAGTCATTGGTGTCCCTCTACACCGAGGCGAAGCCCTTCGGGCCCGAACACACCCGGCAGGCGTACATCCAGGCAGGTGACACGCTCGCCTTGATCATCCACGCCAGAAAGGGCGAGGTCGCCCCAACTGTCCCCTTCCACCAGACAGTCGTCCTGCAGAACCAGCTGTTGAGTTGACCTCGCTGAGCGGGCCTGGCCACCGCCAATCAAGCTCAGGTCCGGCCCGTTCTGCCGTCACGGCGCGTCTATATCTTGAGCCCTGTCCACGGTCTGCAGACGCGACAGGCGGTCGGAGGGTGCTCAGGGATGCAGTGCGGGCCGGGCGGGGTGTGGGCGCCGCCGCGGGCGGGTGTGCGTCGACTCCGGGTACGGACGGGGGCGATCGGCGCGACGGCCAGAGCTACGCCGAAGACCGGACGCACCCCGTGCTCGATCGCGGCCTTGGCGAAGCGCACGGCGCCGGTGACGGTATCCCGGTCGGTGAGCGCCAGCGTGCTCAAGCCGCCTTCGGCCGCCCGCTGAACCAGATCGAGCGGGTGCGAGGCGCCGTATGGCGGGCCGTCGTGGTCACCAACACGGAGGCGGGTCGGACGGGGTGCCCCGGCTGAGGCTTCTGCTGCTGTTCGGCTGCCCACGTGTCGACGCCGACCCGGACCGCAAGGAGGCTCAACACCACGCTTCCTACAGCCTGGCCCGCGGAACGGGGTTGTGACACAGCTTCCGAGGGAAGAAGGGTGACCGCTGTCTACGACAACCAGCTGCATCGTGGCCGATGTCAGCAGGAGTGACGTGTGCTCCGCAGACGCGGAATCGTCAGGACAGTGGGCCGTTTGCAGCGAGCCGCGGTCTCGGGCACGACGGTGAGCGACAGCTACGGTTCATTCGGCCGGATGGAGCTGGTCACCCGCAACCAACCGTGCTTCATCGTCGCTCCAGGAAGCCCGCGACGGCCAGCAACAACAGGACGGCGCCCGAGAAGACGCCAGCACCAGTGAGCACAGCGTGAGCAGGGTTTGCCCCACCGAGCCATGACAGCGCACCGCCGACCACGCCGATGACAACGGCGAGTTGCAGCATCAATGCAAGCCAGATGAGCCGGATCCCATGCATTTCCCCAGTCCTTTCCTCGAACCGACATCGCCTTACAGGGCGAGCTACCAGGAAAGGGCGGTGGCACCGAGTGTTCAACGGAATGAAGACGGGTCCGGTCTCATCCGTTTGACGACGCCCGCCGTGGGACAGTGTGGGACAGGATGCATACGGCGTCGGACACGGTGGGAAGGTGTGGGAGTTGACTCCACTGTCGCCAGAGGACGGCAGCAGTCAGGTAGATCTGCACCCGGACCCGGATGCGGTCACCAGCGTATCGGAGCTCGGTTACCAATTGCGCTTGTTGCGCCTTTCGGCCGGCGCGCCCACCTTGCGCCTGATGGCGACCTCAGCCGCTCAACGTGGCGTTTCCCTTCCCCGCAGCACCATTGGCAACGCCGTTTCCGGTCGACACCTGCCCAGCCTCGACACTGTCCTGACGTTCGCATCGGTATGCGGATGCCCTACGGATGAGTTGAGCCGCTGGCGAGCCGCCTGGCAACGCGCGTACGCCAGGCGTTACATGCGACACGTGGACCCTTCGCCGGTGGCCACACCACCTGCCATGCCAGAGGGCGATGACAGGGCAGTTGATGCTCTCCTTGCCGCGCAGATTTCTGCCCTGCCCCTGGCCCAGTCCGTCCAGCGACTAACAGCAATGGATCCGCACCAGGCTGCCCTGATCCTCACTGGACTGGGGGCAAGACCGGCTTCTACTCGTCTGGCGTTGATGCAGGAAGAGCGCACCAGAATGATTCTGGTGATGATGCCGCCGCCAGTTGCTGCGGAGTGCATGGAGCACATGGACGATGACAGGGTTCTGCTGCTGCTGTCGGACATGGCCGAGGATGCTGCGGCTGCTCGCATAGCCGGACTGGCCCAACCTACCGTCGCCCGTCTCCTTACCCGCATGGGCGTCCAGAAGGCCGCCACGATCGTGCAGTTCATGCGCGGGGGCGCGGTTCGACTGCCCGACCAACTCAGCGACGATTTCACGCTACGGCTGCTGCAAGCCATGGAGGTTGAGATAGCGGCCCGAGTACCGGTAGGAGGGGACCGACTTCAACGACTTTTGAACTCTGCCGATGCCCGATGGGCCGTCGACGTACTCGACGCGATGGCGCCGGGTCGGACGTTCGTGCACTTTGAACGTATGCCCGAAAAGCGGCGTAACGAACTGTTCTGCATGATCAAACCGGAACATCTCGGCGAAATCATCGTACTGATCGAGCCCGAGGAACCCCGTTATTGGTACTGGCTGGCAGGGATCGGCGAAGAGAGGGTAACCGAGGCACTGGACGCAATGGATCCCACCCATGCCGCCCGGGCACTCGAGGTCGCCCGATACAGATGGCCTACGCTTCCCGGCCCGCCGGGTCACGAAAGCCGTACCTCAACTGCATGAGCATCACCCTGGGGGTGGGACGGTGTGGCTGGCGTATCCGGTCGGCCACTTCCCGCTCGCGAGGTCGGTGTGGTGCTCGGTGGTTATCTCCCAGGTGGCGAGCGGGAGATCGACCGAACCGGGCGGCGGGTGGATCCGCGTGTTGTGGCCGATGCGGACCAGGTCGACGGCCAGGCGCACGCGGTAGTCGGCCGCGCTGTCGGCCTTGAGCTGCTCGTCCAGGGCGGCGGCCCACCGCATCAGCGGCCGCTTCTCGCTGGCCTGCGGCCCGTACGGCCAAGGGTGTTGGAGTACCCCGCTGTCCGCGTTGGCGCCCCCGCGCGGGTGATCGCCCTGGACGTGGCACCGGCCAAGCTCGAGCTGGTCTCTCGAGGTCGGGGCCCACGAGGCCGTGGTCTCCGACGCCTCGGCCGCCGCCAAGGTCCGCGAACTCACCGCCGGGCTGGGTGCCGAGGCCGTCTTCGACTTCGTCGGCGCCCCGCCCCCCGTTGCCACCGCGGGCGCGTGCGTGGCGATCGAGGGCGAGATCAGCCTTGTCGGCATCGGCGGCGGAGCCCTGCCGGTCGGCTTCGGCCTGCTACCGCACGAGGTGTCCGTCAGCGCGCCGTACTGGGGGTCGCGCTCAGAGCTGATCGAGGTACTCAACCTGGCGCGGGCCGGAGCGGTCCAGGCGCACGTGGAGACGTACCCGATCGATGAAGCACCCCTGGTCTACGAGCGGCTGCACAAGGGCCGGATCAACGGACGCGCTGTCATCCTGCCCCACGGCTGAACCGATGGCGCGCGGCGGCCCTGTGACCGGCTGCCCGGAACTCCATGCGGGGTTGCCGCGTGTGGTGGCGGGGCGCTGCGTGTCACCCGGCGGAGCGGCCCCCGGTCGCGCCCGGCTGCACAGGACGCGCCACGGGACCGAAGACCGTGCGGTCACGGCGTCGGGCAGCTAGAACCGGCTTCAAGGACCGAAACCGGCATCGATGTCCGGCGCCGGCGGGATCATGGAACGCGAACTGCGTCCGCGCTCCCCGTGCAGCGGCGGGGCTGAGATCAGAGGAGTACGACAGTGGGAACCTACAGGGAGAGCCGTCACCGGAGCCTTACCGATCCAGAAGGCTTCTGGTTGGAGGCGGCGCGGCTGGTCGACTGGACGGTGCCGCCGTCGCGTGCCCTCGACAACAGTGGCGCGCCGTTCTACCGCTGGTTCCCGGACGGCGAGTTGAACACCTGCGCCAACGCACTGGACCGGCATGTTGCGAACGGAGCCGGCGAGCGCACGGCACTGATCTGGGACTCGGCGATGGTCCCGGGGAAGCGGTCGTTCAGCTACCGCGAGCTGCGTGACGAGGTGGCACGTCTCGCCGGTGCCCTGACCGGACTGGGTGTCGGCAGGGGCGACCGGGTCGTCATCTACATGCCGATGGTCCCCGAGGCCGTGATGGCGATGCTGGCCTGCGCCCGGATCGGCGCAGTGCACTCGGTGGTGTTCGGCGGGTTCGCGCCCAAGGAGCTCGCCACCCGGATCGAGGACGCCCGTCCCAAGCTGGTCGTCGCCGCCTCCTGCGGGCTGGAGCCCAACCGCGTGGTGGCCTACCAGCCGATCCTGGACGAGGCACTTGCGCTCAGTTCCCACCGGCCCGAGCACACCCTTATGCTCCAGCGCGAGACCCTCAGGGCCGATCTGGGCGCCGGCTATGTGGACTGGGCCGACGTCGTGCCCGGTGCGCAGCCCGTGGAGCCGGTCACGGTCGCGGCCACCGATCCGCTCTACATCCTCTACACCTCCGGCACGACCGGCCGCCCCAAGGGCGTGCTGCGCAGCGCGGGCGGGCACGCGGTCGCGCTCGCCTGGTCGATGGGTGCTATCTACGACATCCACGCCGGCGACGTCTTCTGGACCGTCTCGGATGTCGGCTGGGTCGTCGGCCACAGCTACATCGTCTATGGCCCGCTGCTGGTCGGCGCCACGATTGTGGTCTACGAGGGCAAGCCCGTCGGTACCCCTGACGCGGGCGCCTTCTGGCGAGTGGTCCAGGAGTACGGCGTGCAGGCGATTTTCACCGCGCCGACCGCGATCCGGGCGATCAAGAAGGCCGATCCGGCCGGCGCGGAGCTCGCCAAGTACGACACCACCTCCCTGACCTCGCTGTTCCTCGCCGGCGAACGTCTCGACCCGGAGACCTACCACTGGGCCTCGCAGGCTCTCGGCGTCCCGGTCACCGATCACTGGTGGCAGACCGAGACCGGCTGGGCGATCGCGGCGAACCCGCGTGGCCTGGAGGCGATGCCCGTCAAGCCGGGCTCGGCCACAGTGCCCGTCCCCGGCTGGGACGTGCAGATCCTGGACGACGACGGACGACCGCTGCTGCCCGGCCGGGAGGGCGAGATCGCGATCCGGCTGCCGCTGCCCCCGGGCGCGCTCCAGTCGTTGTGGGACGACGACGACCGGTTCGTGGAGTCCTACCTCAGCCGGTTCCCCGGCTACTACCACACCGGCGACTCCGGCTACTTCGACGACGACGGCTACCTCTTCGTCATGGGCCGTACCGACGACGTGATCAATGTCGCCGGACACCGCCTGTCGACCGGTGCCATCGAGGCCGCCCTGGCCACCCATCCAGCGGTCGCCGAATGCGCCGTGATCGGCATCCCCGACAACCTTAAGGGACAGGTGCCTTACGGACTCGTCGTTCTCAAGTCCGGCGCGGACCCGGACCCAGAGCAGCTGCGCACCGAACTCGTGGCGGCCGTCCGGCGCGACGTCGGCCCCGTCGCGGCCTTCCGCGACGTTGCGGTAGTCCCGGCACTGCCGAAGACCCGCTCCGGCAAGGTCCTCCGCAAGACAATGCGCGGCATCGCCGACGGCCGGGACGAGCCGGTGCCCGCGACCATCGAGGACGCCTCCGTGCTCGACGCACTGCTCCCCGTCCTGCGCAACCGCCCTTGAGACGACGCGGCGGACAGAAAGAACCGAGGTCCGGCGTCAAGCGCGAGCTGCGTGCCTCGGTGCAGAGCGGCTGACCGCGTTGGCACAGCTCACCTCGACCGTGCTGCCGAGGCCGACACCGGGACATCCACTCATAGGGCGCCGGGGACCCTCCGTCCCCGGCGCCATGCCTCCTGGCCTCGGGGCCCGAGCCCCGTTCTGGGAGAGGCCATTCCGGCCAGGGTCCTGTCAAGCAGCCGTGAACCAGCCGTTCCCGGCGATGGCGACCCGTTCCATCACCCAGCGGTTGGGGTAGTAGTCGTTGATCGCGTAGTGCTGTACGGCCCAGTTGTCCCAGATCGCCATCGATCCGGGCTCCCAACGGAAGCGGACCTGGTACTCGGGAGTGCGCGCCTGGTACCGCAGGTAGGCCAGTAGCTCGGACGTCAAGACCGCCGATGAGCTTCCTCAAGTCCTCCGGGAGATTGTCGTAGGCGGCCGCCATACACACCCACATTGGCTATGTACGTGGCTTGGGGAGTCGTTTCGAAGTGACTGTGGGAGTCACCATCTGACCGAGTTTGCGATGTCGGTTTGTTTTGACGTCAGTTGGAGGCTTGCGGTGGGACGGTGAAGTGTGCTCATCCCGCTGGGGGCCTCATGGGGAACTCGCAGTCGAAGGTCGATCTGTACGCCGCGATCCGTCAGGATCACCGGCTGGGTATGTCGCTGCGGGCGCTGCAGCGCAGGCACAACGTGACGTGGAGAACGGTTCGGCGGGCGTTGGATGGTCAATGGCCGGAGCCGCGCAAGAGGCAGCGGCGCAAGGAATCCAGGCTCGATCCGTACAAGCCCTTGGTCGACGGGATGCTGCGGGCCGACCTGGATGCGCCAGCCAAACAGCGGCACACCGCTCAGCGGATCTTCGACCGGCTGGTCGAGGGACACGAGGCGGATGACATCTCGTATCCGATGGTCCGTGTCTATGTGAAGGAGCGTCGCAAGGAGATCCGCCGGCAGGCAGGGGTGGGGCCGGAGGCGATGTTCGTCCCGCAGACGCATCTGCCGGGGGCGGAAGCGGAAGTCGACTTCGGGGACGTGCACATCGTGCTGGCCGGGGTGCCGACCCGGGTCTATCTGTTCTCGCTGCGGCTGTCGTATTCGGGCAAGGCAGTGCACCGGGTGTTCGCCTCCTGCGGTCAGGAAGCCTTCTTCGAGGTGCACGTGCACGCCTTCCGTGTGCTGGGCGGGATCCCGCGGGGCCGGATCCGTTATGACAACCTGCGGGCCGCGGTCGAGCGGGTCCTGGGCTTCTCCCGGGCCCGGGTGGAGACGGACCGCTGGACGGCGTTCCGTTCCCACTGGGGCATCGATGCGTTCTAGCCGCCCGGGTATCGAGGGCGCTCACGAGAAGGGCGGGGTCGAGGGGCAGATCGGCTACTTCCGCCGAAACCACTTCGTCCCCGTTCCCGAGGTCACCTCGCTGGCCGAGCTGAACGAGCTGGTCGATGGGTGGGACCTGGCCGACGAGGGCCGTCGGCTGCGCTCGCGCACCCGCACGGTCGGCGAGTACTTCGCTCAGGAACAGCCGCTGCTGCGGCCGCTGCCGCGCGAGGTGTTCGAGACCGGCCGGTGGTTCACTCCTCGCGTCAACCGCTTCGGGCAGGTCACCGTTCGCAGCAACGCCTACTCCGTCCCGGTGCGGTTCATCGGCCGCCAGCTGCGGGTCCTGCTGCACGCCAACGACCTGGTCGTCTATGACGGCCGCACCGAAGTGGCCCGCCACGAACGTCTCAGTGGTCGCGGCGGCTCCCGCCTGGTCCTGGACCACTACCTCGAAGCCCTGCTCCGCAAGCCCGGGGCCTTCCCGGGCTCGACGCCGTTGGAACAGGCCCGCTCAGCAGGCCGCTTCACCCCGGTCCACGACAAGTGGTGGGCCGCCGCCCGCGCCGCCCACGGCGAGGCCGCCGGCACCCGCGCACTGATCGAGGTGCTGCTACTGGCCCGGCACATGGAACACGAACACGTCGTTGCGGGACTGGCCGCCGCCCACCGGGCTAGCGCCCTGACTGCGGACGCCGTTGCACTCGAAGCCCGCAAGGTCGCCGAAGGCGACACCGGCGAGGCACCGGCACGGGCCCGCTCCGCACAGTGCACCGAGGGCCCGACGGCCACGGTCACCTTCCTGTCCGACTGGAAGCTGTCCCATCTTCCGCCCGACACCCGGCCGCTGCCGTCGGTGGCCCAATACGACCAGCTCCTGCACCGCCAAGGCCGCACGGCCGGGCGTGAGAAAGAGGGATCATGAACCCACGCAAACGCGGACTGACCGAGGAAGCCGCCACCGCGTCCATCGACCAGGCATGCCGCATGCTCCGGCTGCCGTCCATCCGCCAGCAGTTCCCCGATCTCGCCGACGGCGCCGCCCGCGATCAGATGTCGTATCGGGCCTTCCTCGCAGAACTGCTGATGGCCGAGTGCGACGACCGGGCCCGGCGCCGTTCCGAGCGCCGGATCAAGGCCGCTTCCTTTCCCCGGGACAAGAGCCTGCGGGCTTTCGACTTCGAGGCCAACCCCAACGTGGACCCCGCCACGATCAACACGCTGGCCACCTGCGAATGGGTCAAGAAGGGCGAGCCGCTCTGCCTGATCGGGGACTCCGGCACCGGCAAGTCCCACCTGCTGATCGCGCTGAGCACCGAGGCGGCGATGAACGGCTACCGGGTCCGCTATGTGCTGGCCACCAAGCTCGTCAACGAGCTGGTCGAGGCGGCCGACGACAAGCAGTTGTCGAAGACCATCGCCCGCTACGGCCGCGTTGATCTTTTATGCATCGATGAGCTCGGCTACATGGAGCTGGACCGTCGCGGCGCGGAGTTGCTGTTTCAGGTTCTGACCGAGCGGGAGGAGAAGAACAGCGTCGCGATCGCTTCCAACGAGTCGTTTTCCGGATGGACCAAGACGTTCACCGACCCCAGGCTTTGCGCGGCCATCGTCGACCGGCTGACCTTCAACGGCGCCATCATCCAGACCGGCACCGAGTCCTACCGCCTCGCCCATACCAAGGCCCAGGCGGAACGAGCCGAGGCCCGCTGAACGGGCTCAGCCAGCGCGAACCTCCGGCACTGTGAACCGTGTCTTCGCGATCGCCAGCAGTTCGGTGGCGGTGTTGCTGCCATCGACCGGAGCGGGGGTGTTCATCAGCCAGGCGGCAGTGTCGGCCTCCGTTGCGGGAGGAATGACGAGCAAGGTGCGAGACCCCTCGCGATAGGAGCAGAGCAAGATCTCGTTCTGCTCGTGACCGGACACGAACCACCCCGCGGTCACGAGGTTCTCGCCCACGGCGACTTGGTGCGGGACATCGGGCCACAGCTCGATCCCCACAGTGACCCTGGTAAAGCTGCCTGCCCCCTCCATCGCTTCCACCAAAAGGGGTAGTTCGTCGATGAGATTGTGGGAGTGCGGCCACCAGGCACCGTCGAGTCCACCCGGGAGGGCTTCGTACGGCGCCAGCGAAAGCCGGACCTGCGGTGGTGAGGAGGGGCGCATCGCGGTGGTCGCGGAATGATCGGCAGTCGGTTCCATGACGTGAACCTGCCTCCAGGCGCGGTCTCACCGGCCTGGCATTGTCGTTCACCGAGAACGGCGCCAGCACGGCCACCGGCGCACGCAATGCCCTCGGTAACTGCACCCTACTGCCCACGGGACTCGCCACTGCCTGGCTTGCCCGGCACAAAACAGGTACGCGACCACCCTGCACCGATCAGGGAACCACGGGCGCTGGAATGTCCCTGATCAGGGCCTGTGAGCGCCTGACCAGGGACACACAGACGCCTGTCTCCCCAAAGAAGGCTCTGCCGCCCCGGGGCCGTGTCCGAGGCGTCCAACGGGTCGGGTGCTTCTGAGAGCGTCCCGAGCTCCTGCGGAGCACCGCTGGGGTCTATGTCATGGATACGCCCTCGGCCCTCTCCCCGTGAGGGCCGACAGGGCACACCCCGGCCCTGACCGGCCTGTTGCGCTATCCCCTACTCGGGTCGGCCAGTCCACAGGGGCGCGGGCGGCGAAGAGCAGCACGGTCTCCAGGGAAACCGGCCCGTGAGGCCGGCAGAGAGCCAGAATGCCCACCGTGTTGGGAAGCCTCGACTCCGCGAGTGACATCAAAACTCGCTGACATTGATCACATCCATCTCGCCACAACGACTCCCGAAGTCACCGTGAAACGACTCCCACAGGGACTGACACAGCCACCCACATGGTGTCCCCGGAGACATCAGGTACTTCGACGGCTCGCAGCGCCGAACCGCGCGCCGGCTCTGCCAGGAAGGAGTGGGTCCGAGTGCCAGTGGTTCTCCATACCGGCAACGGAAGCATCCTTGGCAAGGCGGGAGCTGGTGGTGATGTCACCGGTCGGGAAAAGGGGGGTGGCCTCGGGCTCCTCCCAGATCCTGGCGACATCGAGGTGCTGGTCGGGAGTGACGTCCTGGCCGCGGAAGAACAGAACCTTCCACTCGCTACGCGCGCGCCTCGGTTCTCTGTTCGCCGTCGAGGGGGACCACGAGGTCGAGGCCCTGGATCTCCGCACCGATGAGCGTCGTCTGCGGGCGCACCGCGAAACGCTTGTACGGTCGGCCGGTACCAGTACGGTCGAGACGGCGGGCGCCGCCACGACGATAGGTCAGTTCCATGTGACATCCCTGGCGATCGAAGGACGAGACGCCTTGCTGCGCCGCAGGCCATGCCCAGCGACGCCGGCGTATGGGGAACGTACGGCGCTGCGGCCGGCGGTGAGAAGCAACGATTTCCTGTGAGAGCGACAAAAAGGGGTTGTGGACGTGAGCACGGCGCACGCTCCCTGCCCCGACACCAGGGTCTTCCGGAGCTCCTCGTAGAACGGGGCCATCTCCGAAGCATGATGGGGGCCTCGGGGTGGGTGCGGAAGGTCCGCTCAACGGCTTTGGCGAGCTCGTCGACGGCCTTGCAGACGGCGTTCAGCCGGCCGAGTAAGGCCTTGGCCTGGATGCCCATGGCTTCCTCGACCGCGGGCCGCTGGCGGGCCACGGGCTGGCGGAACAGCGTGTGGAGTCGTTCGGCGTCTTCGGTGACGCCGCGCTTGCGGCCCGCGTTGGTCATCTCTAGCCGGAGCTTCCACGTCGGCACTTGGGCCGTCGGCCACCCTCGCGGCAGCCGCCTGAAAATCCCTAGCTGCCGTTCGCCTGCCCGTGCATCGGCGCCCAACCGAACGGCAAGCCAGCTACGACCTCGCTTCATGACGCTGTGACCTGCCGAAAGAGGATGTGACATAGCTTCTAACCGCCGGCCGGTGTAAGTCACCACCGCGCGCCACCGGGGCCCTCCCTCGGCCGGACGCAGGCCCCCCTCTCGCAACGCGCCCGAAGATTGGCCGCGGTCAGCGTTCCAGTTGCTCTTGCCTCGCCAGTCGGGCGCCCCGCCAGTGGCCCAGAACCCCCAACACCCCGCACACGATGCCCAGCCATCGCCACGTTCCCTCGACGAGCGGATTCGCTATGCCGACAACAACGAACGCCACGAAGAAACCGCAGCCCAGGATGTTGCCCCAGAGCTTCAGCACTGGATTCATTCCCACGTCCCACGTCCCCCTGGCTCAACGCGATGCCGAAGATCACGACGCATTAAAGCAACACCGCGCTCGTTCCGGCAGACCGGGCCTGGGATCAAAGAACACATACTGAGGAGAAGCACAAACCAAGACCCCACGCCGAAAGACGCTGCTCAGCAGGGGGCTGCAGGGCAGCAGAGAGGACAGCGCCCAGGCGAGGTAAGGACCCGCTGGCTTCGAACGAGTTTTCTGGCCCCAGGGGAACGAGTCTTCTGGCCCCGGTTAGCGATCTTCGGGGCCCGCTGTGAACGAGTCGATTGGCTCCACCAGCCGTGAGAGCCGAGCGAGGCCCTCTTTCTGGCCGCGGTGTCAGTAGGCAGATGCCTGGTGTTGCAGGGTTGGCCTGCGAGCCGGGGCGAAGACCGGCGCTAAGCCTTCGTCGGCCCTGGCGGGCCGTTGACGGAGTGTGAACTGGACCGGTCAGATGGGATCCTCGTGATCAGCCACGCCCAGGAAGCGTGGAGCAGACGATCGCCTTAGCCCGTAACGTCCAGTCCAGGACCGCTGGCGAAGGTGACACACAGCCGTGAGGGAGACGTGACGTGGCTGTCCCATGGGGGCTCTTGATATCCACCGCCGGTGGCGTTGCCGCCACCATCGTGGGTGTCATCGCAGGCGGCATCGTCGGGCGCCGCAGCCAGAACCGGCAGTGGCTTCAGGAGTCGAGGACGACCGCCTACGAGAAGTTCCTGCAGGCATTCGGCACCGTGGAGATGGAGCTCCGCCATGCGTTCCTCGACAAGCGCCGGCCTGCCGTCGTATGGGAACCGTTCAACGCCGCGCTGCAATCGATGTGCCTGGTGGCAAGCCGGGAAGCCATCACGGCAGCCGAGCAGCTCTGCGACATCATCGAGGAGTTCACCATCCTCTTCCACGGTCGTCAGCCGACAGACCTCGAAGAACTCCGGCCGATCCACAGCGGGTTGCACGAGGCGCACTTGAAGTTCGTCAACGCGGCTCGCCGCTCGCTCGATACGTCGCAGGAACACCTTGCCCGGACACTGGGCGGCCCGTCCGCGTGGCACGGGGTCGAATCCTTCTATGCCCGAGGTGATGGACCCGGTGGGGAGTGAATAGCAGAAGCTTGAGCATGGGCGCCGAAAGGCGCCGCCGGCGGCTTGGTCCGGTTTCCGGATCAGTCGGGGTCTGGCTGCGCCGCCGCGCGAAGGGGTAGTCGGGAATCCGAGAGCCCTGAGGCTGTTCACGCAGGCCCAGCTGCGTGGTGGTCAACTCGCGGTCTGCTGCTGTTCGGCGCGGACGCGGGTGCGCGCGAGCCGGTAGGAGCCGCTGCCAGTCTCGATGATGTTGCCGCCGAAGGTGAGGCGGTCGACGATGGCCGCGCAGAGCCGGGGTGCGCAGTGCTTTTTCGCGGGGGAAGCCTGCGGCTTTGATCCGGCGCTCGGAACGACGGCGGTTGCGGTCGTCGCATTCGGCCATCAACAACTCGGCCAGGAACCCGCGGTAGGTCATCTGGTCGCGGGCCGCGGCGTCGGCGAGCTCGGAGAACTGGCTGCGCATCGTGGGCAGCCGCAGGTTGCGGCAAGCCGCGTCGATGGCGGCGTCGGCAGCCGGTTCGGTCAGGCCGCGGTGACGGGTGACGCTCATGGCGGGACTCCTTCAGCTGGTGGGAGGCCCAGCCGATGGCCGGGCGTGACGCAGGAGTTGGTCGTAGGCGGCCACTGACGGCAGCGGCCGCGCGTCCGGCGGCAGTGCGGCCAGTCGGCGCGCTGTCAGCGAGACCACCGGAGAGGCGATCCAGCCGAGTGCCGTGTCCGGGCCGGCCTGGCTCGGGGTCTCGTGTTCGGCGGCCCGGCGTGCTTCCAGGGCGACCGCGTCCGAGGTCAGGGCCCCGGCCCGCAGGGCGGCGGCGATCCCGGCGACGACGTGGTCGTGGCTCATGTGCCGGTGCAGCAGCAGGACTTCGATCAGTGCGCGGGTGCCGGCCGCGTCGCCGTGCGCGTGGCTGGTGGCTTCCCACCAGGCGTCGTGCACCGGGGTGAACTTCCCCGCGGCCCGGGCCTGGTCCAGTGCGGTGGCCCCGATCAAGCCGCACGGGCCACAGGACTCGTTCGGGTGGGGCCAGAGAAGTCATTCACAGCCAGACCGCCGCCGAGGGGGCGCCGCGCGCCTGGCTGTGGCGCTTCGTCGACAACGGGAGGTTCACCGGGATGCGGCTCACCAGTGCCCGACGAAGGCCTGGCCCGCCGTACGAGGTGGCTGTCGAAAGCGTGCGCGGCAGCGGCGGAGCCGGCGTTGAAAGGCATAGCCAGGCATGGCCGGTATCGACATGGCCTCGCCCGGTGTGGGGTAAGCGGCGCCTTCTGAGGCCGGGCGCCGTGCTCATCCGGTTGCGCGGATTTCTGCCGTTGTGACTTGATCTTCGAGGCGTCGTTCGAAGCTTCTCTCTGGCAACGGCACCTGAATGGAGAAGCGTTGGGGCTGGGAGCATTGTGCGGGTTCCCGTCGTGACCCTGGCGTGGGAGCGATAGAGGGGGAATAGAGGGACATTCGATTTCGGCGGACGGTGGTCGATGGGGCGGCTGTGCTGGCGCTGGCGGCGGTGAGCGCCTGACAGGGCAGCAGCTCCCCCGGCGGGGACGGTGAAAAGGCACCCGGTACCGGTGCCAACAAGTCGCAGAAATCGGGCCTGCCCAGTGCTGGCACTATGGCGGACATCGAGACGATCGTCGCCGGGCGTACCACGTGTACAGACCTGCACCTGGAGCCTGAGAAACCCGAGGAGGAGTCGGTGGGCTCGGAGTGGGGCGTCCGGCACCGCAGGTCAGCATGTCCCAGGCGCGTTGGCCACAGGCAGACCTGCAGCGATCAGCGCAGTTCAAGACGCTGCCTGCACACCAACTCGATTACCCAGATTCTTTCCGGGACCGGTGGTCAGGGACCTCATCAGACCTGTGCGTATCTCAGAACTCACGTCGTTCGCACCGTCCTGACCGGGATCCGCTGATGACTCCCCGGCCGCAACGACATCACGACCACCCCAACCGCCGACACCGCTCCCGCTCCCGCTCCCAACCAGGCAAGCACCCATCGGCACAGTCGTCAGCACCCCGCCAACATCACCAACGCAGTCTCCGCATTGTGTCTAAACACGGTTGCAGTACCGTGGCAGCCGTGCCTTGGGCGCACACGCACGCGCAGGGTGAATCCGACGCAGCGGAAGGCAGTCCCTCGGCGAGCCGCTGCCCCAACGAGACAAGGTGACCCCGGACTTGGCCATGAGAGCAGGAACGGATCCGGAGTCCGATCACGGGCCGGGGACCGCGGCAGCCGGGGGCACCACCGCGCCTTCACCGTCACCAGCTCGCGGATACCTGCGCTGGCTGCGTCGCGTGGTCGCGGTCGTGGTCAGCCTCTGCGCCGTCATGAGTGCGGTGCGGCTGGTCGCGCCCGCCACCACGGGAACGACGGGGGAGCCGCCCGGGGTCCTGCGGCAGCTGGCCTTCCTCCGGGCACAGTTGAACAGTCAGGCCGGTGACGAGGCACAACGGCAATTCCCGGAGGGGTACTTCTTCCTGCACGCGCTGTACGGCCTGAGCTGGGTCGAGATCGGGTTGCGCGATCCGGCCGGCGAGCAGGCCAAGGCGCTGCGGGAGGCACGCTGGGCGTTGCACCAGCTCGACTCGCCAGCCGGCCGCGCCCCGTTCAGCCCCAACCTCGTCCCACCGTACGGAGTCTTCTACCGCGGCTGGAGCAACTGGCTACGCGGCGGCGTACTGAGCCTGCAGCCCGCCGGGCAACGCCAGCGCAGTGAACTGCGGCGATTCGTCAACGATTCCGCCGCCCTCGGCTCGGCATTCGATGCCTCACCGTCGCCCTACCTGCCCGCCTACGCCGGGCAGGCATGGCCGGTCGACTCCACCGTGGCGATGGCGTCCCTGCGGCTGCACGACACACTGCTGCCGCCCCGGTTCGACAAAACTGTCCAGCGCTGGCTACGGGGCGTACGGCAGCGCCTCGACGCGCAAACCGGACTGCTCCCGCACCAGGTCGACGCCTCCACCGGTGAACCGTTGGAGGTGGCCAGGGGCAGCTCACAGAGCATCATCCAGCGCTTCCTCCCCGAGGTGGATCCCGCCTTCGCCGACGACCAGTACCGGCGCTTCCGCGGCCAGTACGTGACCTGGCCACTCGGCCTCGGGCCAGCCGTGCGGGAGTACCCCGACGGCATGGACGGCCCGGCCGACATCGACTCCGGCCCACTCCCCCTCGGCGTGAGCCTGTCGGCGAGCGTGGTCACCATCGGCGCGGCCCAGGTTCACCACGACGCCCCGCTCGCTGCGGCACTGGCCAACTACTCCGAACTCGTGGGCCTGCCGGTCGACACCCCGTGGACCAAACGCTATGCCGCCGGCCTGCTCCCCATCGGCGACGCGTTCCTGGCGTGGTCGAAGACGGCACGTCCCTGGGTGCCGCGCGCCGCTTCGCCACCGCCGACGACTGTCTCGTCATCGTGGCCCATACCGCTGCTGTCGCTGCTGGCCGTCCTCGGTGCCGCGCCGTGGTTGCCCGCCCTGCTGCGGCAACGCCCCCACCGCCGCGCCAATCCCCGGGGCCTGTAGACGCCGTCAAGCGTGCCGTCTCAATGGGTGCCGGTGGACGCGCTCAAGGATCACCGGGCCGGTTCGGCGATTGCTGCCGGTGTAGAGGGCGGGTGGCCGTGGCGAGGACACGGTACAGAGGAGTGGGAGTTTGGCGCGGCCGAACATCTGGCATGTAGGCCGTCGCCGACTCCCGCGGCTCACTCCGTGCAAACCGATGCACGCATCGGCCGTGCAACTCGCTCAGATGCCGTCCAGGTCCTGTCATCGCCAAGGTTCCGACCCAGAACCAGACTGACTACCCGCCTGGCAACCAGTCACGCCGAAGACGGCTGCAGTACTGGGGTCCTTCTTCAAACGGATCTCGCCCAGATGAGGAACGACGCCAAGCTGACCGCTGCTACGTAGGAGGTGGCGGTCTTGTCTTATCTGGTCGCGATGGAGGGGAAGCGCTTGAGGGCGTTGAAGCACCTCTCGCCGGGGTTGCGTCGGCGGTGCTTCTCGCGGTCGAAGCCGGGCGTATCGGATGCGAGGCACGTGCTGAATGTCAGGGACGAATCACACGGTTCCGAGGCGGCGCGGGGACCGTGGGCTGTATATGTCTCTGGTTGCGTGCGGGCCGCCGCCTGGGCTCCTGCAGGGGCGTTGGAGGCGGCGGGCGAGTGGGCCGACGTCTGAGGGGGCTGGCCGATGGGGCGAATGCGGCTGTGGTTACGGGTGGCTCTCGTACTGTTGGGGATATCCCTCGGAGGTGCGCTGGCCCCAGCGCACGCAGCGCCAGCCGATACTGATGAGTGCGCCGCGGCCGGCCTGAGGACGGCACGGGTCATCGCACGCGTGACGTTCACTCACGACGGCGAGAACTACACGCGGGCCGACAGCCGTTTCACGGTTCGGGCGCCCGCCACCTGGAAGTGGGCACCCGATCTGCTGCTGAACGGAGACACCGAGCGCTACCGGACGGCCATGCGGTGCCTGCTCCGCGAGCCGGACACGTCGCTCTACCGCTACAACGAGCAGCAGACGCATCCGCCGGAGGTCAGCGCAGAGGCGCGCTGGATCACGGTTGAGCAGCGGACTGCGACCGTCGTTTACACCCAGGGAGACCGGGACTTCGGCCCCTGGCGGCTGGCCGTGGGTAAACGGCTGTGGACCGTGGAGCTCCAGGTACCCACGGCGCTGCGGTCCGCCCAATGGGAGCGGGTCGAGGCTCGGCTGGGCGGTCGGGCCGCCCGGCTCGTGTCCCCACCGCCAACTGAGGGCTCCGCCACCCAATTGGTCTGGTTACGGGGAAAGCCCGGGAGCGCACCGCCCGAGGTTCGGATCAGGCTCCAGCCGCCGGCAGTGAAGGCTCTGACAACGCGCTGGAGCGACCCGCCGTGGACGTTCCTTTCGCAGCTTGGCTGGGTGACCTGGGACGCCGTGTTCTTCGTGGCCCTGGTGGCCGTGTTGCTACGCTTTCGGCAACCAGCAGTTCCGCCGCACCTGTTGGCCTCGCTGCCCCCGACGGCAGGCCCGGCGGAGAAGGCAGCGCTACGCGGTCTGTGGCTCCTGGCACTGCTGCTGGTGGTGCTGGTGCCCGTGCAGTGGGCCAACGTCCTGAACGTGGGCGAGCACGAAACCGCCATTCAGCTGAGCGTGTCGACTCTGGGAGGGCTCGCGCTGTGTGCCTTCGGACGGCCCCGCCGACTCGCCGTCGGCGCAGTTGCGATGGCCACGGTGGGCATCACTGCGGTCCTCGTCCTCCCCGGCCTGTTCGGGCTGCAGGTTTCGGACCTGGAGGGCCTCCAGCGTTTCACTGCCCGCGGGGGTATGTACTGGTCCGGAGCCGCCTGCGCCTGCACGGTCTTCATCTGGCTCGTGGGGGTGGCCGCCTCCGGAGTCAGGCTGTGGCGTTCCCCGTTCCGGCCGTCAGCCGCACCGGTCTCCCTCGGCCACTTCCCCCTGCCCCTCCTCGGCGTCCTGGCTCTCCTCGCCGCCGCGCTGCCCGCCGCCGGGGCCTGGGCGGGGCACATCACATGGGAACGGGCGAGCTGGCTCAGCGCCCGCACCACAGACGTGGCATATGGGGAACGGCACCTGGACTCGGTCTTCAATTACGTGAACTTCTTCGCCGCCTACTGGCCCGAATGGGTCTGCGACACGGTGTGGAAGTGGGGCGCGGGCCTGGCGATCCTGGCCGTGCTGCGGGCACGGATGTCGGGGACCGGAGCATCCGGCATTGTTCCGTCCCCACCGGAACGGACAGCCCTCGTGCTGTTCTACATCGTCATCGTAATGCCGTTCATTGGGTGGTACGCGGGGGTTCAGCTGCCAGTCCTGACGCTGACTGCCGGCTGGCTGGCGCTGTGCGGGCTGCTGGCCCTCGGTCGGCGCCGCGCGGTACTGGAGCGCAAGCTGCCACCGGGAGTGGGGTCGGGAGCGCCGCTGCACGAGGCGGTGCGGGAGTCCGACCGGCAGCATCTGATGCAGGCGGCCCGGCGCCACCGAGACCTGCACGCCCAGCTGCGCCGCCTCGAGCAGGGCCAGCAAAACGGCGAACGCCGACAACTGGAACGCGCACTGGACAGACTGCAGCGATGGCGTCCCCCGCAGCCTGCCACGCCCCACCAACGCGTGCGGATGCCAGACGGGGTGGGTCCGGTAGAACTCGCGCTGGCCTGGGGCCCCGGAACCACCTGGTGGGAGAACGGCTGCCGCGCGTCCCGGTACGCCGCCGGGCTCGCGGTACCCGCCACAGCGGTGACGACCTGGGCGAACAACATCCGGGGACCACTCTGGAGCGAGACGTACGCGCAGCCCTATGGCGTCGCCAACCTCGTCACCTCTACGGCGGCCTCGGTGATCGTCTGGGCGGGCGCCGGATTCATCCTGGGCGCACTCTGGAGACAGCTCCCCGGGCGGCGCGGCCCCGCGCGAGCGTTCGGGCTCTGGACCGTCTATACCGTCCCCTGGCTGGTGGACTCCATAGGCGTCGCCGCGCTCGGTCAGTCACACGGCACGCGGGCACTGGACCTGGCGCTCACCCTGCTGATCCTGACGCTGACCGGGATTGCCATGGACATCGACACCTTCCGACGCGAGCGTCACTACTGGCCCACCCGAGCCGGGCTGCTGCTATCCCTCTACCAACTGCGGACCGCATCCGTGCACATCGCGTTCTTCGTGGCACAGCTCGTCGCGCTGGTGACGATCTGGCAGCAACTGAAGGGCAACACCCCCACGGTGGTCCTGGAGACGCCACGGCCACCGGGCGGGCACGGGTCGACACCATAGTCCTTCCTGATCTCACAGTTGAGGGTCATGGGCCGTTCACATCACCGATGTGGTCCGTCCTGAGGTCCTCACCTTCACCCCTCCCCCGCGTCCAGCCCCATTCCCAACGGCAGCCTGTGGCTGACCCGCACTTGGGCCGGTCCCTCCACCGAACCGGCGTCAGCAGCCTGATGTCGAACGACATGTGCCATGCCGGTCAGGGCAGCTGAGAGGACAGGGCCGCGTGCCCTCTTCTGACGTGGCTTAGAGGTCGCGCAGATGGGCGCGGTGGGGAGCCCTGTCGCGAGACAGGCACAGGCCCTGGGCGATCACGTAGTTGCCACGCTCTGTGATCACCCGGGGCTGCCTCGAACGGAGTGGCTGTACGCCTGGCCGAGAAGGTGCAGAGGATCTGGGGCCTGCTCAGATCGCCGGTGCAGCCATCGGGGAGCGAGTTGCGGCGGAGATGAGAATTTCGCGGGGTACCCGCCCTGCTGCGTCAAGGGCGCGGCCCACTGGGTGGGCGTGGGCGCCTGCCGGGAGGTTTCCGCGGCGACCGCTGAGTACCACGTCGATGGAGCCCATGGTGCTGTGCGATTCCCTGGTTCGGTCCAATCGCCGCAGTGTTTGGCGAGCGACTGCCTCCGCGCTGTCGTACAGGGTGATTCCGGCGGGCAGGCTCTGCAAAATCTCTGGCGCCACCAGGGAGTAGTGAGTGCATCCCAGCACCACGGAGTCGCAATTTTGGGGGGTTCGCTCGGCCGCGTCGGCGATCGCTTCCGCTGCTGCGGCCATGTCGCCGTGGTCGATCGCCTCGGCCAGACCGGGGCACGCGACACGCGCGACAGGCATGCCGTTCGCGTAGTCCGCGATCAGGCGATCCTGGTAGTCACTCGACGTGGTCCGGACGGTTGCCCACACGGCGATGCCTTGGCCGGTTGCCGCGGCCGACTTCACGGCGGGCACGGTTCCGATCACGGGTACTCGCGGTTCGAACCTCTCGCGCAGGGCGTCGATCGCGGTGACGGTGGCGGTGTTGCAGGGGACCACGATGGCCTCCGCGCCCCGCTGGACGGCCAATTGAGCGGCGGTGAACAGACGGTCCGTGACGAAGGAGGCAGTTCTCGATCCCCAGGGGGCGCCGTCAGGGTCCAGAAGCAGAAGCAGATCGAGTTCCGGGGCGAGGTGCCGAAGCCAGCCTGTAGTGGAAAGGAGGCCAAGTCCTGAGTCGATCAATGCCACCGTCATGGGGTCAAGTTACCAGCCAGGTCTTGCCGCCTGGCTGGACTGGTACGGCCCGTGGACCACTGCGAAGTTCCCTGAATGAGTACGCGCGGACGCGGTGGCCGGTGAAGGCTCCGTATTGAGCCCGCTCCCGCTGAGCGCATTGATGCGCCGCAGGTTCACTGTGAGGCGGCCCTGTGGATCGTGTGGACCGGCGCCTTGGCTGACGTCGCCCTCCGCGTCCTGTGGGTCGATGCTCCCCGCTGGCTCCACACCCCTGCTACCTCTCCCCCGGCTACCACGAGGGCTTCCACGCCTTCACCCCGGCCGCCTACTGGCCACACTGATGGCCTGCCCCGCGCCCCCGTCACCCCATGTTCCCCCCGCGGCCGATGGCTTGGGGACATGGGCTGACAGGGGCATTCCCTCTTCGGGCCCTGCTGCGGCCCTGCGGGGGGTCGCCAGGCAGAGCCTGAGCCAGCCGTTTTCCTGACGACAGGCGGCGGGGCGGGACAAGAACCCCCGGCGATTTGGAGCGTGGCACCTGCCAACCGCCGCACCTTCCACGACCGCGCCACGACCGAGGTCGGAGACGCGAGCCATGTCGTGGAATCGCTCGGACACACGAAGATCATCCCCGGCTGGGCCGACACGCCCTCCACGCCGCACGGCACGCGCCCCCACCAAGGCATCAGCCTCGCGCAGGAAAACGCCCCGCCAGGAACTGCTCGAACGTCACCTTGCCCACGGCCCGCTCCGGCGTCAGATGCCCGCCCGCCCGGAACCCGTGGTAGGCCTTGCCGGCCAGACGCACGTTCAGCAGGGAACGGCGCCGTCCGCTCGCGCGCAGATAGGCCCGGGCCAGCTCCGGAAACGTACGGACCTCGGGGCCGCCCATGTCCGGCACCCGCCCCGCGGGCGCCCCGGTTGCGAGCTCGGCCAGCCGGGCGGCGACCTCCGCCACCTCGACCGGCTGGTCGGCGACCCCCGCCGGGAGCAGCATGACCGGCAGCTTCGCCGAACCCTGCAGGAGCTGCAGCACCAGGTCGTGGAACTGTGTCGCGCGCAGCACCGTCCAGCCGAGCCCCGACTCCTCGATCAGCCCCTCAACGGCGAGCTTGGTCCGGTAGTAGCCGAGCGGCACCCGGTCAACGCCGACGATCGAGATGTATGCCAGATGCCGCACCCCGGCCCGGCGGGCCGCCTCGATCAGATGGCGTGCCGCCTGTTCGTCACCGCCGCGCGGGCTGGACGCGCAGTGCACGACCGTGTCCACGCCCGCGAGGGCTGCGGCCAGCCCCGTGCCCTCGCGCAGGTCCACGGCGTACGGCCGCGAGTGCCGACTCAGCACGCGCACCTCGGCCCCGTCCGCGCGCAGTCGCTCGGTGACGAGCCGGCCGAGCGTTCCGGTGCCGCCGGTCACCAGGATCGTGGTCATCGCAGTTGTCGTCCCTTCGGTGGGCGTGCGCTCCCCGGTGGAGCGCACGCCATCCGCTGAGAACCGACGAACACCCAAAGATGTGACAGCTTCCTCGTGTCGGCACTCACCTGTGGGTCACGCCCCGGGGGCCATCGCGGCGAACTGTCGGCCCGCGAACGCGAGTTTGTCCGGGTTTACGACAACCCGCGTCCGGGCGATGACGCTGTCGCGCAGTTCGAAGGAGGCGACGGCGATGAGCTGCTCCGTCGCGTGCGCCACCAGCGCCGGCGCCCCGTTGACCTCGGCGACCGTGAGGTCCAAGCCGCCCGCGAACCGCTGCGCGCCGCTCACCAGGAACCGCACAACCGTCTCCCGGCCGACGAGAGGGCGCCGGGCCGCGGTTACCTTGCCGCCGCCGTCGCTCCACCAGGTGACGTCCTTGGCGAGCAGCTCCTCCAGTCCGGCCAGATCGCCCTCGCGAGCTGCCATGACGAAGGACTCGACGAGCTCGTGCTGCCGCTCCGCTGCCGGTGTGAAGCGAGTCTCGGGCGTCGCCACCCGCTGGACCGCCCTGCGGTACAGCTGGCGGCAGTTGGCCTCGCTCAGGTTGAGCACTCCGGCGATGTCCCGATGGCCGTAGTCGAACGCCTCGCGCAGGACGTAGACCGCACGCTCCGTCGGCGTGAGCCGCTCCAGCAGCACCAGCAACGCCGTCGACACGGCGTCGCGCTGCTCGGCGGACTCCAAGGGGCCGAGCGAACCGTCCTGCGTGAAGACCGGTTCCGGCAGCCACGGCCCCACGTACGCCTCGCGCTGCACACGGGCCGAGGTGAGCCGGTTGAGGCAGAGGTTGGTGACGACCCTGGCGAGCCAGGCACCCGGATGCTCGATCGCCTGACGGTCGGCGCCGCTCCAGCGCAGATACGCGTCCTGCACCACGTCCTCCGCCTCCTCGGCGGAGCCGAGCAACCGGTAGGCCAGGCCGAACATCCTGGGGCGGTGGGCAGTGAATTCCTCGGCGGTCCCTGACGTCACCTGCCCACCCTGCCAGAAGCGCGAAGGCATCCAGCAACAGACAGTTGACCCGGGTGGGACGTCGGCCGTTCGCCGAGCGGCGCTGCCACCGCTGTCCTTCGAACGACCGAGGGCAGGCCGAGACCAAGTCGAGGAATTCCCTCGCGTGCTCGATGCGCTTCACGGTCGGGGCGAACCGGACTGGTGCGCTCGAAGCGCTCCCGGGCCTGCCGACCTCGTTCGACCTGCGCGCCATTGACCTGGTGGCGGGCGGTGTCGTCGGACATCGCATGGAAGGCCAGTCCGGGCGGTGCAGTGTCTCCGTGCGGACTTTGCCCGCCACGTCGTCTTCGTGGGCGCCGCTGCTGCTAGTGGCTCGGCTCGGATGGTTGACCAGGTAATAGACCCGCCGGACGAAGTGGCCTCCGGATGTGCCTCATTCCGACCGGCCACTTCAAGGGCGAGGAGTACATCACGGGTCCCGGCGGCGTCCAGGTCAAGCGGGCAGCGCGGGTGAGCGTCAACGCCGCGCCGGAGCCGGTGACGAAGGAGAAGGCGATCACGGTGACCGGCAGCCTCATCCGCGCGGACCGGGTGAAGCAGGTTACGGCAGCCAGTACGTCAAGCTCCAGTTCCGCAAGGCAGGCAGTACGGCGTACACCAGCGTCAAACGGTGAAGGCGAGCACCACCGGTGCCCTCAAGACCACCGTTACGGCGTCCGTGGACGGCACCTGGCGTTGGGCATTCGGCGGCACGTCCACCACCGGCACTGCCGTGTCCGGCGGCGACTACGTCGACGTGAGCTGACCAGTGCCCGGGCCGCCGGCACGGGCGGGCCGCCGGCACGGGCTCGAGGGCAACGGAGGGCCCGGCGGCCAGCACGGCCGACTCCCCTCCCGGCCGTGTTCATTCCTGCCCACGAACATCCATCCACCACTATGGACGGAAACATCTGATTTGCCTGGAGGCCTTGCATGCACCGTAATGGTTTTCCTGCCCCGGATTCCGGGCTCCTCCTCACTCACTTTCTGACGGTGGCCGACGTCGCCCGATCTCGCGCCTTCTACACCGACGTTCTCGGCGGTGAGATGGTGCTCGAGGAGAACCCCTGCACCATCAAGCTCGCCAACGGATGGATCATCATGAACCCGGGCGGCGGCCCCACCCCGGACAAGCCAGACGTCTCCCTCCGCCCGCCCACCGACCCGAGCACGGTCAGCAGCTTCCTCAACCTCCGCGTCGCCGACATCGAGGCATGTCACCGAGAGTGGAGTGCGAAGGGCGCCGAATTCCTCACGCCACCCATCGATCGCAAGGCCGAGCTGCGGTGCTACTTGCGCGACCCGGACGGCTATCTCATCGAAGTCGGGCAGGCCACCGGCATGCTGCACGACGTCTACGCCGACCCGCCCGTCGGTACGAGGTAGATCCTTGGCCGGGTAATCGACGTGCTGCTCGTCGGCCAGCAGACCGTGTTCACGACATGATCTTGGAGCGCTGGACCCAAAATGGAGCGGCGGACGCTCGCATACGATCAGTGACCAGGTGCGCGAGCACATCTGCCTGATCGCCCGGACCTCCCCCGCCGACTGGAAGATCACCGCGTCTCCGCCTGAAGCCTGAGCAAGCTCGCCGAGCACCTGATCCAGCAGAAGGTGACCCCGGCCATCAGCCGGGAGACCCTCCGCAAGGGCAAGGCATGGGGGCCGGTGAAGCGTCCGCGCAGGCTGGGGCCATGTACCACCGCTACAACGGCGTGCTGCACATGCTCGCTTCCCTCGATCTGACCACCGGCAAGCTGTACTACCGCATCCGCCCCCGCAAGCGCTGGTGCGAGTTCCTCAACCTCCTCAAAGCCCTGCGATCCCGCTGGCCCGAGGAGAAGCTGTATTGGTGGTGGACAACTTCTCCCCGCACAAGCACGCCAAGGTCCGTGCCTGGGCGGCCGACCACCAGGTCGATCTGGTCTTCCTTCCGACCTACGGTTCCTGGCTGCACTGGATCGAGACCGAATTCGCGGCCCTGCGCTACTTCGCACTCAACGGCACCAACCACCGCAGCCACGACGAGCAGAACGCCGCGAGCGCCGGCTACATCCGCTCGCGCAACGCCGCGCCGAGCGCATCCGCAAGCAACAGCGACCGAAGCGACCTTGGATAGCGCACGCTTGCCCCCTCGGACGGGGGAAGTCGCAATCTTGGGTTGGGTCGCTTCAGTCGCTTCGGTCGCTGGGTCGGCTGCACCGGCCCCATCGGCCCTGGCCGGGGCGTGGCGGTCCGCCGTCGTCCGTGGGCCCGGCTCACCCCGGTCGCCGTCACGCGGACGGCCCGTCAGTGGCGCCCGGTGCCGCTCTGTCAGATCGCGACGTCCCTCTGCCGGGTGCGTCGGATGTGGAGCGCGGATGCGATGACGGCGAGCAGCGAGCCGAGAGCGGCGTACAGCCCGAGGACCCCCAGCGGCTGGGTGAGGGCGTGGCCGGAGAAGTAGACCGTGTTGCGCACCGCCGTAGTGCCGGCCCCCGGCGGCAGCCAGTCGCCGATCGCCCGCCAGAACGGAGGCAGGAGCGCGGCGGGGTAGGCACCGCCCGCGCTGGGGTTGCCGAGGACGACGAACAGGACGATAGTCACGCCGATGCCGAGGATGCCCCACAGCACCTGGAAGGCGACGGTGGTCGCGGCCGCGGCGAAGACGATGAGCGACCCGAGCGCCCACAGAGCAGCGAAGTGACCGGTCAGCGCGCCCAGTACCGGATCGGCGATGATCGCGCCGCCCAGGCCGGAGAGGACGGCGTACACGGCGAGGGTTCCCAGGCGGATGAGGGTGCGGTGCAGGTTCGCCGGGCGGGCGCCGCTGGCCATGCCGAGGATGGCGGCGGCCAGGTAGCCGCCGACAATCCAGCCCAGCACCAGGTAGAAGGACGACATGCCCCGGCCGTCGCTGGCGGCCGGCGGCCGGATGTCGCTCACCGTGATATGCCGCTTCTGGGCTTGTTCGACACTCTGGGCGATCTGGGCCGCGGTGGAGGAGACCGCGGGGCCGCCCGCTGAGGCGACGAGCAGGGTGTCGGTGGTGCCCTTGGGGTTGACGATGACGGCCGCGTCGACGGTGCGGTCGAGGATCTGGGCGCGGGCCTGTCCTTCGCTGCCGACCGTGTGGGCCTTGACGGTGTCACCCTTCATGGAGTTGAGCTGGTCGACGACCCGGTCGGCCGCCTGGGCGGGCGCGACGACCGCGACCGGTATGCGGTGGGGAGTCGGTGCGTGGAAAGCGCCGATGTAGGAGAGGACGAACCCCAGCTGGAGGGCGAGCACGCCGACGACGAGCAGCACTCCGCGCATGCTGACGGCGTCGCGCAGTTCGGCCGTGAATCCGTGCGGCTTGGTGGCTTGCGGCGTTTCGGAAGCGGCGGCGGGAGGTCCGGAGGTCATCCTGTGGTGTCCTTAGGGGTTCGGTGTTCTGGGGCTCGTTCGTTCGGTGGCCGGCGCTCGTGCCTGGTGCCGGGTGTTCGGGCGGAACACGGATGCGGGAACGGGGCGGCGGATCGGTCGGTCCGGTGGCCGACATGACCTCGGGGACGTCCGCCGCGAGCGGTGCGGTGTCTCGCACTTGGGGGCGTTCGTTCACCGCGCCGCGTCGTCGGGTGCGGGTCTCGCGGTGTGCGCGCTGCCGGCTGTGAGCAGCCCGGTCAGCAACCGCCTGAGCCACGCGCGGGCGCCTTCTGGGTCTTCATCGAGGAGCAGTTGCGCCGTGACGCCTTCGTACGCCGTCATCACCGCTCTCGCGGCCCCGTCTGCGTCGCCCAGGACCGGCGGCAGGACCCCTTCCGCGGCCGGCCGGGCCAGCTGGTCCGCGATGGTCTGCCGAAGGCGCGCCCGGTGCTGCGACAGCGTTTGCGCCACGATCGGGTTCCTGGCCGCGTGGCTCAGGAAATCGGTCTTGACCAGCAGCCAGTCGCGGTCCAGCGGCAGCGCCTCGGTCACGCGGTCCACGGCGGCGGACACGTCGAGGCCGACGTCGATGGACAGCGCCTCGGCGACCTGATCGGCGATCAGGTCGCCGCGCTGCTGGTAGAGGGCGAAGAACAGCCCCTCCAGGCTGTCGAAGTTCGAGTAGAAGGCACCCCTGCTGTAGCCGGCGGCCTCACACACCTCTTCGATCGCCACCCCGCGGAACCCCTTGGCTGCGAATACCTCGAACGCGGCGTCCAGCAGGTTCGCCCGCGTCCGGACGCGGCGCCTGGTCACGCGCCCGGTCGTGCCTTTCGGGTCAGCTCCCGCGCCCCGGCGCCGCCGCGCGGCCGTCCCGTTGGCGTCCATGGTCACGCCCCATCCCTCGTTAAATACATGGGTGTATCCGATACATCAATGTATCAAACGTGAAGCGGACCCGGCCGAGCAGCCGCTCGCGCTCGTCCCTCCAGCTCGTCGCAGCCGACGGCGGCTGTCTTCGTGGGCGCCGCTGCTGCTGGTCGAGTGCGATCCGGACGGCGGCGCCCTGCCGAGGCGTTGGAAGGGCGGATCCCGGGCGACCAGGGCCTGCACAAACTTGCCGTGTCCTCACGCGCCCACGAGCAAGAGCCCTCCAGGCACTTGACGACGGGGCGCGCCCGGCAGGGCGCGCACCTTTGGCGTTGAGACGCGCGTCCTCCGTCGTTCTCACGGGGCCGCGGCCGGTTGGCGCGCGCGGTCAGGGCGGGCGGGAGCCGGGTGTCATCCGGACGCCAGCCGGTCCCCCTCCGGGGTGTTCGAGAGCCAGCAGACGCCGCCCGCGGGGATCCAGGCGACGCGGTCGAGTGCTGCGACGACCCGGTGGAGGACGGCGTCGTCGTCACCGGCCCAGGGTTCGAACCCGGTGTCGCCGATTTCTCCAACTGCCATCAGGCCGCCCCTCACCACGTCGGCGAGCACCTCGCCGGCCAGGGCTCGGAAGTCGCCGCTCGACGGCTCGGCCGCCTCACGTGCCAGCCCGATCAGCCGGTCCACCGGTACCCAGTCGTCCAGACCCTCGACGAGGAGCTCACGGACGATGACCTCATTGTCCATCGGGTAGATGCACCTTCATTCCTTTGCCGGTGACCGGGAAGATGTCAATCGTCTCTCCGCCGGACCGGGACGATGTACGCCACTGGATGACCGTTCCGTCCGCAAGCTTGTAGACGTCCGGGATCTTCGGCCCTCGGGCAGGCAGCCGCTGTGCACCGGCGGTCCACTTATCGAACGCCCCGCGCATCTCCGCGACGCTCGACATCTCCTTGACGTGTGGCTGCTTCCCCTTCGCAAGGGCGTCGAAGCCGGACTTCCATACACCGCAGCCGTTCGCGTTGTGCACCAGCAGGGGCGTGTCGCCGGCCAGCACGTAGAAGGTGTGCAGGTCGGCGACGGTGAGGTTGTGAACCGTCCGGTCCTGGTCGCTCCACGACCTGACCGCGTTGACCTGGACGCGCGTACCCGCGCTGGTGCGTAGCCACGCGCCCGGCTCCAGCTGCTCCGCCGTGGCCCACGCCTCGAGGTCGTCGACCCAGAAGGGGTGTCCTTCGGTCGCGGTGACCGTGGTAGTGCCCTCGTCGGTACGTATCGTGACGTCGACGAGGTTCTTCTGGCCCTGGCCGGTGATGTGGGCAGTGACAGGCTCGGCCTGCGTAAGTCCGCTCTCCGGGTCACCGGCGAGCACTTGGTCGCCCACCTGTACCTGGTCGATGGGCAGGCGTGAGCCGTCTGCCATCATCACCGCGGTTCCGCCGGGAAAGCTGTTACAGGTGACGGCTTCCTCGCCCTTGCGGGCCTTCCTGACGTCCTCGGCAGTCAGGAGACGGTCGCCGGCCCGCAGCCAGTGCAGGACGGACAGCCCTCCGAGTACTCGTTCCTTGGTGCCGAGCTTCTGACCGGTCACCACATCTTTGCCGACGATGGCCTCGACAACACCCTTGCCGTCGCCGATTCCCGGCAGCAGGTCCAGCAGCAACGACATCCTGCGCTGCTGTTCGGCCTCGTCCAGGCCTGAGGAGCCGGCCCCCCAGGTGTCCCCGATGTGAGAGAAGTCGAAGTCGATCCCAGGCATGTCGCGGAGCTTCTCGGCACCCTTCTTGATGCCGGGTACGTGCTTGTTGGCCTCCTTGACACCCTTGTTGGCCTGGGCGATGCCCTCGTTCATCTCCTTCATGCCCTTGTTGGCCTTGGAGATGCCCTTGTTGGCCTGGGACAGGCCCCTGTTGACCTCGGCGACGCCCGCGTTCATCTCCTTCAGGCCGCGGTCCATCTGCGCGAAGCCTTCGTTCATCTGGTCGAAGGCGGCGTTGAGTTCGGCGAGGTCCTTCTCGAAGTCGAAGATCGGCTTCGCGTCCGGGTACTTCGGGGGTGTGTAGTCCGGGAAGTAGTCCCCCAGCGCCACGGTCAGGAGGGTGAGCGTCAGCAGCGAGCCGCTCTGGTCGCCCAGCAGATCATCCGCCTTGGCCAGGTTGGTACCCAGCTTGTCGAGGTGGGGCTTGGCGGCCTTGAAGGTCTTGACAGCCTGTTGCAGGAGCTTCAGCTGCTGCGCAGGGTCAGGCGCGGTGGTGGGGTCCACCAGGTCCAGCGGCTTGAGGGTCTCCAGCGCCTTGAGGTTCTTGTCGAACTCCTTGAAGCTCGCTCCGTGGTCCCTCATGGCGTCCTGGGTGACGAACAGGAACAGACCGACACCGGCGCCGAGTTTGACTGCCTTCCCAGCAAACTCCTTGAGGCATCGTGGCCGTTCGAGCAGCGGCAGACGGTCGCAGTTCGCATACTGCGCCACCTTTAGCGCGATGGCCGCCAAGCGCTCCACGCGGCTTTTCTCCGCGGCCGCGGCCGGGGCGGTGGACGCCATACCGCCGGCGAACAACATGGCCAGTACGACGACGAACGTCGCGATTCTTGATCTGAGATTGTGGTGCATGCATTCCTCGACCGGCGCTCGTCGATATCTCCCGATGAGCGCCGGTTCTTGTTCCCCGTGACAGTCCGACTGTCTTGTTACTGGCGCGTAGCCAAGTGGTCATGCGCACCATATCTCACGACATGTCACCGGGTCGGCGGCCCCTGCCGTTTACGGATGACCGGAATCCGCCGGGAGACCGCCCCGCAGAGATACGTGCTGGCTCCCGCAGGCCAGTTGCTCACATCCACGGCCAGGACGAGCCGCCCGTTGGCGGCCTTGGGCTGGGGCAGCGCGGGCCAGAGTCCGCCGCAGCCGCCCCGCGTCGATCCGGCCACGGTTCAGGGCGTCGTACAGTGCGCCGTGCCCACGGCGGTGCTCGGCCGGCAGCGTCAGATCCACCGGTCCTCACCGGCCCGTCCGCAGACAGCAACGCGTCCGTCAGCTCGAACAGTTCGTCACGCCGGGCAGTCAGACACGCGCAGACGTCGTCCCGGAAGTGCGACGCCACAGCGAACGGCTCCCGCCGGGCGTTGTCGTGCGGCCGACTCATTCCCCCACAGACGAAGCCGTGTTCACGTCCCCCGGAATCCCGCATGGGTGATCACGTTCGAGGCATCGTTCGGGGTCAGGTGGGAGAATAAGGTGAGACGCCACGGGCGTTCAGGCGTGGACCAGTTCCAGCGCCTTCATCAGGTTGTACTCGGCGATGCCCGCCATGAACGCCCGGTTGGGGAAGTCCCCGTCGAGCAGCCGCAGTGGACCCGCCGTCAGCGACAGACGCTGCGCGAGCATGTAGAGCGCGAGCCGGTCCTCGTCCAGTCCGTCCACCTGCAGCGGCCGGTAGGCGTCGTGCAGCCGGATCCGCAGAAAAACGTGCTCCCACTCGACGTCGAAGTACATCAGGCCCTCGATGTCGATGGCCACCGGGTTCCCGCCCGCGTCCACCAGCACGTGGTCGGGCCCCAGTTCGCCGTGCACGACCGCATACTCCGCGCGCGGCCGCACCGCCGCCGTCAGACCCAGCAGCCGCTCCTCCAGCCGGTCGCGAGTTCTCGCGATCCGCGGATCGCGCGACGCCGCCTCGGCAAGGTCCCGCAGCGCACGGTAGAGGACGACCCCCTCGCACGACGTCCCGCGCGACGTACCTCCCCCGTCGACCACGGCCACCTTGCCGTACGTGGACGCCCGATGGCGCCGCATCGCCTCCAGCGCCTCCCCGAGCCAGGCCATGACCGGGGCCGCCGCGCTCGGGTCGTGCGCGAGTAGCTCCTCCAAGTTCTCGCCCGGGAGGTCCTCGACAATCGCGAGGTCGGCCGGACAGTGGGCGCCGTTGCGGTCGATGAGACGGATCGCGGGGACGCGGACGCCGAGCGCGTCCAGCCGCGCGTGCGCGGCCTCGAACAGGTCGAGCCCGAGACCGGGCGCGAACGGGTCGGCGAGGTCGTCGTCACCCTCGGCCGCCGGCCAGTAGTTCTCGGCGTCGTCCCACAGGTAGGCGATAGCAGTCGTCGTGTCGTCCATCACCAGGCGGTATACGCCCTTCTTACTACCACCAGCGACCCGCTCAACCGCCTCCAGCCGCCGCCCGCCGCCCAGCGCGGCCCGCGCCGCACCCGCCAACTGCTCCCGCGTCTCTGCCCTGGGGGCCACTTTCCGAACCGCCTCTCCATCACGACAACCTGCGTACCCTACGGGAGCATCTACGTGGGGACGATTGGTTTGTTCCGCATCCGAGGACCCGCCGACCCGGGTCGGTGCCAGCTTCCAGAGCCTCCGAGCGCACCCGCCTTGCCCAGGCGAGTGGCCGCTCGCTCGGAGAACCGACGGTCTGCCACCCGCTACGACGTGGGCAAAACGGTCAGACGACCCGAGAGCATCACCGAACGCAGGAGGAACACTCGCCAGCAGCGCTCCACGTCATCCGCTGTGACTCCGGTCCTGGAGGATCACAGCCACACTGGCCGCGGCTCGCGGCCCTTCGGCAGATGCCCGACCTTCCACCGGACTAATGTGCCTTCCACCAGGGGAAGTTCGCCGTTGGTCCCTCGCAGGCGCGGAGGCTTCGGCAGGCGCAATGACGGGATCGGAGCGGATCCCGGCCGACCAGCTCGACGGGAAGGTCACGCAGGACTCAGGCACGGCGGGTGACGCGGTGACGATGTCCGGCTCCACGCGTCAGACTTGGGCGAGAACATCCGCCGTCAAACGGTCGTATTCAGCAGCCGCCGCAGGCACGCCATCGAAGTAGTCGTCCAGAACCCGGCCCGCTGCCACTCTCGCGGCGCCAACGTCAGCAAGCCATCGGTCAATCCAGCCACCCAGCAGGCAGGCAGTCGCTCGCTCACAACGGTGAACATCGCCGCGTCCCAACGCCCCAGAGAGTCGAAGGCCCCGGCTCGCTGTTCGGCCGGATCCGGAATACGAAACAGCACTCGATCCTGCGCGGTCACCTCTTCAAGGACCGGATACTCAACTCCCCCACGCATTGCGGGGTGGTCACTCACCACCGCACCGGATTGCGGGACTGATGATCTGAATGCAGCGGACAGTCATCCGCGCAACCCAGAGACCTTCCGCCGCGGAAGTTGCGGGGCGGTGTCTCTGCACTGCCTGGATCGGTGCACGCCTACATCACTGAGGCCGAGATGGTGTCCGCCGGGTGGTGTAGGCCTTGAGCATCTCTGTGGGGGTGCGGTACAGCACGCACTGGCGGAGCGGCCCTTCGGGCACGCTGGGATCCTCGAAGTCGTCAGCCGCGTCTCGAGTCATGCCGATCCGGCGCATCACTGCCTGGGAACGAACGTTGTTAATGGTCGTCGACGCCACGATCTCCGGCAGCCCGAGGACATCGAAGCCGAAGGCCTGGCAGGCCAGGGCGGCCTGGGTGGCGTAACCGTGACCCCACGCCGTACGCGTTGACCGCCACCCGATATCCACCCCAGCGAACGGCATGTCCTGGTCGACTTCGTCCAAGCCGGGACTATCCATGAGGGCTCCGACGCCGTGATCACACCAGCCACAACAAGATCATCTCTCGGTCTCGGAGGGCCTTGGCTACGGGCCCTCGGATACTGAGGACGTTTCCCACCTGGAGACGGTGACGCTCGCCGCCGAGACCGTCCGCGAGAAAATGCGCCTCGAACAACTCTGGGTGCGCGAGGCCTTGGAGGTCCGCCGGTTCGGTGAACTCCGCACGGTCTGCGACCACTTCATCGCTTCCTGCGCGTCCCGAGTCAGGGGCACGGTGGGCTGGCACCTGGGCCGTGGCACGGCCCAGACCCGGTCGATCGTCGGGGAGCGCCCTCGGTTCATAGGGGATCGGGAGGCGTGGGAGAAGGGGCGGCCCTGACACCCCGGCCCGCCGGTAGCGACCCCGACACCGCTACCGATGCCGTCCCGGGCGAGGCGGGTCACGTTACGTCGCGATGACCGATGCCCTCCTGAATCGGGGTGCCTAGTGTCATCTCGTCCCTGGTGGCAACGGATCGGAATCGGACCCGCATGCGTCTGCTCACGTACCTCGTCGGCTGCAGTGTCGACGGCTTCACCGCCGGTCCTGACGGACAGTGCGACCCCTTCGGCTTCGACGGCGATCTCAAGGCCGCCGTTCTGGCCGAGTACCCCGAGACCGTCCCGGACCATGTCCGCAGGCCGCTGGGCGTCGTCAGCACGGCGAACAGATTGTTCGACACGGTCGTCATGGGGCGCGGCGTCTACGAATCCGCTCGGGCGGCCGGTGCCGACAGCCCGTATCCCTGGCTGCGGCAGTACGTGGTCTCCTCGTCCCTGAAACGGCCCGCGTCAGGCGTCGATGTCGTCGCCGGGGACCCGGCGGAGTTCGTCCGCGGGCTGAAGCGGCGGCCGGGCATGGGCATCTGGCTGTGCGGCGGCCCGGTGCTGGCCGGGCGCTTGCTGCGCGAGGTCGACAAGCTCGTGGTCCACCGCCGCCCGGTGGTGTTCGGGGCCGGCGTTCCGCTGTTCCACGCGGCATTCGACCCTGCCGCCTTCACGCTGACCGACTTCCGGGTCTTCGCCACCGGCGCCACTGTCACTACGTACACCAAGCAGTAGGAGCACAAGTGTTGTTTCGCCCCACGACCGAGGCCGATCAAGAGCGTGTCGCAGCAGTCATCGTGGATGAACCGGTGGGCTGGATCGACGCCGACCGCTACCTGGACGATTTGAAGCAGGGGATGTACCGGCCGGAGTGGACCTGGATCGCCGAGGACGACGGGCGGATCGTGGGCCGTTCCTTGTGGTGGGGGCAGCAGGACAGCGCTCACCCCGTCGCCCTGGACTGTCTGCATGTCGACCCGAGGCTCCCCGACCGCGCGGAGGTGGCGGCCGGGCTGCTGACCGCAGCGCTGCGGGCGTTCGCCGAAGCCGGTGCGCCCAAAATTCCGCTGTACAACCTGACGCTGCCCGTCGGCTGGCGTGACACCCCGGCCGCGGTGGCCGCCGTGGAGTGGCGGCGCCGGGCCGCCGTGGCAGCAGGCCTCACGCATGAGGTGGAACGGCTGCGCCTGCAATGGACGGCCGACGTCGGCCTCCCCGCGTCCAGGGGCCGGCTGACGTTCGCCCCCGCTTCGGACGAGGAGTTCCTCCGGCTGTTCCGTCGGACAGCCGTCGGCAGCCTGGACGACGAGACCCGCAGGAACATCGCCGTCAAGGGCGCCGAAGCCACGGCCAGGGACGAGATGGACTTCTATCTCGGCTGCCCCGGTCGGCGCGAGTGGTGGCGCGTGGCCCACACCCCGGACGGGCAGGTCGCGGGCCTCGCCCTCCCCTCCGCGACACCGTATGCCCGCAACGTGGGCTACCTGGGCGTCGTCCCCGAGTTCCGCGGCCATGGGTACGTGGACGACCTCCTCACCGAGATCACCCTCATCCACGCGGAATCCGGTGCCGAACTGATCACAGCCACCACGGACACCGGCAACGCCCCCATGGCCGCGGCCTTCGCCCGCGCCGGCTACCGGACTTCGGAGATCCGCATGCTGTATTCGGCGCCGGTGGCGTAGGGCGGAGAAACGGAGGCCCCTTCGCCCGAGGGAGACAGACGGTTGATGAAGGGCGGCAGCGGGCGCGCCGTATGAAGAGAGCCGCATGAGCCGTATGAAGAGAGGAGAGCCGGTCTGATGCCGGTTTTCATCGAAGAGTTCACCTTGGCCGGGAGCGACAGCGGTCCCTACGCGCTCACCACGGGCCCGGACGGGGCGCTGTGGTTCACGCTGGTTCACAGCGGGGGCATCGGGCGTCTCGTGCCCGGAGGGGTACTCACGCACCATCAACTCGACCCGGACTGCGGGCCAACGATCATCGCTGTCGGGCCGGACGACGCCTTGTGGTTCACCGAGCACCGGGCGCACCGCATCGGCCGGATCGCCCTCGACGGCAAGGTCGAGGAATTCACCGTGCCGACTGCGGAGTGCGGTCCGTTCGGAATCGCCGCCGGGCCGGACGGAGCGCTGTGGTTCACCGAGACCGCCGCCGACCGGATCGGCAGGATCACCACCGACGGCCGGGTGACCGAGTTCCCGCTGCCCGCCACGGGGACCTACCCCTCCGCGATCACCGCAGGAGCCGACGACGGGATGTGGTTCACCCTGAACCAGGCCGACGCGATCGGGCGGATCGGCATGGACGGAGCCGTCACTCTGCACCCGTTGCCGACCAGGTCCGCCGCCCCGGTGGGCATCGCGGCCGGGCACGACGGGGCGGTCTGGTTCGTCGAGATCGGTGCAGGGCAGATCGGGCGGATCACTCCCGACGGCGGGATCACCGAGTTCCCGCTGCCCGACCGCACGTCCCGGCCGCATGCCATCACCCCCGGCAGCGACGGCACGTTGTGGTTCACCGAGTGGGCCGGCAACCGGGTGGGCTCCCTCACCCCCGACGGCACTGTCACCGTGCACGACCTCCCGACCCCGGGCTCGGAGCCGCACGGGATCGCCCTGGGCCCGGACGGAGCTCTGTGGACAGCGCTGGAAATCGGTGCACTCGCCCGCGTCGGCGTCCGTGTCCGCACGCAACGAAGCAACGAACAACGAGGGAACGAAAGGGAACGCTCATGAAGTACGCACTCGTGATCTTCGAGACCGATGAGTCGCGCCACCGGATCCGGACCGACCGGGCCGCTCACCGAGCGGCGTACGAGACCTGGATCGGCAAGATCGCGGCGGCAGGCAAACTGATCAGTGGCGATGCTCTGGACACCGAGTCGGCCACCGCGGCGACCGTGCGCAAGACCACCGGAGCAGCGCCCGCCGCGGTGACCGACGGGCCCGCACACCCCGGCGAGGAGACCCTGGGCGGCTGGTTCGTCATCGACGTGGCCGACCGTGAGGAAGCCGTGGAACTCGCCAAGGGGCTCGGCACCTTGGAGACCATCGAGATCTGGCCGGTGCTCGAAGGCGCCTGAGGACGGCCCGTTGCGGCATCGCCGCTCCCCCGACGTACAGTGTCGATCATGATGCTCGGTTGCTGGCGAGGGGGAGCGGACGGTGCAGGGGCGCGCAGAAGAACGACGCCACATTGAGCGGATGCTCGCCAACTCTCGGCGCGGAGCGAGCAGTTCACTGCTGCTGTACGGCGAGGCCGGCATCGGCAAGACCACCCTCCTTGAGCATGCGGCCGCCCACGCGGACGGCATGCGCGCGCTGCGGGTCGAGGGCATCGAGTCGGAGATGGAGCTCGCTTTCGGAGGGCTCCATCAGCTCTTCCTGCCGGTGCTCGATCTACTCGACCGGCTGCCGGGACCGCAGGCCGGGGCTCTGCGCGCCGTCTTCGGCCTGAGCGACGAGCCCGTACGGGACCGTCTCACCCTGGGGCTCGCCACACTGTCGCTGCTGTCCGAGGCGGCCACGGACGACCCCCTGCTGTGCCTGGTCGACGACCTGCAATGGCTCGACCGGCCGTCCGGGGACGCGCTGACCTTTGCCGCCCGGCGGCTGCGGGACGAAGGCATCGTCATGCTCTTCGCCACCCGCGGCACCTCGCCGGAGAGCGGATCGAGGGCGCTGCCGCGCGTACACGTCACCGGCATCGACCGGCGGTCGGCCGTGGCGCTGCTGCCCGGCCTCGCTCCCCCGGTCGCCGAGCACATCCTCGACCAGGCGCAGGGAAACCCGCTGGCGCTGCGGGAGTTGGCCGCCGCGCTGACCCCGGCGCAGCGCGCCGGACAGCTGGGGCTGCTGGCGCCGGCCGAGGCGCGGCCCGAGCTGCCCCATCGGCTCCAGGACGCGTTCGCACAGCAGATCCGCCGCCTTCCCGACGCGACCCAGCGCACTCTCGCGGTGGCCGCGGCCGACGACACCGGGGACCTTCCCACCGTGCTGGCAGCCGCGGGCCGGCTCGACGGGGAGGTCAGGGATCTAGAGCCCGCCGAGCGTGCCGGACTGGTCTTCGTCTCCGCGCAGAAACTGCGTTTCCGGCACCCCCTCATCCGGTTCGCCGCCTACCAACAGGCCCCGCTGGCCTGGCGGATCGCGGCGCACCGGGCGTTGGCGGCGGACCTGGACGGCGCCCAGCACGCGCACCGGCGCGCCTGGCACCTGGCCGCCGCGACGACCGGCCCGGACGAAGAGGTCGCCGCGGAGTTGGAACGGGTCGCCGAGTGGGCTGGAAGCAGGCAGGCGATGGCGTCCGCGTCCGCGGCGTACGAGCGGGCCGCCCGCCTGACCGCCGATCCGCACCGGCATGCCCGCCGCCTGATCACCGCCGCGCAGAAGGCGAGCGAAGCCGGCCAGGACGAACGGTGCCGCGCTCTCACCGACCAGGTGCCACTGCCGTTGCGGGACCCAGGGATGGCGGCGGACTTCGCCCGCGTACGCTCCGTGGTCGAGCTCGGCTACGGCAGCCCCCGCCGGGCCGCCCGCATCCTGGCCGACTGCGCGGACACGATCTCGGCCGACCGCCCCGACAAGCTCGCGCCGCTGCTGACCGACGCCATCCACGCGGCCTTCTGCGCGGGCGACGCACCCCTCATGGTGGAGATCGGCGTCCGCACACCCCATCTGCCGATCCTGGCCGTGCCCGCCCACCTCCTGGCGGGCGACCTGCCCGGCGCGCGCCGGGCCCTGGACACTCTCGTACGGGCCGGACGCCTCGCCGACGTCGGGCTCATGGACCAGTTGGTGACCTCGATCTACTGCCACCTGATGGCCGATCACGCGACCGCGCACGAACTGGCCGCCGCGGCGGTCGCCCACTGCCGCGAGCAGGGCATCGGTGGATGGCTGCCCACCACGCTGCATCTGCGCGCCCAGGTGGAGCTGGCGCTCGGCCGGCTCGACGACGCGCACGCACACGCCACCGAAGCGCTCCGGCTGGCCGACGGCTACGACCTGGACCACCGAGCAGCCCATCTGCGCGCCCTGTTGGCGGTGCTGGCCGCCGTCCAAGGGGAGGAGGCGCAGACCCGGAAAATGGCCGAACAGGCACTGGAGTACACCCGCCCGCGCTCGGTCGGACGGGGCGCGGCGGAGGCGCTGTGGGCGCTGGGGCTGCTCGACCTCGGCCTCGGGCGGGCGCAGGACGCGCTGCGCCATCTGGAGGCGGCCCGGCAGGCGGCGGGCCACCCCTTCCTGGCCCGGCACCTGTTGCCGGATCTGATCGAGGCGGCCGTGCGCGCCGGACATCCGGAAGGGGCGCGGGCACCCGCGGACCAGCTCATGACATGGGCGGCCGGCCTCGGACAGCTCCACTTCACGGCCCAAGCGCACCGCTGCGCGGCCCTGACCAGCCCGGACACACAGGCCGAGCAGCACTATCTGGCCGCCTTGGACCTGCACACCGACGGCAACGACTTCGATCGGGCGCGCACCCAACTCCTCTACGGCGAATGGCTGCGCCGCTCGCGCCGCAAAATCGACGCCCGCGACCAACTGCGCACCGCACTGAAAATCTTCGATCAGCTGAACGCCCGACCCTGGGCCCACCGCGCTCGCACGGAACTCCAGGCAGCCGGCGAAACCCACGACCCGTCCGACGCCACCGACTCCCCCCTGACCCGCCTGAGCGCCCAGGAGCGCGAAGTCGTCCGCCTCGCGGCCACCGGCGCCACCAACCGCGAAATCGCCACGCACCTGTTCCTGAGCCCACGCACCGTCGGCCACCACCTCTACCGCGCGTTCCCCAAGCTCGGCATCAGCTCCCGAACAGAACTCGCCGACCTGCTCACGCCCTGACAGGTGCAGAAGAACAGGCAGGTCAGGCGCCCTTCCCGACCACAGGCACAAGCTGGGCTGAGCCGGGACGCCAGCTGCGACCGAGAGAGATCCGCCCGGGGGGAACCCCGCGCCCGCTGGAGGAGGGCATCCGGGCCACGGGACTTCCGCGGCTGCCGACGCTGCCGCGCCTGTATCACCTGCTGTGGCGGCTGGAGCTGAGCTTGGAGTGGAACCGGGCGATGGGGCCGGACAGTGTGATCAGCGCATCGGCCCGGATGCGTCGGCGATGCGCCGCTCCCTGGAGGCGGACGCCGCAGTCAACGACAACGACCTGTTCTGCTCGCAATCCATCACCAGAGACCGCGGCGCGGACATGGCATCAGACATCCTGGACACGCCGGAGAACTGATTCACGATGCAGCATTCCACCGCCCAAAGGAACAGCCTTGAACATAGCGATCCGCACCATGCGATACCCCACCGGCAGCGAGAGCAAGCTCCTCGACATCTACAACTCCACCCGGCACCGCGGCCAGTGCGTGTTGCTCTGGCACGGCAGGGGACCCGACGAGCGAGACGTACTCGCCCCACTGGCCCGGGAGATCGCCAGTCTGGGCCCTACCGTCCTCGTACCGGACTGGCGTTCGGACCGGCCGGACGACGGCCGCGGCCATCTCACCGACGCTCTACGGTTCGCCCGTGACTACACACAGACCTTCACCAACCCCGAGCGGATAGTGCTCGCAGGCTGGTCGGCGGGCGCAGGCGCCGCTCTGGGGGTATCCCTGCACCCGGAGCTCTTCGACGGCTGGCGGCCAGCCGCGGTGGTCGGCATCGCGGGCGGCTACCGGCTCCCGGCGCGCACCACGGGCACAGTGCCCCTCGAGATGCTGGGACGGGCGGTGGAACCGGTGCCCGTACGGCTGGTGCACGGCAGCGCGGACACAGCCGTCCCCTGCGACTCCTCGAGGGAACTGCACGAAGCACTGAGCCAACAGGGCTGGGACTCCGAACTCTACGAGCCGGCCTCCGACCACGCTGGAGTGATCGGCTGCATGTACGAGCCCACGGTACGTCGGTGCCTGCCTGCGGCAGACCCCTCGGTAAGAGACTGCGGACGGGCGACCGCCCGAGTGGTCGCTGACGCGGCACAATCGGCCGCACGCCGATGAGACGAGACCTTCCGCCGTTGCCGAGCACTGGGCGACTTCGGCAACTGCCGCCGCGGGCTACCTCGATGGGGCCGGGGTAAGCGGCGCCACATTCACCGGTGCCATGGTGCTCTTCAACGGCGCCAAGTTCGCCGGCTCCAGGGTCCGCTTCAGCGGCACCAGCGGCTCGGTCCGCTTCAGCAACGCAAGATTCACCAGCGGCACAGTCCGCTTCGACGCCGCAGAGTTCACAGGGGCGACGTCGACTTCTCTAGTGTGGAGGGAACCGCGCCGCCTGGTCTGATCCCTTCAGGCAGACAGCTCCTATTAACCGGGCCGAGCTTGCCTCAGGCGTGGTATCGCCCGACACCCTGCCCACCCTCCTCGCGTCGGCCGGAAGCTCGGTCGCCGCGCCCGCCAGTCATCCGTACACGGCACAGGCTCGCCTCGCTCCCAGCCGGGCGTCGGTCCTTGTACGTTCGCCCGTCGCGACCCGGGCCAAGGTCAAGCGCGTGCTGGCCCCTGCCGCATGAGCACTATGCTTGGCTCGCCAACTCTCGCCACCACAGCGGATGTTCGGCGACGGTGGAACGCATCGCCGGACTGTGCTCCAGGATAAAACGGCAGTAGTCCCGCCAGTCCTCGTAGGACTCGGTTTCCGGGATGCGACGTGTGGCCATCAGGCCAGTTTCCAGAACGTCGGCCAGCACCTCAGTCACGATCAGGATTCGTTCACGCTCTTCCCCTTGATCCGGGCACGGCTTGTTGTCGTAGAAGTACGCCCTCATTCCGGGGTACTCCAACATCTTGAAGTAGATCTCTCGCACGTTGTTCAGGCAGGCGTCTATTCCGGTCGTGCCGTTGATGACGTTGCCCATCCGGACCTGCTCGGACACGGCCTTCGTCTGCTTCGCCAGGAACATCAGCGACACGATCAGCCCCAGCAGGCCACCGAGCGCACTCACAGTCGTCACCATGGTCATCCCCCACCGTCAGCGGAGTTGATTCCTTCCCAGAAGCAGCGCCTTTCCACCGCCATGACGGCCGTCAGCACCTGAACGGTCACCCGTCACCACACGCACGCGTGAGGCGTGAACAGGCCGTGGTCAAGCTCGTGTTGGAGTCTGCGCCTGACGCCCCGCCTACGGACCGTCAGGCGGCGCGGACTCAGCTTTTGTCGTCACTCTTCTTCCGGCGCCCACGACACTCACGGAGAAGACGGAGGACCTCTGGGGCGTGCGGGGCTCCGGTGTCGGCGCCCCGCAGTTCTGGCTGAGCAAGCCGACCGGACATATCCCCGTCAGGCGTCGATGATGACCGGGATGATGAGGGGCTTGCGGCGGTGGGTGCGGAACGCCCATGACGCCACGGCCCTGGCGATGAGTTGCTCCAGTTGGTGCGCGTCACCGACGCCTTCCAGGGCCGCGGTGGCCAGGACCTTCTCGATCACCGGGATGACCGGCTCGAAGGTGGTGTCGTCGTGGACGAAGCCGCGAGCCAGGAAGTCTGGTGCCTCGGCGAGGGCGCCCGTGTCGGCGTCGACGATGGCCACGACGGTGACGACGCCTTCCTCCGCGAGGGTAAGACGGTCCTTCAGGGACGCCTCGGTGGCGCCGCCGACCTCCATGCCGTCCACGTAGACGTAGCCCGCGGGCACCTTGCCGGTGATGGAGGCGCGTCCGCCGACGAGGTCGACAACGACACCGTCCTCGGCGATGACCACCCGCTCGGGATCGACCCCGGTGCGGATGGCCAGGTCGCCGTTGGCCCGCAGATGGCGCCATTCACCGTGCACAGGCATGACGTGCCGGGGCTTGACGATGTTGTAGCAGTACACGAGCTCACCCGCGCTGGCGTGCCCCGAGACATGCACCTTGGCGTTGCCCTTGTGGACGACGTTCGCGCCCCACCGGGTCAGCCCGTTGATCACCCGGTAGATGGCGTTCTCATTGCCCGGGATGAGAGAGCTGGCGAGCAGGACGGTGTCCCCCTTGCCGATCCGGATCATGTGGTCGCGGTTGGCCATCCGCGACAGTGCCGCCATCGGCTCGCCCTGCGAACCGGTGCACACCAGGGCGATCTGGTGGTCCGGCAGCTTCTCCAGTTCCTTCATGCCGACGACCAGGCCGGGCGGAACCTTCAGATAGCCCAGCTCACGGGCGATACCCATGTTGCGGACCATGGACCGGCCCACGAAGGCGACCTTGCGGCCGTGCTGGTGAGCGGCGTCGAGTACTTGCTGGATGCGGTGCACATGGCTGGCGAAGCTCGAGACGATGACCCGCCGTGGGGCGGTGCGCAGGACCTGTTCGATCGCGGGGTTCAGCTCGCGCTCGGAGGTGGTGAAGCCGGGCACCTCGGCGTTGGTGGAGTCGGTGAGGAACAGGTCGACGCCCTCCTCGCCGAGCCGGGCGAAGGCGCGCAGGTCCGTAATGCGGTCGTCCAGGGGGAACTGGTCCATCTTGAAGTCACCAGTGTGCAGCACCAGCCCGGCGCCGGTACGGATCGCGACCGCGAGACCGTCCGGGATGGAGTGGTTGACCGCCACGAACTCGCAGTCGAAGGGACCGAACCCCCGCCGGTCGCCCTCACGTACCCGCACCGTACTCGGCCTGATTCCGTGCTCCTTGAGCTTGGCCTCCAGGAACGCCAGCGTCAGCTTCGAGCCGACGACGGGAATGTCACGTCGCTCGCGCAGCAGGTACGGTACGCCCCCGATGTGGTCCTCGTGGCCATGGGTCAGCACCACGGCCACCACATCGTCCAGACGGTCCCGGATCGAGGTGAAGTCCGGCAGGATCACATCCACGCCGGGCTGGGTCTCCTCGGGAAACAGCACACCGCAGTCGACGATAAGCAGCTTCCCGGCGTGCTCGAAGACGGTCATGTTGCGACCGATCTCGCCCAGGCCGCCCAGGGCGACGACCCGCAGCCCTCCTTCGGGCAGCGGAGGGGCGGCTTTCAGATCGGGATGCGGATGACTCATACCCTGACGTTATCGGAGAATCTCCTGAGGTGATCCTTCGCGGGTTCTCCAGCCGGTTCACCGGGCGCGCTTGATGTCCGGCGGCGCTGTCGCGGTCGGCAACCTACAGTGGGCGGGTCAGAGTGCGGTGGGGGCAGTAACGGTTCCCCTCGGCGAGTCGTACGCCAGTGCGAGAGAAGATCTCGTGGCTCTTGTCGTGGTTCCCGGCTTCGGCCGCCTCGTCGTGGGCTTCGACACTGGCTCCACTCCGTGCAGAGGAGCACCTGGGTGCCGTCGGTGCTCAGCGGAGGGTTTCGGCCAGGAGCGGCTTCTGTCCGCAGCCGTACGATTCTGCGCGGCCGGAACCGGACCGACCGCGACCTTTGTCTGCCCGGTGGCAACGAACCGCTGCCCCTGTGGCTGTGGTCGTCCGCCACCGATCTGACCGGCGAGGACGTCGACGTGCGCCGGCAAGCGTTTCTGCGGAGGTTCGACGTGCAGCACACGTTCCGCATGATCAAGCAAACCCTCGGCTGGACCGACCAGAAGTCCGCACCCCCGAAACCGGCGACCGCTGGGCATGGCTCGTCATCGTCACGCCATCGCCGCCCACGCTCAGCTGAGGCTCGTCCGCCAGGCCGCCGCCGTCTGCGGCGCCCATGGGAGAAACCAGCCGAGCCCGGTCAGCTCACTCCAGCCCGGGTCCGCCGCGGGTGCATCCGCCCGCGTCTCGCCTGCCCGGCCGGTGCACCCAACCCTCACGGCCCGGCCCCGGACGGCCGCCCGCACCGGGTCCGCACCCTCGCGACGCAGCATGGCCACCATCGTGCCGAAACTGCGCGGGCTCAGCCCGGCGAACGGTGCCATCCAGGATGGCTGCGACGCCATGATCACACCAGCCATACCAGGACCATCTCACCGCCACCAGCAGACTTGGGACAGCCTTTAGGCTGTGCGAATGGTCGAACGCGATGCAAGGAAGATGCCGGCGGTGCTGCCCGCCCACGCGATCGAGGTCGGGACCGACCCGCTGGACCGGCCGACGCGGAACTCGGTGGGCGGCTGGCCGTTCCTCGACGATGCCCAGGAATGGCCCGACTGTTTTTGCGGCGAGCGGATGGCCCTGTCCTGTTCTTCCAACTCGACATACCCCTCGACCTGGAGCACTTCGGCGGAGAGCACCTGCTGGTCTTCCACTGCCGCACGCACAACGACGCATCCGACCACCAGATGGCTGCTGGTCGGCTCGTGCCCCGGTACTGGGACGCGCCACAGCCGCCCTACCCGCGTCCGTTCTGGCGCGTGCTGCTCCAACGCCACGCGGCGTTGCCGGCGGCAGAGACCGAACCGTCCCTGTGCGCCCTGCCACTGACGCTGCAGCCCTTCGAGGACACCCTCAACCCGCACGGGCTCAGAGCCCAGACATTCAAGGTCGGCGGTACCCCGTCCTGGGCGCAGGATCCCGAGCACTACAAGTGCGCGTGCGGCACCGATTTGGTGTACGTCTGCCAGGTGCCGGAGGGCATGGAATTCGGCGCCGACACCGACGGGCTGTTTCTCGGCAACGAGATCTACCTGCTGGCGTGCCCGAGCCACTGCGATCCGGCGGCCGTCTGGCCGGTGAACCAGAACTGACCCCTCGGCGTCACCGATCTGCACAACCCCGTCGGCGCCGATAGCCCTCACAACGAGCAGGTCAGCCAAAGACTCCGTAGATCATTTACGGGAGACTGCCGGGCGAGTAGGCGCCGGTGGCAGGCTTCGGCGCAGTGCCTTTGCGGCGGTCCCACCACCAGGCGCTGCGCAGCTTCCCCGGGGTGCCGCTCGTGGAAGTCCGCACGGCCCCGCAGACGCGCGGAATGCGCCTCTGGGCGTCCGTCAGGATCTCCTCCCGCCCCCTCCGGGGAATCGCCGCTGGCTGCCGAAGTCAGCAGCGATCGGTGCACCTGGGAGAGAAGTATGTAGGCGTGCCTCGGGACATGACCGCTACCCAGGGCGCGGAAGGACTGAATCCATCTCCAATGACAACTCATCCCGCTACATTGTGAGTTGTCCCGCACGCCCTACAGGGGGCCCCGCCACTCCATGACGGGGCAGCGCTCCGGAAAGGGGAGGTGGGGACATGGGTGACAAGTCGTCTACCCATCGGGCACGGTTAGCGGCAGAGCTCACCAAGCGGCTGGCTGTTTCACTGAGCGCTCGCGCTCTTTGGGCAGCCATCGTGGAGGTGTTTAGCAGCTACTACTGATGCTTGGGGAGGAGGCACGGGGCTGGAGGGTTGGGTACCCCTGGACTCTCGAACCCGCTACGTGCCTCCTCTTAAGGACGTACGCCTCGCTCGCTCTGCTGAACTCGTGGGCAGCCACAAACAGACAGACTCGCCCGACACCAGACGTGTCAGGGGCCCGCAACTCGCGGACAACGCTCGGAGGAGAGGTCGGACCGGTATGAGAGGACCGCTGCTGCACCGGCGGTTTCCGCAGTTGGTCACGTCATTGCCATACGTCCCGCTCGGCGATCGGCCGACGCCCGTACGCGAGCTGACCGGGTTGGCACACGGGGTCTCGCTGTGGTGCAAGGACGAGAGCGGATTCGGCTCAGGCGGGTGGGGCGGCAACAAGATCCGCAAGCTTGAGTGGATCCTCCCCGATGTGCAACGCCGTGGGACACCTACGATCCTCACAGTGGGTGGTCTCGGTACGAACTGGGGCCTGGCCACGGCTCTTTACGCTCGAGAGCAGGGCCTGGCCACCGCGCTCGCCCTGATCGACCAGCCGGTCGATGACCACGTCCGCGCACAACTGGACCGGCTTCGACGGTCCGGTGCCACCCTGCACTTCACCCGCACCAAGAATCGGACAATCGCCGCCGCCCCCTGGCTCTTCCTTCACCACGCCACAGGGAAGCGGCTGCCATACTTCCTGCCGGCGGGCGGGTCCGCACCGGTCGGTACGCTCGGCTACGTCGAAGCAGCCCTCGAGCTCGCGGCCCAGGTAGCAGACGGAGCTCTGCCGGAACCCTCGCATGTGGTCACCGCCCTCGGCTCAGGGGGTACAGCCGCAGGACTGGCTCTCGGCCTCCGGCTGGCAGGGCTGCGCCGCACACGAGTGGTGGGCGTGGTCGTCAACCACACGCTGCGGCTGGACGCGAAAGCCGTGGTCGCGCTGGCCAGGAAAACCGAGCGTTTGCTTCGCAGGCGGGGCGCGAACCTTCCTCCGATCCGGATCACGCCGGACGACGTGACGACAGTGCGGGACTGGCTGGGTCCGGGCTACGGTTACGCCACACCGCAGGCCGTTGAGGCGCAGCGACTCGCCGCCGACAGTGCGCACATGGAGCTTGAGCCCGTGTACACGGCGAAAGCTCTGGCTGCCCTGCTCGCGATGGCGGCCGACGGTCGCCTCGGCACCGGCCCCGTTCTGTTCCTCCATACCCACGGCCCCAGGGACGGCCTCTGAGCACCACCGGCTCGTCCGCAGATACCTCTGCCGACCGGAGTCGGTCAGGCCACGCTCGGGCAACCGCGTTTCCCGCCGGAAGGTTCGGACGCGGAATGCGCGTAACTGGGGGACCTCGTCTACTCGAAGGCCTTCAGGGTGTCCTCGCCGTCGGTCCACCAGACGCCGAGCCTTTGGCGGACGAGGAGCCAGCCGTTCGGGCCCCGACGGAATTCCCAGTCGTAGGGGCCGCCCATGGAGTAGGGCGAGGAGGCTTTTCCGGGTGCGGTGACAGCGACGAACCACATGTAGCCGATGCCGGTCGCCCGGTTGCCCTCTATGTCGAAGTGCATGTTGAGGATGTGGTGCTGCATGCTCGGGTAGGGCGATTCCGCCTCTTCCACCTTCGCCCGGACCGCCTCCTTCCCGTGGGTTTTCTCCCATGGCCCGAACTCCAGCACCGCTTCCTCAGCCCAGCAGGCGATCCAGGTCTGCCAGTCCTTGCGGTCCAGCGCCCTCCACCCGCGGATCATGAGGGCGCGCAGAGCTTCCTTGTCCTCCAGGTCCCGAAGTCTTCGGACCAGGCTGTCGTAGTCGGCGACAGTGGGTTGCGCATCAGCTCCTTTGCTTCCGATCTGGGTCACTGGGCGCTCGCGGCGGGCCGGATGACGATTTCGTTCACATCGACCTGCGAAGGCTGGGAAATGGCGTAGGCGATGGCCTCCGCGATGGCCGAGGCGGGCAGTGCTACGGCGCGGTAGGTCTTCATCGCCTCCCTGGCTTCCAGGTCGGAGATGCTGTCGGCGAGTTCGGACTCGGTCACGCCCGGGGAGACGAGGGTGACCCGGATGTCTCCGGCGGACTCCTGGCGCAGTCCTTCGGAGATCGCGCGGACGGCGAACTTGGTGGCGCAGTAGACGGCGGCGGTGGGAGAGACCTCGTACCCGCCGACGGAGCCGATGTTCACGAAGTGCCCGCCGCCCTGTGCGCGCATCGCGGGCAGGGCGGCGGCGATACCGTGCAGGATTCCCCGGACGTTCACGTCGATCATGCGGTCCCACTCATCGGTCTTGAGCGCTTCCAGCGGGGAGAGGGGCATCAGACCCGCGTTGTTCACGAGGGCGTCGATCCGGCCGTACTCGCAAAGCGCCGCGTCGATGAACGCGCGCGTGTCTGCCGCGTCGGTGACATCCAGCTTTCGGAAGGCGGCGGTGCCGCCCTCCTTGGTGATCTCTTCAACCAGCCGCTCCAGCCGGCCGGTACGGCGCGCGCCGAGAAGGACCCGGTGCCCGTCCGCCGCCAGACGGCGTGCGGTCGCCTCACCGATGCCGCTGCTCGCACCGGTAATGGCCACGGTCTTGGTGGTCTGCGTCATGCTTGTTCCTCCTTGTGGAGAACGAGGTGTTCGTGGTGGAGCACACCGTCACGGATGTCGCCCGTGGCGGTGAACCCGGTGTCGTCGACATAGTCGAGATGACTGCCCGTCAGCGTGTAACGGCCGCTGTAGGCACTGCGACGCGTCCCGCGAGCCTCGTCATAACGGCCGTCGGCACGCAGCTCTTGCCGGATGTGCCCGTCCGCCGTCACCCACACGCCGACCACATCCGCCCTCTCACCGGCCCCTTCCACAGGGCTCGACTCTTCACTCACCGCGTTCCTTTCCGTACTTCCGTCCAGCTCGCTGTCCGGAGTCTGGACGGCGGAGGAAGGACCAGCCAGGACAGGCTGTGCCGGGGTACGGCACACCCAGGTACGCAGCCGGGTATCGGTCTAACCTGAAGAGGTGACCAGCAACGATCTCGGGGACTTTCTTCGGGCACACCGTGCACGGCTGCGGCCCGGCGACGTCGGGCTGGCCTCCTACGGCCGGCGCCGGGTGGCGGGGCTGCGGCGGGAGGAGGTCGCCGTCCTGGCCGGCATGAACACCGACTACTACGCCCGTCTGGAACAGGGCCGCGAGCACAGCCCTTCGCCACAGATCCTCGACGCGATCAGCGGCGCCCTGCGCATGGACCGCGAGGCACGTGACCATCTGTACCGGCTGGCGGACACCCTGCCGGACTCTCACCGGACACAGCCGAGAGAGACGGTCAGCCCGATGCTGAGTCAATTGCTGGACGGGTACACGAACACCCCGGCATTCGTCCTCAACCCAGCGCTGGACCTCCTGGCAGCCAACAGCCTGGCCGACGCGCTCTTCTCTCCGTTCGGGAAAGCGGAAAACCTGGCCCGCATGACCTTCCTCGACCCCGCAGGCCGCAGCTTCTACGCGCAGTGGCACCGTGCGGCCGAGGCGGTCGTCTCCAGCCTGCGCCAGGCCACCGGCTGTGAACCGCACTATCCACGCCTGCACGAACTGGTGAGCGTCCTCACCGAATCGAGCGAGGAATTCGCCACGCTCTGGTCCTCGCACACCGTCTACGGAAAAACCCACGCCGCCAAAGAACTCATCCACCCCGAGGTCGGAACCCTGTCACTCACCTACCAGTCCTTCGACGTACGCGGTGCACCTGGTCAGCAGGTCGTGATCTACCACGCCGAACCAGGAAGCCCCAGCTCCCAGGCGCTCTCCCTGCTCGGCAGCCTCAACGCCACACGCCGCCGAGAACCGACCCCGGAGCGGTAGCCCCGTGCTCACCAGCCTGCTCGCGCCGGGCGGGCAGCCGGCGTGTCAGGGTCGGGACAGGCCGCCCGTTGTCTTCCACGGTCCAGTCTCCGGAGCCGCCGGTCAGGATAAGGGGGCTCGTCGCCGGTACCGCGCTCAGTGCCGGTGCGTGTGGGGACGGCGACTCGATTGAGGTGAAGTCCTCCAGCCCCGGACATTGGCCCCTGCCGGGGCCGCCGGCAGTTATGTTGAACTGGTAGCGGCCCAGGAAGTTGATGTTCCGGTCCGTCAGCGGGGACAGCCGGGCCACGTCATCGTCCTTGAGGTCGTGGCTGGGCGACAGCCGCGTCCAGACACCGGGAGTTCCACAGGACCAGGGCGTTCAAGGACGAGTCCCGGACTGGACGCCGTGCACGTCCATGTCGATCGACGGTACACAGCGGTTCCACCGGCCGACGGCCGTCCCCGTCAGCGCCGGGTGAGGGTGGACGGCGCTCCGGCGGACTGCGCCCCTTCGTCGCCCAGGCCCAAGGTGTCGCGTCCGGTCATCGTGACGACGTAGATATTGCCCTCCGGGCAGGAGACGGCGGTCGATTGGTCGGTGGGATGGCTGGTGACCGCCTCAAAGACCATGGATGTCCTGCGCACCTCCCGCAGTTGCAGAGCCTCGGTGCAGCCCAGCTCACGGCCGGTGCCCACTTCGGTCAGGTGGCTGACCTGCTTGCCCGCCAGTTCACCCTGCCGTCCCGGGTGGAGGGTCAGGGTGACATTGAAATCGTTGGTCCGGGCCTGGGTGACGCCGTCGGCCGAGGGGGTGCCCGGGCCGGTGCCGACCCATGTACCCGCCCAGGATGCGGGCAGAGAAGCGACGGTGGTAGACGGCGAAGGCGTCGCACCGGATGCATCTTTGCCCGGCAGATGCTGCAGAACGAGCGTGGCTGCCGTCGCGATCAGGGAGGCGGCGATGGCCCCTGCGACCATCCATGCGGTACGGCCGGACAACCGCCGTCGCAGGAAACGGGTAGCGAGCTGGTCGGCATCCCTTACTCCGTCGGAGGCCGGGCCATCCGGAGCCTCACCTGGCCCAGATGCCACAGCCGGCGGTTGCGGTGCTGCGGAGACCAGCGCATGCGCTTCCTCCTCCCGCACCGCGATATCTCTCTCCAGCGCCTCGGGCAGCAGCTGCGGCCAGGTACCGGTGCGGCCGCCCAGGCGTTCCAGCAGCGCGCCGACGGCGCCGACCGTAGGCCGCTTCTGCGGGTTCTTGGCCAGACAGGACCGCAGCAGCGAAACCAGGGGCGCCGGAACCCCGTCGAGGTTTGGCTCCTCGTGCACGATGCGGTACAGCAAGACCGCGGCCGAGACCTCCTCGTCCCGGCGGGAGAAGGGGCCCGTTCCGGTCGCCGCGTACACCAGCACAGCAGCCAGGGAGAAGACATCAGCCGGTGCACCCGAACCCCCGGCACTCGCCTGCTCCGGCGCCAGATAACCGGGAGAACCGATCACGCCGCCGGTCCGCGTGTGGCGCGAGTCCTCCGTGGCGCGCGCGATCCCGAAGTCGATGAGCAAGGGGCTACGGCGGCCCAACAGCACATTGGACGGTTTGACATCCCGGTGTGCAAGTCCCGCCCCATGCACCGCCCCCAGCGCCCCGCACATCTCGGCCGCCAGAGCCAGTACAGACCGCTCGGGCAGTCGGCCGTACCGCTGCACCCACTCAGCCAAGGAAGGCGCGGCCACGTACTCCGTAGCGAGCCACTGCGGCCGCTGCCCCACGGGGCTGTAGTCCACCACCGCAGTGGTCCAACGGGAGCGCACCCGGTCGCTGTTACGGATTTCACGCGCGAACCGTTCCTCGAACCCCGGCTCATGCCCGAACTCGGCACGCACGGTCTTCAACGCCAGCGGACGCCCCGCCACAGTCCGGGACAGATACACCCGCCCCATACCACCCTCACCGAGCCGGGCCAGTAGCGGATAGCCCCCAAAAAACCCCGGATCCGACCTGTCCAGCGACTCCACGCCCCCGCCCCCTCAATCCACACACTGCCAACCCTGCTGAGCCCCCGGACCAGCCCAACCAAGAGCCGCATCCGCAACATTCGCACCAAGCATCACCCGCCACCTCGGGTCTCATTATCCGGCTCGGCCATGGCGCGATCCGATGGGCCCTGCGGCCTGCGATCCCGGCGTCGTGGTCTGAGTACTCGCCCCAGACCTGCGGGCCGGTGAGCCGCCTCGCCCCGTAGCCGATGCGCGGATCTGGTCCAGCTGCGAGGTCCGGATCCGGCCGGGCGGCCGGATCCGGGCCCGATTTCCGTTCGCGCCGGTCGGGCGGTCGCGGCCCGGACCGGTGTCCCGGTCCGCTCAGCGGGCGGTCAGCGAGTAGGCCGGCAGCGGCGTGTTGCCGCGGTCCTTCGCCAGGGACCGGAGCACATCCGCCTGGCTCAGTACCAGGTCCCGTACTGTCTGCGGCAGCTCAGACATCCGGTCGACGTTGTCGAGCAGTGTCACGCAGGCTTCCACCTCCCAGTCGCCGTCCTGTAGGGCGGTTGTGTCCACGGCCGTCCCGGGGGCGGGGTCCCAGCCTGTCACTGGGAGAACCCGAAGCAGGCTTTCGTGCGAGAACGGCGTGCGCACATTGCCTCCGCCCCGCGATCCGCTCGCCTCGATCTGGCCCTGGATCAGGACGGCCAGCAGGTGGGGCAGCTGGTCAGCTGAGCGGGGTGTGAGGTCCCACTCGGTGAAGCACAGGTTCCGTGCCCAGCGACGGACCCGGGCGAGGGTCTCCCGTAGCTGGTCCAGGGAGGCGAAGTACCAGGAGCAGTGTGCCAGGACGGCGTAGTCGAACCCGCTGTCGGGGAAGGTGACGGCCTCGTCGAGGAGGTCCAGGCCGAAGCGGAATTCGATGCGGGAGCCCAGCGGCGTCGCCTTGAGGTGCTCCGCCGACTGCCCCAGGGTGACCGGGGCGCCGTACGCCGGATCCGCTATGTCGACAGCGACCACCCGGCCCTGCGGGCCGACGGCCTCGGCGAGAACGGCCGTCATGTCACCCTGCCCACAGCCGACTTCCAGGACCGAGGCACCGGCGGGAATGTCCCAGCTGGAGACGAGTGCGGCCCGGTACAGGGTCTGGGACAACTGCATGCCGGGGCTCACGTCGGCGGCGGCCATGGCGGCCGCGATCGAGGGCACCATCGCCATCAGATCGGTCTTGTTCACAGAATCCTTCGTTGTGCTCTTCGGGTGCGTGCGTGTCAAGGCTGTTGTTGGTCAGGTCGGCGCCGCTCGTTGATCCTCAAGAAGTACCAGACATGGCTGACCACCCAGGCGTGATATCCCTTCGAAACAGTGGTTCCGGGCCAGGGCCACTGCGACAACACCCGCTATCCAGTCGCCAAGGACCAAAGCGAGCAGTTGAACCCTACGACGTACCATCCAGGACGGCCCCCGGTGCCATGACCCGGCACGACGGTGTGGACGGCCTACGAACCGCCCGGGCTCCGTCGCCTTCTGATGCGCCGCCACATTCCGTGTCCCGCAGCACTACGCGCCAGGACGTCGGCGAGTTCTGTCAGCACCAGCGCTTCCTCGGCGTTCTCGCCCAGATGCGCAGCGACCGCAACAGCGTCCGCGTGGAGTTCGCACGCTTCCTCCCGTCGCCCCACCGCGGCGAGCGCGAGACCAAGCCTGCTCAGCGCGTCGCACAGCGCGTGCTCGTGCGCCCTGAGATCCTCTGCGGCCAGTTGCCTGAAGACGTCCACGCCCTCAGCGGCCCGCAGCACGGCGTCTTCCGGTCGGTCCGCCTCCAACAGCTTCGCACTGAGATGGATCAACAGGTCGGCGAAGTACCTCTGGAAGGTCCCCGGGGCCGCCTGTGCCTGGCGTCTGCGGATCTCCACGGCTTCCTGCGCGGGGGCGACGGCCTCCGAGTGCCGGCCCAGGTCCGCGAGCGCAACGCTGAGGTTGTGCAGTGCTCCCGCGAGTTCCACATCGTGAAGTGCGGGCTCGTCCCCGCGTGCCCATCGGCGTCCGATGGTCACGGCCTCCTCGGCGGCCTCCCGGCGCCTTTCCGGATCGCGCTCCTGGATGGCGAGGTTCGCAAGGGAACGTCCCACCAGGGGTTCGATGTCAGGCTGGTCCCGGGCGAGTTCCCGGTAGATCCTGATGGACTCCTTTGTCGCGGCGACAGCCTCCGCCCGCCGCCCGGCCCCGAACAGCGCCATGCCGAGGATGGTGTGGAGCCCACCCGTGTCGCTCACCGTTCCGTGACCGTCGACCACTGCCAGCGCCGCCTCAGCCACAGCGGTTCCGTCGTCGAAATAGCGCCACTGGAAGAGGCGATACACGAGGTCGAAAGCGATGCGTACCACGACATCCGGATGGCTCCCGGAGAAGGTCTGGGCGGCAGCGGTGAGGTTCGCGCGCTCGTCCTTGAGCCAGCCGAGCGCTTCACTGCGGCTGCCGAACCGCTGACGGCTATGCTCCTCCGGCAGGTCCGCCAGGAGCGCGGTCGCGGCTTCGAACGTCGTGGAGTAGTGCTCCAGCAGCCGGTCCGCCGCCTCCGCCCGGGCACCCGCGTCGTCCCCTTCCGCCAGTTCCGCCGCGTACAGACGGATCAGGTCGTGCATCCGCCACCGCCCTTCGCCCACCGGCTGCTCGCTCAGCAACGCCGTGCGGGCGAGGTCAGCCAGCAGGCCCCGGGCCGGGCGGCCGATCAGGGCTTCCGCCGCTTCCGTGGCCAGGTCCGGGCCGGGGTTGAGGGACAACAGGCGGAAGAGCAGGGCCTGTTCGGGGTCCAAGCGACGGTACGAGCCCTCGAACGCGGCCCGTACGGCGAGGGAGTGGCCGCCGTCGTCGTAGCGCAGGTGCTCCAGGCGGCCTCGGGTGTTCGCCAGTTCGGCGGCGAAAGCGGCGAGGGAAAGGCCCGGGTCGCCGGTGAGGCGGGCCGCGGCGATCTCCAGGGCGAGCGGGAGTCTGCCGCAGTGGCGCACGACCTCGTCCAGTGCCTCACGCTCGCGCGAAGGACGGATGTCGTCGGGACGCGCGCGGGTGAGGCTGTCGCTGATGAGTTCGCGGGCCGGGCCGGGCGCCAGTTCGTAGAGGCCGAGCTGGCGCGCGGGGAGGGCCGCGAGGATGTCCCGGGAGGTCACCACCAACCGGTGTTCGCGACGCGCGGGGATCAGGGGGCTCACCTGCGCGGCCGTTGAGGCGTTGTCCGCCACGAGCAGCACGCGTCGGCCGTGGTCGGCCATGCGGGCCAGCTCGGAGCGGTAGACGGCCGCCTGTTCGTCGGTCGTGGACGGCAGGTCCTCGTCCCGCACGCCGAGTGCCCGCAGCAGCGCGGCAAGTGCCTGCCCGCCCGTGACCTGGCCCTCGGGGTCGTAACCGCGCAGATTCACGAACAGCACGCCGCCGGGGTACCAGTTGCGTACGACCGCCGCCTCGTGGGCGACATGCAGCGCCAGTGCGGTCTTGCCGATCCCCCCGAGTCCGGAGACGGCGGAGACCACGACGGCCGAGGGGCCCTGCCCTTCGGGATCGAGGAGTTCCAGCAGCTGTTCGGCCTCGGACGTGCGGCCGACGAGGTGGGCCGGTGGGGCCGGAAGCGCGGCCGTTGCCTGCGGTACGGGGCCGGTACCCGTGGCGATGATGTTGTACTGGTCGCCGGCGAACTGCTCCACGCGTCCCGCTCCCTGGGCGCGCGCGTGCTGCTCTGCGCGGTGGTTACGCCGCTTCTCCCCCGCCATCCGGCTACCGCCCGCCGGTGTGCTGATCGCCGCCGATCTGCGTAATGCGCGCAGTGCCGGACGATTCGGCCTGCTGCTCCACATCAACAGAGGGCGCGGAGTCCGTACCACCTCGGCTGCCGCCGATCTGTGTGGTCCGTGAGGCCTCCGTCGCCGTCGCCCGCTGGACCACCCGGCCGCCGCCCCGCGTCTCGCGCCCGGCCCACCAGCCGAGCGGCGCGCCGGCCGCGCCTGCGGCGACCGTCGCGAACGCGGTGGCGACCGCCCAGCGTTCAGCCTCCCCACGCGGCAGCCAGCCGGAGAACACCGATCCGGCCAGCCACAGACCGACTCCGAAGGCCACGACCGATGCCATCACAGCCACTGCCCACCGACCCGTTCGCGCCACAGCGGAACTCCCCTCGTGGTCCCAGTGGTTCAAGGGTTCCAGGCTCAGGCCGCCCTGGGAACACGGCAGGGGCCTCCGGTGCTCCTCGCGGAGCTCCGGGGGCCTTCACCCCGCGTCAGCGTTGCGCGCGCTCAGAGCTTGAGAGTCGTGGTGACGTACCGTGTCTCGGGGCCGAACGCCTTGTTCATCTCAGAGCGCGAGTTCACGTAGCACCGCGGGATCAGCGTCCCTCCCGCCCGTCCGACTCGAACGCGCTCAGCAGCAGTTCCCGGTAGGAGAATTCGGTGACCTTCCGCCGTCTGCGTAGCAGGAAGGTCTTCTCCACTGTTGCCACGTAGCTGAAATGAGGGCGGACAGGTCCCTCGTCGGAGGGTTCGTAGGAGGGCTGCTCGTTCCTGAAAAAATGTACACCGAGCATCCTCGGAGGCAACTTTTCGTCGTAGAAGGCGACACGGTCCTCACTGATGTGTGGATCCGACCCGTCGGGAAGGCCAGCCAAGCACAGCGGGTCCTCCAGAACCGTCATGATCTTGCAGAGTTCCCGCCGCGCCTTCGGATAGCCGCCCCGTTTCTGGTCGTACGGCGGAATGACCACAGTGAGGCGTTCAAGCCGCTGCGTCTCCACGACCTTCCGGATCTCCCACCAGGAGGAAGCCCGGATCTCCTGGCGGGGCGGGATGATCAGGACGACGGAATGGGCCTGCTCGATAAGCTTCTCCACCGGCTGCATCCAATTGTCATTGGCCTTCATGTAGACGGGACCGCCGGGAGCCAGGAAGAGATGGGGGGCCACCACGGCGTACGTCTCGCAGGCCGACGTGTCGAACCAGGCACGGTTGACGATCTGTTCCATGGTCGACATGACCTTCATCCCGGCGAGCGACACGGACCGCCGCTTTCTGCTGCTCCGGACGAGGATGTACCCGTCGGAACCGAACGCGCGCAGAATGAGGCAGTACCTCACGCCCGACCGGACAAGTTCGTCGGTGGTCTCACCGAGGTCCTTGATCCTCAGCTTCGGTCGGTAGCGCCAGAGCCAGATCATTCTGGCTGCCCCTGCGACGAAGACAAGTAGGACGAAGAACTGCAGAGCGCCGGCCATGCCTTCGATGAAGAGGTCGACGCTGAAGGCCGCGCCGAGGGTGGTCAGCACGCCAAAGCAGCCGATACCGCGGGTGACCTGCTTGGCGACTACGCGGGCCCCGGTCTGCGGCACCAGCTCTTTTCGGTCGGTCATCGAACGTCGGCAGCCTTTCTTCCGGCGCGCGCGGTGATCCCCGCTCCCGTCCCCCGCCATACCCAGCGGACCGGTCGCGCTCCTACGGCCAGCTTGTCCGATGAAAAGGATGCCCATGGGGACAATGAAGGACATCGCATGGAAAGGGGGTCACCGCTGCTAATCTGCCGCGCATCACGTGGACGACGGCCGTGACGTCGACCTCTATGAGGGCGACACGACCCCCGCGCCATCACCAACAACCCGGTGGCTCGTCCCCTGCCTTGTCAACCTGGTTGTGACCGCGCTTCCGTGATGACTACGGCCGGAGGACGACGCGGGCTTGAGTAAGGGAAATGAGATTCCCCCGTACTTCTGATGCTTGATCGTCTTGATCACGGATGATCAGCTCCCGTCTTGGGCAACAGGGAGGTGCTCAATGGGCATCGCCACGGCGGAGGGGGCACCAATGGCGGAGGACGATGACCCGCCAGTTCAACCGTCCGTCTGCAACGGCGCCACCTCGATGAAGTACCGCTCCTGGAGGGCGGGCGATTCGAGGTCCTTGAGCTCAGCGAGTGTCGGCTCCCCGGTCTGCGTGCTCAGAGCGCCCACATCACCCAGGAGTTCACGGTGAACGGGTGCACGGTAAACGGCACACTAGACCTTCGCTCCCTCAGCGTCGGCAACCAGCTGGCCCTCCGGGACACGATCATCCGCCCGGACGGTCGCGTTCTACGCAGAACCTGAATACTCCCCGCCGCTTGGCCCGATGAGGGCCTCCCTCCAGTGCACGGCCGGTCCTGCAATTTCCGTACCCGTCACGGGCAGGTGGCCGGCAAAACGGCTTCCCAATGGAGAAGTCAAGCCTCGGAGCCTGTGTTGGGCCCGGTGGACCGCCTCCCGTTGGGACCGACGTTGATCAGCGGGTTGGGAAGGAAGCCAGAGCAAGATCCCACTGGTCAGCTGCGTGAAGCAGTGCAGCTGTATCCGTCCGGACCTCCACGAAGTACTGGTAGATGTCTGCCCTGTCATCACCCTGCTGCCATGGGGGTGTCGCTTCCAGGGACAGGTGAAGGCGAACCACTGCCCCAGCCTCGCTTCGGTCGGCGAGGCTGAAGGCCAGGACCGGCTCGTTGAACCACGTGTCGGGGGACAAATAGCCTTCGTCATCAGGGTGGGTCACAGACACTGTCCCTGGGGCCACCGCGCGCAACCAAGCGGCGACCTGGCGGGCTTCGTGGGCCAGCAGAGATGGATCGGTAAAGGACCAACTGCCCTCGGCGGTCGACACCGTGCCACCGATGATCAGCCAGTTGTCGTCGTAACGGTTGCCTTGGGCCGTGGCGAACTGATAGCGCAGCGGGCGAAGGTCGACACGGTTTGCATGGTCGCTCAAGAGCACCGCCGCAGGATCTCACGGGCCCTCCCGGCGATGAACGGCGCCGACCAAGATCAGGGGGACGCTGGGACAAGCGGTGGCGTGACCTCGTAGACCTACGACCGGATCGCTTGGTACTGCCTCCGGTTCCTGCCCGTTCACCCCCGGAAATAGATCACTTATTGGCGTTTACGCGGACTTTTCATCCCCTCACAGTGCCTGTTTGGCCCCATAGTCAGTTGCTTTCTCGCCCGAAGTGAAACGACAGGGCGGAGAATGCCAATGGAGTTGCTTGACACCAATGCGGCGCGATAGGTGCAATGGGCCTGCCACGGCCGACAGGAAAAACTGACCGCCATTCAGCGCATGTAACCGGCGCGCGATCCGTTCGCGCGGAAATGCGTGAACACGCAGACAAGGAGAAACGGTTGGCTCGCAGCGAGAGTCGGGCATCCAGCGAAGCACCGCCGGGGGTGGGAGAATTAGCCGCTGTGGAGCCGACCGCGACGCAATCAGCGCGGAACGCCGCCCTTTCGGTGACGCGTGCCCCAGCGGCCCGCCCGGCGTGCCCCGTGGCCGAAACGGCTGCCGCGGCAAGGTGTTCGGCCCGGTGCCCATGGCCTCCGGGACGCTCACCTGTTTCTTCGAAGTCTCCGTTTTACGCAGAGGCCGCTTCTCCTGCACCGTCTTGCGACCGGGTGACCCGATCCGGCTCCGAGCCGGGAGGTACTCCCGTGTGACCCTGACATCGGCGCACCTGCACGGGGTTTCGCAGGCGGCGCCGCCGGGCTCGGCTTGGGCGCCGGAGGGGCCGGTACGAACTCACCGGGATCCTGCGCCTCCGTACCGTCCTTGAGCAGTGCAGCATCGGCGGCCGCCACAACGGCCGAACCATGCGAGGCCGGGTCGGACTTTCCCGCCACAAGCAGCAAGGGGTCAGCCACCAGCACCGCTCCTGCTATCGCGGCTCCCGCGAGCATAGGCTTCCGCAGGCCGCCGCCAGGGGACTCGGGGCCCGTCACGGTGGGCGGGCTCACACCGCCCGCAGCGGCGACTTCACCACCGCCATCGGGCTCGGCGGCACGAGCGGGGCTCGACTCCCCATCGGGAACCGATAAGGCCGCACCTGTTGCGGCGAGAGCGGCTTCGGTCTCGGGGCCGGCCGTCGGGGGCGCTGTGGCAGATGTCGCTGAAAGGGCGGCGTTCGACATTGGCTGCGCCGGAGCCGGTTCGGCGGCAGCCGCCCCTCCCCCCGGCGGCGCCTCCCTGGATGCCCGACGCCCACTCTGAGCCATCTGCCCCTCCTCAGCATGTGTTCACGAATTTGCCTCGCGGGCCAAATCTCACGCCGGCACGGGAATTGAATGGCGGTCACTTTCGCCCGGTCAGCCTCGGCTGGCCCATTGCATCGACCCCGCCGCATTAATGTCAAGCAATCTCGTGACCTTCTCCGTGCTGTCATTTCACTTCGGGCGACAAAGACAACTGGCTCTGAGGCAAACAGGCAGCACAAGGTGGCGAGATGTCCACAGTAGGCGCGGTAAGTGATCTATTTCCGGGGGTGAACGGGCAGCAACCGGGCCCGCAACCGGGCGATCCGGGTCCAAAGTCCGCCTCTCAATTTCCCGGCCCTGAAGTGACGTCGGCCACCTTCATGTGACGGTGGCATACGTGAACAGCGGACGGCCCCGCGGACGGCCGGGTTACCGTCCGCCTCGGCCGGGCCGCTTCCACGGGCGTGCGCGGTCAGGCGTCGAGTAGTGCTGGATTAACGTACGGATAGAGCTGTGGTTCGCGCTGCGGCACAGCTGAGGTGACCGCGTTCGGGGGTGGTCGGTTCTGGCGAGAGCCCACCATTCGCGCCTGGCAAGCCTGTCACTACCGAACCAAGTCCCCCAAGTGCAACCGTGTTGGAATTGCAGGCATGGTCACTCCTGCCGACGGATCCACGCGACTCGCCCCGGACGAGCCCTCGCGTCGCCTGCGCGCCGAGATCGAGCGGCTGCACGACGAAGCGGCGCAACAGAAGGCACTGGCCCATCGAAGGGCCGAATTCTGGAACAGGGCCCACATCGTGCTGGGTTTCCCCGCGGCTCTGCTCGCGGGCGTGGCCGGCGCCGCCGGACTGGCCACGGCGGACGCACGCGTCCCCGCGGCGCTGCTCGCCCTGGTCTCTGCCGGGTTCGCGGCCGGGGCCGGCTTCCTGCGGAGCGATGCCAGACGCGTGGCCAACAAACGCGCCCGGCAGTCGTGGGCGGACGTGGAGGGCAAGGCAAGCGTCAAGCTGGCGCACGAGCACCTGACCCCCGAAGACCTGCGCGAGCTGCTGGAATGCCGTCAGGCCGCGCTGGCCGCCTACGACGGTGACGGCCCTCAGCCGGGCCCGGCATCGGCGCTGCCCGGCTGAACGAGCGCTCCCGCCGTGACGATCAAAGGCGCCGGGCGCATGCCGAAGCCCGGTTACAGCCGGCGCCGTGGCTGCGTACGCTGCCGTCGAACAGCGCGACGTCGCCGAACTCGTGGCGTGCGTACGCGCCGGCGGCCCGGGACTGGCTTCGTTGGGATCAGGCCGGATCAGGGAGCCGGTTCTGGTTCGTGCCCTACGGCACCCATTACGTGCGGCGACCCCAGGCGGAGACCATCGGGGCCGTCGCCAGATCGAGTTGTCCGGTGGCGACGTTCGACAAGTGGCGGTCGATATCCTCGTCGGTCGCGATCCCCGCCGCCACGAGTCGGCCACGGATCTGCCGGACGGTCGCTGCCTCAAGAACGGTGCAAGCCGGCGAGGTGATCGGGAAGTAGGCATCCGCCTGTACATCGCGCAGGCCGGCTTCGCGCAGCACCCGGGGCAGTGTCCGGCCGTACGAGAGATCGGCACCGCGTGCCGCCATGAGTTCACGGAACCCGGACCGGAGACGGTTGGCCAGCCGCTGCTCGGGGCCCGACTCGTCCGGGCACAGCAAAGGCTGCAGCCCTGGATCGGCATCCTCCAGGAGCAGCACACCACCGGGTCGCAGCGCCTGGACCATGCGGCGCAGCGCCCCGGCGCGGTCGACGACATGCACCAGGACCAGCCGGGCGTGCACCAGGTCGAAACCACCCGGCGGCGGAGGATCGGCCGCAACGTCGTGGCGCAGGACTTCGACGACATCGGAGGCGGCGTCCCGGGCCCAGGACACATCAATGTCGGTGCAGACCACCTGCCCCGCGGCTCCGACACGCTCGGCAAGGCCCGCAGGAACGGAGGGGCCGCCGGCCCCGACCTCCCAGCACCGCATGCCCTTGGTGATGCCGATCCGGTCGATGTGCCGGAACGTCACCGGATCGAACAGCTCGGCCAGCGCGCCGAATCGGATGCCCGCCTCCGACTGCTGGTTGTCGAGCAGATACCCGTGGTCCATGCCCTGCTCGGCCATGCCCTGCCCCACCACTTCTCTCTGCGTCCGCCAGACCCGAAGTCCACCACGCCCGACCCGCTTCTCGCCAACCGACCCACCCGTCACGCCTATTCGCGCGGCCAGGCCCCGACGGCCATCAAGTGCCCCGACAGAGCCGCAAGCGCAAGGCCCCTGGAACGGGCAGCAGTGGTGGCGCTACCTGCATCCGCTAGGCACCGGACGCCGCGTCTGTCCCGTAGAAGAAATAGGGAAGGTTGAGCGGTGTCACGCCGCGGTTCCCGCGCCGCTGAGAGGGATAACGCGAGCCGTGGCGCTGGCGGTTGCGATCACCATGTCGTCCGAGTCGGACAGCGACGCTTCCAGGTGGGCGATATCGCCCACCCGATGCACCACGCGGCCGTTCCCGAGGAGCCGCCCGGGGCGGACCGGGCGGAGGAAAGACACCTTGAGCTCCATGGTGGACTGAAACTGGTCGGGCTGGAGTGTGGCGAGAAGAGCAGGGCCGACCGTGTCGTAGAGCATCGCGGCGAGAAAGGCCCCCAGCACGTTACCCGTCGGATTGGTGAAGTCCTCGGTCGCGTTGAACGCCAGACGAATCGTACCGTTGTCGACGTCCGCGTCGATGAATTCCAACCCCAGGGTGGCCGCCGCACGCGGCAACGGCGAGCGCCCGTCCACCGCATCCCAAAACAGGCCGGATCGTCCGCTCATCACATCTCCCTGGGCCCGCGACAGTCTGGTGCCGTCCGCCGTCCATCCTTTCCCTTGCGGTCCCTTTCATCTGTCGTTCACCCACGTCGGCTCACTCGGATGGCGCCACGCGAACAGAGGGGCCTGACCGGTCAACCGTCGGTGAGTCAACGTTCACTGAGACAGGACAGCCTCTCCTCTGCTGGATCTGCCGCCAGTGCGATACCCCCTCTCCGGCCAGGGCCCGATGCCAGGAGCTGGCGCCACCGCTGGGACGAGCACGGAGAACGTGCACAGAGCCGGGCCTGTTGTCCCGTCAGTTCGGCGAAAGCGTGATCTCGCGCTTGAGGATCTTGCCGGTGGCACTTTTGGGCAGGGCGTCGACGATCCGGACCATGCGAGGGTACTTGTAGGCGGCGACACGGAACTTGACGAACTCGCGGAGTGCATCCGCTCCCGCGTCGCTGCCGGGTTTGAGGGTGACCACGGCGGCGACCTCCTCCCCGTGGGTGGGGTGCGGTACGCCAAGGACGGCGGCCTCGGCCACGGCCGGATGCTCGTACAGGACCTCCTCGATCTCCCGCGGGTAGACGTTGAGACCGCCGCGGATGATGAGGTCCTTCTTGCGGTCCACAATCCGGAAGCAGCCGTCGGGGTCGCGGATGCCGATGTCGCCGGTGCGCAGCCAGCCGTCCGGGATGGCCTCGGCGGTGGCCTCGGGCCTGCGCCAGTAACCCTTCATGACGTTGTGCCCGCGGACGGCGATCTCTCCGGCGGTGCCGTCCGCCACCTCACTGCCGTCCGGGTCGAGCACCCGCATCTCGACACCGAGAATCGGGGTGCCGATGGTGCCTGGACGGCGGGGGCGGCCGGGATGGTTGAAGCAGGCGACCGGGGAGGTCTCGGACAGTCCGTAGCCCTCGAGGACGGCGCAGCCGAAGGCCGCCTCGAAGGCGTGCAGGATCTCTACCGGCAGGGCGGCTCCGCCGGAGACGCACACCCGCAGCGAGGCGGTGTCCGCGTGACCTGCCGCGGCAAGCAGGGCGCCGTACATGGTTGGCACACCGATGAACGCGGTGACCCGGTCCCGTTCGATGATCTTCAGGGCCTTGGCGGCGTCGAAGCGGGGCAGCAGGGTCAGGCAGGCTCCGGCGGCGACGGCGCAGTTGAGTCCGACGACCTGCCCGAAGGCGTGGAAGAGCGGCAGACCGCCGAAGACCACGTCGGTCTCGGTGAGGTGCAACAGCGTGGTGCGGGTGACCTCGGTATTGCGCGCCAGGTTGTCGTGGGTGAGCTCGGCACCCTTGGGCCGGCCCGTCGTACCTGATGTGTAGAGGATCACTGCCGTGTCGGACGGCTTTCGGGAGGCCACGTCCCACTCCGGGTCGTGGCTCGCCAGGAGCCCACCGAACCCGTCCGCCGGCACCGCGAAGTGCGGCGTTCCGGCGGACTCGGCGCCCCGGAGCGCGCCGTCGACCTCGTGCGGTGCGAACAGAAGTGAGGCCGCGGAGTCGCGCAGGTGATACTCCACCTCGCGCGCCTTCAGCAGCGGATTCATCGGCACCACGACGGCCCCTGCGCGCAGGATGCCGTAGTACAGGACGGCGAACGCGGGCAGGTTCGGCAGCATCAGGCCGACCCGGTCGCCCGCGTGCACCCCGGCGCTGCGCAGGAGGGACGCGGCTCGCGCACTCGCTTCGTCGAGTTCGGCGTACCTCAGGGTGGCACTGTCGAGTCGGACAGCGGGGCGGTCGGGGTGACGCGCCGCGGAGTCCACCAGGATCGCGGTGAGGTTGGCGTTGGGGCTGGGCATGTGCGTGGCTCCTTCGACGTTCCGGGCCGGCGGCCGGATCACGCTCCGAACTGTCAACGGATCGATTGGTTGTTTCTGGCGTGCTGCTGCTTTCCGGGCCGATCGCCGTTTGCGCGGGCCAGGAGCGGAACGAGTACGGCGGCGACGGCCAGGTGCATCAACGCGAGCGTGGCCTTTGCACTGCCGGATGCCTGGACGTACGTCATGGGCGCGAGCGACACGAGCAACACGGTGACGGCCAGTCGGGTCCAGACGGTCGAGGCCCGGTCGGTCAACCGGTCCAGCCACTTTCGCGTCGCTGAGGCGAGCAGGGAGACGACGAGCGTGCTGCCGGCGACGAGGGGCAGGCCGACGACCTGGGGCGGTCGTCCGTTGCGGGCATCGACGCGAAGTTCGACGCCCAGGCTGCGGGCTGCGGTCCACAGCAGGGCTGTGGCCAGGACGGCGCCGCCGACCGCGTATGCGTGGCGGCGGAGGCTCGGGGTGGCTGGGCGGGTGGATGTGGCGGTCATCAGGGCACTCCATCAGGGGGTAGGCACGGTCTTGGCTGGGCGGGATCGTTGCGGGCGAAGAGGTGTATGCGGGGGCACCCCGGTTCCGGCCGGGGGATCACCGGGATCGAGACGAACGGACTCCCGGGGCGTTGCGGCCGGAGGGCAACCCGCTCATTCGCCGTCCAAAATCGGAAGGAGCAGGCGTGAACTGGAGTGCACCGTGTTGACGCCCGCGATCCCGACGGGGGCGTGGCTGAACAGCAGCATGGGCTGGAAGTCATCGCGGGTGTCGTCGCTGGTGAGGACCAGCCGGATACGGTGCCCGCGGTGGAACCGGCGGGCGTTGGCGACCAGCGGGATGCGGTAGTCGACCGGCTCGCCCGGAGGGACGGGGATCCGCGCCTTCATCGGGAGGACGGGCCTGCCCGTCTCACTCGCGTCCTCATCGACGTGGCGCATGCCGGCGCGCAGCCAGCCCTGGGTGATGTCGGCGGCCTTGCCGTCCGGGCCGACGTCTTGCAGGAGCAGGATCCATGCCGTGTCGGTCGCGCTGCTGGTGGCGGTGAGCCGTAGTTCGGGGTGGCCGACCATATCGATGTCGTGGGAAAGGGGGGAACTGGTCCAACTCAGCTGCCCGGGAACGGCGTTCGCGCCGTCGGTGGCGTAACTGCGCTCCCCCGGCTGCTCGTCGGCCGTGAGGGAGCCGTCGGCATTGAGTGCCAGGGCGATGTGGGTGGCCGGCGGGGGCCAGGAGTCGGCGGTGCGCCACTGTTCGGCCCCGGGCAGCCAGTAGCGGATGGCAGGGCCTTCGAGAATGCCGGTGTCCCGGCCCTTGAGCCAGTGGTCGAACCAGGCGAGGGCCTCGATGTGCATGCTTTCCCATGGCCAAGGCAGGCTGTGGTCCCCGAGCATGGCCATGCGCACGTGCGGGTTGTGAGCGAGGGCGTCCCAGGCATCGAACAGGCCGGTCAGGTGGAGGGCGACGTTGGACCACTCGCCGCCGAGGTAGACGGGGATGTCGACACCGGCAAGCAGTCCGGTCAGGTCACGCTCGTCCCACCACGCGTCCCGGGTGGGGTGCTCGGTGGCCACTGCGTTCAACAGGGCATTCCATGGGTGGGCGTCGTGGCGGAAGCGGCTGATCAACTGCAGGCCGCGAGTCGCCTGGACGCCGTCGGTGTGGCGGAACCGCCGGTGGATGACGGGGATGGCGAGAAGCCGGCGCAGGAGACGGGACAGGCCCTTGCGGTAGAGGCGGTCGCCGTGGGCGGACAGGACGCCCAGCGCATGGATCCAGGGGGTGATGAAAGCATCGCTGAACAGGCCGTTGTGGTAGGCGGCTTCCCGGACCTGGACCGTGACGTTGAAGGGGAACAGGGCCTTGAGGTGGGGCGGGCGCTGGGTGGCGGCCTCCATCTGGCTCATGGCGTAGTAGCTGATGCCGATCATTCCTACGTTCCCGTCGCACCATGGCTGCCCGGCGACCCACTCGACCACGTCGAACAGGTCCTTGCGCTCCTGCTCGTCGAAGAAGGTGTAGGTGCCGCCCGAGCCGACCGTGCCGCGGAGGTTGGCGATCACATGGGCGTAGCCGCGCGGCACCCAGAAGTCACTGGCGCCGGCCTCGATGACGGCTGCGGGAGCGCCCAGATCCTGGAGCTGGCGGGGATAGGGAGCCGCCGCGATGAGCGCGGGGAACCTGCCGTCCGCGTCGGGTCGGTGAATGTCGGCCAGGAGCTGGGTACCGTCGCGGACCGGGACGGGCACATTGTCCTCGCGGGTCGTCCCGTGGAGGGCCTGGGACAGGTTGTGGTACTGACGACCGGTGGTCTGCGGTCCGTTGAGCTGACGCTGACCGGGCTCCAACCCAGCGGCCTTGAACCGGGCCATGGCACTCTCATTTCCACGTATACGGAAATTAATGATGCTCACCGTACGCTCGCCGGCTCGCTGCGGGCAAGAGAAATTTCCATACGTCATGAAAATGAGGTCGGCGGGGACACCCGCATGGGCGGTCACTCCCTGCCAGACGTTCGCTGAGAGCTCGACGCCCAGGGGCGCACATCCAGCGTGGCGGTGCGGGCGGGGAGCCCGGGTGACGAAGCTCGTCCAGCGGCGCGCGTTCGCCGCGGTTGGTCTACAGCTCGAACCAGAGTCGGAAAGGGCGTGCGTCCGGCGCGTGGAGCGGCCCCGTGGCCGTCGGGCGCGCGGTCTCACGTCTCGCTCTGTCCCGTGCGCCGCCTGCGCCAGGCCCGTTTGCGGCAGCGGGGAGAGCAGTACGTTGCCGAGACAGGATGTTCGACCCGACCGTCCAGGACCTTCCGCATTCCGGGCAGCTGGACGTTCGGTCGGCCCGGACCGCCTCGGTTCTCGCCCGCGCTCGTCGCATCTGGCGCCAGTGCCGCGACCGGCATACCGACGAGCAGAACACGGCCGTCGCCTTCGGCATCAGCGGACCGCCGCACCCGTGGCACAGCCGCGGCCCGGCATCACGGTCATCCGCGACTACAAGCAGCCGCAGCCGGGGCACACCGTCCTTCCCCGTGGCGCCACCGTAGGGCAACCGCGGGCGTTCGCGCGTTTCAGAAGCAGAGCGCGAGCAGAGGGGGTGCGGAGACGTGGGGCGCGAACTTGAGTCTCCTGCAGGGGGAGACAGGAAGGTGAGCTCATGGACGGCGGCATCCTCTACTCAATCGGTGAACTGGCCCAGCGCACGGGGCTGACAGTCAAGACGATCCGGTTCTACTCCGATCGCGGCATCGTGGCGCCTGCTGACCGCACCCACGCCGGCTACCGGCGCTACGCCCCGGATGCCGTCGCTCGCCTTGCCCTCGTGCGGACACTGCGCGAACTGGGACTCGGCCTCGACATGATCCGGCGGGTCGCGGATCAGGAACTCACCCTCAGTAGGGTCGGGGACTGGCGCGGTGGCTGATGCTCCGTTTCCAGTCCCCGCCGCTTCAAACCGTGCATGCGGTTCTCCCGCACACGGCTTTCCGACATCGTTCACCGACTGGCATGCGCCGTCGCCCAGCGTACGTTTCCGGTGAGGCGGTAGACCCCGAGCCGGGTGATCCATCCGTAGGTGTAACGGGTGGCCCAGTTCCGACCCGCTCGGCCGTGTTTCCGGCTGGTGAAGATCGCCAGCCGTTCGTGGATGTAGCCGTCGATCACGTTGAACTTCCGTCCGGAGTTCCCGTTACGGAAGTACGCCGCCCAGCCCCGCAGGACCGGGTTCAGATCGGCGACCACGGCGGACACCGGCCGCTCGGTCTTCGAGATCGCGGTAGCCGTGCGGACTTTCTCCCGCAGCACTCGCATCGCTCTGACCGAGGGCCAGCGACGCAGGTAGAACCTGCCCCGCCACTTCCACGATTCCGCTTTCCGGTGGTGGAATCCGAGGAAATCGAAGCCCTGTCCGCCCCGCGTGAGACAGACAATGCCGGTCTTCTCCGGATGCAGGCGCATCCCGAGCCGTCCGAGCACTCTCGCCGCCAATTCCCGGGCCTGCTGGGCCCGATGCTCGGTCGGCGACAGAACCACGAAGTCGTCGCAGTACCTCACCAGCACTCCCAGCCGACGGCCCTCGACCTGCCACGCCTCATCGAGGACATGCAGGGCGATATTTGCCAGCAGTGGGGAAATCGGTGAGCCCTGCGGAGTTCCCGCCCCGGTCGGGGAGGTCACCCCGCCCTCCAGAACTCCCATCCTCAGCCAGGCCCGGATCACCTTCAGGAACGGCCGGTCCACCACATGTCGGGCCACCTGGGCCATCAACGCGTCGTGGTCGATCGTCCCGAAGCAGTCCCGGATATCGGCCTCGAAAACCCACTCCCGCCGTTGGTTCGCCGCGACGCGCACTGTTTCGCACGCGCCGATCGCGGACCGCTTGGGCCGGAATCCGTAGCTCGCCTCGGTGAACTGGGCCTCGAAGACCGGTTCCAGAACCAGTTTCGCGGCCGTCATCACCACCCGGTCCGCCACGGTGGGAATCGACAGGGGCCGAAACTCCCCCGGCCGCCCCGGCTTGGGAATCCGGACCCGCCGCAGCACCGACGGACGATACGTATACGTCCGCAGGCGCTCGGCCAGGTCCTGGAGGAACGCATCCACCCCCGAGACCGCCACTGCGTCGACGGTCACGCCATCAACGCCCGGGGCTCCTCGGTTCGCACACACACCGACCCACGCCCGCCGAAGAACGTCCATGCGGTGGACATGGCTATACAGGGCGTGAAACCGGCGTTCGGGTTCTTGCTTGGCACAGCGGTAAAGCGTCCGTTGCAAGGCTCGGACCTTGTCCAAAGGACGGCCACCCGGTCCTGCGGCGCCTTCCTCCCGGCGGATGGAACTAGCCGAAACGGCACTCATCCGGGTCCCTCCCTGTTCGCGAATCGCATCGATGAAGCAGGAGTCCTTCGCTCCCGACGGGTTGTGTTGTCCCGCCGATCACCACTACTACGACCCCCTCCGACTGCCTCTCGACAACCCGCCATTTCCCGGTTCTGCCGGTTATAGGCAGGCCACGCTTCCCGGGCCGCAAACCCGGGGCCGAGGAGGCCCTCTCCAGTTCCCAGGACGACCTTCCGACCATTCCACGCCCCTTACGCCGGGAGGTTCTTCGGCGACCGCTCCAGGCCCGAGATCGCCTTCCATGGCCTTCGCCAAACAAGCACAGGCTCGGCTCCTCCTTGGCCCGCCCGGGGGCGGGGGTTAAATGACGACGCTGCAGGCTTCACTTCATGTTGCGGACTGGTCGGTTGCACGCCCCCGAAGGGCGCTTGTCACTCCACTTCGACGCCACCATTTCGAGTGACGCCGGGAGTCAGCTACCGGGGACCCTGGCGTCTCCCCGAACCGGACTTACACCGGCTGGCTATCCTGAGCTTGACGTCCGGATACATCACCCACACCCCTTCTGAACTGTGATGACGCCCGGACTGCTGGACGTACGCTTGTTCTTTAACCTCACGTCCTGCGGAATGCTTGCCGGTGGAGAAAATGCGGTGCGTGCTGGCACCACGCTGGTCAGACTCGCTGACATGACTGAGAAGATCACCCGCATCAACCCCGAGCAGCTGCATGAGACACCCGGCTACCACCACATCACCGTGGTGGAGGCAGGCCGTACCGCCTATCTGGCGGGGCAGTGCCCGCTTGATCGGAATAGTGACCTCGTCGGTTCCGGTTCCCTCGAGACGCAGGTCGACCAGGTTGTCGCGAACGCGCTCGCTGCCCTGGCAGCGGTGAGTGCCCAGCCTGAACATGTGGTGCGGTCAGTGATCTACGTGCGGAGCGATGAGAGGGACATCCTCGGAGCCGCATGGCGTCGGCTCACCGAGTCTGCCCTGGGTCCGGCGTTCACCACCGCCAGCACGCTCTTGGGCGTCGCCCAGCTGGGCTTTCCGGGACAGCTCGTCGAGGTGGATCTCACCGTGGCGCTGCCTGACTGATTTCGAACGGCGTATCGAACTGGGTAGCCCAGCTGGGCATTCGCGGGACGCTGGGGCGGCCTTCGTCTGATCATGTGCTCCGACCAAGGTGCACCGATCAAGACGAAGGCCGTGAAGGTGAGTCTGCTGCCTGACGCCGGTCCCGGGGAAGCGTTCGCGCAAGCGTCACGCTTCCGGGAGGACTTATTCGACTGCCTGACCGTGCGCGGGGACGAGCTGTTCGAGCTCGTGGACGCATTGCTGTGCGCGGACGGCCCGGTGACGTCGCCGGTGGATCTGACGCTGGTGGCCGAGCACCGGCGTGGGCACGGTGCGATGTACGAGGCGTTGAACCACGGGAACGTGGACGTACCCCGGTTGCGGCAGGTGCTGGCCGGTCTGCCGATGCCGCGGGCCGCCGACGGGCGCCTGGCCCTGGCGGTCGATGTCAGCAACTGGCTCCGCCCTGACGCGCCGACCAGCGCGGATCGCCTGTTCTGCCACGTCTACGGCCGCAGCGGACGCTCCTCGGACCAGTTCATCCCCGGCTGGCCGTACTCGTTCGTCGCCGCCCTCGAATCGGGCCGGACGTCCTGGTGCCAGCTCCTGGATGCCGTCCGCCTCGGGCCCGAGGACGACGTCGCCGAGGCCACCGCCTCCCAGCTCCGCCGGGTGGTCACCGACCTGATCGAGATGGGCCGCTGGCACGTCGGCGACCGCGACATCCTCATCGTCTTCGACGCCGGCTACGACGCTCCACGCATGGCCCACCTCCTCGACGGCCTCCCGGTCGAGGTGCCGGGACGGATGCGTTCCGACCGCGTCATGCGACGGCCGACGCCCTCGCTCAGGGAGTACGCCCTGGCCTATCCCCAGGGCGGGCGACCGCCGAAGCACGGCAAGGAGTTCCGCTTCGCCAAGCCGGACACCTGGGGTGAGCCGGACGCGGCCACAACGCAGGTCACCGACCGATACGGCACCACCCGCGCGATGGCCTGGGACCGTATCCACCCGCGCCTGACCACCCGCTCCGCCTGGATCGAGCACAGCGGCGAACTCCCCATCATCGAGGGCACACTGATCCGCCTCCAGGTCGACCGGCTGCCCGGCGGAGGAGACCCGCTGCCGCTCTGGCTGTGGTCGTCCGCCACCGGCCTGAACTGCGAGGACGTCGACGTGCGCTGGCAGGCATTCCTGAGGCGCTTCGACCTGGAGCACACCTTCCGGCTGATGAAACAGACCCTCGGGTGGACCCGCCCGAAGCTGCGAACCCCCAAGGCCGGCGAGCGCTGGACCTGGCTGATCATCGCCGCCCACACCCAGATCCGCCTTCTGCGCGAGGCCGCCGCCGACTTGCGGCGGCCGTGGGAGAAGCCCGCCGAGCCCGGCCGACTCACCCCGGCCCGAGTCCGCCGGGGGTTTCGGAACCTCCGCCCGCACCTGCACTGCCCGACCCGCGCGCCAAAACTCTCAACCCCCGGACCTGGCAGGCCACTTGGCTCGAAAAACCGGCGGCCCGCCACCCGTTACGACGTGGGTAAAACCGTGAAACGACCAGAGAGCATCACCGAACGAAACCGACTCAAACCATAAAGAACAAGCTCAGGCGTTCTCCGAGATGTCGTCGCCCAGGGGGCCGGTGAGGTAGTACTGCACAGTCGGCGCGATCAGGCGGATGACCTGCTCCGAAGGCATGTGGGCGATGCGGTCGATCGCCCAGACATAACGCGTCATCGCCAGGCCCACGATCTGTGTGGCGACCAGGTCTGCGCGCAACTGGGCCTCGTCGTCGGGAAGGCTCGCCGACACGACCTGCAGGACAAGAGCGGAGAAGACAGAGCGGAGGCGCTCCATGGCGAAGGGCTCGTGGCTTGCGGCGAGGATGATCGAGCGCAGGATCTCCGAGGTGGCCTGGTCATCCCACATACGCAGCGCCGCCTCCACGAAGGCCCGCCCGCGCTCCTCCAACGGCACCTCGGCGGCCTCGGCAATGCCGTCGCCGAAGGCATCCGGCGGCTCCAGCGCCGCCTTCAGCAGTCCCATCTTGTTGGAGAAGTAGTAGTTCACCAGGGTGGGATCCACATCGGCGGCCTGAGCCACCGACCGCAATGAGGTCCTGTCGTAGCCCCGCTCCGCGAAGGACTTGCGTGCCGCCGTCAGGATGCGGTCCGCCTGCGCGCCACGTTCCCCGCGGGGCCCCCTTCCTGCCCGTGCCGCCATCTCCCGCCGTCCTCCATTTTCCCGTTCCGGACTTGCGTGATCGCCTGCCGGTGAAGTTTCAGCATCCGCTGAACCGGTTTTCACTGTACCGTGAAATTGCAACCACAAGGCCGCACCCACTGGCGCTCCCCCTGCGCGGGTAAAGGACGCCGCCGACAAGCGCCGGGCCGGCCAAGACAGCGACGGCGAAGAAACAGACAGAGGCTTCGCCATTCGCTTTCCTGACGAAGGCGGAGCTCTACCGGCGCGCCACGGAGGCGCGCAACGAGAAAGTCCGGGTGGAGGTCGGCGGCGGCCGCGGTGATGTCGGGGAAGGCGCGGGTGAGGTCCACCTTCCTGGTGACCCCAGGGGGGTTCGGCGTGCGGTGGCTGCCGGGCTGAGGTCTGCTTGGTGAGTCGGACACCCCCGGCTCCGCTGAAAGGGCACCGATCCATGGCTGACAAGCCCGCAATCGTCTTGGTACACGGTGGTTTCGTTGACGGGTCCGGCTGGCGACCGGTCTACGACCTGCTCACCCGCGACGGTTACCGCGTCGCCGTGGCGCAGACCCGACCCTGTCCCTGCAGGGCGACGCCGCCGCGGCGAGGCTGATCATCGACGCACAGGACCGCCCGGTCGTGCTGGTCGGTCACTCCTACGGCGGCGCGGTCATCACCGAAGCGGGCACCGACCCGAACGTGGCGGCCCTGGTCTACATCGCGGGGTTCGTACCGGACGCCGGCAAGTCGGTCAACACACTCCTCGCCGACTTCCCAACCGACGTTCCCGGACCGCCGATCCTGCCGCCCGCGGACGGCTTCCTCTCTCTCGACCGGGACAAATTCCGTGCGTCGTTTGCTGGTGACCTGCCTGCTGACATGGCTGCGTTCATGGCCCACTCGCAGGTTCCCTGGGGCGTAGAGGCCCTCGGCGGGCAGGTCACCGAGGCCGCCTGGCGGACCAAGCCAAGCTGGTACCTGATCACTACCGACGACAAGATGATCCCCCCGCCTGCCCAGCGCACCATGTCCGGGAGAGCCGGTTCTACCACCGTCGAGGCCGCGGGCAGCCATTCCATCTACGTGTCACAACCGGCCGCAGTGGCCGACCTCATCAAACAGGCTGCCGCGGGAAACTGCCACGACGTCACCCGATCGTGGCACTGATCAACACCGTGTCCGCCGTCGAGGAGATGAGTCCCTGCCACAACCGCGCGGCTTCGCCAGGTAGCTGCCCTTCGGGGGATTCATCATCTTCAGTTGATGTCCCCGGCACTGATCGGGCCGCCCGCCGTCCCTCGTATACGAGTTCGACCACACTGAGCGAGTGAGTGCCGTACCAGCTACTAGCCATGATCACCGGCGCAGCCGGCGCACTTGGCGGAGCCATCTGGTTCAGCGGGTGATGACAGCCGGGCCGGCCGAGCATCCCGGCGAGCATCCGCCGGCCTGTGCCGTCGTCGACGCACCAAATGCGCACCCGAAGAATGAGCAGCTGTGCCGGAACCGGCGTACTGAAGGTGGAGGGAATCGACCCACGAAGCCTTTCCGTACCGGAGGTACCTCGCCCGTGACCACCAGCAAAGCGGCCCCGAGGCGGGTTGACGACCGCGAGGCGGAGGATCCGCAGGGTTGGCAGTTCAACTCACCCCTCGTCCTCACCATGCTGCTGCTCCTGGTGGTTGTGCTGCAGGGGCCGATCCGCCGGGCGTTGTCCGCGCCGGTGATGCAGAGTTGGATGACCGTGTTCGTCGCGGTGTTCGTCCAGGCCCTGCCCTTCCTCGTGCTCGGCGTGCTGCTGTCGGCAGTCATCGCGGTGTTCGTCCCACCCTCGTTCTTCGCCCGCGCGCTGCCGAGACGGCCCGCCCTCGCGGTGCCGGTCGCCGGGATGGCCGGGGCCGTCCTCCCCGGCTGCGAGTGCGCCTCCGTGCCGGTGGCCGGAGCGCTCGTGCGCCGGGGCGTCACCCCTGCGGCGGCGCTGGCATTCCTGCTGTCCGCCCCGGCGATCAACCCGATCGTGCTGACCGCCACCGCCGTCGCCTTTCCACGTAACCCGGAGATGGTCCTCGCCCGGTTCGCGGCGAGTCTGCTCGTGGCGTGCGCGATGGGCTGGTTGTGGCACGGGCTGGGCCGCGCCGACTGGCTGCGCCCACCGGACCACCCGTCGTTCGACGGCCTCGGCAAGGGGGCGGCTTTCTGGGGATCCGTACGGCACGACGTGATGCACGCCGGCGGCTTCCTCGTCGTCGGCGCGCTAGCCGCGGCCACCCTCAAAGCCGTGGTGCCGGCAAGCTGGCTGCACACCGCGGCCAACAACCCCGTGGTGGCGGTCCTCGCCCTGGCGACCCTCGCGGTGGTGTTGTCGATCTGCTCCGAGGCCGACGCATTCGTGGCAGCGTCCCTGTCCCAGTTCTCGCTCACCGCCCGGCTGGCGTTCCTCGTCGTCGGACCGACGATCGACCTGAAACTGTTCGCCATGCAGGCCGCCACGTTCGGCCGCGGGTTCGCGCTGCGGTTCGCCCCCGCCACCTTCACCCTGGCCGTCCTCATGTCGGCCCTGGTCGGGGCGGTCCTCCTGTGAACCGGCAGGCGCAAGCAGCCGTGCTGTTCCTCGTCGGCGGGGCGGTGCTGCGCGCGAGCTTCACCGACCTCTACCTGCGCTACGTCAAGGCCGGGTTGCGCCCGTTGCTGCTCGTGGCCGGCATCGTCCTGATTTTCGCCGCCATCGCCACCGTCTGGTACGAACTGCGACAGCCGCGCACGAGCCCGGAGAACCAGCCCGAGCGTGAGCACGACGGGCGCGGCCACGCCCACCGCGAACCACGTATCTCCTGGCTCCTCGTCCTGCCTCTGTTCGCTCTCATTCTGGTCGCCCCACCCGCACTGGGCTCCTACAGCGCCACGCGCACCGGCACGGCCCTGCAAAAACCCTGGGGCTTCCCCACCCTTTCCGCCGGTGACCCCCTCCAGCTCAGCGTCGTCGACTACGCCGGCCGCGCCGTTTACGACCACGGACGTTCCCTTGGCGACCGGCGGATCAGAGTTACCGGCTTCGTCACCGTCGACCGCAACGGCGCGCCCTACCTGACCCGCATGGTCCTCAACTGCTGTGCTGCCGACGCCCAACCCGTCAAGATCGGCCTGACCGGCCGGATTCCCCCCGTCATGCAACCCGACAGCTGGCTTGAAGTCACCGGCACCTACACCACCAAGCAGACCAAAGACCCCGTCAACGACGGTGCCATCCCGTTCATCAACATCAGCCAAGCCAGACCGGTCCCTACCCCACACAACCAGTACGAAGAGTGAAGTAGTCAGGGACGCAGATCCGCTGCCGGGCGGGCCGAGCCTGCCACGAGTGAAGCGGTGAACCCGTGCCGCGGCGCGGTGAGCACCTGCTGCGCCGGTCCCCGCTCGATGAGCTCACCGGCGTCCAGTACGGCGATCCGGGCGGCAGTCGCTGCGGTGCCGAACTCCGGACGGCCAACCACGCAGATCAGCGACTTCTATACCCCCTAGCTCAGCGTCTTCATCGCCGCCGCGTCGAACGGCTTCATCTCCTCGAACCGGTCCCCCAGGACCTTCGCCGCCCACTGCGGGTCCTGGAGCAGGGCGCGGCCGACGGCGACCAGGTCGAACTCGTCGCGCTCCAGGCGGTCGAGGAGGTTGTCGATGCCCTGGACCGGGGCGCCCTCGCCCATGAAGCCGCGGATGAAGTCGCCGTCGAGGCCGACCGAGCCGACGGTGATGGTGGGCCTGCCGGTGAGCTTCTTGGTCCAGCCCGCCAGGTTCAGGTCCGAGCCCTCGAACTCCGGGAGCCAGTAGCGGCGAGTGGAGGCGTGGAAGGCGTCGACGCCGGCCGCGGCGAGCGGGGTCAGGATCGCCTCCAGCTCCTCCGGGGTCTGGGCAAGCCTTGCATCGTAGGCTTCCTGCTTCCACTGCGAGTAGCGGAAGATCACCGGGAATTCGGGCGAGACGGTCTCGCGGACCGCGGCCACGATCTCGGCCGCGAACTTCGTACGGGCCACAAGGTCGCCGCCGTAGGCGTCGGTGCGGCGGTTCGTCCCCGCCCACAGGAACTGGTCGAGGAGGTAGCCGTGGGCGCCGTGCAGTTCGACGCCGTCGAAACCGATGCGCTCGGCGGCCGCCGCGGCCTCGGCGAAGGCGCCGATGACGTCGTCCAGGTCGCGCCGGGTCATCGCCCTGCCGGCGTTCTCGGTGCCGTCGACGCGGATGCCGGAGGGGCCGACGGCGGGGGCGTCGGCGTAGGGCGCATCACCCTGCTTGCGCACCATGCCGATGTGCCACAGCTGCGGCACGATGGCGCCGCCCGCCGCGTGAACGGCCTCGGCGACCTTCGCCCACCCCGCCAGCTGCTCCTCGCCGTAGAACCGCGGCACACGGTCACTCTGCCCGGCCGACTCGTGGCCGACGTAGGTCCCCTCGGTGACGATCAGGCCCACACCCGCGGCGGCGCGACGGGCGTAGTACGACCGCACGTCCTCACCAGGGACGCCGCCCGGGGAGAACATGCGCGTCATCGGCGCCATCACGATGCGGTTCGGGACAGTCAGGCCGTTCAGCACGACGGGCCGGGACAGGATCTCGGCCGCACGGGAGGCGGAGGACGTAGTGACGGTCATGGGGTGCTCCTTGTAAGCATCAGTAGATATGTGCAACGTGCATTTGAATACGTGTAGGGGTCGATCGTCCGGGCGGTCACGGCATTCCGCCTGTCCGGTGAGCTGCCCTGTGATCCCGGACACCGCCGCCTACTGCGCCGCGGGGTGCGCCAGCGCCATGTCGAAGCTGTCCGTACCGCGACCCTCGACGGCCAGCGTCGACGCCACGGGCGGGTAGCCGCTGGCGATGAGCGAGTACTCGCCCGCGGTCAGATCGGTGAAGGCGTACGCGCCGTCGGCGTCCGTGATGGTGGTGCGCACCACGTTCCCGGCGGCGTCCACCAGCGTCACCCGGGCATCGGGCAGCCGGCGGCCGCCCTCCCCGGCGCGTACGGTGCCCCGCACCTGCAGACCGGCCGGTCCTGTGACGCGGGGGAGCTTGATGGCGTACGCGACCGGGGTGGCCGCCGCCATGACCGTGGCGGCCTGCGGCTGATGGCCTTCGGCGGCCGTGATCAGGACGTACGGGCCACTGGTGGGGGCGTCCAGCGCGTACCGGCCATCGGGTTGGGAGACCGTGCGTCCCACCTGCCGTCCATCCGGCGAGACAAGGGCGAGGGCGGCACCGCCCAGTACTTCGCCGTCGGCGTCCCGCACCAGGCCGCGGAACCCGGCCCCAGCCTGGACAGCATCGGCCTGGACCGCAGGCTCCGTAACCGGATCAGCAACGGCCGTCTCCACGGCCGGAGTTGACGGGGCGTCCGCGCTTGCCCTGCCCGCCTCGACGACCCGGGGGCCGTGCTGTCCGCGCAGGCCGAGCCAGCTGATCACCACGACCAGCGCGAAGGCGACGGCCCCGATGCCGAAGGTGAGAGTGAACCCGGATTCGGCGGGCAGCGGCGGAACGCCCGCCGGCAGGTGCTCGATGGTCTTGGACGCCAGGATCGTGGTGACAATGGCGCTGCCGATCGCGCTGCCGGTGGAGCGGGAGATCGAGTTGATGCCGTTGGCGATGCCGCTTTGGTGGTGCGGGACGCTCGCCATGATGACGGCGGGCATGGCAGCGTAGCCGAAGCTGACGGCCGCGCCGGTCATGAGGCCGGCTCCGATCACCGAGGCGGTGTGGGCGTGGTCGAGGGCCAGCCAGCCGAAGCCGACGGCCCCGAATACTGCGGCCATGCCGAGCACGAACCGGGGGCCGCGCTGGCGCACCAGCTGGCCACCGATGGGCGAGGCGAGCAGGGAGACGATCGCGCCGGGCAGCAGGAACTGGACGGATGCGCGCAGGATGGACGCGTCGAAGCCGAAGCCGGTGAGCGCCTCGGGCATCTGCACGAAGTAGGAGACGCCCAGGAAGTTCGCGAACATGCCGAAGCCGACGAGGACGCCGGCGAGGTTGGCCATGAGGACCGGGCGATGGATGAACATCCGCATGTCGACGAGGGGCTCGCGGACCTTGAGCTCGGTCAATACCCAGACAACGGTCATGACGGCCGCGCCGGCGAAGGTGCCCAGCGTGCGGCCGGAGGTCCAACCCCACTCGTGGCCTTGGGAGATCGGCAGCAGGAGCAGCAGCAGAGCGATGCCGAGGGTGAGGGCGCCGAGGAAGTCGGTGCGGCCGCCAGTCTTGTGCCGGGTCGCGGGGACCAGGAAGACGACGGCGAGCAGAGCAAGGGCCGCGAAGCCGGTCGCCATCCAGAAGGCGTTGCGGTAGTCGGCGTCGGCGCCGGAGGTGAGCAGGCCCGTGGCGACGAGTGCGAGCCCGCTGCCGAACGCAAGGGTGCCGCTGACCAGGGCCATGGCGCCGGGCAACTTCTGCGGCCGGACCTCCTCACGCAGGACGGAAAGGGCCAGCGGGAAGATCGCGGTGGCGGCACCCTGGAGCACCCGGCCCAGAATCAGCAGCGGCAGCGAGCTCGCGAGCGCGGCGACGACGGAGCCCGCGACCATGACGACGAGCACGGCCACCAGGGTGGGCTTCTTGCCGTGCTGGTCCCCGAAGCGGCCAAGCAGCGGGGTGAAGACGGCGGCGGACAGCAGGGTGGCGGTGGTCACCCAGCTGACGTTGGCGGTCGAGGTGCCGAGGTCGCCCTGGATCAGGCCCAGGATCGGGACGGGCAGGGTCTGCATCATCGACACGACCATGGCGGCAAGGCTCAGGGCGAAGACGATGACCGTCTCGTTCCGTTGCCCGGCGGCGGGGACGGATGCGGCGTGGCTCATGGCTGGCGGGACCTTCTCAATGCTTCAGATCGTATATGTTTGATGACGTCAAGCACTTCGCAGACGGTAGACCTCAATAGTTAAGGTAGTCAAGTAAACAATTGATGATATGAAGCAAATTGAGTACGCTCAAGCCATGAGCGCCACCGCCCCGCAGGCACCCACCAAGCTCCAACTGCTGGAACTGCTCGCCGCCATCGGCACCGCCCAGTGGCGCGATTTCGCAGCCACCGCCGCCCATCACGGCCTCACCTCCGTGCAGGCCAAGGTCCTCGCCCAGCTCGACGGCCCGCTGCCGATGCGCGGCCTCGCCGCCCTGCTGGTGTGCGACGCGTCGAACGTCACGGGGATCGTGGACCGGCTGGAGGCCCGCGAGCTGGTCCGCCGTGAAGCCGACCCCGCGGACCGCCGGGTGAAGAACGTCGTCGCGACCGACACGGGCCGCGAGATCATCCGCTGCGTGCGCGAGGAGATGCAGGAGACGCACGGCGCCCTCGACGCCCTGGACGAAGCCGAGAGCGCGACGCTCTACGCCCTGCTGGAACGCTTGCGAAAGACGATGGAGAAGGACGCCTGACAGCGACTGTTACCCATCGCGTTCCCACCGACGCCGGAGGCTTTCGAGGAGACAGTCCAGGCTTCGCCGGGAGTGGAGGTGCTCAACGCGATTGCGCAGGAGTTCGGTCCCGAGTTCCTGCTCGCAGGGAAGGTCTTGACTGACCAGGCGATGGTCGTCAACGGCTTGCCGGCGTCGGGGTGGACGCCGGCCCGGATCCGGCACGTTGTCGCGGGCCCGGACTGGCCAGGAGAGATCAGGACGAGTCGGGACGCGATCATCGCCGACCGGCTGCGGCGCGCCTCAGCCGGTCCGGTCCCAGCTTCCGCTCCTCCCATTCCGCTGCAGGCATCGTCACAGCGCCGTGATTCCTCGGCGGGCGCGGACGGTGGTGCGACGTGGACTCCGCCTCCGTGGACGGGTGATGTGCCGAGGGTGCGCCGTAACCAGCCCCCCAGTAGTCGAGTGTCGACGACGCCTGAATCCGGGTTCAGGCACAGATTCCGTGAAGTCGATCATGCTGCCGTGCGCCGGTGACGCTCCGAACGGCCCTGCTCAGTAAAGGGCCGGCGGCCCCTGCTCAATGCGGCGCAGCACCGGCGTGAGCTGGTCGAGTTCATCGCTGCCTTGGAGCTGCCGTTCGTCCCACCATGTGGCGCCGGCGTCCAGCAATGGCCCGATCACGTCGCGCGCCTTCGCGCCCTCGCCGGCAGTCGCGCCGCCGAGGACGATCTCGAAGGGACTGTCCTCCTGGTCGTCGCGGTGCTGGTGAAGGTATTCGATCAGGTCGCGGACCTGATCGACGGGTGGAACGTGGCCGTGCCTGGCGGAAGCGAACAAGGGGACCGCGCCGTCCCAGCGGGCGGCGCGGCGCATCGGCGGGCGGTTCGGCCAGAATCCGGCAATCCAGACCGGCGGTCGGGGGTGTTGCACGGTGGCGGGCAGCAAGGTCACGTCTCGTACCTGGTAGTGCTGTCCGTCGTGGTTTACGGGCTCGCCCGACCAGAAGCGTTGGAGCAAGTCCAGCCCCTCGTCGAGGCGTTGGGCGAGTACGAGGGGGTCGGTTGTGTCGCCGAAGCTGCCGTACTCGTCCTCGATCGGACCGCCCAGACCCGCCCCGAAGATGACCCTGCCGCCACTGAGGGTGTCCAAGGTGGCTACTTGGCGGGCGAGTTGCTGCGGACGCTGCCGGGCGACGGGGGTGACCAGCGTGCCCAGCCTGATCCGCGACGTCGCCAGCGCTGCGGCCGTCAGCAACATCCAAGGGTCCCCGAACGGCCGCTGGTGCCGTCTGTGCACAACATGGTCCCAGACGAACAGCCCATCCCAGCCGGCCTGTTCCGTCGCAGCGGCGACGGTCGCCACCGTCCTGGGATCGGCGAAGTCCCCGAAGTTGGGGATGTTGATGGAAAAACGCATTCCCGCATAGTCCTCCGCACGGCCAGGCGCGGCAATCGGATAACAGGACATGGCCAGCCGAGCGTGACGCAGTGGGTGGACGTAGTCGTGCAGGGTGCTGTAGCTGCGGCAGGCCCCGCGTTCGTGTAGTTCGCGGTGCAGCGATGCCGCCGGCGGCCAGCACCCCGCGGCCGCACCAGAGCAGTCGGCACGCCCGTTGGAACAGTTCCCACAACTCATCCCGCCCCAGCCGCTCCACGAGCAACCAGATGAAGTGAGCTGCCAGGTCTGAGCATCGCGGTAGGACGCCCGCGCCCAACTCCGGGAAGCGGCAGACATGACCACCAAGGAGGTGGCGGCCCGGCTGTACTCATGGGCGGCACGCAGCGATGCCGCACACGAGGGACGTCGAAGCGAGCAACAGAACGCCCGAGGCACGTCCCCGGTGGCGCGCACTGGAACTGGCCCGCACATGCCTGCTGTCCCGACGCGTCCTGACCGAGCCTCGGGAACTGGTCCGGCCTGACTCCCCCATCCACCCCCGTGCCGTACTTGGCCGTGGCACAGTGGTGTGAGGCACAGCACACGGGGGGCTCGGTCCGCGGGCCCGTAGGACATGGCGTGCGGCGGAGAGGTGGTCTGCCATGGAATCACGGCTGGCTGTCGATGGTCCCGAGGGACCGGACACCCTGGTGGAATTCCGGGATTGGCTCGGCGAGGAACCGCAGCTCCGCGGGTGCGTCCGCGTCCCCGCGTCGGTGCCACGCCCGGGCGATCTCGGCTCCTGGAGCGACACGCTGGTCGTCGCGGTCGGGGCAGGCGGCGCACTCACCCCACTGGCCAGGGCGCTTGCGGTCTACCTGAGGCAGCCGCGGCGCAGCACCGTTCGGGTCAAGGTCATCGAACGTGACGGAACCCGTACGGAGTTGACCGTCCAGCACGCCAAGGATGTCGGCGAGGTGGAGCACCTGCTCCGGGCAGCGCTGCACCCCGACTCCGATGCCAATTCCCCTGCTCCGGGCGGACCGGCTGATCCGGCGTCCTGACTCATGCTGCGTCCACCCGACGCGGCCCGATCGCGCGCGGTACTGGTGGGCGTCGCCGAGTACCCCGACGATCCTCGGCTGCCGGACATCTCCGCCGCTCGGAACAACGTCCGCGATCTGCGACGGCTCCTCACCGAAGGCCGTCCGGGCTCCTTCTCCGTGGAGCACACCGAGGAGGTGATCGACCCGGCAACGCCACGGGACCTCGGGCTGCCTCTGCTGCAGGCCGCCCGCCAGGCGGAGGACGTGTTCCTCGTCTACTACACCGGCCATGGATTGATCGGCCGTGAGAAGCGCGAACTGCATCTCGCACTGGGCCGCTCCGACTCCGAGGCACCCTCGTTCACCGCCTTCCCTTTCCAGGGCATTCGCGAGGCGTTCCTGGCCAGCCCGGCACGCAACCGCGTATTGATCCTGGACTGCTGCTTCTCCGGCCGCGCCATCACCGGAGGGCTCTCAGGGGTGTACGAGCCACTCATCGACCAGATGGAGATCGCCGGTACCTACACGCTGACCTCTGCCTCCGCAAATGAGGTTGCCCGCTTCGAGGAGGGCGAGCGGCACACGGCCTTCACCGGCGAGCTGCTGCTGGCCCTACGGGACGGAATACCCACAGCGCCCACGGCCGAGGTAACCCTCGGCGCCCTCTACCGGCACCTCAAGCGGGTTCTGCCGGCGAGGGGTCTGCCCGAGCCGCAGCACTGCGGGACCGATACCGCCGAGTTCCTCGTTCTCGCCCGGCCTCCACGCGCTACCGGTCGCCCTACGGCATCCCGTCCCGACCCGGGGATCTCCACGGGCCCACGCGAGGACCTACTGGCCCGCAGGGACCTCGGCCACCGCAGAGGCGAGGCGGGCCAGACCGGAGAGGCAGTCCGTCTGCTGAGCGAGGTGGTGCCCGACCTGACCAGGTTTCTGGGGCCGGACGACCGGGAGACCCTCGTCGGACGGATCAATCTCGCTTACTGGACGGGAAATGGAGGAGACGCGGACGAGGCACTGCGACTTTCCCACGCTGCCGTCAGCGATATGACACGCGTTCTGGGACCGAGCCACCGTGCGACCCTCGTCGGCCGCGCCCAACTCGCACACTGGATCGGGGAAACAGGCAATGTCGGGGAGGCGCTGCGGCTGTCCACCGCCGTTGTCTCCGACCTCACCCAGATCCTCGGCCCCGACGACCGTCAGACCCTCATCGGCCGCGCCCGGCTGGCACGCTGGACCGGCGAAGCCGGCGACCCGGCATCGGCGGCCGGCCTGACCGGGGCGCTTGTACCCGATCTCTCGCGGGTGCTCGGGCCCGACGACCGGGAGACCTTCGTCGGACGGATCAACCAGGCTCAGTGGACAGGCCGGGCAGGCGGCAGTAGGAAGGCGACGAAGCTGCTCACCGGACTTGTACCGGACCTCTCGTGGGCACTCGGCCCTGATGACCGCCACACCCTGGTGGGACGGTCGCGACTGGCTCAGTGGTCGGGTGCGGCAGGTCGGCGCCGACAGGCGCTGCGACTGTTCACTGCCGTGGTGCCCGACCTGGGGCGGATCGTGGGCCCGGACGACCGGGAGACGCTGCTCGCCCGGGGTCAACTCGCCCAATGGACGGGGGAGACGGGAGACGCGGTAGAGGCCGTACGGATGTTCGCGTTGCTCGTGAACGACCTGGCCTGGGTGTTGGGCCGCGACGACCGCGCGACCCTGGTCAGCCGGGCGCGGGTGGCGCACTGGACAGGGGCCGCGGGGGACGTGGGCGAGGCCGTGCGTCTTTTCAACACAGTGCTGCCCGATCTCAGGCGCGCCTTGGGTCCGGACGACCCGGAGACCCTCGGCAACCGTGTTCTCCTCGCCCGGTGGCGGCGGAAGGCGGACCGGCGGCTCAAGGCGCAGCTCTTCTACGGGGCACAAGGGGGGCCGCGGTGACAACGGCTGCGGGTGCGGCGAGGTGACCGGCGGCAGTCCCCTGCCCCTGAAGGCCGGTGACCCGGAGCAGATCGGCCCGTACCAGCTCATCGGACAATTGGGCGCCGGTGGCATGGGCAAGGTGTACCTCGGCAGGTCGCCGAGCGGCCATCTGGCAGCGGTCAAAGTGATCCACGATTTCCTCGCTGACGACAACGAGTTCCGCGCACGGTTTCAGCGCGAGGTGCGCTTGGCGTCGTTGGTCAACGGTCCGTTCACCGCTCAGGTGTTGGATGCCGACGCGCAAGGGGGACGGCTCTGGATGGCCACCCAGTACGTGCCGGGACCCTCGCTGAACGACGCCGTCACCGCCTTCGGACCGCTGCCGCCCCGGTCGCTGCTGGCGCTGTGGCTGGGCCTCCTCAGCGCGCTGCAGACTTTCCACTCCGCCGGGGTGATCCACCGGGATCTCAAACCGTCCAACGTCCTGCTCGCCATCAACGGGCCACGGGTCATCGACTTCGGGATCTCGACGCACGGCGGGGAGAGTCGGCTCACTCGTACCGGTGTGGCGGTCGGCACCCCGGGCTTCATGTCACCCGAGCAGGTCGCCGGTAGCCCGGTGGGCCCGTGGAGCGACATCTTCGCGCTGGGCAGCGTGCTGGCATTTGCGGCCTCGGGCACCAGTCCGTTCGGGACCGGCGCGCCGATAGCCCTGCTCTACCGCATCCTCCACGAGGAACCGGAACTCATCGGCCTCCCGAACAGAGTCACCGCGCTGGTGCGCCGCTGCCTGACCAAAGCGCCGGAGGACCGGCCGACCGTTGGCGAGCTTCTGGCCGGCCTCGCTCCGGAAGAGGAGGACGAAGCTTCACGTCTCCTGGCGCACGGCAACTGGCTGCCGCCGTCCGTGAAGCGCGAGACGCTCGAACGCGCCCAGATGGTTCTCGCCTGGGACGACCGGCGCCGTTCCGCCGGCCGGAATGCGCCGGACGACGACCAGGACACGTTCATCCTGCGGCCGCCGAGTTGGAAGTACGCGTCCGCACCGTCCGTGAACGCCGATGCGGACGGCACCGCCGGCCAGGGGCAACCCGCTCAGGCTGCCGAACCACAGACCGAAATCCGACCCATCCCGCTGCCCGGCGGCGGCACACCCCCACCGCCTGATATCCCGCCGCATCTTGCGACCGCCTGGGGGCCCGATCCCGACCCCGGTGACGACGACTCAGCCCTCCGGACCACCACCGCGCCGCTACCCGCCGACACACCGCCGCTGCCCAGAGCCCTGCGCCGGCGGTGGACCCGATGGTTCTGAGGCGGGCCCCGTCCAGGTCAGACGGGTGAGAGCCACTGTCGGCGCTCCCTGTCTTTATGTCTTCGTCAGTCTGTTCCTATCCGTGTGTCCCGGCGGCTTCCTAACCGCGTCTCGGTTGGACAGGATCGAAGGGCACAAGCGCGATCGCACCAGCTCGGGTCGGCTCCCCACATCCACGACGATGGCCGTGGGCTGCGTGTCACCGCGACCCGCCAGCAGCTGCGCTCCGAAGGCGGACGCGTCGTCCGGCATCGGCCCCCGGGAGGCGCCTACCTCTTCGTCCGCCGCATTTTGGAGCTCCGGCACGAGTGGGACGCAACTGGTGCTGAGCGTCGGGGTGACGTCACCCGGACTGCGTAACCGGACATGCGCGCGACAGGCCCTGGGCATTGACTGGTACGGCAGCCGACCGGAGGGAACGTCATGGCAGGGACGCGGACTCGTGGGCTGGCCGGAGCGGCATTGACCACAGCAGTCGTCGTGGCCGCGGCGGGATGCTCGGACACCGACTCGAACCCCTCGGACACCGTTTCCAAGGCTGCGTCGGCGATCGGTTCAGTGGGCTCGGACGTCACGGCCGCCGCCTCGTCCCTGGCCTCGCGTGCAGCGTCGGCGCTGGCGTCCGCAACTGCCGAGGCGCAGCGGAAGCTCGACGAGGTCAAGGGCGGCGTGAACGCCAAGGACGCCGTGACCCTGGGCGACCCGACCACGGACGACGACGGACGGACCACCGTCAAGGTCATGGCGAAGAACACCACAGACGCGGCGAAGTCCTTCGCGGTGCAGGTCAACTTCACCGACAAGGACGGCAAACTGCAGGACGTGGCCGTCGTCACCGTGTCCGACGTGCCGGCCGGGAAGTCCAAGGACGCCGTCGCGCGCAGCACCCACAAGCTGTCGGGCGACATCATCACCAAGGTGGCAACGGCCCTGCGCTACTGAAGCGATCCTGGGAAAGCCACATCCATACCACTGCAGACCTGGCAGGGACGTTTCCTTCCGAAGGCCCCGCGCGACGGCTACCGGCTGAAGGCGTCCGCCCGGCGGACGGTCCGCCCCCGTCCGCCCCGACGGTCGGGCAGTCCGAGCATCGTAAAGGCCCGCTCGGCCGCGCCACCACGCCGTACGACGAGGGGACCCGGCCAGAAGGACGGCGACCGGGACACGGAGCCTCCAGCCCAGCAGGTGCACCAGAACCGAGGCGGCCGCGGCCGCGCGAAGCAGCAAGCTGCGGCTGGGAGACCACCTGGGCATCACAAGGCAGCGAGGTGGGACCTGTCGCAGGTGGCTGCCAGTCCCTCCAGCTCTACGTAACGCGGCGGTTCCCGAAGACGCGCGACACCCACTGATCGAGCTGGGTGGCGAATGCCGCTGCCGAATCGATGCCGGATGCGGGCAGCGTTCCGGCGTCGTCGAGGCTGGCGACGAAGTCCACATCAGCCCAGCCGCCCCGGAACAGCACCACGGACAGCTCAGAGTCCGGCGGCCCGGAGATGAGCACGCCGATCGAGTCAGGATCACGCACGAGTGCCCTGTCAGTCTCAAGCTGCTGAGGCCACGGCGCGGCTTCGTCCCGCCAAGTCACCTGCCCAACCGTGAGACCGGCCCCTAGCCATCGCACGACCCGCTCCGCAATCGATGCGACTGCCTGATCAAGATCAATGACTCGTTCCACAAGCGGATCATCCCGCACCCGGACGAGCTGTTCCACCGGCTTCCACCTGAGCTTGGGCCGGCAGCCACCAAACCGACTCACGTACGGTCCTCACTCAGGCTCAGCGCAGGTGATCCCCCGATGCGTTGGAGATGATTTCCCAGTCGGGACGGATTTTGGATACGCAGGAGCCGGTCGACTGCCAGGCATGCCGTCCTGAGCTGCGTCACCGTGCCAGTGCCGCTCCCGGGCAGAGGTCGACGTTCGACCAGCCCCCGCGTCCGCATCATTGCACAGTGCAAAAGACGTTCGCCAGGTTGAACACTCGGGGTTCTCTTCCCTTTCTTCTTCGCCGAGTGCGTCGAGTTTCGGGGAGGGAAAGCAAGGGCCCCGCCGCAACAGGCTTCCGCAAGACCGGGCAAAGGAGTCGTTCCGTGGCGATACCCGCCGCCCGGCCTCAGCCGTCATCTCATTTGGGTGTCTCGGTAGGCGGTCTCGGCTCCCGCGGCCAGTTGGACTGGTCCCGCTGCGCGATCGACTCGGTGAACATGCGGGCCCTGAAGAGGGGGAGCTCACGGGTCCGAATACTGTCGACCGAGGCGAGTACGGCTCGAGATCCGCTTGATCGCCGAGCGGGCCGGTCTCCCCCTGTCCGTTGGAATCTCGGGCGCGAACCTGCACGACAGCCAGGCCCTGACGCCTCTGGTGGAAGGTATGCCGTCCATCCGCTCGCGCCGAGGCCCACGACGACGCAAGCCGGGGAAGCTCCACGCCGAAGGGCTACGGCTACTACTCCCACCTGGTCGATGGTTGCGCGAGTGCGGCATCACGCACCGCCGCCCGCAAGGGAATCGAGACCTCACAGCGACTGGGCCACCACCGCTGGACGATCGGACGCACCATGGCCCGGCTCGCCGGCTGCCGCCGCCTTCTCCGCCGCTACGAGCGCAAGGCAGAGCGCTTCCTCGCCATCACCAGCATCGCCTCCACCCTCATCTGCTACCGCAGACCGACCAGATGAGTCTTGGCGCAGTACCGGCTGCTACTTCGGGGCAACGGCGGCCTCGACCTCCTGGAAGGTCTTGGGGTCGACAAGGCCTGTGTCCTCGAGCACCTCCATATGGTCCAACACCGTCTGGTTGGCCTGACGGGCATGACGGCGGATCAGGTCGTTCTGGGTGGACGCCCGTACCTCCCCGATGGTGGCGAAGATCTTGCCGTGCGATGCGCGCAGCAGATTGGCGAAAAGACGGTCGAACTCGTCCCCTTGGGCGTCGTCGAGCTGCCTGACCCACCCTTGCTGCTCCGGCGTCGCCTCGTTCGGCAGCTCGACGCCGAGGATATTGGCATCTTCACGGACCAGCTGGTCGAGTTTGCTGTGCCCGTCGATCAGATGAAGTCCCGCACGCCGTACGGCATCACTGGACGCGTGCGTCTGGGCCAGCCGACCGGCGGGGATCTCCCACAGTCCCGCCTGTCGGACCTTCACGAGGAATGTGCGGTCAACCTGCGTCACAGGCTGAGCCTGACCGGCCTTGCTCTGGCCCGCCACACCTGAGGCGTCGTAGTGACCGCTGCTGTGCTGGGGAATTGCTGAGGCCACCTGGTCGGCCGAGGCCTCACCGCTGGTGCCCCGGATCGCTATCAGAACGGCGGCGACAACGGCGCACGCGGTAGCGATGATCGCGATGGTCCGCATGGAAACCCTGGGCTGTACTGCGCGTCGGCTCGGACGCATGATGCCTCCCGGTTCGGCATAGAGAGCTCTTTCTTCATGTCGTCGGGAGCTGGCACTTTGTGGCGGCTGGCACGGCACGCAAAGAGGGATACGCATGAGGCGACGCCGATGTTCAATGGACCGGCACGCCTGCGCGGCGAACTTTGACCACCGCCCCGTGACACGTCCGTGCCGAAAGGACGCGGGTCCGCGGCCACGGGGCCCTCTACCGCGGGTGCAACCAGAGGCGGGGCGACGTCGCCCGGCTGCGTCGGGCCCTGGCCGGGATGCCGTTGCCGAGGGCTGCGAACGGTCGGATCTTGCTGGCCGCGGACGACTCGGCGTGGCTTCGTCCGGTCGCCAACGCCTGCCCTCATCGGGCCTTTTGCCACACGTTCGGCCGGGGAGAGGGCAAGTGTCAGATGGGCTCAGCCGGCCGTACTCGATCGTGGCCGCGCTGGAGACCGGCCGACGTCGTGGACGGCAGCGCCGGTTGGGTCCGGAACCCGTCGCGGACGTCGCCGCGGTGACCACGGTCCAGATCCGTGAGCCGGTCGAGCGGCTCGTTGCCGCCGGCCAGTGGAAGCCGGGCCACCCCGAGGTCCCGGTCGTGCTGGACGCCGGATACGACGCACCCCGCATCGCCCACCTGCTGAACGACCTGCCCGTCGAGCGTTATTTGGAAGTCGACTGCCGCGGCACCAAGCTGCAGTTCCAGGTCCGAACGCGAGAAAACAGCATCGCGATCGCCTCCAACGCATCGTTCAGCGGCTGGACCAAGACCTTCACCGACCCTCGCCTCTGCGCGGCCATCGTCGACCGGCTCACCTTCAACAGCGCCACCATCCAGACCGGCACCGAGTCGTCTCGCCCACACCAAGGGCCGGGCCGAACGAGCCGCAACCAGCTGAACACCCGGCCGGGTGCGCCAGGAGGCGTGGGCTCACGCCTGCATACGCTTGATCCAAGGGTGAGGCCCGTATGTCTCAGTGATCGCGTCGAGGAGCCACCGTCGCTGCTGATCCGTCAGCATAGGTAACACCGCGTTGAAATCCTCTTCATCCTTGGGCCGCGGTGCCTGAGCTTTGTAATACAGCTGCACGTCCGGGGCCAGAAAAGGAATCCCGTCAGCCGAGATCATTCCCAGCGTGCTGATCGGTCTACGCACTCGGGGGTCCCGTCGTGACACCCATTCCTCACCACGGGACTCGTCGAGCATGACCTGGATGCGCCAGGGTTCATCAGGCCCAGAACGACACCAGATGTCGTGAACACCAACGGGCAGGACCTCACCCGAGACCCATTCGCGCAAGCTGCCGGGCGGATCGGCGGCCCACCATTGCCAGCCTGCCAGAACACGCTGGGCCGCGAGCTGGTCACGCCGCAGCAACAGGACATCAATGTCGCCGTGGCTCCGAATGCGGCGGCCCACCGCCAGCTCGATCGCGAAGCCTCCGGCCACCCACCAGCGGGACGTCAGGCCCGAGAACCGCGCGACAACTTCGGCTAACGGAGCAGGATCCCACCTGCCGAGGGGGGCTGGGCCACGTGTCATGTCGCTCATCCTCTCCTGACTGAGCGACATGACATCAAAACTCAGGTTCTGACTCAACTTCTGTGAGACGAACACCGTGAGTGAGGAGTCGGCGGTGATCACCGCTCCAGCTGTGCGCTTGTGATCACAGAGCTACCGTGTCGTGATGAGTAACGACTCTCTCTCTGGTCACACTGTCCGCCTTGTCCCGCTGTCTGTTGACCATGCCGAAGCCCTCTTCCCCTCTGCATCGGATCCAGAGGTATGGCGGTGGATGCCTCGGCCGCGCCCTGAATCCCTGATACAGATGAGGGCGATGCTCAGCCGGATGCTGGCGGATCCAGCCCGGCGGTGCTTCGCGGTCCGACGCCTGGCCGACGGGGTGGTGATCGGCTCGACCAGTCTGTATGAGCTTGACCAGGATCAGGGCCGTGCTGAGATCGGTGCGACATGGTTCGATCGCTCTTGCTGGGGAGGCCCCTACAACGCCGAATCCAAGCTCTTGCTCTTCGGCCACGCCTTCGATGACCTGGGCCTCACCAGAATCGCCCTGCGCACCGACAACCTCAATGAGCGGTCCCAGCAGGCCCTGACGCGCCTGGGGCTAATCTACGAAGGGACGCTACGCAGCCACATGGTGCGCCAGGACGGCACGCGTCGTGACTCGCTGTACTACAGCCTGCTCACAGATGAGTGGCCGATCGTTCGCGACAAGCTACTCAGCAGGATCGCGGCAAAGGCCACCGCCAGCACTTGTCCGGGCGATCACGTTCGAGGGCAGATGGCGACAGCTGCTGTCGCGGTGCCGAGGAAGACGTAGCCGCGCTCGTCATACCTGGTGGCCACCGCTCTGGACTGCTTGAGCCTATTGATCGCCCGCTCGAGGGTGTTGCGCTTCTTGTACCGCTCTTCGTCGAAGCCGGGTGGCCGTCCGCCACGTGAGCCGTTGCGCAGGCAGGCTGCGGTCTTCGCCGGACCGGCCGGGCAGCTCCCTGACGGGTGGCTTCCGGTGACCGGTGCCCCGAGCGTGCGGCATCTCGCATGCCCCAGCCGAAGACGCGACTGCCTCATCCTGAGATCCGGCAACCGAGGCTCAGGCCTCGGCGCGCTCCTCATGAACACCTCACCCGGGCCGCCTTTCAGCGACGATGACGACGAATGGCGACGCGTGAGGCTCGGCTCTGCTCCATAGCGTGGTCAGAATTCTATAAGGAATCAACCCGCCGCAAGAATGCGGGGAATCAAATGCCTTGAAATTAGAGGAAATTGATGGTACATCAAATTGCGGCTACGGTGACTGCGGGATTTTTCCTGGCGGCGGTCTGGGGGACGCATCGATGGCCAGGTGGTGGTCGGCGCCCCGCTTCGGCCTGCGAGCCGGCTCTCATGATCACGCGTCCGTGACGTGCTGATCTATGCTGGACAGCATCACTCGAAGGGGGTCCACGTGCACTTTCTCACTCTCGGAGTGATGGCACAGTCACGTAAAGAGAACGAGCGTCGACTGCCGATTCACCCCTCACACTTCGACCAGATCGACTCAGACCTCCGGGAAAGCATTTTCCTTGAACGCGGGTACGGGGAGCGCTTCGGCATCCCCGACGAGAAGCTGGCGCCCCTCGTCGCGGGGTTTCGCTCCCGAGAGCAGCTGATCACTGAGTGCGATGTCGTCCTGCTGGCCAAACCGCTGCAGGAAGATCTCGAGGAACTGCGCTATGGACAGGTCCTCTGGGGCTGGCCGCACTGCGTCCAGGACAAAAGGCTCACTCAGGTGGCGATCGACCGGAAGCTGACGTTCATCGCCTTCGAGGCGATGAACCACTGGACCAACGACGGCTCATTCAACCTGCACGTCTTCCACAAGAACAACGAGCTGGCCGGCTACTCCTCCGTACTTCACGCCTTGCAGATCAACGGTTCGACGGGCGACTACGGCCGTCGGCTTCGAGCGGCCGTGCTCGGCTTCGGCGCGACCGCCCGCGGAGCCGTGACCGCTCTGAGCGCCCTGGGCGTGCACGACGTCGACGTCCTCACCCAACGTGGCGTCACAGCCGTCAGCTCGCCGATCCATTCGGCGCGGATCGTACAGTTCGACCGTGACGAAACCGACACCCGCCGCAGTTACGCCCTCTCCGACGCCGGCCGAGTACCACTGGCCGGATTCCTCGCCGAGCACGACATCATCGTCAACTGCGTACTGCAGGACACCGCGGCGCCACTGATGTTCCTCAGCGACGACGACCTCGATCTGCTCGCACCGGGCACCCTCATCATCGATGTCTCCTGCGACGAGGGCATGGGCTTCAGCTGGGCGCGGCCGACATCGTTCATCGAGCCGACGTTCGTGGTCGGCGAGAACATCCTCTACTACGGCGTGGACCACAGCCCGTCCTACCTGTGGAACTCCGCGACCTGGGAGAACAGCGAGGCCCTGCTCCCCTTCCTGCGGGCCGTGCTCACCGGACACAGCACCTGGGACTCCAACGAGACCATCCGCCGCGCCATCGAGATCCGCGACGGTGTCATCCAGAACTCCAGCATCCTGGCGTTCCAGCACCGTTCGGCTCAGTACCCGCACCCGCCTGACTGACCGACACGATCGACGCCGAAGCAGCAGCGCACGCTGTCCGGCCGAGCCACCGCAACAGCGAAGCTCGGCGACGGCCTTGTCGAGGCGCTGCGAATCGCTGGCTGACGGCCGGTCGGGCGGGCGGTCGGCCAGGCAGATGCCGGCCTTCGGCCAGGTCGATCCGGCAATGGTGGAGACGACGCGGCAGGCGATCGCCGAAACGGCCGACGCCTCGTCGAGGACTGTCGCGCCCGGGCTCGCCCACGAGCTACTCGACCGGGCCCGCCACCCGAAGGTCGCCGACCGCATCCCGGTGCTCTACATCACCGTCCCGCCCGCGGCGACCGCTCCCGCATGTTCGCTTCCCTTCGCGCGCTCCCTGAACCTGCCGGTCCGTGCGTGACCAGGGCCATGAACGGGTCGATGCCGGTGCGCTGCTCGCAGCGGCCGAACACGCGGGCGTCGTGGACGTCGTAGGCGACCGGGTAGGCCAGGCCGCGGCTGCGGACCCCATGGAGTCACCGCCGCCGCTTCCAGCGACACACCCGTCCGCTTACCTGCGCGACCTGCCTCCGCGGCGCTTGCCGCAACATCGAGGCTGAGGGACGGCCGGAGATGCGGGCCGATGGCTCTGAATGCTCATTGCCCGCTGCGGAACTTGTCGAGTTGCTTCTCGAAAGCCTTCGTCTCCGCGATCAGCCACTCGCGTGCGTTCTCCTGCGCCTTGTCGCCCTGGTCCTTGAATGCTCCGCTGAAATGCTTCTGGAGTTGGGTCCACCAGCCGAAGTCCAGCATCGCCCATGCCTGCGGACACAACGGGGCCCGGGTTTTCGGCAGGTAGCCCGCACCGACCAGGGGCCCGTGGAACCTCTTCGGGTCGCTCCCCTCGAGGTAGCAAAGGAAGTTGAAGACTCGTTGCTGGATGACGGGGTGATCGCTCGAGAGCCCCTCCAGCGTCAGTTTGCCCTGCTCGCGGGCGATCTCGTCGAAAAGGATTGCGGCTGCCAGCGACGGATCCGGTCCAACCTCGTTGACGGTGTAGAACGACGCGAAGCCGTCGGCGGCATCCTCCTCAAGGCCGGGGTTCGCAAGCAGAAGCTGACGCTGCAGAGCATGGCCCATCTCGTGGCCGAAGATGAACTGGGTCGACAGCGCGGTCAGGTCGTCGGCGTTGAACTTGGCCTTGGGGAACAGCGCGGGACGCTTGACGGTCTTGACGACGTTGCTGAGGACCCCTTCGATCTGAGTCAGGAACGGCGGGGGCACAAAGATCGTTCCACCGTCGGGCTGGGTGACCGCATCCGTAACCCCCGGTGGGACCTTGTCGGTGACTTTTACGACCAGGTCATGCGGAAGGGCGACCGACTTGTTCACCCAGTCGGCGACCTGCTCGAGCACGCGGGACTTCCGGATCACCGCTACGGCCCGCCGGTCCTCCGGCTTGATCGCCTTGTCCTGGTAGACGACCGTGACTTTGCCGTTCGCGTCAGCCTTGTTGCCATCTCCACTACACGAGGCGACGGCGAAGCTGGCGACGAGCAGCGCCCCCGCGGAAGCAGTCCTCAACATGGCCGAGTACCCACCGCTGCTCAGCACCATAGTCAGCTCTTTTCCTTGGTCAAGGCGTTGGGGCGGGCGGTCTCCGGAGCCACTTCCCGATGCCGGAGGCAGGACTCGAACCCGGCACGCGGATTATGATCGACCGACCATCTGTCCACAATGGACCATCTACAGACGTTTCGTCCCATTGGTTCGACTTGGTGCGATCTTGCACCAAGGTGACGCGCCCCGAGTCTCCGGGGGCGGCGTTTCGCCCGCCCGAGCAGTGATTCTTCGGTTGTCCGGATCGACGCTCGAACCCCGGAACATTCACCTTGAAGGTGCAGCGCGATGGCCGCTCATTCCCCCAATCCGTCCGGGCTGACGGCTTCTACGGTGCGGGCGTGTATTGGACGACCGTGGTCTGGCACGGCCCGTCGGCGAATACCTTCAAGGCCGCCAACTCGGGTGCGTCCGCGGCCGGCTGCCAGCGCAGTTGGGTCGCCACCACTCCCCCACATACCGGCAGTCCGCATCCGCGGCCGGCGGCAGCCACTCCGCCGGATCCTGATCCGCCTTGACCGGTTCGTCCGCGCAGTCACCGCGACCAGCGACGTCGCCGCCTTTGGTCGTTCGCGTACGCTTCACGCCGGGCCGAGGTCCCGGCGGAGGCGCCGGAGTCCCGGGCTTCGGCCGGCTGCACCATGTCGTCGATGTCGAGCGCGCCGGGGTCGGTGACTGCCTGCCGTCGTAGTAGTAGGAGAGCCACCCACCGAGGGCGCCCTCCTCGCTGGTGTTCCGCCTTGCCGCCGAGCCGCCTACGAGGACCGTCATAGGGCTCGCAAGGCAAGTTGATCCGGTCCGATTCGCTTCTGGTCTCAGGTGATCCGGTACGACTGGCGGGCGGCGGTCATCGCACACAACGTGGATCAGCACACGAGGGAACGCGCGACGCGGAAGCCCACGTCGTCGACGTGGAAGGTCGGGTGGCTGCGGCGCCGCGCGGATGCCCGGCAGCTCCAGTGCTCGTCGAACCAGCCTCCGCCGCGTAGCACTCTGTAGGCGCCGTAAGCCTCGGCGTCGTAGATGTCCCAGCACCAGTCCCAGACGTTTCCGAGCATGTCGTAAAGGCCCCACGGATTGGGCTGCTTGCCGCCCACGTCGTGGATCTGCTCGTGGGAGTTGCCGCGGTACCAAGCAATCTCGTCGAGCGGCCCGTAGTGCGGTCCGGTCGTACCGGCACGGCAGGCGTGCTCCCACTCGGCTTCGGTCGGCAGCCGGTACCCGTCGGCGGACGCATCCCACTCGATGCCTTCGGCGTCGGCATGGAGGTGGTAGGCGGGTGCGAACCCGTCGCGTTGGGACAGGGCATTGCAGAATCGGACCGCGTCCCACCAGGAAACGCTCTCAACGGGCATTGGGTCCCCCTGAGCGGTGCTCGGCCGCAGGCCGGTGACCTGTGCGTACAGTGCCTGGGTGACTGGGAACGCCGCGAGTTCGTAGGGCGCAAGCTCGACCGACCAGCTGCGCTGTGTCCGCCGGTCCGACAGCGTTACCTGCCCCGGAGGGATGGCGATCATCTTTCCTGCGCTCGTATCCATGCGTAGATGATCGTACCGGCACCTGTTCTGGACGACCGCGCCGCCGACCTTCCACTGCGAAGTGAGGGGTCGCTCGATGCACTTCGCGCGGCTTTCCGACGAGACCGGCGTGGTCGTCGATGTCGCCCCGAGCGCCTTGTCGACGAGGAGGCCACCGAGGTCTTCCCGTCCACCGCGCGGATCTGTGAGTCGGTGGGATGGCAGTTCCGGCTGGTCGGGGACGTGAGCGAGACCTTCCGGGCGAATCTGCGCCGGCTGGCCCGCTACCGTCGTCCGCGCTGCTGCGGGGGTGCGGTGGCGGACCGGCTGCGGGAAGTGTTCGGCGAACCGCAGTTGCTTTTCGCCGGGGCCGAACGAGTCGGAGACCGGTTGATGGTGCCGCCGATGCTCTACCACCTGCTCTGGCAGCACGAACTGACGGCGGATCTGGTCTCGGCCCCGCTGGGCTCCGGGACCGTTGTCTGCCTGCCGGGACGGGGCGGCCGTGAGGCAGTACGCGGTTCAGCTGGGCGAGGAACGTCTGCGCGCCCATGGCCGCCATGGCGGGCAAGGATCTGATGACGGACGGTGCTTCAGGTCAGTTCGACGGTGTCCCCGAGTCGTACACGTCCCGGCTGTGCGACCGTGGCCAGGACGTCCAGCCGCATGTCGTGTGCCTGTGCAATGACTCGCAGGATGAGCGGGGAGTGCGGCAGGTCCTGCTGGGCCTCGTTGGTCATCACACATCGCTCGCTGGAGCGCTCGAATCGTATGCACAGGGCGCCGCCGATCCGGGCTGTGCTGCCGAACCACTCGTCCTCCACGAACGGAGGTGTGCCCGGCTGCGTCCGCACCAGCAGGTTCGGCCGAAACCGGCGCTCGTCGACCGGCACGCCGGGAACGGCCGCGCGGACCCAGTCGAGGGTGGCAGTGGTCAGGACGCTGAGAGGGAGCTGGTCGAAGTGCGAGATCACGCCCTCGCGGGCCACCTCGACATCGTTTCGGTCAAGGTAGTGCCGCACATACGAGGTCGGGTCCAGTACCGGCTCGCCGCCCGGGTCCAACAGCTCGGGCACCTCTGTGGTCGCTCCCCCGGGGTATCGGGACTGCAGCTGCAACAGTCCCGGCATGCGCCGGAACCGGCGTGTGTTCTTGCCCGAGCCGAACTTGCCCTCGGCGTCCCGGACTGCATAGAGCCGGTCGCCGACGAGGCCCCGGGCATCCACGGCGGCCTCGTCCAACAGCTCACCGCCGGTGGACTTGATGGGGTACCGCCAGATCCGCTCGATCGTGCCGAGCACCGTGCCCATGCCAGTCCCTCCCGCGAGTTGATTGTCAGTTGGCTTCCGCGGCTACCCGCGCCCCGAATCCGATGAGCACCACACCCGTCACGCGGTCCAGCAGACGCCGGACGCGCGGCCGTTCGAAGACCGTGACTCCGGCAACAGTGCGCAGGGCGTCCGCCCTGCCGGAGGCGATCGCGCGCTTGGTGACCACGGCCATGTCCGGCCCGGGTACCACGGTCAACAGGGCGAGCACTCCGGCCGCCATGGCTGTCTGCGTCCACATGCGGCCAGTCTGCTTCGAAACGATCACACCTGGGATGTGACAACGGTCACGGTCCAACACACCCTCTGCTTCGGGTACTTCAGGCTGAGAACGCACCTGCGAAGGGATAGGCCTGGCGCCCCTCAAAGGAGCGCGGTCCTCCATTTTCTGGTGTCAGGCCGAGGGTTCCTGTAGCGCCGGTCGCCGGTGAGAACCTGGGCACCGGCGGACCGGTCGGCAACACGGCATGGCAGACAGGCTGCGACAGCGCGCCACCGCACTGGAGTTCATCGAACCCGAACGCAGCGACGGCGACCGCCGCCATTGTCCGCCTCTACGGCTGGGACCGATGGTCCGACATCGCTGCGCACTACGCGGGCGGACCCCGACGATGCCCTCGACCTCTAGGGCACCCGTCTGTGCTGCCAGGCGGTCAAGCACATCGCGTGGACGTGAGGAAGAAGGCGGGGAAGTTCACCCTGCGCAGGCACGTGTGCCCGGAACGCGGGCGGCCGGCTCTCAACGCTGCCTCCCGCCCGGAGTCTGCCGCGGGGCAGGCGGGTGATCGTCCGTCAAGCTCCGTTGTCAGTGCCTCCCCATAGTGTGGAGACATCACTCGGGGAGCCTCGGAGAAGGAGCAGAAACGTGTCCGCCAACAAGATCCAGCACAAGGTGAATCACGTCGCGCTGGTAGTGGACTGTTCGGGTTCCATGCATCAGCACCAGAGTCAACTCGTCCGCGTCGTCGACGAGTTCGTGGCGGGCTTGAAGGCCGAGTCGGACAGCCTCGGTCATGAGACCCGGATCAGCCTCTACTCCTTCGACCACAAGGTGGAGAACCTGGTCTGGGACATGGACGTGAAGCATCTGCCGTCCATGCGGGGTCTGTACAAGGTCAACAATGGCGCTACGGCCCTCATCGAAGCCTCTCTGAAGTCCCTGGACGACCTGGGCCACATCTGGGAGGCGTACGGCGAGCACAGCTTCCTCCAGATCGTGGTGACGGACGGCGAGGAGAACGCCTCCGGCGGCGACAGACGGCACGACGGCGACATGGCCATCCTCGGCCCCTGGCTCGACAAGATCGCGGCGAAGATGGGTGCGCTTCCGGGCCACTGGACTTCCGCGATCCTCGTTCCGAACTCCCTGGCGAAGCGAACCGCCCAGAACTACGGCTTCCCGGCCGGAAACATCGCCATCTGGGATGCGGATTCCCAGGAGGGTGTCGAGGAGGCGATCGGTACCGTGCGCGCCGCCGCCACCAGCTTCCTCCGTGGCCGCGAGCAGGGCGTGCGCGGCACGAAGAATCTGTTCGCGGTCGGCCAGGACATATCGGTCGACGACGTGCGGGCGAACCTCGAACCGGTCCCGGCCGACAGGTATCGACTCCTGAAGGTCGACACGGAGGTCGAGATTCGATCCTTCGTTGATTCGCATCCGGGCGTGACGTACGAACGCGGGTCGTGTTACTACCAGCTGGGCACCCGGGTTCAGGTTCAGCCCGACAAGGAAGTCATCGTGGTCGAGAAGGACACTGACCGCGCATACACGGGCGACGCGGCACGCAGTCTCCTGTTCGGCACTGGCATCAATGGCACCGTCTCCGTGAAGGCGGGACGTAACCCCAAGTTGGAGGTATACGTGCAGAGTCGTTCGGTGAACAGAAAGCTCAAGCCGAAGACGCGTCTGCTCATCATGCTCTGAAATTCACGAGAAGGGCGTACAGCAGGTGGCCCAGGACCAGTTGCGAAGGGTCGGCCAGTCGTGGACCTCACCCGATGTCGGTTCCGCGAGCACGGTCGCGGACGGACTGACCCCCTCCTGGCGGAGATCAAGGCAATCGCCGCGATCACCACGACCAGCTTCGCCGCTCCGATCGCCCACCAGCGTTGGTCCGCTGACCTGCAATCACTCCGTTTTATTGAGACAGAAGGCCAGTCGCCTACCTTCGTTGAGACGCCGACTGGGTTGGATGGCAACGGACAGCTGCCCATTGTGTCCACCGAGCTCGCAGAGGTGGCTTTGTTCACGGGTCGTGGTCTGGCTCAACTTCTGTGATGCACGCACTCTCACTGACAAGTACGGGGCAGCAGATGAACCGCCCCGTTGCGGCAAGTCGATGGTCAGTCCTGGGGCTCTTCCACTGGTCCTTTGCTCAGGAGTTGCTTCGCGGCCTCGATCGCTCTCCTGTTGAGTTCCTCGACGGAGACGCCCCAGCTCTCCTCCCAGCCGTCCAGGTTGTGCGCGCAGTGGACCAGTGCCTCCAGGTCTTCGGGATAGTCGAGGTCATAGGCGGTGTCTGCCCAGATGAGATGCGCTCCGGTGGCGGGGTTGAGGGACCCATCGGCGATCTGTTCGGCAATACAGTAGGCCATGGCCCACTTCGCGGCCCGGGGGTTATCCGGCGGGTTAAAGAGCAGTCCCAGTTCGTCCAGGACCTGGTCGAAGAGCTCAGGCGCTTCGGGCTCCTCACTCCGCAGGAGACCGGCGAGCGTGGAGCGTGAGGGACTGTGGACGCAGGTGACCAGTGCGTCCAGCCCCGCCTGGATGAGTCTGTCAGAACCGATGTGTCTGCCGAATGCCCTCTCGCGCGCAAGGTGGCTGAGTAGGTTGAGGGCGTCGTCCCGGGGGCATCTCGGGCTTCTTCGTCGGTAGCGGGGGGAACGAACTCTCGCACGGCCGTCGACGCTGTCGCCATCGAGTTCACCTGAACCTGCCATGACTATCAGGACATGAGGACGCGCTTCCGGAGGAGTGGGAAGCCGGCGCGGCCGAACATCTGACGCTTGAGCATTTTGATGCGGTTGACGTGTTCTTCGACGACGCCGGAGCTCCAGGGCAGGGTTGGGTCGGCGGTGACGGCGTCGCGGTCGCGGTCGATGCCCGCGGCGAGGGTGGGCAGGTCGTCCTGGCGGACGGCGTGGAGCCACTGTGCTGGAAACGGTCGGTGTCACTCTTCCCTCCACATTGGTGGATTTCGAAAGGATGAGGAGTGAACAGCGCGGTTCCCCTGGCAGGATGTGCCCGGGGCCAAGATGATCACGGGTGGGTAAGGTCTCCGTCATGAGTGATGACTGGCGGATGGACCGGATCGGAAGCGCATTGCGAGGAGAGAATCCCGCCGTTCTCAGGCGTCTCGAAGCGGGTTTCGCGGTGCTCGGGGACGTCCAGTTCTTGCCCGGCTATTCAGTGCTCTTGGCGGATGACGCGACTGTGCAGCGGCTGTCGGACCTGCCGAGGGCGAGGCGGTTGGCCTTCTTGTCCGACATGGATCAGTTGGGGGAAGCAGTCGAGCGCGCGTGCGCGCGACTGGATCCGGCTTTCCGTAGGGTGAACCTGGAGATTCTTGGCAATACCGATGGATTTCTCCATGCGCACGTGTGGCCGCGGTTTGAGTGGGAGCCGGCGGAACTCGTGAGTATGCCGGTGTGGCTGTATCCGCGCGAGAGGTGGAGCGACGAGCAGTTCGGGCTGAGTTCGCAGCACGATGTGCTGCGGGAGGCGATCGGCGAGGAGCTGGACCAATTGCAGTCCGCGCACTGACGGTGCGGGACCGCCGACCGAAGGCCGGCGGTCCCGGTGATCGGTGACGGTCAGTAGGCGGTCATGGAGTCCTTCGCAGTGGCGTGATGCCGTGGACGCAGTTGGTGAGGGAGGGTCGGGTGGCTTCCTGACGCCGGGCTGCACCGCCGGACGGCGGGCTGACAGGTCAGCCGACCGCCTCCCCGCCGCTCGTCGCCGCGCCGCCCATGCGGTCGGCAGGGCGACGGCCCCTGGGCTGCTGCGGTTCCGGTTGTACGGGCACCGGCGGCAGGGGACGCTCCACGGGCCGGGACACCGTGACGGTGAGCGGCTCGCCGTGGTGCAGGATCTCCAGGGGATCCCCCTCCACCAGGGTGTAAGCGGCGGCGGAGCTGCGGATGTCCACACGCAGCCTGCGCCCCCGCACCAGCACGGTGAACCGTAAGCCGGAGAGACGCTCGGGCAGCCGCGGGGCGAACCCCAGACTGCCCGCACCGCTCCCCCCGTCGTACTGCCGCATTCCGCCGAGCCCGAGCACCAGCGCCATCCAGGTGCCCGCAAGGGAGGCGATGTGCAGACCGTCGCGGGTGTTGTGTTCCAGGTTCTCCAGGTCCATCAGGGCCGCCTCGCCCAGATAGGCATAGGCCAGGCGGAGGTGTCCCGTCTCGGCGGCCATGACGGCCTGGCAGCACGCCGACAGTGAGGAATCCCGTACGGTCAGCTGCTCGTAGTAGGCGAAGTTGCGGGCCTTCTCCTCGGCGGTGAAGGCGTCGCCGCAGGTCAGCATGGCGAGGACCAGGTCCGCCTGTTTCACGACCTGCTTGCGGTAGAGGTCGAAGTACGGGAAGTGCAGCATCAGCGGGTACTGCTCCGGGGAGGTGTTGTCGAAGTCCCACCGCTGGAAGCCCGTGAACCCGGCCGACTGCTCGTGCACACCGAGCGTCTCGTTGTACGGCACGGCGATCCGGGCGGCGGCGTCCCGCCACGCGGCGGTCTCCTCGTCGTCGACCCCCAGTTCCTCCGCGCGTTCGACGTGGCGCACCGCCGCCTCCGCGGCGGCCACCAGATTCCGGCGCGCCATCAGGTTGGTGTAGAGGTTGTCGCGGGCGATGGCGCTGTACTCGTCGGGGCCCGTGACGCCGTCGATATGGAAGACGCCCTCCGCGTCGTGGTGGCCGAGCGAGTGCCAGAGCCGCGCGGTGTGCACCAGCAGTTCCAGTCCCGGCCCCCGCTCGAACGCCTCGTCGCCGGTGGCGGTCACGTACCGGAGCACGGCGTCGGCGATGTCGGCGTTGACATGAAACGCGGCCGTGCCCGCCGGCCAGTACGCCGAGCATTCCGCGCCGGTGATGGTCCGCCACGGGAACGCCGCTCCGGCGAGTCCGAGCTGATGGGCGCGGTCCCTGGCGGCGGGCAGGGTCGCGTGGCGCCAGCGCAGGACCGGGGCGACGGACTGGGGGGCCGTGTAGGTGAGCACATGGAGGACGAAGGACTCCACGTCCCAGAACGAGTGCCCGTCGTAGCCGGTCCCCGTCAGCCCCTTGGCGGGGATCGCCCGTTCCTCGCCGCGGGCCGCGGCCTGCAGCACATGGAACAGCCCGAAGCGCACGGCCTGCTGGATCTCCGCGTCGCCGTCCACCTCGACGTCCGCGCCGGACCAGAAGTTGTCCAGATAGGCCCGCTGCTCGGCGAGCAGCCCGTCCCAGCCGGTGCTGCGGGCGGCGGCGACCGCACCGTCGACCTGGTCGTGGACGGCGGGCAGCGACCTCTCCGCGGACCACCCGTACGCCACGAACTTCACCAGCCGCAGCCGCTCGCCGGGCGCCAGGACGGCGGTGACCGTGAGCCTGCTGACGTCGGGCTCGCTCTCGGCCGACCAGGCCGTCCCCTCAGGGCCCTCGACGATGTGGTCGGCCGCGACCGCCACCCGCTGGCCGCTCTTCCTGGTGCAGTGCACCAGGCGCAGCCGCGTGTCCTGGGCGAAGTCCTCCTCCGCCTCGAGCGGGGACTCGACCGCGGCCGCGACCCGCGGGTCGCCGGTGTCGTTCGGCATCTGCTCGTTGGCGACCAGCTCGGACTGGACGGCCACGGTGGCCCCGCCGTCCAGCGGCTCCACCTCGTACGCGATCGCCGCGATGGCGCGCTGAGTGAACGACACCAGCCGGTACGAGGTGATGCGGACGGCCCGGCCGCCCGGGGAGGTCCATTCCACGGTGCGGCGGAGGACTCCTGTACGGAAGTCCAGCACCCGCTCGTGTGCCGTGAGTTCGCCGTACCGCAGGTCGTAGGGGTGATCGTCCACCAGCAGCCGGATGATCTTCCCGTCGGTGACGTTGATCAGCGTCTGACCGGACTCCGGATAGCCGTAGCCGGCCTCGGCGTAGGGCAGCGGATGCAGTTCGTGGACACCGTTGAGATAGGCGCCGGGAAGCCCGTGCGGTTCGCCCTCGTCGAGATTGCCGCGCCATCCGATGTGGCCGTTGGCGAGCGCGAACACGGACTCGCTCTGGGCGAGGACGTCGAGGTTCAGCTCGGTCTCGCGCAGGCACCACGGTTCGACCACATAGCTGGGATGGGTGATCATCGTGACTCCAGCAGTTCGGCGAGATCGTTCACCACGATGTCCGCGCCGTGCCGCCGGAGCTCAGCGGCCTGCCCGGTCCTGTCGATTCCCACGACCAGGCCGAACTCCCCCGCACGGCCGGCTTCCACGCCCGCCAGGGCGTCCTCGAAGACCGCCGCGGCACCCGGTTCGGCGCCCAGGGCACGGGCGGCGGCCAGATAGGTGTCCGGTTGCGGCTTGCCCCGCAAACGCTGCTCCCTGGCGACGATCCCGTCGATGCGCTCCTCGAAGAGGTCCTCGATGCCCGCCGCGGCCAGCACATCACGGCAGTTGGCGCTCGAGGAGACCACGGCACGCCGCAGACCCGCGTCCCTGGCGGCGCTCACATACGCCACCGAGCCCTCGTAGGCCTCCACACCCTGCTCACGGATCTTTCGGAGCACCAGCGCGTTCTTACGGGTGCCCAGGCCGTTCACCGTCTCCCTCTCCGGCCCGTCGTCGGGCGCACCCTCGGGGAGCTGGATCCCCCGCGAGGCGAGGAAGGTGCGCACCCCGTCCTCGCGCGGCCGGCCGTCAACGTACTCGTCGTAGTCGTGCACGGCGTCGAACGGCTCGAAGGGAACGCCCTCACGTTCGGCGCGCCGGCGGAGGTAGTCGTCGAACATCTCCTTCCATGCCGCCGCGTGCACCTTCGCAGTGCGCGTGAGGACACCGTCGAGGTCGAACAGGCAAGTGCGTACGTGATCCGGAAGCCCCAGCATGCCGTCGAGGCTAGAAGGGTGAGGCGGTCACCGGGGGCGGCAGATGCCATCCGCCGCGCCACGCGTAGCCCGTGGGGATGATGCGCCGGTGTCATCCGGAGCAGCCGCGGGCGCGGCCGGGCACCGGGCCCGGCCGCACGGGGTCGCTCGCGGGTGTCAGTGAGCGTCCGGCAGGCTCCACCGGTAGGGCGCGATGAGCCGGTCGACCGACTCGGGGCCCCAGGAGCCGGGTGCGTAGGGCTGGACCGGCGGCGGGTTCTCCAGGAGCGGGGCGGATGCCGCCCAGAGCCGCTCGATCCCGTCGGAGCGGGTGAACAGGGACTGGTCCCCGAGCATCGCGTCCAGGATGAGGCGCTCGTATCCCTCCAGCGCGTACATAGAGTTGACGGAGTCGGCGTAGTTGAAAACCATCTCGGCCTCGCTCAGGCGCATGGCGGGTCCCGGCTCCTTCACCAGGAAACGGGCGGCGATCCGGCCGGGGTCATCGAAATCGATCACCAGTTCATTGTTCCGGGATTGAGTGCCGCACTGCGCGGCCAGGGGGAACATGCGAAGCGCGGGCTCCCGGAAGCCGAGCGTCACGACGTGCCGCCCCTGACCGAGCGCCTTTCCCGAGCGCAGGTAGAAGGGCACTCCGGCCCACCGCCAGTTGTCGAGTTCGACGCGCAGTGCCACGAAGGTCTCGGTGTCCGACCGGGGGTCGACGCCCGGCTCGTCGCGATAGCCCTCGTACTGGCCGCGGACGACCTGTGCCGGATCCAGCGGCCGCATGCTCTCGAAGACCTTCTCCTTCTCGTCCCGCAGGGGCTTCGCCGCAAGGGCGGTCGGGGGTTCCATCGCCACGAACCCCATGAGCTGGAAGAGGTGAGTGACGATCATGTCCCGGAAGGTGCCGGTCCCTTCGAAGAACTGTGCGCGGCCCTCGATGCCGATCTTCTCCGGCACGTCGATCTGCACATGGCTGATGTGGTCGCGGTTCCAGACGGGCTCGAGGAAGCCGTTGGCGAAGCGGAGGGCGAGGATGTTGTCGACGGACTCCTTGCCGAGGAAGTGGTCGATACGGAAGACGCGGGACTCGTCGAAGACCGCGTGGATCGTCGCGTTGAGGGCCTGGGCCGAGGGCAGGTCCGTACCGAAGGGTTTCTCCACGATGACACGGGCGTTGTCGGCGAGGCCGGTCGCGCCGAGCAGCTCCACGACGGAGCCGAAGGCCTTGGGCGGCACCGCAAGGTGGAACAGGCGCCGGGGGTTGCCGCCGACGGCCCGCTCGGCCTCCCGTACGGCCTCAAGGAGCGGCTCGGGGGCGTCGGGGTCGGCCGCGCCGAAGGACAGCGCGTCCTCGAACTCCTGCCATGCCTTGCCCTCGGGCTGCGACCTGCCGAACTCGGCGACCGCCTCCCGTGCCCGCTTGCGGAATTCGTCGTCGCTGAGCGCGACCTGGGAGGGCGCCGAGCCGATGACACGGAAGCGGGGCGGCATCAGCCCCGCCTTGGCCAGGTGGAAAAGCCCCGGCAGGAGCTTGCGCCGGGCCAGGTCGCCGGTCGCGCCGAAGAGCACGATGACGTGGTCCTCCGGGACCGGGGGACGGCTTTCGGGCTGGGAAGGGCCGGCCACGGTTCACCCCGCCTTCTCGGCGTGACCGCCGAACTCGCCGCGCATCGCGGACAGCAGCTTGTCGGTGAACTCGCCCAGCCCGCGCGATTCGTACCGCTGCGTCAGCGCAGAGATGATGACCGGGGCGGGCACGCTCTCGTCGACCGCCGCCAGGACCGTCCAGCGGCCCTCCCCCGAGTCCGAGACGCAGCCGGTGAACGTGTCGAGCTCGGGCGAGCGCGCCAGCGCGTCGGCGACCAGGTCGACCAGCCATGAACTGACGACCGAGCCCCGGCGCCATACCTCGGCGACCTCGGCCACGTCGATCTCGTACTGGTAGGCCTCCGGCTCGCGCAGCGGGGCGGTCTCGGCGTCGACGGCCCTGCGGTGCAGGCCCGCGTCCGCGTGCTTGATGATGCTGAGCCCCTCGGCGACGGCGGCCATCATTCCGTACTCGACTCCGTTGTGCACCATCTTCACGAAGTGGCCCGCGCCGCTCGGGCCGCAGTGCAGATAGCCCTCGGGCGCCGTCCCGTCGGCGCGGGTCCTGCCCGGGGTGGGCTCGACGCTCCCGGCGCCGGGGGCGATGGTGCGGAAGATCGGGTTCAGCCGTGCCACCGCGTCGTCCTCGCCGCCGATCATCAGGCAGTAGCCCCTTTCGAGGCCCCAGACGCCGCCCGAGGTCCCGCAGTCGACGTAGTGGATTGCGCGGGGTGCGAGCTGCTTCGCGCGGGCGATGTCGTCCCGGTAGTACGAGTTGCCGCCGTCGACGACGGTGTCATCGGGGTCCAGCAGCGCGGCCAGCTGGTCCAGTGTCGGCTGTACCACCCCGGCAGGGAGCATCAGCCAGACGTTTCTGGGTTTTTCCAGCTTGTCGACGAAGTCATGGAGCGAGGTGGCGGCCGTCGCCCCCTCCTTCTCCAGCTCCTGCAGGGCCTCCCGGTCGAGGTCGTAGACGACGCATCGGTGGCCGTCACGCATCAGCCGGCGCACGAGATTGGCGCCCATCCGGCCGAGCCCGATCATGCCGAGCTGCATGGGTGTGTCAGTGGTCATGTCCGGCTTCCCGTTCTTCAGAGCGCGGTAGTGACGGATGAGGGCGTTGGCGGACGGCTCGTGGCCGAGGTCCGGCTCATGTCGTCGCCTCCTGCCGGGACTCCACCAGTTCCCGTGCGACCTCGGCCACCCGCTGCGGGGTGAACCCGAACTTCGTGAGCAGTTGTCTCAGGGGCGCCGAGGCACCGTAGGTGTGCATGCCGACGACGGCTCCGCCGTCTCCCACGTAGCGGTCCCAGCCGAACGTCGATGCCTGCTCGATGCCGACCCGCGCGGTCACCGCCGGCGGCAGGACCTGATCGCGGTACTCCCGCGGCTGACGGTCGAACAGCTCCCAGCACGGCATGCTGACCACCCGGGCCCCGATGCCGTCGGCTGCGAGTTCGTCCCGGGCGGCCAGCGCCAGGGACACTTCGGATCCGGTGGCGAGCAGGATCACCTGTGGCTCGCCGGAGGGCGGGTCCGCCAGCACATAGGCACCGCGTGCGACACCCGAGGCGGCGGCCAGCCGCGTTCGGTCGAGCGTGGGCAGCGCCTGGCGGGAAAGGACCAGTGCCGCCGGCTCGTGGCGCAGGCCGGCGACCAGCCGCCAGGTCTCGACGACTTCGCCCGCGTCGCCGGGGCGGAACACGAGCAGTCCCGGCATCGCGCGCAGGCCCGCGAGCTGTTCGACCGGCTGGTGGGTGGGTCCGTCCTCGCCGACGCCGATGGAGTCGTGCGTGAAGATGTGGACGACCGGGATCTCCATCAGCGCGGACAGCCGGATGGCTGCCTTGGCGTAGTCGGAGAAGATGAGGAATCCCGACCAGTAGGGCCGCAGCTTGGTCAGGGCCATCCCGTTGGCGACGGCCGCCGCGGCGTGCTCCCGGATGCCGAGGTGGAGGTTGCGCCCGGACGGGCTCTCCGGCTGGAAGTCTCCCGCGCCGTCGAAGGTGAGACGGGTCTTGGTCGACGGCGCGAGGTCGGCGGAGCCGCCGAAGAGCCAGGGAACGGTCTGCGCGAGGGAGTTGAGCACCTGGGCCGAGGAGTCCCTGGTGGCCAGGCCCTTGGGGTCGGCGGGGAAGTCGGGAAGCTTGCTGTCCCATCCGGCCGGGAGTTCACGGCGCTGCATGCGCTCCAGCTCGTCGGCGAGTTCGGGCCAGGCGTCGCGGTAGGCGTCGAACCGTTTCTCCCAGGCGGTGCGCAGTTGTGCACCGCGCGCACCGATGCCCTGGCCGAACCAGTCACGTACCTCTTCGGGAATCCAGAACTGCTCGTCCTCGGGCAGGCCCAGGAAGCGCTTGGTCGCCCGGACGCCGTCCGGTCCGAACGGTGCTCCGTGGGCCTTCGGTGAGTCCTCGACGGGTGAGCCGTAGCCGATGTGGCTGTGCACCAGGACCAGGGTGGGGCGCTCGGTCTCGGCCCGGAAGGTGTGGAAGCCGCGGGCGACGGCGTCGAGGTCGTTGGCGTCGGCGACGGTGGTCACGTTCCAGCCGTACGCGAGGAACCGGGCGGCGACGTCCTCGGTGAAGGTGAGGCTGGTGTGGCCCTCGATGGTGACCCGGTTCGAGTCGTAGATCCAGCACAGGTTGGACAGCCGTTGATGCCCTGCGAGCGAGGCGGCCTCCGAGGCGACGCCCTCCATCATGCAGCCGTCCCCGGCGAGCGCGTACACGTCGAAGTCGAAGAGGGGGAAGTCCTCCCGGTTGTACCGCGCGGCGAGCCACCTGCCGGCCATCGCCATCCCGACGGAGTCGGCCACCCCCTGGCCGAGCGGCCCGGTCGTGGCCTCGACACCGCTCGTCCAGCGGTACTCGGGGTGACCGGGGCAGCGGGAGCCGAGCTGACGGAACGACTTCAGGTCGTCGAGCGTCACCGCCGGCCGTCCCAGCACCTCGTAGTCCGGGTCGACGGCACGGACGCCGGTCAGATGGAGCAGGGACCACAGCAGCATCGAGGCGTGCCCTTCGGAGAGCACGAAGCGGTCGCGGTTGGGCCAGATCGGGTCCTGGGGATCGAACCGCAGGAACCGCTGCCAGAGGGTGTAGGCGACGGGCGCGATCCCCATGGGCGTGCCCGGGTGGCCGGACTGGGCCTTCTGGACGGCATCCATGCAGAGACCGCGGACGGTGTTCACCGACAGCGTGTCCAGGTCGGTCATGATCGTTCCCCGATCTCGGTGGGCTCAGGTCGGTCCGTCGCCCGGCGCGCCCGGCGACGGCGGTCCGGCGTTGGGTGGGCCGCGCAGCGTTGGCGATCCTGCTCGGAGGATGCCGGGAGCGCCCGCTGCGACGCCCCACCCGCGACGGATGACATGCGTCAGGCGTGCGGAACGACGGCGACGGGACAGAGAGCGTGGTGGATCACCGCATGGGTCACCGAACCGATGTGCGCGCCCGATGCCGCCCTGCGCCGGCCGACGACAACAAGTCCCGCATCGGACGCGGCCTGGACGAGGTGGCCGGCCGCCCGCCCGGGAGCCGCCTCCTCGGACACCTTCACGCCCGGGAACCTGTCCCGGTGGGGACGCACCGCGTCCGACAGCGCCGACTCCAGCTCCGCCTTGGTCCCAGGGTCGGGGCCGCCGTGCCCGGCAGTCGCGGCATGGTGGTGAAAGCCCGGAAAGTGCCAGGTGTGCACGATGTGCAACGGGACGGCGTGTCGGGCCGCGAAGTCGAACGCGAAGTCGAGAAGTTCGTCCTTCACATCGTGTACGTCCAGACCGAGGACCACTTTTCGGCGTCCGTCGCCACCGGGGGTGCCGGCGCTTGCCTCGCGGTCGCCGTAATCCGGCCGTACGAGTACCACCGGGTGCTTGGCCTCCGCCACGACCTCCTGCCCCACCGAGCCGACGATGAAGCCGCCGACGGTGCCGAGTCCGGGCGACCCCAGGACGAGAAGGTCCGCGTCGGAGCCTGCGGCCAGCAGCGCCCTGGCGGGGGCGTCCTCGACCTCCTCCGTGGCCATGGCGACCCCCGACCGGCGCGCCCGGACGCGCTCCTCCATCGCGCCCAGCAGAGTCTGCTCCCGGTCGGTCCGGGTCTCGCGGGACGGCTTCACGGCCTGGAGCTGGTGCTCCTGCCACTGCGAGGCGTTCACCAGCCGGAGGCCGGTACCGCGCGCCGCGGCCTCGTCCGCGGCCCAGTCCACTGCCGCCAGGCACTCGTCGGAGTCGTCCACTCCCACAACGACGGGTCGGGACATGCTCTCTCCTTGCCTCGGGTTCTTGCGGCGGCCGCCACGAGAGCCGTCACGGGCATCCGCGCAAGAGGGCGCCTGATCAAGAAGTTACCCATGCAACGGAAATGTCGCGATTCAGGGCATCACAGACAGTGAACCGTGCCCTCCGCGGGCGGCAGGCACCGGTGGTCCGTGCGCGGACGGCCGGCCCAGTCCGTACCGACGAGGCCCTAGGTGTATTGCCCCGTGAGGCTGGGGACGCGGTTGGCGGGTGGTTTGCCTGCAAGCGCGGTGTGTCCGCGGTGGTGATTGTGGGAGTTCAGCCACTGCGGGAACGCTGTCGGCGTTCGGCTTCCGAGCGGTAGGGCCTTGTGTAGGCCCGTTCGTCGAGCAGGGTGGTTGGGGCGTTCGACCTTGCCGATGCTGAACGGAAAGTCAACGTTCACGTAGGTAGGCGGCAGCGCCGTTCGGCGGAGCCGGACGGTCGCACTGCGTTTCGGCTGGGCGGTCAGGCTGTGGTGGTGAGGGTGACCTGGTGGCCGAGGGCTTGGAGCTGGCGGACGAGGTCGCGGGTCTTGCGGGCGGGGTTGAGATGTCGCTGGTGCCAGTCGGCGCCGAGCTCCTGGTAGTGAGCGTCGGGGTTGTCGAGCAGGTGCCAGGTGATGACAAGGATGGAACGGGCAACCGCGACGAGGGCCTTGGCGTGGCCGCGGCGTTTGCCTTGGCGTTGCAACCGGTTCCCCACGGAAGGACGGCCTCCGGGCCGGCGGAGATGCCCGGCGCACCGCCCTCCCTCTCCCACAGCTCGCGAAGTCCGGGAGCCATGCTTCCCATGTGGCAGTCGCCCAGGTTGGGGATGTCCACGGACAGGGGCGGGAAGACAACCAGTTCCCCGATGTCGCCCACGCCGCAGGTGTCCAGGAGGGACTTGTAGTCGCTCGGCAGTTGCGTACCCAGCGCGGCTTCCGCCGCCGCCCAGTCAATGCGCTCTTCGCCCCGGTGCTCCGCGGGGACTATCCGAAGCAGAGCGTCAACATCGGCATGAATGGTCATAGTTCCGGCTCCTTGAGTGCGGAGACCGCTCACAGTAACCAGAGGGTCTGACGCAGCGCCGGACCAGATCAACCGAGACAGCACGTGGTATCCAGTCGCTGAGGATCCTCGACCGCCCGGGGTCTCAGTTGATCTGGTCGACGCAGGTCGCCGTCGTCCCCGAAGAGCAGATCGTCTGAGACGGGACAGCCCGCACGTGGAGTGGAAGGGCTCGCGCCTCGATGATGCAGCGGTCCGCGACGATGGCTGGCCACTTATCCTCGGTGTATGCAGCAGCGAGGAAAGCGGCCTGCAGTCCCCTCGACTGCGGTCGCGCGGCGCCGGATTGAGGATCAGATTCCGGTTCAGGACATCATCGACCGCTATGTGGTGGACGGTGAAACCGCCCGGAGGATAGCTGAGGGATACGGCCTGAATGAGCGATATGTCTTCAGACTCCTTGAGCGCCACGACGTACCCCGTCGAGGGACGCGAAAAGCTCTGCCCCTGTCCAACGGGGAGATCGCGCGCCGCTATCTAGAGGGGCGGGTGGAGATCCAGGCCATGGCTGCAGAGTTGGGCGTGAGTCGACACACAATCGCCAAGCGTCTGGACGAGGCCCGGGTGAAGCGTCCCGCGGGGCACCGAGGGCGAAACCTCCCGGACGCGGAGATTGCCGCACGGAACGAGGCAGGAGAGTCCGCCCGTGCATTGGCCGCGGAGTTCGACGTTTCACACTCAACGATCCTGAAGCGCGTGGCCCGGCACCGGGACGCAGAGCTCCAGCGCACGAACAGTGGTTCACAGTCAAGTCGGTGAGACGTTCGAGCCTCCCGTTTGCACTAACCAGTGGTCACCTGAGGCTGTCCACTGACAACTTTGAGTGATAGATCGAGGTCACCGTTTCGCCCAGTTCTGGATCACGGTTCGGCGTGCGTACATCCGGCGTTTCGCCCCCGATCCGAGGGATAGGGTGGAGCCTTCCCACGACTGCTCCGGAGGTGCCTGCCCGGTGGCCGACAGCTTTGTTCACCTGCACAATCACACCGAATACTCGATGCTCGACGGTGCTCAGCGGCTGAAGCCGATGTTCACGGAAGTCGAGCGCCAGGGCATGCCAGCGATCGCCATGAGCGATCACGGAAACATGTTCGGCGCCTACGAGTTTCAGCAGGTGGCCAAGGGCTTCGAGGGCGTGAAGCCGATCATCGGGATCGAGGCGTACGTCGCGCCGTCCTCCCGGCGCAACCGCAAACAGGAGTTCTGGGGCCCCGGCGGCGTCAGGGCGATGTCGGACGACGGCGAGGGCTCGAAGGACGTCTCCGGTGGCGGCCGCTTCACCCACATGACGATGTGGGCGCAGAACGTCAAAGGACTGCAGAACCTGTTCTATCTGGCGACCGAGGCCAGTTACACGGGCCAGTTCCCGGCCGGCAAGCCGCGTATGGACATGGAGCTGATCTCCGAGCACGCCGAGGGGATCATCGGGACGACCGGCTGCCCCTCGGGCGCGATCCAGACCCGGCTTCGTCTGAACCAGTACGACGAGGCCCGGGAGATCGCCGGCCAGTACCAGGACATCCTCGGGAAGGAAAACTACTTCCTGGAGCTGATGGACCACGGCCTGGACCTGGAGCGCAATGTCCGGGCCGACCTGCTGCGCCTGGCGAAGGATCTCGATATCCCGCTGCTGGCCACCAACGACGCGCACTACGTTCTCGAAGACCACGCGGACGCGCACGACAACCTGCTGTGCATCGGCGTGGGCAAGAACAAGGACGACCCTGGCCGGTTCAAGTTCAACGGCACCGGCTACTACCTCAAGACCGCTGCCCAGATGCGGGAACTCTTCTCCGAAATCCCCGAGGCGTGCGACAACACACTGCTGATCGCGGAGCGCATCGAGTCGTACGAGTCGGTCTTCGAGAACGTCGACGAGATGCCGAACTTCCCTGGCGTTCCTGAGGGCGAGACGCAGGAGTCCTGGCTGCGCAAGGAATGCCTCAAGGGCCTCGCCATGCGCTACGGCAACCCGATCCCCACCGAGGTCCTGGAGAGGTTCGAGACCGAGATGTCGGTCATCGGCCCGATGAACTTCTCAAGCTACTTCCTCGTCGTCGCCGACATCTGCCAGTACGCCCGCGACCAGAAGATCCCCGTCGGCCCCGGCCGTGGATCGGCAACCGGCTCGATCGTCGCGTACGCCACCCGTATCACCGAGCTGTGCCCGCTCGAGCACGGACTCCTCTTCGAGCGGTTCCTGAACCCCGAGCGCATCAACCCCCCGGATGTCGACCTCGACTTCGACGACCGCCACCGCGACCGGATGGTGCGCTACGTCGTCGACAAATACGGCGACGAGTTCACCGCCATGGTGAACACCTTCGGCAAGCTCAAGGCCAAGAACGCGATCAAGGACACATCGCGTCTCATGGGTTACCCGTTCAGCCACGGCGAGCGGATCACCAAGGCCCTGCCGCCGGACGTGATGGGCAAGTCCATCCCGATCAGCGGGATCTTCGACGAGAGCCACCCCCGCTACGGGGAAGCCGGTGAGATCCGGGCACTTTACGAGAACGAGCCGGACGTCAAGAAGGTCATCGACGGCGCCAAGGGCGTCGAGGGCCTGATCCGCAACACCGGTGTCCACGCGGCTGCGGTCATCCTGTCCAAGACACGCCTCACCGACCGAATTCCGCTCCACATGCGCGCCAAGGACGGCGTCAAGATCACCGGCTTTGACTACCCCAGTTGTGAGGACATGGGGCTGGTCAAGATGGACTTCCTGGGGCTTCGGAACCTCGGCGTCATCGACCACGCGATCCAGAACGTCCGGGAAAACCGCGGCATCAACATCACCACCGACACAGTCCCGCTGGACGGCGCCCAGCCGATCCCACTGGACGACGCCACCACCTTCCAGTTGCTGGCGCGCGGTGACACCTTCGGCGTGTTCCAGCTCGACGGCGGCGGCATGCGCACCCTGCTCAAGCAGATGGAGCCCAGCCGGTTCGAAGACATCGCAGCAGCCCTCGCCCTCTACCGGCCTGGCCCCATGGCGGCGAACGCACACACGAACTACGCGTTTCGTAAGACCGGCAAGCAGGAGATCCAACCGATCCACCCGGATCTGGAAGGGGCCCTGGAGCCGATCCTGGGCAACACGTTCCACCTGCTCATCTACCAGGAGCAGATCATGGCCATCGCCCGGCAGCTCGCCGGGTACACGCTGGGCGGCGCCGACCTGCTGCGGCGTGCGATGGGTAAGAAGAAGCCCGAGGTGCTGGCCGCGGAGTGGGACAAGTTCTCCGACGGCATGATGAACCAGAACGGCTATTCCAAGGAGGCCACCCAGGCTCTGTGGGACGTCATGCTCCCGTTCTCGGGCTACGCGTTCAACAAGTCCCACACCGCCGGATACGGGCTCGTCTCGTACTGGACCGCCTACTTGAAGGCGAACTACCCGGCCGAGTACATGGCCGCACTCCTCACTTCTGTGGGGGACGACAAGGACAAGGCTGCGATCTATCTGGCCGACGCCCGGAAGCTGGGCGTTCAGGTGCTCCAGCCGGACATCAACGAGTCCGTGGCCAACTTCACCGCCATCGGCGACGACGTACGGTTCGGGCTCCGTTCGGTGCGTAACGTCGGTGAGGGCGTCATCGAGTCCCTGGTGGCCTCCCGCAAGTCGAAGGGCAAGTACAACTCCTTCGCCGACTTCCTCGACAAGGCCGACATCGGAGCCCTCAACAAGCGGGCCGTCGAATCGCTGATCAAGGCCGGTGCCTTCGACTCGCTCCAGCACACCCGCAAAGGGCTGTCCGCCGCACACGAGGACGCCATCGACGCCGTCATCCCAGTGAAGAAGCAAGCTGCGATCGGACAGGACGACCTGTTCGGCGATCTCGGAGGCGACAGCGACGAGCCGGTCTTCGGCCTGGACTTCCCCATCGACGACAGCGAGTGGCCACGCAAGCAACTGCTGGCCGCAGAGCGCGAGATGCTCGGCCTCTACGTCTCCGCACACCCACTGGACGGCACCGAGCACATTCTGTCCCGCAACCGGGACACCACGATCAGCGAACTCCTCGGCTCAGGCCGCACGGAAGGCGTCGTGCAGTTGTCCGGCCTCATCACCAGCGTCGATCGCCGGATGACCAAGCAGGGCAACCCCTGGGCGATCATCAATCTCGCAGACCGTGACGGCGAGATGGAGATCCTGTTCTTCCCGGCCACCTACACCCTCGTCCAGCACGCCCTGATCCCCGACTCCGTCGTCTCCGTCCAAGGACGCCTCAACGACCGTGACGGGGCAGTCAGTATCTTCGGGCAGGAAATTCAGACGCTGGACGTGTCCTCCGCAGAGAGTGGCGGGCGACCTCCGGTGATGCTCGCGTTCCCCGCACACAGGGTCAACGAGCCGGCGGTGACTGAGCTGAAGCGCATCCTCAGCGCCCACAAGGGCGAGAGCCCCGTGCGTATGCGCATCCTGACGCCGCAGAAAACAGTCATCTACGAACTTGGGTTCCTCGTCGATCCCACCTCAGTCGCCTCCGACATCAAGGGCACTTTCGGCCCGGACGCCTGGATGGGCCTTGCGTGAGCGACCAGGAAGAAGCAATCGTTTCCAGCTCGCCGATCCTCCGAACTGCTCACCGTGCGGCGGACCGGGCCTGCTCCTGGCCCAGTTCCCGCACTCGTGGAAGAACGCCCGCGGCGAGGACGTGAACGGCCTTCGTGAAGCTGTGCTGTGCCCCGCTTGTGACTGCGGTGAGCCAGCCGCTGATGAGCTGTTGGCGTTGTTCGCTGTAGACGACCAGGTCGGGCTATCCAACGTCGAAGTGTTCGGCAGGCTCGTCGCGGCTTGGGTGGAGTCCGTACGCCAGAACGCGTGACTCTGCTCGTCAACCCCACAGCCGGTCAAGGCGCTGTCCAAGCGGTGTACGAGGCTTGGGGTTATCGAAAGGTCGGCGATCAGCAGCCGTTCCCTGACTCGCCTGTCTTCGCCTCCATGACGCGCACCGTGCACCAGTCCTGACGCGCCCACGGCTTCACTCGCCCTTTGGATCCTGATCTGGCTGCGGTCCGAAGGCGCGCCGACACCGGGTATGGAGATCGGGTATGGAGATCGGCCACTCCGCCGCCTCATCCACGCTGCGCAGCGTCCCGGTTGCCCTGTCGGGGTCCTGATGCGACGTCCAACCGCACTCGAGGCCGTCGAAGACCTCGACGACCGTCTCTACGGCCGGGGCACGACGGTCAGCGCCCTTCAGCGTTGAGCTTGGCGATCTTCTCCGGCAGCTCCGCGAGCGAGTCGATGCGCATCGTCGTGGCCGCATCCGCGTCCGGGTCGCGCCGCTGGATCGTGCCCCAAGGACCACGCCGGATCAGGGCAGTCAGAAGCCCCGCCTGCACGGCCGGTCGAATGTCGTTGTCGAGCCGGTCCCCGACGTACAGAATCTCTCCCGGCTCGGCAGGCGTCGCGTCGATGACATGCTCGAAGAACTTCACGTCCGGCTTCGACGCCCCCCAGTCGTCACTGGTGGCGATCATGTCGGAGGGAAGGTCCAGCCCCCGCAGCAGTCCGCCGGCCCGCACGGTCTGGTTCCCGGCGATGCCCACCCACAGCCCCGCCTCACGCGGAGAAGCCAGCGAGGGCCGGACGTCCGGGTACCAGGTCGGCGGGACGGGGGGTGCCGACGGTGAAGCTGATCGCGGCGTCGCCGGTCCAGCCGTCGAGTTCGGCTCTGCAGTCGATGCTGACCGCGCCGTCGCGCAGGCGGTAGTCGTCGGGGATGCCGTGCATGAGGGCGTCGTTGACGGAGGCGCAGATTGCCGCTGGGAAGGGGGTCGTGGCGAACGAGGGCTGGTAGCCCAGGAACGGAGAGCGCGCCCCAGCCTTGGTCAGGACGGTGCGGGCGGCTTCGTCGAGCTCGCGCAGGCGGCCCCCCGCGGCTGCCGATTGGCGGGCGGCTGCGAGGGCCTCGGCCACAACGCGTCCGGCTTCACGCATCGTCTCCAGAGCCGTGTCTGTCTTGATCTCCACCATGTGTCGTGACTCCCTGCGATGCGACGCCGGCCGCGAAGCGGTGGACCGCACCGCGCACGGTGACGTCGTTGCATTCGAGCAGGTCGGCCACTTCGGGCACGGTCAGGCCCCGCCCCATCAGCCGGATGCAGTCCAGACGCAGTCCGGTACCCGGCGCGAGATCGCGTGCCCGCAGACGCTCACGCACCTCGCGTTTCTGGTCAGACGTCAATTCCACACGCAGGATCTTCGGCATGGACAGCCCCTCCCTGCCCTGCCCCATGCCCGAACCACAGCCCGCATCACCGAGGCCGTTGTGCGTGGGGAGGCTGCCGGCGGCTCGGATCAGCTCCGCGGGCACCGCTGCTGTATCTCTCCGGGGCTGTCGCTACGCGGCGCCCGCCACTGTCAGGACCGCGACCGGCAGGAGCAGAATCCACTGCGGCAGCCGCAGCAGTGGATTCGGCCAGCCGACCGACAGCGTGACGACCAGGAAAGCGACTGCGTACGCGACGAAGTGCGCAGCCACGAACCACGCCACCAGGCCGGTCGCTGACGTAACGTCCGCCAGCGCGAGGTAGACCAAGGCGGCTGCGGAGAGCACCAGGTCGACGCTCACCATGTGCCACACGGCATGAAGGACGCGTTTGGGTTCGTCTGCGAGTCCGCAGGACAGCAGCGGGCGGACCACATCCCGGTGCCCGCCGACGATGTGCGCTGCGGCCACACCGAATGCGGTGATGCCCGCTGCGAGAAGCCAGCCGTTCATCGGATCTCGATTCCTTTGGCTATGACAGCAGCCAGCCGGCCGGCCAGCTGAGGGTCGGGGTGTTCCCCGACCAGGCCGACGTGGAAGAACACGGCTCCTGCCAGCGTGTCCAGGACCAGATCCACGGGCGTGTCGGCCGCGATCTCCCCGCGCACCACGGCGCGCTCGAAGACGATCAGCAGCCGCTCCTTCGACGGGGCCAGGAAGTCGCTGCGGATGCGCGCCTTCAGCACCGGATCGGCGGCGAAGTCAGCGAGCAGCCCCGGGAGCGCCGCTGCGGCGGCAGGTGCGTGGAACTCGTCGACCAGGCCGCGCAGCAGTGCGGTCAGGTCCCCGGCCAGCGTTCCGGTGTCTGGGACCGGAGCACGGTCGGCGGTCGTGAACACGGCCTCGAAGACCAACTCCGGCTTGCCCCGCCACCGCCGGTAGACCGTGTCCTTGCCGACACCGGCACGGGCAGCCACCGCCCCGATCGATGTCGCGGCGTAGCCGACCTCGATCACCAGCTCTGTGGCCGCGCTGACGATCGCCTCGTGCGAGCGGGGATCCCTGGGACGTCCCCTGGAGGACGCAAAGGAGCTCATACCGATTTACCATACGGGTCGACCCGTATGGTAAGCAACCCCGGTCGGCGTGCCGATGGACATCACGGCTGCAGAGCATGCACACGCGCCATGAGACGAGCCGCGGCAGCGGCGCCAACCACAACGCACTTACTCAAGACCGCTTAGGACCATCACACAGTCACCGACGCGATCAGCATCGTGAAGCTGGACAGCGGTGGCGCCCGCCTCCACATGGCAGGGGCTCATTCGATGCGAGCGGAAGCGTCCGACGCCATCAGGACGCCACGGCGCTGTCCCGGCAGTCGGGGCACAAGCCCCAGAAGGTCACGGCGGCCTCCTGGGTCTCGTACTCCTTCGGCAACTGTGGCTCCATGCAGGGAGCCGCACCCACCGTGCACTCGACGTCACGGATGGCGCCGCAGCGACGGCACACGAAGTGGTGGTGGTTGTCGTGGTGCTCGATCTCGTAGCGAGACGGATGGCCGGGAATCTGCGTGCACCGGACCAAACCGGCGTCCGTGAGGGCGCGCAGTACGTTGTAGGTGGCCTGGAGGGACAGGCGGCCCGTGACTCGCTGGGCGCGCTCGCGTAGCGTGTCGGCGTCGAGGTGGCCGGGCGACTCGCAGACAGCCACCAGCATGGCCATGCGCTGGGCAGTGACCCGCATGCCTGCCGTGCGCAGCCGTGTCACGGCCAGCGCCATGGGCTCCTCGGCGGTCGTCATACTGCCTCGCTCTTCAGGGCGTCCAGGCCGTGCAGGTCGGTCTCGCCGATCCATGGTGTGTGCCGGCCGTCCAGGTCGGCTGTGTCCACGTCGACGGACAGCTCGAACCACACGCTCTTCCCCACGGCCCCGTACTCATAGCCCCACCGTGCGGCCAGCATGTCCACGAGTGCCAGTCCGCGGCCGTCCTCATCCTCGGGGCCGGAGTCGGTCGGGCAGGGAGGTTCCGAAGAGCCGTCGCTGACCTGGCAGCGCAGACCGGACACCCGCTCGAGGGTGAGGCGCAGCGGGCCGACCGCGTGACGCAGCGCGTTACACACCAGCTCGCTCGCCAGCAGCTCGGCGGTCGGGACGAGCTCGCTCACACCCCATCGGGGCAAAACGTTACGTATCGCGGCCCTCGCCACACCGCACGCGGTCGGTGACCACGGCAGCGGCCAGGGCCCGGCCACGAATGATTCCACGCAGTTCGCGGCCAGGGGCGCGTCGACGGCCCCGGAGGGTGCGGACAGAGCGGAGCGCTGAGGGCCGGCGGAAGCCGTATCGGCGATCGTTCCGCGCGTACGAGAGGCTCGGGGGGCTGTGCGGTCCATGAGGGCGCGCTTTCGGGGGACGGTTGCAATCTCTCTTTCGACGGTACGGCTTTTCTGGAGTCAGTCAAGACTATGGAGTGCATCAACCTTCATGATTCTTACAAGCTACTGGAGAGGGTCGCATCCGGCTCTGGGCTCCGGAAGCCCGGCTATCCCGCCGGTGGACCCGGCGAGCGCGGCACGGCGGACGGCAGTACGTTCACGGGCGGCGGGCCTGGGCTTCGCGCGCCTCTGCTGCCCGAAGCTTGTCCTCGGCGGCCTGCTCCCGGCGCTCGACTTCCGACAGCGAGGCCTGGTCGGCCTCGCGCTTTGTGGTGATGAACTCGGTGAGCGCCTCGGAGCTGTCGAAGCCGAGGTCACCGAGGAGCTTCTTCACGGCGGCCCGCCCTGGGTCTTCTCACGGGCCAGCAGTCGGGACAGGTGCTCCTGCGTGACGCTGCCGTTGGGGGCGCCGCCGTCATCACCAGGCTTATTGGATTCGTCTTCCGGCGAGGCACCGAGTACCGGGTAGATCGGCCGACCATCGCGCCGGTACTCGAGCGGCGCCAGCGGCAAAGGAAGCGAACGGCGCGTCATGCACGAACCATCCAGTGGTCTCCAGCGCCCCTCGCGCCAATGATCAGTGAAGCGACCAGGCGGACCGGGCCGCTTTCCGATCGGGTCGCTTCTGCCCGGACGGGTAGCCGAGAGCACTAAGACGAGGCGGATCGAACGCCAGCTCCGGCCGCTGCGTCTGATCCCACCCATCCCTCCAGTCATCCAAGATGTTCGGAGTCGGGCGTGAAGGGCTGTGTGCGGGCGATGAGCAGGGCGACGTCATCGGGGTCGTCGGGACGCCGGAGTTCGTGAAGGAGCCGGTCGCAGGTTTCCTCCAGAGAGCGGTCGGGCCTGTCGAGCAGGTGGAGGAGGGTATCGAGACGTTCGTCGATGGGACGGTCGCGGGCTTCGACCAGGCCGTCGGTGTACAGGACCAGCTGGTCGCCGGGGGCGAGGCTGAAGTTGGTGGTTTCGAAGGGGACGCCGCCGACGCCTAGCGGAGTGCCCGTGGGCAGGTCCAGCAGTTCGGGCTGCTGGCCAGTGCGCACGAGGGCGGGAGGCAAGTGGCCGGCATTGGCAATGTGGCATTCGGCGCGGTGTGGGTCGTAGGCGGCGTAGAGGCAGGTGGCGATGTAGTTCTCCAGTCCTGAGGTGATCTTGTCGAGGTGCTGGAGGACTTGGGCGGGGTCGAGGTCGAGGTCGGCGAAGGCGCTGGTGGCGGTGCGCAGGCGGCCCATGGTGGCTGCGGCGTCGATGCCGCTGCCCATGACGTCGCCCACGACGAGTGCGGTTTTGTCGCCGTCGAGCGGGAGAACGTCGTACCAGTCGCCGCCGACCTCGTAGGTGGCCTGTGCAGGCCGGTAGCGTGAGGCGATCTGCAGACCGGGAAGGTGGGGCGGGAGGTCCGGAAGCAGGCTGCGCTGAAGGATCTCGGCGGCGTTGCGCACGCTCTGGTGCGAGAGTGCGTTGTCGATGCACACGGCGGCGCGGGAGCCCAGCTCAGCGGCGAGGGCGAGGTCGTCCTCGTCGAACGGCAGCGGGTCGCGGGCACGGGTGAGCCCCAGAAAGCCGAGGATGTGGCCGCGGGCGGTGAGCGGGACCAGCATGTAGGAGTGCACGCCGGCGCGGGCCAGCAGAGCGGCAGCGTGGTCGTCGCGGGCGATGCGCGCCAGGTCGTCGTCACCCACATGGGAGACCAGGATCGGGCGGCCGGTGCGTACGCATTGGGTGGCCAGGCGGTCGGCGCCGTAGGCGGCGGTCCGGCCGGGTGGGTCGACGGCCTGGACGGCTACGGTGGAGTAGGCCGCCTTCACCGCGAGGGCGCGAAAGACCGCGGGGCCGTCGCGGGGGGCAGGGCGGTCCTCGTCCAGGGCGGAGTCGAGCACGTCGACCGTGACCACGTCGGCGAGCTCGGGCACGGTGACCTCGGCCAGCTCCCGGGCGGTCTGTCCCACCTCCAGGGTGGTGCCGATGCGCGCGGAGCCGTCGACGATCAGGGCCAGGCGCCGCCGGGCCTCAGCAGCCTCATTGGCTGCCTGATACCGGTCGGTGACATCCACCACCAGGTCGGCCACCCCGAGCACACGCCCCTGGGGGTCCTCAAGCCGGTACAGCGAGATCGACCAGGCGTGCTTGTCCGGGTCGGCGGGGGTATGACCGACGACAGTGGACTGGTCGACCATGGGGATCCCGGTTGTCAGCACCTGCCGCATCGCCGACTCGGGCACCTCGAACTTCGCGGAAGTCATGATCTCGCGGTAGTGCCGGCCGAGGTGATCCTTCACGGGGATACCGTGCATCCGCTCCAGGGCGGGATTGACGGCCACGTACCGCAGATCGGTGTCGAGGATGGCCAGCCCAATGGGGGACTGGGAGACCAGCCGGGTGGACAGCGCGACATCCCGCTCCAGCTCACGCAACGTCGGCTCGTCGGTGGCGAGCCCGAGTGCATAGAAGTCGCCGCGGTCATCCAGCAGCCGCATGTTGCGGAACTCCACCAGGCGAGTACTGCCGTCCTTGTGCCGGATGGGGAACGCTCCGGCCCAGCTCTCACCAGTCCCCATGACGTGGGCGAACAGCTTGATCATCAGTTCCCAGTGCTGTTCGTGGACGAGCAGTGACGCCGCGTACTGCCCGAGCGCCTCTTCGGCGGTGTAGCCGTACAGGTCCTCAGCCTGCGGACTCCACAAGACGATGCGACCATCGGCATCCAGCAGCACAGCGGCGACACCGAGGAGGTCCATCAGTCCGCTCGGCTGCGACGGCCGTCCCTCCGGCTGACCGGCGTCGGCCGGTCTCCCATCGGCTGCGCTCACGCGGCGCTCCTTCCACCTGCCGGACCAGCTGGGCTGTCACCCCGCTGCGGTCCGTGGCCCGTCCACCTATCTGTGGGCCGCCCCTTTATCTGGTGAGTGCTTCGGCTTCCATGGTCCCCCCCGATCAGCCAACCGCACACGGCGTCCGTAGGGGCCCGTCGGACCCAGGCCGTTCAAAACGTGATCATTCTTCGTGAGCAATCGCTGGGATCAGCGGCGCACCCGGTACATCGCGGTCTGCCTCAGGGAGACCGAGGTATGCGCGTACGGCAGCGTTGTCTCCGGTCGCGTCGGCGAGGCGGGCAGCAGCGTCGAAGGCGCATGCCTGGATCCTCTCGATCTCCGCCTGTGCGTCGCCGATGGGGTATCCGGCATCGATCAGCATCCGCAGGCCGGTCGCCATGGACAGGACTCCGGCTCCGACGCCCTTGACCACCTCGTCGAGGATGGCGGCGGCCCCGGGGCCCTGGCCGACCAGGTAGCCGACCAGGTAACCGGGAGCGGGCTAGAAGAGGCCCGCGCGCATGTGCTGCGTGAGGTTCTCAAGGAGCTCCCGCAGCCACAAGCTGCGGACGGCCGGCAGCCGGACCAGGGTGTGCTGGAACGCTCCCGCGTCGGCCCGGAACAGGTGAGGGGGCGCGCATAGCGGGTGGGTCGTCGCGCAGGACGCCGTCGGGCATGCCGCCCGACGCGGGGACAGGCAGATGCGGCTCGGGGAAGGCCAGCCACAACCACACCCCAACCGGCAACGGCACCAGGTGCGCGGAGGCAGCCGGGCCGGCCGAGTCGGCCGGGGCCCAGGCTTCCCCCGTCTGCGGATGGGTTGGCACGAGGAAGATGTCGGCTCCCTTGTCGGGGGCGGGCCGTCCCGGTCCGGCCAGGACTGCGCGCCGCGCCCCCGGGCCCGCGGGCAGCAGAGCGTCGAGGGCGCGTTGGAACACCTCCCCGACCAGACCGTCCGGGACCGTCACCGGCCGACCCTCCGAGGCCACCAGTAGATGAGCGAGTGCCCGGCCGGCCGCAGCCTCCCACTGCGGGCTCCACGACCAGAAGTGGTTCGACCCCAGCCGCGACCCCCACGTGGCGATCGGCTCGAACGGAGGCATGCCCATCCCCTCCGCCACCAGCTCCGCCCAGGACAACGGTGCGGCGTCGGCGCCGTCGACGGGGAGGCAACGCACGGCGTCCGGTGCGAGCCAAACCGCTTGCCAGAGCGAGCAGTCGTCGATCCGGCTCGCCACGGGCAGGCCGCAGGCCTCGCAGGCCATGTTGGGGCCATCGGCCCCGTCGAGGCCGCAGCAGGCGCCGCCACGTTTTTCCGGGATCAGCAGGGTGCTGCGGGTATCCCCGGGTGCAATGACGATCGCGCCGGGTGCGCCATCGGACAGGGCGTAGACCGGCGCGTAGATACCGCGGGCGGCCGCCTCGTCCGGATGATCTCCTCCCACCTCCGCCACGGCGGCCCCCAGGGCTCCGGGTCCACGGCGAACGTGCCCGGTTCCATCAGCACGGGGAGCTGAATCCCGTTTCCGTACTTCTGACGGGCGTGGGCCGGAAGAGCGACCTGGGACAGCGAGGTGGTCAGCTCGGCACCGCACCCCGCACACACAAAAACGAACAAATGTCCTCCGCCTGGGAAACAGAGACATCATCGCAGCTCGGCAGTGGCCAGCCAATCAGGTTTTCGGGATGGCCTGAGGGACAATCAGCCGTCACTCAGCGATTACAGCCCACAGAAGTTGAGCCAGAACCAGATACGGTTCTGGCTCAACTTCCGTGACGCACGTACGGAGTGTGACGACCTCTGCCGAGTGGATGAGCTAGTCAACGGCGCATGGACCGAAAGTCAGTCCTTGCGCTCTCCCGGCGGCTGCTTGCTCAAGTCTGCGTTCGCAGCACTGGCTCCGATCTCGATGAGGCGGAGATCGCGGTTCAGGGAGCCATCAGCCGGCCCCCGATGCCTGAGTCGGCGTCGGCCGAGCTCTTTGCGGTGGCAGAGAAGCTGCTTCCTGGCCTCGAAGGCAAGGCGGTCGGCGGCGGAAGCGACGGCAACTTCACGGCCGCGCTGGGGGTGCCAACACTCGATGGCCTTGGGGCAGTCGGGGGCGGTGCCCACGCCGACCACGAGTACCTGGTGATCGAAGCCATGGCCGAGCGGGCGAGCCTTGTTGCTGGACTGGTGAACGCGATTCAGAACACATAGAGAACGAGCATGCACGACCTGTGAGCGATCACGCGAGGTCGCCATCTGTGATCCCCGAGATCCGCGGGCGGCGCGAACGTCAACTCCACCGCCCCGTCGTACCGGGACAGACCCGCAAGGTCTGGGACTCCACCGCTGTCCACGGCGCGACATCAGCCACCGGCTCGACGCGGTACTCGTCCACCCACATCACCGGTGTTCGGCAGTCGCAGCCGAACGATCGCGTTGCCACCCGGATCCACCGCCCCGGGGCGGGTCACCGTACCGCTCCCGGCACGTGTCGGCCAGGGGCTGCGTCACACGGTGAACTTGACGGCCTCAAGCCAGAGCGAGTTGCTCAGGGTCCCGCCGAAGATCCAGTTGTCCCCGCCGGGTTCGTCGCAGCCCAGGCCGTGCCAGCCCTCGTTGTGGACGTGCGCGGTCTGGCAGACTGCGCCGTCGCCGACGTTGATGACGAACCCCAGCATGTACGGGGCGTCCTTCTTCGTGCTGCCGATGTAGTTGTCGATGCCGTCGACCGCGCCCGACCACGGCGCATTGTAATGGCCCCGGCCGTTGCTCGACTTGGGGTCGTGGACGAAGGCGCTGGCGGCCGTGCCCTTGGTGTCGGACACCGCGATGTTGAGCTTCTTGATCGGCCTGTTCTGGCCCACCGTGCCGGCCATGGCGCCGTCGCACACCGGATCCGTCCAGCCCTTGCCCGTTACATAGGCCCGATAGCAGATGTGCCGGCCCGGGTCCTCCGCAGCCAGTTGCTCGACAGCAGTCGCCGCAGTGTCCTCCGGAGGCTTGGTCGTCTCCTTCGTCTTGCCTTCGTCCGTGGCCCCGCCACCACCACCTCCGCCGGCTTGCGTCGGAGTCGGGGACGCCGCAGAACTCGAGGGAGGCGGCGGCACCACGGGCTGGGCAGAGACCGAAGGGCTGGGCTCCAGCGTACTGATGCCCGCCTCCTGGAGCTTCTCCGCGGCGGCGCTGCGGACTTGGGGCTTGTACGCGATCCACAGCATCACGAAAGTGATCGCGAGCGCCATGAAGACGCCCAGGAAAGTGGCGAGCCAACGGGGCAGGAACCCGCGCTGCACGTACGTTCCCTCGACGGGCTGAGGCCCGGTCCCGGAGCGCTGGATCGCGAGAGCGTAAGGGCGTTGCTCCTTCGAGCCGAACCAGATGATATGCCGCGGCTTCAACGTCGCCTTGACGAAGACGGCGCGCCCCGGCTCGATCTGGATATTGCTGGGGTGGATGTCGTACGAGAGATGATCGCCGTTGTCGCTGCCGCTGATCGAGGCCGTGAGCTTGGTATTGCCCAAGTTGTCGACGGCGAGCTTGGGCCGCCCCCGGAAACGCCCCTTGACCGTCGGCGGCACCAGCTCCGCCCTCACCTCAGTGAAGGGCGTGATGATCAGGTTGCCCTCGGGGACCGTGGAGGCCTCGGGTTGCTCGGTCGGCGTGATCCGCACCGCATATGGGTTCGGCCCCGCCGTCGCATCCCGACTGCGCGGGGGCGCGAACGTCAACTCCACCGTGCCCGTCGTACCGGGGTAGAGCCGCAGCGTCTGCGGCTCCACCGTCGTCCAGGGCGCGACATCACCCACCGGCTCGAAGCGGTACTCGTCCACCACATCACTGGTATTGCGCAACCGCAGCCGCGCCTTGGTGCTGCCGCCGGGGTCCACGGTGCTGGAGGCGGGCTCCAGCGAAGTCCAAAGGCTCACGTGGGGACGGTATGCGGTGGGATCACGCCAGGTCACCAAGCCTTGGGGCACCACTGTTGCCTGAACAGGCACCTCATGGGTGCACGATCAGGCTCTGCTGCCGCGGAGGTGTTTCGGCCGCGGCGGGAGGGCTGTCCGTGGATCCGGGTGTGCCGCTGGGAGACGATGGTCGTCATTCGTGACGGTCCGCGGCTGCGCACCCGCAACTTGGGGCTCATGCCGAGCTGGAATCGAGGTCGCGGAGCTCCAGTTCCTGACGGAGGCGAGTGAGTGCCCGGTGCAGCGTGCTCTTGACAGTGCCGATCGACATGCCCAGGGCGGCGGCCGTCTCTTGCGTGGATATCTGCTCCCAGTGGCGCAACAGGACGACACTGCGCTGCCTCGGGGCGAGCACTCTGAGGGCGTCCATCAGCAGGGCACGGTCGGCGTGCTGTCCGGTGAAGTCCTCGACGGATGCGTCAGGGAGCTGCTGCGTGAGGACCTCCTCCAGCTTGCGGGCCCGCCACCACTCGGTTCGCGTGTTGATCATCACGCGGCGCAGGTAGGCGTCCGTCAGGCGCTTGTCCGTGATGGCGTCCCAGCGGCCGTACGTGCGTACGAGCGCGGTCTGCAGCAGATCCTGCGCATCGAGCGGGTCGGCGACCAGACCCCGGGCGCTGCGCAGTAGCGCATCCTGCCGTGTACGTACGTACTCCTCGAATTCCAGCACCTTGTCCTGGTGCTTGGGCAGGTCCACGTGTCGGTTTCCTTACGTTGCCAATGGGTTGATCGCGGTGGCTCATGCCTCGAAGAGCCCAGGCAGGGCGGCGAGCTGGGCGCGAATCTGCTCGTACGGCGATATCGGGCGGGTGGTGTCCACACGAATGGCGGGGCCGGTCATGGCCAGTCCAGGGCCTTGCGGACGGCGGTCAGGATGGCTTCGGTGTCGGCGCCCAGAGCGCGGGCGGCTGCGGTGAAGTCCCCGGCCAGTGCGGCGAGTTGGACTTGGTCGGGGTGCTTCGGTGCGGGCGGGAGGGCTGCGACCCGGGTGCCTGCGCCACGGCGGGTGCGGATCAGTTTGGCGGTCTCCAGCTCGCGGTATGCGCGGGCCACGGTGCCCGGTGCCAGGCCCAGGTCGGTGGCGAGCTGACGCACGGTCGGCAGGCGCTCGTCCTCGGTAAGTCGGCCTGTGGTGATCAGGGCGGCGAGCTGGACGCGGATCTGCTCGTACGGCGGTACCGGGCTGGTGGTGTCGACGCGGACGGCGAGTGCGGTCATCGTCGGGCCACCCGGGGCACCACCACGGTGAACAGAGACCATCCCAGGGTGAACAGGGAGAGCAGGCCCAGGGGGTAGATCGCCATAGAGGTGACGGAGCCCATCATGCCGGCGCAGTTACTGTCCGCCAGATAGGTGGCGATCATCAAAACGACGACCAACAACAGGCCCGAGACCAACACCCCCCAGGCTGCGATGATCGCCCACGAGCGGTCGCGGCGCTGCTGGTCGTCGCCCCCACGACGGGCGACACGGCGCAGGGCCCAGGCGCAGGCGACTGTGCCGGTGACGAGAGAGCCGAGGATCTGGCGGCTGTCGAGGATGCCGGGCCAGAGGATGACAGGTGGTTCGGTCCCGTCACAGCCGCCGTCAGCCATAGCCCCGATCGCCCGGTCCGTGGCGTCTTGGGTGGCCGTGACATCCCCGATGCCCACCAGCACGACGAGGAATACCGCCTGGAGGAGAAGTAGACGGGTGATACGGGGCGGCACGTGGTCCCGGACCCGGCGCGGGGTGAGACTGGCGGTGCGTACCGCCTCCCGAGGGCGGGGGGTGAGGGTGTCGCCGAGCAGGACGCCGCCCACCGCGCACAGACCGACAACGGTGGCGAAGCTCACCAAGGGCACTCCCGCGTCGAAGAGGGGGTAATTGGTGATGTCCATGGTGGCCCACAGCGGTGCGGCCACGACGCCCACGGCCAGACCGGCCCAGCGGGCGTAGCGGTCGGCGCGGGCACGGAGGCGGGATTCGGGCCGGTCGGTACCGAGCATATGCGGACCCCAGTGAGTGGTGACGGCTGCGCGGCTTGCGCCCGGCGCTTGCGGACGCTGCCTGCCGCAAGCCCTGCTTGTATCGATCAGTTAGTACAAGATGCACCGGGGCGGAATCTTGTGTCAATAGCTCGATACAAGTTGGGGCGAGTGGCCATGCCCAGCACTTACAGCACGCCCTGGCCGGAACTGTCCGGCTACTCCTCCCAGTTCACCGAGGAGCCGCTTCGGGTCACGCCGCGCCGGCCGCGGCGGAGCGTCCCCAGCTGCGTGCCCAACCGGCCGACGGTGATCGGCCGGGGCTCACCCGCCGGAGGCCGGGCGTGATTCAGCGCTCCGTTCGGCGGGTCCGGCGGGTTCGGCGGTCCAGGTGATATGCGGGGGCACAACCCGTGCGCACAGGGGGTTGCCGCATGCGTCGCTCAGCCCGAGGCGTCCGACCAGCATGCCGTCGCGGGCGGCGGCGGCGAGCACCTCCGCCGGGATGACGTCGAGCATGAGCTTGGCGCGGCGGAACATGGTGAAGACGCCCGAATCGTCGACCGTGCCCCATGACAGGTAGATGAACCGGCGGCCCAGACGGTCCTGCACATAGGGGCCTTTGACGTCGATGCCGGTCGGCGAGGCGGTCGCGGTGCACTCCAGGGTCCAGGTTGCCGACTTGGCGTCGCCGGGCTGCGGCTCGAGGAGTTCTGCCGGACGGTCGCGGCGTTGTACGGCGACGTGGATGTTGCCGTACACGGAGACGTTGCCGTCGGCGGGGGCCGGGCAGGTGAGGCCGGGCAGGTCGACGGCGTCGATACGGATGCGCATACCGGCCATCATCCCGGCATCGTCCGCACCCGGCACGTCGCGGTCCGCCTGGGCCCACTCTCCCGATACGCAAGCCGACTCGTACTCCGTCAGGAGGAAGACGAAGGCGGACCGTCCCAGCGCCTCGGCGCGCGTCCCGGTCGACGGTCTTGCCTACGTAGTCGGAGCGTGTTGCTCGGCCCAACTCCGGGCGATGCGGCGGCAAGTGAAAAAGTTCAAGGAACTGCGGGCAATGTCAGCGGCGGCCACGTGCGGCCGGAGCGGCGCCGCGACGTGACCTGCGTCGCCAGGTTCAATGCCAGTACGAGGTCTCGCCCCCTGGCTGGTCGCTGGAGAGCCCCCACACGCACAACAGGACGAACACCAGCACGATCAACAGGAGACACCCGCATCCCGTGAGCAGCTCACGCAGATGGGCTCGCCGCCCTTGAGGGGTACCGGTCCGCCAGCTCGGGTCGATGGATGCTGTGCCGTTGCCAAGGGCATCAGCCAGGTGCAGCAAGTCCTCGGAGTGATACACCCGCGTTGTGCTCTCTCCCCACGTGCCGTGCCCCGTCCGCGTCTCGCACCGTACCCCGTGAGCTTCGGCGACCTTGTGGACACAGCTTTGACGCACACGACAGACCGCTGCGGCTTCTCGGGCTCTCAGCCAAGTGCGGCCGCAATTCTGCTCATCCGCCATCATCCACGCCCCCGTAACTCCTGTAGGGAGATACCCAGTTGCCGACGCGATGAGCCAGAATGGCGAAGGCAGTCCGAGAACGGCCACGACAAGCGTGAATCCGTACTGCGCCGGATGGAGACCATCCCCTCGTGTGACCGGCCACAGCCGCCGCCGAGCACGCCCAAACCCGTTTGAACGCACGCCTGGTGCCGCATTGCGGTCAGCGGCTACCGGTGCCGCGAAACCGAGCGCCGGTGACCGACGCCTTCCGGAGTCGAGCATCAGCTGGTCACGACCATCGAGGAGCAGCGGCTCGCTGCCTGCCCGGCCGGGAATCTCGGGCCGGCCGTCACCCTCTTTCCGTACCCACTGCGCGGACTGCGGCCTCGAGTACACCGGTCCGTGGCGGCTCATCCCCGGCCGGCGCTGGGTCTGTAGACGTTCTTCTTACAGTCCCGGTTATTCATCCAGTGGGTTACCGAGACTCTTGCAGAAAGCCCCGGCGTTCACGCCGGGGATGAATGCATCTCAAGACTGCTCTGACGTGCACTTTGGAGCGGACGTTTTTGCTGTTCGATGTACTGGCGGACGATGGCCAATGGTGCTCCGCCGCACGATGCGGAGAGATACGAGGGTGACCACAGGTGCCCGTGCATGATGGCGCGGGTGATCCGGCCGGTGAACTCCTGCCGTATCCGGCGGGCGGAGACAGCCTTGAGGCTGTTGACCAGCTTCGAGACGGCGACCTTGGGCGGGTAGTTGATCAGCGGGTGGACGTGATCGCGTTCGCCGTTGAACTCTTTCAGCTCCGCTTCGAAGTCCTCGCAGACCTTGCGCATGATCTCTTCGCAGCGTGTCAGCATCTCGTGGTTGAACACCCCACGCCGGTACTGCGTCACGAAGACCAAGTGCACTTGCACGGCCGAAGCGACGTGCCTGCCATGCCTGTAGTCGTTCTCCTTATCCATGAGACCAATCGTCGTAGGATCTGAGGTGTGCAGCTCCGCTACAACTACCGGGCCTACCCGGACGCCTCCCAGCGCCGGGCGCTGGCAAGTGCGTTCGGGTGCGCCCGCGTGGTGTGGAACGACTGCCTGCGCGACCGGAAGGAAGCGCACGCGGCAGGACTGCCGTACGTGAAGTCGACCGAGCTGTCCCGGCTGCGCATCACCCAGGCCAAGCGCACCGAGGAACGCGCCTGGCTCGCCGACGTGTCAGCGGTCGTCCTGCAACAGTCTCTGCGGGACCTGGACACCGCCTGCAAGAACTTCTTCGACTCGGTCAAAGGCAAGCGGCAGGGCCGCAAGGTCGGCCCTCCCCGCTACAAATCGAAGAAAGACACCCGGCAGTCGGTCCGCCTCAACACCAACGCCTTCTCCCTCCAGGACGACGGCACGGTGTACGTGGCCAAGGTCGGCAACCTCAAGGCCAAGTGGTCCCGCCGGCTTCCGGCCGCCCCCACGTCCCTGACCCTCACCAAGGACAGCTCCGGCCGGTACTTCCTCAGCTTCGTCGTGGACACCGAACCGGACATCCTCCCCGGCCTGGAGACCGAGGCCGGTGTCGACCTCGGCCTGTCCGCCTTCGCCGTCCTGTCCGACGGCAGCAAGATCGACAGCCCCCGCTTCCTGCGCCGCGCCGAGAAGAAGCTCAAGCGCCTTCAGCGGGAGCTGTCCCGCAAGGTCAAGGGGTCGAAGAACCGGGCCAGGGCCCGCCTCAAGGTCGCACGCCGGCACGCCAAGGTGGCGGACCGGCGCCGGGACTTCCACCACAAGGCTTCCACGCAGATCATTCGCGACAACCAAGCGGTGTATGTGGAAGACCTTGCCGTGTCCGGCCTCGGGCGCACCCGGCTCGCCAAGTCCGTGCACGACGCGGGGTGGTCGGCGTTCGTCGGCATGCTGGAGTACAAGGCGGTCAGGCACGGCCGCACCTTCGCCAAGGTGGACCGTGCTTTCCCGTCCTCGCAGGTCTGCTCGGCCTGCGGATCCCGGGACGGCCCCAAGCCCCTGCACGTTAGGGAGTGGACGTGCGGCGCGTGCGCCACCGTGCACGACCGCGACCACAACGCAAGCCGCAACGTCCTCTTCGAAGGACGCCGAATCGTCGCCACCGGACGGGTGGAGACGCCAAACGCCTGTGGAGCGCCAGTAAGACGGGCACACGTGCCCGCACAGCGCGTTGAAGCAGGAAGCCCCCGGAAGGGTCAGACGACCCAGACCGGAACCCCTGGACTTTAAGCCAGGGAGCACGTCAAGGCACTGCTGGTGCTACCAGGGCTCAGGCTCAGAGCTTGTTGGAAGAGCGCCTGAGCACAAGGCAACTTGCTCCACGGCCGCCCACGCAGGGCACGGGCGTCAGCCCTCAGGGACTGGTGTGAACAGGCTCTCCCCCTGGGGGCCGGCCGAGGTGTTGGGGCCAGGCGGCTCGATGGCCGGCGCGGTTCAGACCTTGTCTGCTGCGACCAGCAGATACTGGAAGCTGCCGTCCTTGTAGGCGTCCAGGAAGGCCTTCTCGATGCCAGTGGCCAGGGGTGACTTGGCGCGCAGTTCCCAGTAGGGGATGGTGGCCGCGGTCAGGTCAATGACGCTGACGGGGACGAGGCGGTTGGCGGCCATTTCCTTGAAGTAGCTGCTGCGGGGATGAATGCTGCAGATGTAGTGGGCGTTGATCTCGCTGACAGCCCGGGACGGCAGTCCGTAGGCGTCGTTGTAGCAGCCGGTGATAGTGACATAGCGACCGCCGTGCTTGAGCAGCCTGGCGTATTCGGGGAACAAGAGGGCCAGGTCCACGTACATGGTGCTCTCGTTGTTCCAGATAGCCTGGAAACTGTCGCTCTCGAAGCCGGTGTGGAGCATGTTCTTGAGGTGGAAGCGGACCTTGTCCTCCACCCCGCGTTCCTCGGCCTGGCCGTTGGCAAAGGCGACCTGGGTTTCGGAGATGGAGACGCCGTCGACTCGGCAGCCGAAGCGGCTGTGGGCGACGAAGCTGCTGCCGCCCCTGCCCGAACCGGAGTCCATGAGGCGGTCCGCAGGGGTGATGTCGCCGAGGTGGGTCATCAGCAGGTCGGCCTGGGCGCATTCCAGGCGATGGAGCTCCGCCGTGAGGCGTTCCTGGCGGGTTTCTTCGGGGCCCTCGAGGACGGACCAGTCCACGTCGCCGACGCCGTAGTGGTGGTGGTAGATGCCGTCGACCTCGCCCAGGCGCAGGTTGACGGGGTTCCTCTCCTGGTTCCAGTAGGTGGCGACGGACTTCTGGTAGAGGCTGCGCAGGGGATGGGTGGTGGTGTTCTGGACGGTCATGGGTTCTCCTTTTTGCCGGGTTCTTTACGGGTTCAGTTCGTGTTCTGGTAGCGGGCGCTGGTGGCGTGCCACTGTTTGCTGCCGCCCATCCACGCCCACAGACCCGCCAGATAGCGGCGCAGCTGGGGGGAGCCGGCCGCTGCCAGGACGGCGCAGTCGGCCTCGACGGTGTGCATGAGTTCGTCGTGGATGGCTGCCGTGCGGTCGACGGCTTCTTGGAGGGAGCAGTTGTCCTCGGCGGCGATGAGGTTGGGCAGGTTGGTGTCTGCGGGGTCTTCCTTGGCCATCGAGTAGAGGTCGTTGAGCAGGACGTTGGCCATGCCTGCGTAGAGGTAGGTGCGGCGCACGGTGGGATCGGCGAACTCGTGGGCGGGCAGCTCGTAGCCGCCGACCGGGTCGATCAGCACCATGCAGGGGTAGAAGGCGTTCTCGTAACGGTGCAGGAGGTACTCCCACACCGCGGGCCTGCGCCCGCTGCTGCGCCATTCGGCTTCTTGCCCGTATCCGACGAACATGACGTCGAGTTCGTGGCGCAGACGTGCCACTTGGGTGGTGCTGGCGATCTGGGACAGGTGGGCGAGGCTGGATCGGAATGCGCGCAGGACGGGCTGCCGGTGAACGAGTTCTTCGAACTGCGCGAGGTAGCGGGCGGGGAGGCGGACCGGGTCGATCACCGCGTGGGCCATCGCGAGGCGGGAGCCCAGGAGTTCCGGTTCCGTGTCGTCGCCCTCGTCGACCCAGTGGTCGTCCACGGACCATTCCGCGAGCCCGCAGCGTGCCGCGGCCAGCAGGCGGTCGGGGTCGTCGCAGTCGGGATGCGCGAGCATGAACAGGCGCCCGAACTGGTGCGAGCGCAGGCGTTCGAGGCGGCCCGTGAAGATGCCGATCTCCGCGGCCCAGTCGACCAGGCGGTTGTTGACCTCCTCCCCGAGGGCGGGGTCGTCACGCACCGCGTCGGGGCAGTACAGGGGCGGGATCCGCACCGCCGTGTCCTGGCCGGCCGAGGGGTCTTGCATGGCGGACGGTGGGACCTCGTCCTGGCGGGCGGGCTGCGCCGCTTGTGACGTCGTGAACTGGGTGAGGGGGCGGAAGGCGCGGGCGGCGGCCGTGCCCAGCCCGGCGGGGCTGGCCAGCAGACGCTCAAGCGCGACGTGCGAGGGCGGTGTCGGTGTCGGTGTCGGTGTCGGTGTCGGTGTCGGTGTCGGTGTCGGTGTCGGTGGAGCCTGCTCGGTCGCATGGAGTGTCGGGGCCGTGGGGAGGACTGGTGGGTGGGCTGCCGGCGGCCCGTTCCACGTCCACGGGGGGACGTCGGCGCCACTGGTTCGGGTCATGCGAGGAGTGCCTTTCGGACGAGGCGGGTGGACGCGCCTGCTGGTCGCCGGGCGTGCGAGGCATGCGGGGCATCCCTGCGTGGGCCGTCATACGTGGGCGAGGGCCCGAGCGGCCGCGGACGCTGCGCGCGGCCGGCCGTGCCGGGGCAGCGGGCGGTTGGGGTGCCTGTGGCTCCGGTCAGCGCCAGCGGCCGACTTCGACGTTCTCCAGGATGCCGAGAGCGTCGGGAACCAGGATCGCGGCCGAGTAGTAGGCGGTCACGAGGTAGGAGATGATCGCCTGCTCGTCGATGCCCATGAACCGCACCGACAGGCTCGGCTCGATCTCGTCAGGGATCCCCGACTGCCGCAGCCCGATCACGCCCTGGTCGTCTTCACCCGTGCGCATGCACAGGATCGAGGTCGTACGGGCTTCGCTGACGGGGATCTTCCCGCACGGATAGATCGGCACACCGCGCCAGGAAGGGATGCGGTGGCCACCGCTGTCCACCCGCTCCAGGGACAGGCCGCGCTTGTTGCACTCGCGGCCGAACGCGGCGATGGCACGGGGGTGGGCGAGGAAGAACTTGTTGCCGCGCCGCCGCGAGAGCAGCTCGTCCATGTCGTCGGGACTGGGCACCCCTTCATGGGGCTGGAGGCGCTGCGCGTAGTCGCAGTTGCTGAGCAGCCCGAACTCCGGGTTGTTGACGAGCTCGTGTTCCTGGCGCTCGCGCAGCGCCTCGAGGGTGAGGCGGAGCTGCTGCTCTGTCTGGTTCATCGGATCGTTGTAGAGGTCGGCGACGCGGCTGTGGATTTTCAGGACCGTCTGCCCGATGGAGAGCTCGTACTCGCGCGGCTTGGGCTCGTAGTCGACGAAGGTGTGGGGAATGAGTGGCTCGCCCATGTGTCCGGCCGCGAGGTCGATCGCCGCCTCGCCGTACCTGTTGGTGCGCTGCTGCGGGAGCTCCGCGACCGTGTCCAGGTGGCTGCCCAGCGACTGGGCGCGTGCGGCGAGGTTGTCGACGTCCCTCCTGGACAGCACCAGCACCGTGCAGGCGGTGGTGGCGCGGAACGTGCACTCCCAGACCGGCTCCGTTTCGGTCAGACACTGGTCGCCGAAGTAGGCGCCGTCGGCCAGGAATCCCAGAACGGCGTCTCCGCCGTACGGTCCGCTGCCAACTTTGTCGACGCGGCCGTGCGCCAGCAGGAAGACGCGGTCGTTCGCGTCGCCGGCACGGGCCAGCACCGTGCCCGGCGCGAAGTCGACCTGTTCGCAACGACCGGCCAGCTCGCCCAGCACCGCCTCGTCGCCGTACCCCCTGAGCGCCGGCAGCTCCCCCAGCTCGGCCGGGATGACCGAGACCCGCCCGGCGGTCTGCACGAACGTCACCCGCCCGTCGCCCACGGCATGGCTCAGCCGCCGGTTCACCCGGTAGGTTCCGCCCTGGACATCCACCCACGGCAGCATCCGCAGCAGCCACCGCGAGGAGGTCTCCTGCATCTGCGGAACGGACTTCGCGGTCGTCGCCAGGTTCCGCGCCGCGGACGTCGCCAGACTCTGCTGCACGGACGCTTGTGCTTGCACGGCTTCCCGGTCGGCTTCGACGGTCATATGTGATCCTCAGCTCTCCTGTAGGTGCCGACTTACCCTCCTTCTTAATCACTTCGCCTGTCATCACACGAAAGAAGGCGAATGCCCCTTTCCTGTCCGGGGTAGCCGGGCAACCGTGTCGTTTCTTCGCACGAATGTCCACGTGCGGTCGATCGTGGTCGGCGTCGTAGGTGAACTCGGGCGCGGGTGGAGCAGCTGATGGCGAGGGGCTGCAGCCGAAGCTGGAGCGCGGATCGCGGATCGCGGATCGCGGGTGAGCCTTGGGCGACTGGCTAGGCTGCTGGTCATGAATCCGGCCATGACCGGCGGTGTGACCACTGAGCCCGCCATCCTTGACGCCATGGAGCTGACTTCCGATCCGGAGCTGGAGGCCGGGTTGGCGGAGTCGGCCCACCGGATCCTGGCGGACCTGGTCAGTGGAGGTGCCGCACTGGGTTGGGTCGAACCACCCTCGCGGGACGAGGTGGGGGAACTTCTCGGCCACGTCGTCTCTGCGGTGCGGGCCGGGGAGGCGGCCCTGCGTGCCGCTTACCTCGGACGTCGGCTTGTCGGGTTGGGGTACTGGCTCCGCTATGCCCGACCGACCCATCGGCCACATGCCGATCTGGAGAAGATCGCGGTAGATGCTGCTGCCCATGGTCGTGGCGTAGGTCGAGCGCTGACCGCTGCCTTGATCGCTGACGCCCGGGCGGCGGGTATCGAGGTCCTCACCCTGGACGCCCGTGGCGACAACACCAATGCCCTGCACCTCTACCGGTCGCTGGGCTTCACCCAATACGGCCGTCTCCCCGACTTCGTCGCCGTCGGTGAACGCCGCTACGACAAGGTCTTCTACATGCTGGACTTCCGCCAACAAGGCTGACCACTGCCGATATTCACGAGCCGCGGCGGTGCCGTACAGGCCGTGGGATGCGTGAAGCTGATCGCCACGAGATGCCGGCCAGGCTCCGGACGCGGTGCTCGTCCAGGGCTCCCTCCACCCACGACCAGACTTCGCCCATTCCTCGGCCTGTATGAGGCCCAGGTAGCGATATCCGCGCCACGCCATCATGCGCGCATTGTCCGTGTACCGTCGCGCAGAACTGGGTGGCCGACACGGCTTCCGAGCTGCGGAGATCGCCGTGAGTGACCGTTCGAAATGCGCGGGGGCGGGGGCGCTGGTTCGCTGGTGTGAGCCGCTCTCCCCGTCTCACCAAGGAGTGATCATGAGCGTTGCACGCGAGTCCGGCGGACGTGCCGAGCAGATGCGTCAGAAGGCCCAGGAGATGGAGCAGGCCGCGGAGCGCACCACTGACCCGGAAGAGCGCCAGCGGCTGAAGGACAAGGCCCGTCGGCTCAAGGAACAGAGCGAGCAGCAAAGCGGCATGGGCAGCGGGAACATCGACCCCATGATGTAACCGCGTCTGTGTACACCGGCCGGTGGCTGCCCCCGCGATCCTCCAGGCGCGCGAGAGGCGATTGGTTCTGTTGGCGAGAACGCTCGCGTACAGAACCAGGCCGCCGGCCGATCTTGTGCGTCTGGAGCACATTCTGGTCAGATCAGTCTGCGGAGAGGGCATGAAGCAGCTCGCCAACCTGTGAGTTGGGATGCGCAGGCGGCATCGGATGGCGCCACCGTGCTCACCAGTCCGTGGCCATCGATGACCCGGCGGCCGCCGGAACTTGCGTCCCCACGTGGTGCGCGGAATTTCCCCTCCGCCATCGTCGGCGCCGAGGGTTCACCGCCTCCCCTGGGCACATTCGCCCTCACTTCGTGGGCGGGGATCACCAGCCGTCAGCCCTCACGACACCACGCTTTGACGGTCAGTAGCCGCGAACGGCGCGTTCCACGATCGAATTGAAACCCATGAGCGCGGCCGGCCCAACTGGTTGACGTAGCCCATCAGGATCTCGCCGGCCTTGATGGGCGCCGAAGCCAGGCAGGTAGCCGTAGTGGTCGGGCCCCGGGAAGAGGTTGGCCATGTCTACGCCGCTGCCTTCGATGTCGGGTTCTCCGATGCCGTCGACGAACCCCCGGTGGGTGCGCCTGGTGGGCAGTTGCGGTGTGTCGACCCGGTAGATCACCGACACTCCCGGCAGATCGTGGTGGGTGGGCCCGGTGGGCGATGTCCAACACGGACCGTAGCGTGGCATCGTCCGGTGCGAACAAGGCCGGCGCCACATGGACGTCCATGCTGCCCAGGGGAGGTTCCCAGCGCTCGGGGCTGCTCTCGCCGACGTCACCGAGCGTCTCGGCGCGGGCGGCCAGCCGAATGAAAATGCCCTGAGGTCCAAGGGGGCCGTAGAGCCGGTATTTCGGGTTACCGCACATGTGCCACCCCGGATCCTTGCGACGGTGCGCTTCGCCGCTCGGTTGGCGGTCTCGTGTCGCGGGGGGAACGGTCTTCGGTTGAAGTAGTGGCTGCGGCCGTGGGTGTGTGTTTGTCGGCCGCGGGCAGGCGCTGAGTGAGGCCACACAGCTCAGTCGACTGAGCTGTCCGACGGTAAGGAGAGGTGTCATGCCGGCAGGTTCCAGCCCCAAGCGGGAGCGTCAGTACGAGCACATCAAGGAGAGCGCCGAGAAGCGCGGCGCCTCCACGGGGCGCGCGAAGGAGATTGCTTCGCGCACGGTCAACAAGGAGCGGGCCAGGGCCGGTGAGTCGAAGACGGCCAGCAAGACCTCCACGCAGGACAAGAAGTCCGCATCCCAGCGCGGCGGCGAGCGGTCCCACAGCGGGGCGCAAGGACCGACAAAGGACCAGTTGTACGAGGAGGCGAAGAAGCGCAACATCGACGGTCGCTCCTCGATGAACAAGCAGCAGCTGCGCAAAGCTCTGGGCCGCTGACCTTGTGCGCCACCGGCTGGGGACCGCGGCAGCCGGCATCGATCAGCTCGCTACGGCGCGCTGTTGAGTCCTCAGGCCGGCGTACCCCCTGCTTGCCTCTGACGTCCTCGCACCCCGGGGGCGGCCCGGCCTTTGAAGCGTGAAGCGCGGCGGTCGGTCCGTGGACAGGTGTAGGGCGGCAGCTCCGCCGAGCATTGTGGCCGTGGATCACCGGCAGGCGGCGGACCTTGCGCTGGGCCATGCTTCGCAGGATCTCTTGTGCGTCGTCGTCGGTGCCGATCGTGACTGCCTCGCCCCGCGCCAGCTCGCCGGCCTTGACTCCCGAAGGGTCCTTGCCGGCGCACAGCACCTCATCTTCGGTGAGGTCGCTCTCCTTCGTTGCGTCATTTGTAGATCGTCTTGTCGAAGCCACGCCGCCCCGCCCCGGCCGCGAAACCCGGCCGGTGAAGTCCGATGACCGGCAGATGATGGGAAGAAGTGCAGGTGAGCCGCCCGTGGTCACCGACGGGGTGTGCCTACAACGAGCACATCTGGCCCACAAGGCGTATACGTGAAGCCGCTGGAAGTACAAACATGGTGTGGTAAGGCAAACCGTGCGGTGGCTGCGTTCCTTCCGGGTCGTGAGCGCGGCCCGGCAGCAGGAGATGCACCGTGAAAGTCCTGCAACCCACGCTGGCGAAGGTGCCATGGATGATCGTGGCGCTGGCCCTCATGGCTGGCGTCCTACTGGACCTCTTCGCGCCCCAGCCGTACACAGGACTCCCGCTGCTGGCCGCCGCACCGCTCGTCGCGGGCGCCACGCTCTCCTTCCGTTCCGCGCTCGCCGTCGTGTGTGTCACGTGCGTGATTTCGGTGGCGGTGGATATCGAACGCGGACGTCCGGCGACGCCATTGTTTGTCGATCTGGCCGTGGTCGGCTTGATCGGCGTACTGGCTCTCGCGGTCAACCGGCTCATTGTGCGGCAAGGGCGCGATCTGGCGCTGGCCAGGGATGTCGCGGAGGCAGTCCAGCGGGCGGTGCTCCCGGACCCGCCGAAGGAGGTCGGGCCGCTGGCCGTGGCTGCGGGGTATACGGCCGCGCAGGCCGAGGCGCGGATCGGCGGTGATCTCTTCGCGGTGCAGGAGACGCCGTTCGGGGTGCGGATGATCATCGGGGATGTGCGGGGCAAAGGTATTGCGGCTGTCGCCTCCGTCTCGGTCGCGATCGGAGCGTTCCGTCAGGAGGCCGAGTACGCTCCCACCTTGGTCACGCTGGTACAGCGGATGGACGAGGCGCTGGCCAGGGCAGCAGCCGGGAGCGGCCCGGTGATCTCCACGGAGGACTTCACCACCGCTGTGCTGGCCGAGGTCTCCGCCGACGGCGAGGTGCTGAGCCTGGTGAACCGCGGGCATCCGCCGCCGTACCTGGTTCACGACGGACAGTTCGTACGGCTCGACCCGCCCATCCCACAGCTGCCTCTTGGGATGGGGTTGTGCGATATCACCTCTGTCGGCTCCGTGCCTGTCGATGTGGTGCGGCTGCCCCCGGGGGCTTCGCTGCTGCTGGTGACTGACGGTGTCACCGAGGCGCGGGACAAGCGGGGGACTTTCTATGATCCGGTCTCCTCAGGGCGCATGCGCAGACGGTTCAGGGATCCCGATGCACTGGTGGATGCCCTCACCAAAGACGTAGACCGCTGGACCGAAGGCGAACACGAGGACGACATGGCCATCCTGGTGGTCACCCGGCGCGGCCATCCCCGCGCCGCCTGATCAGGAAGCGAGCTCCCACGGCGCCGCCTCGCCCACGGCTCCGCTACGGAAGCGGGTGGGGCGGTCAGCGGCTGGTCCGGTGGACGGTGCGAGGAGTGGTGTCGACGTGGGTCGCGGCGGGCGGGGGGACCCGCTCGACATGGCTGCGATGGCCAGGCCCACTCCAGTACGGACGGGTGGACGAGAGCCGGCGGTCCCCACGGAGCTCAGAGTCCTCGACAACTCGTTCGAAAGGGAGTTTCCCGAGCCCTTCCGCCGCGCCACGGCGCGGACGACAGCCAGGCAGCGGCGGCGGGCAGCGTCCGAAGGACGCACCGGCCCGATGGGACACGCACGCTCGGGCAGCCGTTCGCGCGCCGGGGTCAGCGGTCGGCGATGTCCTCGCGGAGGCCGTCGGAGAACTCCCACCACGACAGCGGAAGCCAGTCGCCGTTGACAAAGGCATCGACAGTCGCGCCGCGACCACGGACAGCCACCGTCGTTCCGGCGGGGTACGTGGTGCCGGACAGGCCGGGCACGGGGACGAGCAGGGTCCCGAGTCGTTGTGCTGCCACTTCTCGCCCTCCCTTTCCTCTTCGCGGTGCGACACCAGGGCGGATATTCCTCCCGAGATTACCGGGCCGTCTGTCGACGCAGGGCGGATAATCATGAGAGATGGGTCACCCGCGAAAATAGAGCGGGCGGGGGGAGAAATCATAAGTGCATTGCCGAGCGGAGGTAGCGGCCATGAAAGCCGTCGTATACAAGGGACCGTTCACCGTTGCAATCGAAGATGTTGAAAAGCCTAAGATCCAGCACCCGAACGACGTGATCGTACGGATCACCTCCACCGCAATCTGCGGATCCGACCTGCATATGTACGAGGGCCGTACCGCGGCCGAGCCCGGCATAGTCTTCGGCCACGAGAACATGGGAATCATCGAGGACATCGGCCAAGGCGTCACCGCGCTCAAGGCGGGCGACCGTGTGGTCATGCCCTTCAATGTCGCCTGCGGGTTCTGCACCAATTGCGTCGAGGGATTCACCGGATTCTGTCAGACCGTCAATCCCGGTTTCGCAGGCGGCGCTTATGGCTACGTCGCCATGGGGCCCTGGCCAGGCGGCCAGGCGGAATACCTGCGCGTTCCCTACGCCGACTTCAACTGCCTGAAGCTGCCGCCGGGAAGCGAGCACGAGACCGACTTCATGCTGCTTGCCGACATTTTCCCCACCGGCTACCACGGCTGTGAACTCGCTCAAGTCCGCCCGGGTGAGAGCGTCGCCGTGTACGGCGGCGGGCCGGTCGGGCTCATGGCCGCCTACTCGGCCATGCTGCGCGGCGCGAAGAAGGTGTTCGTCGTGGACCGGGTTCCCGAGCGGCTGGAGAAGGCCCGGGAGATCGGCGCGGTTCCGATCAACTTCGCCGAGGGCGATCCCGTGGAGCAGATCAAGGAGCAGACCGAGGGCGTCGGAACGGACAAGGGCGTGGACGCCGTCGGCTATCAGGCGATGGCGCACGGCGCCGACCGCGAGGAACCGGCGACCGTCCTGAACTCCCTCGTCGGCACGGTCCGGGCCACCGGAGCGCTCGGCGTGCCCGGCCTCTATGTCCCGGCCGACCCCGGAGGCCCTGACGAGCAGGCGAAGCACGGCATGCTCCTCGTCTCGATCGGCAAGCTCTTCGAAAAGGGCCTGCGGATGGGTACGGGGCAGTGCAACGTGAAGCGGTACAACCGGTACCTGCGCGACATGATCATCGAGGGCCGGGCGAAGCCGAGCTTCGTTGTGTCGCATGAACTGCCTCTGGGCCAGGCGCCGTCGGCGTACGAGAAGTTCGACAAGCGGATCGAGGGATACACGAAGGTAGTGCTGCACCCGTAGCGGAAGGTCCGACGGCTGCGCCGTACCAGCGGCCCGGCGTCGTGAATCAGCTCCTCTTGCTGCTCGGAGTGAGGCCAGTTATCGCTGCCCCAGCCGTCGGCCGTGCAAAGCGCGGCGGTGTATCCGGCGCGGCCGGAGCCTACGGGATGGCCTCGAGCACGTCGTCCGCGGCCGTCACGGTGGTCATGCCTCCTTCTTGGCGTCGGTCAGGAGCCTGGATGCGGCAGTGGCCCCGCCGGAGGCGGGGCCACTGCGTGAGAGGTAAGGGTGCGATGACGGCGGTGGTACGCCCAGGCATGGCTGGGCCGATGGGACGGAGTCGTGTCAGCTGTCGCTGAGCTGGGCTTCCTCGTCCTGAAGGTGCGGGGGTCTTTGCGGGTGAGGCGCTTGGTCATCACGGTGATGACTTCGTCGACGGCAGTTGTCGACGGCCGCTGTCGTCCGGATCAGGCCGGAGTGGCCCGGCGCGGGCTCCCCGGGGTGAAGGTGACGGGCAGGCGCTCAGGACCGCGCAGACCGCCGGGCCGCCAGCACAGCTCGCCGGGCGCCACGGCCAGGGCGAGGCCGGGAAGGCGGCGCAGGGCGGTGCCGATGGCGACCTGACCCTCCAACCGGGCGAGCGGCGCCCCGAGGCAGTAGTGGATGCCATGCCCGAATGCGAGGTGGGCGTTGTCCCGCCGGGTGATGTCGAGGCGATCGGGATCGGGGAACTTCGCCGGATCGCGGTCGGCGATGGCGGAGGCGATCAGCACGGTCGCGCCGCGTGGAATGGTTACGCCCGCGATGGAGACGTCCTCGCGCGCGAACCGGGCGATGCCGGGGTTGACCGGTCCGTCGTAGCGGAGGAACTCCTCGATCGCGTCCGGCAGCAGCGCCGGATCGTCCCGCAGCATCTGCAGCTGTTCGGGGTGCGCGAGCAGCGCGGCGATGCCGCCGCCGATCAGGTTGACGGTGGTGACGTATCCGGCTGCCAGCAGCAGGAAGGACATGGCGATCAGCTCGTACTCGTCCAGCCGCTGCTCCTCGTCCCGGGCGGTGATCAGCGCGCTGAGCAGGTCGTCGCCTGGCCGGGCTCGTTTGGCATCGAGCAGCTCGGTCAGGTACGAGCGCATGTGCTGCCACGCCGCGTCCACCACGGCCGGGTCCGGCAGCTCCGCTCGGCGCAGGATCATGTCGTCGGTCCAACGCTGGAAGTCGTGACGGTCCGTCACGGGTACTCCGAGCAGTTCGCTGATGACGGTGACCGGAAGAGGCAGCGCGAAGTCCTCGACGAGGTCGGCGCGGCCGGCCGGCACGACGGCGTCGAGCAGTCGGTCGGTGATCGCCTGGACGCGGGGCCGCAGCTCGGCCACCCTCCGTGCGGTGAATGCCTTCGAGACCAGGCGGCGCAGGCGGGTGTGGTCGGGCGGGTCGGAGCGGAGCATGTTGCGCAGCATGGACTCGCGCTGCGTCGCGGGCAGCTGCCGCATGAGCCGGGGATCGGAAGCGTCGCGGATGTCGCTGCTCAGCCTCGTGTCGGACAGAGCTGCGAGGCCGTCCTCGTACCGCGTGACCAGCCAGGCTTCCAGGCCCCCGGCGATGACGGCGCGCCGCACGGGGCCATCCTCGCGCAGCTGCCGGTAGAGCGGGAAGGGGTCCGCCACGAAGCCCGGGTCTGCGTAGGGCAGAAGGACCGGCTGCTGGCTCATCATGCCTCCCGTAGTACGTCTTATGCCCCGGAAGTACGTTGCGATCATGCGCGGCAGACTTGCCGAGCTTGATGCTATATATCCCAGTATGTAGATCCCGGGATTTCCGGTGGGGTGTTCCCCTTCCGGCTGTGCGGGGAAGGGGCCCCGGTATGGCGGACCGGGGCCCCTGGTCCAGGTCAGGCGGTGATCAGGCGGTGGTCAGGCGGTGGTCAGGCGGTGGTCAGGCGGTGACGGAGTACCACCTCGAGCAGATGGGCCCGGACTTCACCACACAGACCCGCATATTGAAGGTGTGCCCTTCGGGAAGGTTCCCGGTGTTGCAGTGGACTGCTGGGGCGGGGTCGCCCTTGGTGTTGGCGGAGACTCCGACGGCGAGTTCGGCGCGGATGTAGTAGCCGTCGCCCGTGCCGTCCTCGGCGCAGACGGTGTCACCGGTCTGGGCGCCGGACGGGTCCTGGTGCCACTTGCCGTCGCCGGCGAACTGGCCGTTGATGTAGGCGTAGATCGTCGTGCCGTTCGCGTTGGGAGACTCGCTGAAGGTGACCGAAGGTGCGGCGCTTGCGGTCGGCCCCGAATCCAAGGACAGCGCCGGTGAGCAGGACCCCGCCTGTGGCCATGGAAGCGATCCGCTTGGTTGTCTGCATTGGATGTTCTCCCCTGTAGTTGTGCGGAGGACGGCGTGCAGCACGGCGTCCAGGGCCTGGTCATGGCCGTACGCCTCCGGAAAGGATCCCGGAAGCTCGCCGGAGAGTCGTCAGCACTCGGTCCACAAGTCCCTTAGCTGTGAGTCGACTTCCCGAGATCGATTGCCTGGCGCCGGTAGTCCTTCGGCGAAAGGCTGTACGCAGTGCGGAAGGCGCGGCTGAAGTCGGCTGCGCGGGGGAAACCCCAGCGAGTTGCGATGCCGTGGAGGGAAGAGGCAGCCGGACGGCTACGGCCAGTACTCGATCGCGGCAGGAGCCAGGATGAGGCCACCGGCCGCGCCCCGCGCCGCCTGCCCCCGAGGGTGGTGGTCGGCATCGGGACGCGGCATGTCATCACGGGTCACGCCGATTTCCATGCCAAGGGCTGTCGGGCACCCCGTCGGCCATCGAGCTGGACCGGCCGACCGACTCGTAACTCGCGCGTGGTGGATGACGGCCGCGTTTGCCTGGGAAACCTTGAAATGTCAGGCCCGCAACATACAGTCGCCCCATGAGCGTTGACGTGACCTTGCTGCCTGCCACCATCCCGCATCGGCTTCACGAGGAGGACGTGGATCGGATCCGGCGCTTCGAGGACCGTACGGATGGAGGGAAGCTTCGGTTTGAGTACTCCATTCCCGACAGCGGTTCCCTGATCGTCTGGCGCGTGACCGACCCGCATGTCAACGCCGAGGTGGAGACCGTGTTCGGGCCGGCGGCATGGGAAGAGGTGCAGGGCGACCTTCACCGGTCGCTGCACTGACAGATGCCCCCTGGCAAACGCAGCCAGAGGCACCAGCGCCTGATAGTCCTCGTATAAATTCCCTTATGCCAGGCTCGTCCCGGTGACATCATCCGCCGCATGGATGCAGCCAGGAACCAAGGAACCTCGCAGGCCCCACCGCCCGCGAGGTCCTGGGCGAACATAAGCCGGCGAGGCGGTACAGCCGGACGAAGGCCAGAGGCCCGGCGGGCCGGTCCGCGAGCGCGTACCTGGGCGGTGGGCTCGCGGTACTCCTCTGCGGGACGCTCCGCTCGGCGCTGAGCGAGGAACTGCTGGTAGTGCTGGATGACGTCCTCGTCGAAGACCGCGACGTAGCCATAGGTGGTCTGGATGTTGAGATGTCCGAGCAACGCGGCGCCGATATGGATGGGCAGGCCGCGGCGACAGAGGGCTACGACGTGCATAGCGGCATGTTCCGTGCTTTGCGGTGCAGTTGATGCAGGCTGGCTCTCCGCGTCACCAGGACCCTGTGGTAGCCATATGGCTCAGGGTGCCGCTGCTCCGTATCAGCAGCATCGGCAGCGAGACGATCAAGGGGAGCAGCTGTGAGCACGGACGAACAGGCGGACGGCGAGAACGGCGACGTTCATGCGGAGCAGTCGGCAGCGAAACGATTCGCCGACTACCCTCGCCGCGCCAAGTCCGGCTGGCGACGGTGGATACCGTCGTGGAAGCTGGTGACCGTCCTCTGCCTGGGGTTCGTCGGCGGCGTGCTGGGAGTTGCGACCGTGGCCTACGCGCTGGTGGAGGTCCCGAATCCGACCAGGATGGCCCAGGCGCAGAGCAACGTCTACTACTGGGCCGACGGCGGGCAAATGGCCAGTACCGGGGGTGAGGTCAACCGCCAGATCATTGCGGTCGACCAGATCCCCGCCGCGATGCAGAACGCTGTCATCTCGGCGCAGAACAAGTCGTTCAGGACCGATTCCGGCGTCGACGCCATGGGCGTCGGCCGGGCCCTCGTGGACATGGTCGGGGGCACCGAGTCCCAAGGCGGATCCACGATCACGCAGCAGTACGTGAGGGCGACCCGCTTTTCGGGCGAGCCGCACTCCCTGGGCGGCAAGTTCCGGGAGCTCGTGGTGTCCGCCAAGGTGGGCAGCAATATGGAAAAGTCCACAATCTTGACGGGCTATCTGAACACGGCGTACTACGGCCGTGACGCATACGGCGTCCAGACCGCGGCCCATGTGTACTACGACAAGGACGCCAGGGACCTCAATGTGGGCGAGTGCGCGTTCCTCGCCACGCTGCTGCAGGGCGCGACCCACTTCGATCCGGCAGGGGCCGTCACGACCGACCCGGCCGCAACGCCTGCCGCCAACACGGCACGTGCCAAGCAGCGTTGGGCGTGGATCCTCGACGAGATGGTCAAGGACGGGCAATTGGCCGCCCCCGAGCGCGCCAGGTTCACTCACTTCCCGATCCCCCGACCCATCACGAAGGCCGCGAAGCCGGACGGTCAGGTCGGCTACCTCGTGGACCTCGCCACCGCGTACTTCCTCAAGAACAACGGGAAGGGCATCACGTCCGACGACCTGGCACGCGGCGGCTACGAGATCCACACGACGTTCGACAGGCGGAACGTCGCGGCGCTGGAGAGCGCTGTGCAGCAGGCCCGCAAGGCGCGCATCAATCCCGCACAGCGCCCGGACACGGACACTCACGTCCAGTTCGGTGGCGCCTCGGTCAACCCGGCCACTGGGGCAATTGTCGCCGTGTACGGCGGTGAGGGCGCTGCCCAGCACATCGGCAACCATGCAGACGAGACGGGTGTCCGGGTCGGCTCGGCGTTCACACCCTTCGTATTGGCGGCTGCCCTGAGGGACGGCGTGCGCGATCCCGAGGGAAAGCCCGAACAGGGCCCGTCCGGCCGCACGATCGTCGATCCGGACAAGAGCCGGTACAGCGGCCTGAACAAGCTGAAGATCAAGAACTACGACGGTTCCCCCTGGAAGTCCGAGAAGGGTGAGGAGTGGCTCCAGGCCAATGACGGCGGTGCGTCGTACGGGGACATCACGCTGCGCGAGGCCATGGTCCGCTCCGTCAACTCGCCCTTCGTTCAGCTGGGTATGGACATCGGCATCCCCACGGTCCGGCAGGCAGCCGAAGATGCCGGGCTGCTGAAGTCCAGTCTGAACACCTCCAGCGTCCCCTCGTTCTCGATCGGTACCTCCTCGCCCAGCGTCATCCGCATGGCAACCGCCTACGCCACCTTCGGGGCCGACGGCCAACACTGGGAACCCTTCTCCGTCGAGCGAGTCAGCCACAACGGGCGCACCGTGTATCGCCACGAGGGCAAGCCCGCTCGGGCGTTCTCCAAGGCCGTCGCCGCCACCGTCACCGACGTCCTGCGTTCCGTCGTCGACGAGCCCGACGGCACCGGCAACAGCGCCCGGCTCCCCGGCCGCAATGCCGCCGGCAGGATCGGCACCACGGACGGCAACAAGTCGGCCTGGTTCGTGGGCTACACGCCCCAACTGTCCACCGCGATCGACATGTACCGCCTCGACGAGAGCCAGACAGCCAAGTCCCGCCAGTTCCTGGGGATGTACGGCACCGGTGGGCCGGACAAGGCGCGGGGTGGTTCGCTGCCGTCCGAGATCTGGCGTACCTACATGACTCACGCCCTGGGAGCGCAGGCGCGGTAGTCCCCACTTGGGACGACATTCGCCGCGTCGTCGTGGACGCCGCAAGCTGACGCAGGCGTCCGTTCCGCAACCCCGCTATTGCTGAGCCGCTGGGCGCCGGCAAACTTTCGCCGGCACCCGCAGACCGGGCGCCGTAGGCGATCCGCTCGTTCCACGCGAACGCACCGCTCGACCTGCGCCGGCGTCAACCAGGGCGCGCTTCCCAAGCCGACCAAAGCGAAGAAGAAGGCTCCGGAAAAGACGAGACCTCACTGTCAACCGCCAGACCACTGCGGGGAGTTCGGAGGGAGGAAGCCAAAGGTTAGGGTCGGATCATGAGAACACGTATATCCATGATTGCCGCCTCGGCCGCGTCCCTGGTGATGCTGACGGCCACCGGCGCGCAGGCGGTCACCGACGAGCACGACCACGCCACCGCGACCTCCGGGCCCAACTCGAATGCCTGTGTGGAGGACCCCTACGGGCACAGCAGGGCGTGCTTTGCCGCCGACGGCGACTGGTTCGCCCTGTACGACAAGAAGGCCGACGGCTATTCGGCCGTCGTCGAGTGGGTGATGGTCAAGCCCTCCAACAACGAGATCATCCGGCGCGGGGAAATCTGGAACGCCTCCGGCGCGGGCAACTGGCGCTGGAAGAACAAGAACCTGACCGAGAACTACACGCTGGCGATGCGTTCGTGTCCGGGCAATCACACGTCCGGCGGCCACGACGTCAAGTACAACCTGTGCTCGGACTATGCGAAGTACAAGATCTGACGGCACCGCACACGTGTGTGTGACACCCGTCCCTTAGCGGCGGTTTCTTGGGATCGTCGCAACACATGCGTTGGTTCGATCAGGCCGCGAGCAGCATATGCAGGCGCTCGGCCCGGGCTTCCCGGCCGAGCGTCTTGCGTGGTCGGCCGTCGAGTTCGACGGCGACGGCTTCGAGGTGCCTTGGGGGAAGTGCTGTCGGAGCAGGCCGTCGGTGCACATGCATGTGTCACTGAACCGGCCGCGGGTGGTCTTCTGGGGTACTTCCCCGGTCGGGCGCACAAAAGGCCGTCTGCTGCGGCAGCTCACGCCGGTTACGCACCGGAGAGAGCACGACGGGCAGGTTGGCGAGCGCCAGGCAACAGCCGCCCACCCACAGAGCCGTGTGCACTCCGGCGAACTCACCGATCAGGCCCGCCAGACCGGAGCCGATGGCGATCGCGCCGGTGAGCATGAACCGGAAGGTTCCGTTCATACGGCCGAGGAGCAGGTCGGGCGTCAGGCGCTGGCGAAGGCTGACGCCCAGTACGTTGCTGATACCCATCTTGAAGGTGGCCAGTAGCCATCCAGTACCGGCCAGCCAGAGCCACGGGCCGCGGTCGATGAGCGGGATGACCAGCGCGGTCGGCGCCACCCAGAGGCCGGCGAGGCCGAGGGTACGGCCGTAACCCAGGCGCCGCGCGAGGGGGCGGGCGCACCGCGCGCCGAGAAAGATGCCGACCCCGCCCATTCCCAGGTACAGGCCCAGCACACCTGCGGACAGGCCGAGTTCACGGGTGAACAGAATCGGGAGAAGGGTGTTGATGGTCTGCGCGCCGAGATTGGTGAGGGACGCGGTGAGCGCGAGGGCACGCAGTTCCCTGTTCCGGAGGACGTGACGGAGCCCCTCGACGATCTGTGCCCCCAGCCGGGCCGGTCGCTGCCCAGGGGCCGGCGAGGGCGCCGGTGCACGGCGGATGCCGATGAGTCGTAGCGCCGAGGCGAGATAGAACACCCCCGCACCCATCACAGCGACCGGTGCCGTGAGCAACTGTACGAGCCCGCCGCCCGCTCCCCTGCCCGCCACGTTGCTCGCGGCCTGGAGGGTCACCACCGCGGCATTCGCCTGCACCAGCTCCTCGCGACCGACCAGTTGCGGCAGAAAGCTCTGGGAGCCCACGTCGAAGAAGACCGTGGCACAGCTGTTCAGCAGGACGACTGTGTACAGCTGCCCGAGCGTGAGGGCGTCCAGTGACCAGGCCACCGGCAGCGACACGAACAGGCCTGCCCGCGCCAGATCCGCGGCGATCAGTATCCGACGGTGCTGCATCCGGTCCACCCAGACGCCGACGGGCAAACCGATGAGGAGAAAGGCGGCCGTGCTCAAAGTGGCCAGGAGCCCGACTTGGCCGGGGCTCGCGTCGAGGGAGGAAACAGCGATCAACGGGACGGCGACATAGCCGATGTTCGTGCCCAGCTGGCTGAGCGCGGTGGCCGTGAACAGGGTGCGAAAGTCGGGTATCCGCAAGGGGTTCTCTGTGGGCATGACCGGAACGGTGCCGGGTGCCCGGCTCCCGTACCAATGATTTAGCCTCAGCAGAATGGTGCATGAACAGCAGGCCGAAGGCGGCACGTTGGAGATCGAGTTCTCGGCCGAGGATGTGGCCCGTACGCGCTTTGCCGTCTCCCCGCTGTGGGAGGTGGTGGCCAGCGTGCGGGTGCTCAAGGGCGCCGACGAACAGGGCTTGCACCGACGGTGGGCCGAGCAGGTGCGCCCGTTGCTCGCGGCCGCGAAGCTCGACCTCGCGCCGCTGTTCAGTCTGATCACCGTGCCCACCGTGGGCATCCCCGGCTTCTTGGTGCCGCCTCCCACCACCCCGCAGCCTTCACTCGAGGTGGAGCTGGCGGCGCTGCGGTCCACGCCGCCCGGGTTGCTGCACACGAAGTCGCCGGGGGCCCAGCCGGGTGTCGCCACGCTGCGCGAGGACCCGAAGCGCGGGCTCGCCCGACTGGCGGAGGTGATCGCCGCGTACTGGGATGTGGCACTCGCGCCGTACTGGCCGCGCATCCTCACCCTGTTCGAAGGCGACATCCTGCACCGGGCCAAGCACTTCGCCGAAGGCGGTGCCCGGCGCCTTCTCGACGACCTCGACCCGCAGCTCACCTGGGACTCGGGCACTCTGCAGATGGCCCGACGTTGCACCCGCGGGGCACTGCGGCTCGACGGCCGGGGGCTGTTGCTCGTCCCCTCGGTCTTTGTCTGGCCGCGGATCTTCTCCACCTTCGGCAGCGAGGACTGGCAGCCCACCCTGCGCTACCCGCCGAGGGGAATCGGCACCCTGTGGGAGCAGCGCCCCCGGCCGCACTCCCATGCCTTGGCCGGCGTGCTCGGTCGCACCCGTGCCCTGCTGCTGGCCGAGCTTGCCGCCCCCGCCTCCACCACCGATCTGGCCCGTCGCATCGGCCTGTCGCCGGGCGGTGTCTCCCAGCATCTGACGGCGCTGCGCACGGCAGGTCTGGTGAGCGCGCACCGCACCGGGCGAGTGGTGCTCTATGCGCGGACGAGCGTGGGAGAGACGCTGGTGCGTGGCTGACGTGTGTACCTCCGCAAGCGCTGCCATCGCGGCTCCCGGTACGACACGGACAAGCCGAGCCGCTCGCGAGGTGGTGGGCGCGAGCTTCCTGTTGCCGAACTCGCGCCGGCGGCTGCCCTTTGGGCGGCCCGAGGCCTTCGCCACCGAGCCGGGCTGCCGGATGTCCCCCGCACCCGGCAGCCCCTTCTCCTAGGAGCCCTTGTAGGAACCGATCGGGGTCGCGGTCCCGCAGGACGCAGAGCCCAGCTTCTGCACGGCCGAGATCTTGTCGTGGAGGTCGAACCAGTCACCGAGCTTCGACACCGAGTACCCCGGCCGTACGCAGTACTTGGCTCCCCGGTTGTAAGCGTCGACGTACACGTACCAGGAGACGCTGTTGCGGTTCCACAGTGAGTCGAACCGGTCGTTGTCGCCGCCGAGAGCCGGGGCGGAGGACGTGTAGGCGGTGAAGATGCCGGCGTAGTTGTTGTCGGACCACGCGCACAGGCGGTTGTCGGCACACTGGCCGGGACTCGCCGACGCGGGCGCCTGGGCCGTGGCGAGGGCGATCCCTGCGGCGCCCAGGAGGACCGCCGCACGTTCCAGTGCGCGGCGCGGGCGGGACTTCCTCATCGGTGACCTCGTCAAAGCAGTCATGCACGTACTCCTCTTCTTCGGCCCAGTGCCAGCAACATCATGAATGCTGTGGGCATCCGGGCACCCGTGGCCACGCCCTTAAGCCACGACTTAAGGGCCTGCGGGCACCGTCGCGCTCTCAGGTCCCGCCAGCAGTTCCCGGCCCAGGGCCGATGTCACGTGCAGCACGGATCCACCACGCCGGCTGGTGGTGATGAGACCCGCGCCACGCAGCGCCTTCGCGTGCTGACTGGCCGCTGCCGGGGTGACGCCGAGCCGCCCGGCCAGCTCGGTGGTGCCGCAGCCGTCCGCGACGATGTGCAGCGCCGCGGCCCGGGTGCGCCCCAGCAGGACGCCCAGGGCCTCGTCGGCGGCCGTGCCGTGGCCGTGCCACAGCGCGGAGCCGGACGCCGGGTCGGTCACCGTCGGGACGGTCAGCCGGGGCACCGACTCGTCGTCGTACGGGTCGTACAGCAGGCTGAGCTCACGCCAGGAGAACACGGTCGGCACGAGGATCAGGCCTCTCCCGCCCAGGTGGACTTCGACCGGGCGGGAGTGTCGCACTTCCAGAACAGGCGGGCGCCAGCGCACCAGTAGTGGGCACGCCGAGGACAGCAGGCCTTCGACGCCTTCTTCCAGGAACGTACGGGCGTAGTGCGCGCGTACCGCTTCGAGGCGCGACCGGGATGCGGACCAGTACGGCTCGACGGTCACCCGATGACAGGCCACGAGGGCCGCCGCCAGCTGCCGTCGGGCCCCGGCGTCCCCATCGGCGACGCTCCGCGCCCAGGAGGAGTGGACGGAGTCGAAGGCGACTGCCTCCAGCTCGCGGCGTACGCGAGTGCGCGGAGCCCGCAGCAGTTCGTCGACGGCGTGGTCGATGTCGGGCGAGTCCCCGGCCAGCGCCAGCAGGTCGAGCCCGGGGCCACGGGCCGGCAGCAACGCGGTGAGCGGCTTGGCGTCCTCCGTCAATTGCCCGGCCACCGTTGCGCGCCACCTTTGGAAAGGCACCGCGCAGGAGCGCCTGTTCAGCATCTCCAGGCTGTAATACGTCTCCGCCGCGGCCCCGATCGTGGGGGCCACTCGGGTGCGGGCGAGATCGTCCGCGGTGAAATGGATACGCAACACCACTGACCCCCGTCACGGTGCGGCGACACAGGCGGAATCCGTGTCACTCGCGGCGGCCGCTTCTGCGGCGACGAGAGAGATTGTCAGGTGTTCCCGGCGGCCCTTCAACGGCGTTTCCGGACCTTCCGCGCATCGGTGGGCGGCCGGCTCGCGTCCTGTGCCGCGGTGCGCGACGCAGGGGCGCGCCCATGAGCATCCCGGGCGCCTCGGTGGTGGAGCCGTCCGGCGCGCTTGGCCATTACTCGTCTGCCGCGTAAAGGACCGACCCCGTGATGGAAAGATCGCCGCCGATCTGGGCTACCTGCGAAACGGTCACGTTCTCGAACGCGACCGTGCGGGTGGGAACGGCGGTGTGGGAGAGCCACGAGGGCAGGGCGTCGGGGGTCACGGTGACGCTGCGGTCCGCCGGGAGCGGCGCGCCGCCCAGACCGGTGACCGTGCCGGACAGCTTTCGGGTGTACAGCGTCACCACGCCTTTACCCTTGCCCTTGATCGTGGATGTGGTGGCGGGCTTGGCCCGCAGACGCACCATCACGCCGTCCCGGCCCGCTGCCAGATCGAGGTCGCCGATGTCCAGCGACCGGGCGGTGAACTTCAGAGCGCGCAGAGGCCCGGCCGCGGTCGGCACGGTGACCACGCCGTGGAAGGCGCTGCCGTGGAGAACGAGTCTGCCGGCCTGCAGCACCCACAGGACGTTCCCGGGACGGCCGGCCGTGGCATCGGCGCGTGTCGTCGCGCGGGCGCGGGGGCCGCCGGGGGCGAGCAGCGCAGTGGAGGTCGCTGGTGCGCCCATGAGCAGGGCCGTCGGCAGGGCAGTCAGCGCCAGCGTCCTGGTGAACGTCCGAGGCGACCGGCCGTTCACACGGATCTCCGGCCAGGCGCAGGCCGGGCGGCGGGCTCGGTGTGCGGCCTCGATGTGGCCCAACCGGTCGGGTCGTCACTTGTCACTCTGACCTTCCCCCACTGGGGCGGCCGCGGAGCCGCGGTTCAGCGCGGGGCACGGCCCGGCGTTGCCCGTGGGCGGAGCCCAGGCACACGCCAGTGAACCGCCGATCAGCCCGGACAGCAGACCAAGGAAAAGGCCCCCGAAGTTCGCCACAGGGAATGAGACGAGGGCGAGCAGCAGGGCCGCGATCCCGGCGAACACCCGCACCTGCTGTTGGACCCAGAGGGTGATGCCCAGGACCATGAGCAGAATCCCGGTGATCAGGGCCCCGGCGCCGGCTGTGGTGGACAGTGCCAGCGGGATGTTGGCCACGGGCAGGTGCACGTAGGGGAAGTAGATGATGGGCAGGCCCGCCGCGAGGGTGAACAGCCCTGCCCAGAAGGGCCGTCCGCGCCGCCACGCCCTGAATCTTCGCCTGGCATCGGCGGCGGCGACGCGCACATCCGGGCGTCTGTCGGAGAGATTGAAGAACACGGACACTTTCCATGGTGAGGAGCGAGCGGGCGGAGTGCGCGCTTCGCGCCGAGGGCTCAGAAGCACTCGCGACGGCCTTGCTTGAGCCGCAGGTCGAGCTCGGGGATGTTGAGCGTGGCAGCCGAAACCGCGACCGCGGTCGTCCGCACGTCGGTCAGGACGGCCGAGACCGCCTGCTGTGCGACGCCGTTGGGGTCGAAGAATCGCGAGTCCCTGTCCTCCGGGTTGATCGGGCCCTTACTGACCGCGCCCGCCGCCACTCCGATGTCGAGGTCGTCGAGATTCGCCTGCCCGGCCGACAGGGACGTCGCGTCGATGAACATGTTCTTCGCCTCAGTCGGGCTCCGGTCCCCGCCGGTGAGCCTCAGCGTGTACGGGCCCAGGACCGGGATCGGCACCACCACGGACTGGCACAGCCCGCTGATCTTCGCGGACCGCAGCCCCGTGACCGCGACCGGCACGAGGGTGCCCTTCTTGGTCACGTCCACCATGCCGTAAATGCTCAGACCACGGACTTTGATCGTGTCCGCACCGACCTGGAACCTCTGGCCGGAGATGAAGAACGACGCGGCCAGCGCTCCTTGCGCCATGCCGATACCGAGAGCCGCAGCGGCCGTGACGCCCGCGCCGAGGACCACCGCGAAACGCTTCCAGCGGGTTCTGCCGAAGCCGTGCGACATTCCGTCTCCCCCAGTCAGGAAACTCCCCTGCCGAGGCCGGGCAGGGGAAGGCGACGATCCAACGTCTGGTGACGGATCCTAGGCTTCCTATGGCGCCGACCGACGGCACGTCGGTCGGGGCATACGAGTGACGTCTTTCCCGTTGGGGCTTTCCCCCAGTGCAGGCCCCCAGCGGGCGGAGTCCGGCCGGGGTCTGGCAGGTGTACGTACGCGCTGGACCGGCTCGCGCAGGCGTCCGCCAGACCACAGTGCGCTCGGGGTCAGCTTGTTCTTTGACCTCCGGCCCGGGATCGCTCCATGAACGTCTCGGGTCGTTTGACGGTTTTGCCGGCTGACGATCCGGACAGTCGGCCGCATTCCATGCGAGCGGACAGAGAACAGCCAGTCAAAGACGTGTTGCCACGCGGATCAGGTCGGCGACTGCGCAAAGTCGGCTCTGCGACGGCCATGCGATCACCGTTGTCACGGGCGGAGCATCCAGGACGGGCACGGCGGCGAGATCCCGGCGCAGGTCGGTGCCGGCGGACTCGGGCATGATCACGGTGGTACGGCCGAGCGCGATCAGCTGGAAGAGCTGCGTCAGGTTCCGTACCTCTGCCCCCGGTCCCTCCGGGTATCTGCCGCCAGGGCCGGGCCAGCGAGCCATTGGGAGTTCCGACAATGCGGTGACCTCGGCCACCCGAATCTGAGAGCGGCCGGCAAGTGAGTGAGAGGTGGGCAGGATCGCGACCTGTCCCTCGGTATACAGAATTTCGGTGTCGAGTCCGACCACCGAATCGAATGGCAAGTGCAGCAGAGCCACATCGGCTTGCCCATCCTGCAGCAATTTCCGGTGCTGATGCGCCTCGCAGAGCAACAGATCGACGGTGGCTGCGCCGGGCTCCGCGCGGTAGGCATCGAGCAGTTTGGCCATAACTCGCCGGCGGTGCCGGATTTGACGGCGAGGACGAGGCGGGGGCGCCTTTGCGCAGCCTGCCGGGTACGCCGCTCAGCTGCGGCTACCGCGCTGAGGATCGCGCGCCCCTCGGACAGCAGCACGGATCCGGCCTCGGTGAGCGTGACCTTGCGGCTGGTGCGCTCCAGCAGCGTGACCCCGAGCTGTCGTTCGAGCCGGGCGATGGCGCGGGACAGGGGCGGCTGGGCTATCTCAAGGCGCTGGGCAGCCTTGCCGAAGTGCAGTTCCTCGGCGATGGCGACGAAGTACCGCAGCTCGCGTATCTCCATGGATTCACAGTAACTCCGGTGGACGGTCGATTGATGTCGCTCAGGTATTGCTGCATTACCGAGATGGTGTTAGTGCCTGGTCGAAGCGCAGCCATGCTCGCTGTCATGAGTGAGAAGACAATCGCGCTGGTCACCGGCGCGAACAAGGGAATCGGGTACGAGATCGCGGCCGGGCTGGGCGCATTGGGCTGGAGCGTCGGTATCGGCGTTCGGGACGAGCAGCGCAGGATGGACGCCGTGGCGAAACTGCGCGCGGCAGGTGCCGACGCGTTCGGCGTGCCCCTGGACGTGACCGACGACGAGAGCGTGACCGCCGCAGCGCAGCTGATCGAGGAGCGAGCGGGACGCCTTGACGTGCTGGTCAATAACGCCGGCGCTGCAGGCGGTTGGCCGGAGGAGCCAACAACCATCGACCTCGAGACCGTGCGGCAGCTGGTGGAGACCAACGTCATCGGCGTCATCCGGGTCACCAACGCGATGCTGCCGCTGCTGCGCCACTCGGCGCACCCACGGATCGTCAACCAGTCCAGCCATGTCGGCTCTCTGGCCTTGCAGACCACGCCCGGTGTCGACCTCGGAGGGATCAGCGGGGCGTACGCGCCGACGAAGACCTACCTCAACGCCGTCACCATCCAGTACGCTAAGGAGCTGAGCGGCACCAACATTTTGATCAACAACACCTGCCCCGGCTACGTGGCTACCGACCTCAATGGGTTCAGCGGTGCTCAGACCCCTGAGCAGGGCGCGGTGATCGCTATCCGGTTGGCGGCTCTGCCCGACGACGGCCCCACCGGTCAGCTATTCGACGACGACGGAGTCGTGCCATGGTGATGCTGATGTGTTCCGGCTCGACTGGACTGCGGCTCAACGCGCCCCACTGGTGAACTCCCGATCAGCGAGGGTACGTTGATCCGCCTCCAGGTACGAGAAGGTGGTCGAACTGATTTCTCCGTCCCATGGCCGGTGGTGACTACAGCCCGGCCCAGGGGTCTTCACGCCTCCACAGGGTGGGAAAGTGCAAAGAGACACCCTGCTCAGTGGCGAGTCGGTCGATGACACGGATGGTGCGGTCGAGGTCGTCGCCAAGATAGGGCAGTGCTCGTAGAGGCTTGCTGAGTGGCTGGAAGAAGTCGTCCCAATGGATGAGGATGACCCGGCGTGCACCCACCGCCTCGACCGTCTCCTTCCAGTAGGTCCGGATGTAATCCTCGTCCTGAAGGCCCAGCTGCCCGACGCCGAGGTAGACCACGTCGGCCGATCGCCCGCTCAGGTTGCCTGGGGCGAAGCCTGCACTCCCTTGAATCAGTGCGCTTCGGCCGCCGGTGTGCTCGAGAAGGAGGGACCAAGCCTCGCCGCAGCGGTACGACGATGCCGTGACTGGCGGCACGACGGGGTCGTTGATGGCCCCGGGGTATCGGTCGGGTGGGCAGTGACGGGATTCGACCAGGGTCAAGGTGAAGGCGCCACAGGTGACTTGCTCGCCGGTCGTGACGTGCACAATCCTGTCGTCGGGCAGATCGCCCCCACGTCCGACGTTGGCTGCAGAGGGCCCACCGACCAGACGGGCCCCGGTACGGGCAGCGACCACCGCCGAGTCCATTGCGTGGTCGAAGTGGGTGTGTACGGGGACGAGCGCGTCGAGTGACGTCACCTCAGCCCGCTCCAAAGCGGCGTCGATACGCGCATGGTGCGGGGCAATGCGTCGCGCGACCACCGCCAGGAGTGAGGGGCGCGAGAAGAATCCGTCGGTCATGACGGCTGAGGTCCCGTCCCCGACGAGCAGGGTGGACACGCCCAGGAAGGTGACGGACAGCCCCTGATCGGCCTCGGGCAGGTCGAAGCGGTCCGCGTAACGGGAGATGTCGGGGCGACCGAACCGAATCTTCACGAGACGACCCTATAGTCGGCCTTGCTTCGCGACGGCCCCGGGCTCTGAGTGTTCCTGGCTCGAAGATCCTGTCCATCTTGGCTCTTGGCTTGGCTTCCTGCCGCATCGCCGGCAAACGTCGCATTCGCCGGCCATGGCGGGCACAGACCCCGCGCGCGAACGGCCGGATCAGGCGTGAGAGGCGGCAACTGTCAGTTGCCGCCTGCACGATGCCCGGACATCACCACGATCAGGAGAGATTCATGGGTACCTGGAACGTCGGCCCGTTCGACAACGACACCGCCGCGGAGTTCTCCGGCGATCTCGACCAGGCGCCCGCAGGCGATCGAGAAGGCCTCATCCGGAACACTCTCGTCCGCGCCATCGGCACCCACGACTACCCGAACCTCCCACAACGAACGCCGCTCGACGCCCGGGCGTCGCGGCTGTCCGTGATGACCGCTTAGTCTTTACAACCACCCCAGAGTCTTTACAACCCTTGGGCCTGCTGCCATGGTCATGTCCCGGGTGGCGTCACTGCGGAAGGCGACGCCCACTTCGTGGGGGGACGACGACATGATGCGTGGCTCCGCACCGTTCTGTCTCAGCAGACTGTCCCGGTTCAGATCCCGGAACTTGATCCTGCTGGCCCTCACCGCAACCGTCGCGGCTCTCCTCCCCCTCCTCATCTTCGGCGGCAGCGCGAGCGCCGGGCCGGGGCAGGCTCTGCCCGCAGCGGACCCGACCTCCCCGCCGCCGGCCCCGCACCACCAGGCCGCCCCCGCCGCCGCAATGGAGCCCGCCGCGCCCACCCTGCCCCGCGACGGCTGGACCGCGACCGCGAGCGACCACGAGACGACGAGGGGCGACCACAGCCCCGCCCGCGCCCTGGACGCCGACCCCAACACCATGTGGCACAGCAACTGGACCGCCCCCACCACGCCGTTGCCCCACAGCATCACCATCGACATGAAGAAGACTGCGGTCGTCTCCTCGCTCGTCTACCAGCCCCGGGCAACAGGCATCAACGGCCGCGTCGGCGAGTACGCGATCCACCTCAGCTCCGACGGAGCCGCGTGGGGTGCCGCCGTGGCCACCGGCACCCTGGCCGACGACAACACCGTCAAGACCCTGAGCTTCGCGCCCAAGGGCGCCCGCTACATACGCCTGACCGCGACCACCGAGGCCGGCAACCGCGGCCCCTGGACCAGCGCCGCCGAGATCAACCTGCTCGGCGATCCGGGCACCACCGCCTCCGTGGTCGACCTGCCCCGCGACGGCTGGACCGCGACCGCGAGCGACCACGAGAGGATCAAGGGCGACCACAGCCCCGCCCGCGCCCTGGACGCCGACCCCGACACCATGTGGCACAGCAAGTGGACCGCTCCTACCACGCCGTTGCCCCACAGCATCACCATCGACATGAAAACGGCCCGCCCCGTCTCCGCCCTCACCTACGAGCCCCGCCGCAGCGGCGTCAATGGCCGTATCGGCGCCTACACCGTCACCACCAGCACCAACGGCACCACCTTCAGCCCTCCGGTGGCGAGGGGCACCTGGAAGGACGACGACACCATCAAGGGCGCCACCTTCACACGTACCGTCACCGCACGCTACGTCCGGCTCACCGCGACCACCGAGGCGGGGGGCCGCGGGCCTTGGTCCTCAGCGGCCGAGATCCGGGTCAGCGGTCCCGCCGACCCCACCGCCCACGGCATGTGGGGAAAGGTGACAGGCTTCCCGCTGGTCCCCGTCGCCACCGCGGTGCTGCCCAACAACAAGATGCTCGCGTGGTCCGCGTACGGCGTCGACCGTTTCGGCGGCAGCAACGGCTACACCCAAACCGCGATCATGGACCTCGCTTCCGGCCGCGTCACCCAGCGCCGTGTGGACAACACCGGGCACGACATGTTCTGCCCCGGCATAGCGGTCCTCAAGGACGGGCGGGTCCTGGTCACCGGCGGCTCCAACGCCAAGCGCGCCAGCATCTACGACCCCGCGACCGACGCGTGGACCTCGACCGCGGACATGAACATCGCACGCGGCTACCAGGCGATGACACTGCTTTCCACCGGTGACGGCTTCGTCCTCGGAGGATCCTGGAGCGGCGGCAGCGGTGGCAGGGACGGTGAGGTCTGGTCCTCCGCCAACGGCACGTGGCGCAAACTCAGCGGCGTCCCCGTCACCACGACCATGACTGCCGACCCGCGCGGCCCGTACCGCGCCGACAACCACCAGTGGCTGCACGCCACATCGAACGGGCGCGTGCTGCACCTCGGCCCCAGCAGGCAGATCAACTGGATATCCACCAGCGGCAACGGCAGCATCACCGCGGCCGGCATCCGCGCCGACAGCCCGGACGCGATGAACGGCAACGCGGTCGCGTACGACATCGGCAAGCTGCTCACCCTCGGCGGCGCCACCGCGTACGAGAACGTGAAGGCGACCAGGCGCGCCTACACCGTCGACCTCAACGGGGGCGGTACGCCGGTCAGCTCCCGCACCGGCGACATGGCCTACGCCCGCGCCTTCGGCAACAGCGTCGTGATGCCGGACGGCAAAGTCGCGGTCTTCGGCGGCCAGTCCTTCCCGGTGCCGTTCAGCGACGCTACCTCCGCGATGACCCCGGAGATCTGGGACCCGGCGACGGGCAGGTTCACGCGGATGGCGTCGATGGCGGTGCCGCGCAACTACCACAGCGTCGCCAACCTGCTGCCCGACGGCCGCATCTTCAGCGGCGGCGGCGGCCTGTGCGGCGCCTGCGCCACCAACCACGCCGACGGGGCGATCTTCACTCCGCCCTATCTCCTCAACGCCGACGGCACCGAGAAGACCCGGCCCGAGATCAGCGGCGGCGTCCCGGCCCACGCGGCCAACGGGGCGAAGCTCGACGTGACCACCGACTCGACGATCACCTCGTTCGTGCTCGTCCGGGCGGGAGCTGCGACCCACTCCACCGACAACGACCAGCGCCGCGTGCCGCTCACGTTCCACCAGACAGGCACGGGGGCGTATGAGGTCACGGTGCCGGCCGACCCGGGCGTGGCACTACCAGGCACGTACTTCCTCTTCGCGCTGAACGCCCAAGGGGTGCCCAGCGAAGCCAAGATGCTCAACCTGAGTTGACGCGTGCGAGGCTCCCTCGAAAGGCGCGACCGGTCTGGACTCCCCCACCGGACGCGGCACCCACCGCGAGCGCCACCCTCCACGAACGGGGCGTGAGGTGGAGAACCGGTCCTCGACTTGATCTTGCTGCCCGACCGCCCAGTCGCGCGTGGCCGTGGGCGTTCCCGGGCGGCGCCCTGACGCCGACGCTGCTCCCGCTGATGGCAGACGGCGGGGCCATCGTCAACACGACCAGCAATTCCGCGCTGGAGTCCGCGCTGGAGTCCGGGCTGGAGCCCGGCTGCTCGGCCTACGCGTCGATGAAGGGCGGCCTGATCGTGCTGACCCGCTACATGGCCAAGGAGTTCAGCAAGCGGGCTATCCGCGTCAACGCCGTCGCGCCGGGTTCGACCCGCACCCGGATCTCCGAGAACGCCTTCGAGCGGTTCCCCGAGGTCATCCCGGCCCTCGCGGCGAAGACCGCGCTCGGCCGGGTCGGCGAACCCGACGACATCGGATGGTGATCGCCACCCTGCTCTCCGAAGAGAGCCGCTGGATCACCGCGCAGAACATCGAGGTGGCCGGCGGCTACAACCTCTAGCCAGATGTCACAGACGTCAGACCACTCGGCTCACCCGACCCTTGGTCCGAGTGTGTTATTCGTCGGCATCGCCAGCGCCCTGATCTGCTACCGCCGCTGCACCAACTGCGACGACCGCCAATTGGTTTGCCGCCGGCCGGCCCGGTCGGATAGGAATCTTGCATGCTAAGGGGCAGCAAGGTCGGGCTCAGGGCCCGGCACGAGGACGACATCCCGATCCTGCAGACCGAGCTCTACGACGACGTGGTCAATTACTCGCGGTCCGAAGTCCGGCCGTGGCGGCCGATCACGCCCGGCTCGAAGGACTCGCGGCTTGTGGTGGACGACAAGGAGCAACAGCACGTCCCGTTCTCCGTGGTGGAGCTGGACGGCGGCACGCTGGTCGGCACCGCGGTGCTGTGGAACATCGACAACCACAACCGGTCCGCGCACATCGGCCTTGGACTGCTGCCGTCCTCCCGCGGCAAGGGCTACGGCACCGACGTGGTCGCGGTGCTGTGCCACTACGGTTTCGTCGTGCGCGGCCTGCAGCGTCTGCAGATCGAGACGCTGTCGGACAACGCCGCGATGCTGCGCTCAGCCGAGCGCAACGGCTTCGTCCGCGAGGGCGTGCTGCGCTCCTCGGCCTGGGTGATGGGCGAGTTCCTGGACGACGTGCTGCTCGGGCTCCTCGTCCAGGACTGGAAGTGGGACTCGAAGGGCTAGGCTGCCGCCTGTCGTTCAAGGGCGGACCGCGGAGCAGACATGGACGACCGAGGGCCAGGACGGCGACGTGGTCCCGCGCGGGCCGTGGGCCCTGTTCGCCGACCGACAGACGAACCGCCCAGGCCGAGGCCGCGTATCAAGACGTGGAGGTCCTTGTCGGGCCGCCACCGCTGGGGCGTCAAGCGCGCCGTGTCCTGGCTCAATGGCTGCCGCTGCCTGCACAGGCGCTACGAGCGCAAAGCCGAGGACTTCCTGGCCTTCGTCGGCATCGCCAGCGTCCTGACCTGCTACTGCCGCTACGACTGAGACGACCTCCAAATGGCCAACTCAGCCTGGAACAGCACGGCGGCAGAACCCCCGCCGGCGTATTCGCCCGCACCGGCCAACGCCTCCTCGCCCCGGCAGCCGGCATCTGGCATCTGGCATCTGGCACAACTGGAACATCGGCGCCAAGGTCAAACGATCTATGATCGCGTATGCCACTGAGAGCTCGGACTCACTCATCCAGGACTCTCGGGTAGGCGGGGCATGCGGCATCCTCGGACAGCCGGAAGGGAACGCCGGTGAGCTTCTCTGACAGCTCCCACAGCCGGTGGGCGGTGGCGGTGTCACGGATGGCGCGCTCCCGGTTGCGCAGGACCGGCTCGCCGCGTAGCTGCAGCGGCCCGTCGGGCACGACATACGATCCGCCCGGCAGGTCCGGGACGGTCGCGGCGTACAGGGAGGTCTTGGCGCCTTCGGGGGTTGGGCGGAAGGCGACGCGGACCAGCAGCCGGGTCAACGCTCCATAGAGTCGGCCGCGGTTGCCGTTGGCGCCGCCGGTGAGAACGTTGGTGCGGGTGAGTCCCGGGGCGACGGCCATGCTGCGCAGCCTCAGGCCGGCGGCGTCGGCGCGGCGTTGCAGTTCGGTGGCGAAGTAGAGATTGGCGCGCTTGGACTGCAGGTAGGCGAAGACGGTGCGATAGCGGCGTTCGGCGTTGAGGTTGTCCAGGTCGAAGCGGGCGAACCGCTGGCCTTCGCTGCTGACGGCGACCACCCGCGGATCGGGCGAGGCGAGCAGATGGGGCAGCATCAGCCCGGTCAGGGCGAACGTGCCCAGGTGGTTGATCCCGAACTGCGACTCGAAACCATCGGCGGTCCGGGCAAACGGCACCATCGCCACGCCGGCGTTGTTGACCAGCAGATCGAGCCGGTCATGATCCCAGCCGTCGGCGAAGGCACGTATGGAGGCAAGATCGGCCAGGTCGAGGAGACGCACCTCGGCATGGGCGCCGGATGCCTGGGCGAGCAGCCGATCCAGGGCGGCCTGCCCCCGTTGGGGACTGCGGCAGGCCAGCACGACATGGGCGCCCCGGCGAGCGAGCGCCTCCGCTGTGACCTGGCCGATGCCGCTGTTGGCTCCGGTCACCACCGCCAGGCGGCCGGATTGGTCGGGGATGGAGTCGAGGGTCCACGTACGGGAAGCGCTGGGCATGGCCTTCCTTCTCCTGGGTTGAGGGCGTCCGGCGCGCAGCTGGACAGGAGCCCGCTCAATGCAACTTCTCGTTGCGATAGGCTGGAGCCTGACACGCGAATGCCCACTAACGCAACTAGGAGTTGCAATGGAGTCGGGTTCCTCCGGACCCACCCGCCCGGTCGGGCGCGGCCGCAAGGCACAGGCGGCGGTGCGCGCCGCTACCCTCGCCGAGTTGCTCGACCGGGGATATGCCGAGCTGACCGTCGAGGGCGTGGCTCAGCGGGCCGGGGTGCACAAGACAACGCTCTACCGGCGCTGGAAGGACCGCGAGAGCCTGGTCGTTGACGCGCTTGCCGAGCATTTCGCCACCGACACCCCCACTCCGGACACCGGCAGCGTTGAGACCGACCTGCAAGCGCTCGCGCGGGCGCTCGTGCAGAGCATGACGGGCCCGGTGGGCAGGGCGGTGCAGACCGCGATGTACTCCGACGCCGGCCGGCTGCCAGAGATCGCCGAGGCGCGGCGGCGGGTCTTCGCCGACCGGTTCCGGCGGGCCGAGCCCGTGGTCGCCCGCGCCGTCGAGCGGGGCGAACTCCCGGCGGAGACCGATCCGGTCGAGCTGTTCAAAACGCTGGCCGCTCCGATCTACTTCCGGTTGCTGGTCAGTGCCGATCCGGTCGAGGAGGGCACCGCCGACCAGGCCGTGCGGATCACGCTCGCCGCCGCCCGCGCCGGCGCCCTGACACAGGCTCCGACGTAGCCGTCAAGGCGACCGAAGCGGACGCCGGTCAGACATGAAAGGCAGCGTGCTTGCCCCACGCGTACAGTGCTGCCAGAGGGCGTCCAGGCCGGTAGTCACACACAGGCCAACGGGCGCCCTTCGCCATGGTCGCGGCCAGCACAAACATCGGACTCATTCATCTAGACGAAACCCCGGCGCCCACAACCCCCGCAGGCGATTCAGGGCCGGTCGGCATAGCGCCTACGAGCGGTTCAGGTCCAGTTCGGAGCAGGCGGGCCGCTCGTAGTCTGTCAGCGCTTCTGGCCGGTCAGGGACGCCGCGAGCTTCAGCCAGTTCTTGAGTGTGGTGGCGGCGGCGCCGCTGTCGATCGCGTGGCTCGCTTCCTCCAAACCAGTCGCGAAGGCGTCATGGAGGCCTCCGTCGAGTCCGCGGTGGGCAGCGAGGGCCCCGGCGGCGTTGGCGAGGACGGCGTCACGGGCGGCACCCAGCTCACCGCCCAGGACCCGGTGGACGACCGAGGCGTTGTAGGTGGCGTCACCGCCGCGGAGCGCATCGGGTGTGCTGCGGGCGAGCCCGAAATCGGCGGCGTCCAGCGTCTCTTGCCGGACGCCGCCGCTGTCAGCGATCCAGATGCTGGTGGGTGCCGCGGTGGTGATTTCGTCGAGGCCGTCTTCTCCGCGTACGACCAGGGCGCTGGTGCCCCGTTCGGCGAGCACTCCCGCCAGGACCGGGGTGAGGGCGGTGTTGGAGCAGCCGACGAGGGCGGCGCGGGGGCCGGCGGGGTTGGTCAGCGGCGCCACGTAGTTGATGGCGGTTGGGATGCCGAGAGCCTTACGTACCGGGCCGGCGTGGCGCAGCCCGTGGTGGAAACGCGGGGCGAAGGTGAAGCCGATGCCGACTTCGCGCAGGCACCGGGCGATGTCGTCGGCGGTGAGGTCGAGCGGCAGGCCCAGGGCTTCAAGGACATCGGCGGAGCCGGCCTTACTGGACACCGAACGGCCGCCGTTCTTGACCACCGGGGCGCCGGTGGCAGCGACGACGATCGCCGCCATGGTGCTCACGTTCACTGTGTGGGCGCCGTCCCCACCGGTGCCCACGATGTCGACAATGTCTGCACGGTCGACTGGAAGGGGCACGACCCGTTCCATAAAGGCGTCGAGCATGCCGCGGAGTTCAGCGGTGCTCTCTCCCTTGGCGCGCAGGGCAACCAGGAACCCGGCGAGCTGAGCGGAGTCGGCGGAGTCGTCCATGACCTGCCGCATCGCCCACCGGGTGTCGTCCGCGGTGAGATTCTCCCCGCGCAGAAGCGCTGCGAGCAGGTGTGGCCAGGAGCGGGCGAGCTCAGACACGGGGATCCTCTCGGTGCGGCCGCTGCGGGCCGGGCAGTGAATGAAAGCGTAATGACTGGCGCGAGCCAGTTCGACGGCCCCGAGAGTGGTGTAGATGACAATGGAGACCGTGTGCGTGAGTCACCGCATCGCCGGCCGGGCCGCGACCCCCACCAAGCCAAGCCACTGAACTCGTCCCGGCTGCAGAGGAGATGGGCACGGCGCCTGGTTCCGTGACAGCGAGGAGAAGGCTGGCCATCCACGAGCGGATCGCCTGAGCGGGGCACCCGATCGGCGCCCGCCATCCGTTGCCTCCAAGTCGGGCGTCGTGCCATCACTTCGAACGGTTCGGGTGCCCAGGACGACGGCGAGCCGGCCCAGATCCGGCCGGACATCCGGACATTGTGACCGAGCCGCATCGAGCAGTGACTCAGCCAACTCCCTGCGATGCTGGAAGGAGGCTGCATACGGACGGACGACGTCGCATGGTGCGGATCATCCCCCTGTCCCGCGCGCGGAATGGCGGAAGGCGATGGGAGTCTGACCGGTGCGCTGGTGAAAGAACTTGCTGAAGTTGGTCGCGCTGGAGAAGCCGAGCTGGGCTGCGATCCGGCCCGCGGACAAGTCGCTGTGCGCCAGCAGGCGGCCGGCCTCCAGCACGACTCTGCGGTCGATGAACTCCTTCGCCCCGACGCCGGCGGCGGTGAGCGTGGCCCGCGACAGGGTGCGCGGCGAGTAGCCGAGGGCGCGTGCGTAGTCGGCCAGGCGGCGGGTGCGGGCGAAGTCCCTCTCGACCGCGTCACGGAATCTCAGATACGCCGAGCCCGGAGCGGGCGCGGGGACGTCGATGGGCCGGCTCAGGTGTGCGAGGCGCAGGACGAGGACGTCCAGCAGATGGCGGAGCACCACGACGTGGATGTCGACCGGCATCCGCATCGCCGCGTGGAACTCGCGCTCCAGGTGGTGCGCGGCGTCGTGCAGCGCATCGTTGTCATCGCCGGCCGGCGTCCGTACGACCGGGGCGTAAGGGTCGTCCAGGCCGGCGGCGGCCGCTGTGGCGGAGTCGGGGAAGTCCCGTTCGAACAGGATCAGCGTGCCGGCGGCCCGGGTGACGTCACCCCACTGATGCACCTGACCGGGCCGAATCCACAGCCAGGACCCGGGGCGCAGGGTGTACTCGGCGAAGTCCACGGTCTGCAGCAGGGAGCCTCCGGTGAGGGTGAGCAGGACGTGGAAGTCATGCCGGTTCGGCCCTGCCAGACGCCCGGGTACGACACGAGTGCGCAGATCCGCCAGCGAGAGGACCTCGACCCCGGCCGGAGTGCCGACGGGCGGAGCGAAAGCAAGCTCGGAGATCATTCGCAAGCTTCCTGTCGGTTTTTGAGCATCATGACCTGAGAGAAGGGCAGCTCATCGGATGGCTGTCCATTTTTGACCCTAGTGCTTCGGATTTCTACCTCCTGTGCCTGATCAGCTCCGGCAATCCTGGAGGCACAGGTGGCGGACACCAGGTCCGCCACCCCCGGCGACATGGAACAGTGCGAAATGAACAACAAGGATCTGGTCCTCAAGGCCGTCAGAGAGCTGTTCGGCGACAAGGACCCCTCGGCGGTGGACCGCTGGGTCTCGCCTTCGTACACGCAGCACAGCGCGCTCGCCGCCGACGGCCCCGAGGCTCTGCGCGAACTGGTCTCCTCGCTGTCCCCGGACTTCCGCTACGACGGCGCCCGGGTCATCGCCGACGGAGACCTGGTCGCCCTGCACGGGATCTACTACGGGTTCGGCCCCGTGCCACTGGTCGCCTTCGACATCTACCGAGTGGAGAACGGCCGGCTCGCCGAGCACTGGGACGCTCTGGTGCCCGTGGTCGAAGACACCGTCAGCGGCCGCTCCCAGACCGGTGGCCCGACCCGGGCGGGCGACCTGGCAAGGACCGAGGCAAACCGCAAGCTGGTCACCGAGTACGCCGAGAAAGTACTCAAGGGCGCCGACTACTCGGCGGTGGCCGACTACACGTCCACCGAGACCTACCTCCAGCACAACCCGGAGGCCGGTGACGGTCTCGAGGGGTTCGGCGTGGCTGCCGCCACGTGGGCCGCGCAGGGGAAGAATGTGGTCTACACAAGGATCCACAGAGTCATCGCGGAGGGTGACTTCGCCCTGGTGCAGGCCGAAGGCGAGTTCGGCGTACCGGTCGCCTACTACGACCTGTTCCGCCTCGCCGACGGGAAGATCGTCGAGCACTGGGACGCAATCCCCGCGATTCCCGCCGAACTGCCGCACGACAACGGACTGTTCTGACCGACCCGCCCACGAGGAATCCAGGACCAATGGCCACACCCATGACGGATGCCGAATGGCGCGCTTTCGTGAGCGCAGGCACCAGAACCGCGAAGATCGCCACCACCCGCGCGGACGGACGGCCACACGTGGCCCCCGTCTGGTTCCTGCTGGACGGCGAAGACTTCGTCTTCAACACCAGCAAGAATTCCGTCAAGGGCCGGACGCTGATCCGAGACGGGCGGCTCGCCCTCTGCGTGGACGACGATCAGCCGCCGTTCTCCTTCGTCATCATCGACGGCCATGCGCAGGTGAGCGAGGACGCGTCGCAGGTGCGCGACTGGGCGAGCCGGATCGCTGCCCGCTACGTGGGCAAGGAGCGCGCAGCCGAGTACGGCGTCCGCAACAGCGCCCCGGGAATCCTCCTGGTGCGGGTGTCGATCGACAATGTCCGGGCGGTCAGCGGCGTAGCCAACTGATCTGATGGCACCTACAGCCGCCCCTCGGCGGCCTCGACGAGTACCACCAGCAGAATGACAATCCGTCATCTGTGATCCGTGAAGCCACAGGTCAGGCCTGGTTCACGAGCCGAGGGACCCTGCAGGCTTCCTACAACGGGTCTACCCGGCGCCCTGCTGGGGACCAACAGCCCACCGACGGACCTGGCGCGGCGGATGCACGCATCCCGGATCTCCTTCGCCCGCACCGGCGACCCGGGCTGGGACGGCTACGACACCGAGGTACTCTCCCACCGGCAGCGGCAGTTGGACGTGGCGTACACCGGGATTCCCGGCTACGGTCACCTCGACACGTTCCTCGGCCGGGGCCGCCGCCCTCAACGTGTTCGGGCACATTCTCGACGTCCTCGGCAAGCGGCGATGACGGCTTCCGGGGCGCTCGGCGGCACTGCCCGGCCCGTACCCGAACCGCACTCAAGGAGGCCACGCCCCATGCCGCAGCTCGATGTCGACGGCGCCAGACTGACGTACGACGACGAGGGCGCCCGCGATGGTGACGGCGTGCCCCTGGTGTTCATCCACGGCTGGACGGCCAACCGGCACCGCTGGGACCACCAGATGGCGCATTTTGCCCCGAAGCGGCGGGTGATACGACTCGACCTGCGCGGGCACGGCGAGAGCGACGGGTCGGCGCGGACGATCGAGGAGCTGGCCGGGGACGTCGTCACCCTCCTCGACCACCTGGAAGTCGACCGGTTCATTCCTGTCGGCCACTCCATGGGCGGGATGATCACGCAGACCCTCGCCCTCAGCCATCCCGAGCGGATCGAGCGCCTGGTGCTGGTGAACTCGATCAGCCGAATGACCTACAGCCGGGGGCGGGGCCTGGTGATGGCGGCGTCGACGCTGGTGCCGTTCAAGCTGTTCGTCGCCACCAACATCCAGCGGGCCTTCGCGCCCGGCCACCCGCGCGAGGAGGTCCGGGAGTACATCCGGGGCTCCTCGGCCACACCGCGGGAAGTGGTCATGACCTGCTACGCCGCCATGCGGGCGTTCGACGTCCTCGACCGGGTCGGCGAGATCCGCACGCCCACCTTGCTGGTGCACGGCTACCACGACATCCAGTTGCCCCTCTCGCAGATGCTGCGGATGGCGAAGGACTACCCGGACGCGGTGGTCCGGATCGTGGATGCCGGCCACGAACTGCCAGTGGAGAAGCCGGCGGAGCTGACCTCGGCGCTCGACCGGTTCGTGACCGGCCAGGCCTGAGTCGCTGCGACATCGCGCTCGCATCGGGTTGTCGACGAAGTTGAGAGGTGAGAACTGCCCCGACATGCCCGGGTGCGCTCCTGCGTCGTGCGGAAAGACCTGCACCGTGACGTGTGGCTCTTCACTGGCGTGCGTCAGGTGTTCCCGCTGCTCCCTCACCAGCACTACAGCCGAAAGCGGTGAACCTTAGCCGAGTTCACCGGCGGCCGTTCCGCCTTCATCACCCCATTTTGGGCGGCACGCGCCCCCTGCATATTTCGACCAGGATCGAAACCATTGCCGGCATTGGCGGGAGTCGTGATCCTGAAGCCCGGAAGCTGATCGAACCTGCTGCCGTTTGCCGGTGCAGGTTCAACTACGGGAGGAAAGCCGTGCGCAAGACCATGATGACGCTGGGTGCAGCTGCCGCCTTGGCACTGACATCCCTGACCGCGACCCAGGCACAGGCGGCTACCGCCGCACCCGCGGCCGGCTATGACCGCTGTCCCAATGGATACCTGTGCATCTTCGATGGTGCCGACGGGACCGGCTCCATGGCCTGGTTCAGGTCCGGATCGCCCGACCTGCGGGGCCAGGGCATGGACAACCGGACGAGCTCCGTCTACAACCGCACTGGCGGATCCTGGTCGCTGTACGACGGTTACGGCTACAGCGGAACCTGCTTCTTCTCGATCGGCGTGGGCGCGTTCAACGTCACCGGCCCGTACAACAACAGCTTCAGCTCACTCCAGTCCGGCCACGCCTGCTGACGCCATGTCAGGCAACAGGCAGGGACCCCGTTGAATCCGGACCCGGCCCCGGCAGCCGTTTTAGAGGCCGGCGGCAAGGCGCCTACGAGCGGTTCAGGTCCAGGTCGGAGCAGGCGGGCCGGGGCTTATCGACCCATGCGCGGCCAAGGAGCTGTTTTCCGGCTCGCGCTCACTCACCTTGAGATCGCCATCGTCTGGGCGGACTCTGCGGCGAATCCCCAGGCGAGCGAATCCGTTCGATGCAGCGTTCGGGATCGTGGCACCATGTGCGGCATGACGACGAACCGAAGGGTCCATGTCGCGTAGGCGGCCAGGACACGTCCGGGCCGGGATCTCCCGTCACCGGGCACGAGATGCAAAGCCAGTCATCGACGGCCTGTCCTCGCGTGCACTGTCCGAGATCATCCGTCTCGAGCGCACCCGCAACTATCTGCAGCCAGGAGACGTCAGCGGGGCCGTGCGCCTCTGGGAGGACTACGTCCACCGTCCCGAGCGCGAGCTGTGGCACGACTACGAGTGGGGCAACGTGCACTGGTACTGCTGCGGCAATCCTCTCGAAGCCCGCGCTCTCCTCGGCACCGTGATGCAGGCCATGTCACGTCGAAGCGCCCGCGAACTCCGGCAGATCATCGGGCGGTTCGACGCGGTCTGGAACCAACCGTCGCCGCCGTACGCCGCAGGCGGATGCCAAGGAACAAGCTCAGTTCCATGACCTCGGCCCGGTCTCCGTGCCATGTCCGATGTCAATCGTGAACAGAGTGCTCATCGGCGCCCTCCCCGTCGCATCGGCTGTCGGCATGCGGACGACCGTGCGCAGTTGGCGGCGATTCGTCCCCGTTTCCCTTCCTCGCATCCTTCGCAAGAAAGCCGTAACCCTGCAGGCACCCGAGTACAACCCGGGGACCGTGCAACGCCGTTCCACCGTCAACCCGGAGCCGCCCTGCCTTTGAGCTGACAGGCGCGATCGTGGCCCGGCAGGTGCGGGACGCTCGTCCCGCGGACCCAGGGTACGAATCAGCCGAGGGAGGCGCTTCAGCCGCGGGAGGCGCTGTCGCTCGTTGCCGTCGCGCGCGATGCGTTCGATCGTCCGGCAGCCGCTGCTGAGGCCGGTTCCTCCGGGGTGCACGTGACCTTGTCGCGAGGCGTGTAGTGGGTCTTGAAGTCTTCGCGCTTGACTTCCCGGCCGCCCTGCACGAAGACGCGGCCGACGGAAACGTCGAACCCTTCGAGTGGGCTCTGGACTTCGCACTGCGGGCCGCTGCCCGTGCGCGTGCCCGGCGGCGTGATGTTGGTGCGCGGCCCCTTGGTCGCACGTATCTCGTCATACTTCTTCGTGCCCAGGAAAGTGATGGTCACCGACGTGTCAGTGGATTCGGCCTTGATGTAGAGGGCGTGACCGGAATCGTTGATCCAGCGGAGGTCGAGGGTGCCCCACGCGACCGTGGCCTCGCGGCCTTCGGGGTAGCGCTCGATGTAGAAGGAGTGGGCGCCGTGCTCCACGGGCTTGACGCCCGCGAAGAAAATGGCGTTGAACATGGTGGTGGCGACTGCGGAGACGCCGCCACCGGGCGACTTCACGTACTGACCGTTGTTGATCATGATGCCGTCTACGAAGCCGTTGTCCTTCGTGCGCTCGCCCACCGTGCGGTTGAGGCTCCACTCATGTCCGGGGAGGACCACCGAGCCGTTGATGAGCTCCACCGCGCGACCGATGTTGGTGCTGCGGTAGGGGGCGGCCGGGAAGGCGACGGTGAAGGAGGAGACCTTCTCCTTGATGCCGAGCCGCTGCACCGATGCACTCGTGAACTTCGGCTGGACCTCCGCGGAGGCGATCTCGCCGGTGCGGGCCGGTCCGGAGCGCGTCAGCAGGGGTACCACAGCCTCGCCGAGCGCCTTCGCGGTGACGTGCCGCCCCACACTGCTGTCCTGGGCCACCACCACGCGGTCGTCGCCGTCGAGACGGAGCTCGGCGTCCCGAGGCCCCTGGGAGGCGTCGCGCACCGGACGGGAGACAGCGGGGTCGGCGAACAGACCCTTGGAGTCGAGGCTCGGCGCGAGGCGGTTTCGGCCGACGGGCTTCATCGTCAGATGCCTGCCGAGCGTGGTGGGGGCCATGGCTATGCGTTTGTCGGCAAGGGTCAGCGTGACGGGGCCGGACATCGCGGGCTGCGCGAACTCCTTCATGGCCCGCTCGGTCTCCTGCGGGCCGATGTGCGGCTGCGTCTGCCGTACCGGCATCACGACGGGAGCGGCATGCGTCGTGCGGAGGTAGCCGTCACGGATGGTGTCCAGGGCCTTGTCCGCGATCACGGCGACGCCGGTGACCGGAGGGACGGCCTTCGCTCGGCCCTTCTCGAACGATATCGACCCGTCCCGCACCTGCCGCTCGGTGGCCGCGGCGACACGGTTGATCCCCGCCCGGCTCTTGTGCGCGTCCACGCGTACCGCCGGCTCGACGTCCCGGCCGCCGGAGGCGAAGAGCCTGCCGATCGCCGTCACCGGGTCGGATCCTGCGCTCGCGGCACGGTTGACGGTCGCTGCAGTGTCGAGGGACAGCCCGAGCGCGCCGGGATCAGCCATCTCGGTTCGGTCACCTATCTTCAACGCGACCGGTGCCGCGAAGACCGGCCCGAGCTTTCGGTGCAGGACCTGCTGGGCCTCCGCCCGGCCCATTCCGCCGATGTCGACACCGCGCACCCTTGTGCCCTCGGCTATGTCGTCGCCGGCCACGAGCCCAGCGACGTAGAGGCCACCCAATCCGAGCACGACAGCCCCACCGGCGGCGGGCAGAACCATCCGCCAGTTGACGGTTCTGCTGCGTTCGCGTCCCATGTCTCTCCCTGTAGCGCCGACGGGCCCGAAAAAAGGTGCGTTTGGCCAGCCAGAGCCCGACCTGCACAAGCGAATTCGCACAGAATAGTCCACAAAATGGACGAAATCGGAGAAATGTAATTTCCGTCACGATCGAGGAATGCGGGGTCGCGTCGGGCCCGGGATGTCGTCCTCACCACCCCACCGGATCGACAACACCCCCGCGGATCGACCACCTCAGGCACTACGGTGCTCGACACCGGTGAGATCCCTGTCTTCCCGGGCCTGGATGTCGGCAAGGGCGGCCGCCACGTCCGTGGCCTGACCGCGGCAGGGCAAGACCGTCCCGTCCATGACAAACAGCTGCCCGACAGCGAACCGAGACTGCGGGTCGTGATCGACGAGCACGCGGCCACGTTCGGCCGCGTGCTCGTCATCGTGGGCCGGCCCTCCTCGATCGGCGCCCGGCCGCCGCGAAGGCCTCGGTCAGGTGCCGATGTAGGCCGCGAGGTGCTCGCCGGTGAGGGTGGAGCGGGCGGCGACGAGGGCGGCGGGTGTGCCCTCGAAGACGATCCGGCCGCCGTCGTGGCCGGCGCCGGGGCCGAGGTCGATGATCCAGTCGGCGTGCGCCATGACCGCCTGGTGGTGCTCGACGACGATGACCGACTTGCCGGAGTCGACGAGCCGGTCGAGCAGGCCGAGCAGCTGCTCGACGTCGGCGAGGTGGAGGCCGGCGGTCGGCTCGTCGAGGACGTAGACCCCGCCCTTCTCGGCCATGTGCGTGGCCAGCTTGAGCCGCTGCCGCTCACCGCCGGACAGCGTGGTGAGCGGCTGGCCGAGGCTGAGGTAACCGAGCCCGACGTCGGCGAGCCGGCCGAGGATGCGGTGCGCGGCCGGCGTGCGCGCCTCGCCCGCGCCGAAGAACTCCTCGGCCTCGGTCACCGACATCGCGAGCACCTCGCTGATGTCGCGGCCGCCGAGGTGATGGTCAAGGACCGATGCCTGGAACCGCCTGCCCTCGCACTCCTCACAGGTGGTGGCGACGCCGGCCATCATCGCCAGGTCGGTGTAGATGACGCCGGCGCCGTTGCAGTTGAGGCAGGCGCCCTCGGAGTTGGCGCTGAACAGCGCCGGCTTCACGCCGTTGGCCTTCGCGAACGCCTTGCGGATCGGCTCGAGCAGTCCGGTGTACGTGGCCGGGTTGCTCCGCCTGGAGCCACGGATCGCGCGCTGGTCGACCGACACCACACCCTCGCCGGCGGGGATCGACCCGTGCACGAGCGAGCTCTTGCCGGAGCCGGCGACGCCGGTGACGACGGCAAGCACCCCGAGCGGGATGTCGACGTCGACGCCCTGCAGGTTGTGTGCAGTCGCGCCGCGGATCTCCAGATTGCCGGTGGGCGTCCGCACCGTCTCCTTGAGGACGGCCCGGTCGTCGAAATGGCGGCCGGTGACAGTGCCGCCGGCCCGCAGCCCCTCGACGGTGCCCTCGAAGCAGACGGTGCCGCCCGCGGTACCTGCGCCGGGGCCGAGGTCGACGACGTGGTCGGCGATCGCGATCGTCTCCGGCTTGTGCTCTACGACGAGCACCGTGTTGCCCTTGTCCCGCAGGCGGAGGAGCAGGCCGTTCATCCGCTGGATGTCATGGGGGTGCAGGCCCGTGGTGGGCTCGTCGAAGACGTAGGTGACGTCGGTGAGCGAGGAGCCGAGGTGGCGGATCATCTTGACGCGCTGCGCCTCGCCGCCCGACAGCGTGCCCGAGGGCCGGTCGAGCGAGAGGTAGCCGAGGCCGATCTCCACGAACGAGTCGAGCGTCTCCCCCAGCGCCGTCAGGAGCGGTGTGACGGACGGTTCGTCCAGATTCCGCACCCACTCGGCGAGGTCGCTGATCTGCATCGCGCAGGCGTCGGCGATGCTGATCTTCTTGATCTTCGACGACCGGGCCGCCTCGCTGAGCCGGGTGCCGTCGCAGTCGGGGCAGATGGTGAAGGTGACCGCCCGCTCCACGAAGGCGCGGATGTGCGGCTGCAGCGCATCGACGTCCTTGGCCAGCATCGACTTCTGCAGCTTCGGGATCAGGCCCTCGTACGTCAGGTTGATGTTGTCGACCTTGATCTTGGTCGGTTCCTTGTAGAGCAGGTTGTGGAGCTCGGTCTTGGTGTACTTGCGGATCGGCTTGTCCGGGTCGAGGAAACCGGAGCCGCCGTAGATCCGGCCGTACCAGCCGTCGATGCTGTAGCCGGGGATCGTGAGCGCACCCTCGTTGATCGACTTGCTGTCGTCGTAGAGCTGGGTGAGGTCGATGTCGGTGACCGAGCCCCGGCCCTCGCAGCGCGTGCACATGCCGCCGGTGCGGGAGTAGGTCCGCTTCTCGGCCTTGGTCTTGCCGGCGCCGCGTTCGACCGTGATCGCACCGCTCCCCTGGATCGAGGCGACGTTGAAGGAGAACGCGCCCGGCGAGCCGATGTGCGGCTTCCCGAGCCGGCTGAAGAGGATGCGCAGCATCGCGTTGGCGTCGGTGGCGGTGCCGACCGTGGAGCGGGGATCGGCGCCCATCCGCTGCTGGTCGACGATGATCGCGGTCGTCAGCCCATCGAGTACGTCGACCTCGGGCCGTGCCATCGTCGGCATGAACCCCTGTACGAAGGTGCTGTAGGTCTCGTTGATCAGCCGCTGCGACTCCGCGGCGATCGTGCCGAACACCAGCGAGCTCTTGCCCGAGCCGGAGATGCCGGTGAACACGGTGAGGCGGCGCTTCGGGATCTCGACACTGACGTCCTTGAGGTTGTTCACACGCGCGCCGTGCACGCGGATCAGATCGTGGCTGTCGGCATCGTGCAGCGCAGGCGATTGCGTGTCGGTCCTCGTGGCTATGCTCATCGTGTCTCCATCTGTGAGGCGGGGCCGCCTGCGCGGTCTCCGTGCGTCGCCTGGCTCGATCTAACCAGCTTCGAGCAGTACGTCTGGTCTTCTTCGCTTCGGCCCGTGAAGCCTCGGGGCCCCGGCCACGCGGCGTGCCCGCCGAGGCGTCGGACCAACCAGCGGCCGACGCGCATCGGCTCGCGGTCGGGCAGCTCGTTCTCCTCGCGCCGGACCTGGATGCGGCGCGAGGAGATGCGGAACCAGCGCTACCGCGCGGCCGGCACACGCGGGTCGAAGCCGGCGTGCACGACGAACCGGTGGTCACCCGCTGCTGCGGCAGCCCGCCGATCTCGAGGACGCCAACTTCGCCTCGATCATGGAGACGTCGCGGGTGTGGCCCAGCCGCCGAGCCGGCCACGCAGACATCGATGCCGTGCGTGAGCCGATGCCCGGTGTCGCGACGCTCAGCGCGGGAGCGGGCGGACGGCACTCATCGGTCCTGAAGCAGCCCGAGGACGTTGCCATCGGGGTCGGTGACGGTGGCCACCAGGCGGCCGCCACCGACGTCGTGCGCGGGCTCCTTCACGGTGGCACCCGCGGCGATCACCTCGGCCAGCTTCGCCTCGAGGTCCGGCACGTGCCAGTAGGCCACCGGTGAGGTCATGCCCTGCGGTCCACCGCCCGGCACCAGCCCGATGTGCTGGCCCGCGGCCTCGAAGCCGACGTAGTAGGACTCGTCGGTCTGCGGCGGTACGCCGAGCAGGGCCGCGTACACCTCCTTGGCCGCCGCCAGGTCGGAAACGGGATGCAGCACGGTCTTGATTCCCTGGGTGGAAGAGCCGGTCATGGTCACTCCTGAAGTCGTGGGTCTGATCGGGATTTGTCTGGCTCAAAGACGAACGGGAAGTCCGGAAATCGACAGCCCGATCGCCCCGGATCGCGAGTTCGCCGTTGGCCGTTGGCCGTTCGTCTTAACCGGGCCCAGCCCGGATAGGAAGGAGGACCACGGGGACCACCTCCGGGCGGTCGCGATGGAAGGCCAGGGATGCGTCCGGGGCGTCGTGGGGGAGGAAGTTCGCGTGAATGGTGATGTCCATGGCGAGCACGCTAGCCGCGGCTCGGGTGACCGCGCTTCTCGATTCCTGACCGGTCCGGTCACCTGAGACGATCACCGCGATCCACACCCCGTGACGAGGAGGCCGCCGCAGAGATCAGCTGCCCGACAGCTTCTCCTGCAGCCAGTCGAAGACGACCTCGCAGTGCTGCTGCGGGGCCATCGGGGAGCAGTGCAACTGCGCGCCGGTGGCCGTGGTGAGCTTCACGTAGTCCTTGGGAGCCGTCAGCTTGTCGAACATCTGGCGCGGCTGGCCGGGATAGAACTGCTCGTAGTCGTAGTCCAGGACAAGCGTGGGCATCTTGATGCGGCCTACGACGCTCGTGATGTCCAGCGACTCGATGAGTTTGGCGGGGGTGTAGAAGTCGGTGAACATTTTGCCCTCGCGGGCGTCGAGCATCGCCGGCACGGAGAAGGGTTCGATGCGCTTCTTCATCGTCGCGGCCACGGACGGAGGCAGCTCGGGGACGACCTCCTTGTTCCAGATGTCGTTGGTCTCCTCCTTGTTCGGGGTGAGGATCTCCCGGATCTGGGGAGGGAAGCCCAGCCAGGGCGCGAGCACGCCGGGCATCGCCACCAGAGCGGCGATCCTGTTCTCGAAGGCCGCGGCCCGGGGGGCCAGGTTCCCTGCCATGCTCAGCCCGGTCAGGGCGATCTTGCCGGTGTCCACGTCCGAGCGGGCGGCCAGCCAGTTGACGAGCGGCGTGACAACGGTCTCCCAGCGTGGCGTGAAGACCACGTGGTCTACAAAGAGCAGCTGCCCCTGGCCGGGCCCGTCGTACACGAGGGCGTTCCAGCCGCGTTCCAGAGCGGCGGCGACGCCGTAGGTCCACATGTCAACGTTCTGTCCGTCGCTGCCGTTCGTGAGGATCACGGTGGGGCGCCGCTCGCCCGAGTCGTCCGGCCGGAAGAACCACACAGGCAGCGGGGTCTTCCCGTACGGAATGTTGGCCGTCACGGGAGCCGGGTCGCACAACCCGCAGAACTTGTCCCAAGCGCCACGTCCGGCCTTGTACAACTGCTCCTCGCTGCCGGGGTCGTCGGAGCCGAGGACGAAGAAAAGTGCCTGCCCGTAGTACTGGGCGGCCCGCAGCGCACGGAAGCGTGTGGTCTGCGTCCCGGGCTTGCTGCCCTCGGGCGTCTCCATCAGCTCATCGCCGAGTTCCTTGAAGGTCTCGGAGTACGTCTGCGCGGAGACGCCGGCCTTGTTGATCGTGTTCACGGCAGTGAGCACCTCGCCCACCTCAGCCGCGCCGTAGCCGGATCCGCCGAGCGCGAGGAGTCCGTTGAAGTTGAAGCCCGGGTTTTTGAAGAGCGTCATCACACCGGGCGTGGGACCGCTCGCCGAGGCGGAGGCCGACGCCGTGGAACTGGGGGTGCGGGCCTGCGCGGGAGTCCCGCTGGACGGGGTACACCCAGCGGTCATCAGAGCGCCGGCCCCTCCGACGAGCCCGCCAAGCGCGGTGCGGCGCGTGGGGCCGGATGTGCGATCACCCGATGCGTATGTCATGTCAACCGAACGTACGCGCCGCGCCTCCTCGCCTGTCTGCGCAACACCCGCCGTTCCCCTGAACGGCGCTTCCCACAGTCCCAGCCTCGACCAGGCTCAAGGGTTGTCCCGTAACTGAAAGGCGCTCCGACACAACCCACCCAGCCCCAAGCCGACCTGGCGGAGTTCTGCTAGGCGCCGAATCGTTGGGCGGCGGCGCGCAGCCGCTTGCCCCGCTTGCCCGTCACCACCTTGACCGGGATCAGGACCGCCCACCACAGCTTCGCGCCCATCGGGGAGACGAAGGCGAGCGGCACGGCGACGGCGAAGACCAACACCGTCGACGCCAGATCGGCCATATCGTTGCGCGCGACGGGAGCTGGCATCGCCGCGCTACCCAGCCACGGGCGCTTCCACAGTGCGACCGTCAGCGCGAGCTGTGTGGCACCCATGGCCGCGACGGCGCCGGAGTAGACGGCCACAGACTGCGGCAGGTCCCCGTACTCGGCCAGCAGGGTGGTAGGGAAAGGCATCAGCGCGATCAGCCCCAGGCTCAGCAGCCCGAGCCTGATGACCGTCCCATCAACGTCCCGCGCGTACCGGAAGACCTGGTGGTGACCCCGCCAGAACGCAGCGATAACGAGAAAGCTGAGGGCGTACGCCCACAGGTTGGGCGTCACATCCCCCAGCGCCTGCTCGAAACCGGCGGGGTCCAGCCCGGTGGGCAGCGTGATGTCCAACGCCAGCAGCGTCATCGCGATGGCGAACACGCCGTCCGACAGCGCGAGGAGTCGGGTCGCGCTCCCCTCGTTGTCCCGCACTCGCTGATGGCCGTCCACAACACCCCACCCTAGGATCAAATGCCCAGAAATGCTCAGATTGACCCTTCGAACTGCTGAGCCGCCCGCCGCACTTCGTAGCCCGGTCGATGGCCTGGAGGTTCCGCAGCATCGAAACCTGTCACCGGATGCCCGTGGTCCACACAGCGCCTACTCGGTGAGGGTCCTCAGGACGCGCGGACCGGATGCACCCATCTGCGACGCTCGCAGAAGTAGCCCCTCGCCGCCGGTACACGAGCCCGGCCGCACGGCAGTTGGCCGGACATCGCTGAGCGATCCGGCCACACAGGGCGAAGTCACGACGACCACACCGTCTTTGTGATCTGGTCACTGACGGCAAGTCTCGGACTGGCCGGCGGCACGTGCTGTGAGCGCAAGGGAGAACGGACAGGCATGCAGCATGCATCGCCGGTGGGACACAGGCTGCCGTCGATCTGCCGCTGACTGTTGACAGTCTCGGATTTGTAACGGTGAGGCGTGGAACCTGCGTGGACTCGTACGCTGACCGCCTTCGGCCGTTGTAGCCGCGCTTGGACAGAGGAACGCCGCATTGTGTCTGACACACCCCCGAGGTCGGCTGAACAACCAATCCCCGTCCTGGGCACGAAACTTCGGCAGAAGGATGTCAGCGTGGCCAGCCGTAGGGTGCCCACTCAGTGGTGGGTCGCGGTGATCCTCGTGGCAGCAGTTCTCGCGCTCATCACCACCGTTGCCATCCGGGAAACCGGTGGCGATCAGCCGGTATCGGCGACACCAGGGACATCCGCTTCGCCGCCGAACACTGCGGATGGCGGCGCGCCCACCGAGCCTCAGGCCGAAGAAGGCGCAACGGTGCCGAGTTCCGGACCACCATATGTATCGGTTCCGGATTTCAGCTCTACCTCAGCACGCGACGCGGCGTTCGTCGGTGATGTCGCCCAGTTTTCTACTTGGCCCAGCGGCACTGAGTCGTACGGCGCCATGTCGTCCGCCCCTGGCGGGGGCGACATCTCCGCCTTCCGCAAAGCCGTGATCAGGGATGCAGAGTCCGTCTGTGATGCGCTCATCGGCGGAACGGACATGAATGAGGTGCCTGATGGTGTTGGGCTGGCGCTCACCGACCCAATCGACCAGGCCGCTTTCATCGTGGAGGCGGTCACCTTCTACTGCCCGGATCAGATGGCCGCAGCGACCAACGGTGTCTACAGCAAGCCGGTGGCAACCAAGCAGAGTGAAGACTGCCCGACCACCTCCGTCTTGAAGGTGACGGCCGCAATCGGGGATCAGTCGGACTCCGATGACAACATTCAAACGGCCGCATACACACTAGAGGTCCGTAACACCTCCTCATATGAAGTACGTGCCCAACTCCAGCAGCGCTGGTTCGCCGATGGGTTTACAGACAACGAGTGGGGGTCGTTCGGCGACGTGATAGCGGACCAGGTCGTCACTATCAAGGCGGGTGAAACATTCACCTACGAGGGAGAACAGACCGGTATTTACCGCTGGAACCGCACCAAGGTACGTGTCCAACCAGGGGAATTCGTCTTCTTCGGATGTGGCTATCAGCCCGGCCCGGGTGCCGCCACAGAGGGATAATCCGGCTCTTGGTAGATCAGCCTGGGTCGGCTCGTTCGGCTGATCGGGATTGGTCGACGGACGCCGGTAGGGGCGGTGCCGTCTGCGGCGAGCAGGATCCGGATCCTGTAGTTGGTGAAGTTGCGGAAGCCGTGGGCGAGTCGGCGGGTCTTCTCGATGACGCCGTCGATGGCTTCGGTACCGCCGTTGGACATGCCTCCGGTGTCGGAGTAGGCAAGGATCTCAGTGCGCCACTGGCGTAGCGGCGGCGGCCTTCGGCCGACGGCGGGGCTGGTGGCGGCGTCGGACTCGGCGTCCAGCACCACCAGACCCTGTCCGCCGTCGGCGTCAGGATGGCGGGTGACGTCGAGGACGTGCATGCCCTTCACGCCGAACAACTCATCGGTCCGAGCGCATCCGAGCACACCACGACGCGCCAGGACCACACCCAGTGACGCACGCGAGGCCTTCTCCTGATTCAGTTGCCTGGTCGCTGCTGATCTTGGAAGACCTCGCTCCGTCTCACCCTCGCGCCACGCCGTGGACCCGGACACCGCGAGACGGCTCCCCCAGGCTCATCCACGAGAGCCAAAAAAGTCGGAGGCGATGTCGAGAACCCGTGGCTGGCTCCGTCCCCGCAATGAACGCGACCACAATGGGTCGCACCAGCTCCGAGGAGAAACACGATGGCCAAGTACTTGCTGCTCAAGCACTACCGCGGCGCCCCGGCTGCGGTCAACGACGTGCCCATGGACCAGTGGACGCCGGAGGAGATCTCGGCCCACATGCAGTACATGCAGGACTTCGCGGACCGGCTCGAGAAGACCGGCGAGTTCGTCGACGGTCAGGCGCTCGCCCCCGAGGGGACGTTCGTCCGGTACGACGGCGAGGGCCGCCCGCCGGTCACCGACGGCCCGTTCGCCGAGACAAAGGACCTCATCGCCGGTTGGATGGTGATCGACGTCGACAGCTACGAGCGCGCCGTCGAGCTGGCCGGGGAACTGTCCGCCGCTCCTGGGGCGGGCGGGAAGCCGATCCACGAGTGGCTCGAGCTGCGCCCGTTCCTTACCGCGCCGCCCACCATCACGGAGTGACCTCTTCGATGAACGAGCTCCTGCTCCGGAGCCTCACTCCGAGCGTGCTCGGAATCCTCGTCCGCCGCGGAGCCGACTTCGCGGCGGCCGAGGACGCCGTGCAGGACGCGCTGGTCGAGGCGGTCCGCGTCTGGCCGGCCGACCCGCCGCGGGACCCGAAGGGCTGGCTTGTCACCGTGGCCTGGCGCCGTTTCCTCGACGCGACCCGCGCCGACGCCGCTCGCCGCCGGAGAGAGGACCGCGTCGACGAGGAACCGCCACCCGGCCCCTCACCGGCGGCGGACGACACACTCCAGCTCTACTTCCTGTGCGCCCACCCGTCACTCACGCCGTCGTCCGCGGTCGCGCTCACGCTGCGCGCCGTGGGCGGGTTGACCACCCGCCAGATCGCCCAGGCCTACCTGGTCCCCGAGGCGACCATGGCGCAGCGCATCAGCCGGGCCAAGCGCACCGTCTCCGGCGTGCGGTTCGACCAGCCCGGCGACGTCGCCACCGTGCTGCGCGTCCTCTACTTGGTCTTCAACGAGGGCTACTCCGGCGACGTCGACCTCGCCGCCGAGGCCATCCGGCTCACCCGGCAGCTCGCGGCCGCGATCGACCACCCCGAGGTGGCGGGGCTGCTCGCACTCATGCTGCTCCACCACGCCCGGCGCGCCGCCCGGACCGCGCCCGACGGCAGCCTGGTGCCGCTCGCCGAGCAGGACCGCGGCCGGTGGGACACTGAGTCGATCGCCGAGGGCGTCGAGATCCTCCAGGCGGCTCTCGCCCGCGACCGGCTGGGCGAGTTCCAGGCCCAGGCCGCCATCGCGGCACTCCACGCTGACGCGCCCACCGCCGAGGAGACTGACTGGGTGCAGATCGCCGAGTGGTACGACGAGCTCGCGCGCCTGACCGACAGCCCGGTCGTCCGGCTCAACCGCGCGGTGGCCGTCGGCGAGGCCGACGGACCCCGCGCGGGCCTGGCAGCGCTCGCGGCGCTGGAGGACTCACTGCCCCGCCACGCCGCGGTGGCGGCGTACCTCCACGAGCGCGACGGCGACCTGGCGACGGCGGCACGGCTGTACGCCGAGGCGGCCCAAAAAGCACCCAACCTCGCCGAGCGCGACCACCTGACGCGCCAGGCCGCCCGGCTCAACGCCCGCCGGTGCCGCTGACGGGTCGCGCTCGGATCCCACCGGATAAGACAAGACGACCTACAAGCGCAGGAGCGAAGTCGAGCGGACGGTCAACGCGCTCAAACACTCACGGGCTGTCGCGACGAGATACGACAAGCGGGCCTACTTCTTCTACGGCACCGTCACCGTCGCAGCAATCCGGCTCTGGCTGCGTTCGTGAACCACCTGCCTGAGATGCGCCGTGCGTTGGCTGAGAACGAAGCCGGTCAGCGCACGCTCCGCCCGGCGGCGTTCGCCTGCCACTCGCGGCCGATGGAGCGCATCAGCGCCGGGTACACCCCGATGTACCTGAAGGGCTTGATGGCGGCCATGTAGAGGGTGCCGAACAGCCCGTTCGGCTTCACCAGGACGGCCATCTGGATCGATTGTGGGCAGCGTCTTCGTCGGCGTTCCACCCCTCGTGGGCGCCACTCGGCGAAGCAGAACCAGAAAGCACAACTTGAAGCCCCGGCAACAAGTCAGGCTTCAGGTCAGACGCTGCGCCGGAGCCCTGCACAGCAATCAGATGAGCGTGCCACCGGAGGCCTCGAGGCGCTGGGCGGTGACGAACGCGTTCCGATCGCTGAGCAAGGACGCGATCACGCCGCCGATGTCGTCCGGCTCACCGACCCGGCCGAGCGCCGCCTCGCTCCCCAACTGCGCCTGATACTCCTCGCTGTCGCGGATCACGCCGCCGGCGAAGTCGGTGGCGATCGGCCCCGGCGCGACGACGTTTGCGGTGATGCCGCGCGGGCCGAGCTCCTTCGCCAGGTAGTGCGTGAACACCTCGATAGCGCCCTTCATGGACGCATAAGCGGCAAAGCCCGGGCGGGTGAACCGGGTCAGCCCGGTAGAGAGGTTGACGATCCGGCCGCCGTCGGCGAGCAGCGGGAGCAGCTGCTGGGTGAGGAAGAAGACGCCTCGGAAGTGGATGCTCATCAGCTGGTCGAAGGTGTCGACCGAGGTCTCCGCGAACGACCCGTAGATGCCGATGCCGGCGTTATTGACCAGGTAGTCGAAGGTGTCCCGGCCCCACCGGTCGGCAAGCGCCGTCCGGACGTCGGCAGCGAACGCGTCGAACGTCTCGACCCGGCCCGTGTCGAGCTGGAAGGCGACGGCCGTGCGGCCGAGCTTCGTCACGGTGTCGACGACGTCCTGCGCCTCGTCGGCGTTCGACCGGTAGGTAATGAGCACGTCGACGCCGTCCTCGGCCAGCCGGAGCGCGGTGTTCTTCCCGAGGCCGCGGTTCGCGCCGGTGATCAAGGCGATTTTGGGCATGGTGGATCTCCTTAGGGCATACCGAAGTTGGCGTGCGGGGAATTCGTGGGTGGGTCAAACGTCGACGCGGTCGCCGATGACCGAGAGCAGCTGCAACTTCTCGTAGCTCTCGGTGCCCGGCACCGCGGTGAAGACCAGCAGGGTCTGCGACTGGTCCGGATCGAGGAGCGTCTGGCACTGCAGTTCGAGGACGCCCAGCTCGGGGTGGCTGATGCGCTTGAACTCGGGATGAGTGGCGCTGATGTCGTGCTCAGCCCAGACCGCGGCGAACTCGGGGCTGACGGCCAGCAGCGCGTCGACGATCGCCGCGGATCGGGAGCCCTTGCCCTCCAGCAGGTAGACGTCCCGCAACTTCGCGGTGAACGCCCGACCGTGGACAGGGTGATCCTCTTCCGGGTAGATCAGCCGCGACCGCGGGTCGGTGTACCAGCGATGGACCGTGCTGCGGTCCATGCCGGTGAACCTGGTCTGGTCGCCGAGCAGGGCCTTGGCCATCCGGGTCTGCCGCAGCGTCTCGCCGAGACGGGTCATGACTTGCGCCGGGGTGTCCTCGAGGCGGTCGAGGATCCGCATCATCCCCGGGTTGATGTGGTCGGTACGCAGGGCACGCTGCGGCGCTGTGTGCCCTGCGATCCGGAACAGGTGATCGCGCTCGTCGAGCGAGAGGTGCAGTCCGCGAGCGATCGCGGCGAGCATCTGCTCGGAAGGGTTCGGTCCGCGCTGCTGCTCTATCCGGCTGTAGTAGTCGGCCGACATGCCGCAGAGGGCTGCGACCTCCTCGCGCCGGAGCCCGCCGGTGCGGCGACGCGGGCCACGCGGGAGTCCGACGTCCTCCGGCCGGAGTGCTTCCCTCCTCGAGCGGAGGAACTCCGCCAGCTGCGCCCGGTCTGCCATGGGTCCTCCTCCCCCTCATCCGGCGGCCCGGTCGGCCGCCGACGTGAACAAGCATGACTCCGACCGCGTCGAACAGTAAGGACGCATTGATCCTGGGATCATTCGTCCCTGCCTGGCGTGACGGTCGCAGTGGCACGCGCACTGCGGCACGATCGTGGCACCGGCGGCCGGCGCGGACGTCCGGGGGCGCGAACACACTGGAGGCTGGTCCGGAGTTACGTGCCGGACCGTGGTCGGCCACTCAGCGGGGGCCAAGCCCTGGGCAAGGCGGCAGTCGGGTTACGGGTCTTGGAGGAAGTCCGCGGAGGGCCGGCTTTGCCCTTCACGGAGGAGCTGCCGATCCAGCTCGTCGAGGGCGAACATCTCGTGCTGTTGGTCCGCCACAGAGGTAATGCCGCTTTGGCTTACTTGGATTCGACCCGTCCGAGCGGGTGGGGGCCGGCCGTCAGCGCGTCACGCGCTGCCTGCCAAGCGGAATGCCCGGGGTAGAGCTGGGTGCGGAGGTAGGCCCAGGTGAGCCGCTGGACCGCAGACACTCGCTCGGGGCTCTCGTCCGTGGTCTCGGCGACGTCGTATCCAGAGACCCCGCCGAGCCCGTGCTCTGCATCAAACAGGGTGAGGAGGGACTTGGGGCCCGGGGAGAGGAAGTACGGATCGGTGTGCCAGTCCGGGCCGCGAACCGTCAGGTGGGCAGAGGCGTCCTTGTCGCCGGCGACCACGAGCGCGGGCGTCGTCATCCTGGAGAAGTCCGTGGTCAAGAAGAAAGAATAATTCTCGGCGACGGACTCGCTGAGGGCATCGCCGCCTCTGCCGGGCGCGGCAAGCAGTACACCCGCCTTGATCCGGGACTCGGCCAGGTTCACTTCCGTTCCGTCGTGCGGATCGGTGAGCCGGGCGCCCAGCAGCAGGCTCGCGGTGTGCCCGCCCATCGAGTGCCCGGCTACGGCGACCTTGCTTCGGTCCAGGCGCCCGAGGAGCTGCGGGACGGCGGCCTCGATCACGTCGAGCTGGTCGAGGATGCGCTTCATGTCCTCGGCCCGCGATCGCCAGTACAGAGGCGCCCCGGGGGTATCGGGATCCAGACTCAGCGTCCTCGAGCTCAGATGGGTGGGCTGGATCACGACGAAGCCGTGTGCCGCCCAGAAGTTGGCGAGGGGGGCGTAGCCGTTCAGTGAGGAGAGGTTGTTCGAGTAGCCCTGACCGTGCGAGAGGAGGATGACCGGCAGGTCGCTCCCGGTCAGGGGCGCGGAGACCCGCACCTCCAGGTCCACGGCTCGGCCGGGAGCTGACAGCACCAACGGGCTGACCGAGAGGACGGGAGTGGGCGAGCTGAAGGTGTCGGCTGTGAAGGTCGATTCACTCATGATGCGTATTTCCATTCAATGGCCTCTGCTGCCGGTCTCATTCGGCCGGCGGCGGGTGAGGCAGTCAGGAGCATCCTGCTTCAGCTACTCTGAAAGCGGAGCGTTGTTCCGGTTAATATACGGAGCGCTGTTCCGCTTTGTCAACGGCCGTCGGAAGGGGAGCGTGGTGCCCACTACAAGCCAGTCCGGGGAGGTGCCTGCCCGAAGCAAGCGGGCCGACGCGGTGCGCAACCAGCAGACGCTGCTTGCCGCCGCCGCGGCGGTGTTCGTCAACTCCGGCGTCGATGCGCCAATCCGTGAGATCGCGGCCAGAGCGGGCGTCGGGATGGGGACGATCTACCGCCACTTCCCGACTCGGGCGGATCTCGTCGTCGCCGTCTACCGCCACCAGGTCGACGCATGCGCCGAGGCCGGCCCGAGCCTGCTGGCCAGCGCCCACTCTCCGCTCGCGGCACTCCGTCAGTGGGTCGACCTCTTCGTTGACTTCCTGGTCACGAAGCACGGACTCGCTAACGCTCTGCAATCGGACAGCAGCGGCTTCGACGCGCTGCACACCTACTTCCTCGACCGCTTGGTGCCTGTCTGCGCGCAGTTGCTCGACGCCGCGGTCGACGCTGGCGAAATCAGGCCGGGTACGCACGCCTACGAACTGATGCGCGGCATCGGCAACCTCTGCATCGGACGTGACAGCGACCCCCGCTATGACCCCCGCCGATTGGTCGAACTTCTCCTTCAGGGACTACAGCGACCGCAGTCATCCTGATGTCGAGGCTCTGTCCGCAGTTCCGTGAATCCCCAGGTCAGGGGAGGGAACGGAGGATTGTTCCGGCAAGGCCGCCGGACTCACCCTCACCTGGAGTTCCGGAGTCGTCGAAGACCACGTGAACCGGGTGAAAACGCTCAAGCGGGCCATGTATGGACGGGCTTCGTTCGAACTCCTCTGGGCCCGGACTCTCACCCAGCCATGACCTGCGCGGAGTCGCGGATAGAGCCGTTTCCTGGGTTTTCGTGGCCGGAGTCCCGCCGTGGCTGGTGGTTTCGTCTCACTGACGGCTGATTGCCCGTGAGATGCCGGCGGTGACGGTTGTGGCGAGGACCCAGCCGGCAGCGGTCAGCCCGTAGGCGAGCCATTGACCGACGCCTCGTGGTGCGAAAGCCGCTTCCTGCCCGAAGGTAATGATGGGGACCAGCAGGTCGAGCGTGTAGAAGACGGCGTTGAACGGCGGTGCCTTTCCCGCTTCGAGCGGTCCGGGAGAATGGGCTGCGAAGAAGATCGCACCACAGGCGAGAAGAGCCATGAGCCAGAGGCCGGCGCGCAGAGGCCGGTAGCCGTAGCCGACGGTCGCGTCCTGGATGTAACCCCAGACGCGGATGTGCGGGCGAAGCGTAGCGCGCCGATGACGTTGCTTCGCCAGCAGCACCGTGCGTGCTTCGTCCTCGTGTCCGAGCCGCCGGTACGCGGCTGCGAGCTGTTCGTACGGCTGCGGGAGGTAGCCGTCGGTGCCGCGCCGGAGCCAGTCGAGCCGTTCGGCCGCTGCCAGGGGGGATGCGAGGGCGTCGTAAGTGGTCTCGGCCAGCCGGATATCTGCCGGCCAGGTGTCCGGGGTGTCGTACAGGGTGCCCAGCTGGGCGTTGCGTGCGTCGACGGTGCCGTCGATCGGCCGCTGGGTACGCAGATCGGTCTCCCGGGCTTGGGTCATCCGCAGGGACAAGGCGGCATCGCCAGGATGTGTGAGCGTGGCGTCGCGGAAGCTGAGCTGCGTACCGATGTTGCTGCCGTCAAGCTTGATGCCGCCGTTGACGGCGAGGCCCCGGCCGAGGTCGAAATTGCGGGTGACATGAACGTCGACAGCCTCCAGCGCGACGTCGCCGGCGTTGTTGAGAACGGCGCCGCAGAAGCCGATCGCGGCCGGGACCGTGGCACCGGACAGGATGATCCGCCCCTCGGCTCTGAAGCCCGGGTGGAAGGTGAAGCCCTCGGTGATCTGGATATGGTAGGCGTCCAGTGCATTGCCACCGGGGTTGCTCAGGGAGGCGCCCTCCAGGTCGAACTCGCCGTCGATGGAGGCACCGGATACGCGGAATCCTCCCTGGACAGCCAGGTTGGTGCACAGCGTGTCACCACCAATGGCCACATGGACCGCGGATATCGCCTCGGCCCCCGGTGCCGTTATCACAGTGTCGCGGAGGTCCAGGTCACCGTGGATCTCGGCGCGGTTCAGGATGAGGGGTCCGGTCAGGTGGCATCGGGACAGCACCAGTAGGCCGTCGATCTGGGCCATGTCAGCGGCAAGACCTGGCAGGGAGCTTCCAGGGAGGGCCAATTCGCGGAGCCTGGCGCCATGTAGCAGGGGTACTTCGTCGAAGCGGCAATCGGCCAGGACAACTGGCACGGCAATCTCGGCGAATCGCAGATCTAGGCTGCCTGTTATGCGGGCGCCGGTGAGGCGGAGTGCCGGGCGGTCACCCGGGGCGGGATCGGCGCCGGCACCCAGCAACAGCGCCTCGATGACGTCGGCCCGTATCGCGGATTCGACCGACGTGCCGTCGCGGACATCGACGGCAGTGCCCTGCGTGAAGGAGTTCCACAACTGACGTTCAACAGCACCAAGTTCATTGGGACGCATGATCGACGATCATCTCGGTGCGGACCTACCCGGGACAAGACCTGACAGCCGATCTCGCGGAGGAGGCGCTGGATCTCGTTGCAGGTCAAGGGGATCAGCCTGTCGGGAGAGGCTGGTGGGCGCGTTCGTCCGCGGTGGTGACGGCGAGGAAGCCGTGCGCGAGCATCGCGAGGGTGACCCAGCGATGCCAGGGTGTCCGGCGCCGGACCTGGTGCTCGTCCAGTCCGGTCAGTCCCTTTCCGGACTGGAACGTCTCCTCGACCGTCCATCTGCGCCCCGCCACCCGGACGAGCGTGGCCAGGGACACGGAGTCGGGCGAGTAGCAGAGGTAGAAGGCGAGTTCGCCGGTGCGCCGGTTGCGGCGGACGAGGAACTGATGGTGTCCGGGCCGGTCGTCGGCGGTGTCGGCCAGGGCCCAGTCGTAGAAGCGGTTGCCGTTGGCGCCGGTTCCTGCGGACAGCCACGCGGCATCCGGTGCCGCTGCGTCCGGCCGCCGAACTTCGCCCACGCTCCTGCCTCTACGCTTGAGACCACCGATTGATGGATGACGAACAGCGATGGAACGGAGCGTGCGGTGACGACGGGGGAAGCGAATGGCGGAGAGCTGATAGGCAAGGTCCTCGGGGGGCGTTACCGGGTGACCTCCATTGTCGGGCGCGGCGGCATGGGAGTGGTCGCCCGGGCGGTGGACGAACTGCTGAACCGAGAGGTCGCGGTCAAGGTCCTGCGAGCCTTCACCGACGCCTCCGCAGCCGAACTGGCCGACCTGCGGACCCGGATGCAGCGTGAGGCGCAGGCCGCCGCGCGCATCCGGCACGGCGGCGTGGTCACCGTGCACGACGTGACCGAGGATCAGGGCCTGCCCGTCATCGTCATGGAACTCGTCGACGGGCCCTCGCTCGACGACCTGCTGATGGAGCGCGGCACTCTGGAGCCGCACGAGGCTGCGGCGATCGGCGCCAAGCTAATGGACGCGCTCGACGCCGCGCACCGGGCCGGCGTACTGCATCGGGACGTCAAGCCCGCGAACGTGCTGCTGGAGGACAGCGGGAGGGTCGTTCTCACCGATTTCGGCATCGCCACCATGGAAGCCTCCGGCGACGACGCCATGGCCAAGCTGACCCGCAGCGGTCAGCTCGTCGGCTCCCTCGACTACCTGCCACCGGAGCGCGCGCAGGGCAGGGAGCCCGGCCCCGCGTCTGACATCTGGTCGCTCGGCATGACGCTGTACGCGGCAGTGGAGGGCACTCCGCCATTCCGTCGCAATTCCGCGTGGTCCACGTTGTCGGCCATCGTCACCGATCCACTGCCGGAGCCCGGCCGGGCGGGACCACTCACGCCGGTGCTCCAGGCACTGATGGCGAAGGAACCGGAGGACCGGCCCACCGCAGACCACGCCCGCGGCATGCTGGAGCGCGTCGCCTCGGGCCAGACGGTGCACCTCGCGTCCGCCGCCCCGAGTCCCACTCCAACGGTGGATCCCGGGGCTGCGGCCACCGTCGAACCGCCCCCCGGATTCGGCCCCCCGCTGTTCCCCCAGCCCACCTCGCAGCCTCAGCCTCCGTATGCCGACTACCCGCAGCCCGACCTGCCGCCGACGCTTCCGCAGCCCGCCGGGCCGGACGCGGGCCCCGCCGGAGTCCCCGCTCCCGAGACGAGCCGCTCCGCAGCCCGTCGCACACGGCGCCGCAGCCGCACCCTCACGGCATCAGCAGCCGCCATCCTGCTTCTCGCCGCAGGCGGCGGAATCACCTACGCCCTGACTGCCCAACAGGGCCGCACGACCACGGACGGCGCGCAGGTCAGCTCCCCGGCGGGCAGCCACCAGCCGACTGGGGGCAGCACCCCGTCGTCCGCCGGTTCTCCTGGCGCGTCCTCGCAGCCGTCTCCCTCGGAGGAGACGGACACTCACGAGGACGAGGACAGAGAGACAGGTCCCACGACGACGCCCGGCAACGACGGTCACGAGCCGGCCGCGGACTCGCCCGCCTCTCCGGAGACCAAGCCCAGTTCTACGGTGAAGGAGCCCACCCCGGTCTCGACGGGTTGCAGCGGCTGGAACCACCAGAACCGCAGCAACGGCTACGGTTACCTGGCCGACGACTACCACCTCTTCACCGGGCCGTACCGGGATTGTGCCTACGTGACCCTGGTTAAGTCCGGCGTGAAGATCTGGTACCACTGCTACGTCACAAATGCCCTTGGCAACAAGTGGATCTACGCCCGTATCGAGGGCGCGGACACCGAAGGCTGGATGTCCAGCAACCACCTCACCCGGGAGAGCGGCACACTGGTCCGCTGCTAACACCGCGAGTCGCTGGAAGCCGTGATCACCGCCATGTCCCTCCGCCGATCGGAGGCGCCCTCGGCTCACCCCGAGCCTTAGCCAACGGGTCGAAGTCGTGAGCCCGCTCGTGCCCTTGACGTGCCGGGTACACGGCCCCGGGCCGTGATGCGATGGCTGGGACCGTGTCCCCGTTTCTGCGGGTCCTGAGCAATTCCTAGCCGGAGATCACAGCCCCAGGACCGCGATGGACTTGATCGTCGCCCCCGGCTTGGTTTGCCCCCAGTGCTTGGACTTGATGTCGATCTGCTTGCCGGTGCACGAGACGCCGTTGTACACCCGGATCGTCCTCTTGGTCTGGTTGGAAACGGTCTTGCCGCCCCAGGGGTTGCAGCCCGGCGAGGGGTTCAGGCCGCTGGTGCGCTTCGTGCCGTGGAAGTCATTCTGAGACCACGTGCACACCGAACCGGCCCGGCAGGTGGGCGAGGCAGAGGCGGTTTCGGTGGCGAACGGCAGCGTCGCGATGAGCGCGGCGCCGCCGAGCGCGATTAGTTTCGTCCTCAAGGGTGTTGCTCCTGTTCCCCTATGGATCATGGTCGGGGACGAGAATTCCAGCGCTTGATCGACACGGTCAACAGCCTTTCGGCAACCTCCACCGCCCCCGCTCGCGTCCTCCTCCTGCTCACCATGCTCGGCCAGAGGCCCCGGGCCTGGCGCGAATGAGGCCTGCGACGAGACAGCCCGACCATGACCCGGCCACGGTGCGCAGCGGCGGGTGAGGACCGTCGGCCGCATGAAACTCACCCACACGACAACCGGCCCCGGCCGGGGCGGCCGCGGCTATCCGTGCCGGCTCAGGTCGTGGAAGAAGTCCTCGATGACGTGGAGCTGTCCGGAGCGGGCCGTCTCCTCGTAGACGTATTTGCCGACGGCGAGGTCGAGTACTCCGAGGCCGAAGGGTGAGAACACCAGGGGCCGGTCCGTGGGGGGTGTCACTCGTCCGGTCATGACGTCGGCGAGTGTGCCGTGGAGGAAGTTGCGGTTGCCGGTGAGCTGTTCGGCCAAGTGCGGGGACGTGTTGGCTTTGAGGCAGTGTTCGACGTCGTCGACGATGTTGGTCGAAGCCAGGAGGATCTCGGGTGCGAGGTCGCGCAGGGACACGTGCAGGACCAGGGGGTTGTGCTTGAACCAGGCCAGGTCGCTGATGTGTGGCTCGCCGGCAATGGTGGCGAAGACGACGAGGTCGCTGGAGCGGATCAGTTCCTCGGCGCTGTCGTGCACGGTGATCCGTCCGGCGGTGCCGGTCTGCTCCAGGTAGCCGCGGAAGCCGGCTGCACTGTCGGCGGACAGGTCGTGCACGCCGATCTCGTCGAAGGTCCAGCCGGTGCCGGTCAGGAAGGTGTGGATGTAGCGGGCGATCAGGCCCGTACCGAAGAACCCGATGCGCGTGGGGCGTTGCCGGTTGCGGGTGAGATGGTCGGCGGCCAGTGCCGCGGATGCGGCGGTTCTGGTGGCGCTGATGATGGAGCTTTCCAGGCAGGCGAAGGGATATCCGGTGTCGTGGTCGTTGAGGATCAGCACGGCCGATGCCCGAGGGATGCCGGCCTGGACGTTGTCGGGGAAGCTGGAGATCCATTTGAGGCCGTCGACGCGGACTTGGCCGCCGATCGAAGCGGGCAGGGCGATGATCCGGGAGGAGGGGCGGTCGGGGAAGCGCAGGAAGTAGGAGGGGGGGTTGACCGACTCTCCGGCGGCGTGCAGATGGTACGTGGCCTCGATGAGGTCCGTGATCTGCTTTTCCCGGTCCTGCAGGGCCTGCTGGACCTGGGCTCCGGAGATCACTGCGAACGGTGGCACGGTGTGCGGCTGGGACATGGCGGGCTCCATTACGGGCGGGTGCTGGGCGGTCATCGGGGGCTCACCTCGACGGTCGGCGGGCACTGGGCCGGGCGCAGCGGCTCGGCCATGGCGACGAGTACCTCGCGTGGTCCTTGGAAGGCCTCCCTGCTGTGCGCGGTGCGCACATTGTCGACGAGCATGAGGTCGCCGGCCTGCCACGGCTCGCGGGTGGTGTGCGCGGTGTAGGTGTCGTTGAGGAGCTCGACGATGTCCGGGCCGATGGGATCGCCGCCTCCGAAGCGGGTGTTGAACGGCAGCCCCTCGGCGCCGTAGACGTCGATGAGGTATTCGCGGATTTCGGGTTCGATCGTCCATTCGTTGAGGAAGGCGATCTGGTTGAACCAGCAGCGGCGGCCGGTGACCGGATGGACGGTCACGGCGGGGCGGCGCTGACAGGTACGCAGACTGCCGTCGGGTTGCCAGGCCAATTCGATGGCGTGGGTGCGGCAGTAGACCTCGATGGCGGTCCGGTCGTCGGTGCCGAAGGCTTCGGCGTAGGGGGCGCCGATCTCGTCGTTGTAGGTGCGGGTGAGCAGCCAGCCCTCCTGTTCGAAGCGGTGGACCAGCTCGGTGGGCAGGGCTTCGAGGACGGTGGGGGCGTCAGCGATGGCGGTGGCTCCGCCGGTGGTGGGTGCGGTCAGGCAGGCGAACAGCATGAGGCCGGGGGGCTGGAGGGTGTAGCTGATTTCGTGGTGCATGCACATCGGCTGGTTCGGCGGCCACTGCGAGGAGGAGTACACGCCCGGGGTGTAGGTCTGGCGGGGCGCGAAGGCTTCCCTGTCGGTCATCAGGGACGGGGCCAGTTCGTGGAAGACGGCGGCAGCCTGGTCCGCGTCGCGCAAGTGCAGGCCGCGGATGAGGACCGCGCCGTGTTCGGTGACGAGGGTGCGCAGTGCGTGGTGGTGTTCGGCTGCCCAGGCCTGCGCGTCGTCGGGGGTGTCGGTGTGCAGGATCGGGGGTTTGCCTGGGTGCAGGTCCACCTCGAGCAGGGGCGCCGGGATCGGGTACGGCATGGTGCTTTTCCTTTCGATGTGGTTCAGGAGGAGGTCAGTAGTCCGGTTGCCTGGCTCTGGGGCCTGTTGTCGACCAGGTCGGCGAGGTCGGTGAGGACGGGGTGGCGGGTGACGTCCTTGAGGGTGATGGCGCGGTCCAGGGTGATGGCGAGTTTGACTGCGGAGAGGGAGGTGCCGCCGCGGTCGAAGAAGTGGTCGTTGCGGCCGATCCGGTTCTGGGGGATGCCGAGGACTTTGGCCCAGGCGGCGGCCAGTCGTTGCTCGGTCGGGGTGGCCGGTGGCTGGTGGTCGTCCTCGGTGGTGGCGAGGTGGGCGGCGAGTGCTTCCAGTGCCTTCTTGTCGATTTTGCTGTTGGCGGTCAGCGGCAGGTGTTCGCGCCAGTGGAAGGCCGCGGGGACCATGTAGTGGGGCAGTGAGGCGCTGAGCCGGTCGGTGAGGGTGGCGGCCTGGAGGGGCTGGGGGCCGCTGTAGAAGGCGATCAGGTGTTTGCTGTGGTCGGCGCGTTCGGTGACGACGACGGCGCCGTCGCGGACACCTGGCACCCGCAGCAGGGTGTTCTCGATCTCGCCGATCTCGATCCGGAAGCCGCGGATCTTGACCTGGGCGTCCCGGCGGCCCAGGAACTCCAGCTTCCCCGAAGGGTGCCAGCGGCCGTAGTCGCCGCCGAGGTAGAGCCGTTGGCCTTCACGGTGCGGGTCGGACAGGTAGGCGGCCCGGGTGCGGTCGGGGTCGTTGATGTAGCCGCGGCCGACGCAGACGCCGGAGAACGCGATCAGACCCGGGGCGCCCAGGGGCACCGGGGTGAGGTGTTCGTCGACGACGTAGAGGTGCACGTTGTTGACGGGGCGGCCGAGCAGGACACGCTCCGGCGCCCGGTCCATGACCTCGTGGTTGGTGTCGTCGGAGGTCTCGGTGAGCCCGTAGGCGTTGACCAGCCGGGTCCGGGGCTTGGCTGCGAACCAGCGCTCGGCGAGTTCCCTCTTCAACGCCTCGCCGGTGGCCGACACGCAGCGCAGGTCGGGCAGGTCGCGGGGGCGCTGTTCGAGTTCGGTCAGGACGGCTTCGAGGTAGGAGGGGACCAGTTGCAGGACGGTGACCCGGCCCGCGGTGAGGGTGTCGAGGAAGCGGGGGATGTCGAGGATCGCGTCCTGTTCGACCAGGAGGGTCTTCCCGCCCGCCAGGAGTGCGCAGAGCAGTTGCCACAGGGAGATGTCGAAGCACTGGGGTGCGGTCTGGGCCACCACCCCTCGCGCGTCGATGTCCAGGTCGTCGATCTTGGCGTAGAGGTGGTTGAGCAGGCCGGCGTGTTCGCACATCGCGCCCTTGGGCTCGCCGGTGGAGCCGGAGGTGAAGTAGATGTAGGCGAGCTGGTCCGGTGTGACGCGGATGCCCGGATCGTCGTCGCCGTGGTCTTCGGTGCAGGCGGTGTCGATGAACAGTTTCTCGGTTTCGGGCCGGGTCTGAAGGGCGGGGTCGAGGGTGGTGGTGCTGCCGGGTTCGGTCAGCACCAGGGTGCACCCGGCGCGGGTGAGGGTGGCGGCGATGCGTTCGGCGGGGAAGTGCGGCTCGATGGGCAGGTAGACGCCGCCGGCTTTGAAGACCGCGAGGACGGCGGCCAGCCAGTCCAGGTTGCGCTCGGTGACCACCGCGACGACACCCTCACGCTCCAGCCCCCGCGCCAGCAGGGCCCGGGCCAGCCGGTTCGCCCGGGCGTTGAGCTCCCCATACGTCCACCGCCGGGTGCCGTGCACGGCGGCGACGGCGTCCGGGTGGGCCCGTACCCGGTCCTCGAACAGTTCGTGGAACCGGCGCTGCGGCAGCTCCCGGACCGGTCCGGCCAGCCCCTCCAGCTGGAACCGCAGCTCGTCGGCGGACAGCAGGCTCTGGCGTGCGTGGTCGGCATCCGGGTCGGCGGCGATCAGCGCGAGCGCGGCCAGGTGGTAGCCGGCGATCCTGGCCGCACCGTCCGCATCAAGCATCTCGGTGCGGTAGCGCAGCCCCAGACGCAAACGGCCGCCGTGCCGGGAGAATCCCACCCCGACGACGGTGGCTTCGGCCAGAACACCGCCCGCACCGCCCGGATCGAACACCGTCTCCGGCGACAACTGGGCCAGACCCAGCTCCGCCCTCAGCTCATCGACCGCACAGTCCCGGTGCGACAACAACTCCGAAACAACCAGATCAGTGGCCCGCACCAACTCCCGCCACGACACGGGCCCGGTCGACAGCCGGCACGGCAACGGCCCGCCACCCCCCACAGCCACGTAGCCGGTGGACACCTCCCGCTCCCCCGACAACGCCGCCAGCACCCTGGCATGCGCAGCCAGCAACACCGAACCCAACGGCACCGCCAACTCCCCCGCCAGCCCACGCAACACCCCCACCGTGCCGTCCGGAACCACCGCCTCGAACACGCCAACACCCGCCACCGGACGGAGGGTCCAGCGTGGGGCGGGGGTGAAACCGCCGGCTGTCAGTACGCCGCGCCAGAACTCCCGGCCGGTCTGGGTGCGACTCACATGTGTTTCCATCGGTCTCTTCCTCTGCTTGTGCTGGTGTCGCGGTGTCAGTTGCCGTCAGTTGCCGCGTGCCGGGGCGGCGTGGGTGGAGGGGTGTTCTTGGTGGGCTTCAAGGTGGGTTTTGTTGTCCGCCATTTCCCGGGCCGGGTTGCCGCCCCACTGAGCGTGCGAGGGGATTTCCTCGCCCTTCATGAGGAAGGAGTCGGGGGCGAGCATGGCGCCGTCGCCGATCGTCACGCCGTAGTGGACGAAGGCGCCGACCCCGAGGGTGCAGCCGCTCCCGAGGGCGCTGCGGTCGGACTTGAAGGCGCCGTCCTCCTGCGAGTGGCACTGGATCACAGTCCCTGCGTTCAGCGTGCTGTCGTCGCCGATGGTGACGAGGGTGCGCTCCGGGAAGAAGCAGCCGTCGTCGAAGACCCGCTTGCCGATCCGGGCCCCCAGCAGCCGCCAGATCACGTTCTTGAAGGGGGTGCCGTCGAAGACCTGGATGTAGTCGATCGAGGCCATCTTCCAGAAGCGTTCATGGCGCCAGAAGGGGGGCTCGTAGATCGAGCAGTACAGCGGCTTCTGGGCCTTGAATCCCGTGGCGGCCCGTTCGATCAGCGCGAAGTAGACGACGGTGAACGCGAGGGTGAGGACGCTGGCCAGTGCGATCGCCGGTGAGCCGATCACGGAGTGGAGGTCGACTGCGCCCATGGTGATGAGGGTGATGACGAAGAAGTGGATCCACCGCGCCAGCAGGTACAGGCCGGCGGTTGCGGCATTGTGCCTGTTCTTTGCGGTGAGGCGGCGGCGCAGCTCGTCGCCGGTCTGAAGGTGGTTGAACTTGTTGTCGCGCATCACCGTGCGCGGGATCTCGAAGCTGGGTGAGCCGAGCAGGCCCACGCCTTCGCGCGTCGGACCGTCGATGGGGACCATGACTTTCGTCGCGAGCAGGCAGTTGTCGCCGGTCTTGCCCTGTGAGGGGTAGGCGATGCGGTTTCCGAGGAAGTTGCGGGGCCCGATCGACGTGTGGGACACGCGGAAGGACGTACTCGAGAAGTCGGCGTTCATGATGGACAGTCCGTCGGCGACCATGGTGCCGGTGCCGACAGAGCTCAGGTACGGGTTCTCGTGCTGCACTTCGGTGCCGAAGTTGGACCCGGTCTGCTCGACGCGGGACAGGTCGTATCCGAGGTAGCGCAGGTAGTGGACGATGCCGGAGCTGTCGCCGAAGAGCGTGGCGAAGAACTTCCTGTTGGTCATCAGCGCGATCGCCCGCTGGATGCCGTAGTGGAAGCCGTACAGCGGATAGACCTTGCCGGGCTTGATGGCCCGGTTGAGCACGCGCGGCACGGTGCCCACGACCAGGAGGCCGGTGAGCATGGAGCCGAAGAAGACGACCAGGGAGATGGTCAGGGCATCGGCGTAGAATTCCGGGCTGGTGAAGGCCACCGCCTGCGGGTTCAGGAGCCCATGAAGCTGCGGGACGTCGGCGAGCAGGATGCTCAAGCCGCCCATCGCAAGCGGCAAATACACAATCAGCAGATTCAGCAGCTGCAGAACGCCGTAGAGGGTCCTTTTGACGGTGGGGCAGTCGGCGGGGCCGACCGTCCGGTAGTCCACCTCGGTCGGTTGCGCCGGGGAGCCGTGCCAGCGTTCGCCGGCGGGCACCGTCTGGCCTGTGTGCAGGGAGGAGGCGTGGCCCAGTTGGGCACCGTCGCCCATCGACGTGTCGATGTCGAGGACCGTGTGCTCGCTGACGAGCACATTGCTGCCGAGGGTGACCGGGCCGGTCTGGATCAGGCCGGCGTGGGCGCGGTAGCAGGACAGGAGCACGTCCTTGCGGATGACCGTGCCCTCCTTGACGGTGAGCAGGTCGGTGCAGACCGGGATCGCGTGAGAGAGGATCGTGACGCCCTTGCCGATCCGCGCGCCGAGCGCCCTGAGGTACAGCACGTACAGCGGTGAACCGGCGAACAGGCGCAGGGGGCTGGTGCGGATCAGGGTCTTGACGACCCAGAAACGCAGGTAGGCCATACCCCACAGGGGGAACTCGCCGGATCGCCAGCGGCCGACGAGCGTCCACTTCGCCACGACCGGGAGGGTGCACAGACCCAGGAAGCTCGCGCCGGCGAACAGGACCGACCGCAGGTAGAGGTCGAGCAGACCCGAGCCCGCGGAGATCCACTCGTAACCTTCCGCGGCGACGAGGGCGGCGAGGCAGGAATAGCCCAGGAAGATCAGGAACTGCAGCGTTCCGCAGACGATGTAGCGCCGTGTACCGGCCGCTGCCGTCACCTCGGCCCGCGCCGCCGCCTCGGTCGGTGCCCCCACGTCGGTCGGTGTCTGCGCCGGTACCGACACCTCCGCAGCCGGGGCCGGGGACGGGACGGGGGTGGGGGTGGGCACGGCGTCGGCGAGCGCGGTGGCCAGGCTCCGGATGGTGGGATGCCGGTAGATGTCCTTCATCGACACGGCCGGCAGGTCCGCCCGCTTCCTGACCCGCGCACAGAACTGGGCCATCACCAGGGAATCGGCACCCAGGTCGTTGAAGAAGTGGCTGTCGGTCGGTACCTGCTCGACGCGCACGACGCCGGCCAGTACCTCGGCCAGTAGCTCCTCGGTGCCGGTAACCGGGCCGGCGTCCCCGTCGTCCTGGCGGGTCGAGATGTCAGCCGGATCGGCCGTCAAGACCTCGACAGATTTCCCTAGCACGTGAGCTCCTTGAAGACGTTTCGGTCAGCGTCGGTAGGTGCGGATGGATTCGTGATGTCCGCCTCTCCAGTAGGCCCGGCCGGCGAATTCCTGTCCTGCCCCTGAATTTCGGGGCTTGACGCAACACACCGGTCTTGATAGCCCGACTGCTCTGCGGTCCGTCGCCCTGCGTTCCCTTGCTTTCTGTGCGCGTCGCCCGGCCTACGACCGCGTATCACAGGCACCCGTGCAATCCGCGGGGAAATCGCCCGGGAATTGAGTTGACCGCCCGTCTGGCCCAGCGTTTTCCGGGTGGGGAACCACATACCCCGGTGGGGTGGGACAGGTTGGAGGCCCGGACCGGAAGCTGCGGATGACCCTGATTCAGGTGGTTGGTTCAGCCCCTCCCCCGGCACGACACGGCTGCTTATGCGGGAACAGGGTGCGTGTCAAGTCCCGAATTTCGGTGGCATGACAAGGCTGCACCGATTCCGGCGTACTGGAGGTGTTCCGGCGAGTCGCAACTCGCCGCCGAATTCCTCCCCGGGTCGCGCCGAGACGGATCAGCGGCCGGGAGGCACTCCGCCGCAGTCGAGGAGACGACCATGCCTGTCATTTCCGCTCCCCAGGCCTTCAACGAGGACGAGCTCTACGTCGACCTTGAGGGAATCTTCGGGCGGTCGCTGTTCCTCAAGTGCGAGGGCTTCAATTTCGCCGGCTCGATCAAGCTGAAGGCCGCGACCGAGATGGTCGAGGCCGCCGAACGCGACGGCCTGCTGACCCCGGACTCGGTCCTGGTCGAGTCGTCCTCGGGAAACCTGGGCGTGGCCCTGAGCATGATCGCAGCCAGCAAGGGCTACCGGTTCCTGTGCGTGACCGACTCGCGCTGCAATCTGCCGACCAGGCTGATGATGGAGGCCCTGGGCAGCCAGGTCCACGTCATCACCGAGCCCGACCCCGTCGGCGGCTTCCTCGGCGCGCGCATCGACCACGTACGCGCGCTGTGCGCCTCCGACGACCGCTATGTGTGGCTCAACCAGTACACCAACCCCAGCAACGGCATGGCCCATTACCGAAGGACCGCCCCGGCCATCGCCCGGCAGTTCCCGGACCTGGATGTGCTGTTCGTCGGGGCCGGCACCACGGGGACTCTGATGGGCTGCGCGCGCTACTTCCGCGAGTGGCACCGGCAGGTGCGCATCGTGGCCGTCGACAGCGTGGGCTCGGTGACCTTCGGGGGCGCCCCGGGCCGGAGGATGATTCCCGGGCTGGGCACCAGCAGGCGCCCGCCACTGCTGGACGAGTCCTATATCGACGATGTGGTGTGCGTGCCGGAGGCCGACACCATCCGGGCCTGTCACCGGCTGGCCAGGCGCGGGTTTCTGTTCGGGGGTTCCACCGGCACAGTGGTCAGCGGCGCGATGGACTGGCTGGCCCGGCAGGAGGGACGGGAGCTGACCGCGGTGGCCATCGCCCCGGATCTGGGTGAGCGGTATCTGGAGACCATCTACCAGACCAACTGGGTCCAGGACCTGTACGGCGAGGACGTCCTCGACACCCAGGCGCTGACCACCGCATCCCAGGCAGCCTGACCCCCGCACATGGTGAAGCCCAGATCGCCTCGCGGTTCCGCGCGGAGATCGCCGGCGGCCACGGTGCGCGTCACGCCCCCACGCGCACCCTGCGCACCGCTGGCCACACGATCACCTTCAGTGCTGCGACCGGGGCGACCGGAGCCGGTGAGCCCGGCGGCCCTGCGCCTGGCCCACTGCACCGGCCTCGCCACGCCGGCCTCACAGGCTGATGTGGTACGCCTTGCGCAGCGTCTCGTGCACCGTCCACGTCGTACGGTCCCCCTCACGCAGGACGCATGCGTCCCCCGGCCCGACCTCCAGCGTGTCGCCGCCCTCTACCTCGATGGTGGCGCGCCCGCTCACGACGACAAAGAGTTCGTTGGCCTCGGTGTCGGTGACCACGCCCGGCGTGATCTGCCAGATGCCGCGCAGCTGCTTGCCGTCCTCGGACTCCCACAGCACCCTGCCGGTCACGACCGGCTCCCCGGAGACGATCTGATCGGGGTCGAGCGGCTCGACCTCCAGGTCGGCGTCCGGAATGTGCACAGCGAACGAAGGCGAAGCGGGCTGGGCGGCTGAGTGATCAAAGGTTGTCATGGCGCGTCACCTTAGCGGGCGGAAGATCTGTGGTGCGTGGCGAGCCGTGCCCTGTTCGCCACCAATCCTGAGCAGCGTCTTCCGTACGTCCGATGGTCCCCTGAGCCCATGTCCAGCCGGAACTTTGTACAAGCCCACCTGGATCTTCTGTGTCGGCAAAGTAATGCGGCGACTGCGGCGAACGGGTGCTGCAATGCCGCTTGTCCTTACGGGACTTGAACCGGATCTCGGCGATCTTCGGCCCCTTGCGGGTGCCCTTCGTCCACGCGAAGAAGTTGCGGTACGCGGTGTTCAGGTTCCGCAGCGACTGCTGCAGCATTACCGCGGATACCCCCCGAGCCAGGAACGGGCCAGGTGTCCTTGTGTGTGGGCAGCGCGTCGTTGAACACGACGCGGCCCTGGCCTGCCGCTGCTTATTGGTCCGGGCCGAGGTGGGGAACTCGGCCCGGGCCAATGAGCAGCGGCGGTGCAGCGCGGCATGTGCCGGGGACGTGCGCCGGTGCCGGATCGCCTTCTTGGCGGTTTGCCGCTCGGGTGGCCGGGCGTCACAGTCCCAGGGAGATGGCCAGCCGGGTGAGTTCGGCGGTGCTGCTGATGTTGAGCTTGGCCCGGATACGGCGCAGATAGGCGTCGACCGTGTGCTTGGAGAGCCCCATGTGGCGGGCCGTTTGCAGGTAGGTGCGCCCTGCGGCGATATGTCGCAGTGTCTCCCGCTCACGCGGGGCCAGCGCAGGCGCGGGGGCTTCGATGTGCGGCGTGGCGAGGGTGAGGCTCATGGGATTTCCTCCGACTGATCGGCTCGGTCATCACTGCTCACACCCTCGGAAGCAGGGGACAAATGCCTGAATATTACTATTTGTCCGCTTTCCGAAAAGCCTGCCCGGGCGACTTCATGACGGTGTCCGCCGACTGTCACAGACGTGTCACAGGGCACATCGGCAGGTACGCCGCCGCTCGAACGCCGACGCCGGGCCGGCTTTCGAGCCGACAGTCCCCTCCTCGGGCATTGCCGGCGGCAGGGCCCTCGTGACAGCGCTGGGTTGGTGCTCCCTGCCCCTCAGGATCATGCTTGTCAGGAGGGCCCCGGCCGTGCAGGTTCCCGAAGGGCGAGATGAGCGGCGATGGAGCGACTTCCCACCCCTGGTGAGCGGCCGGACGAGTCGGACGCCTCCCCCGGGTCGGCATACACGGCCACGGCCACTGTCAATGAGCAGGGCATCGTGACGGGGTGGAGCGAAGGTGCCCGGCGGCTGCTCGGCTATAGGTCCTCGGAGGTCGTGGGGCAGAGGGCCGCGCGCCTGCTCGCCGATGACATCGGCGAGACAAGTCGGCGGGATGCGGCAGAGCGGGAGAAGTGGAGCGGCAGCGTGGCGCTGCGGCACCGGGACGGTCACCGGCTTCAGCGGAGACTGCTCGCGCATCGCCGGACGTCGAACGGCCCGGTCACCGAGTGGCTCGTGGTGTCCGCCGTGGCGGGCGAACCGCGCACGCACGGGGGCGAGGCGCTGAGGGAATGGGTGTTTCGCCAGTCCCCCTGCATCCTGGCGGTCTTCGATGCGGACCTGCGGCTGGTGCAGGCCAACGCCGGCATGGAGCGTGCGCTGTCCCTCACCGAGGACCAGATGCGCGGGCTGCGCCTGCCGGAAATCGCGCCGCATCCCGTGAGTCACGAGGCCGAGACGAAGATGCGCCTGGCACTGGAGAGCGGTGAGCCGCAGCACGTGGACGCCTACATCCGCCCGACGGGTGTCAGCGCGGAGCGCGGCTGGTCGACCTCCCTCGCCCCGCTCAAGGACCCCCACGGCAGGGTGGGCGCCGTGTGCCTGGCGGCGCACCACACACTGCAGGAGCACCTCGCCCGGCAGCGGATGCTCCTGCTGAACGAGGCCGAAGCCCGTATCGGCACCACCTCGGACATCCAGCACACAGCGCAGGAACTCGCCGACGTCGCCGTCCCCCGGCTCGCGGACTTCGCCGCCGTCGACCTGCTGGATGCCCCCCAGCACGGCGGCGAACCGCCCCCCGTCCCGTCGGCAGGGCCCATCACCATGGGCCGCACCGCCGTACGGTCGGTCCTCGAAGACAGCCCCGTGCCACCTCTCGCGGCGGGTGAAAAGACCCTCTACCCGCCACTGTCACCTGTGGCTCAGTGCCTGGCCCAGGGCCATGGCGCCGTGTACGAGGTGACCGACCCCGCCATCGCCCGGTGGACAGCCCAAGACCCCCGGGCCACCTGGATCCGCGCGGTGGGGACACACTCGCTGATGGTGGTGCCGATGCGCGCCAATGGCACCACTCTCGGCGTGGCCCTTTTCGGCCGTCACCAGCGCCAGGAGCCCTTCGAACCGGACGACCTGTGGCTGGCCGAGGAGCTCACGGCCAGAGCGGCCGTCAGCATCCACAACGCCCGCCGGTACATCCGGGAGCGCACCACCACCATGACCCTGCAGCGCAGCCTGCTCCCGCATACGCTGCCCGATCAGGCGGCACTCGAGATTGCCTCCCGCTACCTGCCTGCCGGTACCGAGGCCGGCGTGGGCGGCGACTGGTTCGACGTGATCCCGCTTTCCGGCGCGCGGGTGGCCCTCGTCGTGGGCGATGTCGTCGGCCACGGCATCCGCGCCTCCGCCACGATGGGCCGCCTGCGCACCGCGGTGCGCACCCTGGCCGACGTCGATCTGCCGCCCGACGAGCTGCTCACCCACCTCGACGACCTCGTCATCCACCTGTCCGCCGACGAAGGCAGCACGGAAGGCGCCGCCGAAACCGCCGGAGGCATCGGCACCACCTGCCTGTACGCGGTCTACGACCCGGTCTCCCGCCGCTGCACCTTCGCCCGGGCCGGCCACCCCCCGCCCGCCTTGGTCACCCCGGACGGCGCCGTTCACTTCCTCGACGTCCCGGCCGGCCCGCCGCTGGGCCTGGGCGGACTGCCGTTCGAGACCTTCGAGACCGAACTGCCCGAGGGCAGCGTCCTCGCCCTTTACACCGACGGTCTGCTCGAGGCCCGCGACCACGACATCGACGAAGCCCTGGACAAGATGTTCGCAGCCCTCGCCCGCCCAGCTCAGTCGCTGGACACGGTCTGCGACAGAGTCCTCACGGCCATGCTGACCCACCGCCCGGACGACGACGTCGCCCTGCTCATCGCCCGCACTCGGGCTCTGCACTCCGACCGGGTCGCCGCCTGGGACCTGGCCTCCGACCCCGCCATCGTCGCCCAGGCTCGCAAGGACGCCACCGACCAACTGGCCACCTGGGGACTGGACGACGCCGCCTTCATCACCGAACTGACGGTCAGCGAACTGGTCACCAATGCCATCCGCTACGGCCGACCGCCCATCCAGCTACGGCTCATTCACGCGGACAGCACCCTGATCTGCGAGGTCTACGACTCGAGTAGTACCGCCCCGCACATGCGACGCGCCCGGACCTTCGACGAAGGAGGGCGGGGCCTGCTGCTGGTCGCCCAGCTCGCCCAGCGCTGGGGCACCCGGCACGCCCCCATCGGCAAGACCGTCTGGGCCGAGCAATCCCTTTCCGGGGGCTGAGAACCATCCAGGCGCGATCAGACGGCACCCGCAGCGGAAGGATCCGCGTGAGGGGGGCCTGGTCGTCGGCTTCTCGGTCGGCGTCCGTTGGCGACGCGTCAGGAGGGGAAGTACTTTCCCATCAGCGCGGCCCAGTCGCCGGCGAGGTACTGCCGTTTCCAGGTGTCGATCTCGTGTGCCGACATCTTGTATTTCTTGGCGGCCTCGGCGTTTGTCGTGGGTCCGTGCAGTACGACCATCACGATCCGTACCTTGTCCGCCAGCGTGAGCTTTTCCTTCGGCTTGTCCGGCAGGTCCTCGAACCGGGTACAGCCGTGCGTACCGGGCTTGCCGGGCTCTCCCGGCTGGCCGGGGGCGCCGCCCTTGCCGCTATCACCGCCCTTGCCGCCGTCACCGCCGTTGCCACAGTCCGCGCGGCCGACGAGGTGAGCGACCTTGACCCGGTGGCCGAGACCTGTCGCGGCGTTGTGCGGTGCATGTGCGGCACAGGCGATGCCGACGGCAAAAGCCAGTGAGGCCGGCGCCAGGATGAAGCGACGTTGCCAGAGACTTCTGGGCATGGGAGTTCCTTAAGAATTGGTCCCGGTCCGGGAGGTCTTCGGGGCCGGAGCCCGACGGGGTGGAGGCCTCGGGCCTCCACCCCGTCGGGGTGAGCCGTCGCGGCCTGGACGGAGTGGGCCGTCCAGGCCGCGGGGTGTGACGGTTGGGAGGCCGCCTTAGGTGGCGTCGCCCCCTGCGCCGCCGTCACCGCCCACGACACCACCGGCACCGCCGTCACCACCAGCGCCGCCCTGGGTGGTGCCGGCTCCGCCCTTGCCGCCGTCACCGCCCACGACGCCGCCGGTACCACCAGTGCCGCCGGCGCCGCCTGTGTCGCCCTTACCGCCCGTGCCGCCGTTACCGCCCGCGACGCCGCCCACGCCGCCGTTACCACCAGCGCCGCCCGTCTTCTTCGGGGCGTCCTTCGGGGCGTCCTTCGGAGCGTCCTTCGGGGCGTCCTTCGGCTCCTCCTTCTTGTTGTCGTGCTTGTTGCCCTTCTTGTTGTCGTGCTTGCTGTCCTTCTTGTTGTCGTGCTTGCTGTCCTTCTTGTTGTCGTGCTTGCTGTCGTGCTTTTCCACATGAGCGACGAGGCTCACCGCCGGCGAGGCCGGCATCGGGGCCGCCATCGCGGAAGAGGCCGGCAGGATGGCGACCCCGGCCATGAAAGCGCCCGAGGCGAAAAACGTGGCAAAGCGCAGGTTCCGACGCTTGGGACGGGCATCGCTGTGGGTGTGAACGTTACGAGTCATGGTTTTCTCCTATTGGTATAGATGGATTCTTTTTAAAGGGGAAGATCCTCGGTAAGGACTTCCGTCTTACCGTGCTGCCTCGTTTTCCCTTCCGGTGAGGCCGCACTTCAAGTAGGCCCGGGCGACGCAGCGCGGTCACGTTCCGATAAGTCGTGGCTTGACGCAGCCGTAGGCGTCGGGTAAAAGCGCGCAAAAGGCCGGCCGATGGGCAGCGGTCGGCCATTCTCCGACCCCGCATCGGTCGGCCCGGCAACACGCGCACCGTGACAGCCCACCCGCGCGGCGAGGCCCACCGACAGCCGCATCCGTATGACGGCACACCACAGCTCACCTCGGCGGCCCGCGAGCGCCGCGGCCGCGCCCTGCTATGCCGCACGCAGCCGCCCCACTCGGCGCGAGCACCACGCGACGCACACAGCAGCCCTGCCGTGCGGGCACCTGCGCCCATGCTCCAACTTCCCTCCTCCTGCGACGGTTTCACGCAGCCGAGTTTCCAGGACGGGAGGGTTCTGACACCGCGTCACAAGCGGGCCCGTCTATCGCCGCGCCCTACCTGCACCCATCCGCAGCGCGAGGACGAGGCCACGGGCATCGGCCGCCCAGGCCCGAAGTGCTCCCAGCCATGGCCTCGCCGGCGAGGTGCCTACTGACCTCTTCGGGGTGTTGTCGGGTGGCGGGTGAGGCTGAAGCCGGTGCCGGCGAGACACCCGTCGATGAGTTCGGGATGACGCTGGATGCGACGCAGTCCGCGGCGTAAGACGCGTTCGAGATGCGCGTCGTCCGTGAAGGCGACGTTGGCCAACGGACCGCGTCGCAGCAGTGACCACACGCCTTCCACCGGGTTCAGATCCGGTGCATAGGAGGGAAGTTGCACGATGGTGAGCCAGTCGTGTTCGGCAGCGTACTGCCGCATTCCGGCGGCCCGGTGGGTGTTGAGATTGTCCCAGATCAAGACGATCGGGGCGCCGAGTTGCAGGTGAGCACGCACGACCAGGTCGCGGTAATCGCTCCAGGCGAAGCTCTTGCGCCCTGAACCGGGATGCTTGCGGTGACGATAGGGCCGGAAGATCAGCCGCGATGTCTCGCCGGGCTTATAGCAGCACAGGGCCGCGATCGAGAAGCGGCGCCAAGAGCGTCCTCGCACCCGCACCACCGGCGTGTGCCCCCGCCGGCTCCAGGTGCGGGCGAGGGACGGTGTCATCGAGAACCCTGCCTCGTCCTCGAACACCACGTACGCCCCGAGCGCCGCCGCAGTCATTCCACGTGCGGCCACACGTCCTTCTTCCACAACCCCACCGCGTCGTCGTCCCGTTCCACAGCCCGCCGGGCAGGCGACTGCCAGGACCAGCCGTGACGGTGCAGCAGCCGCCACACCGCCGCTGACGAGCAGTCCACCCCGAACTTCCACCAGATCAAGGCCCGGATCCGTCCCAGCGTCCAATGCTGGTCCTCCCAGCCATGCACGGCCGGCCCCCGCGCCAACTCCCGCTCCAGTTCGGCGAACCGCTCATCAGATACCTTCGGCACCTTCGCAGGCCCCGACGTCGCCAGAGCCTCCATACCGCCCGCCCGCCAGACGCGCCGCCACCGCTCCACCGACCGCGCACTGACCCGCAGATCCTTCGCGATCACCGCGTTCTTCTCGCCCCGCACGAACCGCTCACCAGCCTCGAAACGGACCCGCTCCCGAGCCTGCTGCCCCTCGGCGGTCAACCCGCCACCCTGCGCATACCGCATATCACCGGCCTACCGCAGGGATCACCACCCGTCACCCCCTCCGACAACACCTCGAAGAGGTCAGTAACTGCGGCAGCCTTGCCTGTACCTCGGCGTCGGTTTGGTGCCGCTTGTGGTCCGCGCAGCCGATGGCGCGGCCGGCGTCGTCGGCGTGGATGCAGTGGTCCTGTTTTGTCGCGGCCGTTGCAGACGCCGGCGAGCGCCTACAGCACGTCGCCCTCGCCGAGGACCCAGCGCCCCGCCCATGCGGTCGTCAACGCGGCCAGTGCTTTTTACGGGCAATTACCCGATGTCTTCGACTGCGTCAAGCCACGACTTGTCGGAGCGTGACCAGGCTGCGCTGCTCGGGCCTACTGGAAGTGCGGGCCCACCGGAAAGGAAAACGGGCGGCACATCCGTGCTACCTACCGAATTCCCGGGCCACACGTCATGAATCCGCCCAGAGAGACCGAGTTCTTGCCCATTCCCACATTGGCGAGAGCACGCAAAAGAGGGACATAGATTCTTATGAATGACACCATCTGGACGCGTCGTCTGGCCGTCGTCGCCACCTCCGCCCTCCTCGGCGTCGGCGGTGTTCTGATACCGGCTTCCGGAGCGTTTGCGGCACCGTCGGCGCAAAGCGTGGCGAAATCGGCAGTCACCACAGACCGCAAGGACCACAAGAAGCAAAAAGACCACAAGGATAAAAAGGATCACAAGAAGGACCACAAGGGTCACGACGGTCACGACGATCTTTGCCGTCCCGGTGATGGCGGAAACGGCGGCAATGGCGGCAACGGCACCGGTACCGACGGCACTGTCTGTACGGCGCCGGGCGGTGCCGGCACTGGAGGCGCCGGCGGTCGCGGCGGCAACGGCCGCTGCGGCGGCAACAGCGGAAAGGCCGGCCGTGGTGGCGCCGGCAGTGGCGGCAAGGGCGGCCCGCCGTGTCCCGACGCGCCCAAGCCGCCCGAGCCGCCCAAGGACGACACCGGCAGCTCCTCCGCTCAGGACGCGCCCAAGCCGCCCGCGCCGCCCGCGCCGCCCAAGGACGACACCGATAGCTCCTCTGCTCAGGACGCGCCCAAGCCGGCCGGGGACGTCATCGTCAAGTGACGTGGGAAGACACCGGAGGTAGATGGCGTACCAAGGCTTGTGAAGCGCTCGAGTTCGTGCCCCACCGCGCCTGCGGTGGGGCACGAACCTGTACGCGTTCTGCCCCGGCCTCGAGTAAACCGCCAAGTCCGCCGACCGCCCGGAAGCCCAGAGCCGGCAGGCATACGCCCCATCGCTTCGGTACGAGGCTCAAGGCTCCCGGCGACGCGTGGCAGTGCGCCACCCTCAAGGCGCCGCTGGACGACGCCAAGCGGGCCGGCGAGACGATCAACGTCACTCTGATCCGCACCAAGGCCATGCACCAGGACCAGCCATCCGACCCTCCCTGAGCCGGCGAGAGCACGGGCGTGCCATGCGTGAGCAACAACGAGATCGAGGCCGACTACGCGGGGCGACGCCTCATCAAACGACGCCCCGAGGCCGAAGGACCCGGCCGATCGGCAGAACACTGGAGCACTAACCGGGCAGACGGCCAAAGACCGGCCGGGCCCAGACAGGCGGATCCGGGACCGCCCCGGGGTGCTGCGCGGCTCCGACGACCCCAGGGTCCACCTGTGTCGGCGGATGCGAACCCTTGCCGATACCGCTCGCAGTGGCACGCAGAGCCGCCACGAACTCCAGGCAGGAGCCGTAACGATCCTCGGGAACCTTCGCCAGGGCCATTGCCAGAACACCGTCCACCGCCGACGGGATCCCGGGCCGTTTCTCGCTCAGAGCAGGCGGCTGATCGTACTGATGCGCCCACAGCAGCGCCATGTCCTCATCCCGCTGGAAAGGCGGCTCACCCGCGAGGGTCTCGTAGACGACGCAGGCAAGGCTGTACAGATCGCACCTGCCATCCACGGGGCGGCCCGAAATCTGCTCCGGTGCCACATAGTCGAGCGTGCCGACGAACTCGCCCACCTCAGTGAACCCGGTCAGCGACAGCGACTTCTTCGTCAGCCCGAAATCCGTGAGATAGACATGCTCAGGATGATCACTGTCAGTGCCCCGGGCGACCAGAATATTGCCGGGCTTGACGTCCCGGTGAACCAAGTCGTGTTCATGGGCCGCATCGAGTGCCGACGCCACCTGAGCGGCGATACGCAGCGCAGTCGCAACCGGCAACGGACCGTCCCGGTCGAGCAGAGCGCGCAGATCCAGTCCCGAGACATAACGCATGGCGATATACAAGACACCATCCATCTCACCGGCTTCAAAGATCGGCACGATATGCGGATGGTCGATCGCAGCAGCCACACGCGACTCGTGCGTGAAACGGCGGCGGAAGGTGTCGTTGCGGGCCAGCTCCGGGGCAAGCAGCTTCAGCGCGACCGTACGGTCCAGACGCAAATCCCTTGCGCAGTACACAACGGCCATACCCCCACGACCGATCTCACGCTCCACCCGGTAACCGGCAATCTGCGCCCCGATCAGACCCGAAGCCCGACCCGAATACAGATCCATCCCATCCGACGCCGCACTCGTCACACGCCACCACCGCCCAACCGTGCGGCAGCCGCGAGACAGACACACGGACCATGCCCGACCGCGCGGCCCCACACAACACAAGCACCACCGGCGACTATGCCGCCCCATGGGCCACAACCCACCCCGCGGTGCCGACTCGGACCCATCACCACGGAACCGGAACCGCTCTCGAAGACAAGTCCCGGCGCAGCCGAACCGACAGGCCGCTCACCCATGCCCAAATTCTATCCAGTGATCCACACAACTGCTTGATTAAGATCAACCCCGATCTCACGGCCGGCCCACCCACCCCACCGCGGCCCCGCTGTCACGAGACAGCGGGCGGGATCCCCCGCAGCATGGTGTCCGCTCACCGACACGACCTGGCGGCAGATCCGCGGCGTCGTCAAGCGGCGCGGCAGCCGTGCCAACATGAGGAAGAAATCGCCCGCGCTCTCGACACGCTGCTGCGGCGCAGCGCGGCCGACACGGGCAGCCGCCGCGTGCAGACTCTGGCAGCGAAGGTTCGCGCCGCCTCACCAGATCGGCGGGGAGTGCAGAGGAAGCCGGCTCTGCCTTGCACCTTCCGGTAGCGCCGGGATCCGGCATGTGTGGTCGCTTTTCGGTGTCAGCAGGTGGCGATCCGGCGCTGCCGACGCACAGCCCAACGGCCGGAGGAGCAAACTTCTTCGATCTCACGCCCGGGCTTGATCCCCTGGGGGAGGACACTCAGGGTGTGGAGCCCCATATGACGGTGCGTCACCACACCCCGGGTGCCCGCTCCTGTCAGCGTCTGCGCGTCCGGCCGGCCCAGCCACTGCCGATCCCCGCCACGTGCAGGGCCAGGAGGGCGAGGCCAAGCAGCATGACGTTTCCGGAAGAGAAGACATGGTTCGTCGTGATCTCGGCAGCGTTGATCAGGAAGGAGATGAAGAACAGTACCGCTGCGGCTATGGCAAGCATGGAGCAGCTCCTCTCGAATGGGTGACACCCGTGTGCCCCCGAATCCGGATACCAGACCCGGATCGTCGAAGGTGACTGCAGGGAGTGACGCCGCCGCAGGTTGCCGGACGGCTGTGGATCTCCCAAAGCCGGCCCCGGGCCGCGTGGGCGGTCGGGGCCGGTCTGGCTTCTTCGGGAGGCCGGGTCTTTACGACGTCAAGCGGCAACCGCCTCGACTACCCCTTCCCCAACGCGCTGACCTGGAGCTGTCAGGCACCGCTGCTGCTCGCCGAATCCGGCTGCGCCTGGCTCTGTCGGCGCGGAGACGACCCGACCACACCGGTGGCGGTGTTCGCCTCAGCGGGGAATCTGCTCCCAGCTCTCGTCCTGCTTGCCGTTGCACGTGTACTGGATCAGCTGCGTGCCCTTCGTGGCGGTGGCGCCGCGAGCGAGGCACTTACCGGAGTAGACGTTCCGCAGCGCCTTGTTGCCGCTGTCGTACCACCACTTCTCATCGACGGCCCCGTTGCAGGTGTACTGGATCACCCCGGCGCCGTCATTGAGGTGCGAGGCGGCGCCCATGCATTTGCCCGAGTATTCGTTGCGCACGAAATACGCCGTCTTACCGTTGGAGTCCGTGGTGGTCTCGAAGACCCAGCGCTCGTCCTGGGCGTTGTTGCAGCCCCACTGGATGACGGGGGCGCCGTTCCCGGTCTTGCTGCCACCGCCCGCGCAGAGGGCAGTACCGCTGGTCCTTGCGCGAGGCGTCGATGGTGTACCGGCCCACCATGGGCAGGGCCCACTGGTGCCAACGGGCAGAGGAGACACCGTTCTTGATGCCGACGGCCTCGGTGCTCGTCTGCATCTTCCACAGGTGCTGGAAATCGTAGACCTGCAGTTCGCCACCGTTTGCGCGACTCTCCGCGGCGCGACGGGTGGACACCGGCTCACCGGCAGCCACACCTGTCGGCGGGTCCGGCGAATGACACCTGTCCCAGGGGGCGGGCGTGGCTATCGGCCTCCTCGGGCAGGACCGGGCCGCGTCTTGCCGCCCACGTTCCGTCCGGACCCAGGCCCGCCCACCTCAGGTCCGTCCGTCCCCCGGCCCAGCTGCCTGGGCCCGTCCGCCCCAGTGTCATCCCCTCGCAGGCCCGCCCGCTCTGGACGCCCCCGCCCGCAGCCCGTCCATCACGAGGTCCAGCAGTCGCGTCGCACGCGGCTGCCAGTCGCTGTGCGGGTCGATCTGCCAGAGCCCGGCAATGGCGAGCACGAAGTCGTCGGGGGTCAGCCCCGGGCGGATGGTGCCGGCCTTCTCGTTCGCGTTCAGCAGGAGCGTGACTGCCTGGGTCACCGGGCCGTGACCCAGCTGGGCCAGGCTGCCGTACTTGCTGGTGGTCTTGCGCAGGGCGTCGGCCAGGCCGGCCTTGGCCATGGCGTACTGGGCCAGGCGGTCCATCCACTCCCTCAGGGCCTGGTCAGGCGCGCGGGTTTGGAGCAGCTGGGCAGCGGTGTCGGCGACCTGTTGCATCTCGTAGCGGTAGACCTCCAGGACGAGGGCCTCGCGGTTGGGGAAGTTGCGGTAGAACGTCCCCTGCCCGACGCCCGCCTTCTTCGCGATCGCGCTCAGCGGGGCGTCCGCGGCCCGGGTCAGCTCGGCCAGGGCGACTTCCAGGATGCGCTCGCGATTGCGTTGCGCGTCCGAGCGCAGAGTCGCACTCTTTTCCTCCTGCACTCGTCCTCCTTCGGAATCACAGCCAAGCCCGGCCTTGTTAACCGGACAGTTGTCCGGTAAGTTCGACGACTAGCGGACACCTGTCCGGTTAGGTTCACCATAGCGGCATTCGGCCAGTGTGGCCGACCGGTGCCCATCGTTACCGGTTCATTCACCCGCATCGCCCTCTCCCTCCCGGACCGTCTGCCGGGATCGTCTCGTTCGACGCGCATCAGCAATGCGAAAGAAGGCTGATCATGGCCCCATCGACGTCCAGCACCATCACCCTGAACATCAATGGCGAGAAGTACACGCTGCCCGTCGACCATCGCACCACCCTGCTCGACGCCCTGCGCGAGCATCTCGATCTGACCGGTACCAAGAAGGGCTGCGACCAGGGCCAATGCGGCGCCTGTACGGTACTGCTCGATGGGCGCCGGGCCGTTTCCTGCCTTCAGCTCGCGGTCGCGGCGGAGGGGCGCGCGATCACCACCATCGAAGGCGTGGCCGATGGTGACCGGCTGCATCCGGTACAGCAGGCCTTCCTCGACCTCGACGGCTATCAGTGCGGCTACTGCACACCGGGGCAGATCTGTTCGGCCCTCGCGGTGATCGAGGAACACGCGGCGGGCTGGCCGAGCGCCGTGACCGACGATGTACGGCCCGAAGCGGGAGTGCCTGCACTCACCACCGAAGAAATCCGCGAGCGGATGAGCGGCAACCTGTGCCGCTGTGGCGCCTATGTGTCGATCGTGCAGGCGGTCGCGCGGGCGGCGGAGGCGGCCGGGACCAAGGTCAAGGAGGAGGCCGCATGAGGGAATTCGGCTACGAACGCGTCTTCGACATCCCCGGAGCAGTCGCCCTCCTCGGCGCCTCCCCCGACGCCCGCTTCCTCGGCGGCGGCACCAACCTCGTCGACCTGATGAAGGCCGGCGTGGAAAGGCCCGCACTGCTCATCGACGTAACCGAACTCCCTCTCGAAGCAGTCGAGTTCACTCAGGACGGGCTGCGTATCGGCGCGACGGTCACCAACAGCGACCTCGCGGCCCACCCCGAAGTGCGCCGTCACTACCCGGCGTTGGCGCAGGCCGTCCTGGCCGGTGCCTCGGGACAGCTGCGGAACATGGCCACGGTCGGCGGAAATCTGCTGCAGCGGACCCGCTGCGGCTACTTCACCGATCTCAGCAAACCGTGCAACAAGCGTGCCCCTGGCAGCGGTTGCCCCGCCCTGACGGGTGAGCACCACAACCACGCGATCCTCGGCGGCTCCAAGCACTGCGTCGCCACCCATCCCTCCGACATGGCGGTCGCGCTCGCCGCCTTCGACGCCGTCATCTCGTACGAAACGGCGGACGGGCCGGGCGAGTTGTCCATGACCGAGTTCTATCTGCCCGTGGGCGACACCCCGCACGTCGAGACCGCCCTTCCGCCCGGCGCACTCATCACCGGCGTCACGCTGCCGCCGGCCCCGGTCGCCCACCACTCGCGGTACCGGAAAGTGCGCGAGCGCGCTTCGTACGCATTCGCGATCGGCTCGATCGCCGCCGCGCTCGAGGTCCAGGACGGTGTCGTACGCGACGTGCGCCTCGCGCTCGGGGCGGTCGCGTCCCGGCCGTGGCGGGCCCGTACAGCCGAGCAGGTGCTGATCGGCGGCCCGGCGAACGCGGAGGCGTACGCCGCCGCGGCGGATGCCGAACTGGCCGCCGCCGAGGCGCTTCCCGAGAACGGATACAAGGTGACGTTGATGCGCAACCTCGTCGTGGCCGTGCTGACCGAACTCACCGAAGAGGCGACCCGATGACCACGCCGACCACGCCGACGCCGCCGACCACAATCGCCGCCGTGACAGGAGCCGTCAGCTCCGCCCACACCCGAGTGGAGGGCCGCGACAAGGTCACCGGGACGGCCCGCTACGCCGGAGAGATACCCTTCGCCGAACTCGCCCACGGCTGGCTGGTGTTGTCGACCGTGGCCCGTGGCCGTATCCGCTCCGTGGAGGACGCCCCCGTCCTGGCCATGCCCGGCGTCCTCACCGTGCTGCACCACGGGAACGCGCCGCGCGTCGACACCGACTATGCGGGCATGCTGGGGCGGCCGAACCCGGTCCTCGGGATCTTCCAGCACGATCGTGTGCCCTTCGTGGGCTGGCCGGTGGCGTTGGTCGTGGCCGAGACGTCCGAGCAGGCCAGGGAGGCCGCCGAGGTGCTGGTGGTTCGATACGACGAGGAGCCGCACGACGTCGCGTTCTCCTCGGGACTCTCCGGCGCGTACACGCCGGAGAACAACCCGATGGTCCAGGTCGAGACGGAGAAGGGGGACGTAGAGGCCCAACTCGGGGCTTCCGCCGTCGTCGTGGACGAGGAGTACACCACCCCGGAAGAGCACCACAACCCGATGGAGCCGCACGCGGCGACGGCTCGCTGGGACGGCGGCCGGCTCGACGTCGTCGACTCCAACCAGGGCAGCACCTGGGTGGCGAGCGAACTCGCGCAGCTCTTCTCCCTCGATCCGGTCTCCGTACGGGTGCGGTCCGAACACGTCGGCGGCGGCTTCGGCTCCAAGGGGCTGAGCCCGCACCAGGTGGCCGCCGTGATGGCCACGACCGTCCTCCACCGCCCGGTCCGCGTCGTACTGACTCGCCGTCAGATGCCCTCCCTAGTCGGCTTCCGCAGCCCCACGGCGCAGCGGATCAGGCTCGGCGCCGACCCCGACGGCCGGCTGCGCGCTTTGGACCACCAGGCGCAGAGTCTTACCTCGACCGTGCATGAATTCATCGAGTCGAGCGCGGTGATGGGGCGGGTGATGTACGACGCCGACGCGCATCACACCCTGCACCGGCTCGTACGGCTCGACGTGCCGACCCCGGCCTGGATGCGCGCACCGGGCGAGGCACCGGGATCCTTCGCGCTCGAATCCGCCCTCGACGAACTGGCCGAGAAGTGCGGCATGGACCCGATCGCGCTGCGCGCACGCAACGAACCCGAGACGGGTCCCGTGTCCGGGCTGCCGTTCAGCAGCCGCAATGTGCTCTCCTGTTTCGAGGAGGGCGCCCGCAGGTTCGGCTGGGCGGACCGGGACCCGCGTCCCGGCCTGCGCCGTGAGGGGCGCTGGCTGCTCGGAACCGGAACGGCGGCGGCCACCTACCCCTCGGGAGTCGGCCCGTCCACGGCGGCCATGACCGCGGAGCCGGACGGAACTTTCACCGTGCGGATCAACGCGGCGGACATCGGGACCGGGGCACGTACCGCGATGACCTTGGTCGCCGCGGACGCGCTGAAGGTGGATCCGGACCGCATCCGTGTGCGCATCGCCGACAGCGACCTCGGCCCGGCCATGTTCGCCGGCGGCTCGATGGGTACGCGCTCCTGGGCGTGGGCGGTGACGGTCGCGGCCGACGAACTGCGGGAGCGACTGGCCCTGGGGGGCGGCATTCCGCCGGAGGGGATCACCGCCCGGTCCAACACCGCCGAGGCCATCGGCGCCCTCCCAAAACTGGAACGGCACTCCTTCGGAGCACAGTTCGCCGAGGTCGCGGTGGATGTCACCACCGGTGAGGTGCGCGTACGACGGCTGCTCGGCATCTACGCCGCAGGCACCATCGTCAACCCGCTCACCGCCCGCAGCCAGTTCATCGGCGGAATGACCTGGGGGCTGTCCATGGCCCTCCACGAGGAGGCGACAAGGGACCAGGCCTCCGGCGGCCACGTCGGCGCCGACCTCGCCGGCTATCACTTCGCCGCGCACGCCGACGTACCGCTCATCGAGGCGGACTGGGTGGACGACCCCGTCCCGGACGACCCGGTCGGGATCAAGGGCATCGGCGAGATCGGCGTCGTGGGTGTCGCCGCCGCGATCGCCAACGCGGTGTGGCACGCGACCGGTGTACGCCACCGGGACCTCCCGATCCGTCCGGACCGCGTCCTGCGGGCGGCGGACGAAGCCCGGCGTCGGGCGGCGGGGGGAGCCCGGAGTGCTTGACATCGCCGAGGAGTTGAACCGCTGGTTCGAGGAGGGCCGGGACTTCGCTGTCGCCACCGTCGTGGCCGTCGGCGGCAGCGCCCCGCGCGGTCCGGGCGCCGCCCTGGCCGTCGACAGTCACGGCACCGCCATCGGTTCCGTCTCCGGCGGTTGTGTGGAAGGGACCGTGTACGACCTGTGCGTCCAGGCGCTCCAGGACGGCCGGACGGTGCGGATGCGGTTCGGATACAGCGACGAGGACGCCTTCGCGGTGGGACTCACCTGCGGCGGCGTCATCGAAGTCCTGGTCACGCCGGTGCGCGCGGACGCGCCGGTGTTCCGGGCAGGGGTGTCGGCCGCGGACCGAGGAGAGGCGGCGGCACTCGTACGGGTGGCCTGGGGCCCGGGCGAACTGCTTGGCTGTGCGCTGCTCGTTCACCCCGACGGATCGTACGAGGGAAGCCTCGACGGACATCCGGATCTGGACCGGACGGCGGCGGAGGGGGCCCGCGCGATGCTGGACACCGGCCGCACCGGCACCGTCGAGATCGCGGAGGACGGGTCGCGCTGCCCGGGCGGCATAACGCTGTTCGTGGAGTCGAGTGTGCCGCCACCCCGGATGATCGTCTTCGGCGCCGTGGACTTCGCGACAGCGCTCGTACGGGCGGGAAAGTTTCTCGGCTACCACGTGACCGTGTGCGACGCCCGGCCGGTCTTCGCCACCCGCGTCCGCTTCCCCGAGACCGACGACCTCGTGGTCGACTGGCCGCACCGCTACCTCCGGCGCACCGCGACCGACGAACGAACCGTTCTGTGCGTGCTCACCCATGACGCCAAATTCGACGTTCCTCTGCTGGAGACCGCCCTGCGGCTGCCGGTCGCGTTCGTCGGCGCGATGGGCTCACGCCGTACTCACGAGGACCGCAACCGGCGCCTGCGCGAAGTCGGCGTCACCGAAAGCGAGTTGGCCCGCCTGCGCTCCCCGATCGGCCTCGACCTGGGCGCCCGTACCCCCGAGGAGACCGCCTTGTCCATCGCCGCGGAGATCATCGCGGCGCGCCGGGGCGGGACGGGGGTTCCCCTGACCGGTTCCGGAACGCCCATTCACCATGGCATGGACGCGAGGAACGAGGGCGAGGCCGGGTCCCGGTCGGCGGCATGACCCGGCTCGGCCGCGAGGCCAGGACGGCCGGTGGCGTCGCCGTGCGGGACGACCGGGAGCCCGAAGGTCGCGTATCCGAGAAGCCGTGGTCGGCCTCGCCCGCCCATGGCCGCTGAAGTCCACGTCAGTGGGTGGCCAAGAGGCAGCGCAGAGCCCTCGGCCGGTCAGGGAACCCGAGCCGAGTCCGCCGGCCCGCCACGCGGCCCGGGCCGTGAACCCGTCCTGGATGCCGCGAGGCAGCGGCCCCGCTACAGCGAACGCCGGGTCGTGGGCCTGTGCGGCGACGTACAAGATCGCGACACTGTGCATCCCGGTCGGGTGCGGCGGCGCCCCCGGGGCCTGCAGTCCGGCAGACGCGGCGTGATCCACCCCAGGCACATTGACATTTTCACCTTTGCGTGGTTATAGCCTGTACGGGTGGTGCATCCCTCGGCACGGTCGTAGCGTCGATTGAGGAACAACCGTTGGAAGAAGGGCGCCGCCACGACCGGCTGCAGCTCCTGACGCGCAGACCGCAGCGCCGGGGGCCAGTGAGGTGTACACGGTGGGCCACGTGGGCTCGAAAAAAGGGCAGCTGGGGAGCCGACATGCAGGAACACAAGCACAAGACAGCGGTCATGCTGTGTGCTGCTGCGGCGCTCGCAGCAGCGGTGGTACCGGCATCCGCTTCCGCCAGGGCACCCTCGCCCCCTCACGTAGTGGCCGTCGACTGTTTCTCGAAGTCACAGGTACGCCCCGGCGACTTCTTGCTCGCGTGCGGGGATGGCAACAACCGCCTCACCGCACTCCGATGGTCCAGTTGGGGACCGAAGTCCGCGGTGGGCAGCGGGCTCGACGTAGTGAATGACTGTCAGCCCTACTGCGCCGCAGGCAAGTTCCACTCCTACCGTGTCACCGTGAGGCTCGACCGCCCAGAGACCTGGCAGAAGCATCCTGAGCTGCAGCACTTCACCCGGATGCGACTCATCTACACCGACAACAGGCCGGCGCGGGTACAGCAGGAAGTGACATACAAGCTCTGGGACTGACAATTCCCCAGCCCCTCGGTCACCTCTGCACAACCAGGTGGTTCTCAGGCCGCGCGCCACTTCTGGTTGGCGGTGCCGGCGCAGGTCCACAGCTGCAGCCTGGCGCCATTGCGCTGATTGTTGTCCTTGACGTCGACGCATTTGTCAGCCTGCCGGTTCACCAGGTCACCAGCCTGCGTCAGGACAAACTGCTGGGCAGGGTTACCACTGCAGTTCGCCAGTTGGACCACCGCTCCGTCATCACGGGAGCCCCATGCCACGTCCATGCACAGGCCGAGCGCCCGCACTGCCCCGTCGCTGCGGAAGTCCCATCGTTGGGGCGCATTGCCTGTGCAGTCCAAGATCTGCAGCGGGGCGCCGTCTTTGCCCTTTCCGCCGACCACGTCGATGCACCGCTTGGAATCCTGGCTGATCAGCACAGTTCCCTTGGGGGCCGGCGCCTTGCCCTTCGGGGCTGCCGGAGCGCCACCACCCGATGAACCGGAAGGGGCACTGGGCGCGGCCTGTGTGGGCGCACTGGCGCCGCCACCGCCACCCGCGTCCTTGTCGCCCTCCGGCCGGGCGGCTTGGGAGGGTGGCACCGACGGCTCAGGCAGCGGAGCCGATTCGGTCGGCAGTTCGGTCACACCGGCGGGCGCCGTCTGCTCCTGAGCAAGGCTCACCACCCTGGGCTGCCTGGCGAACCACAGCGCCACGAAGGCGATCGCCAGGGTCATGGCGATGGCGACGCTGGTCAGGACCCAGCGGGGCAGGACGCTGCGCTGCACGTACGAGCCGTCGACGCTCAGCGGCTCGGTGCCCGAGCGGCGCACCGCGAGCGTAAAGGGGCGGGTCTCCTTCTGTCCGAACCAGGTGATCCGCCGAGGACGGATGGTGGTCTTGAGGAAGGCGGCACGGCCGGGTTCGATCTGAACGTCGGCAGGGTGGATGTCGAAGGCGAGCTGTTCACCGGTGTCGTTTCCACTGACGGAAGCAGTCAGCTTGACGTTGCCCCAGTTGTCAATCGCCAGTTGGGGGCGGCCCCGGAAGCGGCCCCGGCACGTCTCCGGGAGAAGCTCGGCGCGCAGTGCGGTGAAGGGGGTGACGGTCACCATGCCCTCGACGACTGTCGCGGCCTGCGACTGTTCGGTCGGGAGGATCTGCAGGCCGTACGGGTGCGGGCCCGCCGTGGCGTCCGGGGAACGGGGCGGAGCAATGGTGACGTTCACCGTGCCGGTGGTGCCCGGGTAGAGCCTGAGGACGGGCGGCTCCACCGCGGCCCATAAGGCGGGGGCACCGACGGGGACGACCCGGTACTCGTCGACGACATCACCGATGTTGCGAAGCCGCAGCCGCACGGTGGTCGTAGCGCCGGGGTCGACGGTGGCGGAGGCGGGTTCCAGAGAGGTCCAAATGGTCACTCACGGATGCTAGTCCCGGGCCTCGAGCCGGTGGGGCCGTGCGTTCGGAAGGTGCACTGACGGACACGTCTCTGCGACCGGAGGGACGGGCCATCCGGGCAGTGGCACCGCTGCGACGGACGCCTGCGGCCGTGCCGCAGGCCGGGCGCCGGCACGTGAGGACCGCGTGAACGCTCGCTCCCACGCTGATCGGAGCCGGGCACCTGCTCTTCGCTGACAGGAAAGACACCCCGCCGGACGCTTGAGGCGTCGACAAGATCGTGACCACGGTCATCGCCGGCGTAGTGCGAGAACGGCTGTAGTGAACGGCCCAGCGGCAGGCCCGCACCCGGAGACCGGGCGCCGGCGCGCGGGTTCCAGCCTGGCGGACAGCTCCAGCCGGCCTCGGCTGCCCCGGAGGGCGTCCAGCAAGATCAATCCCGGCAGGATTCCCACGACCTCAGCCACTCACGCGCGGCTGGCCGTGGCCGCACCACCACGGCCTGCGCGGCCGTGGGCAGCGGCCCCCGGCTGTGACGTACGTCCTGTTGCCGCCCGGGCGGCCGCCTTACGCTGACCTGCCACGCGCGCCCCAGGTGCGACAGTGCTCGCCACATGCACAGGTAACAGAACCATGGCGGGCACGTGCAAAGGACGGTCCACCGTGCTCAGTGATCTCTCGCCAGTCATAGCTGCTTCCACGCGCTGGCTGCTGTCGGCATTCCCGCCGGCATTCGACCCGCTGGACCACGCCCTGGCCGAAGCCCAGGCATGGCAGGCGGCCACCATCGCCGCCGCCCTCCGCTACCCCACCGCACTGGACGCTGAACTGCTGAACCTGCTCGGCCCCGGCGGCTCCGACCGGCTGGACTCCGTCACCGGCGCCGATGCCCACCCGCTGCAGGGAGCCGGCCACACCTGGCGCACCGGGGTGGACGAAACCGTCGTCAGCTGGGCGGCCTGCCTGCTGGCCGACGCCGATCTCGCCGCCGTGGCAGCGGCCTGCCTGGCCGCAACCCACCACGGCGCGGACAATGTAGGCGCTGCGCGTCGGCTGACAGTTCCCAGCCAACGCGATCACCGTGCGGCGCCGCTGATGCGCCACCCGGACCTTCTCAGCCCGATCGCAGACCTCCACCGCGAGACACTGCTTGGCCTTCTCGGTACAGACCGGGCCGGCAGCTCACCCGAGCGAACGTAACCACGAAGCCTGCTCGGCAACGGTGCACTCGATGAAAGTGTCCGCACCAGCGTGCCCTGAGCTTCCAAAATTTCGAACCTCGAGCCGATGTCGGCGAGGGCTCCGCTGCCATCGGGCCCCTGACCCGATGGCAGCTGCATCGAGCACAGCCAGCTCCTCCGGGCACCGGCCGCCACACGTCACGCGGAAGCGTCGGCGGGGTCCGGCCGCGGCGATACGCGTTCCACGGTCGTTGCGAGGCGGGGCAGCATGTTGCGATGCCGTATCTGGATAAGAACATCGAGTGGGGCGGCGTGAAGGGCGCCGCCAAGTCCACGCAGAGGATGCTCGTCCACGATGACCAGGGTGTCATCGCGACCCCATGGCCGTATCTCGATGGCGATGCGCGCCGTGCCCAGTCGGCCGCTGTGGGCCTCCAGCTCCAGCCAGCCCGGCGGTTCGTAGCGTCGCACCACGGTGTGCCCCTCGTAGGACCATGGCCCCAGGCTTATTGAGTACTCCAGGGCCGCATCAACCTGCGGCCAGCGGTCGTCGAGCGGCCGGGTCGCAGATGTCCCGACGACCCACTCGCTGTAGAGCCGCGGATTCCCCAGCACGGTCCATACAGCTTCTGGGGACCGCTTGATGATGTGGTGTCGTACGGCCATGACAGTGTCTCTCGTAGGGTCACACGTGCCAGGTGGTGGGCGGTTGCCCCCCGCTCTTTCCGGTCATACCTACTGCGGCAAAGCATCTACGCCATCCCATGGGCGGGAAGGAAAGTCCCGGCCCGTATACACGGTGTCGCACATCGATCTTCAGCCCTGCAGCCTCCCCTCGCATCTCACAGCGGGCTTGAAGTCACTGGGCATGCAGTCGCTGACACCGCGCTTTCGAGGTCGGCAGCCTCCTCGACTGGGCAGCCGGACGCTCTTTCGCATGGGTCGATGATGAGATCACCGATGCCGACCGGGCCTGGGTGAGGCACACCAAGGACGAGCTCTTCTGCATCGCATCGACCCCCAAAAAGGCCTCATGGACGAGGACTTCGCCGCTCTCGATGAGTGGCTGCGGCTGCATGCGGGCCACTGAACTTGATTGGGTGATGTCGGTGCGGTTCGCCTGACGTCGGCCGGTCGGCGCCGGTAGCCAACGTGGGCGTGAGGTACGCGCAGGTCGGAGCCAGTCCCGCAGCTGAAGCAAGCCGTTCCTCATCGTGGAGCACGTCCGCGCCTCACGATGCGCCCGCTTCCCCGAGCCCGGCAGCCGGATACACACGTTGGCGTCGGCTTGTGCCGGGCGGCGTGCCCCAGGACCGCAGCCGGAGCTCCAGGTCACAGCCGCGGCCGCCGGGCGCAGGGCTGCTCACCACCGATCGGCGCGCTGGCGGAAATTCCCTACCGTGGTGGCCGGGAAAGGCGGAGACTCGTCCCGTGGCTGACATGGGGTCGTTCCGGGAGGCGGTCATCGCGTGGGCGGCCGGTGGCCCCGGTGACCCCGCGCGCGAGCTGGCCGCGCGGCTGCCCGTCCGGGCAGCCGTCCTGCTCGAAGGGCCGAGCGACGTCGCAGCGGTCAGCGCGCTGGCCGCGAGCCGCGGCCGGAACCTGGCGGCCGAAGGAGTCTGCGTCCTGCCGATGGGCGGTGCGATGAGCGTCGGGCGCTTCGCCCGCCTCCTCGGGCCACCCGGCCTGGGCCTCCGCCTCACGGGACTGTGCGACGAGGCGGAGCGTAGCTACTACGCCCGCGGCTTGGAGCGGGCCAGCGCAGCACAGCAAGGGTTCTTCGTCTGCGCGGCGGATCTGGAAGACGAGCTCATCCGCGCGCTGGGCGTGACACGGGTGGAGGAGCTCGTCCGGGCGGAGGGCGACCTCCGCGCCCTGCAGACCTTCCTGCGCCAGCCCGCGCAGCGGGGCCGTACCTCACAGCAGCAGTTGCGGCGCTTCCTCGGCACGAAGAAAGGGCGCAAGATCCGCTACGGCCGCGTCCTCGTCGAGGCCCTCGGCCCCGACCGCGTACCCGCCCCACTCGACGGCCTGCTCACCAGCCTCTGACCGCTCGGCGACATGGCCGGTAAGTCACGGGGGTACCCGGCGTTCTCCCTCACGAGGGAGACGTCCGGCCTCAGGAAACCCGTTTGATTGTCCAGGTGTTGGGGTCGTGGCTGGGCACCGCTGAGTACTGACAGGCGCCGCTGTAGAAGCGGTTCACCTGCACCCAGCCCGCCGGCGGAAGTGTGGAGGAGCAGGCGTTGACGGTGGAACCGATGGGCATGCCGGAGACCTGCTGGATTTTCTTCATATTGGGGTTGAACGTGATGCCGCACGCCCAGCTGTTCCACCACTGCACATCGACCCACCCAGACGGTGTCAAGGAGCTCGAGCACATGGTCGCGGTGTCGCCGGGGGCGGCCGAGGCCGATGGCGCAGTGAGCGCGACGCACGCGGCAGCGGTCAGCAGGGCCAGCGAGGCCGAACGGAGACGGACCATGGTGGTACCTCCAGAATCATCGATCCCTATGCGCGAACTCCACAATTCATACCGTTTCTCCATACGTGAAAGGAGTCAGTTATCGGACTGAGCTCATCGTGACTGAAATGCGGCGCCGCTCACGATCGCTCGCTCACGGGCGCCCCGCCCATTTTTCCGGTCCGCGGTGCGGCCGACAGGCCGCAGGATGGCTGGCTACGAAAGGCGCTCTTGCCTGTCACCGACCGAACCAGCCGGATGACATCCACCCTGCGGCAGCCCACCTCGGTCAGCAGCATGTTGAATACTGCCCGTGCAGCCCACCCCCGGCGGACAGTTCCCCACAGTCCAAAGCGGCGGAGGAGAGGCCGAACCTGTCGTCTTGGTCAATTGGATGGGGTGCCGATGCAGTCCGTGATGCCCAACGCCGGGAGGTTGACCAGGACGCGTGCGTTCTCGGGGGGTGACCGGGCGACAGGCGGGCGTAACGATCCTGGCCGATAGCTGGACGACTCCCCGTGTCCGCGTCCGCCCACTCGGGCAACAAGAGCGGCCGGCTGAGCCAGTCGACAGGGAAGCCGACCGCAAGTCACCGCGAGGCCGCCTGAGTTGTCCGTGTGGGGCCGAGGGTAGTGTTACCCCGTGGAGATGCTGCACCTGCGCTATTTCGTGGCCGTCGCCGAAGAGCTCAACTTTTCGCAGGCGGCGCGCAAGCTGCACATGGCGGCCTCTCCCCTGAGCCAGCGGATCAAGGATCTTGAGCGCGAGCTCGACCAAGTGCTTTTCGAGCGCACCACGCACCACGTTGAACTGACGCCCGCCGGCGCTGCGTTGCTGCCGATGGCGCGGGACGTTCTCGAACGGGTCAATTCGATACCCTGGCGGCTGCGCGAGGCCGTCCGGCGCCAGCGCCGCACGGTGTTCATGGGCATGCCGCCCGGGGTGCACCCCATTCTGCGCAACCGCGTCCGTCTGCTCGAAGATGCCTGCCGCGAGATGTCCGAGGTCAAGCGCTGGCCCGGCACAACAGCGAGCCTGGTGACCGCCGTCCGGGAGGGCAGGCTCGCGCTCGCTCTGGCGCGGCTGCCGGTCGCCGAGCCGGCGCTCGAGATCATCGAGGTCATGAGGGAACGTCTTGGCGCCGCAGTCCCCGCCGACCGGTTCCTCGGCCGGAATTCGGTCACACTGGATGAGCTGGTAGATCTGTCATATGTGGCCACACCTTATGACGCCACACCGGCATATTTCGAGGAGATCGACACCCGACTGCATTCCGCTGGAGTCAAGAAGCGAATCCGAATCAATATGGCCGACTATTCGGGCGCTTCCGAATTGATCTCCGGTGGCATCGCGTTCTCGATGACTATGCTTTCCCCGGAAAGCCCAATGCACCTCTACCGGTTGGAAAACGTGGTCGTCATGCCCGTCGAGGACTTCCAACCTGACCTGGTCACCGGGCTGTTGTTCCGTAAGGACCGGGCCGCCGAGGGCGCGGACCTCGAAGGCCTCATCACCAGCGCCCGGGATATTTTCGGCGACGCGATTTCTATCTGAACAACCCGTCAATACCCTTCACCATAACGACAATGGCATGACCGCTGCGGTCATGCCATTGTTCTTTACATGATCATTCCCTGCTCTCTATTTCAACGCTAACGTCGATCACGAACCAACGATCAAACTGAAGTGCCGCGAGAGCAGGAGCAATGATGGACAGCACGGCCCAGAACACCACTGGCCCTCTGGACGGAGTCCGGGTGATCGACCTGTCGACTGTGGTGATGGGGCCCTACGCCGCGCAGATCCTGGGCGATCTCGGCGCGGACGTGATCAAGATCGAGTCACCGTCGGACACCGTACGGCTGGGTGAGTACCGCAACACCCGCGGGATGACGCCGCTGAACCTCAACGTCAACCGCAACAAGCGCAGCGTGTCGCTGAATCTGAAGGACGAGGCCGCTCGCGAGCAGGCGCTCACGCTCATCGACACCGCCGACGTGCTGATCACCAACATGCGCCACGGGGCGCTGGACCGCCTCGGTCTCGCATACTCTCAGATCGCCGCCCGCAACCCCCGCCTGGTCTACGCGCACGCGCAGGGCTTCCGCAGCGACTCCGAGCGGGCCGGCAACGCCGCCTATGACGAGACGGTCCAGGCTGCCTCCGGCCTGGTGGACGTGGCGAACCGGGCGATCGGCAAGCCGATCTACCTGCCGACGATTCTCGGCGACAAGGTCTCGGCCCTGACCATCGTCTACTCGGTGCTCGCCGCGCTGCTTCACCGGAGCACGGCGGGTACCGGCCAGCACGTCGAGATCCCGATGACGGACACGGTCCTCGCGTTCAACCTCGTCGAGCACCTCGCGGGCCACGTCTTCGAGCCGCCGGTGGGATCCACCGGGTTCCCGCTCTCGATGGCCAAGGGCCACCGGGCGGTGCCCACCAGGGACGGCCTTGCCTGTGTGATCCCCTACGGTCCGCAGAACTTCCGCGACTTCTTCACCTCCGCAGGCCGTACCGACCTGGCCAAGGACCCGCGGGTGAACGGGGAGGCGATCGCCGATGCCGATATCGACGCGCTGATGGATCTCGTCGAGGAGTGCTCGCCCGGCCTCACCACCGAGGAGTGGGAGCGTATCTGCGCCAAGCACAGCATCCCGATGGCACCGGTGCTGGAACTGGACCGTGCGAGCGAGGACCCGTACGTGAGGGAAGGCCATTTGCTCGACGTCGTCGAGCACCCGAGCGAGGGCGCCATCCACACGGTCGGCATCCCCGTGCGCTTCTCCGCCACCCCCGGCTCGATCCGGCGCCTCGCCCCGCTTCCCGGCCAGCACACCGACGAGGTCTTCCTTGAGCTCGCCACGCGGCGCTGACCCCCACCGACTTGAGAAGAAGGAGCCGCACATGAACCCCACCGCTCAGGTGCGCACCGAGACCATCGGCGCGTGCCTGCTCATCACCATCGACCGGCCCGCCGCACGTAACGCGGTCAACGCGGCCGTCGCCACCGGACTCGCCGCCGCGCTCGATGAGTTGGAGGCCGGGCCCGATCTGCGGATCGGTGTGCTGACCGGCGCCCAGGGCGTGTTCAGCGCCGGAATGGACCTCAAGGCGGCACTGGCCGGGGAATCACCGGAGGTCCCGGGACGTGGGTTCGGCGGACTGACCCAGGCTGAGACCACCAAGCCGTTGATCGCCGCAGTCGAGGGCTGGGCGATGGGCGGCGGCTTCGAACTGGCCCTCGGTTGCGACCTCATCGTCGCGGCGGCAGACGCGAAGTTCGGCCTGCCGGAGGTCAAGCGGGGTCTGATCGCGGCCGGTGGCGGTGTGATCCGGCTGCCCAAACGGATCCCGCACCACCTCGCCATGGAACTGCTGCTGAGCGGCGAGCCGATTTCCGGGGAAAGGGCCGCAAGGCTCGGCATCGCCAACCGGGTCGTGCCCGCCGGCGACGCCGTCGCAGGCGCGCTGCAGTGGGCGCAGCGGCTCGCGGAGAACGCCCCGCTGGCGCTCGCCGCCGTCAAGAGGGTCGTCCGTGCCGCCGACGGCGCACCCGAGACCGATGCGTTCGCCGCACAGGCCCGTGAGCTGGCCGGCCTCATGGCCTCCGCCGATGTGCGAGAGGGCATGACCGCGTTCGCGGAGCACCGCACCCCGGTCTGGCAGGGCAAATAGCTTCAGGAAGGACGAGATCATGAAGCAGCAGGACGTATCCCGGCGCATCGCCACCCCGCTGGTGAATCCGGCGTACCCGCCGGTCGTTCCACGGTTCACCGACCGCGAGTACCTCAACATCGTCTACCGCACCGACGCCGAAGCGCTGCGCGCCGTGGTACCCGAGCCACTGGAGATCGACGATCCGCTGGTGCGCTTCGAGATCATGCGGATGGGCGATGTCACCGGGTACGGGCCCTACACCGAGTCCGGTCAGGCCATCGAGGTCCGCTATGAGGGCGAGCGGGGCGAGTATCTCCACGCCATGTACCTGGACAACTTCCCGGCCACCGCCTCCGGTCGGGAAGCCGGAGCGTTCCCGAAGACGGTCGGATCGCCCGCCCTGTATGTGGACCACGGCGCCCTCGTCGGCGTCCTCGACTACGGCACGCAGCGCGTGGCGACCGCGACGATGGGCTACAAGCACCACGACCTGGACCCGGACGAGGCGACGGCGCAGATCACCGTGCCGACGTACATGCTGAAGATGGTTCCCGGCTTCGACGGCGCGCCGCAGGTGGCGCAGCTGGTACGCACCGAGATCACCGACGTCGTGGTGAAGGGTGCCTGGACCGGCCCGGCGCGACTCCAGCTGTTCGCGCACGTGCTCGCCCCGATGGCCGACCTGCCGGTGCGCGAGATCGTCTCCGCGAGTCACATCCTCACCGACCTCACGCTCGCTCCGGTCAAGCCGGTGCACGACTACCTCGCGCGGTGAACCGATGAGCAGCAATCCGACGATGCAGAGAGAAGACCTTTGATGACTGAGTCGTTCACCACCGCGGCGGTGGTCGGCGCCGGAACCATCGGCCTGTCATGGACCGCCCTGTTCGCCGCCCACGGCCTGACCGTACGGGTCAGCGACCCGCGTCCCGACCTCGCCGAGGCGGTCGACACGGCACTGGCCGAGTCGGCCCCGCAGCTGGCCCAGCAGGGGCTGGACGTACGGGACATGGCCGGCCGGGTCCATCTGGCATCCGACGTCGCCGACGCCGTACGGGATGCCGATATCGTGCAGGAGAACGGTCCGGAGAACGTCGGCTTCAAACGCGAGCTGTTCACCACCCTGGTGCGCGAGGCCCCCGCCCACGCCTTGCTGTTGAGTTCGTCTTCGGCCATCTGCGCCACGGCGTTCACCGATGGATTCGAGGACGCCGCGCGCATCCTGATCGGCCACCCGTTCAACCCGCCGCACCTGGTGCCGCTGGTGGAAGTGGTGCCCGGCGAGCGCACCGGTGCGGACTCGGTGGCCCGGGCGGTGGACTTCTATCGCTTCGTCGGCCGGGTTCCGGTAGTGGAAGGCAAGGAGATTCCCGGCTTCGTCGGCAACCGCCTGCAGAACGCGCTGAGCCGCGAGGCCATCTACCTGGTCGAGCAAGGTGTCATCGGGCCGGATGAGCTGGACACCGTGGTGGTGAACTCGCTCGGGCTGCGGTGGGCGACGGTGGGCCCGTTCCTCGGAGCCCACCTGGGGGGAGGCCCCGGCGGCTACCGGCACATGGCCGAGCACATCGGCGTGTCGATGCAGACGATGTGGGACGTGCTGGGCCGCCCCGAGCAGGGGCCCGAGCAGAGGGAACGGTTGATCCAAGCCGTGGAGAACACCTACGGCTCCCGCTCGTACGCCGAACTCGCCCAGGAGCGCGACCGCAAGCAGCTCGCGGTGCTGTCCGCCCTGGACAACGCGTCCAGGAACGTTGAGGAGACCAGGTCATGACCACCCCGCTTGCCGAGGCCGCCGAGAAGGAATGCTCCGGCGACGCCCTCAGCGCCGACTTCTACAGCTACGAGGACCTGCTGCCGCCGGAAGAGCGCAAGTTGCTCCTCAAGGCGAGGGCCTTCATGCGTACCGAGGTCAAGCCCCTGGTCAACGAGTACTGGGCCAAGGGAGAGTTCCCTCACCAACTGGTGGACAAGTTCCGCGGACTCGGGCTCGCGGGCGTGCCCTACGAGGGTTACGGGAGCCCGCTGCCCGCCGGGAGCAACCTCCTGATCGGCATGCTCTCGATGGAGTACACCCGCACCGACGCCTCGTCCGCGACCTTCTTCGGCGTGCACAACGGTCTCGGGATGTACAGCATCTACCGGGGCGGCGATCAGCAGCAGCGGGACCGCTGGCTGCCCGCGATGGCCGCACTGGACAAGATCGGAGCCTTCGCGATGACCGAACCGCTCGGCGGCTCCGACGTGGCCGGCGGAATGCGCACCACCGCCAAGTGGGACGGGGAGAACTGGGTCCTCAACGGCGCCAAGAAGTGGATCGGCAACGCGACCTTCGCCGACCTGGTCGTGGTCTGGGCGCGCGACGAGGACGACGGCAAGGTCAAAGGATTCGTCGTGGAAAAGGGCACCCCCGGCTTCTCCCCCGTCAAGATCGAGAACAAGATCGCGTTCCGGATCGTGGAGAACGCGGAGATCACCCTGACCGACGTCAAAGTGCCCGAGGCCAACCGTCTCCAGCGGATCAACTCCTTCCGGGATGTGGCGGAGATCCTTCGCGCCACCCGCAGCGGGGTGGCGTGGCAGGCTCTGGGTGTGATGATCGGCGCCTACGAGCTGGCGCTGGATTACGCCAGGGAACGGCGGCAGTTCGGCCGGCCGATCGCCCGGTTCCAGTTGGTGCAGGATCTCCTGGTCAAGAGCCTGGGCAACATCACCGCCTGCTGGGGCATGCTCGTGCAGCTGGCCCGTCTGCAGGACGCCGGTATCTTCCGCGACGAGCACTCCGCGCTCGCCAAAGCGTTCGTGACCTCACGGATGCGGGAGGTCGTGTCGTGGAGCAGGGAGATCTTCGGCGGTAACGGCATCGTGCTGGACTACGACGTCGCGCGGTTCTTCGCCGACGCCGAGGCGATCTACTCCTTCGAGGGGACCCGCGAAATGAACACGCTCATCGTCGGCAAGGCGATCACCGGCGAAAGCGCCTTCGTCTGAGCCACGTGCACCTGCGCCGGTGGTAGGACACAGCAGGCCGCAGGGCCCAACGCGCCTGGCAACCCCACCGGGGATGCCAGGCGCGCAGCGCTTCACTGGAGAGCCGGGCGCAGCACGGTGGCACCGTGCCAGTGACAGATGGCCAGGGCGAGCTGGAGCTCGAACGCGTTGTCCTCCACAAGAACCCCGTACTTCTCGACGGCCTGCTGGACGCGGTAGTGAACCGTGTTGCGGTGCACCGTCAGCTGCTCGGCGGTGGCGGCGTAGCTGCGGTTGGTCGCGAGGAAGACCCGCAGAGTCTCGCGCAGGGAATTGCGCCACGGATCGTCCACCGACAGGCCGCCGAGGGTGTCGGCGACGAAGTCCGCCAGCTCGTCAGGCTCGTCGGCCAGCAATGCCAGGGGCGCCACCTGGGCGAAGGAGACCGCGCGGGGCGCGGCGTCGCCCGCTGCCAGTGCGACCGCCTTGGCCCGCGAGGCGCTGCGGGCGCTTCGGCGAAAGCCCTCCAGGCCGGGGCGGGCGTTGCCGATGGCAACGCGCACCGGCAGCTTCGCCCGGCTCAGCGCCATAGCCACCGCGTCGGGGTCCACAGCCGGGCAGGCGGCCTTCACCGGGAACCAGATGCGCACGTCCATCTCGTCGGTCGGCACGAGCAGAGGTTCGCCCCGCGCGTGGAACTCCCGCTGCAGGAGGGAACTCAGGCGCTCCAGGATGCCCATGGCGTCGACGGGTCCGGCCCCGCGGTTGACCCACCCCTCCACGGCGAGGTGCGTCCCTGCCATTCGGTAGCCGAGGGCGGCCTCGGCCTGTTCGACGTTGGGCGACGCAGCGTGCAACAGCTGACCGACCCAGTGCTGGCGCAGCGCGCCTCTGCTGCTCACCCAGCGCTCGCGTTCGTCCTCGTAGGCGCGGGCCACCTGTTCGGACACCCGGTCGACGTACGCCGCGATTATGCCGACCAGCGAGATGACCGTGCTCGCGGTGTTCGCGCCCGGCAGTTGCATCGCCTTGTCCAGAACGAGGTCGAGGGAGCGCGCCTGGCCCAGGCGGTAGGCGCGCAGCAGTGCCGACATCGGGACGTCGCGCTGTGCGAGCCGGCGGGCGTACGAGACGGCAGAGGACGGCGCGTCCACCGTTCGCGGGTCGATGCCATTGCTCATGACGTGCAGGGAGGTGACGACATTCTCCGTAACACTCGCTTCGAGCAGGCTGTGCAGCCGCTCGTCGTGGTCGAGGACCGCGATCTCCCGCTCGATGATGGCGATGAGCGTCGCGATGAGTTCATCGCGCTGGGACAGTACGGCGAGCGCCACCCGCGCGACCGGGTCCGAGGGCGTGCTCACGTCGGCGCTCCTTCCTGCCCGGCGCTCACCGGGTGAGAAAACGCAAGGCGGACTGAGCGGCGTTGAAGCCACCCATCCCGTGGGTTCCGGGGCCGGGTGGGGTGGCCGCCGAACACAGGAAGACACCGGGAATGCCAGTGCTGTACGGGTCGAGCGCCACGCGGGGCCGCAGCGCCACCTGCAGGGCCGTGTTGGCACCGGTCAGGATGTCGCCCCCGACGTAGTTCGCATTGTAGAGCGGCAGTTCGGCGGTCGAGCGGACGAAGCAGCCGACGATACGCTCGCGAAATCCCGGGGCGAACTGCTCAATCCGGTCCAGTACGGCCTGCGTTGCGTCGCCGGTGTAGCCGCGCGGCACATGCGCGTACGCATAGATGGGGTGGACGTCTCCGGCCGAGCGGCCGGGGTCGGCGAGGTACTGCTGGGAGAGCAGCACGAACGGGCGCCGCGGCATGCGGCCCAGGCCGACCTCCCGCTCGGCGTGGACGACCTCTTCCAGGGTGCCGCCCAGGTGCACGGTGCCGGCCCGGCGGCACTCCTCGTTGCTCCACGGCACCCCGCCCTCGACGGCGAGGTCGACCTTGAACGCCCCCGGGCCGTGGCGCCACTTCCGGTAGGCGCGCCCCACTCGGGAAGGCATGCGAGCCCCGCAGATGTCGGCGGCGGCGCCCGGAGCGACGTCGAGCACAACCGCACTCGCCGGGGGCAGCTCTTCGAGGGAACGCACCCGCACCCCGGTCTGGATGGTGCCGCCGTGCTCCTTGAGCAGTGCGGCCAGTGCCCGGGCGAGGTTGCGGGAGCCCCCACGCACCACGGGCCAGCCGTACCGGTGCCCGGCAGCGGTGAGCATCAGTCCCACAGCAGCGCTGGTGGGGCGGGTCAGCGGGTGAAAGGCGTGCGCCGCCACCCCGGCGAACAGGGCACGCGCCGCCTCGCCCCGCCAGCGGCGGGCGATGGCGGTAGCGGGCAACAGCGCCCGCAGGCCGAACCGTAGGAGGTGAGCCGGGTGCGCGGGCACATGCGCGATCGGCCTGAAGAGGTCCTCGGCCAGCGCGTCGAACCCCGACGCCAAGGGGCCGAACAGGCCGCGCCAGGCCGGGCCGTCCGCGCCGAGCGAGCCGGCGGTCTCCTCGATCGAGCGGACCATCACCCCCGCACGCCCCGAGGCCAGCGGATGGGCGAGATCCACCTCGGGCCACAGCCACTGAAGGCCGTATCGCTCCAGGCCGAGAGACTGCAGATACGGGGAGGCGACAGCCATCGGGTGCACGGCGGAACAGTGGTCGTGCAGCACGCCGGGCACGGTCAGCTCGCTGGTCCTGGCCCCGCCGCCGATCTCCTCGGCGGCCTCCACAACGGTGACCGCCACCCCCTGCCGGGCGAGGGCCACGGCGGCGGCCAGCCCGTTCGGGCCGGCCCCCACCACGATCGCGTCACTCATGGGCGGTCACCGCCTGCGCGGCCACTGGCCGCGCACTGCCATCGACGGCGCGGACGGGTATCGAGGCATCGTCGTCGGCAAGCCACGGCTGCCGGGTGACCATGTCCCTGACGTCCACATAGCCCTCCTCGATCCGGCCGGTTGCCGCATCCACGATGCGGTAATGCTGACGCTGCCTGTGCAGGGGCTGGGATTCAACCATGATGACGCGCAGCTCGCCCTCCTCGAAACCGCAGCGCTCCTGTACAGCGTCCAGGAGTTGCTCGTTGTGGAGGTGGCCTTCACCGAAATTCCAGCCCAGCACGCCGCCCGCCACATACTCACCATCGCGCAGGTCGTAGGCCTCCGTGTCGTCCAGGGCGCGGGAAAGCAGGCCGTTGAGCGCCCGGCCGTGTGTGTGCATCGAACGCCAGGCCATGCCCTTGTGCAGCATCAGCTCGGCGAGGTCCGCTCCGTAGAGTGCGACAAGCTGGTCCTTGGCCATACCGGCGGCCTTGGTGATGTGCGCGTTGAGCTTCTCCTCCGTCCCCCTGCGAAAGCACCACGTGCTGGTGGCCCAGTTCCCGGCGTAGTAGCGCATCGCGGGCAGGAACGACACGAGGTGCGGCTTGGCGTTCCCCAGCACCGGCACGGCGACGAGGCACACCAGCAGCAACGCGGCCAGGAGCGGAGAGTCCAGCGAGGACACCCCGATCTGCGCATAGTGCCCGAAGAGGAAAAGCGCCGAGAAGATGAAGAAGACGTTCCACTCCAGCGGCACCCCCATGGGAAAGGTCGACATGATGTGGAGGTGGAAGACGACCATGAGAGTCAGCGCGGCGGTCGTGGTGACGCCGCCGTCGGAGAGCAGAAGCACCAGGGGCACCACATACTCGATGACGGTGCCCGTGTGGGCGGCGAAACCGGATACTTTGGACGGACGCAGGTCGTCCGGGTAATCCCGGTAGAGCTTGCGCTTGACCCACTTGACGCGCTGCAGCGGGCTGTTGCTGATCATGATCGCCACGACGAACGGGAAATGTCGGTTGAGCTTGGACGTCGCAGCGCCCCACCACAGCGCCACCATGACGAGCTTGAGCCCGATGATCATGTCGGTGAACGGGAAGCAGAACACGAGCAGCGTCAGCCCGTACTGCTCGCCGCGGGCGGCCAGAAATACGGTCTTGTCGCGCAGGCCGAGCAGCGCGAGGGAGAGAGCCAGCGGAACCAGCCGGACCGGCTCGATCAGGCCGACGGCGTTCTCGCGGGGCACCGGCCCGGAGGTTGCCGGGGAGAGCAGCAGCCACACCGCCGAGGTGATGACAGTCGCGTACAGCGCCACATCGAACACCGTGCGGCGCGTACCCCGGGTCAAGGGGACCTGGCGCGGCCACGGAGGCAGTCGGACGGTTCCGGGCCGCAGCCAGTGCAGAAAGGCACTGACCGGCGGCACGAAGCGCAGCGTCAGGGGCCCCGATCCACACCCGAAGCCGAGCACCTCGAACAACAGCGTCCAGACCACGATCTTCTGGTAGACGATCGGCTCGGTCCACCAGGATGCGACATCACCGATCGGCCCGAGCCCTGGCGTCGCGGCGGTGACGGCGAGACCGCCGAGCACATAGCCCACGATCTTGAGGAGGTAGAGGACGTAGACCGCCCCCGGTGTGCCGAAGCCGTTCTCGGCCCAGTGCTGGGCAAGTGGACGAATGCGCTGCAGATACGGCCGCGACCGCCATTCCTTCAGATCGAAGTCGGCCAGATTCGGCGTGACGAAGCCCATGACGAACCTTCATTTCTCGCCCGGGGGCGAAGCGGAGGAGGAAGCGGCTCAGACGGCCGGGAACGCGTGGGAGACGAGCTCCGCCCGCAGAGCCGGCTTGTCCGTCTTGCCGAGGGGGTTCTTGGGGAGGGTCTCCACCGCGATGACCCGCTCGGGGATCTTGAACCGCGAAAGTGAACCGCGGCAGTGCTCAAGAAGGCTCTCGGTCGTGACGTTCGCTCCGGGACGCAACACGACGAAGGCCACCGGTACTTCGCCGAACACCTCGTGCGACTGCCCTACGACAGCCGCCTCGAACACCCCCGGGTGGCAGTAGAGGTGCGACTCGATCTCCTTGGGGTAGATGTTCTCCCCACCGCGGATGATCAGGTCTTTGATACGGTCCACCAGCACCAGGTAGCCGTCCTCGTCGAACCGTCCGACATCACCGGTGCGGAGCCAGCCGTCAACGACCGTGCGAGCGGTCTCCTCGGGCCGGTTGAGGTATCCACGCATCACATTCGGGCCGCGAACAACGACTTCACCGGTAAGACCCTGTGGCAGCGGTCGGCCCGAGGGATCCATGACGGCAACCTCCTGGCCCGGCAGGGCAACGCCCACGGTGCCGGGCTTGCGGAGGCCCTCGAGGGGATTCGCTGTCGAAGCGCACGTGCCTTCCGAGAGGCCGTAGCCCTCCACGATCGGGATCCCGTAACGGCCCTCGAAGCGTTTGATCAGATCGGCCTGCATCGGCGCGGCCCCGCATGCCGCGAACCTGACCGAGGAGGTGTCGGGCCGCTCCGATTCCGGAAGTTCCATCAGCATCGCGTAGATCGCGGGGACGGCCGAGAAACGGGTCGGCCGTACCGCCTCGACGATCCGGAAGAACTTCTCGGCCTTGAAACGTCCGGCGATGGTGACTCTGCCCCCCGCGAGCAGCGACGACAGCACGCTGACAACGATGCCGTTGACGTGGAAGAGGGGGAGGATCAGCAAACTGTGGTCGTCCTGGTCCACCCGCGACGCCTCGACCATCATCGTGGACATCGCCTCGAGGTTCGCGTGGGAGAGCATGACGCCCTTGGGCCTTCCGGTCGTGCCGCTCGTGTAGATAAGCAGCGCGAGTGCATCGGTGGCAGCGGGCGGTATCGCACCCGGTCCGCCCCCGGACTCTCCCGCGCCGGTGCTGGAGCCCGCGGCATCAGCAGTCGCGCGGAGATCGGCCACGTCGACCCTGGGCACAGTGACGACCGGCCCGCCGTCCTGGCCGATGAGGACTTTCGCGGCCGAGTCGGCCAACTGGTATTCGGCCTCATTGGCCGTCAGTGCCGGATTCACCGGAGTCACCGCCGCGCCCAGCCGCCAGGCCGCGAAGAGCGCGACCACGAATTCGACGCGATTGGCCAGCATCACCGCCACCACATCGCCGCTCCCGATCCCGCGTCGCCTCAAAATCGCGGCGGCCGCCCGCACCTCGGCCAGGAATTCCGCATTGTCCAGGTCCACCACATCGTCGGCCAGGCAGGGCGCATTCGGGCTGTGCGCTGCCCGCACATCGGGCAGTTCCGCAAAGTGCATCTCAGGTCCTCACCGTCGTCCTCCGCGTGTGAAGACAGACAGTACGAACGTGCAGCGTCGCAGGCCCATGGGCGCGGGAGACGACTCCTCCGACGCCGATTGTGCGCCCTGCACAGGCCACGCGGTACGCTCGACCACGCCGGACCGGCGCTGTCCTTGCGGCTCCGGCGAAGTGGCGGTTGTGCCCGGATGAGTACGCCTGGTCGCCTCGAGGTGCTGGCGGTCCGGTGGAGTCAGTCGAATCGTGTGCATGGGCCAGACCCTCCGCAGGTCGCACTCCGCTCACACCTACTGTGCCCGCTCTGTGCCGAACGGCGCCGACGTGCGGTACCGAACGTTGCTACCCGGGCGAAGACACGAGCCTGCTCCTCCCGCGGCACCTGGCAGCTCGACCCGAGCCTGTCGGCAGGCGGAACTCGGCGGCGCCGACCCTCAAGCACATGACGTTTCCTCCCCCTACGCCTCAGGCCGGTGCCTCCGCGGCCACCCTCAGGTCCGAGGTGACGGCACTTCACCACCGTCCCGCTACAAACCGATTGATGTCGTGGCAGCGGTGTCCCGCAGTGCTTCTCGCGCGGTGCTCACGAACACCAGGACGGCCTGCCAGAAAGGGGCGTAGGACTCGTTGAAGCGCCGGCCTGCGTCGGCGTCGCCGCTGATCATGGCCTCAAGGGCCCGATAGTTGTCGGATGTCGCGCGCCGCAGCCGCTCCGCCGCGGCCGCTACCTCTTGCGGCCCCTCCAGATCCACCACCCATACCCGGTGACGCAGCATCGCGTACGCATCACGCAAGCTGATGCGCAGATCCTTGAGAGTGCTCAGCCGGTTGTCCGCATCGGGATCGTCCTGGGTGTCGGTGACCTTCCAGTACAGGTCCCCCATGCGCTGCGCCTGTTCGATGACGTCCACGTAAGCAATACGGCGCGCGGCACGGATACGGTCCGTCAGTTGACTGGCCGCAGCGGTCTCGGCCTGTATTCGAGCGGCCCTCGCAGTTCCCCGGCTGGTCACCCAGCTGGCCACGACGGCAGTGCCTGCGGTGAGCGCTCCGACCCACAGTGTGTTGTCAGCCACGCCCTTATTGTGCGTGGACGGTCAAGTCTTTCCGGCACCCCGTCGAGCGGGTCGAGTCCAGTGGGTGGTGCGGCGGCTGGGCGTTGTGTGTGCCCCGGGCAGGTCAGGCTGCCCGGGGCACACGGTTCATGAGGGGGTGGGTCGTCCGGTGCCGGCGGGTGGACGGCCCTGGCCGGCTGGGTCAGTGGCGGTGGCCGCGGCCCCAGGACTCGGTGTCGATGACGTGGCCGCGGGCGTCGCGCAGGGTTGCGGTGTCGGAGCGGTTGCCCCACACGTAGTCGCGGCGGCCCTGGTAGAGGTCGGTGCGGGTGTCGCGGCCGAAGCCGGTGTGGATGCGGACGGTGGCGCGGCCGGCGAGGCGGACGTCGTCGAAGCGGTAGCGGTTGCCGTCCGAGTCGCGCAGGGTCCAGCCGTCCAGGTCCACGCCGCGGCGGGTGTTGTTGGTGATCTCGACCCATTCGGCGTTGAGGGACCGGTTGGTGCCGTTGTCGCGTCCGGGGCTGTCGGCCTGTACGTCGCTGATCTCGACCCGGGACTGCTGCTGGTGGTGGTCGCGGTCGTGGGCCGAGGCGGGGAGGGCGACGGCGGAGAGGACGGCGCCGGCTGCGAGGGCGGTGGCGGCGATACGGCGGGCGGTGCGGGATGCGGACATGGGTGACGTCTCCTCAAGGACGGTGCTCCACCGGCCGATAAGAGCTGGTGGTGCGGTGTGGGTTCCCGGTCCGTGCTGGGCCGAGGACCCACACTCTGGGGCGCTGCCGGGGCCGGCGGCAGCCCAATCGGTGTGCGTTACCGTTTACGGACATTTCCGTAACAGGCGTCTGTATCGGTCACGCATGTGCGGCGAGCGTGGCCCTGACATTCACTGACTGCTACACCGATCCGTTCAATGATCAACAGCAAGCCCTTGCGTGCTCCGGCGCACCACCGGTCGCGCCGCCCGGCGCATCATCCGGACGGCGGACAGGATTTCGGTAACGGCCCTTCTGCACGTTTCTTCGCACACGCGACGCAGTGCCGTACAGGCGGCCGGGCGGAGAAGGGGCCTCGCCAGGACCGGGGACGCACGACGGGACCTGCGCCGGCCCACCCGCCACCGCCGCGGCCGTCAACCTCCGCACGCAGCCGGCGGACACGGCGTTCACCCGTCCAGGTGGTACGCCCCCGCTGAACTCCGCGCGATCGATGACGGCACCCCGGGCACGGAACCCGATACCCGGGGCCAAGCGGGCGTTGGCCAGGGACAGCGTGCTGCCCGCGATCCCGGCGGACCGCCGAGAAACCTTCGCAGGCGACCACTTCAGCAGTGATCCTTCGGCCTACCTGACGTCTCATTTCATGGCGCTGAGGAATCTCCATGCGGAGGCCGCTCAGCGAGGACTGTTCGTGGTCTTGTGGTGGGACTGAGCCTCGGATAGCGACATCTCGGTGTTCGGAGAAACCGGAGCCCGCCTGAACTGGGCACTCATCATGCTGACGACCAGGCGATTTACCCGCAAGCAGGTCAGCTGGTCGAAGAAGCCTCCTACCAACAAGTGAGGCCGAGGCACCGCCAGTTCAGACACGACGGTCGATCGCCTTGGCTGTCTCCGCGATGTTACCGATCAACGCGGTGGCCCCCAGCTTCGCCGGGACCACTGCCACATCCGGAGCCCCGGTTCCGCCCGCTGGCACCGAGGCCTTGCAAAGACCCACTACCCAGCCAGGACTTCGTTACGGAGCTTGGCCCATTGCAGGGAATGACCGATGCCTTCAGCGATTGAGTATTGCGGTTGCCAGTCCAGGAACTGGCTCGCACGGTCGCTGCGGGTATAAGCGCCCACAACGTCACCGGGACGGGGCTCGGCATCGACGAACAGGATCGGACTTTCAGTAACACTGTTGAAGGCGTCCAGCAGTTCGCGCACCGTGGTGCCCGTTCCGGTGCCCAGATTGATCACGGTCGAGGTGCTCTGACCACTGAGGACGGCGTCAAAGCGAGTCAGTGCCGACACGTGAGCACCCGCCAGGTCCCAGACGTGGATGTAGTCGCGGATGCCCGATCCGTCGCGAGTGGGGTAGTCGGTCCCGGTGATCGAGAACGGTACGTCCTCTTCCTGGGCAAGGATCATTTTACCCAGGGCGTGGCTGGGGCGCCGCAACTGGAGGCCGGTGCGCATCTTGGGGTCGGCACCGATCGGGTTGAAGTAGCGCAGGGACAGTACGCGGATTGGCTGCGTGGCCGCGATGTCGGCGAACATCGCCTCGCACACCGCTTTAGTGCGAGCGTACGGACTCTGCGGGTCGATGGCCGAGTCCTCGTCCACCGTCAGATCGTCATTCGCCCGGTAGATGGACGCGGAGGAACTGAAGACCATGCGCTCACAGCGGTTGCGCAGCAGATGAGCCACGAACTCCAGGCTCTTGGTGACATTGGCCTGGTAGTAGCCCACCGGATCGTCAACTGAGTCGGGGACCACGATCAGCGCAGCGCAGTGGACGACCGCGGCGATGTCCGGGTGTTCCGTGAAGATGCGGTCAATCAACAGGCCATCCGCAATGTCGCCCTCGTAGAACTCGCGTCCTGCCGCGAACTCACGTCGCCCGGTGACCAGGCTGTCCAGGATGACCGGGACGATTCCCGCGTCAGCGCAGACCGAAGCAATCGTGCTGCCGATGTAGCCAGCGCCTCCCGCGATCAGAACCTTCACTGAAAACAGCCCTTCGTTCGTCAGTCTGCCTACTGGCAGGAGCCTATCCATGATCAAGACGAGCTCTCGGCACAGGCGGTGGCATCAGACGCAGGTTGATAACACCCTCTGTCCGAACGCGAGGAGTTGAACAGCGCCGCCATCGCCTCCAACGAGTCCTTAGTGGGCTGACCAGCCGTGATCGGGGCGTGGTCAGCGGGGGGCCGCCGCTGACCACGCCCCGATCACGGGCGAGGCTTACACGGACAACGACGGCGCAGCGTCCAGATGACTCGCGATAGATGCGATGGCCTCCGCGTTGCCGTCGAACAGGTGCCCCTGCATGCCTGCTTCCCGGGAAGCCCCGATGTTGACAGCGACATCGTCGATGAAGAGGCAGTCTTCCGGCCGCACTCCCAAGGTGGCGCACGTGACTTCGAACGCTTGTGGGTCGGGCTTGCTGACCCCGATCTCGTGGGAGTAGACGATCTGATCCACCAGCTCGTCGAAGTGGTACAACGCCGTCTCCCGCTCCCGGGCGCCGACAAAGCTGTTGCTCAGGATGCCCAGCTTGCACTGCTGCCGCAGACCACGCACATAGGCGATGAACTCCTCATTCGGCGTTCCCAGATACTCAGTCCACAGATCAGCCATGAAGGCTTCGACTTGCGGCGCATCGAGACGGAGGTCAGCAGCGACGCGTGCGTGCACCTCGCGTTCGCTGATGCTCCTGACGCTCCCAGCTTGCCAAACGTCTTGCAGCCGCTCACGCACAGTGCCCAACGGCAACTCGAGCCGCTGTTCCCAGCGTTGCACCCATCCCGTTTCCGGCGTGATCTCCAGCACGCCACCAATGTCGAGAATGACGCAGGGCAAGGCCATACGAGTTCCCCCTCTTCGTTTCTGGTCGCATCATCGAGCACGCGCTCCCCCCGCTCGCGTGACCTATCCACAAACTGTCGACCCTCACCCCAGGGCAAGGTCAAGCGATCTTCGAGGCTTGTGGCAGCCCTGTCGCGAGCTGCCGCAGGTCTGGGAGTTGCCGTCAGAACTCGTCGACAGTCGCAGCCGCGGAGATGCAGATGCCCGTTCAGCTGGATCGGCGCGTAAGCGTCGACGATCCCCTTGTAGTCCGCCGGCAACTCCACTTCGAGCTTCTTCATGCAGCCGAGTCCATGCGGAAGCGTCTGCGTAGCCGCGAGACCGGTGGCAGCGTCGGCCTGTCGAGCGCCTCCTCCGTGGCTTATCAGCCGCCGGATGGAACGGGCGGACTCATCACCCGGTCCGGCCGACACTGGAGCTCCTGCCGCCTCGGCGATTGACGCCCGGGCTGCAGCGCCCGTGGTTCTGAGGATTCGGACCCGTGACACCCCCCGCAGGAGCTCGGCCGTTCGTCCCTTGCCGTGCACCTGGCCGTACGAGACCCGCCTGCTCTCGACCACTCAACGCCAGTATTGTCTGCTGCCATTGAGGTCAGCCAGCGACGTCAAGTTGGATGGCTCCATGGAACGTGTCGAGGCTGAGCTGTTCACTGAGGGTGGGAACGACGCAGTTGTGCGCCTGCCGGGCCGCCGGTTCCCCGGCGTCCTGATCCAGGGTGACAAGGCGGACGAGACACAGGCGGGCCAGGTGGTGCAGGACTTCAAGTCGGACCGGCCCAAGGAATGGGCCATGCGCCCCGCGGAGCTAGCAGATGTCGAGACGATCGCGGAGCTGCGGGCCATGGTGATGCGCCCGGACCTGGAGCGGTTGGGTCGGTTCGACGAACATCGGGTCCGGCAGCGGCTGCGGGATTCCTTCTCCCCGCAGCACACGTCGGTCATCTTGGCCGATGGCGCCTTCGCGGGCTGCGTCACATTGCGGCCGGCCGAGGACGGGCAGTGGCTGGAGCATTTCTATCTCGCCCGAGGTATCCAGGGCCGGGGGCTCGGTTCGGCTGTCCTGCGAACAGTGCTGTACCGGACCGATGCCGACGGCGTGCTCGTCCGCCTGAACGTCCTGCAGGGCAGCGCCGCCCAGCGGCTGTACGAGTGCCACGGGTTCACTGTGGAGGTTCAGGACCCGATCGACATCTACATGGTGCGATTGCCGGGTGCGGGCGCCCTCGGAACGTGAAGGGAACGCGGGCGTTCATGGGGTGTGTTATCCGTATGGGTCCGTGCGGCCTTGTGGCATCCTGCCTTTACCGGCATCTCCCGCCCCCATCTTGGTGATCCAGTCGAGGAGTTGGCCGCTCCGTGGACCGCGCGCCGCGAGTCCGCGCTCCAGCACCGGCGAGGGCAGGAAGGGAAAGCGGCAATACCGGGTCTTCCAGCGAGAGTTCGCGGTCTCCCCCGGAGCCATCCGGCGGTGAGGTCCGACGCGGCTCGGCTTCAGGTCAGCTGCCGGTGAGCATGCCGGTGCGGAGCTTGGTCAGAGTGCGAGTCAGGAGCCGGGACACGTGCATCTGGGAAACACCCAGTTCGGCACCGATCTGAGACTGGGTCATTTCCTGGCCGAAGCGCATCTCGACAATGTGGCGCTCCCGGTCGTCGAGCCGTTCCAGGAGCGGGGCCAGGGCGTGGAGGTCTTCCACGAGGTCCATGGCGGGGTCGCAGTCGCCAAGGCTCTCGGCATAGGTGAGGCCGCCGTCGGATCCGTCGGCGTTCCCACTGCTGGGGGTGTCGAGGGACCCGGCCATGTAGCCGTTGGCGGCCACCAGGCCCTCGATGACCTCATCGTCGTTCAGCTCGAGGTACTCGGCCAGCTCGTGAACGGTGGGCTGACGGTCCAGGGCTACTGCCAGCTGCTCTTTCGCCTTGGCCAGTTCGACGCGGAGTTCCTGCAGACGGCGGGGAACGTGGACGGCCCAACTGGTATCGCGGAAGAACCGCTTGATCTCGCCGACGATGCAGGGGATGGCGAAGGAGGTGAACTCGACTTCGCGTGACAGGTCGAAGCGGTCGATGGCCTTGATGAGGCCGATCGTGCCGACCTGGATGATGTCCTCCATCTCGCCGCTGCCTCGGTTGCGGAACCTGCTCGCAGCGAAGCGGACCAGGCTCTGGTTCATCTCGATGAGGGTGTTGCGGGTGTACTGGTGCTCGCGCGTGCCTTCCTCGAGGACCTGGAGCCGGTCGAAGAACAGCTTGGACAGGACCCGCGCATCCTTGGGCGCCACCTTGCCTGCTTCTTCGATCCATGGCAGGTCACCCACGAGCCGCTCGGCATGCGCCGCCGATGCCGCCTGCTTCAGCGCTACGGACGTTCCCTGTGCCTGTATCGACATCGTCACGTCGCCACCAATGCTCGTTTGACTGACAAACGGCGCCTGCCCCCGAAGTCCGCAGCCAACCCTCTTCTCAGGGAACCGCGCCTTGACCTCCAAGAACTTCGACAACAGGCGATCTCAGCCGACTGCTATGCCGGGGTGTTGTCCTCGGTCATGGCCTGGGTGCCGATGACGCCGAGGAGCTTGAGCCGGTCGGCGGCATCGCTGCCGGGGGCGGCGGTGTAGGTGACGATGCGCAGATCGCTGCCCGCGGCTATGAGTACGTCGCAGTCCAGGGTAAGCGTTCCGACATCGGGATGGTGGATGGTCTTGGTGTCCGACTCGTGGACGCCCACGATTCCCGTCTCCCACAGGTGCGCGAAGTCGGTGCTGACCCCCCGCAGGTCCTTGATCAGGGAGCGCAGAGCGGCATCGGCGGGGTAGCTGGCGGTCGCCGCCCTGAGATCAGCGACCACGGCGGCTTCGAAGCGGGCCTGCTGCTCGGGGGTGTGGCTGACCCGGCCGGGCAGGCCGGTGAAATGGCGCCACACAATGTTGCGCTCGCGTCCGCGCAGCGCCGACGGGACCCCGAACAGGGCGGCCCACAACGGGTTCCACAGGATCAGGTTCCAGGCGGCGTCGTGCACGCTCAGCGGTGCGCCATCCAACTGGTCGAGCAGCCGCCGGACACCGGGTGGGATATGCGCCGACAGCTGTCCGGGGCCGGGAGCCGGCTGGCCCGCGAGGAGGAAGAGGTACTCACGCTCGGCCGCCGACAGCCGCAGAGCGCGGGCCAGCGCGGACAGGACCTGCGGAGAGGGGGAAGTCGCCCGGCCCTGTTCCAGGCGGACGATGTAGTCCACCGACAGACCGGCGAGCTGGGCCAGCTCCTCACGCCTCAGTCCGGCGGCCCGCCGAACCTCGCTGACGGGCAGTCCGATCGCCGCGGGGGCCATGCGGTCACGCCAGCCGCGCAGGGCACCGCCCAGTTCGTTGGATTCGCTCACACCCCTAGTATCCGGCCGCCGCGCCCGTACAGCCTGGTACTGCCAGTCCATAGGCAACGGCGGGTACTGCCTGTTCGTCCGCGCTACGACGAGGGTGGAGGCATCACCCACCCGCCGAATCACCGGAGCGAACGCATGACCACCACGCTGATCACCGGAGCGAACAAGGGCCTTGGCTTCGAGACGGCCCGTCGCTTGATCGAGGCCGGACACACCGTCTACGTCGGGGCACGCGATGCCCGGCGCGGTCGGGAGGCCGCCGCCATTCTCGGTGCCCGCTCTGTCCAGATCGATGTCACCGACGAGGACTCGATCAAGGCCGCCGTCGAATTCGTCCGCGAGGACGCCGGCCATCTCGACGTCCTCGTCAACAACGCCGGGATCGTCGGCGCGGGCAAGCCGGTCGGCGAAGTAACCGGGTCCGACATGCAGACCACCTACGACACCAATGTCTTCGGCGTCGTGCGTGTCACGCACGCCTTCCTGCCCCTTCTGCAGGCCGGCGGGGCCCCGGTCGTCGTCAATGTCAGCAGCGGCCTGGGCTCGCTGGCGGCGACGGCCGACCCCAACCGCGTCGAGTTCCATGTGAGGGCGCTGGACTACAACTCCTCCAAGACCGCCCTGATCATGATCACCTCGCAGTACGCCAAGGCGTATCCCGCCATCAAGTTCAACGCCGTCGACCCCGGCTACACCGCCACCGACCTCAACGGCCACCGGGGCACCAATACCGTCGAAGAGGGCGCGGACATCATCGTCCGGATGGCTGTCATCGGCGCCGACGGCCCGACCGGCGGCTTCTTCGACAGGACCGGCCCGGTTGTCTGGTAACCCCAGGCCCACACCACGGAGGAAGAAGAAAATCATGGCACCACGCCTGGTGGCAGTGACGGTGCAGGCAACCGCCTCCCCCCACCCGACAAACGGTCTTTCCCCTGGTGATGGACGTCGCACTGCCGCTGATCTTCACAGGCTTCGGTCCGCTGCCCGGCGTCACCGAGGTCCGGGAGCAGAGCGGGCCGTGGGATCACGTGGGTGCCAGCCGCGAGCCCGTCCTGTCCGACGGCACCACCGCCTTCGAGCGGATCACCGCCTGCTCCCCGCCGGACTCCTTCGCCTACGAGGTCAGCGGCTTCACCAACATCCTGGGCCGCTTCGTCCACGGGGCGGTCGGCTCGTGGGACCTCACCCGCGAAGACGACGCAGGAACCCGCATCGAGTGGACCTACGCCTTACGGCCCAAACGGTTGCGGACCCTGCCCGTCAGGCTCCTGATCGCACCGTTCTGGCGGCTGTACATGCGCCGGGCGCTGGCCGCCACCATCCGCGAAGTGCACCGGCAGACAGGAGCCACCACGGCGCAACTCCGCGGTCTCGGGCCGGGCCCCGACGGGGACGGGCGCGGGGTGTTCGACCAGGCCGTGGTCCCGGATCGCGATCCTCGGGCTGCCGGCTGCCGGCTGCCACCGAGCGGGAGAAGTGCGGCAGGACGAAGGCGGGCAGCCGGCCGAGCAGGCCTGGCACGCCCGCCCCGGACCGATTCGGCGACTGCTCCCGGCACCACGCCCTCCTCAGGCGCCGGCCGCGTACCGCCAGAAGTCCCGCATCAGCTCAGGGAAGCTGGGCCCGCCCATCTGGAGCTGGCTGAGCATGATGGTGACCGCGCCGGTGGACGGTGTGATGTGTGCTGTTGTTCCGGTGCCGCCGACCCAGCCGTAGCGTCCCGGCACGCTCCACGGTTCGACGGCCTCGACATCGACCGCGCCGCCGAGACCCCAGCCCATCCCTTCCAGGAACAGCCCGCCGGACTCACGCTCGGACGGGGTCAGGTGATTGGTGGTCATCTGCCGCACCGACTCGGGCGTGAGCAGCCGACGACCGCCGACCGTCCCTTCGGCGAGGAGCATCCGGCCGAAGGCGAGCCAGTCGTCGGCGGTCGAGACCAGACCGCCGGCGCCGGACGGGAACGCCGGCGGGCTGCTCCACTGCCCATCGGCGGCGTCGACCAGCTCGAGACTGCCCTCGGGATCGGTCCGGTAGTAGCCGGTGAACCGGTGGAGCTTGTCGGCAGGTACCGCGAATGCGGTGTCGGCCATCCCGAGCGGCTCGAACAGCCGCTCGGCCAGGAACTCGGGCAGCGGTCGTCCCGTGACCCTGGCGATCAGCACGCCCTGAAGGTCGGAGCTGATGTTGTACAGCCAGCCCTCGCCAGGCTGGTGCAGCAGCGGAATGCGGGACAGCGCCGCCATCCACTCGTCCGGCGCGGGGACGGTCTGCGGCTGCGGAGGTCCCTGCTTCAGCTCGCTGAACAGCGGCGCGACCGCCGGCAGCGAGAAGTCGGACGGGAAGCCGTACCCGGCGCGGGAGCTGAGCAGATGGAACACGGTGATCGGCCGGACCGCCGGGACCACGTCGTCCACCGGCGCGGCCGGCGTCCGGACGACGCTGGGTGACGCCAGCTCCGGCAGCCACTGCCCCACCGGGTCATCCAGCGCGATCCGGCCGTCCTCGACCAGCATCATGACGGCGGCGGCAACGACGGGTTTGGTGATCGACGCGATGCGGAAGATCGAATCCCTGGCCATCGGGGCCGTGCCCTCGACGTCGACAGCTCCCACGGCCTCCACCTCGACCCGGTCGCCGCGGGCCACCAGGCCCACCGCTCCTGGCACCGACCCCGTCCTGACGTGCTTCTCCAGAGTGTCGCGCAAACCGGCCATGGGTTCATCCTCTCAAGTGTGCGATCAGAAACTGGACTCCCGCCGCGCCACAGAATCATCGGGCCGGTGCCGTCGAATCCACGTTCAGCCGTCCCCATGACTCCCGGGGTGAACAGAGCCGGCACAACAACGGCGCCTGAACCACTCGTCCCGCCGAAACCACCGCCAGCCTGGGAACCGTCGCCGTCGCCGCAATCCGCCCGTGGCTCGGACCGTGATCCGCCGAACAGGGGTTAGTCACCCTTACGGGTGGTATGGCGCATAGCTGCGTAAATGATGGGGAGTGTGACCGTGCTCAGATCGATCACACCTCTCGGGGGGGCCGCCCGCATGCGCCAACTCATCACCGTCTCCGCTGCGTTCGCCACTGTCCTTGCCGCTGCTCTGGTGCCCGCCGCCCAGGCCGCGCCGGACGCCGACGCCGTGCCACCGGGACAGGTGTACTTCTGGCCCGAGCCCAACCAGATGGGTTCGGGAGGAGCCTGGGCCTATACCCCGCCCGGCTACAGCGAGGCCGACCCCCGGGTCAAGCGGCACGCCTATTCATTCGACTCCCATGCCTCCGTCAGCGTTTACGCAATCAGCTACCAACCCGGCGGCAGCTGCCTCTACCGGGAGATCCGCCCGGACGACTATGACAACAACTGGACTGCCTGGGCGACGAAGTTCGATGGCGTGAGTGACTCCACCATGGGGTGTGAGCAGGGCTGATCCGCAGATGCGACTTCGTACACGGGTCGCCGGGCTGCTGGCTGCCCCCCTGCTCCTGACGGGCTGCCTTCTGACGGGCTGCACGGCCCCGGCTCCCCGCCCCGCCCCGGACGAGGTGATCAAGGCCGCCACCCAACGCCTCACCGACGCCTGCCTCATCCGCCAGGGCCTCACCCCGCCGCGCCCCGCGCAGAGCCCGCCGCCGGCCCTCGATCAACAGCGGGTCACCGCCGCGCTCTTCGGCGGGGGCCGGGCAGAGCTGTCCATCGCCCTGCCCACCGGCTACATCGTGCGGGCACACACCGATGGCTGCCTGGCCGCAGCTCAGCGGCGGCTCTACGGCGATCAGCGCCGCTGGTTCCGGGCGTCCGTGATCGTCAACAACCTCAAGCCCGAAGCCGCCCACACCCACCGCAGCCTCGCCGAGGTCCGCGTCCGGCACCGCGCCGAGATCGCCGACTGGCAGCGGCTGCGCGCACACGCCCTCGCCGGATCCACAGCCCTGTTCGACAACCACCCACCCAAGGGAGACCCACCACCATGAAACCCTTCACCGTTCTCCTCGCGGCCACCCTGATTTCCGCCGGCGCCGTTCTGGGCACCTCGGCCAGCGCCCAGGCGGCGCCCTGCCGCAGCGGCTACTTCTGCGTCTGGACGGACGCGAACTTCGAGGGTCTGAAGATCGAGCACGGCGGCGACGACCACTGGTGGGAGGGCGACATGTTCAAGCACGACTCCTCGTGGGCGAACCACGGCATCTCCGGGCCGAATGTCCCCGACCACGTCAAGGTGTACCAAGGCCGCGAGCTGCTGGGACGGGTAACCCTCTGCCTGGCTCCCGGGCAGGAGGTCGGCTACGACTCGGGCGCGAACGACCAGGGCGGCTCCCACACCTGGTCCGTCGGCTGCTGAGGCCGATACTTCGGGTGCCGCCGGGTAGTTGGGCGGCACCCTCGCACGTCGGCTCCTTGTCTACGTATCGGGTGGCGTCGCCGACCAGTTCCGACACCAGACCCCGCCGCCGACCAGAACTGGCAGCGACTCTGACGGCGCTGACCGGCGGTCAGCGGCGCCGGGACGAGCGCCCTGCCTACCCGTCAGCATCCGGCGGCGGTCACGGAGCATGGCCACTTCCGCTCTTCACGCGGAGGTGCCGTGTGGGGCCTGCACGGCGATTGCGGCGTCGACAGTGGGGTGGACAGCCGGCAGCCGTCACCTCTTCCCTGTGAGGCACCCGTCGGCAGGCCGATGCCTCCCGCACTCTCTCCAGGTCTTCGATCGTCAAATGCCTTCGTTTGTTGAAGATCCGCCACTCGAGATCGAGAAGACCGTCACGTCTTCACAACCCCGGCCTTCAACGAGTGTGCGGACACCTTTTGAGAAGCCGGCCACAACAGCCGCCAGTTCACGTCAAATGTGCCCAGCCCTCGGCAAAAGGACGACCAACGGGCAACGATGACCTCAGCCCAGCTCTCCTCCCGCATGTATCTGTATCCAACTCTGTTCGGAGGTAGTTCATGCGACGGCTGACGATGGCCGCAGCGCTCGCCCTGGCGGGCATCACACTCATGGGCGCGGCCGGCCTGGCCGGCGCCGCGACCGGCCCGGCGCACATCGCTGCCGCCTGCTCGACCGTATGGGGCAGCGGCAACAAGTCGGTCACGGAGTCGGACTACAAGACTCTGAAGAACATAAGGACCGGCCAGGACACCTGTTACGACCGGATGGTCTTCGACACCACCGGCCCGACAGGCAAACTCGGGTATCACGTCGGATATGTCGACGAGTTCCACCAGGACGGCTCCGGCGAGCTCATCCCGGTCAGTGGTGGCGCCATCCTCCAGATCTTCGTCTCCGCACCCAGCTACGCCCCCGCGACCGGCGAGCAGACCTACCCGGGGAAGGCGGGACAGCCGCTGCCGGGGGTAAAGATCACCGGGTACAAAACATTCAAGGACACCCGGTTCGGAGCGAGCTTCGAGGGACAGACCCAGATCGGCCTGGGTGTTCGCGCAAAGCTGCCGTTCCGGGTGCTCCAGTCCGGCGACAAGCTGATCGTTGACGTCGCACACACGTGGTAGCCGACAACAGCCAGGAATCTCCCGTCTGACGCCATGTCGGGTCGCGCACCCGCGCGTCCCGCACCGGCTGAGCGTGCGAGGGGCGGCGGGCTGCCGGGCTGGGGCCGGCAGGCAGCCCGCCCACTGCCTTCGCTACAGCGCCCCGTCGGCGATGGTGCCGAGCGGCAGGGCCGGAAGGAACCTGGGGCGGTCGCTCGTACCGCCCTCGACTGCGACGAAGGCGCGCTTGACCCACAAGGACCCGGTAGAGCGCGACCTCGGCGGGTGCGATCACCGCCCCGGCCCGGCTCCAGAGTGGGCCCGAGCAGCGGTGAGTCGTGTCGGTTGGCGCCGTGGGAGACGATCCCGAGCGGCACTCCGGTCACATCGGAAGCCGCGGAGCGCTTCAGGCCCTGCTTGCTCCGGTCGACCGGGGAGCGTCGGGGCGTTCTACTGCCCTCGGTGGCCCAATCGATTGACGCAACGTTGGGCCGGGCCAGGGCTAGGCAGTGTGCTCGACGTACTCGACGACGACTCCGCCGGGGTGTCGCACGATGGCGTTGCGGCCGGTCGGCACCTGGTTGGGGCCTGAGAGGATCTCTCCGCCACGCGTGTCCAGGAGTGCCTGCACCCCGTCCAAGTCGTCTACGAGCACGGTGCTCTGGACGTCCCGGAACGGGGCGAGGGCCTCGTCAGTGCCCGCGACCAGCAGGAAGCCGCCGATACTCGCCACCTCCACGTCGCCGTGGGCGAATCGCCTCCCGCTCTCCTGGCCTGTCAGGTCGCGCAGGGCCGGCAGCGCGCGGTCCAGGTCATCCACATACAGCCGAGCCAGCGTGGCCAGCGCCTTCATGCCACCCCTCCAAGATCAATTCGATATTCCCGAACTATTGAATCGTTTGCCATACTAGGCACAGATCCCGAGGAGGAGGAAGCGGATGCGCGCACTGCCCCAGCCCAAGCCCGAAGACTTCGATCTGGCGACCGTGCTGCACGCCCTCGGCGACCCTGTGCGGCTGGAGCTGCTGCGGCGCCTGGCAGCGGACGGCGAAACCACCTGCAGCCCAGAGGGGATGACTGTTCCGCGCTCGACGCTGTCGAACCACTGGCGCATCCTGCGCGAGGCGGGCATCACGTCCACGCACATCAGCGGGAAGACCCGCCTGGTGACCTTGCGCCGGGATGACCTCGACGCCCGCTTCCCCCGCCTGCTCAGCGCAGTACTCGATTCACCCGATCCTTCGTAAACCCCTGATCCGGCCGGGCCCACCTGACCCCGACACCGCTGATCACACCGAGTCCGCGTGAAGGTCGAGGCGTTCAACGGCTTCTCCCAGTGGATCGGCTTCGGCAACGGCGGCGTCATCACCGACCACGACCCCGTCGAGCAGGAGAGGACCGCGAAATTCAACGCGCTGCTCACGAACGCGGTGACCTTCCACAACGCCCTGGACATCGCCGAGATCGTCAGCCAGCTCCAGGAGGAGGGCCGCGTCATCGACCCCGAGGGCCTGGCCCACATCTCGCCGTATCTGACCGAGCAAATCCGCCGCTTTGGCGAGTACCCCACCCACGAACTCGGCCTTGAGCCCGGACCGTACGAACCCACACCTGGATGTCGATTTCGGGCCGCGGCGCTGCGACCCGCCAGGCGCGGACGGCTACGGCCAGGCGGCCTGACCAGGTGGAACGGCCAGGTTCTCCGCCCCACGCCGGTCAGCCAACGGCAGGTTGACGCCTTCCTCGTGGAGGCGATCAGCCTGCCTGTGCGCCGACGGCAGCGGCACACAGGCAGGATGGAGGAACTAGACCTCGACGGCAGCTTCGTCCTCGGCCTTGTCGGCGGGGGCCAGTGGCTTGGGGCGGCCGGGCAGGAGCAGGCACAGCGGGACGGCGACGGCGGTGAAGGCCACCGACCACCAGAAGGCGTCGTCGAAGCCGTCGGCCAGGGCGTCCGGGGTGTGGGCGTCGCCGGCGGTGTGCTGGAGGATGACGGCGAGGACGGCGATACCCACCGAGCCGCCGATCTGCTGGGCGACGCGGGTGATGATGCTGGCGTCGGGGATCTCCTTGTGTTCCAGGCCGACGAAGGCGGCGCCGCTGAGCGCGATCATGGCGGCGCCCAAGCCGATGCCGCGGACGAGCAGTGCGGCTATGAGCAGGACCTTGCTGGTGTCGGCGGTGACGAAAGCGAACGGCACGGTGGCTGCGGCGACGAAGGCGAAGGCGGCGAAGGCGACCCAGCGGGGGCCGATGCGGTCGGTGTACTTGCCTGCCAGGGTGCGTGCGAGGAGCGCGCCGACGCCCTGCGGGATGAGCAGCAGTCCGGCGCCGAGGGCGTCCTCGCCGCGGACCTGCTGAAAGTACAGGGGCAGCAGCATCATCGCCCCGTACAGGGTGATGCCGCCCAGGAAGAGCAGGGCGGAGGAGGAGGCCACCGCGCGGTGGCGGAAGAGCCTCAGGTTGACCAGGGCGCCGGTGGTGCGGGTCAGCGCCCGGGCGGTGAAGCCGCCGACCAGGGCGAGTCCGCCGATCAGCGGGATGAGGACCTTGGCGCCGGCGAAGCCCGCGCCGCCCTCGACGGTCCGGTTGGGAGTGCTCACGAGCAGCCACCTAAGATATAGAGTCCTATCTTACGGCTGCCACAGTAGGGCTCCGGAATAAGATAGGCAAATCTATCCAAGGGAGTTACGGATGCCCGAGCGACGCCGCGGAGCGGCACTGGAGAAGGCGCTCCTCGATGCGGCCTGGGAAGAACTCACAGACAACGGCTACGCCAGGTTCACCATGGACGCCGTCGTCAAGCGCGCGGGCACCAGCCCTCCCGTGCTCTACCGCCGCTGGTCCGACCGCGACGAGCTCCTCCGGGCGACCATCGTCCACATCCTGAAGGAGTACCGCCTCGACATTCCCGATACGGGAAGCCTGCGGGAGGACATCCTCACCCTCATGCGGGAGATCAACGCCACCCGTGTCCAGCTCATCACCGTCATGAGCGTGTACCTCGCCGGCCACTACCAGGAGACCGGAAGAAGCTCTCGTGACCTGCGCGACCCCCTTGCGACGGGGCGCAAGGAAGCTCTCGACGCGCTCTTCGACCGCGCCGTCGACCGCGGCGAGATCAAACCAGAACTCCTCACCGAGCGCATCAAGTCCCTCCCCTTCGACCTGCTGCGCCACGAAATCCTCGTGACCTTCGCCTCTGTGCCCGACCACGTCCTCGAAGAGATCGTCGACACGGTCTTCCTTCCCCTGGTGCACTGACCGGAGCAGCACCACACCTGGTGCTGGAGATGCTCGCCGGACCGCTCCAGGGGATGTACGACCCGAGCGGGCACGGCGGGCTGCTGTTCGCGTTCTTGCCGCGACGGCGGAGACCGAGCGGGAGAACATCCGCGGGTCCACGCCCGAAGGGCTCGACGCCGCGGCCCGCAAGGGCAAGCACGGCGGCGGGCCCCAGGTCATCACCGACGACTTGCTGCACACCGTGCTGCGGCGCCGCGCGGGCGGCGAGTCCGTCGAGCAGATCCAGCCTGACCTGATCATCCCCACCGGCAAACGCAAGGGACAGAGCCCCAGCGTCGCCAGTGTCTACCGGGCCCTTGCCGAACACGAAAAGACCCAGGCGGTGCGAGGCTACCGCGGGGGGCCGTAATGCCAAGCCGGGGTCTCCCGGCTGTAGGTGGAAACCCAGTTGCTCTGCCTGAACGCCGCTGACAGGGTCCTGGGCCATGCCCACCTTCTCCGCGCATGACGGAACCCAGCTTGCATACCGCGTGTTCGGAGACGGCCCTCCTCTGATCTGCCTGCCGGGGGGACCGATGCAGGACTCCGTGTACCTCGGCGACCTCGGCGGCCTTTCCGCGCACCGGCAGTTGGTCATGCTGGATCTCCGGGGCACCGGCCGGTCCGCGATACCGGAGGACACCGCCTCCTACCGTTGCGACCACCTTGTCGATGACGTGGACGCCCTGCGCGAGCATCTTGACCTGGAGAGGATGGACCTGCTCGCGCATTCCGCAGGCGCGAATCTGGCGGCGCTGTATGCGGACCGCCACCCGGAATATGTCAGCAAGCTCGCCCTGATCACGCCGAGTGTCATGGCCGTCGGGATCGCGATCACTGCGGGCCTCCGGCGCGAGACTGCGCAGCTCCGCCAGGACGAGCCGTGGTTCCCCGCGGCGTTCGCGGCCTTGGAAGCGATCACTTCCGGCAAGGCCACGGACGACTGCTGGCAGGCCATCGCGCCGTTCTTCTACGGCCGCTGGGACGCCAGGGCCCAAGCCCATCAGGCTGCTGAGGACGGGCAGAAGAACAAGGAGGCGGCCACGGAGTTCGGCGCCGAAGGCGCTTTCGACCCGGACGCCACCCGCGCGGCCCTCGCACGGTTCGGCGGGCCCGTGCTCCTGCTCGCCGGGGAGGTCGATCTCAATTCCCCTCCTCGCGCGACCGCCGAGTTCACCGAGCTGTTCCGGAACGCCGAACTCGTCATGCAGTCCGGAGCCGGACACTTCCCCTGGCTCGACGATCCCGACCGGTTCGTGGCGACCACCGCGGCGTTCCTGCGGTAGCCGACCGCTCGGTCGTCCGGCACCACATGTGGGAGTTGCACCGCTCCCCCGCCGCCTACCGATCGGCTGCGGATCCTCGGGCCACTGATGCGCCGTCATTTCCCGCTCCGGCCGACCGGATCCTCCTGGCGTATGCAGATGCTGCCCGCGGCCATCGGCCGAGAACACAGGGCAAGATCGCTCTCGGCGCCATTACTGTCACCGCGCCCTGGCTCCCCCCCGGTCGCGACACACCGGACAGGACTGGAGACCGATACGTTCTCGCGCCCTGGCCGGAGCGGCGGCCAGGGTGCGCTGCGACGGGACAAGGAGCTCCTGAAGGATCCGTGGACGCGGCCTCCCCGGGGGAAATGCCGCACCCCGGAAGCACTCGGGTGATCCAAAGAGAAACAGCCGGGACCTGTAGCACATAGAAGTGGCTGACGTTCCTCGATGCTCAACCGACTCAGGCGCACCAGAGAATGCAGACCACGCCTTGCTCTTATCCTTTGAAGCCGACTCACATTCAAATTGAAGATCACCGTGCTAACGTCGGGAGACTGAATCACTGAATTGCGGGGGACCAATGCTTCAGTTGCATGACCGTCTGGGTCCAGCGCGGGGAACGCGAGCCATCAATCACAAGCATGTTCTACTCTCCATCATGATCAAGGGAGATACTCAGGCCAGTCTGGCCCGGCGTACCGGACTCGCCCAGTCCACCGTGTCGAACATCGTCCGGGAGTTACACACGGCCGGAGTTGTGCCCAACGGCCGAAACGGGCAGACCTCCCCCGCCGGACGCAGGACAACGGTGTGCCTGCCGGCGACACGCCATGTTGCAGTCGGCGTCCACCTGGGGTTCAACCAGGCAACGGTCGTCGCCCGACGTGTTGATCGCCCCGTTGCCGAGACGCAGAGCGAGCACGTCGGGAGCGGCGCCAACAGGGGCATGGGCGAGGTCATACCAGTCCTCAAGCAAGCAATCCGCGATGCCGTCGGCAAGACGGGCCTGCGACTCGAAGACGTGATATCCCTCGGTGTGGCCGTGCCACGGATGGTGGACCCCAGGTCCGGCAAGTTCGCCAGCCCCGTTCTGCCTCCCTGGAGCGAGGGTGACGACCCGTCGCGGGACCTGGGTGATTGGCTGGGCGTACCGGGCGCGCTCGACAATGACGCCAACCTCGGCGCGCTGGCGGAGCAGATATACGCGACGGACGGTCATACCGAGATCGTGGTCTACATCAAGGGCTCCACCGGTGTCGGCGCCGGCCTGGTCATCAGCAACAATCCGATTCGCGGGCGTGGAATGGCGGGGGAAATCGGCCATCTTGTGCTCGACCCGGACGGCGCGGTCTGCCGCTGCGGCGGGCGGGGATGCCTGGAGACGATGATTGGCGCGGACGCTCTCGTCCGCCAGGCTCGCGACGCGTTGTCAGGAAGCGCGGTGGATGTGCCGCATTCGCTCGCCTCCCTGATCGAAAAAGCCCAGGCGGGGGACGTCGTATGCGAGCGCGTCGTGCGCGATGCCGGACGTGTCCTCGGCCAGGCCCTCGCGCAGGTGTGCAACCTGCTGAATCCCGACTTGATCGTCGTGGGCGGACAGCTCGGCGTCGCCCAAGGCATGATCCTTGACCCGTGCCGGGAGTCTCTGACGCGCTACGCCCTGCGGGGCGCGGTGGGCGCCCAGAGCGGGTTCACCCTCAAGCCGAGTTCGATGAACCAACTGTCCGAGGCACAGGGGGCCCTGGTACTGGGTCTGACCTCCCTCCGCAGGACGGACGACACCCAGGAACCGGACAGGGAATGAGCGAAAGGCCCCTCACGCAGCGCCGAGCGCGGGTTCGACAGTCGGGCATGAAGGTTGCTATCCATTCTCCGGGGCATTTTTCGGCGACCTGAACCGTGGAAGCTCCGATTGTCCGCGCAGAGCTGCAATTTGGCACAGGCGCCTGAAAGTACACGCGTGCCGGCCGCTCCTCGGCGCGTCAACCAGCGGCTGACCCACGTAGACAGCCGCTGCCGCCTCCTGTCATTGTGAGCGGCCGATATATGGCGTCCTGGGGCCCCACAGCCTCGTTGGCGGCTAAAGTCGAATACCTGACGCTGACCAATCATGTTCGGTGGATGCGATTACCTGTGCCTTTAGGACCGACTCCGGGTGGGTATATGCCTTTCTTGAGAAAACACGCCAACCGGTCGCCCCGACCGTCCGTTTCCGATGCTTCTGCCCCTGCGGGCCTCGACGCAGCTGACCGCCATCGCGACGCCTACGATCCACCGGCGGTGGTGGATCTCGGTCATGTGCGGGAGGTGACCCTCGGAAGCTCCAGTAGCGGGAACGCCGACGCCAACTCTCACTATTACTGGTGAGCTGGGTGATTGCTCCTCCTCACGGGAGGTCGAATGAGCGCTCCCAACGCCGCTGACAACGGCATTGACCGGCGGTGCCATCCGGAGTTCACCGGCGTCTTCCCGCCCCTGCCCGGCTCGCCCACCCTGGTCACGGGGGAAGCGGACCTCGTGTCCCCTCTCGGCTCGGCTCTGCGCGCCGTGGGCCGGTGGAGGGAAGGTGAACTGCGCAGCTTCCAGTGCGCTGAAGGCTCTGTCATCACGGTGGGTCAGTGTCTCGCCGAGGAGCGGGAGTTCAGACAAGACGCTCAGCGTGCGCTCGCCACGGACCGGCTGGCTTCCCTGACCCGGTGGACCGGCAGCTACCTGTGTCTTGTGGTGCGCCCGGGCGACCTCACGGCCTTCGCAGATCTGGCCGGGCAGTACCCGCTGTACTTCCGTCGCCGCCCCGGTCGCACCTGGATCGGCTCACGGCCGACGACAGTCGCCGGCGCAGCCGGCGGCGGATGCCGGCCGGACCTTCAGGTCCTTGCGGCGCAGGTCTTCTGTCCTGGTGTACCCCTGCTGCCCGGAAACAGATCGGTGGTGGCCGGTGTCGAGCAGCTCGGCGCAGGCCAGGCCCTTCGGATCACCGCGGAGGGCAAGTGCACCCAGTGGGAGTACGAGACGCTCCTGCCCGACGCGGACGCTTCTCTCGCAGAGAGGGCCGAGGCGCTGAGAGGGGCACTCGTTGAGTCAGTGGGGCGGCGTGCTGCCCGCGCCGGGACGCTCACGGCCGATTTCAGCGGCGGCCTGGATTCCACTTCGCTCGCCTTTCTGGCGCTCGACCGTGGAACAGAACCCTTACCCGTGTTCACCTACCACCGGGCGGGGGTGGCGTGTGACGACCTGGACTACGCACGCCGGTACGCGCGGCTCGATGAACGGCTTCGTCTGGAGGTGGTCACCGGCACCCCCGGTACCTTGCCCTACCAGGGGATGGAAGGCGCGGGGCGCAACGGCGAACCCGACCCCGCGGCGGTGGGGACGGCTCGCACTCGGCTGCGCCTTCAGCGCATTGCACAGCACGGCGGAGACGTCCACCTCGGCGGCGAGGGCGGCGACGCGCTCCTCTCGGCACCGCCCTCCTACCTGGCCGGCCTTGCGCGGCCCGGCGGCTTGCGTACGCTCGGTCGGCACAGCCACGTTCTCGCACGGTCGCGCCATGCATCGCCTCTCAAAGTCATGGGCAGCGCGGTCCGCCTGGCGCGCACACCGCTGGCGACAGCACTACGCCGTACCGCGAACCTTCTGGAGCGGCCGGAAGCACCCGACCCTCATTGGCTGGACACGGTGAGCTGGTGGCTCGCCCCAGGCCCGGAGGTCACCTGGCTCACCAACTCTTCACGGCGGGAGCTCTCGCAACTGGCCCGCTCGCGAATCTCGAGCGATGCCGAGCCCTTGAGTACGCAGCCGGACCTGCACACGACACGGCACGAGTTGCGCACCTCGGCCTCCGCGCAACGTCAACTCGACCACATTGCGGCGGATTTCGGGATCTGGCCACAGGCCCCGTTCCTCGACAATGACGTCATCCGGGCGTGTTTGCGGCTGCCCGCACACCTGCGCGCTGATCCCCCCCTCTTCAAACCACTGCTCGGCGCAGCGCTGTCGGGCGCAGTCCCCACCCCCGTACTGACCCGCCGGACCAAGGGTGACTACTCGGATGAGGACTATCAGGGCATCCGCCTCGCCTCCACAGCGCTGCGCGAAGTCCTCGACACCTCGCACCTGGCCGGCTTCGGTGTCATTGATCCGGACGCGGTCGCGGCCTCACTGAACCGCGCGCTGATGGGGCTGCGCGCCCCCTTTCCGGCGCTGAACCGGCTTCTCGGCGTCGAGTTGTGGCTGCGAAGCGCACCATGGCACTGACACCCGCCGACCTGCCGACCCGCCGTAGAAAAGGCACCTCATGACCGGTTTCCAGATCCCCAAGCATGTCCATCTCGGCGACACCTCCCACGGGGGGACGGTGCTCTTCAACACCCGGTCCGGTCAGTGGTACGCGATGAACGGCACCGCTCGCACGCTCTGGGAGGAGTGGCACCGCACCGGTGATTTCGACTTCGCCGTGCGAACGGTGGCTGACCGCTTCCCCCGTGTGCGCTACGACCGCGTGCGGCTCGACGCCGAAAGGGTGGCCGGCGATCTGGTCGAGCGCGGCCTGGTGAACCCGTGCGGAGAACTCGCCCCGGCCGGCCCGGACCTGCGGCTCGAAGCCGCCAAGAGCACAAGTGGGGAGCCGGTCTTCGCCAAGCCAGCCGGCACCGTCCGGCGGTCAAGCGCGGCTGGGTTGCTCGGACTGCTCCTCGCACTGTGTCTGCTACGGCTCCCCTTCCGCGTCTCCGTGCATACCGTCGACGTGCTCAAGCAGCGCCGGGGCCGTCGACCGGCCACGATGCACCAGGCCGAGGTGATGCTCGCAGCCGTCCGCCGAGCCGGTAACCGCTACCCGGGGCGAGTCGCCTGCCTGGAGGACTCGCTGGGCACTGTGCTCGGCCTCGCCCTGGCAGGGCTCACAGCCGATTGGTGTCTCGGCAGTGCCGGTGATCCTTACCGATTCCATGCCTGGGTGGAGGTGCTGGGCAAGACCGTGACACGTCCCGAGGACGACGACCGGGTCCATTTCCAACGGGTGCTGGTGCTCTGAGCCGTGTACATTCCCCACCGGCCTGCCGCCGTAATGACCTATCGGCTTCATAATGAAGGCCGTCCCGCACTGAGGCGCCCACCAGAATTCAATTTATCCGCCATACTTCCATCGCGATCCGAAGTCGATCGTGCAAGCGCTCCCACGGAGATCGAAAACGAGAGATGTGCAAGGTTCCTTCAAATTCTCCAACCTCAACCGTCCGAGCCGTTCCTACCGATCGGTTTCACAAAAATCTCCGCCGCATGGGTTCTCTTGAGGCAAGATGAGTCGCTATGCTTACCGAGTAAACAAAAGACCAGAGGTTGCCGGTTCGATCACACGGCAAGAGTGATCTCACGCGGTACGTGGTACGTGTCAGACCCGCGTCCACGCAGCTCAAAGGGGGCCGCCCGCTGCTACGGACGACCCCCCGTGATTCTTGGAACTACCTGGTCAGCACTGCGGCCAGGGGCGCAAGGCCATCGTTGACACACAGCAGGACAAACACGAGGACGACGACGATCACCTGGACGCGCATCCAGGTCAGGTTCATGGCGCCCTGGATCGTCATGCGGGCTTTCACGTTCACTGAGAACCTCCCTTCGGGGGTGAGGGCCGGCACAGGCACCGGGGTAAGCTCCGGTGCGGACGTTTGCAGGTGATTGTGAGCCGATTCTCAAGCCGGTTAGGCGGAGATCGGAAAGCAACGTCCCGTTAACAGTTTCTTCTGCATTTCTTCCCCTGACAAGCCCCTCTACCGCACCCCCATCGCACACCCGGAGCGGAAAAAATATATGGCAGCCGAGTCATCTGCAATTCGTCCATAATCCGCCCCCGAAGCCGAATCAGGGGGCGTAAATCGAAGAAAGGACGGAGTGCGGAACCGATGGGGCGGGCAAACGCCCCGCCGCACTGCCGTCCTGGGGAACCCGGGACGACCTCGGCACCGTTTCCGCACACCCCGGGCCGCCGACGAACGCCACCGGCGTCGGATCGAACGCCGACGCGGGCCCACCAGTCGGCAAGGAGAGCGAATCGGCGGCCGGCGGCACACCGGAGCTACCGAAAAAAACTCATCGCCCAGCGCGTGGCGATCATGGTCACCGCCGTCGGCGCGCTGCTGTTCGCGGGACACCGGTGCCGGCACCTTCGGCGTGCGAACCTCGCCGGGACCCCGCGGCCCGGGAAGAGCCGACCTGAATGTACCGCGGATCACCGCGGCTCATCGCGTCCGACCTCACCGGCCCTGAGGATCTGCTGCTGCCAAGCGCCTCGGCGGCAACCCCACTGCCTGGCCGGGTTGTTCGTAGTTACCCGGTGCCGGTTCGGTTTCTCAGCTCAGGGCAACTGCGCTGCCTTCAGGGGTTCCGCGAGCCAGAGCGGCCTGCGCCCTGCGTGTCGGGAATCCCCTGCGCTGTCGGGAATGCTGCAAACGAAGGCCGGTGCCAAAGCCGGCCGGTGGTAGCCGTACGTCCAGGACGAGGGTGAGGGATGCTTCTCCGGCCCACCGGAACACGACCCGGCCGCGCCTTGGTGGATCAGCCCGGAGGCCCCGCAGAGAGCGGCTTGATCCACCGCTTGTCGCGTGCCCTTAATGCGGCCGGGCGAGGGTGGTGCGCATGGCGTCCATCAAAGCGTGCCGGGCCTCCCGCAGCGCACGTCGTGCCTCCGTACAGCCGGCATCACTCCACGTCTCGCCCTGCACGACCGCGTCTCGGTAGGTAACGAGCCTGTCAGCGACACCCTTGGTTCTCTCCACGACCTCGATGGGTGCAATCAGTTCGAGCGCGTACTGCCTTGCATAAACCCCGTGGTCCCGAGTGACCGTCCAGGCCATCTGCGCCCGCTCCTCCGCCGACCGGTGCACCTCACGGCTCGCATGGGATATGACATCCCGTGCCTGGGCCAATGCCTCTAAGTACTGGACGTATACCGACCGCAGCGTTTCTCGGTCCTGGGCCACGCTGTCCCTGCGCCAGCGGACCCGGTCCGTGGCCAGGGTGCTGCCCACGCCGATCGCCCCGCCCAACGCCACCGCGACCACACCTGTCCAGTCCATTGCCGCAGCATAGGAACAGCCCTGCCACCGCGTGGCCTCTTCGAGTCGGATCGCTGTGTCTGTGGCGGGGCGGCTGAGCCCTACGGTCCCGTGGAAGGAGCCCAGGGCCGGTCATTGGCGGCAATGGATCCTCAACGCGGCTACTGGATCTTCGAGTTGACATGCCAGACAGCTCAACGGAGCGTCAGCATGGGTGTTCCATCAGGACCTCGAACACAGATCGGAACTGGCTCGAGGATGTCGCCTTCCAGCCGATTCGATGCCGACGGAGGTCGGCGACGACGTCGCGTAGGCCAGCCTTGCAGGCGCCCGCGCGCGGGCTGCTGCCGCGCAGCGCCCATCCCTGCGCCGCCGTCAGAGGTCGTTTTCTCCCGTTGTTTCATCCCGGAGTGGGGCTTTCATCCAGTGGTGTCGGGTTGCGCCAGGAGATGGTGTTCTCGCCGGTGAGACGGCGGGCCATGAGTTCGGTCATGGCCAGGTGGATCATGGCTTCGGAGCGGGCGGGGAGGGTTTCGTAGTCGCCCCGGGCCCCGAGTTCGTCCAGCACCGCCCGGTGCAGCCGACGCCACAGGCCGGCCTCGGTCCATACCGTGAAGCGGCGATGCGCGGTGGTGGGCGACGTGCCCAACGTCGGCGGCAGATGCCGCCAGGCACAGCCGCTGGTCAGCGCGTACACCACTGCCGTGAACACGGCCCGCTCGTCACACGGAGCGGTCCCACCACCTTGCGGACGAGCAGCGAACGACGGCGGCAACGGGGCGGCCGGCTCCCAGAGTTCATCAGGAACCAGACGCTTCGATGGATCAGCACCCACGACCGGCATCATGCCGCACGAACATCAAGTCACGTGAGACAACCTCTAAGCCTTGATTGGTGCGGCCGACCTGGCGGCCTGCTCGATCTTCGCGCAGTAGGCTGCACGGGCTTCCTCGTCGATCTGCTTCTCGTGTTCGGCGCGCAACCCGGTCCGGCCGTCGAGGCCCTCGCGCAGGATATCGGCGTGCCCGGCATGCCGGATGGACTCGCCGAGGACATGGACCATGATGGCGAACAGGTTCGTGTCGGCATAAGGCTCCGGCCACCACGGCACGTGGCCGGGGGCGTCGAGGGGAAGCTCGTTGATCGTCGCGTCCGAGTGTTCCCACGTGCGCCGGTAGAACCCGATGATCTGATCGCGGGTCTCGTCCTCGGTCGCCCACAGATCGCTGCCGTTGGAGTCCTGCCACCGGGGCAGTGGTTCCGGGGAAGGGCGGTCGAAGACCTCGCCGAAGTACCTGGCCTCGACGGTGGCCACGTGTTTGACCAGGCCGAGGAGGTTGGTCCCGGTCGCTGTCAAAGGTCGGCGGGCGTCGTATTCGGACAAGCCGTCGAGTTTCCAGAGCAGCGCCTTGCGGTCCCGCCGCAGTCTCCCGTGCAGGTTGTCTTTCGCGAATTCATCGATCATGCAGCATGAGCCTGCCATGGGCTGCTCGTGGTCTCAAGATCCCGTACGTGGTCCGCAACGACTGGCAGAGCCGAGGCCTGGCCATGGCCGCCGCCCTGACCTGCTACAAGAAGCTCGCGAAACTTGCCACGTGAGACACCCTCTTAGCCTGTGCTGGTGGTGGGAAGTGTGACCCGGGATCGTTACGACGAGCTGGTCAAGCTAGGGCGGGACTGGGTGGCGATGAGACCGTGTCGAACGCGACGCGCGGATACGACGCGAACAAGCATCAACGGCAGGAAGCGACATCTCATCGTTGCCCAGGACGGCCTGCTCGTCACACCCGCCGACGTCCCCGACCGCGACGCGGCCCGCATCCTGCTCACCCGCCTCCACGCCGAACACCCCGAAATCGTCCTGGTCTGGTCGGACAACGGCTACGGAGGCGAGGAGTTCAGCACCTGGGCCCGGGACACCCTGGGCATCACGATCAAGGTAGTCCCCCGCCCCAAGGACGCCAAGGGCTTCGTTCTGCTGCCGAAGAGGTAGATGGTGGAACGGAGTAACTCGTGGACGATGCGGGCCCGGCGCAACGCGAGGGACTACGAACGTCTGATGGCCCATGCCGAATCCCATATCCAGTGGGCGTTCATCACTCTCATGTCCCGCCGCCCGGCCCGCCCCCGCCGCCAGACCGAGGCGTTGCCAGCCACTCTCGCAGCCGCCTGAAGACCAGCGCGCTGCCGCTGCCGTTCGGAACGGCGACCATCGACGCCCAACCGAACGGCAAGCGGGATCACTACATCCTTCACGCCTCCGTGACCTGCGAAAAAAGGATGTGACACAGCTTCTCAGGAACCTGGTCCAACTTCCCGGCGTTGGCTGACCATTGCCGGATCGGAGGGTCAGAAAGCGATCACGGTCCGACCGCGGAGGCCGCCTGCCTCCATGCGCAGGTAGCCGTCCAGGGCTGCTTCGGGTGCGTGGACACCGGCCACCCGCAGTCGGATGCGTCCCGCGGCGGCGTGGTCGGCGAGCTGCCGGAGCCAGTCCGTGTTCTGAAGGGCGTTCCCGACACTCACGCGGCTCACCTGGATCCCGCGCTCGGGTCCGGGGCCGTTCCAGCCGCGGACGACGGCGACGACGCCGCGGTCGCGGATCGCGGGCACCACCGCCTCGGTGAGCGCTGCAGTGTCCAGGAGTCCGTCGGCCCCGCCGGGGGCGGCCTGGCGCACGGCCTGGTTGAACCCGTCTCCGCGGGGGACGACGACATCAGTTCCGAAGGAGGCGACGAGGTCGGCGTCCTGCGGGGCCGCGTCAGCGATCACCCGCAGCCCGGCCTGCTTGGCGAGCGGGATCGCATAGGAGGCCAGCAGGCCTGCGCCGCCGGTGATGGCGAGCGTCGCGCGGGGCGGGAGGCCGAGTGCGTGCAGTCCTTCGAGGGCGGTGAGCCCGTTCATCGGCAGCGTCGAGGCTGCGACGGAGTCGAGAGCTTCGGGGATCGGGACGACCGAGGCTGCCGGGACGACAACGAGTTCGGCCTGGGCCCCGCCCTCGGGGCGGCGGGGGAACACTGCGGCCATGGCCCGCTGCCCGGCTGCGATGTGGTCGACGCCGGGGCCGACGGCCTCGGCGACGCCGGCCGCGTCCATGCCTGCGGTGAACGGCGGCTGGACGGAGCCGCCGCCGAGGGTCCGCCACATCACGATGTCCGCCGGGTTCACCGCGGCGGCGCGGACCCGGAGGAGGACTTCGCCGGGCCCGGGCTGGCGAACCGGGCGTTCACCGACGGTGATGGCGTCGGGTCCGTCCGCCTTGTGGATCATCACTGCGCGCATGGTGCGCCTCTCCTTCTCTGTGGACTGTTCGGTGTCGAAGCCGCCTTGGCAGGCGGTCGTTGCTCATTCGGCCTGCTCGTCGCCGGTGAGGAGGTTGACGAGGCTGTGCGGGGCGTTGGTGCCGAAGCAGATCTTGTGGTTGCGTGCGGCCTCGGTGGCAGCGGCTGCGCTGCGAGGGAACAGGGCGTTCTCGTAGGCCGTGAGCGTGGCCTCGATGTCCTCGGGGTGGGCGGCGATGGCATTCCCGAGTTCGGCGCCGTCGTACATGGCGAGGTTGGCGCCCTCTCCGGCGAAGGGCGACATCAAGTGGGCGGCGACGCCCAGCAGCGTCACCCCGGGCACGCGGTTCCACCGGTGGCCGATGGGCAGGGCGTTGATGGTGCGCGGGTTGGGCGGGGTCTCGCCGTCCGTGATCAGGGCGGTGAGTTCCGGGGCCCAGCCTGCGAACTCCTCGGCGACCCGGGCAGCGGCCGCGCGCGCGTCGGTGAAGTCGATGCCGGTGATCCACGCCTGTGGCTTGCCGAGTGCCACGTAGGTGTGCAGGACGCCGCCGGGCTCGCGGTGGGCGAGGATTCCCTTGCCGGGTGCGAGCGCGAACAGGGCTCCACCGCCGACTGCCCGCGCGCCGGCAGGGTGGCGGGTGTCGGCTTCGAATAGGTACGTCTCGATGAAGGATGTGCCGACGTACTCGGGCTTCGCGTCGGAAAGCAGCGGACGGATCCGCGACCACGCGCCGCCCGCTCCGACCAACAGGCCGGTCGTCACGCTCGATCCGTCCGAGAACGCCACCTCGTGGCGGCCGTCGCTGAGGGGGCGGACTGCGGCGGCTTGTGCCCCCAGGCGATCGTGCCAACCGGCAGCGAGTCGAGCAGGATCCGGCGCAGGTCGCCGCGGTGGACCTCGGGGCGGCCGCCTGTACCGTCGTCGGGCTCGTCGAGCAGGACGGTCCCGTCCTTGTCGAGGACCCGTGACGCCTCGCCGCCCTTGTGGATGAGTCCGAGGAACTCCTCGAACAGGCCGGCCGCCTTGAGGGCCGGCTGCCCGTTGTAGTCGTGGATGTCGAGTATGCCGCCCTGTGTGCGGGCGGCGGTGTCGTCTCGGCCTCGTAGATCGTTGCCGGGATGCCGTGGGCGTGGAGGACCCGGGCGAGCGTGAGGCCTCCGAGACCTGCGCCGATGATCGTAACTGGGGTGGTGATGGTGGTTCCTCCGATGGGACAGCGCCCAGGCGACGGCCCGGACCTTCTGGAATGTCATTCCAGAAGAGAATGGAACTGTCAAGCTGGAACGGTGTTCCAGGTGTGTGAGGATGGGCCCATGGAAACCAGGACCCGGCGCTCGGAGCGGCGCGAGGAACCTCTCTCCCGGGAGCTCATCGTCCAGGCAGCGGTCGAACTCCTCGACGCGTCGGGCGAGAGAGGACTCACGTTCCGGGCCCTGGCCGAACGCCTCGCCACCGGGCCCGGAGCCATCTACTGGCACATCACCGGCAAGGACGAAGTGCTCGGTGCCGCGACGGATGCCGTCGTCGCCGACGCCATGTCCCTCAGCAGCGCCGACGCAACACCGCAGGAAGCGGTTCGTGCCCTCGCGCTCGGCGTGTTCGACGCGATCGACGCCCACCCGTGGGTCGGGACGCAGCTTGCCCGTGCCCCGTGGCAGTCGGCGATGCTGCGGGTCTTCGAAAGGATCGGGCGGCTGGTCCGCGCGCTCGGGGTCCCTCCCAGCGCCGAGTTCACGTCGGCTTCCGCGTTGTTCAACTACATCCTCGGCGTGGGCGGACAGAACGCCGCGAACGCCCGCGCACATGAGCCGGGCGCCACGCGGGCCGAGTTCCTCGACAACGTGTCGGTCGCCTGGGCCGAGCTCGACCCTGACGAATACGCCTTCATCCGGAGCGCCGCCGACCGACTCCGCGAGCACGACGACCGCACCGAATTCCTCGCCGGCCTCGATCTCATCCTCTCCGGAATCACGGCGACGCTCCTCTAGTTGCAATACCGGTGACTTTGGGGTTTTCGGGTCGTTGGGTGTGGTGTGCCAAGGCCCGGACAGGTGAAGTCGTCGTCGGATGACCGATTTTCGGATCGGATCGCGATTGGGGTGCTGACCCGCGCGTTTCCGCCGGAGTTGGTGGATGAGGTGGTCGCGGGATGTGGCCGGGTCGAGCAGCGCCAACGGCTGCTGCCCGCCCGGGTGGTGGTCTATTTCGTGCTGGCGATGTGTCTGTTCTCCGGGCAGGGCTATGAGGAGGTCGCCCGACTCCTGACGCACGGACTGGAGCGGATGGGCCGGTGGAAGGGGACCTGGCAGGTGCCGACCACCGCGGCGATCGGCCGGGCCCGTCTGCGACTGGGCCCGGAGCCGCTAAAGGCACTGTTTGCCCGGGTGTGCCGGCCGGTGGCGACCGAGGACACGAGCGGGGCCTGGTATCGGGGGTGGCGGCTGGTCGCGGTGGACGGCACCACCTTCGACGTGCCGGACACCGAGGCCAATGCCGCCTTCTTCGGCCGCCCGGGAGTCAGCCGCGGACAGGAGAAGAGCGCCTATCCGCAGGTGAGGGTGGCCGCGCTGGCCGAGTGCGGCACCCACGCTGTCTTCGCGGCGGAGGCGGGACCGCTGGCTGTCCATGAAACCGAGCTGGCCCAGCGCCTGTTCAGCTCACTGACGCCGGGCATGCTACTGCTGGCCGACCGGGGCTTTCGCGGCTTCGACCTGTGGCGGGCCGCCGCCGCAACCGGCGCCGACCTGCTGTGGCGGGTCAGGAACGACGCCGTACTCCCCGTCCGGGCCCTGCTGGAGGACGGCTCCTACCTCTCGGAGATTGTTGCGGCCCGGGACAAGAACCGTCGCGCGGACCCGGCCCGGGTCCGGGTAATCGAGTACACGCTCGGCCGCGACGGCAGCGACACGGTGTACCGGCTGATCACCACCATCCTCGACCCGAAAGCCGGCCCTGCCGCCTCGCTGGCCGCGCTGTACGCCCAGCGATGGGAGATCGAGAGCACGCTGGATGAGATCAAGACTCATCTCGGAGGCCCCCGCCTCGTCCTACGCTCCCAGCACCCCCGCGGCGCCGAGCAGGAGATCTTCGCCTTCCTGCTGGTGCACCACGCACTGCGAGACCTAATGCACCAGGCCGCACAGCAATCCGAGCAGGACCCGGACCGGATTTCCTTCACCCGCACCCTGCGCGTCGTCCGCCGCCACGTCACCGACCAGGCGGCATTTTCCCCCTCCCGGCTGGCCCGGGCACTGGTCACGGCCCTGCATGAGATCCGCGAACGGCTCTTGGCACCCCGGCGGTTGCGCTCCAGCCCCCGCGTCATCAAACGCAAGATGTCCAACTGGAAGCTCAAACGCGCCGAGCACCACAATCCGCCCCGGCCGGACACTCCCCGCGTGACCCTGGTCGGGCCGACCAAGGCCAGACCGACCCGCCGGAAGACAACCTAAATCACCGGTATTGCCTCTAGTTGGCCGCGCCGGCCAGGCATGGACGTCCTCATCGTCCGGCCGTCTGAGCGCAGCGCCCCTCTCCACCGACGGGCCGGGTTTCAGCCGTCGGCTGAGCTGCTGGAAGCACGATGAACTGAGACGACCGCTCTGATCCGATGCCCGGGAACGGGAGATCGTGAGACACCCGCCTGACACCGTCTCACCGGACCTCGCGTCGCTGCCGGTGAGGGAATTGTCGCGAAGCAAGATCCATTGAGAGGGGACACATGTGTCTCCAGAGCGCGATATGCGCGCCCTGGAGGCAGGTTCACACGTCGCGGCGTCGCACGACGACCACTGCGAGTGCGACTGCGATCAGCGGCCAGAGTGTGTACACGATCCAGGAGCCGGGGACGGTGGCGGTGTAGGCGAGGGAGCCGGGATCCGGGGACCAGTTCTGGACCAGGCGCTTCCAGGCGGTGACCGGCATCGCGTGGTTGACGGTGGCGGACCAGCGCTCGCTCTGTGAGAAGAGCGTGGGCAGCATCAGGAGCGTGAAGACGCTCGTGACCATGTCGGCCGCATCCACGTCACGCAGGGGCCGCATCCACAGGCGCTCAGGCGGGCTTTGCACGTGCTGGGCGCAAGCGCGGCTGGCCCCCGGCGGGCCCCGGGAGGGGAAACGCTCAGGCCACGGAGTCCTTGGGTGTTCCGGACACGAAAGCGAGGATTGCAGGCACTGCCTCGCTCAGACTCTCGAAGTGGCGGTGCACGCCATCCACCGCGACAGGAGCATTGACTCCCCACACCGTCATGCCGGCACGCAGCCCGGACGTCACCCCCGAAGGCGCGTCCTCAACAACCAGACATTCCTCCGGCGCGGCACCGAGGCACTTCGCGGCCAGCAGATAAGGGACCGGCGAGGGCTTGCCCTCCTCGACGGCAGCGGCATCCACGAGGACGTCCGGAACGGGCAGACCTGTGCGGACGAATCGCCCGCGCACCCGGTGTTCGTAGTTCGAAGTCACCAGCCCCCAGCGCCCCGACGGCAGGGCGGAGAGCAGCTCCGACGCGCCTTCGAACGCCGTATAGACGCCGGAGCGGACGTCCTCATCCTCCAGTTCATGCAGCGCAGCCAGACACTCTCGCGGATCCCGATCCGGGGCAACGGCCGCGAACGTCTCCATGGGCCGCGTTCGTAGCGCCAGTCGATACACCTCATCCGGGTCCAGTCCGTGTCGCGCCGCCCACGTTGTCCAGACCCGGCGCTGGTTGTCCACGGCGTCGATCAGCGTACCGTCGACATCAAACAGGACGTACTTCCCCGGAAGGGGCTGTGCTGGATAGCTGTTCACGCCGCGATCATGCCATCAGCCCACGGAGCGAGCAGCTGCGGGACAGCCCTTTGGCCGGGCGATGACCAATTGACCAGGGACCGCGGTGTGCTGCTGCTCGATCGGAGCGACGCAGCTTCGACTGCCGACCCATGCTCCTAGCCGGTCCAGGTGCCGAGACTCATCTCGGCGGTGATGCCGGGCCCGAAACCGGCCAGCAGCCCTCTTTGCCCCTCGAGAGCTGATGCCTCGTCGAACATCCGGCCCAGGGCATCGAGCACCACAGCACTGGCGATGTTGCCGTACTCGGTGAGCGTGGCGCGACTGAAGCGGAACGCCTCGGGGTGTACGTCGAGGAAGCGGCTCAGGTCGTCCAGGATCCGCGGACCGCCCGCGTGGATGATGTAGAAGTCCAGCTTGGAGGCGTTCCACTGATTCTGTTCGGCAACGGCACGCAGCGCCGGGGCGAGCGGCTCCATCGTCCCGGGCACGCGCTTGTCGAGCTGGAAGTGGAACCCCGTCGGCCGGACCGCGTAGGAGATCCAGTCCTCGGTGTGAGGGATGAGGTACGAGCCGTTGATTTCCAGTCGGACGCCGGTGCCACCGTTGCCTCGGACCGCCACAGCGGCAATCCCGTCGCCGAACAGGCCGTTGGACAGCAGCGATCCCACGCTCAGGTCGCTGGGCTGGTAGCACAACGAGCAGAACTCGCATGCGACGACGAGAACGTTGGCGTCGGGATACGCCGTGCAGAAGTCGTGGGCACGGTTGACGGCCGCACCGCCCCCGGCGCATCCGAGTTGTGCGATGGGCAGCTGCCGTGTCTCGGAGCGGAAACCCATCGTGTTGATCAGCCATGCGGTCAACGACGGCATCATGAAGCCTGTGCAGGAGACGTAGACGATCAGGTCGATCTCCTGTGGCTCGAGTTGCGCGTGATCCAGCGCCTTGCGCACAACAGCCGGCACGCGGGCCTTGGATTCGGCTTCGTAGACGGCGCTGCGTGCATCGAACCCCGGGTGCCGCAGCACCTCTTCTACCGGCTGGATCAGATGTCGCTTCCGCACCCCGGTGTGCGCGATCAGACTGAGGATCAGGGGGAGTTGTGGATGGGTGCTATGCAATCGCGTTGCCAGTTCGAGGGTTTCCTCGTTGGTGATCACGTGGTCGGGCACCGTCACTGCCGGTTTGCACAGAACCGTCATGGATCTCCTCCCAGCGTCTGATGGTCATACGGCGCAGCCTTGGCCGGATTTGGGTCATCGCCAGGTGACATGCGCCGCGGCTTTGTGCGCGCGGCGGGCTGAAGAGTGCCCAGTGGGTCCGGCGGAGTTGAGGCCGACATTCCTGAGACGGTGCGGAGAGGTCGACCGTCGAGAGCAGAGCTCTCGCCATACGCCTGGATCGCGTCCACGACGTGCTTGGCTGCCGAACCACAACGCTACGCCAGGCGGGTGTCCCCTGCATGCCGACCGCGGCACGGTTCGCATGCGACGCGAGAGTCACCCGTTCGGAGCATTGCGGCTGGTCGTGGGCAAGCGGGTCGGTTGAAGTGGACGGTGGACTCGTTCGGCCTGCGCAGCCGTCCTGTGCGCTCCATGCCGCTGATGGACGGCGAAGGCGCCGATAACGAGGCCGTCTGATCGCCGGGGACCGGCGGCACGTCGGGATCTGACTCGGCATGCGGACCAACCGTGGTACGCCCACGCTGCCTGCCCCTGCCCGTTGCGCTGTCCGGCCTGGAAGGACCACCACATGATGCGCCCAGCACCCCCGGAGAGTTCCAAGCAGCTGACCATCGGCGGCGACCTGACGATCAACCGCCTCGGCTTCGGCGCGATGCACCTCACCGGCCCCGGTATGTGGGGGCCACCCGAGGAGCCCGACAACGCCATCGCTGTGCTCCGTCGTGCCGTGGACCTGGGTGTCACCTTCATCGACACCGCCGATGCCTATGGGCCCGGCGACAACGAACGCATCATCCGTGAAGCCCTGCATCCCTACCCCGAAGAACTGGTGATCTCCACGAAGGGCGGCATGCTGCGCTCCGGGCCGGATGACTGGCCCGACGAGGGCGAGTTGTACATCGTCCCTCTGGGCCGTCCGGAATACCTTCGCCAGCAGGTCGAGATGAGTTTGCGCAACCTCGGCGTGGAGCGCATCGACCTGTACCAGCTGCACAGCATCGATCCGGCCGTCCCGCTGGCCGACCAGCTCGGAGAACTGGTCAGGCTCCAGGAGCAGGGAAAGATCCGCCACATCGGTATTTCCGGACAGCCCGGAGTCACTGTGGAGCAACTGGAGCAGGCACGCGAGACCGCGGCCCTCGTCGCAGTGGAGAACCGCTACAACATCGCCGATCGCGTCGGTGAAGACGCCCTGCGCTACGCGGAGGAGCACGGTATCGCCTTCATCTCCTGGTTTCCCATGGGGCACGGAGAGCTCGTCGGGCCTGACGGACTGCTCACCCCGATCGCCGCGCGGTACGGCGTGACGGCCTCGCAGCTCGCCCTGGCCTGGCTGCTGCACCGCTCACCGGCCACCCTGCTGATCCCGGGCACCACTTCTCTCACCCACCTGGAAGACAACATGCGCGCGGCCGACATCCGGCTGAGCGACAGCGACTGGAAGACCATCACCTACGAGGTCGACCGCTGCCGGTCCGCCGACACCACCCCCGTGCCGGTGCGGTGAGCGTCAACCACGCGACGACGGAGGACTCATGGACACCTCACACGTGCACCCCAATGCCACCGTTCTGCGCTCCGTATACGCAGACCTTTCGCGCATAGCCGACTACGTCGACGACGACGTGGTGCTGCACACCGCGCAGCGCGGGATCGTCGGCCGGCCGTCGAAGGTACAGGGCAAGGAAGCTGTCCTGGCGCATGAACGCGACCTCATCCGCCTGACAGGCCACACCCTGGTCATGGACGTGGAGCACATCACGGCCAACGACGAATTCGGAGCGGTGCTCGGGATACTGCGAGCACATCGCGACCGCCGGGACATCGCGATGCCCTTCTGCGGGCTGTGGCGCTTCAGGGACGGCCGGATCGTCGAGCACTGGGAGCACGCTTATGACCCGCGGCTCCTCGACCGGTCCCTGACCGGTGCCGAACCCGTGGCGCCCTGAACGCCGGTCGGATCCCGCCAGGCCCGTGCGGGCGCGCGGCGGGGCCGATGCGCGTCCGGCGTGTCGTTTCGTCTACATCGATGTAGACCGCCTATGTTGCGTAGACGAAGGGCGTGGAGAGAGGCCGGCGCGCAGGCGCGGTCGTAGCTAGCTGGGCGCCTGATGCCGTTCACCGCCGTCACACAACATGTCGCTCGCCGCCCCGCGCGATGAAGCGCCGACGGTCAACCAGGAGGGCGCTTTGGGACAGTCGGAATTCCTCACCGGGGTGGATGGCACCGCTGAGGGCCGGTACGTGATGAAGAAGCTTCCTGAGGTAACTCTGGCCTTCTGGATCATGAAGATCGCCGCGACCACTCTACCCGAGCACCGCCCGTAGCGCCCCACGGCCGCGCCGCGGTTCGCCCACGCCGGCGCGCGCGACCGGATCTCCCGTCCGCAACGCTCCTCACATCGCAGGCTGACGTCCTGCCGCCTTCCAATAGGTTCTAATGGACTGGCGCACGCGGAGTAGACAGATCCCGATCATCACGGGTCGACACTCCGCTTTGAATCCGCGCCGCCCTCAACTCTGGATGGTTGTGCATGACTGCTGCCTCTCCCCACCACGATCCTGCCCGGCCCATACAGAACACGGCAGGCTCGTCAGCTGCGCCGCAGCACCACGATCTGTTCCTCCAGCCGCGCTACACCGTCGAACTGCCGCCGTTGGACGAGGAGGAGGACGCCTTCCTTCCGCCTTCCCCTCTTCCCTCACACCGGCGGCCCGGAGCAACCCGAGGTCGTTGACCGCGGCCCGTCCAGCCAGGTCGTGACCAGCGGCCTGCTCGGCGGTCCGGGCGGGCCTGCGCCGACCAGGGAAAAGAGGCGCCCCGGGTGTCGCGGAAAGCGCATCGATCGTTGCCCACCGGCCTTCTCACCCGACCGCGGGCTCGTCACCCCGGTCGGAACCGAAGTTCACGGCGACTTCCTCCTCATATCCGACCGGCCGGGGCCCCGCGGCGTCTCTCAGGGGCCCGGCGGTGCTGCCGGGAGTGCGGTGATCCGCTGCCGCCGCCCGTCGGCTGACGAACGCCCGCCGCAGCGTCCGCGACCACGAACGCCTCCCACAGCACGCCGAAGCACACCTGATCCGGGGGCTCATCACCGTGCGATGGCCAGGCGACTGACTGGCCAAGGCCGCAAACCGACCGCTGGCCACGATGGGCGCGGCCGACCTGCCCGCTTCCTGGGCACGTTCGCCACGGTGTGATGACGCCGCGCGGCACGACGGCCGTGCAGGGCTCCTCGCAGGCGAACGCGTTCGCCTCGATCTCCGCCGGCATCAGCGCCCTGTGGGGCCCGCTGGACTGTGGCGCCAACCGCTCAAGCCGGAGGAGCACGCCCTCTCCGACGACTACTTCGTCTCGCGCAACCTCTCTCTGTCCGAACGTGACCTTCGGTGTCGTCACCAACGCCCACCGCATCAACTCCGGTGTCCAGCTCATCACTTCGGGTTCCTCCGACTTCTTCCTCTTTGGGGAGGACGAGACGGAGGACGCGGGAAGCGTGACAGCGCGCACCCCCTCGCCGGAGTGAACCCGGCGCGGGCTCGGCCACGCGTTTGACTTCGAGCGCGTTCCCACTCGTAGCTTGGCAGCATGGCAACTCCTCAGCACAGGATCGGGTCAGGCTTCGGAGCCCGGAGCACCACGGAGGAGGTTCTGCACGGGATCGACCTGCCCGGAAAGTTCGCGATCGTCACCGGCGGCTACTCGGGCATCGGACTGGAGACGACGCGGGCGCTCGCCGGCGCCGGCGCCCATGTCGTGGTGCCCGCCCGGCGCCGCGCGGCCGCCCAGGAGGCGGTCGCCGGCATCGACAGCGTGGAGGTCGACGAACTGGATCTCTCCGACCTCGAAAGCGTCCGCGGTTTCGCCGAACGCTTCATCGCCTCCGGACGCAGCATCGACTTGTTGATCAACAACGCCGGGGTCATGGCCTGCCCCGAGACACGAGTCGGACCGGGCTGGGAGGCGCAGTTCGCGACCAACCACCTCGGCCACTACGCGCTCGTCAACCGGCTCTGGCCGACGATCGCGCGCGGCGGGGCGCGAGTCGTCACGGTGTCCTCCAACGGCCACCAGTTCTCGGGCATCCACTGGGACGACGTGCAGTTCGAGCACGGCTACGACAAGTGGCAGGCATACGGGCAGGCGAAGACCGCCAACGCCCTGTTCTCCGTACAGCTCGATGCGCTCGGCCGGAACGCCGGTGTACGAGCGTTTTCGGTGCACCCGGGCGCCATTGCCACCCAGTTGGGGCGCCACGTGCCCAGGGAGGAGATGCTCGCTGCCGGCTGGATCGACGAGGACGGCAACCCGGTAGCTGCCGGGTTCAAAACCCCGGGCCAGTGTGCGGCGACGCAGGTGTGGGCGGCGACCTCCCCGCAGCTGGCGGGCATGGGCGGCGTCTACTGCGAGGACTGCGACATCGCGGAGCCCGCGGGCGAGGGTGAGCTCACCGGGGGCGTACGCGCCTACGCGACGGACCCCGGGCAGGCGGCGCGGCTGTGGAAGCTCTCGGCCGAGCTCACAGGTGTCGACGCGTTCGCGGCCGTCTGAGCGGGTCCCTCCGCATCGAGTACATGGGCCGGTGGTCGCCGGTCCGAGCGAACAGTCGACCTACACGACCGCTGAAGGTTCCGACCGCTCTCGTCGGACTTGATGCTTCCAGGCCCGGGCCCGACAAGCGCTTCGCCCGTGCTGCTATGCCATCAGGGCGAGCAATACGCTCGGGCCTGCGCAAATACAGCGAAGCTGCCGGGGTTGTCGAAAATCACGAACCAGGTGTCGTTGCTGGTGTTGGTGGTGCTCCGAATGGATTCCCCCGGGACGACTCCGGGGGCGTTGGTGATCCAACCGCCGGAGACCGCCGTCTGGCCGGCTGGGCAGACAGCCCGGGTCGCGACAGAGCTGTGCGCCGGCACCGAGACGACCGGACCTTGTGCTTCAGTGATGGGGATGGCCCTCGTGGTACCCGTTGCGCCAGTCACATCCGCCTCGCCTCTATCGCGTGCCGCCGCCGCAGCCGGGCTGACGATCCCGGCCGCCAGGACGAGCGCGAGCGATGCGATCGCGCCGCCGGTCATCCACGTGCCTCGACGGGGCGGCTGCCCGCGGCGGAATGCTGTCGCGTGCTCAGGACTCATTTGATTGCTCCTCGGTGCATGAACTGGGACGTGTGCGAGCCTGAGGGCGAGCTTGACCTGCTCACGGCCGGTCGTTCGCTGCACCGGGCCGGAGCAGGCTGCTTAATCATCAGATCGGACTAGCGGGCTCGTGCATGGTTGGCGGTGGTGCGTCGACCCCGTGATCGTTGATAACGGTCTGTGTGGTGGGGAACCGAGCACGTGTGCACGTCCTGGAGACGCCCGCCCCCGTGGTCGCGGACGCCCTCGGCTCCACCAAGTCACCATCGCCAATGACGCGGCCCAAGCCGGAAACACCTGGGAGCCGGGCAAGATGAGCCTGCAGGACGACATGCGAGCCAGGCAGAAGGCCACTGAGGTCGAAGGAGCCCTCGACGAGCTGGGCCGGCGGGGCACGGCCTGCCTCCAGGACTTCCGAGGCCGGCGCCGAGACCCTCCCAAGGTGGGCACGTGCTCCTGGCCAACAGGTTGAACCTGTCTCCTCAGAGCACGGCCATCCACAGGAGGCGCTACGTGTCTTGTCCTGGCGGCGGTCCGGAGACGGCCGGGTCCAGGTAGGCGGGCCCGGGCAGGCCCTTGCGGCGCATGGCAATACCGGTCAGCGCCTCGAAGATGGCCCGGCGGGCGTTCATCGTGGTGGTGTAACCGGGATCCAGATCCGGGACGACCTCGACGACCTCCATGCCCACCACGGGCGTCTCGTGGCAGATCCGGCGGATGGCCGGTAGCAGCTCCCGGTTGGTCAGACCCGGCGGCTCCGGGGCGCCGGTGCCCGGGGCGAAGGCCGGGTCCAACACGTCGATGTCCAGCGACACGTACAGGTACTCCGGCCCGTCCAGCGCCTCGGCGATGGCCTGCTCCAGGACGGCATCGAATCCGCGGCGGTCGATCTCGGCCATGAAGTGCGTGCGCATCCCGTGCTCGCGCATCCAGCCGAACAGCTCGTCATCGGGTGCCATCGCGCTGCGCAGGCCGATCTGGAGGAAGTTGCGCCCCGGTACATGCTCGTCCTCGATCAACCGACGAATCGGTGTGGCGTGCGTGACCAGGTGACCGAACAAGTCGTTGTGGCAATCCGGGTGTGCATCAAAGTGGACCACTCCGACCTTGCCCGGCCCGTACACATCGGCCAGGGCCGCGGCGTCCGGCCAGAGGATCGAGTGGTCCCCGCCGAGCACGATCGGGATCGCGCCGGTCTCGGCGATCTCCCGGACCAGTGCGCGGATCGGTTCCATGGAGTTGTCGATGCTGAATGGGTCGACCGCGGCGTCACCGTAGTCGACCACCGTGAGCTCGTCGAACGGCCGGATGCGGGTGCTGGGGTTGACCAGCGCCTTCGGTGTGTTGGGCAGGATCCGTTCGTCGCCCCGGAGTGCGCGCGGCCCGTAGGCTGTCCCCCGGTGCCCCAGGCCCATGTCGACCGGGGCCCCGAGGACCGCCACGTCGACGTGGCCGGCGCGCAGGTCGTCCTGGTTGAGGCACAGCGGCACCCCGAAGAACGTGGCGATGCCTGCGTAGGTGGGGACGAAGGCGTACCGCTGCAGGTTGATCGGCCCGGGTTCGCGCTGGGGGTCGTGCGAGCGGTCGAGTTCCATCTTCCAGACATCCCGGGGTATGCCTGCCACGGCTGGCTCCCTACTGCTGGTTACGGACGGAGCTTCCGGTCCTGCTCGGACATACATCCAGGATGCGCGCCGACGAAGCCCCATGCCCGTTTTGTGCCCGATCGAGCCGCGCATTGCGCGCACTGGTAGTCCCTCGCGAGCACGGTCCATTCGATGACATGGACCGGGACGTCGTCGAACGGCCGCGTTGCTTCATGCCTCCGGTCGAAGGCCGGTGGTCGACCCGCCCTGGCTCCCGCGGAGTCCGCGATCGGTTCAACCGATGGCGGTCATCCGACGGAGTCCAGGAAGCCCAGCATCTGGATGTTGATCTGCTCTGCGTGGTCAATCTGCGGTCCGTGGCCGGTGTTTGAGACGATCTCGGCCCGGGCGCCCGATATCAGGCGCGGGACGCGCTCCACTTGCCGCTGCGGGTGCACAAGGAGGCTTCGCCTGCCGAGCAGCAGGTAGAGGGGAGTGCGGATGGTGAGCAGTTCGTCCTCGGTGAGAGGAAGCGGAGCCGGGCGGCGTATGCGGTAGGCGCGGACGCCGGCCCTGATCATCGTGCGCAACTCGGGCACGATGAGTACCGGCTGCTCCAGCCAGGCTGCCAGGCGCGGGCGTAGCGCCTTGGGTGCGAAGGTCGCGAAGAGGCTGGCGAAGATCCATACGAAGAAGCGGAGACCCACCTTCTCGAGTCCGCCAGGATCGAGCAGAGTGACCGAGGCAAGGCGGCCGGGCCTGCGGTGCGCCTGGTTCAGAACGAGCCATCCGCCGTAGGAGGAGCCGACGAGGTGGACGCGGTCAAGGCCGAGGCCGGCAAGCGTCTCGTCCAGCCACTGTGCGGCTTGTTCGGGTTGGTGGATGGGTTCGCGCTGCACGCTGCGGCCCGGATCGCCCGGGGTGTCGATCGCGTAGACCGGCCGTTCGGCACAGAGCGCGGCGGTGTTCGGGTACCACATGGCGGAGCAACTGCCCGCCCCGTGCAGCAGGACGACCGGGGTGCGGGATTGGGCAGCGGGGTCCGTCGGGCCGTACCTGTAGACGTGCGTGGTCCCGAAGCGGGTCTCCACGTCCATCTCCGCACGCGCGGCCGGTCCCAGGGCGTAGACCGCATCGCAGGCCGCGAAGTAGCGGTCACGCAAGGCGTCGTTCACGTAGCGGCCGACATCACGCTGAGTGCGGGCGCGGGTCGCGGTCTCGGGCACGGTGGGCCACCTCCGGGAGAATCCGTTCTTCGTGATACGACCGTACCATGATGGCGGTACGGCCGTATCATGAAGATCGCCTGACAAGGCTTCAGAGCAGAGGAAGCGACGAGCGGAGACCCGGCACATGCCCAAGCGCGTGGACCACGATGTACGGCGCACTGAGATCGCCGAAGCACTCGTCCGGGTCGCCGGGCGGCGCGGATTGCACGCCGTGGGGATGCGCGATGTGGCGGCGGAGGCGGGGGTGTCGCTGCGACTGGTGCAGTACTACTTCCAGACCAAGGAGAAGTTGCTGCTCTATGGCCTGCAACACCTGGCCGGCGAATTCGGCGAGCGGGTCGCCGACCGGGTACGGGCCGCCGGGGACGACCCGGGGCCGCGCGCGATGATCGAGGCGCTGATGATGGCGTCGCTGCCGACCGACGAAGAGAGCCGCACCTTCCATCTCGTCTACACCTCGTACGCCGTACTGGCCGTCACGGACAAGGCGCTTGCCGCCCAGCCCTTCATGGACAAACCCAATGCCGCCGAGGACACCGTGGCCGCGCTGCTGCAGAAGGCGAAGGACGCCGGGCTCATCGGACCCGATGTGGATGCGCGTGCGGAGGCGATCAGCCTGCTCGCCATGTCGGCGGGACTTGGCACCAGCATCCTGGTCGGCCAGCGCGGCCCGGAGTCCGCCGACGCGGTGCTGGGCTACCACCTGGACCGGCTTTTCCAGGGCGGGCGTGACGACTAGGTGTATGGATCACGAGCGTTGTTGACACGCGCGGGTCTTGAGCATGGCGAAGACCTCCGGCGTGGTGGAGGTGTCTGGGCTCCACCACGCACGAGGTCTTCGCGTCCCACCGTAATGCCCGGCCCCGGATCGTCATCGGCGCCTGGCTCGGCCCGGCGCGGGCCGCGAAGCCCAGTCAGACTCCTTCGGTGGCGGTCCTCATGATCGGCGGGCGGCGATCACCTTGTCCTGGCCGACGTCAGGAGCTCGTGAGGATGACGAGTTGCTGGGTCGCTCGGGTCATCGCGACATAGCGGTCGACCGCTCCTTCGATACCCCTGCCGAACGCCTCTGGGTCGATGAGGACGGCCAGGTCGAACTCCAGCCCCTTCGACAGCTCCGGGTTCAGCGACCGGACGCGGGACGTCGCCCGGAACGTGGGATCGCCGATGACGCAGGTGATCCTTTCGGCATGCGCATCGAGCCACGTGTCGAGGATCGAGTCCAGATCCGAAACAGATCCGTGTACGACGGGGACGTCGCTGCTGCGGATGGAGGTCGGCACATTGGCGTCCGGGAGCACTGCCCGGATGACCGGCTCGGCTTCCGCCATGACCTCTTCCGGCGTCCGGTAGTTGATGCTCAGGGAGGCCAGGTTGATCCGGTCGAGCCCGATCCGCTCGAGCCGCTCCTGCCACGACTCCGTGAACCCGTGCCTGGCCTGGGCGCGGTCCCCGACAATGGTGAAGCTCCGGGACGGGCACCGGAGCAGCAGCATCTGCCACTCCGCGTCGGTCAGTTCCTGAGCCTCGTCCACGACGATGTGCGCGAACGGACCGGCGAGCAGGTCCGGTTCGGTGCCGGGCAGTGCGCTCTCGTCGACCAGGGTGTCCTGCAGGTCCTGTCCGTGCAGCATCCCCACCGCGCCTTCGCTCTCGTCGATCAGGGTGTTCTGCAGCAGGCTGTCGATGACGTCGGCCCTGCGCGCACGTTCGTCGGCGACGGCGGCCTCGTGCCGACGCTTGCGCAGTGACGCCTCCGGGTCGCCGAGCCGCTGCCGAGCCGCGTCCAGGAGCGGCAGGTCGGATACTGTCCAGGCCTGGGCGTCCTCGCGCTGCAGCTGCCGTACGTCATCGGGGCTGAGCGAGGGAGCGCACTTCCGCAGGTAGGCGGGTACCGACCACAGGTCTCCGGCGAGGTCGGCCGCTTCGAGCAGCGGCCACGCGGGGCGGCCTTGAGGCTCTGGACAGCCGGCCGGGGGCAGTATGCGGCCACCACTCCCCCAACTGGCCCACGAGCCCATACGCATGGCCGGGGGGCCTGCCAGTGCCCCCGCGACGGCGCCCGAGCCCGCAAGGCGCCGCCCCCGCCAGAGCCGCCGCATTCACAGCATCCCCGTGCGCAGCGAGTTGGCGACGTTCCCGTCTTATGCGGCCGGCGAGTCCGTCGACTGCGGTTCGACCTCCACCTGTGCGGGGCGCAGAAGGTGGTCGCCGACCCGGTATCCCTTGCGCAAGACCGCGGCGCAAATGGCGTGTTCGACCTGGCCTCTGCCGGTGTAGCGGACGGCCTCATGTACGACCGGGTCGAAGAGGTCGCCCGCCGCACCGAAGGACTGCAAGCCCAGGCCTGCCAGTTCGGTCTCCAGCGCCAGGGCGACGCGCTCGAAACCGCCGGTAACCTCGCCCTGTTCAGTGGCCTCGGCCAGGGCGTCGAGCACGGGCAGGAGCCGGCCGAGCACATTGGCCACGGCGATCTCGCGGACCGCCAGGCGGTCGCGGCGTACTCGCTTGCGGTAGTTGTCGTATTCGGCCTTCAGTCGTTGCAAGTCCGCCGTACGTTCCCGCAGTTCCGCGCCGAGCCCGGCCTCGTCGGGCGGAGGCTGTTCGACCGTGCGATCCTGTCCGGCGCCGTCGCGCTCGGTCAGCTCCTCGCCGTGGCGGGTGCGTGTATGAGTACGAGTCCGGGTGGGGAGTGTGGCCGGGGTGTGGCACGGCCGGCCCCGGACGATCCCCAGCGGTTGGTCCGGGGAGCCACGAACATCTTCGGGGCGGTTCATCCTGCGCTCCCCTCCCGCTTGTCGTCGTCGACGATCTCGGCGTCGACGACCTCGTCCTCGGCCTTCGCCTGCTCGCCGGACTGCTCGCCGGCCGGGGCGTCGGCGGCAGGTGTGCCTTCGGCCTGTGCCCTGGCGTACATCGCCTGGCCGAGCTTCTGGCTGACCGCGGCGACCTTCTCGGTGGCCGTACGGATCTCGGCCGTGTCCTCGCCCTTGAGCTTCTCCTTCAGCTCGGTGAGCGCGGTCTCGACCTCGGTCTTCACATCACCGGGAACCTTGTCCTCGTTGTCCTTGAGGAACTTCTCGGTCTGGTAGACGAGTTGCTCGCCCTGGTTACGGCTCTCGGCGGCCTCGCGGCGACGGCGGTCGTCCTCGGCATGCCGCTCCGCTTCGCGGACCATCCGGTCGATGTCGTCCTTCGGCAGCGAGGAGCCGCCGGTGACGGTCATCTTCTGCTCCTTGCCCGTGCCCAGGTCCTTCGCGGTCACGTGCATGATGCCGTTGGCGTCGATGTCGAAGGCGACCTCGATCTGCGGGACCCCGCGCGGGGCCGGCGGCAGACCGGTCAGCTCGAACATCCCGAGCTTCTTGTTGTACGCCGCGATCTCGCGCTCGCCCTGGTAGACCTGGATCTGCACGGACGGCTGGTTGTCCTCGGCCGTCGTGAAGATCTCGGACCGCTTGGTCGGGATCGTGGTGTTGCGCTCGATGAGCTTGGTCATGATGCCGCCCTTGGTCTCGATACCGAGGGACAGCGGGGTCACGTCGAGGAGCAGGACATCCTTGACCTCACCCTTGAGGACACCGGCCTGGAGCGCGGCGCCGATGGCGACGACCTCGTCCGGGTTCACACCCTTGTGCGGATCCTTCCCGGTGAGCTCCTTGACGAGCTCGGTCACCGCGGGCATCCGGGTCGAGCCGCCGACGAGAATCACGTGGTCGATGTCGCCGACCTTGATCCCCGCATCCTTGATCGCGTTGTGGAACGGGGTCTTGCAGCGCTCGAGCAGGTCCGCGGTGAGCTGCTGGAACTGAGCCCGGGTGAGCTTCTCGTCCAGGTGCAGCGGGCCCTCGGCCGACGCGCTCAGATACGGCAGGTTGATGTCCGTCTCGGTCGCCGCCGACAGCTCGATCTTCGCCTTCTCCGCGGCCTCACGCAGCCGCTGTGTGGCCATCTTGTCCTTGGACAGGTCGATGCCGTACGCGTTGTTGAACTGCTTGGCCAGATAGTCCACGATCCGCTGGTCCCAGTCGTCCCCGCCCAGGTGGGTATCGCCGTTGGTGGCCTTCACCTCGACGACGCCGTCGCCGATCTCCAGCAGCGAAACGTCGAAGGTGCCGCCACCGAGGTCGAAGACCAGGATGGTCTGGTCGTTCTCCTTGTCCAGACCGTAGGCCAGCGCGGCCGCGGTCGGCTCGTTGACGATGCGCAGAACCTTCAGACCCGCGATCTCCCCGGCCTCCTTGGTGGCAGTGCGCTGGGAGTCGTTGAAGTACGCCGGGACAGTGATGACGGCGTCCGTCACGTCCTCGCCCAAGTACGCCTCGGCATCGCGCTTGAGTTTCTGGAGCACTCGCGCAGAGACCTCCTGCGCCGTGTATCGCTTGCCGTCGATGTCGCCGCTGTCGGGGAAGCGCCAGTCCGCCTCACCCATGTGGCGCTTGACCGATCGTGCGGTGCGCTCGATGTTGGTGACCGCCTGCCGTTTGGCAATCTCCCCCACCAGCACATCACCGCTCTTCGCGAATCCGACCACCGACGGAGTGGTCCGGGCGCCCTCGGTGTTGGTGATGACAGTGGGCTCTCCACCTTCCAGCACGCAGACCACCGAGTTCGTCGTTCCCAGGTCGATGCCTACTGCACGCGCCATGGTCTTCTCCTCACCCAGCCGTCCACTTCCACAGAAGACCCCAGCCCATCGGCAGGTGCGACCACGGCGCGCTCAGGGCGTTCGCCGGCGGATCCACTCGGGTGGGGCCCGCCCGCAGCGGCGCGCTGCGGCGCCCGAACTGCGAGTACGTCCCCGACCGCTCCGGTTTCCCGTCGGGATGCGGGTCACGGGCGAGCCTGCGGGGGGCCGAGGTGATGCGGGCAGCTGAAGCGTTCGGCTCCACGCCGGACACCGCGTACGGGTCGCGCGGACCGCCGATTTCCTCCGGTGGCGTCACTGCACTCACCTCACAGGTGCTCTCAACAGGTGCTCTCACCTGCCGATAGTGCGCAAGCTCTTCTGAATCCTGCTTAAGACGTCACTGTGCGTCTGTCAAGATGTACCGGTTCAGGGCATATGATCCGCCCCTCATCCCTCCGGCCATCCGCTGGGAATCCGACCGCCACCGTGCCGCCCGCGCTCACTCCGACTGCAGTCGGGCCGGGTGCGGCCTCCCGCCCCGTGCCCGTTGCCGGCTGACCGCCCCGCCGGGCCCCCGTTGCGAGCCCGAGGCTCCGGCCCCGCTGTCGCTCAGAGTGACCGCTGCGGCCTCGGTGGGCGACCGGGCCGGTCGGCTCGTCACGACGACAGGACGCGCGGACAGGCCGTCCCGCCACGTGACGCAGGGCAGAGCGCTCTGGTCGGCCCGTTCCGGCCAGCCGTACAGAGTCGTCCAGATGTCTGCACAATGGATGACAAAGACGCAATAGCCTCGTCCGGCGCCCCGTGGGCCGACGGGGCGATGCCTGCCGCGGGTGGAAGGCGACAGCCTGTGCCGTCAGATCGGTCGGGGGGCGAGAAGGCTTCTGGTCCACTCTGGTCCGAGCCGGGGACGCTGCTGGAGCATGTGGCCGTTGCCGTCCTCGGCATCGACGAGGACGGCCGGATCTGCTACTGGGGGCCCGGCGCGCAGGACCTTTTCGGACACGACGCCGCAGCCGTGCTGGGCAAACCCGCCGGCGTCCTCTTCCCGGATCCTCCCCGAGGCGCCCCTGCCGCGTCCGTCGGGCTGGCGGAGCGAGGCCGCACGCTGGGGTACTGGCGCGGCCGGCTGCCGACACGGCATCTGGACGGCGAGGTCTTCGACTGCGGATTCCGGGTCTTCCCCGTGGCCGGCGCCGGGGACCGTTCGGTGGTCATGGCCCTGGCAAGCCGCAGCGACGAACTCGATCGCGTCAAAACCAACCTGGCCTTCCTTGACGCCCTCTTCGAGACCTGCCCCATCGGCCTGGTCCTGCTCGACGAGGAGCTGCGATACGTCCACCTCAACCAGGCGCTCGCGGACATGGACGGACTTCCCATCCAGGAACACATCGGGCGGCGGATGGAAGACATCATGATCACGTCCGACGGCGGCGAATACCAGCGGATACTGCGCGCAGTCGCAGCGGATGGACAACCCGTCGTGAGCACGCTGGTGGGTGTGCGCACGCCAGGTCACCCGGATCGTGATCAGGTGCGGTCGGTGAGTTTCTTCCCTCTCAGCCGAGCGGTCGGCTCCCGCCCGGGGGTGGGCGGCCTGCTGGTGGACGTGACCGACCGGGAGCAGGCCATCATGGAAGCCACCGCCGGTCGGCAGCGACTGGCTCTGCTGGACCGGGCCGCAGCCCGGATCGGCACCACCCTGGACGTAGACGTCACGGCCCGGGAGCTCGTCGCGGCCGCGGTTCCCGACTTCTCGGACGCCTCCGTCGTAGAAGTCGTCGAGTGGATGGACGAGCCCGAGGTATTCGACCCGGAACGGCCGCTGCTCACCCGGCGGATCGCCTCCGGCACCATCCTGCCCCCACCCGCCACCGAACTCGTGAGCGGGCTGGAAAACGTGACATACCCACCGGGTTCCGCCATCCATCGGATGCTGCTGACGGGCCGCCCCGTCTCCGTCCTGGTGAACGACGAGTTCATGACCCGCACCGTCATCCACCAGGCCCGCGCCCAGCTCCTGAGAGACAGCGGCCTGGCCTGCATCCTCATCGCCCCGCTCATCGCCCGGGGCACGGTCCAGGGCATCACCATGTTCGGACGCTCGGCGGCCAGGCCCGCCTTCACCGAAGAGGACCTCAGCCTGGCCGGTGAGCTCGCTTCCCGCGCCGCGCTCTGCCTGGACAACGCACGTCTCTACAGCCGCGTGCACGACATCGCGCTCACCCTCCAGCGCGCGCTGCTCCCCAGCGCCCTGGCAACCAGCCCTTATGTGGAAGTCGCCCACCGCTACCTGCCTGGTAGCCACATCACCGAGGTCGGCGGCGACTGGTACGACGTCATCAACATCTCCGGCGGACGCGTCGCCCTGGTCGTGGGTGACGTGATGGGGCACGGGGTGCCGGCCGCCGCGGCCATGGGACGGCTGCGCATCACCGCCAAGGCGCTCGCCAGGCACGACCAGGAACCGAACCACCTGCTCGCCGAGCTCGACGCCTGTGCCCAGGAGGCGGGAATCGAGCTGGCGACCTGCCTCTACATCCTGTACGACCCCTCGACCGGACGCGCCCGCATTGCCAGCGCCGGCCACCCCCCGCCCCTTGTACGCCACCCGGACGGCACGGTCGAGACCATCAGCGATGTTCTGGGAGTACCCCTCGGGGTGGGCGGTCAGCCCTTCACGACGATCGAGATCGACCTCCCTGAGAACGCCATTCTCGCTCTCTATACCGACGGCCTGATCGAAGCACCCGGCCGGGACATCGAGGACGGCCTGGCCGCAGTGCGTGCCGAACTGCACCGGGAGCCTGTCCAGTTGGAGGAAACAGCGGACCGCATGCTCTCGAGTCTGCTGCCTGACCTGCCCCACGACGACACGGTGCTCGTCCTCGCCCGCGTCCGCCGCACTCCGCGCGACGAGCCTTAGCCCTGCCCGCCGGATATGTGACCAGACCTCCCCTTGTGTGAACAGCAGCGATCCAGCTGAGCGGTTGACCTCGCGGCGCCTCACCGCGCAGCACGGAGACCGGCTCAACCAGCTTATGGATCAGTGCGGTTGGCCGACAGTGAACCGGTCGGTGACGACGCCGCACAGGGCGCATGGCTGATTGCCCAGCACGCCGATCATTTCTTGACTTACCGACGCCCGATTCGCCATCGACATGCATGCGCCTTGGACATCTTTCGCCAGTGTCGATCGGAATCCTTGTGTCTCCCCCCACCGGGAGGCCGCAGGGTTTCGCACAACAACATGAGATCCCCGCAACGCCCAGGTCCGATTCCGCAGTACGACCGGTTGTCCGGTGCTGGTCGGTGGCATGTTCAGACCCGGCCTAAGGCCGGCGGGGGGAGCACCATGGAGTGGCTGCAACAGTTCAGCGGGTCTTCGAGGCTCGCCTTCAACCGCGGCGGAGGCCGGCGCGGAACGCCTGCTCATCTCGGGGACGCCGCAATGAAGAGGGAGCGGCGGCTTCTCGTCCAACGCCAGTCGGGCGCTGTCGCCCCCGTCGCGGCGCCGACCCTGTGCGCCGCGCGCCCCAGCGGGAATCGGGAAGAGAAGAGGGGATTCCGTTCCTTGCCGTGCAGAGTGTCGCTCCGGCGCATAAAGCAATTCGCGCGCGCCCCCGGAATGCTTCTCGCTCTTGCGCGCGTCGGCATTTCATCCGACAACCGCTCCATCGGCCGGCCACACCCTGTCAGTCTGGTCGGGCCGGACCACGTAGGCGGACACCCGCCCCGGACGGCATCGGGGGATCACGTGGCAGGGGCAGACGCATGCGGGCAGCCGACCGCGACAGCAATACCAGCATTTCCATCAGGGGCTCTGAAAAGGGGCCTGGCCGCGCTGGTGGTCGTACTTCTTCTCGCTGCCGCCCTGGTGGGTGCCACACCGGGTAGCACCCGGATTCCGGAAGAGCTGGAGCGGACGGCCGAGGCACTGGAGTCGGGCAAGAAAGCGGTCACCGTCGTGGCGACCGTAACGGAGCCGCTCGCGCTTGGTGAGGGCAATGTGCCGCTGGGCATGCAGCGCGTCATCGATGCCAAGAGCCGGCATGGCCGCCATCTGGTGGTCGTCCAGAAGGCGCAGGACAGCGGGCAGGGTGGCGCCGTGCTCATGCTGCTCGCCGACTCTCAGGCGATAGTCCACGACAACGCCACGGTCAGTACGCTGCCTCGGGACATCCTGGAGTCCGCAAGGACGCGATCTCTCTGCGGCAGGCGCAGCCTGTGCCAACTGCTGGATGAGCGGAGAGGCCGACCGGGCAAAGTCGAAGCGTCCCAGCTCCGGTCGGATCTGCATATCCCCGCCGACGAGAAAACCGCGCTCAAAAATGCCGGAGCAGACTCCGCGACCGCCCCACTGCACACGCTCACGTTCCCGCACTCCGACCCGGCCGGCGGCATCGGACCGACCGAGATTCTGCTGACTCTCCTCGCCGCCGGCGCCGCACTGTTCTCCCTGGCGGTGCTCAGAACCCGGTACCGGGCCGCACTCGTCGGGCCCGCCCCGCCGCCGTTACGCCCGCCGAGCGGGCCATTGATGGTCCGCGTTCCTCCGGAGCCTCCCGCGGCCGCCCGCCTGGTCCCTGAAGGCCCCGTCCGCCCGGCGACCGTATGCACCCGGCTCCATCCGCAGGGCTATGTCGAGCTGGACGGCTGGCTGTACCGGGCGAGTTGGGCGGACCCGCAGCTGGCCCCGCCCGACCCTGGCGAGGTCGTCGACATCGCGGGGCAGCGGCCCGGGGATCTCCTCGCCTTCGTGCCCCGGAGCCTCGACGGCGCGGGCGGACCCGCCGGCTGACCGGCAGCCACGCCCGCACACGGTCAGGCTCCCGCACCTGACAAGCACACAGAACCGCGCAGAGACACCGCACCACAAGCACGCACACGACAGGGGGAACTGGATCCCATGAATCCAGGAAATCCGGACCAGCCGGTCATGCCACCGCAGGACATGCCCATCTCGTACGCCGACATCGAGATCGAGAACAACGCCCAGCGACTGCCGCTGCTGCTGTGCCTGGACATCTCCAGTTCCATGGCGGGCAAACCCATACGGCTGCTCAATGAGGCGCTGATCGCCTGGGGACGCGAGATCCGGGAGGACCTGGCCCTCAGCTACAGCGTCGAGATCGCCCTGGTCACCTTCGGCGGCACGGGGATCGGAGTCTGGCAGGGCCCACATCTGCTCGACCCCCGGGCCACCGTCAGCCCCTTCGTGCCCGCCCACCAATTCCAGCCGCCGCAGCTCGCCGCATCCGGAGTCACGCTGCTGACCGAGGCGGTGGAGACCGCCATCCGCCTGGTGGCCGGGCGGAAGACACAATTGCGAGGCCTGGGCCTGCAGTACTACCGCCCACAGATCTGCCTGGTGACGGATGGCCTGCCGACGGACAGTCAGGGGCACCCCACGGACGCCTGGCGGCAGCTGGTCCCGATGCTCGCCGCCGAGCAACAGGCCAAGCGCTTCCGTTTCTACGCCTTCGGAATCGGCGGAATCAGCCAGCGCGGACAGCAGGTGCTCAAGGAGCTGGCGCCGAAGTACCACGCCACCCTCCAGGGTTTCCCGTTCCGCGACCTGCTGCAGACGATGTCGGCGAGCGCGAGTGCCGAACAGAAGGGCGCGGAGGAAGAGACCTTCGAGCAGCTGTTCAACCGGTTCAAGACTCAGCGTTCCGCCTGGAACTCCTGAACGGTGGGGACGACCGACATGGCGGGTGCAGCAGAGAACGGACGGGTCCAGGACCCGGCATGGCGGGTGCACGGGGTGAGCGTACGAGGTTACCGGCACGCTCAGCAGGGAACGCCCTGCCAGGACGCCTGGGCGGAACTCCGCACCGGCCCGCCCCATGCCCGCGTGACCGTACTCACGGTCGCAGACGGCGCAGGCAGCAGACCGCGTTCCCAGGAGGGGGCCCAGCTGGCGGCCCGACTGGCCACCTCCGTCTTCGGGGCGCGCCTGGGCAGCCGGAAGAGCGGGCCACCGGACGGCGAAGACCTCCACGCACTGCAACGGGAGGCCTTCCAGGAAGTGCTGGACACCTTCCTCGACAACACCTGGGCGCTGACCGCGGGCCCTGCCCGCGTCGGCGGCCCGGGCCATGGCGGGCGCGGCGGCCCGGCCGACTTCGCCACCACCCTCACCGTGGTAGTGCTCGGCCCCGGCTGGCTGGGCTACACCTCGTTGGGGGACGGCTTCGTGGTGCTGCGGGCCGGAGAGGCGAACGGCGAACCGCAATTCCATCTGCTGCCCCAGCCGCAGCCTGTGGGCGAGTACGGCAATGAGACCACCTTCCTCAGCTCGCCGGACGCCGCGCGGCGGGTGCGGATCGCCTGCGTACGGGACGACGGCATCGACGGCGTACTGCTGTCCACCGACGGTCTGGCACAGGCAGCCCTGTCCCGCGCCCAGGGCCCGGTGCCGCTGGCCAACCGCTCGTTCGCCGCCTCGGTGCTGCGCTCGCTGGACCGTCCGGGACCGGACCGGCAGGCCGACGCGCGGGATCTGGAGGCGCTGCTGCTCTCGGACCGGCTCACCGCACTCAACGCCGACGACAAGACCCTGGTGCGGGCGGTGCGTACGACAGGTGCTCCGGAACGGGAGGATCTGTCGTGACGGGGCGGACTGTACTGCTCGGCGGACGGCCGGTCGTGCTCCTGGACCCGCCGCTGGGCGCCGGGCTGGAGGCTTCGGTCCACTCGGTGGAGGGCGCCGATGACCTGGTGGTGAAGGTCTACCACCAGCCCGAGGCCGGCCGGGAGCACCGGCTGCGGCGAATGCTGGCACTGAACCCGCTGGCCGGGCAGCCGGTGGACGGCGGACAACCGCCTGAGCTGGCCTGGCCGGTCGATCTCGTGTACGACACGGACGGCGGCTTCCTCGGCTACGGCATGGGGCGATTCGCCGAGCCCGAACACATCCAGCTCACCGGGCTGTTCAGCCGGGAGCAGCGATTGCGCCGGTTCCCGGCCGAGGCCGACTGGCGGTTCCTCCTCGGGATCTGCTGGAACCTGGCGTTCATGACGGCCCGGCTGCACCACAAGGGCCTGGTCATCGGCGACTTCTCGGCGAAGAACGTGGTCGTCGACCAGCGGGGCTTCGCGACATTCCTGGACTGCGACTCGATCGGCTTCACCGACCCCGACACCGGCGAGGTGTTCCCATCCACACTCCACACTCCCGACTATGCCGCCCCCGAGCGCCTGCGAGGCGGCCACGGCAGCACGCGCAGCGACGACTTCGCGCTGGCGGTACTCGTCTATCAGGTACTGACCGCCGGGTACCACCCCTTCGGCGGGGTGCCGCGGGACAGCGAAGACGACGTCCAGATCTCGGACAACATCACGGCCAACCGGTCCTTCGTGGTGCGGCCGGAGTCGGTGAACACACCGCCGGGCACACTCGATCCGACGGTACTGCCGCCGGCCCTGCTGACGCTGGCCCGGCAGGCGTTCGGAACCGGGCTGGGAGATACGGCGCTGCGCCCCACGTCACGGCAGTGGCTGGAGGCGCTCGAGAAGTCGCGGACCAAGGACGCGACAACGATCTGCCCACGCAGACCGAGGCACGCCCATGGCGCCCATCTGACGCGGTGTCCGTGGTGCGACCGGGCCGAGGCGACCGGGCACGACGCCTTCAACGCACCTGAGCGGACACAGCAGCCCTTGCCACCTCCGCCACCGCCACCACATCCGCCACAACCTCCGCAGACGCCTCCGCACATGCCGTCCCCCGGCCCGGTGCCGGCGTGGGTGAAGTCCGTGCTGGTCGGCGCGGGCGTAGTGCTGCTGTTCGTGCTGCGTGTTCTGATCGTCGCGGGATGGTGAGGGCATGACAGTTCCGCTGGATCCCGCGCACTCCGCAGGCCTCCACGGTGGGGTGTTCGCACAGCTGGCCGACGCGATCGGGCCCATGGAGCCGGACGCCGGAAACCTCTCCCCCACCCTGCGCACCGCACAGGACCGCATGGCTCAGCCCATGCGGGTGGCCGTGGCCGGCCAGATCAAGCGCGGCAAGTCGACGCTGGTCAACGCCCTCCTCGGCGAGGAGGTCTCCGATACCGGCCAGCTGGAACTGACCTTCAACGTCTGCGAGTTCCACCACGCGGACCACCCCCGGCTGCTGGTCCATTTCAAGGACGGCCGGCCGGCCGAGGAGTGGCCGCACGATGCCCTGACCCGGCTGACCGTGCGCGATGCCGGGGCACTGCGAGAGCTGCGCGCGATCCGCAAGGTCGAGGTGGGCCGGCCCAGTGCGCTGCTGCGCCGCTTCCGGATCGTGGACACTCCGGGGCTGGGGAGCGTGCACGGGACGGACGCCGACAACACCCTTTCCTTCCTCGGCATCGAGGACCCGGTGGAGCGCGACAACGCCGCCCGGGTGCTCGATGAACTGGGCAAGGACGCCCTGTCGGTGCACGCCCAGAGCGCGGCCGAGATGGACCGGGCCGACGCCGTCGTCTTCGTCTTCAGCCGCGGTCTGGGCCGGGCCGACCAGCAGGCCGTCGACAACTTCGCCGGGGCGTACGGGGCGGTCGTGAGCCCGCTGAAGGCTTTCGGCGTGCTCTCGCGCAGTGATCAGTACTGGCCCCCGGTCGGCGAAACGGGTCCCGACGGGCTGCCCGCCGACCCCTTCGACTACGACCCGATGGCAACTGCCCGCCGTATCGCCGACTCCTATCTGGAACGGCCCGCCGTGCGACGGGTGTTCCGCACCGTTCTTCCCGTGGCCGGCCTGCTCGGCATCGCCGCCCAGCGTATGCCGTCGGATACCTTCGGACCCCTGGCCGACCTGGCGAAGGTGCCGCCCCGGCGGCTCGCGGACCTCATGGAGGACGTCAACCTCTTCTGCGGCCGGGAGTACCCGGAACTGCCTGTCCCGGCCACTCTCCGCGCCGAACTGGTCGACCGGTTGGGGGCGTGGGGGGTGTTCCTGGCCTGCGGGTGTCTTCGGGAGGGCCTGGGCGAGGACGCCGTGCGCCGGACCCTGCTGGAGCGCAGCGGCGTTCTCGTCCTGCGCGAGCTCATCCTGCGGCACTTCGGCAACCGGTCCGCGCTCATCAAACTGGACCACGGGCAGCGCGCAATCGCCGACGAGGTGTCCCGGCTGCGAACCACGGCGCAGCTCGCCGGGCAGCCGGTGCCCGCCGCGGCGGACCGGGTGGCCGCGCTGCTGGAGCGACTGCGGGTCACCGACCCGGGGCCGTCGGAACTCGCCGCGTTGGGCGCGTACTACAACGGTCGGCTCGGTCTGACGGCGGAGCAGGAGTCGCAGCTGCTGGAAGTCACCGGCGAGCTGGGCACCAGCTGTGCGGCCCGGCTCGGCCTGGCGGCCGGCACTCCGGCCGACATGTTGCTGGCAACGGCCCGTCGCCGCGCCGCCCAATGGGCCGGGATCTGCGCCGACCCGCTCCTCGACCGGCCCACGCTCGGCGCGGCACGGGTGGTGCTGCGCTCCTACGAGCGGGTGGCTGACCAGGTCGGCCGGGCCCGGGCGCTGCTGTACGGAGACGAGGAAGAAGGGAAGGGCGAGTGAGCTGGGAATCGTACGACCCGGGGGCGGATCCCGGATTTGCCCCGGAGACCGACATGGGGCTCATGGACTACATGGATCCGGCGTCCCCGAACAACGTGACGGACCAGACGCTGCTGGGCGATCCGATGGACCCAACCGGTCTGGCAGACCCCTACGACGACACAGAGATGGTTCCGTACGCCGATCCCTCACTCGGCGGCATCCCCGACCTGCCGAACTTCGACCCGGCGCAGAGCGACCCCGCGGCCGTCGTCGGGAGCCCCGGCGAAGCAATGGGGGTGTGGCACCAGCACACCGGTGAGAACGCCTGTGCCATCGGCGCACAGGGCATGGTCCTCGAATATCTCACCGGCCAGGAGTTCAGCGAGGAACAGCTCACCCAGGAGGCCGCGAGCATGGGCTGGTTCAATGAGTCGGGCACCTCGCCCGCCGATGTGGGGAACCTGTTGGAACACCACGGTGTCCCGGTCGAGCATGTGGACGGGGCGTCCTTGGACAAGCTGGAGAAGGTGGTGGCGGGAGGCGGGGCGGCCATCGTGGGCGTGGACTCCAGTGAGATCTGGACCCCCGGGCACGACACAGCAGATGATCCCGTGGCCGATGTGCCGGGAATCCCGGGCCAGGATGCCGACCACGCCGTGTGGGTCACCGGATTCGACAACAGCGACCCGGGCAATCCGCTGGTGATACTCAACGACTCGGGTCACCCGGACGGTCAGGGCCTGGCAGTGCCGCTGGACGAGTTCATGGGCGCTTGGCAGGACTCCGGCAACCTCCTGGTGGCAGCGGGCGGATCCGGGACGGTGTCGGCATGACCGCCGGGCAATCGGAAGAACAGCCGCAGCCGGATGAACGGCCGCGCGCGGACGAGCGACTGGCGGAGGTAAGCGCTCGGTATGCCGCATGGCTCATGACGGAGCAGGACCGGCTGGAATGGCAGCTGCGCGCCGAGTACGAGCAACGGCTGTCCGACGCTGATACGGAATCGGCGCGCTCTGCGGCCCTGCCGCAGCTCCCACCGTCGGCTCCACCGGCGGCGGCGCCACTGATCGGGCTGTTGGACCGGCTGTCCGGGCTGGGCGACGCCGTCGAGCCCCCCGACGGCCCGGTGCTGGACTGGGTGCGCCGCAGCGTCCTCACGGCGCTCGCGGCGCTCGGTGTCACCCCGGTCGAGGACACCGGCCCCGCGGATCCCACCCGGCACAACGTCGTGGCCACCCGCGAGGACGACTCGGGGGGTCTGCTCTGCGACCACATCGCGGAGACGGTCCGGCCCGGATACCGCTGGGACGGAGGACTCCTGCGTACGCAGGAAGTCATCGTGTACGTGCCCCCCGGATACCCGGTCCACGGTGAGCCAGGGGACGAGACCCGCGACGACACCGACGGACGTCCCCATGACCGGCACTGATCCCGGCATGCCGCGCTCCGAGGCCCTCGCCAAGACGCTCTGCGGATCCCGGACCTTCCGTGAACTCGCCCCCATGGAATCCGGCATCGGCTGGCCGGTGCCGATCCCCGTGTTCCAGGATGGCGAGCCTCGGGTCTACGCCCGGCTGCCGCTGTTCGTGCTGCGCCCCGACCCGGCAGGCGGCGCCGACCTCTTCCCGCCTTTCGCCACCGCCACCCTCGACTGGTCCACCGGGCGTCTCGTCGAGTACACCGATCTGCGCTTCAAGGAACCGCACCGCTCTCGGGAGGAGTGGTCGCACCCTGTCGGCCACTTCCCCCACTCCGCCGTCGCGGAGCTGTCCACCGCCGGATACCGCGCACTGCGCACCCAGCTGTTCGACCTCTACGACGAACTCTTCTCCGAGCTGTCGCACGGGCGGCAATTCAGCGGCGACGGAGCCGCGGAATTCCGGGGACTGCTGGGGCGGTTGCTGGAGCCCTGCCTGCTGCCCCACTACCGGCGGCTCGCGCCGAAGTTCCTTCAGCAGTACCTCCCCGACCACCATGTGCCCGACGAAGGGTGAACCACCATGCCGGACAACGCCTTCAGCCGTCTGCGCTCCGATGTTCTGGCCGCCTTCCCGAGATTCGTGGAAGAGCTCTCCGACGAGCTCGGCCCCCGGCAACGAGGCATGCTGGCGCAGTCCGGAGAACGCCTGGAACAGGGCACCTGCCATGTGGTCGTTGTCGGTGAGTACAAGCGAGGCAAATCGACGCTGCTCAACGCGCTGGTGGAACGGCCCGGCCTCTTTCCGGTCGACGTCGATGTGGCCACCTGTGTGGTCTCCACACTCGCGTGGGGTGAGCAGGAGCGTGCCGTGGTGCACCTCGGGGATCCCGTCCCCGGCGGTGACATGCGGCGGCTGGAGGTCGATCTCGCCGAACTCCCGGAGTATGTAACCGAGCAGGGCAACCCCGGCAACCGCAGGAATGTCCGGCTGGTCGAGATCCAGGCCCCGGTGCCACAGTTGGAGGGCGGGCTGGTGGTCGTCGACACGCCAGGAGTCGGAAGCCTCAACGGTGAACACACGGCTGCCACCCATGCCTTCCTGGAGCGGGCCGACGGGCTGGTCTTCGTCTGCGACGCGATCGAGCCGCTGGCCACGTACGAACTCGACTTCCTCAGCCGGGCCCTGACGAAATGCGAGGTGGTCATCACCGCTGTCACCAAGACCGACAAGGTCCGCGATGCCCGTCCGGTGGTCGTCGGCGCCCGCGAGAAGATCGCGGTACGTACCGGAACTCCCGCCGACAGCCTGGTGATCGTGCCCGTATCCGCCTTCCGGAAGCTCAAGTGGCTCCGGGACCGCGCAGACGATCAACTGCTCGCCGACTCCGGTTTCCTGGAGCTGGACCGAGAGTTGTGGGGAGGGCTGGCCACCGCCGGCTGCGCGGTACAGGTGCGGCGGGCGCTGGACGGGCTGAGTGATGCCGTGGCCACTGCGGGGTCACCGCTGGTCAACGAACTGGCAGCGCTGGAGTCCAATGAGTCCCTGCAGCGGATCCGCGGCCAGGTCGCCGAGACCACTGCCCAGATCAAGCAGCTGAGTTCCGGCAGCGCCGGTTGGCGCACTGAGCTTCCCAGACGATTCGAGACGGACACCCGCCAGACCCGCGCCGCGCTGCAGGATGCCTTCGACGCGGTGCTGCGCCAGTACCAGGAGAAGGTGACCGCGGGAGCCGACCCGGGATCGGACGAGCTGATCGGCGAGGTCGCCACCGGCATGCTCAAGGCACTCACCGAGGCTCATGGCCGGCTGGCCGCTGTGTCGGTGAAGGTCATGGAGGAGTTCGCCCGGCGCACCAGCCTCCAGCTCACGTCGGCCGAGGCACCCAAACCGCCTTTCACACCCAGCATCGCGGTCCCCACTGTGCCGCTGAATGTCCGTCCCACCCGCTTCTTCGACGCGTTCCGGGCCAGTTGGTCCACCGGAATGGCCGGCCTCGGCGCGGGCGCCGGCGTCGCCATGATCGAACCGTTCAGCGGCCTGGCCGTGGCAGCCGGCCTGGGAACCATGGGTTTTATCCATGGTGTCCGCAACCACCGGCAGGATCTGCGCGAGCGCGCCGAACGCGAGCGCAGTGCCCGGCTGCTCCAGCTGGTCGGTCAGGAGATCGCCGCCAACCGGCGGCACGCCTCGGAAACCTTCAACCAGGCGTACGGGGACATCGCCCAGTCCCTGGTGAAAGAGCTGAACGGGCAGCTCGCAGCCCAGCAGGAGTCGCTGGCCGAGTCCGGTCGCAGGCTTCAGGAGGCGAGCCGGCACACCAAGGAGGCCCTGACTCGCAGACGCGGCGAACTGCTCGCGCGCCAGCAGCAGTACCGCCGGCTCCAGGGCGAGCTCGACCGGCTGCGCTCCCGCGTGGACCGCCTGGCCACGCCGCGTACCGAGCCACTCCGGCCGCAGCCCGCGCGGCAGACACCGCCGTCGCCGCCACCGTCCGGGGCGTCACCGTCCGGGGCGTACGGGCCATCCACCGTTGCCTCGGCAGGGGCAGCGGTGGCGGCCGTGGCCGGCGAAGTCGCCGTGGACCTCGCCTTGAACGCCGCAACGCAGATACTCGCCACCGACGTCACCGCCGACGCCGCCACCGAGGGCACCGGGGTGGACACCACAATGGCCCCTCTCGTGGACACCGGCGGACCGGACCTCGTCCCGACCGCCACTCCGGGCATGGACGCTCTACCGCAACCGTCCGGGACCGACGCCCCCGTGCACCCGGACATCGGCGCGTCCTTCGACCCCGGCCAGTTCGACACGCCATGACCGGCAGCGGAACGGGCACGCGCGGCGTGGTCTACGGCATCGACTTCGGCACCTGGACGTCTGCCCTGGTGATACTGCGTCAGGGTCACCCCCCGATGCCGGTTCGCGACCCTGTCAGCCCCCATGGGGCGACCTCGGTACGCAGTGCCGTCTGCTTACTGCCCGATGGGTCGATGGTGGTCGGGCAAGCTGCCCAGAACTCGCGACTGCAACGCCCGGAGCGCTTCCGGGCCGAATTCAAGAGGGAGTTCGGCGAGCCGTTCCCGCACCAGCTGGGCGAGCGTCGGTTCAGCACCGAGGAGCTGACCGCGAAGGTTCTCGGATTCCTCGTGGAACAGAGCCGCCGGGCCGTCAGCTCCGCTCCCGACCGGGTGGTGATCACGGTTCCGGCGACCTGGGAACGCGCCAGGAGGGAGCTCATGGCAGGCGCCGCCGAGGCTGCGGGAATCCGGCCGGAGACAGTCGAAATACACACCGAACCGGTGGCCGCCGCCGTCTACGCCCTGCACGACCACGGCATGGACCGGGACCGGACCGTCCTGGTCTACGACCTCGGCGGTGGCACCTTCGACCTGGCCATCGCCAGGGGAACCAGGGACGGTTTCACCGTCCTCGGCTCACCCGGGGGCCTGTCCGATGTCGGCGGACTGGCCATCGACCAGGCAGTGCTGGCGTTGATACGGGACCGCTGCCCCGGGGCGCTGGACTCGCTCCTCTCCGGCGGCGCGGATGCCGATGATGCCCGGGCACTGCGCCGCAGGACACAGCTCGCGGAAGCCTGCACCACTTTCAAACAGCAGCTGTCCGTCTCCTCCGAGCACTCCGACATGCTCACCATGCTGGACCCGCCGGTCGAGGTCACTCTGACCCGGGCCGACCTGCGGGAGGCGATCCGGCCGATGCTGTCGGACACCGTCACGGAGTGCGAACGGGTGCTGCGGGCTCACGGGCTGGATTGGGGCGACCTGGATCTCATCGTCCCCGTGGGCGGCAGCTCCAGGCTCCCCATGGTCGGCGAGATGCTGACCGACCGTTCGGGGCTGCCGGTGCTGGACGTGTCGGAGCCGGAACTCGCGGTGGCCACCGGCGCCGCCTGGCTGGCACAGGGCGCGGTTCCCGCGCGCATAGCGGCGCCGCCCCCTGCTGACACACCGCCGCAGTCGCGGCCGCCAGGCGCGCTGCCGACCGGGGTCAGGGCTCTGCTGGACGCCGGTCTGACCGACCGTATGGTGCTGGAGGCGGTGCGACGTGCCCGTTCCTGACCTCGCGACGGAGAACGGGCTTGCGCTGTCCGGCCAATGGCGGCGGCTGGTCGGCAAGTGGGCCTCCCGGCACCACCGGCCCTTCGAGGCCGACACCGCCTCCGTGACGCTCGAGTTCGACCATCCGCAGGCTCAGCGGGACATCAGGCTGACCTTCACCACGACCAGCAATGGGCTGCTGCTGTTGCTGGTCACGGATGACCGGTACCTGGCGGATGACCAGATCGCCTTGGCTGCGGCCGCCGCCAACGCCTGGAACATCGAGCGGTTGGTCCCCATGCTCGCGGTCTGCAATCTCGGCGGCACCACCCCTCCCTATCTGACCGGCATCCGCACGCTGCCACTGGCGTGTGTGCTGACGCAATCGGCGTTCCACACGATGGCCGACCAGTGGCTCGAGGACGCACGGGGACTGTTCAGCTGGTGCCACGAGGAATTCCGGCTGTGAGCCACGAAGAGGGGAGCGCACCGAATGGCACGGGCCTCCCGCAGCAGGTGAACCACAAACGGCACTGCTATACGGAGGCCTGTGCCTGCTGGACGGTGAGTGGCGTTCGGCCTCACTGCTGGATCTATTGCCGGAGTGCCTGAGCGGAGCGGTGGCGGCGGAGCTACTTGCCGGTCGGTTCGCGCGAACCACCGTTCCATCGCGTCAGCCAGAACTCATCGGTTGCCTCGCATCGATCTTGGCGGATTCGCTCTCCGTCCCTGGCCAGCCGGGTGATGGGCGGTGCGCCGTCCCCCGTCGCGAAGCGCGGAAAGGGCGAGTGCGAGACATATGCGTCGAACTGACCCTTGTCCCCTCACCCAAACCCGATTATGGTTCGGCAATGTCGAACAACGGTCGATCCACAGAGAGGTGGACCGATCACGCAACGGTCGACGCAGCGAGGCGCGCCGCTTGGTCAGAGCGCCCTTTCGAGGGCGCGGTTGAAGAGCCGCAGGAGACCCTGCCCAGCAATCCACCGGGAATCGCTATGCGAACCACCGTCCTGAATCCGTCCATGGCACGGCGTAGCACCGTCGCACACCGCATCCCGGCCCCTCGTTGCGGGCCGGACAAGGCCGTTTCCATGTACGCCTTCACCGTGCCCGCGATACCCGCAGAAGTCCCCGTCGCCCGGAAGAGGGCGGCCCGCGTCCTGCGGGGCTGGAGGCTCCACGAGGACGGGCTGGACACGGCCGCCCTTGTGATCTCCGAGCTGGTCGGCAATGCCGCACGGCACGCCGCCCCGCATTCGGCCAGGACCACGGTGATCCTCACCAGAACCGGGACGACGCTGGCGCTGGCGGTGCACGACGAGCACCCCTTCCTGCCGCAGCCGCCGACCACGACCGATCCCGGACGGGACTGCGGTCGGGGCCTGATGATCGTCGACAGCCTCGCCCGCGAGGCCGGCGGCGCGTTGCGGGTAAGCCGGATGCCGACACACGGCAAGGAAGTCCAGGCGTTCTTCCCCGCCGCCGTCTCCGCGGACAGCGCGGACCTCGCGGCATGTCTGGCGGCCGCGTGCCCGGTGATGCACTTCCAGCGGGCAGAGCCCAGCTGACCGCAGGGCCGTGCATAGTGGGCATGCGCGCTTGAGGTGGCGCCACTTTCCGGTTCCGGTCGCCGCCGCAGGGTGACCGGTCCGCGACACCATCACCCCGCTGCGAACCTCCCTCGTTGCCTCGCCCCCCACTGGGCACAGGCCCGCGCAGTCGACTCCGCCGACTGGGGCCGTCGGCACGGCGCCCCAGCCTGGGCGACTCAGGTCGGCTCACCGGATCGCAGAACCGCTCGCCCGAAAGTGCCGCCCCGGAGGCGCCGGGCCGACCCTACGGTCTCTCGCGAGTCCTCCGTGGCGGAGTCGATCACCGGGACAGGCCGCCAAGACCGCCCGTAGCGCCGGCGCAGCTCCATTGCCTCCGGGGCCGGCTTCAGCACGGCCAACGCGCTTCCCCACTCAGTCCACGCCGGACGGCCGACCGTTTGCATACATATGCGACATGTGTCATATTTCTGCCATGCATAACCCTCTACCCGAGGAACATGACGTGATGATCACTGGAGCCCACCCCAACGCTCCTGCCCCCCGCGCGAGCGTCGCCCTGGCTCGCGACTGCGACGAGTGCCGAGGCTGGGGAAGCGTAGTGAACGATGGCCGCCACGAGCTCTGCCCCGCCTGCCAGACCCCGAGTGCCTGACCGACGAGGCGTACCGGTCCAAGCGGCGTAGACCCCGGAGACCGCTCTTCAGCGGCACTGCGGCGGTGCGCCTGCGCCAAGGAGCGCCCCGACGTCACATGCGCACGTACTGCGCGATGCCTCCAGCTCGACACCGTCGGCGGCGGGGCCGAGGAGCGCTGCCAGAACGCCGCGCGGGCGACCGGGTCGGCCGGGTTCGGTCGCTCTGCGGACCTCGACCAGCTCCGCCACCAGGCGGCAGCGACACCAACGGAACCCCGAAATCTGAGCCCACGACGAAGGTCGGCACGCAGCACCAGCGCCACGCCACAACTGCCCGGGCGCGACTCGTCGATCTTGCCGCGCCGGAGATGGAACGGAACATCCAGGATTCACCTCTAGGGTGTCGCACCAGAAATTTCCCGAAAGGCAGTGTTGATATGGCCGTCGACGCATCGAGCGTCGCACGAGAGCGGGACCAGCAGTCCAGTGACGAGCGATGGGGCGGCGGGCAGGACAACTCCTCGTCATGGCGGACTGCTTGGCCCCTTGCTCTGTCGCTGCTGCCGCTCGGTCTGCTCGTCATGGCGTCGTGGATCGGCCGGTACGTGCGCCCGAGCGCGGACGAGTGGTGCTTCCTGCCGAGCGTGCGCGACCACGGCATTTCCGGGCTGATCGGAAAGTTCTACTTCACCGACAACGGACGGGTCGGCAACGGCCTGCTGGTCGGGCTGTACGCGCAGTTCCCGGTCGCCGGGCACCAGTGGTTCGGGCTGATCAGCGGCGTTCTCATGCTGGCGCTCCTGTGGGCACTGACCGCTCAACTCCTGCGCAGGGCCGATCTGGAGGTACCGCGCGGTCTCCCTCTGCTCGCGGCTTCCATGATCACCGCCGTGTTCCTCTTCGCGACCCCCAATACGTACAAAACGTTCTACTGGCCCGCGGCCTCCGTCTCGCACACCGTCGCACCGGTGCTCGCATGCGCGGCCGCCATCCCGCTGCTGCGGGCAGGCGGCCGCCGCAGCCGTCTTGCCGCCCTTGCCATCGTCTTCACGGCAGGCATCTTCATGGGCACGCTCTCCGAAGAGGCGTCGGTCGTCGCCCTGGTGGTGCTGTCCTGTGTGGTGCTGTTCGCGCACCGCGTCTTCGCCGTGCGGGTAAAGACCTTCGCACGCCGCTGGTCACTGCTCGGGATGGCCGGCATCGCCATCGGCACCATCGTGCTGGTGACATCTCCTGGTTCGCGCAATCGCCGCGAGCACTACGGCGCCGACCGCGCATCCATGCTCGCCCCCGAATCGCTGCTGAGCTCGCTGCGCGGATATGTGCAGATCCTCGAGACGATCCTCACCACCTGGCAGTACGCGGGAACTGTCGCGGCCGGTGTCCTGCTCGGTCTGCTGGCACGCGGCCGCGCTCGACGGCCCGCCGCCCTGCTCCCCTGCCGCCCGCTGCTGCTCACCGCTCTCGGCGCGGCCGCATTCCTGGTCTCCGGCTACCTGTGCACCGTCATCACCTACCCCGTCTTCGGAGCAGATGTGGTGACGACGGAACGCACGTGGAACGACTACCTCCTGCTCTACGTCATGCTGCTGGTCGGCGTCGGTGCCTTCATCGGCCGCTCGCTCCGGCTGCGTGCACGCCGCACGGGTATGGCGGCCGCGATGGCCGCGACGGTGTGCGCCGTGGCCGTGGCGGGGCTGGTCGGCCCGCTGAACGGACTCGGGCACGCGATGCAGGTAAGGGCCGAGAAGTGGGACCGTCAGGACCGGTATCTGCGCGAGCAGGCGGCGGACGGCGCCAAGGTTGCGCCGTACACACCCGTTTCGGTCGCCAGCATGCTGGAGCCGTTCAGCCACCATGGCCGCAGGATCTGGCCGGCGCAGTGTGTCGCCGACTACTACCACCTGGACAAGGTCACTTACTCGACAGAACGTCCCTGAGCTCGGAGGCGGGGGCGGCCGCGTGGGAGGCGTCTGTCTCCCGGACCACATAGTGCGGCCGCCGCTTCGACTCGTGGTAGATACGGCCCACATACTCGCCGATGACACCGAGGGTGGCGAGCTGGATGCCGCTGAGTGCGACGATGGCGGTGATCAGGGTCGCGTAGCCGGGGGTGTCCACACCGTCGAGCAGGACGTTCGCGATGATCCACAGCGCATAGCCGAGGGCGGACAGGAAGAGCCACAGTCCGGTGTGGATCGCCATGCGCAGCGGGCGGCTGTTGAAGGAGAGCAGCCCGTCGATGCCGTAGTTGAGCAGGCGCCGACCGCCCCACTTGGACTGCCCGGCCGCCCGCTGCACATTCTGGTAGGTGAAGCTGACGGTGTCGAAGCCGATCCAGGAGAAGAGCCCCTTGGAGAAGCGGTTGCTCTCCGGGAGGGAGAGCACGGCGTTGACAGCACGGCGCGACAGCAGCCGGAAGTCGCCTGCCCCGTCAACGACTTCGACCTCCATGAACCGGCGCACCAGGCTGTAGTACGCCCGGCTGAGCGTCCTGCGAACGGCGCCTTCTCCGACACGGTCACGCTGGGCGACGACCTGGTCGAAGCCGTGCCGATACAGCTCCAGCATGCGGGGCACAAGCTCCGGAGGGTGCTGCAGATCGGCGTCCATGAGGACGACCACTTCGCCACCCGACATCCTCAGCCCGGCGAGCATCGCCGGCTCCTTGCCGAAGTTACGGCTGAAGGAGGTGTAACGCACGCGGGGGTCCCCTGCCGCGAGGTCCCGAAGGTGGATGCGGGTCCCGTCACTGCTGCCGTCGTCCACGTAACAGATCTCGAAGGCTGTCCCAGTGGACTCGAGAGCGGCGACCAGCGCCGTGTGAAAGGAGTCGATCACCTCACTCTCGTTGAAGCAGGGTACGACGACCGAAGTATGGACCGTTGTCATCTCTCTCCATGCGCTGAGGTGCGGGACGGCTGCTCAACTCTGCAACTCGTCGCGTATGGAGGATGGCCGGCGGGCCGAAGAGGTTGCCTCCGGACTCACGAAGTACCTCACACCAGGCGTCGTCGGCGACCAAACGGCGCCGGTCATCGACACGGGTCCGGGACGCCGCAGCGGTTCCCACGTGCTCGAGCAGGCCAGGCGGGCGGCGGCCGGCCGGCCGCTGCAGGTTGCGGGGGTCGGGGCGCTCAGATCTGGGTGATGCCGCCGTCGATGAACAGTTCGGCTCCGGTCGTGAAGGAGCTCTGGTTCGAGGCCAGAAAGAGGGCTGCGGCGGCGACTTCGTCGGGGTGTCCCACCCGGCCGAGCGGGATCGCGACCACGGGGCCGTTTTCCTGCTGCGGGGCCTGTGCCATGGCGGCCCTGGCCAGATCGCCGCCGGGTGTCGCAATGGGGCCGGGGGTGAGTGCGTTGACCCGGATGCCGCGGCTCGCGAGTTCGGCTGCCCAAGTGCGGGCGAAGCTGCGGATAGCAGCCTTGGTGGCGCCGTAGACGCTGAGCCCCGGGACGCCCTGCAAGGCAGCGCTGGAAGAGAGCAGGATCACCGAGGAACCGTCAGGTAGCAGCGGCAACGCCTTCTGGACGGTGAAGAGCGTCCCCTTGCCGTTGATGCCGGAAGTCCTGTCGTAGTTCTCCTCGGTGATGTCCCCGAGCCGGGCATACTCACCGACGCCCGCGTTGGCCACCACGACATCCAACCGTCCACTGCGGGCCTCGATCGTCGCGAAGAGCAGGTCGAGATCATCGAGCTTCGACACGTCGCCCTGCACGCCGACGGCCTGATCCCCCACGGCCTCGACGGCCGCGTCCAGCTCGGCCCTGCGCCGGCCGGTGAGGTAGACGGTGGCGCCTTCGGCGGCAAACCGGCGGGCGATGGCAAGACCGATCCCGGTCGAGCCGCCGGTTACCAGAGTCACTTTGTTGTCCAGCTGTCCCATGACTTCCATCCTCGAGGTAACTAGTCTTGTTACATTGGTGGGTGTTCGGGAGCGCGGGTGTCGACTCCAGCGGTTTCACGCCCGCGCAGGGGTGAACTAGCGGGCGGCCAGCACGCTCCGCAGTACATCCGCGAGCGTGGTGCGGGCCAGTTCACCTCGCAGGGTGTCCTCGATCCCGTCGTAGATGCTCTGCATGGCCGGCTGGATTCCGAAACCCACCGGACACTCCGGGTTCGGTGTGGCGCGGTGCATGGCGAACAGGGCGCCGGGCTGCACGGCCTCATAGACGTCCAGGAGGGTCATGGACTCGAGCTCGCGCGTCAGCGTCCAGCCTGCGCCTGCACCACGCCGGGACTCCACGAGCCCCGCCTTCCGCAGCTCCGCGAGCAAGCGCCGAATGACCACAGGGTTGGTGTTCACGCTCCCCGCGATCTGCTCCGATGTGGCGACCTCGTGGCCGTAGCGCTTGTTGAGCTCCATCCACGCCAGGGCGTGGGCCGCGATCGTCAGCCTGCTGTTGAGACTCACTGGCCTCCTCACTTCCTGTAGTTGTAGCAATAGATGTTACGACCACGCCCGTCAAACGGCGGCACCCGCTTGAGGTGCCGGCCTGCACTGCAAAACCGCTGGCACGGTGTCGGGTGGAACGCGATGATCGAACGACAGCACCAAGCGGCCTGAGGGGCGATTTGGCTCACGGAGTGGAGAGAAGCGGAAATGGTCGGGACGCCGGAACTGCGCCACGTCGACGAGGAGATACTCCAAGCACTCCTCGCGGTGGCGGTCAACGACGCGGCACCCGACGAGGTCATGCCACCCGTGGCCGGTCCGCCAGGCTGGACGCCGGCACGGCAGGACGCCTTCCGGGCCTGGCACCGGGCTCGCCGACCTGGTCTGGCCGGTCCGCTCCGAGAAAGCACATTCGCGATCGTCGCCGACGGGCACATCGTGGGATCAGCACGCCTGGCCTGCCGCGACAGTGAAGAGATCCTTGAAACAGGCATGTGGCTCGCACGTTCCGCGCGCGGGCGTGGAATCGGCACCGCGGCCCTCCAGGCACTGCTCAACGAAGCGGCGCGAGGGAACATACGCCTCCTGGTCGCCGAGACCACCGCCACCAACCTCGGGGCAATCGCCGCCTTGCGCCGCAACGACGCCAGGCTCACCACTGACCCGCGCAACGGTCACGTTCATGCCCAACTGCCCCTGAACCAGGCCCAGCCTCCTCCACCGGCGTCACCGAACCCTTGACCTTTCAGCCGTACCCCGCACGAGCCCGCCGGAGCAGGTGCGCCAACACCCTTCTCTGCACTGGAGTCTGCTGCGAAAGTGCTGGTCAAGCCCGTCGCGGTCAGCAAGGTCGTCGGCTGCTACCGTCCGCGTGCATGAACGACAGTGTGTATGTGGGCAACGCGGGCCGAGACGCGGCGATGGACCGAGGATGGCTGCTGGGACACTTCAAGGACACCGGCGATCCCCGGCACAGCGAGGACGTTGAGATCAAGTGGGGTGTCCACCCGCGCGGTGACGAGCGTGCCCAGTGGGTGACGGGCGAGGCGCGGACAGCCCTGCTCGTACTGATCAGCGGCCAATTCCGCGTTGATCTGCCTGGGCGCAGCGTGCTCCTGTCCGAGCAAGGCGACTACGTCGTGTGGGGCCGGGACGTGGAGCACTCCTGGTACGCGGTGGAAGAGTCTGTCGTGATCACGGTTCGATGGCCTTCCGTTCCCGGCTACAGAGTCCCTGATAAGAACAGCCATGCCCGGTCTTCCGTCTGACGCTCATTCACTCTCCCCAGCTCAGGGGTCGGTTGAGGGTTGATCAAAGCCACTCGTCCAGGCTGGTGGAAGCCCCTCGGCGCTCCTCCCCCATCACCCCGTGAGCCCCAACGAGCTGTTCCACCGTTCGGCGATGGTGGCCGCTCGGGCGAAGTGGGTGGCCGCCTCACTGTCGCGGCCGAGGAGCCTTGCCAGTTCGCCGAGCGTGTACGCGACCGGCCGGATCGCCACGGTAAAGCCGGAGGAGGGCGGCGGCGCGTCGCGGTAGGGCAACAGCGACGCGTACAGCTCCTCGGCGCCCGTCTTCTCGCCGAGCGTGACCATCGCCATCGCGCGGAAGGTGGCGAAGACCTTGAAGAAGTAGTCCGTTCGGATGGGCCCGGCCTGTGCCACGACCTGCCGGGCCTCGTCCAGCTGTCCGGCGGCGGCCAGGGCCGCGGCGAGCAGGTCCGCGGACAGCGGGCCGTAGGCGTCGAACGCCTGCCTGGCCTGTGGCAGGGAGGGGGGCCAAGCGTCGGCCGACCCGGACGGGGGCGGAAGGGCGGCGGCGACGGTACGGAGGGCCTCGGCCCAGGCCCAGGCGGCGGGCGCGCCCTCCGCGTCGGTGTTGCGGCCGATCGCGACGAGCCAGCCGTCGCTCCGCAGTCGGCAGGCCAGCCGTTCCAGGAGTGCGGACTTGCCCAGCCCCGCTTCGCCGGTGACCAGTGCGACACCCGGGCCAGTGGTGAGTGCCTGGTCCGCGGCAGTCGTGAGGAGCGCCAGCTCGGACTCACGGCCGACGAACAGGTCTGCGCCGGTGGCGGGTTGGGCGAGTGCGGTGGGTTGTGCGGGAGGAACCGGCGGGCTCGGCCGCCGATGCGGTGAAGCGCCCGTCGCGGCGTGGAGAACCTCCACGCGCTGGGTGAGGATGGCTTCTTCGAGCTCGGTCAGGGCGGGGCCGGGGTCGAGGCCGACCTCGTCGGCGAGGACCGCACGTGCTCGGCGGAGGGCGGCCAGCGCATCGGCCTGTCGGCCGACCGCCCACAGTGCCAGGGCGTGGAGGCGCCAGCCTTCCTCACGCAACGGCTCGTCGCGGGTGAGGAGTTCGGCCTCGGGAATGGTCCCGGTGACATCGGCGGAGCGCAGCCCGGAGGCGACGTGGAGCTCCCTGGCGACGAGTCGTAGCTCCTCCAGGCGCGCGGTCTCGGCGCGGGCCCACGGCTCGTCGGCCGTCTCCGCGTACGCCGGGCCCTGCCACAGCGACAGCGCCTCCTCGAGAAAGCGTCCGGCGGTTTTCGGCTGGGAGTCCAGGATCCCGCGGGCGTCGCGGAGCAGCCGCTCGAAGCGCCAGGCGTCGACGGCGTCGTCGGGCAGGCGCAGCGCGTGACCGGGCGGCGCGCTGACGAGCAGCTTGGCCGGGGTACGCGGTGCCCAGCCGGGCTCGAGGAGTCGACGCAGGTTCGACACGTACGCCTGCAGTGAGGTCACGGCCCTGGCGGGCGGGGCCCCTCGCCAGAGGTCTTCGATCATCCGGTCGACCGGCACGACCTGGCCGCGCGCCGATACCAGCAGGGCCAGGACCGAGCGCTGCCTGCGGCCGCCGAGCGGGACGGGCTCGCCGTTCCACTCGGCTCCGAAGGAACCGAGCACGCGTAGGCACACCATCTCGCCGCACATCGTAGACCGCCGCAGATCTTCCAAGTCCCCATCTATTCCAAGTCCGTTCCAAGTCGATTCCAGGAGCCTGCGACAAGGCTTCTCGCATGGACACCACGAACGATGCGACGGGGACCTGCCCCCACACTCACTAGATGGTGGTCATCCACCGCGGACTCCGTCGGGAGTCACGGCTCCTTGCGGAACTGATCGCGGCGGTGGCTCCCGGCGACACCGCACGGGCCCGGGTACTGACGGACTACTTCCGCGACTACCGGCTCGGCCTGCACAACCATCACCACGGGGAGGACGAGCACCTGTGGCCTCCGCTCCTGGCCCGGGTCGACCTCGAAGCGGACGTGGTCCTGCGCATGGAGGCCCAGCACGAAAAGGTCGCCGCGACCCTGGCGAGGGCCGAGGCGGCCGTGCCCGCCTGGGAGAGAGCGGCGGGTGAGACTGAGCGCGATGTGCTCGTGGCCGCACTCGTCGAGCACCGCGCGGTCCTCGTGGAACACCTCGACGACGAGGAGGAGTCGTTGCTCCCTCTCGCCGAGCGGCACCTGTCCGCGAGGGAGTGGAACGCGCTGGGTGATCACTTCATGGCGAGTATGCCCAAACCCAAGCCGCTCTTCTTCCTCGGCATGGTCCTCGAGGAGGCCGACCGGAGCGAGCGCTCGATGATCCTCGGCCCCCTGCCGCTCCCGGCCCGACTGCTCTGGTACGCCGTCGGCCGTCCCCAGTACGCCCGCAAGATCCGCCGCATCCGCGGTTGAAGGCATGCAGAGCACACCAGTCGGAGCTGACGCATCTCATGGCGATCGCCTCGGCTCACACCCTTCCGTTCCTTCTCCCGGGAGACCTGCAATGACCGTGAAGCACCTCGCCACCGGCCTCGCCGCCCTGGGCGGCGCGTTCATCATCTACATCGGGCTCAGCTATCTGCTCGCCCCTCAGACGGCCGCGGCCGGTTTCGGTGTCCCGACCTGGCCTCGACGGGACGGCACGGCATTCCTCGCCGTCAAAGGAGTGCGCGACATCGCGACCGGCCTGGTCCTCTTCGCGCTCCTCCTGTCCGGGCACCGCAGGGCGCTGGGCTGGGCGATGCTGGCGACAGCCTTCGTTCCCGCCGGGGACATGGTGATCGTCCTGAGCAACAACGGATCGCCCGGCACCGCGTACGGGATCCATGGCCTCACCGCCGTCGCGGTGGCGGTGACCGCCGGTCTGCTCCTGCGCGAGCGCCGACTCCCGGCTACTACCCCTCGGTCCGGCGAAACAGCCTCACGCGCTGGCGTGGGAGCGGGACCGAGCTACCCGCGATGACACAGCCAGGGCGGTGCGCCACTCCGCACGGCTTGATGCCGGACCGCTCCACAGCATCCTGAATCGGTCCAGGTCCTGGAGCAGCGCATCACCCACGACCGTTGGTCGCGCCTTCGGTGACCTTCCGTGGCTCCGGCACGGAAGATCCAGGACCATGCTTGAAGCGACGCCGGCGGCCGGCCCATCCCCCGTCCGGCAGCACCGCCTCATCCCTCGGCGGACGAGCCCGCAAGCGTCCGTCAATCAGCCCCAACACGATCGCGGCAAAGATCGCGATCAAGTGTTCACGGGCGGCCAGATTGGGTTTGACGACAGACTCCAGCACCATCGAGCCGCCGGTGAAGGCGAACAGAACTGGCGCCCGCCGGGTCACCGCAATGTAGGTGAACAGGCCCACCACCGCGGCAGAGGGTCCCGTGTCGAGCACCTGCCCGATCTCGGGCGGCAGTCCCAGCCCCCACCACCCCGGGCCGAGCGCAATCATCACGCGCACGCTGAGCGTGCCGGCCAGCGTCGTGGCGTACGCGACCACCAGCGTCCGGGTGCGGCCCAGGGAAAGTTCGGCAAGCGCGAACGCCAGGAACAACTGCGTGATGCCTGCCCACACCGGCAGATCGAGCGCAGGGACGAACAGCGACACGGGAGTCCGCAACAGGGCAAGAGGCAGCGGCAGGTCGGCACGCACCTCGCCGAGCAGGCGCACCACCACCGCTCCGCTCGGCGTCACATGAATCGCGTGGAAGAAGATGACGCCGAACGTGGCCAGCAACGCCAACGAGACCCCGCCCACGCCTCGGTGCACAAGCCCTCGCACCGGCGCCACGACAACGCCACGCCACTCCCCCAGCAGCGTCCCCCCGACAAAGCGCACCAACCATCTCAACGCGGCGCGCAACTGCCCCCGGACGCCTCCACGCGACACGCCCGGCTCATCGTCGCCGACGGCCTCACCCCCGTCGCTTCGGCTTCTCTCAAGAACGTCATGCCGAACACCCGCCCCACGGGACATCTGCCGACCAACCCCCCTCACGCTCACAGCGCCGAACAATCCTGTCCATCAGCGCATCGGTGTGCCCAAGCACCTCCAGATCGTGCACCAGGTCGAAGAAGGCCTGCACACGGGGCCACGAGGAAGACGCCGAGCGAGGCGATGGAGGCGCCCCACAACTGGTTCGGACGACCAATCAGCGGATGCGCGTTCGACGCGGGTTTTGCCATGAGTCGGGAGCGTACTGGCCCGAACGTCCCTTCTGTTGCCGCCACTTCAGCTCTGCGGAGTGGCCGAAAAGATGCCTCAATCTCCCTTGTCCCGCGCATCACCTTCACCGCCCTCCCGGCTGCTCATAACATGGTCGCCTTACACGACCTGATTGCCGAAGATGCGGGTGAGGACTGGATGGAACGCGAGTCGTGGCGCCCGGACGCCATCGACACGAAGGTGCCCAGCGTGGCGCGTATGTACGACTATCTCCTGGGGGGCGACGACAACTACCAGTCCGACCGTGAGGCCTGCGTGCAGTTGCTGGAGCAGGTTCCCAGCACGAAGACGCTGGCGGTCAACAACCGCCGATTTCTGCAGCGTGTGGTAGGCATGCTGGCCGCCGAGTACGGCGTGCGCCAGTTCATCGACCACGGCTCCGGCCTCCCGACCCAGGACAACGTCCACCAGGTCGCCCAGGCGGTCGACCCCACTTCACGAGTGGTGTACGTCGACAACGACCCGATTGTGCTGGCACATGGTCGAGCTCTGCTGGAAGAGAACGACCGCACCGCCGTCATCCAGGCCGATATGCGGGACACGGAAGGCATTTTCGGTCACGAGGAGACGACAAGGCTGATCGACTTCAGCCAGCCGGTCGCGGCTCTGTTCGTATCGGTGATGCACTGCATCCCGGATGAGTCCGACCCGGGCGGCCTCGTCCGTCGGGTTGCGGAACGCCTCGCGCCCGGAAGCTTCCTAGTCGTCTGCCAGCTCGTCAGCGACCGCCAGGAAATCCGGAAGTTCGTCACCGACTTCATGGCGGAAGCCACCGGAGGTCACTGGGGTCGGGTCCGCGAGGAGCACGAGGTGGCGGAGTACCTCACCGGGCTGGAGATCCTGGAGCCCGGCCTGGTGGAAGTGTCGACCTGGCGGCCGGACTCCGACCTCGCGCCCACCCAGCTGACCGACGAGTGGATCGAGTGGGGCGGCGTCGCCCGGATCCCGTAGCTCCGGCGTCCGACTCGGTCTCCGTATCGAACAGTTCCGGGTGGGATGCGCCTCGCGGCATCCCACCCGGAACGCTGCTGTGTCACGAGCCGGACAAGCGCTTCCTGATCAGCTCGATCGACTCCTTGGGAGTGAGGGCGCACGCCCCGAGCCGGTCCAGCATGTCGCGGTACTGCTCGACGACCTGCGGCTTCTGGCTGAACGTACTGTCAGTCAGGTGCTCGATGTAGACCGCGTCCTTGAGCTCACCGAGTGCGAAACGCAGGTAGGTCACCCCGGTGCCGACGCCGACCGAGGCCGTCACATCCAGCGGAGCGATCTGCAGAACCACACGCCGCTGCTCCATCATCGCGGCGAGATACTCGAGCTGCCCGCGCATCACTTCCGGTCCGCCGACCGTGCGCATCAGCACGGACTCGTCGAGCAGCACCCACAGACGGGGCGCGTCCGGCTGTTCGAGCTGTCGCTGCCGTTCCAGCCGTAGGTCCACCCGCCGCTCCACGTCGTGCGGATAGAGGTGGGCGGGGCCGGAGCGGATGACCGCGTGGGCGTACGCGGGCGTTTGCAGGAGGCCCGGCACATAGAACGGCTCGTAGGTACGGATGGTGGCAGCCGCCCCTTCCAGGGCGACCAGCGGAGCGAAGAAGTCGGACAGTACATCGCTGAACGAGCGCCACCAGTCCGGCCGGCGGGACTGCTGCACCAGCCTCAGGAACTCGGCGACGCGGTCTTCATCACTCACCCCGTACAGGCTCAGCAGCGCCAGAGCGTCAGCGGGCTTGCATCCATGCCGGCCCAGCTCAATTCGGCTGGTCTTCGACCGGGAGAAGCCCAGCTTGGTGTCGACGCCGGACGGGTCGAGTCCAGCGCCGACGCGCAGCTGGCGCAACTTGCCGCCCAGAATCAGTTTCAGGGCGGTCGGGTTGCTCTCGACCGCGCCCAGCGACTCGACGAACAACGACGGGCTCGGTACGCCTGCAGCCATCGCGCGCTCCTGCGGATTATGAGAAGACCACGACATTATCGGGCACAGACTGGAGCCAGCCAGGGGTAACCGGTCGGCCAACGGCTGCTTTCAGCCAATCACAGAGTCGAAATCGCCGGCGCGGGCTCCCGCCACGAAAGCAGCGATCTCGTCCCTGGTGTAGACGAGGGTCGCCCCTTGCGGATCGCGGGAGTTGCGCACGGCCACGCTGCCACCCGGCAGTGCCGCCATCTCCACGCAGTTTCCCGTGGCGTTGCTGTGACTGCTCTTGATCCACGTTACCGAATTCAGCGCACTCGCCCGTATGCCGTTGGAGAACTCCATACCCGCCAGCCCCTCCTTGTTCGTACGTCAGTTCGCCCTGGAACCGGCCATGCAATCCCAGATGCAATTGCATTTTCAGGGCGCGCTCGACAATACTCGTCTCTCATCGGCTGCCGCAGCATCGAACACCGAAGCCTGCAGGGGGACATGACCAGTGGCGACTCACATGTCAACCTCTTCGACGATCAGGGTCGAGCAAGAGGTGCCTCGCCGGCGTGACGAGCACGAGACGTCACCGCTGCCCCAGGGCATATGTGTGGACCCGGCGGACCTCGGCCGGGACGAACACTCCGGCCCCGCCCCGTTCGCCGCCTGCGGCCTGGATGGCCACCTTCAGAACGCCCGTCAGGCACGGCAGTTCGTCAGCATCACCCTGCACAGATGGGCGCTACAACCGCTTCTCCCCGATACGGAGCTGGTCGTCAGCGAACTCGTCACCAACGCCGTCCAGCATGGCTTGACGCACGCCTCGGCGGAGGCCGTGGACTACCCCCTCTGGTTGGGCCTCTTCCGGCATCCCGGATATCTCGTCTGCGCCGTGGCCGACCCGAGCCCGGAACCGCCACGCCCGCGTGCCCCCGACCCCTCGGCGCTCGGGGGCAGGGGGCTTGCCCTGATCGAGGCACTCAGCGATTCCTGGTCCTGGTCCCGGACGCTGCCGTACGGAAAGACCATCTGGGCGACGCTCTCCCTCCCCGGCCCGCCCCGTCCAAAGCCCCGGCCCCTGCACAGGCGTCCCGCGTAGCGCAGCAGCCGGCACCGGATTCGCCTGGCCAACCTTCGACTCCCTGTCAGCCGCGCCCACAACGGCCCTGACGCCCGAGACCCAAGCACGAGCGAGGGCCGTGGCCGGCACGATCCGCACCGACGGAGCGACGGTGGCCGCGAAACTGCTGCTCGACGCAGTCAGCCGGGAAAGGCCGCCCGTCTCCGCGTGCATCACACGGAATCGTCGAGCCAGGGACCGGCAGGGACAGCACGGGGTCGTCCGCCGAGGCGCCGGAGCGAGGGCGCCGTCCGGTTGCCCGAGGTGTAGGCGCGGGCCCGCACTCCGCAGCGGATTGCGCGCCGGCTCGTCGGTGTGCAGCCGTACGCCGGAGAAGTCCGCGCCGAACCGGGTTCGGTGACCACGGTCTCGCCGACCGTCATGGTGACGGCCGCCGTGGTGACAGCCATGCCGCGAAGCGAATGGCGAACTGCGGGCGCAGTCCGGACAGTGGACGGATCGTGACGAGTTCAGAGACTGCCGCTTCGGATATCGCAACGACATCACAAAACGGGTGACGCATGCGATTGATCGAGATGTCCTTCAATTGCATGGTCATTAGCCGTACGCATCAGATCAATTGAAACCTGCTACGCAACCGACCATGGAAGTTGCGAAGTCAAGATCGTAACGATGATACGGATTCCGTAGGTAAATGACCGTTGACGTTGCGGTTTCCGCAGGGTTCCATGACGCCCCGGGAGCAGGTACCACTCATCACGCAGCCGCCGGAGGCGATAGCGCTCCCGCTCGACACCCGTCGCACGAATCGATCGGAACCACCACTCCATGACCGAGACGCTTCGCACCCCCATCCCCGCCGAAGTCCCCGAAGTCCCCCAGGCGGCGGACGGCAGCAGTCCCCAGAAGCTCAAGCGTTCCATCGGTGTGGTGGGCGGCACCCTGCTCACGCTGTCCTGCGTGACGCCCGCCTCCACCCTCTTCGTTGTGGTCCCCGACCTGTTTTCGAGCCTCGGTACCGCGACGGCGCTCACCATCGCCATCGGCTCACTGCTCTGTATCGCAGTCGCCTTCTGCTACTCGGAGCTCGGCACCCTCATCCCGAGCGCCGGCGGCGAGTACGCCATGGTGTCGACCCTGGCCGGCCGGCTCGCGGGCTGGCTCGTCTTCGTGCTGTCCCTCCTCGTCGTGATGATCGTGCCGCCGGTGATCGCCATGGGCACGGCGGACTATCTCGCCCCGATCGTCCACCTCGACCCCTCCTACGCCGGCGCCGCCGTAATGCTGCTCGCCACCCTGGCCGGCCTGCTCGACCTGCGGGCCAACGCCTGGATCACCGGCGTCTTCCTGGTGCTCGAAGTGATCGCCGCGGCTGTCGTCGCCGTCCTCGGGTTCGCCCACTCCGAACGCGGCGCGGGCAGCCTCGTCGACCTGACGGTGGCCGGCTCCCACGGGAAGGCCGACCCCATCACGGCGATGCTGATCGTCTCCGGACTGGCCATCGCGCTCTTTGTCACGCAGGGATTCTCCACCGCGGTCTACCTTTCCGAGGAACTGGACAACCCCCGCCGCAACGTCGCCCGCACCGTCCTCACCACCCTCGCCATCTCCACCGTGATCATCCTGGTGCCGGTCATCGCCATCACCATGGGTGCCCCCGACCTCGTCGCCCTCACGAACGGCGACATCAGCGGCATGGTCACCGCGTGGAGCAACTCTGCCGTCGGCACCTTCGTCAGCCTCTGCGTCGCCCTCGCGATCATCAACGCGGGCATCGTCATGGTCATCCAGAACTCCCGCGTCCTGTTCGCCTCCGCCCGCGACAAGGCCTGGCCCCGGCCCGTGAACAACGCGCTCGCGAAGCTCGGACGCTTCGGCTCCCCCTGGGTCGCCACGCTCGTCGTGGGTGTGCCCGGAGCGCTCCTGTGCTTCATGAACCTGGACACCCTCTACGGCGTCACCGGAGTCTCCGTCACCGGCATGTACCTCCTGGTCGCCGTTGCCGCACTGCTCGCCCGCCGCGGATCGCACGCCGACCAGCCCGCCTGGCGGATGCCGCTGTGGCCTGCCATGCCGGTCCTGCTGATCGCCGTGCTCGCGTACATCCTCAGCCGGCAGGAAGTGACCTACCTGCTGTGGACCGGCGGGATCACGGCCGTCGCCACCCTGTACTGGGTCGGCTACCTCCGCCCGCGCCGCCGGACGAGGTGGCTGGTCTCCATCCCCGAAGACACGCAGGCCTGACACCCTTCCACCGGCGAAGTCCCGGCTGAGCATCACAATGCGACGCACCGGCCGGCTGCAATGGCCGGCAGGCCTCCGCGAGTCGCGGAGGCCTGCCGGCCATTGGCACGACGGGCAAGGAGGCTGTGAGGGCCTCTATCGGCCCGCGACAGCTGCAACGGGGCGGCCGGAACGGCCTGCAGAATCGGCCTCCTGCCGTAACTCCTCATGAGCGGCAGCCCGCATGCCGGCTGCCTCATGGGTCGTCATCCCGACGTGTCCGCCGACATCAGCCTCTCCAGCTTGTCGAGACTCTGAGTCCAGCCTCCCTCGTGCAGGGCGTAACGCTCCTCGGTGGCGAACTGCCCATGTGTGAGTACCAACTCCGTGGACCGACCGCCGAGATCGCGGAGCAGGAGCGTCACTGCCGTCTCCCGGTCATCGGGGTCGGGCTCCTCCCACCGGAACGTAAAGGACAAGCGTGCTGGAGGTTCCACCGCACTGAATTCCCCCGCGAGGTGGAACACATCTCCCTCCGGGGGCTGCATGGCGATCCGGTAGCCACCGCCCGTACGGAGGTCGCTTTCCACCCGCGGGACGGTGAACCCGTCCGGGCCCCACCACTTCGCCAGCTCCCCCGGTTCGGTCAGGGCACGGAACACGACCGCCCGCGGGGCACGCAGGACGCGTTGCAGCCGCAGGGTCAGCCCGGCGTTGTGCGTCATACCGGCCTCCTCGTACCGAAGGCGTCGAGACCAGTCACTGCTCCCATCGTAGGAAGACCGCCTGGGCGGCGCCGCCCGGGAGCCGGCCGCGGAGGCAACGTACGACGGCCGGGCCGCGTCCTTCTGTACGTGATCGAACTCCTCGACCCTTCCAGCTCTGACGACTACGAAGAGACCGTGCTGCCCGGCCCGCTGTGGCGCCATGCCTTGTGGGTGGCGGGCATCACCGTTCTCGGAGTGGGCCTGGGTTGGGCCGGCGCCTTGTTCCGTATCGGCCCCGAGGAATACGGGCTGCCGTCCGCCGCTCCGGGGGCAGTCTGGCCGTATCTGGTCGCCTGGACCGCGACAGGCCTGGGGGCGGCAGCCGCACTGCGGACTGCCGCGGCCAGGGTGCCGGTCTACGCCCCGGGGCAGATCGCAGTCGTGCTCACCCTTCTGGGCACCAGGCTCTCCCTGGGGTGGCGGCCGGAGGCACCTGTGCTGGGTGCGATGGCCGCGGCCGAACTGACGGCGGCGGTCATATGGTGCGCCCTTGCGCTGCGCCCCGGTTCCCGTGACAACCGCGGCGGGGGAAGTACATCCGGCGGGTAAAAGGGCGGAAAGCTACGTCACGATGCCTCATGGCCATGCGGACCGGCGGGCAGCGGGGGCGGCCTCAGCGCGTTCAGGTACCAGCCCGCATCGGTGAATTCCGGTGCCGCGGGATGGCTTCGCCGGTTGATGGCCGGGCGGGAGCCGTACGCCCTGCGGCGCTGACGGGTGTCGTCAGCGCATGCGGCGGAGGAAGGCGTCGACAAGCCGGTCGGTGAAGTCCTTGTCCGCCTGCCGAATGTCGCGACGGGGCGCGTCGGGGCGACGACGGGGCACCTGCTGTGACCTACCTCACCTGCACCTGCTGACCGGGCGCGCGAAGTGCCTGGTCAGCACGGCTCTCCATCAGTCGATGGCCGCCCCGTGGCCGGATTCGTCAGCAAGCTGTCATTGCGGCCAGTTCGACGTCGGATACAGGCTGTGACCGTGTTAGAGCGACGTGTTGTGGTGGTTGTGTACTCCGGAGCGCAGGCCCTGGACATCACCGGACCCATTGAAGTGTTCGATACCGTCAACCGGCTGCTCCCCAAGTCGGGCGCCGCCTACCGGATCGAATTCGTCTCCACCGATGCGCCACTGGTGCGGACCTGTTCAGGGGTGGTGATCGAAGCCGCGCCGCTGGACGCGGGGCAGGGCCCGATCGACACCCTCCTCGTCCCGGGCGGTTGGAGCCTGAAGGACGCGCTGGGGAACCAGGAGCTGATCTCGTGGATCGGCGAGGCGGCCGCCCGGTCGCGGAGAGTCGCGTCCGTATGCGGCGGATCCTTTTTACTGGCCGAGGCGGGCCTGCTCGACGGGCGGCGCGCCACCACGCACTGGGCGTACTGCGAGCAGATGGCCCACCGCTACCCGAAGGTGACGGTGGACCCCGAGCCGATCTTCATCTGGGACGGCCGGTTCGTCACCTCGGCGGGAGTGTCGACCGGCATCGACATGGCCCTCGCCCTCGTGGAGGCCGACCACGGCGCGGCACTCGCGCTGCAGATAGCGCGGTATCTGGTGCTGTTCCTCAAGCGGCACGGAGGACAGTCGCAGTTCAGTGCCGTCCTCGACGCCCAGTTGGCCGATCACGCGCCGATCCGGGCCGCACAGGAGTGGATCCTGGACAACCTCTCGGACCCGCTGCCCGTGGCCGAGATCGCCCAGCGGGCCAACATGAGCCTGCGCAATTTCGCCCGGGTGTTCCGGCGCGAGGTGGGCACGCCGCCCGGCCAATACGTCGAGCGGACACGTATCGCCCGCGCCCGCGAGCTGTTGGAGACCACCGATCTGACGGTCGGCCAGGTAGCGCGCCGCTGCGGATTCGCGGCCCCCGAGACGTTCTTCCGCTCCTTCGGACGAGCCCTGGGACTCACCCCGAACGAGTACCGGCACCGATTTCAAGTCGTCTCGCCGTCCGGCCTCATCTTTCAGCCCGACCAAGCTGACAGGAGCTCCGCATGACAGCCACGACAGCCTTGACTCGCGAGATTCACGACGGAGGCGTGGTACGCCTTGTCGACTACCTTGCCGTGGAGCTGAACAGGGCCGGCGTCACCCACCTGTTCGGCGTCGGCGGTGCGAACATCGAGGACCTGTACGACGCCGTCCACCGCACCGGCACCATCCGAGGCGTCGTCGCCAAACACGAGTTCTCCGCCGTCACGATGGCCGACGGATACGCCCGGGCCACCAGGCGCCTCGGCGTGGTCGCAGCCACCTCGGGCGGCGGTGCGATGAATCTTGTGCCGGGCCTTGCGGAGGCGTACGCCTCCCGGGTGCCGGTGCTGGCCCTCGTGGGACAGCCGCCCACCGGCCAGGAGGGCCTGGGGGCATTCCAGGACTCCAGCGGCAAGGCAGGCTCCTTCGACGCCCAGGAGGTGTTCACGCCCGTCTCCCGGTTCTGCGCCCGGGTCGATGACGCGGACTCGCTCGCGGAGTTGCTGCTCCGGGCGATCACGGCGGCACAGACCGACCCGAAGGGTCCGGCGGTGCTGCTGCTGCCCAAAGACGTGCAGCAGGCACAGATCGACGTACCCGTCCGCGACGCGACGCAGACGCCGGTCGCACCCACCCCGACCGCATCGGCGGCGAGGGTCGAAGCCGAGGCCCTGGACGCCGCGTCGGCCGCGCTTCGCGGCGCCGGCCGAGTCCTCATCATCGCCGGTGAGGGGGTGGCCGCCGCGGGTGCGCGCGCGGAGCTGGCGGAGCTGGCCCGACGGCTCGGGGCCTGGGTGGCGGTCACCCCCGACGCCAAGGATGTGTTCGACAACCGGGACCCCCGGTTCACCGGCGTAGCCGGGGTGATGGGGCATGCAAACGTCGAAGACTGCCTGCGGCGGGCCGACTTCTGCCTGCTGGTCGGCACCCGGCTGCCGGTACTGGCACGCGGCGGGCTCGACCAGGCCCTGGCGGCCACCCCGGTCGTCTGCATCGATCCCGAACCACCCTTCGTGGCCGGCCTCGCGCTGGGCGGAAACCTGCGGGACGCGCTGCGAGGCCTGGCCGGCCGGCTCCCGCCGCACCCGCTCCCCTGCCCGGAACACGCCGGCCCCTTACCGACGCCTCCACCAGCCCCCGTTCCACAGGCCGGTCACGGAACCCTCTCCTACGCCGGGGCCGTCGCCGCGGTCGAGGCGGCACTCCCCCAGGACGCGCACGTCTTCGTCGACGCGGGCAACGCAGGGGCCAGCGCGGTCCATCTGCTTCCCGCACCGCGCCACGGCCGCTTCGTGGTGGCGGTCGGTATGGGCGGCATGGGCTACACCTTCGGTGCCGGCATCGGCGCCGCCCTGGCCACGGGCCAACGCACCTACGTACTCGCCGGCGACGGAGCGTTCTTCATGCACGGGATGGAAGTGCACACCGCCGTGGAGTACGCCGCACCCGTCACCTTCGTGATCTTCAACAACAACGCCCACGCCATGTGCGCCCTCCGCGAAGAGCTCTTCCAGGGCGGCGTCCGCAGCGACGACCTGTTCGCCCGGACCGATATCGCCGCCGGGGTGGCCGCCGCCTTCCCGGCCCTTGATGCCACATGGGCCGGCGATGCCGCGCAACTGCGCCAGGCGCTGCTGCGCAGCAACGCGGGCAGCGGCCCGGCGTTCATCGCGCTGGACTGCGACGCCCGGGAGATCCCGCCGTTCCTTCCCTTCCTGTCCTTCACCGAAAGCACGGACACCGAGAGCGAGGAGACTTCCGATGAGCGCGGACCCGTCCACGTTGGCTGACATTCCCGGCCTGATGCGGATCGAGAACACAGGCAAGCAGGAGCTGACCGCCCACTGCGCGGAACTCACCCACGCGGTCTACCCGCACCACCAGGTCTACGGGCAGTTCTGCACCATCCAGGAGCACATCGACTGCCCGCCGGAGCAGGCCTATGACTACCTGCGCCAGGGCCACCACCTGGAGGAGTGGACCTGCAGCCTGCGGGGCTTCGCGCCCGCCGGCACCCCCGGGCTGTGGATCGGCCGTGACCGGCTGGAGGACGACACCAGGATCTACTGCAGGGTGGTGGCCAACCCCGAGGCCATGACCGTGGACTACCACTGCTCCTGGGACCAGGGCGACAAGCTGTGGATGATTTACCTGATGCGGATCGTCCCGGCCCGCCTGGTGCTCGACAAGCCAGGGTCGGTGATCACCTGGACCAACTGCCGGCACCCGTACTACGACGACAACCCGCACCCCGAGATGGCGCCCCACCCGGACCGGCCGTGGGTGGGCGACTACTGGGATCTGTTCTACGCGGGCCACACCGTGGAGATGAGAAATCTCAAGGCGATCCTGGAGCACCGCTACCACAACGGCCTGCCCGTCAGCGTGCCACCTCCGGCGGCGGTGGTGGTGCGGTGACCACGGTCAGCCTCACCGATGTCGCCAGTTATCTCCCCGGCGAACCGGTCCCTGCGGAGTTCTATACCGAGTACCCCGGAGCCGAGGACAAGCTCCGCGACCACCCCATGTTCAAGGTCCCGCCATTACGGCACCATGTGGCCGCGGACGAGACCAACGCGGACATGATCGAGCGCGCGGTACAGCCCCTGATCGAGCGGCACGGCAGGGATGAGATCCGCGACGTGGATGTGCTGTTGGTGCACAGCCAGGTGCCGGACCTGCCGTTCGTGGGCGCGGGCACCGAAGTGGCACGCCGGCTGGGTCTGCACCCGGAATGGCTGATCGACGTGGCCAACGCGGGCTGCGCGTCATTCGTGTACATGCTCAAACTGGCCCGGCGGCTGCTCACCACCACCGATGCGAGAACCGCCCTGATCTGCAACGCGCAAAGCGCCGCCGGTCAGTGGTTCACCCAGTCCGAGGTGCGCAGGCTCGCCCAGGCCGCGATCCCGGGCGACGGCTGCGGCGTGGGTTACCTGACGACCTCGGCCGGCGCCCCGGTACTGGACGTGGAGACCCGGCACATCGGTGCCTACGCGGGCGACATGACCGTGGTGCTCGACGACGGCCGCAAGTACTGGGAGCCCGGGGAGTCCCAGCTGCGGATCGGGTTCACCGAGGCCGGCGTCGCCAAGGTCCTGGCACGCGGGAACCGTCTCGTGCCGGAGGTGGTCACGGACCTGTGCGGGCGGCTCGGGGTGGCCACCACCGAGATCGACGTCTTCATCACCAACCAGCCCAACCGAACGTTCCTGCGCAACTGGCGGGAAGCACTGCGACTGCCGCCCGAACGGCACCTGCACACGTTCGATCAATGCGGGAATCTGTTCGGGGCCGCGATCCCGGTCACCTTGGACCGCGCCATCCACTCGCAGCGCCTCGAGGACGGCGACCTGGTGGTGCTGGGGGGATTCGCCCACGCCGGCGACTTCGCCGGTGCCGTCGCCATCCGCTGGCACGGCGGGCGGGGATGACCCATGGATATCCCCTGGATATCCCCGCCCTGCACCGGCCGACGCCCAACGAAGGCCCGTAGACGCCGCTGCCGTCGGCACGGGAAGCGATGTCGGGCCGCGTCCGGTCGGATCGGAACAGGGGCGACTTCGGGGGGACACGCGCCGCAGTGTTCGCCGGGTGCGGGGCGTGGCGGTGTCACCAAGGGCCGGAAGCGAGATCGGCCCGGTCTGCCGGGTTCCCGCAGTCCAAGGCACGCCCCCAGCCGTGCCCGCCTCAAGGCCTCTTCGTCGTGAGCGAGTTGCAGCGCTACGGCACAGTTCGGATCTTGCCCGTGTCGCTGGGATGCTTCACCATCAAGCCATGTGGTTTTTTCTGGTACCTCTCCTGTCGCTATTTGCGCTCGCCGCCTGGATCGACTGGAAAGCACGACAGCGCAGAAGTCATGTTCGTGCCGGAGCAGCCGTATGGAGGGATGTGCGGGATGCCCGCCGCGATGGGCGCGCCTGGGAGGCTGGATCTCTGGGACACAGCGGCGAAGACACCTCCTGGATGAAGAAGCGTTGAGCCTGCTCTTTGACCTGGCGTCAGTCTGACGTGGCTGTTCCCGGTCAAAAGCACACCCGAACTTTGAGAATCTCTCGACTTCGGGATCCAGCGGGTCGATGAGCGCGACCAAGTGCTGACTGATCCGGGCGGCACTCTTGGGCATGCCGTTCGGCTGCGGGCCAGGCTGATGCCCGACTGCGAGAGCGGCTGCAAGCACGTCCTGATCTCCGTCGGCTGCCACCCGCCACCCCGCGCGACAGCGTCACACCGAGGCATCAGCCCTCGCCCACGCCCGGCCCCCGCAGCGCCACGTGACGGAACTCCAGGAGCACGGCACGGGGCCGGTCCGGCTCCAAGGCAGGTGCGAGTGGTACATCGACCCCCGCGAGCGCCCGGCGAGGCGTCTCGCCGTTGCCGCCGAGTCTCACTTAACTGTCGCAGAAGGCCGTGCGCACAATCGGCGCACCCGCTGCTTCCCCGAGGGGGGTCATGCCTTCGAACCAACACCCGACGGGGACGACTGCGGGGCGGGTGCTGCGGAACCCGAAGATCTGGGTGCTGCCCACGGTCGTTGTCGGAGTGGTGTCCCTGCTGCTGTCCCTCATCTACATGGGCGGCATCCTCAACCCGCGCAGCGATTTGCATCGCATGCCCATCGGGCTGGTCAATGCCGACCGGGGCGCCACGGTGACGGGACAGCGGGTGAACCTTGGAGCGCAGATCACCGCGGACATCAAGGCCTCGCCCGACCCGCGGGAACAGGTCTCCTGGCGGGTTCTGGACGCTGCAGAGGCCAGAGACGGCCTGGCCTCGGGCAACCTGTACGGAGTCCTCGAGGTGCCACAGGACTTCTCCGCCTCGGTGGCAGCGCTGAACGCCACCGGAGAGCGAGCGGCGGGCAGGCCGACGATGACCGTGTTCACCAATCCTTCGGCCGGCAGCCTGGGCGCGTCGCTGGCCGCCTCGATCGCCCAACAGGCAGCACACACCGCATCCAAGCAACTGGGCCGCTCGCTCACCGACCGTCTCCAGGACCAGGGCGGCCAAGTGACCAACGCCGAGCGGCTCTTGCTCGCCGACCCGGTCTCGGTCGAGGTGAAGGTCGGTCATCCGGTCGGCGCGCACAGCGGCCTCGGGCTGAGCGCCTTCTACTACACGTTGCTGCTGGTTCTGGTCGGCTTCCTGGGCGGCAACGTGATCAGCAACAGCGTCGACGTCGGTCTCGGCTATGCGGCCAGCGAGATCGGGCCCCTGCGCAGACAGCGGCCCACGGTGCCCATCTCGCGCACGCAGACGTTCATGGTCACCTGCGCGATGTCGGTCGTACTGTCCTTGCTGACGTCCAGTCTGATCCTCCTCGCCAGTGTCGTGATCCTGGGGATGGACGCCTTCCACATCCCGCTGCTCTGGTTCTTCTCGGTGTGCGCCTCGGCCACGGTGGGGGTCGGCGTCCAGGCCCTCAACGCCGCGTTCGGCGGGATCGGGCAACTGGTGAGCATGTTCGTCTTCATCGCCCTGTCCCTGCCGTCCTCCGGAGCCACCATCCCGCTGCAGGCGCTTCCCGACTTCTATCGCGTGCTGTCGTACTTCGAGCCAATGCGCCAGCTCACCGACGGAGTCCGTTCGATCCTGTACTTCGACGCGCGGGCCGACGCCGGCCTCACCCGGGCGTGGACCATGATGGGCATCGGTATGGTGGCCGCCCTGCTCTTCGGCTTCGCCATGACCAGGTACTACGACCGCAAGGGTCTGCACCGCATCGTGCCCGAGCCGGCCGAGCACCCCACGCCGGTCAGCTGAGCTCCGCCGGACCCATCGAGGGCCGAGACATTGTCCTGGTCGATGCCGGCGAACGCATCGCCGCGTCTCGAGCGGCTGGGCCGGTCGCCTGCGGACTTCGGCATTGGTGGCGTAGCGGGGCGACCCGGGGGGTGCCACGGTGCCGAATGCGTGACGTCAGGCCAGGGCGCCGGATGCGGGAGAGAATCACGAAGTGACCGATCCTTCAGCGGCTCCCGGCCAGTCCGGGCAGACCGTCTGCGGCAACCACCTGCGCACGCCGTGGCGCGATTTCCTGCGGACCGAGACGGGCAGTGCCACGTTCCTGCTGGCCGCGGTGGTGGCGGCGCTCGCCTGGGCAAATATCGGGCCGGCCTCCTACGCAGCCGTCTGGGGCACGCACCTGTCGCTCGAGCTGGGTTCCCACGGCGTGTCGCTCGACCTGCGCGACTGGATCAACAGCGGTCTGATGACCCTGTTCTTCTTTGTTGTCGGACTCGAAGCACGCCGAGAATTCGACATGGGGGAACTGCGCGAGCGGCGACGCGTGGCACTGCCCCTGCTCGTCGGCATCGCCGGCATGGTCATACCGGTGGCCGTCTATGTCGGCATCAACAGTGGTCACTCCTCGGTGCACGGCTGGGGCGCCGCGATGTCCACGGACACCGCCTTCGCCCTGGGCATGCTGGCTCTGCTCGGCTCGCGGCTGCCGACGGGCCTGCGCGTCTTCATCCTCACGATCACCGTCGTCGACGACTTCGTCGCGCTCGGCGTCATCGCGGTCGCCTACAGCGACCGCATCGCCGTGGCCGCCCTCCTGGTGGCACTGGGCATTTTCGGCGTCATTCTGCTGCTGCGGGCCGCCGGTGTGCGCCGAGGGCCGGTATACGCGTTGCTCGCCATCGCGATATGGACGGCACTGCTGAAGTCCGGCGTCGACCCCGTCGTCACCGGTCTGGCCATCGGACTGCTCACGAAGGCGTATCCGGCGGCCCGCAGTGACCTGGAGCGCGCGACCGGCTTGTTCCGGCTGTTCCGTGAACAGCCGACACCGGAACTCGAGCGCACGGTACGGCAGGGCCTGGCGTCGGCCATCTCGCCGAACGAACGGCTGCAGCGGATGTTCCACCCGTGGACCAGCTATGTGATCGTGCCGCTGTTCGCGCTGGCCAACATGGGCATCCCGATCGGCACCGAGCAGTTGTCCAGAGCCCTGCACTCACCGGTCAGTCTCGGCATCCTGTTCGGTCTCGTCCTGGGCAAGCCGGTTGCGGTCCTCGGTACGTCGTGGCTGGCGAGCCGGTTGACCCACGGGCGGACGCGTCCGCCGGTCGGCTGGGGCGCGACGGCGGCCGGCGGCACCATCGCGGGTGTCGGATTCACCGTATCCCTGCTGATCGCGACTCTCGCCTTCACCGGCAACCAACTGGAAGAGGCGAAGATCGGCATCCTCGGCGCCGCCGTCTGTGCCTTCGCCCTCACCTGGGCGGTCACGGCCGTGATCGGACTCCTGCCGCGCCGTACACAGATTCGTGCCCTGTTGGGCGCGACGGAGGAGATTGTCGACCTGGCCGCGCCTGTCGACGACGAACGCGACCACATCCGCGGGCCCCGGGACGCTCCGGTGACCATGGTCGAGTACGGCGACTTCGAATGCCCTTACTGCGGCAAGGCGGAGCCCGTCGTCCGCGAGCTCCTCGCGGACTTCGGGGATCTCCGCTACGTATGGCGGCATCTGCCCCTGACCGACGTCCACCCCCATGCCCAAATGGCCGCGGAAGCGTCCGAGGCCGCGGCCGCACAGGGCGCCTTCTGGCCGATGCACGACCTCCTCCTCGAACGCCAGGACGCCCTGAAGGTTTCCGACCTGGTCCGCTACGCCACGGAACTCAACCTGGACGTCCAGCGCTTCCAGCGCGACCTGCGGAATCGGGTGGGCGCCGGGCGGGTGGCCGAGGCCGTGGAATCCGCCGACCTCAGCGGCGTGTCCGGGACACCGACCTTCTTCATCAACGGTGTACGGCACCACGGCGCCTACGACATCGGCAATCTTTCCGCCGCCGTACGCACGGCCCGCCAGCGCGCAGCCGTACGGCAGTCATAGTTCCGGAGCCGACGCCCGCGGAACCGGCGAGCTGCCCCTGGCAGTCGCAGGGGCCGGTCATGACACGGCCGTTGTTGCGGACTTGCGCGGTTCCCCGAGGCGCGCGCCACAGGCCGCTCAACTCGCTGGACCTGTGACCGGGGCCTACGATTCTTTTGGAGCTTTTCCTCTCGTGACGGGAGCCGGCCCATGACGCGCTTGCACGCACGGCTGCGCAGGGGGGCGGCGGCGGCCATGGCGGCCGGGCTGCTGGTCATCTCGGTGTCCGCGGAATCCGCGTACGCCCAACCCAACCCGGCACCAGCCGTGATCTCCTCCCCCTCCCCGTCCTCCTCCGACTTCCCGCAGCTCACTCCCGCTGTGGCCAAGCAGTTGGACAAGGCAGTCACACAGGTCATGCGCGAAGCGAACGTGCCCGGCGTGACCGTTGGACTGTGGGCTCCCGGCAAGGGCAGCTACGTTCGCGCGTTCGGGGTCGCCGACAAGACGACGGGCGCGCCCATGTCCACCGGCTTGAACATGCGAATCGGGAGTGAAACCAAGACGTTTACGGTGACTGCGCTGCTCAAGCTGGTCGACCAGGGCAAAGTCGGCCTCGACGACCCGATCGGAAAGTACGTGGAGGGTGTCCCCAACGGAGACCGGATCACTCTGCGCGAGCTGGCGGGGATGCGCAGCGGACTCTTCAACTACTCGATGGACCCGGGCTTCTTCAAAGCGCTGACCACCAACCCCCGACGGCCGTTCACGCCGCAGGAGTTGCTCGCGTATTCCTTCAAGCATCCCGTGCTGTTCCAGCCCGGTGAGAAGTTCTACTACTGCAACACCAACCTGATCCTGCTCGGCCTCGTGGTGGAGAAGGTCAGCGGTCAGTCCCTCGCGGAGTACATCAGGCAAACCGTCCTCGAACCGGCGGGCCTGCACCACACGCTCTTCCCGAAGGGCGCGGAGTTCCCGACGCCGCACGCCCATGGCTACACCGACCAGACGGCGACCGGCGAGACCGAGGACTCGACGGACTGGAACCCCTCCTGGGGCTGGGCCGCCGGAGCCATGATCTCCGATCAGAACGACCTGCGTACCTGGGCCCGCGTCCTCGCCACCGGTACTCTGCTCACCCCCGCCACGCAGGCCCAGCGCCTGAAGTTCAGCCCCAGCGGCCTGCCGGAAACCGGTTACGGCCTGGGCATCTTCAGCGTCGCGGGCTGGATCGGCCACAACGGTTCGCTGCCCGGCTACGAGTCCCTGGTCGTCTACCTGCCGGAGTCGAGGGCAACCCTGGTGGTGCTCCTCAACACGGACATCAACTACAAGGGCTCTGAACCGAGCACTCTCTTCGGCCAGGCGATCACGAGCATCGTGACCCCGCAGCACATCTTCAAACTGCCCGCCCAGCCGGCCTAGGGGCGGTGAGCCGGCCCCCGGCCACACCGCCGCCGATCGAGGGCGTCATCTACCCCGGCCGGGGAGCAGGCGCCATTCTCATGGTGCTCAGCCGGAGCGCCCGCTCCCCGTAACTTCTGGCCTTCGGCATCGGCCTCGTCTCCTTGGGACACGTCGTGAAGGCAGCACAACGCCCCACACCCGCTGGGCAATCCTCAGCGTCGGAGGTTAAAGCCGAGCCAGGTCTCACCCAGCTGAAGGAGCCGGTTGTTGTTCCTCCGTGGAGGGATTGCCGGTGAGAGCGCTGTAATAGACGGATTTCTGCTGCTTGGTGCGCTCGCTCTGGTTCTTTGCGACCGATGCTTCCAGGGCATTGCGCACCAGGGTGACGTTCACCGTACGCTCCGGGTGTGCCTTCGCCAGCTCTTTGGTGACTTCGGCCGCCGACCTCGGTTCATGGTGCTCGGCGAGCAGGGCTACGACGAGTTCACGCAGCGGCGGCCCGGCAGGTTGTGCCTTCGCAGCGGCCTTCGTCTTTGGCGCATTCTTGGGGCGCTTGCCCTTGCCGACAACCGTGCTGGCACGCCGCGCGCTGGGAACGACTGAGGTCATTGCCGCTTTGGCGTCCTTGGCGGAGGCGGTCCCGAGGGCCTCCCGCATGCTCACCAGCAGTTCGTGATCCTGCTGCAGCGCCTCAAGCTTGTCCTGCAGTGCGGCAGCCTCGGACTTGAGGCGTTCCTGTTCCCTCGCGTTGGACTCGATGTCGGTAGCGACCTGCTTCGCGTATTGCGATTTCAGGGTGGGGTTCTTCTCCGGCACGACAGCTCTCTTTCCTCGTACCTATGTTGATGCCGGATGCTACCCACACTGACCGCGTTTATAGAACGACGAAGTAGGTGATGAGTCTCGCAACACCCTGTCGGGCACGAGTGAAGTGCCGTCGGCGCCGAGTCCCCTTCGTGTGTGCAGCCGCGCCGAATGGCTCGTCGTCGAGCGGCAGTTCGGGGCACCGAGCGCTGCTGTCGACGGCGGCTCCCAAGTGCCGTTCCACCTCTTAGCATCCTCCCAAGTCGCCCCGAAAGAAGGCGAGATGGAATGAAGGGTAAACCGTATCGAGGTGTCTCACCCCGCTCTCGGCCTGCCACCCGAGACAGAGCTTGCCCCCGACATGTACGCCCCGGCGGTGACGGTCACCGGGCGCCCGCGCTTCCGCTGTCTCGAATTGTTGGGGGATTCTGTCAGGTGATCGGCGACCGGAAAAACGGTGCGCTGCCGTGGGATGTGGATGGGGGGTGCGCCGCGTGGGGGCGCTACAGCCGGGATGGTGGGTGCCGGCCGGTGAAGGCAGCGATGGCATTTCCCCCACCGGCCGCGCGTGGAACCAGTCGTCGGCACCGACGTAGGCCGGTGGCACCGGGTATGTCGGCAGGCAGTGGGAGCAGCATGTATGCGGTGGACGCGGACAGCGGGCGGCAGCGGCGGGTATTCGAACACCGGCCACTATGTGACTTCGTCTCCCCCGCGGTCGTGAGCGGCCAGGTGTACGTGGGCAACTGGGACGAACACATGCGATTCCTGCCGCCACCCGTCCGAACAGCGGTGAGGCAGAGCGCTCAGCGGACGGCCCCGCACACGCTCCTCGCCACGCGCCCGAATGAGACGGCGGGCCACAAGCTCCTCCGAACGTCCGAAGCAGGCCACTGCCTCCCCGGTCCTGGCACCGGGTGCGCCGACGAATCGGCCGACTGGATCGGCAGGTCAGGCCTGGGTACCCGGGCCTGAGCACGGACGTCCCGCGCGGCGGCCAGACCCCGTTGACGCTCCGCGACGCGCCGTCGCCAACCCTGTACGAGCTCGCCGGCTCTTGAGCCGCGAGGCTGGGCAGCTGTGCGTGATCGCGCGCCGTGCCCTTGACAGCGCCTCCTGACGGCCGCAGGATCGCTCTGAAGCTGTCAGACAGCCAGACAGGTGGGTCGGGTGCCCCCGTGCGGAACACGACCAAGTCCAGGACAAGGCCTAGCGATGCACACAGCGATACACACCCAGACAACACGGCACCAGCATCCGGACCCACCGGTCCGCGCACACATGCCGCTCTTGGTGTCGGTTGACGAGACCTCGAGTTCGACGCTGGCCACCAGGTTGAACCGGGCGGGTCTCGCGCTCGGCGCCGCCGTGCGCTGGGGAAGCGAGTCGGCCTGCGCCTCAGTACTGGAACGAAGACCGGCGATGATCCTGCTCGATGTGCCCACGACGGAGGCTGACGGGCTGGCAAGGCTCGTCCGGGCCGCCTCGCTGATCGCTCCCGTCGCCGTCCTGCGACACCAAGGGCGGGATGCCGTCGCCGCATTCTCCGCCGGGGCGTTCGATGTCCTCGACCGGCAGAGACCGGCCGCCGAACTCGCCTGGCGCATCCATGCCGACCTGAGACGCCGCCCGACGGTGCCGGCGCCGCGCTGGCCGGCGGGGAGTACCACCAGCCAGCGCCTACTGTTCGACGTGATCGCCCGGGCGCAGGCTCCTGTCTGCTGCCACCATCTGAGACTCCTTCTGGGAACGCCCTGCCTTCCCATGACGCTTCGGGCACTCAAGGCACGGATCCAACGCCTGCTGCCCGTCTTCGCCGACCACGGACTGGCACTGATCGTGGATCAGCAGTGGGGACTGGCGACCTACCGGGCCCGGACCGTGGACGCTCCCGTCGCGGGCCCCTCACAGACCGCCCAGGGCACCGGTCAGCCCTCGCACGCGGCGCACCGAGACTCCCGTAGCGGAGGGGCTCACCCTCACGTGGGGAACGACTCCGATGTCACCATCCAGACGTGACCGTCAGGGTCGGCAAACACACCCGCGTATCCCCACGGCTGCTTTCCCGGTCGCGTAACGATCTCGGCACCTGCCCGGTGCGCCCGCTCGACCAGCTCCCCGACACCGGCCTCGGTGTCCACCCTCAGGGTGATGACACACTCACTCCGGCCGCGACCCGCCACCTCACGGTCCCCGATGACCCAGCCGAACCCTCCCGTAGGGACCAGCATGAGGCGCACACCATCGCTGAGAGCGAATTGCAGCGGCTCAGGCACTCCGTCGTCCGCCACCTCTCCGATGGCGTCCAGACCCAGCCCGTCACGGTAGAACTCGAATGACGTCCGGCGATCGGCGATCGGCAGACTGACGACGACACTGGAAAGCGGCATTGGCGGCCTCCTCTGGAAAGGGTTCGGATACAGGCTTCCAGGACTACTGACTTGGCCACAGCCAGGAACTCATCGGCCTGCTCGCTCACCCGCTCGGTCGTTGTGGCCGCTGGTACATGACCGCAATGCTCACCCTCGTGCTCACCCGGTCACGACGTGCCCTCGGCCGGAAGCTCCAGGCGAAGTTCATAGCCGCCGTCGGACGTCGGGCCGGACGTCACAGTGCCACCGAGGAGCGCGGCACGCTGACGCAGGCCGACGAGGCCGTAGTGCGCGCTGGGCAGCGGGACAGCAGGCCGGGTCGCCGAGGTATTGCTGACCGTGACACGGACGGCGCCGCCCTCGCGGCGGATGCGAACCCTCGCGGTGGCGCCGGGGGCGTGCTTGCGTACGTTGGTCAGCGCTTCCTGGACGGTGCGGTAGATGGCGCGCTGGACGGTCGGCGGAAGGCCGTCAGGCAGGTCCGTCTGCAGCTCGGCCTCGATGCCGCTGTTGTCGACCAGCTGCCGGAGGTCGGCCAGGGACGGCTGCGGGGTCAGCTCCGTGGGGCGGCCCCCGGAGGCGCGCAGGACGCTGACCATGTGCCGCAGTTCGTCCAGGGTCTGCACGCTCAGCCGCCGGATCGTGGCCGCTGCTTCCTTGACTTCCGCGTCCCCGGTGCCGACCTGGAGCGCTCCGGCCCGCACCGCAATCAGGCTGACCTGGTGAGAGACCACGTCGTGCATCTCCCGGGCGAGCTGCGCGCGTTCCGTGGCCAGTACGGTCTGGGCGATCAGCGACCGCTCGTGGTCACGCGCTTCGGAGATCTCGGCGAGCCGCAGGGACAGGTCACGCCGGGTCTGGACGAGCTGGCCGAGGAAGACGGCCGCGCCCGCCGTCGCCCCGGTGTAGCCCAGCGTGATCAAGGTCGAGGTGCCTGACAGGTCGATCGACAGTGACGGCCACGAGGCCAGGTCGCTGATCGTGAACACCACGGCGCAGACGGCCAGCAGGGTCCGGCGGCGGCTGAGCGAGGCGAGTGTGTACAGCGCGGCCAGCGCGGCGATGACCGCGTCGGAGAGCAGGACGGCGGGCAAGGTGAGCAGGAAGGTGAGCAGCGGCAGCCGACGGCGCAACAGCAGAGCGAAAGCAGCGGCCAGGGCGCACGTCAGGCGTAGCGGCTCGTCAGCGGCGAGATTGGCCCAGACATCGAGCAGCGCGGCCGCGACCAGGGCCGCGTCCAGTACGGGGGCGGGCAGGCGGGGGGTCATGCCCCCTCCTGGTCCCGCGGCGGCTTGAGAAGACCGGCCCGTTCGGCGAGCAGGGCGGCCTGGACACGGCCGCCCACCTCCAGTTTGGTCAGGATGGCGCTCACATGGTCCTTGACCGTGCCGGTGCTCAGGTGCATCCGCGTGGCGATGTCGGTGTTGGACAGTCCCTCGGCGATGAGGACGAGTACGTCCCGCTCGCGGTCGGTCAGCCGGTCGAGGCCGCGGGTGACAGGTTCCTGGGAGCCGGCGTTCAGGTAGCCGTCCACGACCGTCCGGGTGACCTTGGACGACAGTACGGTGCCGCCCTCGGCCAGACTCCGCACCAGGAACGGCAGCTCTTCGGGGTCGGTGTCCTTGAGCAGGAAGCCTGCGGCGCCCGAGCGCAGTGCCGTTGCCACGTACTCATCCATGTCGAACGTCGTGAGCATGGCCACCACCGGAGGGTGCCGTAGCCGACGGAGGCCGGCCAGAACGGTGAGTCCGTCCACGTCCGGCATGCGAATGTCCAGCAGTACGACGTCGGGTCGTGTCTCCTGCGCCGTCCTGACCGCCTGGCCGCCGGGAACCGTCGCCACGACCTCGATGTCGTCCGCCGTGTCGAGGATGCGCTGAAAGCCCGTACGGATCAGGGCCTCATCGTCGACCACCAGTACCCGGATCACGCGTGCTCCACTCGCCATCGGACCACTGTCCGATTCGTACCACGCCGAGGGGCGCCCTGCGGGTGCCCGACACCCAAACCGGCCAGGCGGCGGGAGTGCACCAGCCAGTCGGCGGGGACGGTTCGGACACCTGCCGGATGGTTGCAACTGGCATCTTCCCCAATCGTTGGGCGTATGACGCACGACGTATCAGCGGCCGTGCCATACGAGTCGGCAGCCGTGGCAGGCCGCTCCTCCTTCCGTACGCCGTCAACAGGACGGCTGATCGGCCTCGACCTGGCCCGCGGCCTGGCGGTCTTCGGCATGTTCGCAGCCCACGTCGGTCCCGACCCGTCGGTGGGCGGCCCGCTCGGCTGGGTGATGGAAGCGGCACGTGGCCGGTCCGCTGCCCTGTTCGCGCTGCTTGCCGGGTTCACCCTGATCCTGCTCACCGGCCGGCAGCAGCCGTGTACCGGGCGCGCGGGGCGGTATGCCGCGGGCAGGGTGCTGATCCGCTCCGCCGTCCTGATTGCCATGGGATACGCCCTGACCTCCCTGGACACCCCGGTCGACGTGATCCTTGCCTGCTACGGCGTGCTCTTCGTCCTCGCCCTTCCGCTGCACCGGCTGCGGGCCGGCACCCTGGCCCTCATCGCCGCAGCGACCGCGCTCGTCATGCCCCCCGTCCTGTACCTGCTCCGGAGTGCGGTCGAAGGCGGGAACTGGGCCGATGCCGTCATCGCCCACGATCCACTGGCCGGGCTCACCGGATCGGACGGAATCGTCGAACTGTTCATCACCGGCGAGTACCCGGTACTGACCTGGCTGCCCTTCATCATCGCCGGAATGGCGGTGGCCCGGCTCGACCTCACCCGGCCCGGCATGGCCGCCAAGCTCGCCGTGTCCGGCGGCGCGCTGGCCGTGCAAGGCTATGGAGGCTCATGGCTGGCGCTGCACCTGGTCCCGGGCGCGCAAGCCGCCGTGAGCGCGGCCACGGACGGCGGGTCGGCTGCATCGGCCTGGTGGTCCGACGCCGTCGGCGACCCCGTCGCCGGCACCCCGTACTGGCTGCTGGTGGCCGCGCCGCACAGCCAGACGACATGGTCGGTCCTGGGCAACACCGGCGTCGCCGTCATGGTCCTGGCCGCCTGCCTCATCGCCACGGACCGGTCGGCCCGCCTTCGGTGGCTGGCCGTGCCCGTCGTCGCGGTCGGCTCGATTTCCCTGACCGCGTACGTCGGCCACATCATCGCCATCAAGGCCCTGGGCACCGACAACCTGCCGAATTCCGCCGCTCTGCCAGTCCTCCTCGCCTTCGTCGCAGCCGCGATGCTGCTGGCCCTCGTCTGGACCCGGGTCTTCCGGCGCGGACCGCTGGAATACCTGCTGTACTCCGCCACCACACCCGCCCGCCTCACCCACTGACGAGCGGCAGACAACAAAACCCGTACTCCCTTTGTTTCGACGGTTCACCAGAACTTGGAGGTGTTTCCATGACTGGCTGCGACCCCTACGCCCCCAAGGAATTGCAGACCCCGCAGTCTCTCCAGACGCGGTCCCTCGAAAGGCTGACTCTGCTGGAAGCCGCAGACTTCCTCCGGGCCAAGAACCAGGACGAGACGTTCGCCATGCCGTACATGGCGGGCGAGGCGCCCTTCGCCCACGAGGGGATGACCGGAAGCGACGAGTTCATCGAAAGCCACCTGGAACTGCCCAGAGCGCTCGGCCTGCACACGCCGTTCTGGGCACGCATCACCGACTACCGCGAAGGCGCCAACGTCATCTACACGACCGAAAAGGGGGAAGGGATGCTTGGGGTCATGGGCATCGTGCTCTACCCGGACGGCGACGCCCCCGGTGAAGGCCCCAAGTACTGGCGCGCCATTCAGGCCCGGTCCGGCACCGACGCCCCCGAGCGGAACTACCTGTACTACTCCATGAGCTGGAAGCAGACCTATGACGGCCCGGAACAGGTGCCGTGCCCACACTCCCGGCACCAGCAGACACGGTGGGCCGGGACCTCCTGCAACCGCCGACCAGCAGCAAGGCGGTCACAAACGCTGATCAGCCGGTGCGCAAACCGATACGCCGGTCCCTCATAGACCTTCAACGTCCACGCTCCCCACTCACCTCACCGAACAGCCTCGCTGGCTGCGGCACGCGACCGTGATCTTGTGACCGACCTGTTTCAGGCGAGTGTTCTCGACGGTGACCGCTGTTCCGGGCCTTCGTGCGGAAGACCCGGAACAGCGTTGAGTGCGATGTGGATCAGAGCCGGCCGAGGATGCTCTGCATCTGCTTGACCTCGGTGGACTGGTTCTCGATGACGTCGTCGGCGAGCCTCTTGGCTGCCGCGTTGCGGCCGTTCCGCTCGTCCCTCGCCATGTCGATGGCCCCGTTGTGGTGGGCGATCATCAACTCGGCGAATTTGCGGTCGAATTCTGTGCCCTTGGCGGCGGTGAGGTCCGCCATGTCAGCCCCGGACATCATCCCGGGCATGGAGCCGCCCCCGTGGCCCGCGGCGCCGTGGTCCATGCCGGACGACTCCGGCTTGCCCCAGGACTTGAGCCAGGACTTCATGGTCCTGATCTCGGGGTCCTGGGCGTTCTCGATCTGTCCGGCCAGGGGCTTGATCCGCGGGTCGGACGCGCGGCCGTCGGCGAGCCGGGACATTTCCAGGGCTTGCCGGTGGTGGACGATCATCGACTGCGCGAACGTCACATCCACGTCGTTGAACGCGCCCGGGGCAGGCGACTCGGTGGACTCCTGAGGGCCGGCGGAGGTGTGGCCCCCGTACCCAGCGCCGGAGGTGTCGTCCCCGTTGCCGCCGCAGGCGGCAAGGAGCAGGGTCCCGGCGGTGACGGCTCCGGCCACCGCGACGCGGCGGGGCAGGGGCAGGCGGACGGAACGCTTGAAAGCGGTCATGTTCTGTGTACCTCGTGGTCGATTCTGCGGATGTACGCGTCGGTGTCCTGGCGGGGCAGCCCTCTCGGGCCCGCCCGCGCGGCAGAGCCGGCCTAGATCCGCAGAATCGACAGTTGTGCGAGGTCGGGCGGTCCGGGCGGAGGTTCGGGCCGTATCACCGAGAGCACGCCGGCGGCCAGCTCCGCCGGCCGTTCACGCCGCGCGGAGAACGCCGCGTACAGCAGAGAGGCCAGAACCCAGGCACCGAGCACCGCCAGGCACAGCGACGCCATGTCCATCCCCGTTCCGGGGTGATGCGGTGCCGGCACGGCGCCGGCCGACTCGGGGCCGTGGACAGAGTCGTCCGTGACGCCAAGCGTGCCCGGGAAAGCGCCGGCGGACATGGAGTCCATACCGTCCGCGTGCGTCGTGGGAGACAGACCCGAGCCGGAACCGCCACTGGGGTGACCGACAGTGTGCATGATGAGCACACCGAGTGCCAGCAAGACGACGAGCAGGAGCCGTGCTGTCACGCCGACTGCTCGTGTGTACCGGTTCCCCACGACGCCTACCTCCGCGGCAGACGATAGCCGAGGAGGACGAAGTCCCGCGGCTCGTCGGCGCCCTGGACGACGCGGGCGAGCATCCCCTCGCTGCCGCCGTCACCGCCGCCGCGCGGGACGGCTCGATACTCTGCCGCGAGTGACCGGCCCGGCCAACACGCAAGGGCGGGGCGGGACCTGGACGGTCGAGGGCCGCACCGTCCGCGCGGGGCGCGCCTCCCGGCTCGACGACCTCGTCATCGCCGGTCCGTGACGAGAACCCCGCGCAGCCCATTCGGCGAACGCCCGAGGTCAACACCGTGGCCCTACGGTGCTGCCGTACACAACCTGGTCGGCCGATGCCGTACCTGCGACAACGCGGCATCAAGAAATCCTCACGTGTCGCCTCCCGAACCGTCACAGGGAGGTCCGCTGCGACCGTGGAGCCAACGTTGGTGGAAAGATATGATTCCTGTGCGGAGAAGCGCCTGCCAGCCAGGTCGACGTCACGGTCACCGGCCCGCTGACGGCCGGAGAGCGAACCATGGGGCCGAACCCAATACCGCTTTCTGGAGACACATGGAGAAGGGGACCGCGGCACAGGGCCGACGCCACCGGCCGACGACGTCTGATGCGGAGTGTCGCTGGATGGAAGCGAACGCCGCTTCCTCTCAGCGCCAGCCGCAGCAAGCCGCTCAGGCGGCGGGCCAGCTCATCGAGCTCCTCGAGGTGCTGTGGGAGCGCGGCAAGGACATGGTGCCCTCAACCCCCGTGTCGGCGTCCCAGCTTCGCGTGCTGTACAGCCTGGACCGGGACGAGGGCATCAACCTCCGGACCCTCGGCGAGATGCTGGGCTCCGCGGCACCGTCGGTGAGCCGGCTGTGCGATCGGCTGGAAGCCCTCGGGTTCGTCCGGCGGCTGCCGAGTCCGGTCAGCCGACGGGAACTGGAACTGCACCTGACCAGTAGCGGCAAGGCATACCTGCGTGACCTGAGGACCCGGCGACAGGAGGCACTTCAGGCAGTGATCTCCGCGATGACGCCCTCGGAGCGCACAGCACTGCTGAAGGGGCTCACCGGCTTCCAGGGCGCACTGGAGAAATCAGGCACTGCCCCACTGTGGAGGCCGACGGCCAAGGACGCCCGGTCCGCCTGACCTCGCGGCGGGCGACAAGAGCCGGGGCGTTGCCGGTCAGTCGCGGGCTTCCCCGGCAGGCCGTCCGTTCCAGTCGAGGCAGACGACCAGAGCGTCGTCGTCGAGCGGAGTCTCCCCGTGGTACCCGGCGAGCTCACGCAGCACGGCACCGGGAACCTGGGCAGGCGGGAGCAGTCTCGTGCTGGTCAGCGCGTGGGCCAACGCCCGCTCGCCGTAGCGCTCTCCGACGGGGGAAGCGGCGTCGTACACCCCGTCGGTCCCGAGGAGCAGCCGGTCGCCGGGGCGCACGGTGAAGTGCTGGGGTGTGTACACGGTGTCCTCGAACATGCCCAGGGGCAACTGCTGATCGAAGGAGATCGGGTCGACGGTGCGGCCGCGCAGCCGCCACAAGCGGGGTGAGCCGGCGTCGACCGCTTCCACGTCACCGCTGTTGAGGCCGAAGCGCAGCAGCAGTGCGGAGACATGGACACGGCCCTGGTACTGGGCGTAGACCGCCTGGTCGGCGAGGGTGGCCTGGCCGGCGAGGTCGAGACCGGCGCGTCTCGCGTTGCGCATGGCGTTGACGGCGAGATTCGTCAGCAGGGAGGCCTCGATGCCCTGCCCCATGCCGTTGGCTACGGTGAGCGTCAGGTGGTCGGCGGAGGCGGACCAGTCGTAGTTGTCGCCGAAGATCGCATAGGCGGGTTCCAGTTGCGCGCCCACGGAGAACTCGGGGCGGGAGCAGGAGCGACCCGGCAGCAGTTGCCACTGCATCTCCGCGGCGAGGGTGAGCCGGGCGGCACGCCGGGCAAGGACATAGAGGTCGGTGTCGCGTTCGGCGACCAGGATCTCGTGGCCCAGGGCCTCGCAGATGTGCTGCATCTCCGGCAGGAGTGCCTGTGTGTAGCCGCTCTTCGGCAGCCGCGCCGACAGCACTCCCATCCGGTCGCCGCGGATCGTGACAGGGAGATGCACCTCCACCGACCGGTCGGTGGGATCGCTCGTGACGACCGGTTCCTGGGCCCCGAAGGCGCGGCCTTGCGGGCTGTCGTGGATGGGAATCGGTTCGGTGACGAAGGGCACGGATTCCACGGCCTGAAGGCTGCGCATGCCGTAGTCGGCGAGCCTCAGCTCCACCTTTTCCGCGCCGTAGTACTCAACGAACGCGCCCGTCACGACGCCGATCAGGGCGTCGGGCGCGGCCGTACGCAGCGCCTTCTCCACAGCAGCGAATTTGTCCACTTCATCCCGCTTCTTGTCCGGGCCGGAACGAGACCGGCGGGGCGGCGGCTGCAGGCCGCACGGCCACGCCGCCGGCGCATGGCCGCTCACCCAGGCACGAGGTTCTTGGCACCGAGTGCCGAGAACCGGCGCGCAACAACATTTACCCTGCGACAACGAACGTAACGCTTGCGGTGTGGAGGCTGTCCCGGCAACCCCCAGGCTACGCCGCGCCCCCTGGCCGCCCGGGGGCTCGGCCTTCGACGACCGACCGCCGGTCCCGGCCACTGGACAATGAGCGCTTGGCGCTGAGACAGGAGACCATCAGCTTGCCTCGTCCCAGGGCGCGGGGCCCGTGCCGTCGGTCCAGGCGACGAGCCGCTCATGGTCCACGCAGCGGATCCCGCACTGCTCGGCGTAGTCAGCGGCGGGCTGCGTGAACTCACTGGTGGTCAGCATCCGCTCGCTCGACCACGAAGAGCGTCTCCTGGGCGGAACGGCCACCCCGATCCAGCCTCTACAGGTCCCCCCCCGGTCCGGGGTGAAGGAATCAGCCCGTCCTGCGTATCCATGCCGGCAGGACGACCCAGCAGGCCACGAACCAGATCAGCACGCCGAGCACGATCCACGCCGCGAGCACGTCATTGAGGACGAACCTCAGGATCAGCAGCATGGCGCACACAATGGTGCACAGTAGGAGCAGGAGGCCCGTCACGGTAAGACGCGAACTCCATGTCACCGCCTTCGGCTTCATCCGCTGGCCGGTGACCGCCCGGTGCAGCGGCACGGGCGCTATCAGAGCCGCTGTGGCGGCAGCGCCGAGCACGATCGTCACGACGTAGATGTCGCGGTCCGCACTGCTCAACTCGATGAAACGCGGCGTGAAGGCGACACTCAGCAGAAACGCCAACAGGATCTGCACCCCGGTCTGCGCCACACGCACTTCCTGGAGAAGTTCGACCCAACGTCTGTCCGCACGTTCGGACTTGGATTCCCCGCTCGAGCTGGTTCCCTCGTCCTGAACCATCACTGCCGCCCCTTTGTGCGTCCTCCGGCCCCGTCCTGCTGAATCGCGCCTGGTGTCCCCGCTGTGTCCTGCAACATTGGCGCAGGTGGCCGCGTACGTCGGCGGCTGTGCGTGCAGGTGGCCGACAACGTCGTCACCGGTGGCTCGAGCGGAGGCGGGTGCGCAGAGAATGGACGAGCCCACGGACGACAGCCACTGTCGAGACGCTGTGCGGACCCCTCCCGATGCGGGAGGGCGGGGCCGAGCGACGTCGGCGCGCGGTCCCGTACCGCCGCAGTTCACGGACGACCGTGGTCAGTCTGGAAGACATCTTCGGCATCCCCCTTCTTCGGTGCGGCACTCGGGGCCGAGTGACCCCGCACACCGGTTGCCCCGTAAGCCCCGCGGTATGCCCCCTCGCCCCGCCGAGCGGGCCACGAGGTACACGCACGGGCGCTCCTACGCGCTCAGCCGGACATGGCCTTGGCGAGCTCCGCGTTGAACTGGGCGCCGATCAGCAGGGCGAGATTGGACACCCAGAGCCAGACCAGGAAGACGATGATCCCGGCGAGAGAACCGTAGAGGCGGTCGTACGTGCCGACGTGAGCCGTGTACAGGGCGAATCCCACGGAGGAGACGAGCCAGAGGACAACCGCGAGAGCCCCGCCGAGCGCCCGGCGCCGTACACCGCGCGTCTGGGCGGGTCCCGAGCGGAACAGCACCAGAACCATCGTCGCCACCAGGCAGAGCAGCAGAGGCCACTTCATGACATCCCAGGTGACGGTTGCCGCGCTCCCCATTCCCAGGGCCTGGCCGAGAGTTCGGGCCAGGCGGCCGCTGAGCATGAGCACGAGCGCGCTGGAGACCAGGACGCCCAGCAGTAGGCACGCGGTGAGGACAACCCGTGGCGCCGTTCGCCACGCGGAACGCTGGTCCCGTACGCCGTGCATCGCGTGCAGCGCCCGGCGGAACACGGCGAGATAGCTCGACGCGGACCACACCGCGCTGGCAGTTCCGGCAACAGCGAGAAACCATGCGGCTGAGCGACGGCCCGCCATGTCCTGCAGCGCGCTCTCCAGCACCGGGCGCGAAATGGTCGGCACGACTGCGGCCACGCGCTCGATGAGTGGCTGGGTCTGTGAGGAATCGGCGATCCCGATGAAGGACACCGTGACGAGCAGAGTCGGGAAGAGGGCCAGAACGGCGTAGTACGTCAGGGCCGCGGCCCAGTCGGTGACGTCATCGGACCATACCGATACGGGCGTGCGGCCCAGGGCGCCGAGCACATCGCGCCTGGACGGCAGCCCGTGCGAAACGGCGGCCGGGTCGCGTTGCAGACCCAAAGGTGCTGTCCGTTCACCTTGCATGCGCTCTCCTGCGGCCCAGTGAGTCATCCGAACGTGTCGGCGGTCGACAGACGACCACCGACGAGCATTCCGTACGGCAGTGGCTCACCCGTCCTGACGCGCTGTCTCCGCGCCCCACCTGCAGCTCTTTCCCCCCACGGATTCGCCGACGCAGTCAATCACTGATAATCGACCGCTTCGCGGGCGGGGCTGCCCAGGGGCTCCCTCACCGGACCCCCTCGTGTCACATGGACAGCGCAGGATACATTTGCCGCACAACAACAGTTGCGCGTCTGCGCGGCAGTAGTCGGTCACCAGCGACCGCAGCGCGGACGCGCCAGTCGATGAACCAACGGAAGAGGCCGCAGCATGTCCTCCATGGAGACCAACCTCAACATCGAGGTCGTCATCCACGATGCCGACACTGCCATCCTGACTATTGGTGGCGAACTGGACATCGATACCGCAACGTCACTTCATCACCACATGGCCAATCAGTTCCTCCATGGACGCCGCCACCTCGTTCTGGACCTTTCAGATCTGCAGTTCATGGACTCATCGGGTCTGAACGTCCTGATCAAGGCCGGTCGCGAAGCACGCGACACAGGAGGCGATGTCCACCTCGCCGCGCCCACTCCTATCGTTCTCCGGCTCTTCGAGATCACCGGCCTCAGCGTGGCCATGCCTATTCACTCCACCGTCGACGAGGCGCTGGCAACAGCTTGCTCACCATCCGTTCCGACCGCGGATCGCACGGCCCCTTCCGCGCATCAGACGGATGAGACGTCGTGACCGGCCCCGAGCGGCAGGCACCCCCGAGCGGGACAGTCGCATCTTTCGAGCCCTTGCTGGACATCCAACTCCAATTGCTGATCCGCTTGCTGGAAGCGGAGCGGGCGCGGAGTGTGCGCCAACTGGGCGGAAGGGGAGCTCAGCTTCTCGCGGAGTTCCCGGAGACAGTGGACCGGAGCCTGGACGAGGTGATCGGCGAGGAGGCACCGGAACACCTGCCACGCTGGATCCACCTGCGCGACGCAACGCCGGCGGGAGCGGAGGGTCCGTTCACCGTACCGGCGTGGCGTGGGCGGCTCGCCGACGTGTCGGGGTGGTCGCTGACGAGGCCCAAGTAATCGATCACCGGTCGCCCTCTACCTCGCTGTTGGCAGCTGAAGAGGATCTTCAGTGGGCGATGCCGTCGATCAGCTCACGTGCGCCCTGGCGCAGCAGGGTGACGGCGACGGAGGTGCCCAGGGTGGCGGGGTCCAGGGGCCCGGCCCATTCGTGGGCGTTGAGGACGGTCTTGCCGTCGGGGGTGAACACGCAGGCCCGCAGGGACAGGTCGCCGTTGCGATGAGCCTTGGCGTAGCCGGCGATGGGGCTGTTGCAGTGGCCCTGGAGGACGTGGAGAAACATACGTTCTGCAGTGGTCTCGCGGTAGGTGTCGGGGTCGCCGAGCGCGCTGACCGTGTCGATGAGGGTGGTGTCGTCCTCGCGGCATTGCAGGGCGAGGACTCCGGCTCCGATCGGCGGGCACATCACCTCGGGCGGGAGGACCTCGGTGATCACGTCGGTGCGGCCGATGCGTTTCAGGCCGGAGACGGCGAGGAGGAGGGCGTCGGCCTCGCCGGCGGCGAGTTTCTCCAGCCGTCGGTTGGCGTTGCCGCGGAACGGCACACACTCCAGGTGGGGATGGGAAGCGGCGAGCTGGGCGATGCGGCGCACCGAGGAGGTGCCGATCCTTGTGCCGGCCGGGAGTTCGTCGAGGGTGAGGCCGTCGGGGTGGATGAGGGCGTCCCGGATGTCGTCGCGCTTGAGGAATGCGGCGAACGTCGTGCCCGCGGGGAGGGGCCGGTCGGCGGGAACGTCCTTGACACAGTGCACCGCGAGGTCCGCCTCGCCGGCGAGAAGGGCGGCATCGACCTCCTTGGTGAACGCCCCCTTCCCCTCGACCAGGGAAAGGTCGCCCATCCACTTGTCGCCGGTGGTCTTGACCGGGACGACTTCGGTCGTGGTGCCGGGGTGCAGCGCGGCCAGTTCGGCGCGGACGCGCTCCACCTGGGCCAGGGCCATGGGCGAGTCGCGGGAGACGATACGGATCAGCTCAGGGGCGGACATGCCACCCACGATAGACCGTCGGATGCGCGCGCCCGCCCCCAGCCCGGACGCCCATCTCAGTGGTGTGGCAAGCGGGTTGGGTTGCTCGGGCAGATGTGCGAGGAAGGCGCCGGCGCGTGGCCGGCGGCCGACGGGCCGGGTGGCCTGCGGCATCAGTTCGTCCGCAACGTACAGTTCGCCCGGGCTCCCGAAGGCCGGTGAGGTCTGCCGGCCCCCCGGCAAGGCCCCGCCTCCGGGCTCATCCCGCCGACGAGTTCATCCTCACCGGGGTTCGCTTCCGCGCGGGGACCCAGGTGATTGAACTGAAACCTCCGGCGAGCCGTACTCATAACGGCGGCCCCGACCTCTCGGGCCTGGTCCGTCGTGCCACCACCGGGCTTCGCACGGAAGGAACTTCGGGTTGTCGCTCTTCACACGCGCTCATCAGCTGCCGAATCCGGACAAGATATCCGCGGAGGAGGGCCCGGCGCCGGACGATACCGCTGTCGGCAGGGACGCCGCCGAGAGCGACGGCACCGGCGGTCGGGAGGATGCCACCACCACAGGTGACGCGACCGGTGACGACCCCGACGAGGCTGTCGCACGTGGCTGGCGGGACAAGCACCCGGCCGCGGCAAGGGCCGTGTCCGTGGTGACCACAGCCCTGGCTGCGGTGTTTGTGCTCTTCGCCCTCCTCGTGCCCAACGAACTCACCCGCCTCACGCCCAGCGCCTTCGCGCGCATCCCGGTGGAGGGGATTTTCGGCGCCGCCGTGCTGCTCGTCCTGCCGCCCAGAGCGAGGCGGGTGGGAGCGGTCCTCGCCGGAGTCGGCCTCGGCCTGGTGACCATCCTGAACTTGCTGGACATGGGGTTCTACTCGGTTCTCGACCGGCCTTTCGACCTGGTGCTCGACTGGATCCTGTTCGACGACGCCGAGGCGTTCCTCAAGGACTCGGTCGGCCCGGCCGGCGCGATCGGCGCGATGATCGGGGTCGTGCTCCTCGTCCTCGCCGTGCTTGTGCTCACGACGCTGGCGGTCGTGAGGCTGAGCCGCCTCATGGTCCGCCACAGTGCCGTGGCAACCCGCACCACCTTCGCACTCGGGACCGCCTGGATCACCTGCGCGGCGCTCGGCGTGCAGATAGCAGCAGGCGTACCGCTCGCTTCCAGGAACACGGCCGACCTGGCCCAGCACCGCGCGCAGGTGCTGCGTGCCGGCATCAAGGACGAGCGGGCGTTCGCCAAGGAGGCCGCGGTCGACAGGTTCAGCGACACCCCGGCCGACCAGCTGCTGACCGGGCTGCGCGGCAAGGACGTGATCTTCGCCTTCATCGAGAGCTACGGCCGCAGCGCGGTCCAGGACCCGGCCATGGCGTCGCAGGTCGGCGCGGTGCTCGCGAACGGGACCAGCCGGCTGCACGCGGCCGGGTTCGCCTCCCGGAGCGCCTTCCTCACCTCGCCGACCTTCGGCGGTGGCAGCTGGCTGGCGCACTCCACCTTCATGTCAGGCCTCTGGATCAAGAACCAGCAGCGCTACCGCAGTGTCACCTCGAGCGACCATCTGACCCTCACCGGCGCTTTCAAGCGCGCCAACGCCTGGCGAACGGTGGGGATCATGCCGGGTGTCACCCGGTCCTGGCCGGAGGGGAAGTTCTACGGTCTCGACAACATCTACGACTCCCACGAGCTCGGCTACAAGGGCCCGAAGTTCAGCTGGGCGCCCGTACCCGACCAGTACAGCCTGTCGGCCTTCGAGCGCCTGGAGCACGGCAAGCCGGGCCCCAAGCCGTTGATGAGCGAGATCATCCTTGTCTCCAGCCACAACCCCTGGGCGCCCATACCCAAGGCGATCGGCTGGGACGAGGTCGGTGACGGCTCGGTCTACAAAGACATCAACAAGGAAGGCAAGGACCCCAAAGAGGTGTGGAAGGACGCCGACCAGGTGCGCACCGAGTACCGGCGTTCCATCGAATACTCGGTGAACAGCCTCATCTCCTACGTCGAGAAGTACGGCAACGACAACACGGTGCTCGTCTTCCTCGGCGACCATCAGCCCGCCCCGATCGTCACCGGCCCGCACGCCAGCCGGGACGTACCCGTCGCGATCGTCGCCCACGACCCGGCCGTGATGGACCGGATATCCGGCTGGGGCTGGCAGGACGGCCTCAAACCCGGCCCGCAGGCCCCGGTCTGGCGGATGGACTCCTTCCGCGACCGCTTCCTGACCGCCTACGGTCCGAAGCCCGGCCCCACCCCGGCGACGCCAACCCCGTAACCGCCGGTCACACCAGGGGCGCGGAGGAGTCGGCGGCGTGTTCGCCCCGGCTCGGTCCGGGTGGCGCCCGTGCGAGCGGGCACCCGGGCAATGGATCAGGACGTGACGAGTACCGCGACCCCGACGATCCGACCTGCCGCCAGATCCCGCAGGGCTTGGTCGGCCCTGCGCATCGGATAGCGCGTGACGCGCACGGTGGGCCGCAGCCGCGCCGCTTCGGCGAGGAAGGCACGGCCGTCCTCGCGGGTGTTGGCGGTGACGCTGCGCACGGTCCGCTCCTGAAAGAGATGCCGGTCGTAGTCGAGCGGCGGTACGGCACTCAGGTAGATCCCGGCGATCGCGAGTGTGCCGCCGCGGTCCAGCGCCTCGAGCGCCACCGGCACAAGCCGACCGGCCGGGGCGAACAAGATCGCGGAATCCAGCGGGCGCGGGGGTGCGCCCTCTCCGGCGGACGCCGCCCCCAGCTCAAGCGCCAGCCGTTGCGCAAGCGGCGACCGAGTGACGACATGGACCTCGGCACCCCGCGCGACGGCGAGCTGGGCGGTCAGATGCGCGGAAGCTCCGAACCCGTAGATACCGAGCCGACCTCCGGGCGGCAGGTCGGCCCGCTGAAGCGCCCGATAGCCGATGATCCCCGCGCACAGCAGTGGCGCGACCTCCTCGTCACCCCACCCTTCCGGCAGGCCGTAGGCAAATCGAGCATCCACGATCATGTAGTCGGCGAAGCCGCCGTGAATGTCCCAGCCGGTGTAGCGGGAGTGGGGACACAGGTTCTCCCGCCCGGTACGGCAGTAGCGGCACCTACCGCAGGTTCCCGCCAGCCAGGCCGCCCCTGCCCGGTCACCGACGCGGAAGTCCTGGACGGCGGGCCCGGCGGCGATCACCTCACCCACGACCTCGTGGCCCGGGGTGCAGCGCGGCCTGCGGGGTGCCAGATCACCCTCGGCCAGATGCAGGTCCGTCCGGCACACCCCGCAAGCGCGCACGCGCAGCAGCAGCTCGCTCGGGCCGGGTGCGGGAGTCTCGCGCTCGACAAACCGCAGCGGGGCGGATGTGATCGGCCCGGGGTGCTCGACCACCCAGGCGGATGTAGTGACTGAACTCGGGGACGCCGTCATCACTCTCCTGCCCGCTCTTGTCTGCCGGGCGGGCGCGCTGCCCGTCGGCGGCGGCCGCCCGCGCCCGCCGCCGGATTCACCTGCCCGGTGGACCGAGGAACGCCGCTGGGGCGAACGGACGCTGTTTCAGGGATATTTCGCAGAACGGGGCTGCTGGGGGACGTCCACTGCCGCATCCGCTGAGCTCTCCTGCTCCCCGGCACGTTCACGCACCAACCGCTCCACAGCAGTTGGGATGGTGGTCTCGAAATCCAGTAGCTTCGCCCACTCGGGGGTGACGGTGATACCAACCATCTGCTGGTAGAGCGACCGCACCTCGGCTTCGAATGCGGGCCACTGTTGGCCCGTGACGTATTTCCTCGCCGCTTCCAGGTACTCGGCGGGGACGCCTTCGACAACTTCGGTGTCAGCCGTGCCGCGGACGAGCAGCACATGCGGTGGCTGCCGGCCGGTCGTGTCGATGGTCAGCGCCACCTTCGGGTCGGCGGCGAGCGCTCGCACCTTGTACGAACCCGGCAGGGTGCAGATGAGGATCTCGGCGCCGGACCAGAGGAAGCCGAGGGGGACGACGCGTGGCCCTCCGTCCAGTCCGGTGCAAGCCATGCGGGCCGGGATGTCCGAGGACATGAGCTGGAGCGCGAGCGGCTTGTTGAGGACCTGTGCGACTTCTCTTCGATCCACTCCGGCCTCCTGCGGGGGCGTTTGGCCTGTCGCCAGAGCACGATACGTCCCGGTGCGGCCGACCGCGCGACGCCGCGCCCGGCACGCCGCACCTCCTACGCCGACGCGCGCCCGGCAGTTCAATAGCATCGGGCAATGAGACCTCCTCGATTGATCGCCACCGATCTCGACGGCACGCTCCTGCGCCGGGGCGGCGTTCTCTCGGACCGCACCCTGCGCGCCCTGCGCAGCGCCGTCGGCGCCGGTGCGGAGATCGTCCTCGTCACCGCCCGGCCGCCCCGCTTCGTCGACATGCTCACCGCCGCGTCCGGTCTGGTCGGAACGGCGGTATGCAGCAACGGTGCCCTCGTCTACGACGTCGCGGTGCGCACCGTCGTCGAACAACGGGCCCTGTCGGTAGCCGCCGCCCGTCAGGTGGCCGCCGTACTCTCAAAAGCCGCCCCCGGACTGGGCTTCGCCGTGGAGACCGGTCATCAGGTCCTGTACGAGCCTGGGTTCGGGCTTCGGTTCCCCGGGGGCGCCGACACCGAGGTGGCAGTGGCGTCCTTGCCGGACCTGTGGCTGACGGATGTTCCCATCACCAAGCTGCTCGCCTGGTCGGCGCAGCTCGACGCGGACTTCCTGCTCGCAGCCGCGGAGGCGGCGGCGGGCGGGGTGGCACAGTTCACCCACTCGGGCGGAGCGGGTCTGCTGGAGATCAGCGCGCCGGGTGTCAGCAAGGCGAGCACTCTCGCCGCCCTGTGCGCCGCGCGCGGAATCGACTCCTCGGAAGTGGTCGCGTTCGGCGACATGCCGAACGACCTGACCATCCTGCAGTGGGCAGGCGTCGGCTATGCGATGGCCAACGCGCATCCTGCCGTGCTCTCCGCGGTGCGGCGGCACACCGCGTCGAACGAGGAGGACGGGGTGGCCGTCATCCTCGAACAGCTCTTCAACAAGGCCTGATCGGGCTCGTTCCGGAGTGGTGGCCGCTGCTTCTGTCCCGGCGAGGGCGGCTTGCATGACGAGCCTGTCCCCCACTAGCGTGACCGGCACGCCTTAATGCGCGAACGCGAGCATTAAGGATTGGGGGGCGACGGGGAACTGCGCATGAGGGCACGGAGGTTGGAGTGCTTCGTGGGCTCGTTCCTCTCCGGCGCCGCCCGGGGTTCTGAATCAACGGGAGGAATTGTGATGCACTTTCGACGAGGGCTGACCCTCACCGCGGCCACGGGGGCCGCGCTGATCTTCGCTGGGACACCCGCCTTCGCTGGATCCAGCATTCAGGTGGAGACAACCAACGGTGCGGGGGCGGCTTCGTTCCACTCGACCGGCGAGACCGTCACTGTTTGCGACTTCGCGCCTGACGGCAAGCGGGTCACCGCCTACATCTCAGCCTTTGAGCCGTCGGTGGACTGGACGGACAGCGTCTCGAACGCCAAGGGCTCCGGGGGCGGCTGCGTAAGCAGGGACTTCAACATTGCCGAGGGCAGCCGAGTGCTGCTGCGGGTGTGCCTGCAGGACGGTAGCGGCGGCCCCCTCTCGAACTGCAGCAGCCGAAAAGAGGGTAGGGCCTGAGAAGTTCCGCTCGAGAGCTCATTCCGGCGGGAATGAGCTCTCGAGTCGGGAGTCGGCAGGGCTCGACCGCCCGGGTCTCGTCCATGTGGATCACCGCGTCGACGTCGAGCGAGTTCAGCCGCCGGGGTGCAGGGCGGTGCGCAGCATGGTCATTGGCCGTTCCTGCCGCGAACTCCGCGGCAGCCTGTTCCAGTTGCTTCAGTGCAGCTGCTGCTCCCAGTCGGCGGGCACCGCACCCCGAGGTCCCGGCGTCGGCTGTGTCAGCGGATGCGAGGTGGGGGCAGCCAACTCCGACCCCTCGTAGTACTCCTGTGTGTCCACGTTCCAGAACCAGTCCTCCCCCGGCTCGAAGCTGGTGAGGAACGGGTGCCCCGCCTGCTTGGCGTGTTTCGTTCCATGCTGGGAGGGCGATGAGTCACAGCAGCCGATGTGTCCGCATGCGGCGCAGCGGCGCAGGTGCATCCACCAGCCCGGCCCGTCACCGGCCAGGCATTCGACGCACCCCTCACCGCTCGGCACGGCTGCGAGGTCGATTCCTGGAATCTGGTCCCGTGCCATGTTGTCTCTCCTCACTTCTCTGGGGGGCAGGTGCAGTTCGGGAGTTCTCGACAGCGGCGGGCGGCGGTTCCTCCTCGTCCGAGGGCAGTGTGATCGGCAGACAGACGCGGAATCTCGTATCGCCCGGCTGCGACTCCACCCTGATGTCGCCGTGGTGCTTGTTGACGACGATGCGGTAGGAGATGTCCAGGCCCAGACCGGTGCCCTCGCCGACCGGCTTCGTCGTGAAGAAGGGCTCGAAGATCCGCGGGCGGATGTCCGCCGGAATTCCGGAGCCGGTGTCGCGGACTTCGACGAAGACGTGGTCGCCGTCGCGCCAGGTGGCGATCGTGAGTGTGCCACTGCCGTTCATCGCGCCGAGCGCGTTGTCGATCAGGTTCGTCCAGACCTGGTTGAGCTCCGCGCCGTACGCCGGGACGGGCGGCAGGTCGGGGTCGTATTCCTTCACCACCCGCACGCCCGATGGGATTTTGGCCTGCAGCATCACCACGGTGGCGTCGAGGAGTTCGTGGACGTCGACGGGCTGCTGAGCGGCACGGTCGAGCTGGGAGTACTGGCGTGCCGCATCCACCAGACCTGAGATGCGGTTGACGGACTCCTCGATCTCTCCCATCAAGAGCTCGGTGTCGATGGTGTAGGTCAGCCATCCCACTGCGGCCTGACGGTTCTCGTCGCCCAGGCTGTCGGTCGCCTCGGACAGCCAGGAGGCGTCGATGCCGCCGGCGACCAGGGTGGGGGCGATGTCCCAGGGCCTGCCGACGTCGTGGTCCTCCAGCCAGTCGGTGACTTCGTCCTCGGCGTCGGAGGCCTCTATCGCCGACAGCTTGGGGGCGTTGATGGCGCGCTGAACGGCCGCGTCCTGCATCGCGACCAGGTGGTGCAGACGCGTGCCGTCCACACGGCCGTCGGCGATGAGGGCGAGCTTGTGGCGCATTTTGGTGACCCGGTCGCGCAGGGAGTCGGTGGCGCGTACGGCTGCCGCCGCGGGGTTGTTGAGCTCGTGGGTGAGTCCGGCGGTGAGCGAGCCGAGGGCTTCCAGGCGTTCACGTTCGCCGATGATGGTGTTGCTGGCACGGCTGCCGAAGAAGAGGCCTTCGAGCAGATGCAGGGCCATGGGGAACCAGGTGCGTACCGCGTGGGCGAACTCTTCGGCCGACAGGACGAAGAGTTCGACGTCGGTGATGGCTCTGAGCGTGTTGGGGTAGACCTGGTCCACCCGGTCCCCGAGGTAGGCCTGAGTGGCTCCCGCGTAGACACCCTTCTGGTCGGTGCGGCCGAGCTCGATGTCGTCGCCGTGAAGGTGCCGGACGACGGCGACCGTGCCGCTGAGAAGAACGAAGAAGCAGGTGGCGACCTCGCCCTGGGAGTAGACGGGCGCTCCGCCCGGCCGCAGCTCGACCTGGCCGCGCTCGGCGAGCCAGTCCAGTTGCCTGTCGTCGAGGGCTTCGAAGAGGAACAGGGTCCGCAGTTCGGCCGGGCTGAGCCCGGCGCGGGGACTCGGGGCATTCATTGCGCCTCCAGGTAGCGGTGCACCAGAGAGACGGCCATGGCGCCTTCCCCCACCGCGGATGCGACCCGCTTGACCGACTCGGCCCGTACGTCGCCGGCGGCGAAGACACCGGGCACGCTGGTCTCCAGGTGGTACGGATGGCGTGACAGCGGCCATCCCGCGGGGCGCGCTCCCCCGGACAGCAGGTCGGGACCGGTCAGCACGAAACCCCGCTCGTCACAGGACACGACGCCGTCCAGCCATTGCGTGGGTGGCTCGGCGCCGATGAAGACGAAGAGCCATGAGGCATCGGTAGTGGTGACGGCACCTGTGCGGTTGTCCCGCAGCATCAGCCGCTGCAGATGCATCTCGCCCTCGCCGCCCGCGACTTCGGTGTGCGCGTGAACCTCGATACTGGCGATGCCGTCGATCTGCTCTATCAGGTAGTGCGACATCGCCCGGGTCAGGTCGGCCCCCCGCACGAGGAGATGGACGCGGTCGGCGTAACGGGAGAAGTAGACGGCGGCCTGGCCTGCGGAGTTGGCACCGCCGACGATGTACACGTCCTGCCCTGTGCAGCTGGCTGCTTCGAAGGACGCCGAGCCGTAGAAGACGCCCGCTCCGCTGAACTCGTCAAGGCCCGGCGCCTCCAGCCGCCGGTAGGACACCCCAGTGGCCAGGACGACGGTATGCGCCCCTATCGAGGTCCCGTCACTGAAGTGCAGCACCCGGCCTGCCCCTGCCACCTCGAGCGACACCACTTCGCGCGCACTGAGGATCTCGGCACCGAAGCGGGTGGCCTGCCTACGTGCCCGGTCCGTCAGCTGCGCCCCTGACACTCCGTCGGGGAAACCCAGATAGTTCTCGATACGGCTGCTCTGGCCGGCCTGCCCCCCGGTCGCCCTCCGCTCCACCAGCACCGTGCGCAGCCCCTCGGAGGCCGCGTAAACGGCGGCGCCGAGCCCGGCGGGCCCAGCGCCGATGACGACAACGTCGTAGAAGTCGGCTGCCGGCGTGGTGCTCAGCCCCACCTGGGCGGCCAGCTCGGTCTCGCTCGGCGCCTGCAGGGTTTTGCCGTCGGACGTGATCACCAGCGGCACGTCGTCGGCGCTGAGCCCGGCCGCATCGAGGAGCCGTCTGCCTTCGGGGTCATCCGCGGCGATCCAGCTGTAGGGGACAAGATTGCGGGCAAGGAATTCCCGCACCGCGAAGGACGGCGCCGACCAGCGGTGGCCGACGATCCGTGTCTCCCCCGCCTCCGGGCCGGGCGCACTCGCCCACACTTCCAGCAGCGCGTCCAGCACCGGATAGAGATTCTCCTCCGGCGGACTCCACGGCTTGAGCAGGTAGTGATCGAGATCGACGATGTTGATGGCATCAATGGCCGCGCCCGTGTCGGCGTACGCCGTCAGAAGCACCCGTCTGGCCAGCGGGAAGAGATCCATGGCCGCTTCCAGGAACTGCACCCCGTTCATCGTCGGCATGCGGTAGTCGGCGATCATCACGGCGAGCGGCTCGCCTCGCAGTTTGACCTCCCGCAAAGCCTCCAATGCCTCTGCACCCGAAGGCGCGCGGAGCACGCGGTACTGCTCGCCGTACCTGCGCCGGAGGTCGCGGGCGATGGCGCGGGACACTCCCGGATCGTCGTCGACGGTCAGGATGGTCGGCTTCGCCATGCCCACCATCATGCGCCGCACCGATATCGAACGCGATGGGAAAACCGACGTCCCCGGGGTGCGGCGGCTGGAATCACAGGCGGACGATGACGAGAGCGATGTCGTCGCGGGCGCCGCCACTCACGTCGAGACGGGTCAGTACGGCGTCAGCGAGGCGTTCCGCTCCGAGTCGCCGGTGGTGGGTCAGGGCATCGGTGAGGCGGGCGAGGCCGATGTCGATGTCTTCATAACGGCGTTCGATGAGTCCGTCGGTGTAAAGGGCAAGGGTGGCGCCGGGCAGGTAGGCACGGCTGCTCTGGGGGCGGGGAGCGTGCGCGGGGCGGGCGCCCAGCGGCGGGTCGGTGGCCTGGTCCAGGAGCTCGCAGGAACCGTCGGGGTGCAGCAGGACGGGCGGTGGATGGCCGGCGCTGCTGTAGGTGACCAGGCGGCGATTGCTGTCGATCAGTACCTGGGTGGCGGTGGCGGCCAGCGCCCCGTCGACGGAACGGGCGTAGAGGCCCAGCACTTCCAGTGCTTTGGCCGGGCCGTCGACAGCGCGGGCGGCTGCGCTCAACGCACTGCGGAGCATTCCCATGACGGTGGCGGCCTGCAGCCCGTGGCCCACGACATCACCGACCGCTACGGCGAATCGGTCGTCGGGAAGGTCGACGATGTCGTACCAGTCGCCGCACACGTTCAATGATCCGATGGCAGGCAGATAGCGCACCGCAATGCCCGGGTGCTTGCTCAGATCGGGTACATGGAGCATGGCCTCCTGCAGAGCGAGCGCGACGTGGCGTTCACGGGCGTGTGCATGGCGCAGCTCTTCGTTCAGTCGCTGCAACTCGAGTGCCCGCGCGTAGAGCTCGGCCTCCATCCCCTCCTCCCGCACGGTGCGGGTGGTGCCAGGGCGACGGGCGCGGATGAAGGCGGTCACGTCCTCGACCCGGTGAATGACCCATGCCACGCTGCCGTCCGCATTCAGGACCGGGGTGTTGATCGTGGACCACCACCGCTCCTCGAACCGACCGGGGCTGTTGGTGAGCGGGATGTCGTACCTCTGCAGGGCCATCGAGTCGGCCTCACGGGTGATCAGGACGCGGTGAAGCGACGACTGGAGATTCTGCACCCCATCTGCCTCGAGGTCATCGGGGTTGTCGGGAAAGGCGTCGAAGACGTACTGCCCGATCAGTTGTTTTCTGGTGCGGAGCGTTGCCAGAAGGTACGCGTGGTTGACATCGACGATGACGAAATTTGTGTCGAGCACCAGATAAGGGCTGGGTGTGGCGGCGAACAGCGCTGCGTAGTCGAGAGTCATGCCATCACGCGCCTGCCCGTTCCTGCGGTCCATGGCCCTGCCCCCTGATCAATCTACGAGGCTTCCAGCACTCGCGCGCGGCACCGGCAGCCGTTCGTCGCCGCTCGGCCCACTTCCCGGACGCCTCTCCTTGCTCATCAGTGCGAGATTCCACCAGTCCATGGCAGACGGCATCTCGAGGGGCGGGCGGCCGGTACTGACGACGAACCGGTGTCGCTCCGGCGCCTCCGGCCTGGGGTGACCAGGTCGCCGTCCCCGCCCCAGTCGCAGCCCTCCTCGTCCCATTCGCCGAGCGCCAGGCTGCCGCCGGAGGCGAGCGCCCTCGCCGCCGCGGCGAGGGTGGCGGTGCGGGCGGGGCCGGGCCGCCATACGGCGTTGTCGGCGACCAGAAGCTCCAGGCCGCGGGCACTGGCCCGGACACTGGCGATAGCCCGGGGAGTGATGTGGGTGCCGGTGACGCGGCGGCCGCGCTCGGCGAGTGTGCCAGGGCGTTGCCGCCCGCGCCGCAGCCCAGGTCCAGGACCTTCCCGGAGGTGAGGGTGCCGACGGGGGCGAACAGCAGCGGGTCGGGGGCGGTGGTGTCGCTTCCGTCGCCGCGGTAGACGTCGTCCGGGTCGAACTCGGGCCGCACTGGAGTCGCTCGGGGTCGAGCCTGATCTCGTCGATGTCGCGGCTCACCCATCTCATTTACCGGGCGGCACCGGCAGGCCGGCAGCGACTTCCGCGATAGCGCGCTGCAGCAGCGCGGAGTACGACGCGCTCTCCTGGTTGTCGAGCCAGAACTGGAGCGCAGCGCGGATCGCGGCGACGGTCGCGCAGGCTGCAAGCCGGGGGGAAGAGGTCACTCTGGGGGTCAGTGCCGGTCCGATCCGCGATATCCAGGGCCAGGTCGCGTTCGAGCGAGGCATTGGCCCTGAGGTACACCCGCCTCCAGCGACGGAGTGCACATGATGAGCCCAACCCACTGCCGCCACTGGTGCGTTTCACTCGCCGTCGGCACCAGAGCGAGGGCCGCCTCGCCGATCACGTCCCACAGGCGTTCTTCGGCGGCATGGCGCGCGATTGGGCGAGCCTCAGAGCCGTCTCGCTCAGAGCCGCCCGCGTGGCCGTCTTCTTGCGCTCCCTGAGGCCGGGCACCTCCGGCTCACTCGGCATACGACCACGCTAGAACCATCTTGCCGACCCCGCAATTTTGCCGACCCCGCACGAGTTCGCGGGCGTCGCTCCTCGCAGCGTTCCCTGAAGGACGCCTGCACAACCCGCACGGGAAGCCGTGGCACCCGCCCGCCCCTCGTCCGCTCCCCGACTGCAGGGTGGTGAGGCAGGCGGTTCCGCCCCGATCCGAGACGTTCGGCTCCACCTCCCCGCTCCCGGCCGCCGGAGAATGGACACATGCGGAACAGATCGCGCTGTGGTCAGTCCACGGCCGCCCGAAAGCGTGCCGGGCGGCGGACGCAGAACAGATCAGCAGTGGCCACGCTCGCGATGCTGGTGGCCACGCTCGCCCTCGCGGCGTCGGGCTGCCACGGCGGCTCCGGCTCGAAGTCGCCGGACCGTCCTGGCACGCCCACCGGCGAGCCCGTACCGGGCTCGCACATACTCGCGGTGAAGGTCGACAACGTCGGCCCGGCCCGCCCCCAGACCGGGCTCGACAAGGCGGACATCGTCTACGTCGAGCAGGTCGAGTCGGGGCTCAGCCGAATACTCGCCGTCTACTCCTCCCAGGTGCCGCCCATCGTCGGCCCGGTGCGCAGCGCTCGTGAAACCGATCTGGAGTTGCTCCGGCAGTTCGACCGGCCGACCCTCGCCTTCTCCGGGGCACAGAGCAAGCTGCTTCCGCTCATCGAGGCAGCTCCCCTGAACGCACTTCCGCCCGCCGAGGCACCGGCCGCGTACTTCCGCAGCCGGGACCGAGCCGCCCCGCACAACCTCTATCTGCGGCCCGAGCGCGCCCTGCGCGACACCCCTGGTGTGAACGCCGCCGGATACGCCGGCCTCAGCTTCGGCCCCGCGCCCCCGGGCGGGAAGCCGACCGCCACGTATACCGTCCGCTATCCAGCCGCACGCTTCGGCTTCACCTGGTCGGCAGGCCGGCACCAGTGGCTCCTGGCCATGGACGGGACCCCTTCCCGGACAGCGTCAGGGGAGCAACTGGGTGCGGCCACGGTCATATTGCAGTACGTGACGGTACGACCGTCGAGCTTCCACGACAGGTGGGGCAACAACTCCCCGTACACCGAGACCGTGGGCTCCGGCGCCGCGCTCGTCCTGCGCAACGGCGCAGCGTACGAGGCCGACTGGGAGCGGGACACAGCCGATTCCGGGACCGCGTTCACCACGCCGGACGGCGAGCCCATGCCGTTCGCCCCAGGACAGATCTGGATCGTGTACGAGGCTCGCTGACACTGTGGGCGCAGACCCCTCTGAGCCGGCCACCCGGGGCGGGAAGCAGTTCGGCACAGCTGGTTGGCAGACTCTCGTTCGAAGATCGCCTCGCCCGTCGCGGACGGCCCGCGCCTGCCCGCCCACACGTTGGAGTGTCCATGGGACTGACCCAGTGCCCGCTCTTCTCGCTCGACCCGGATGCCGACCCCGCCGAAGAGGCGAGACAGCTCCACGCGCAAGGCTCTCTGGTCCCGGTGGAGCTGCCGGGGGGTGTAGCAGCCTGGGCAGCCACCGACCTGGCCACCGCGCAGCGGGTCTTTGGTGACGAACGGCTGACCAAGGACCCCGCGCACTGGCCTGCGCTGGCGGACGGTCGGATACCCGACGACTGGGAACTGATCGCCCTCGTGCGCGGAGCCGGGATGGTTCACTCAGGCCGTGACGATCACCGCCGACTGCGCCAACTGGTGAGCGCTGCCTTCACCCGTGCGCCGGTCGAAGCGCTTCGTCCCCGTATCGCAGAGATTGCCGACGAACTCCTGGACTCGCTGGGCACCGTGGGTCCGGGCGAGCCGGTCGACCTGCGCGAGCACTTCGCCTACCCGCTTCCGGTACGCGTCATTTGCGAGGTCCTCGGGGTGCCCAACACCGCTATCACCGAACTGCGCCATCGCTTCGACCGCCTGGTGACACCTCAGGTTGCGCCCTCCGGCGAGGCCGATATCCGCGTCGCCGTCGCGGACATACACCGCTCCCTCACAGCTCTGATCGAGATCAAACGCGAAGATCCCGGGGACGATCTCACCACGGCACTGATTCAGGCACGCGACGACGGCGACCGGCTCACCGACCAGGAGCTGGTCGAGACCCTCTTCCTGATCCTCATCGCGGGACACGAGACGACGATCAACTCGATCACCAACACGGCGTACGCACTGCTGCAGAACCCGAAGATGCTGGCCGCACTCCGTGATACCGACGCTGAAGCCCCCACGTGGGTCGATGCGGTCGAGGAGGGGCTTCGCTTCTTCTCCCCCATCCGGCACGCCCTCATGAGGTATGCCACCCAGGGCACCGACATCGCCGGGGTCCGGGTGGCCAAAGGGGATCCCGTCATCGCCAGCCTGGTCGCCGTAGGCCGAGACCCACGTCGGCACGAAAATCCCGACGACTTCGACGTCACCCGCCCCACCCGCCGCGACCACGTCGCGTTCGGCCACGGCGCGCACTACTGCCTGGGTGCTCGCCTGGCCAAGCTCGAGACCGAGATCGCCCTGCGCGCCCTGTTCACCCGCTATCCCGGTCTCACTCTTGCCGCCGAGCCCGAGCGTCTCGCCTCCATCCCCCTCCAGGGCTTGCGGGCCCTGCGCGCCTATCTCCATGCCGGCGAACAGCCGCCGCCGGCTGCGCAGTAGGCCAGGTACAGAGAAGGTCACCGCCGTCCCGGTAGGGCAGGCGGGGGCCGGACGGCGACGCCGTCCGGCCCCCGCCTGCCGCGGGCGCTAGCCCTTACGCCGCAGGACCCTTCGCAGGACGCTCTGCCACCAGGTCTCGCGGGCGCCGACGCCACTGACGGAAGCCGGTGAGGGTGCCGGGAGCCGCGCAGCCGGAAGCGGTTGCCCCCCGGCGGCCGCCTGCGCGCTGTCAACGGCCGCTGCGCCGCCGACTGCTGTCCTCTTGAAGAAAACGGGAAGGTTGTCGAGGCGTTGGGAGATCAAGGAGCTGGTCACGTGCAGCTCACCCTCGAGCACGGCGAGCTGTACGTCGGGTATCCGCGCGAGCAGTGTGTCGATGCCTGTGTCCGCGATGGCCCGTCCGATGTCCATCCCGGGGCACTCGTGCGGTCCTCCGCTGAAGGCGAGGTGCGAGCGATTGCCGTGTACCGGCGCGGTCAGATCGGGCCGGATCTCGGGGTCGGTGTTACCGGCCGCCAAACCAAGCATGACCATGTCGCCGGCCCTGATCTGCTGTCCTCCGAGCATCGTGTCGCCCGTCGACCAACGGGTCGGCACCACCGCGAGCGGTGGTGCGTCCCACATCACCTGCTCCAGTGCGTCCGGCAGAGTCATCTGGCCGCCGGACAGACTCCCGCGGAAGCGGCGATCGGTCAGCACCATCCGCAGCGTGTTCGCGATCAGGTTCGTTGTGTTCTCGTGCGCGGCGACGATCGCGTGCCGCAGATGTTCCAAGACCTCGTCGTCAGTGAGATGCGACTCGTGACCGAGCAGCCAACTGGCGAAGTCCTCACCGGGCTTGTCCTTCTTGCTCTTTACCAGGTCCGACATGGTGTCCACCACGAACTGGTTGCTCTGGAGGGCCGTCGGGGTGCCCTTGACCATGTCGCGCACAGCCTGGCCGAGCGGAAGCGCGTAGCTCTCGGCAATGCCGAACTGCCGGGCCAGGACCAGAATCGGAAGCTTCTCGGCGAAGTCGGCCACCAAGTCCGCGTGGCCTGTTGCCGCGAAGCCGTCGATGAGCTGGTTCGTGAACCGGACGACGTAGCGGCGGACTCCGTGGCGGTTGAAGTTCCCGAGGCTCTCGGTGATCGCGCTGCGCAGCCGCGCGTGCTCCGCGCCATCGGCGAATGCCACCAGCGGCTGCCATGCGGTAATCGGGAGCAGCGGGGAGTCCGCGGGCAGTTGGACATTCCAATGACGGGAGTCACAGGAGAACAGGCTGGACTGGCGCATCACATCCAGATTCTCCCGGTGTCCCAGGACCAACCAGGCCTGCACGTCGCCGGGGAGCAGGACCGGCGCCACCTGGCCGTGTTGCCGACGGAGCTTCTCATACAGCTCGTGCGGCGAGCCCTCGGCCTCGGGCCCGTACATCCGCTGCAACCCGCCGGGCGCCTGAGCATGCGCGGGGCACCCCGGAGGCGGCGCGGGCACGGACGAGGTTCTGGGGTCTGAGTTCGAGGTTGTCACGAGGCCTCCGAGAAGCAACGGCGTAGTAGTAAGAACGGCGATGGAGTCAGCCCGCTGTTCCCCGTCGACTTCGAGATCATCAGCAGTGCCTTTGGGTCAGAGGACCGACGTGCGGGTGGGCTTTCTTCGCGCGCCATCAGCTCTCTCCGGGGGTGCACAACGAAGGTTCGGGAGTCGCCACACGCTGTGCCAGGTGTTACCTCGCACAGGCAGTGAGGTAGCAGGAGCGCCCGCAGCATATCCATGGCCCACTCGGGTCAGGCAGCCAGGTCCGCGGTGAACTCTCCGGCGCACGACCCAACTTGGCGCCACGTCCCCTCTCCGGGTCGATTGCTCCGGCCGGACGGTGCGGACTCGCGCTGCTGGAGTCCTAGTGGTGAGATCTCCCTCAGCACGAGACCGCACGGCGCGCGCAGAGCACTGCCCAGTGCAACGCACTGCCTAGAGCAAAGGACTTCCCCGGTGTCAGTTGGATTGCAGACGGCCGAACCGCGAACGGTGCCGCGCGCCCCCGGAGCGGTGCCGCTTCTCGGGCACGCCCTGAAGCTGTGGCGCGACCCCCTCGGATTCCTGAAGTCGCTACGGGAGCAGGGCGACATAGTCCGCGTCGACCTTGGAACCATGCCCATGTACGTCGTCACCTCGGCGAAGCTCGTCCACGAGGTGACCGTGACCCACGCGCGCAGCTTCGAGAAGGGTCGCTTCTTCGACCGGCTGCGGCCGCTCGCCGGCAACGGCCTGGCCAACGCCGACGGAGAGCTCCACCGCAAGCACCGGCGCATGGTCCAGCCGATGTTCTCCAAGGAGCGCATCGCGGGCTACTCCGAGATCATGAGCCGCAATGCACGCGCCCTGGCCGACTCCTGGCAACCGGGGCAGGTGATCGAGCTGGAGCAGGCGATGGCGGGGTACGCCATCGAGACGCTGGCGGCGACGATGTTCTCCACGGATATCGGACTGCCCGCGGTGGAAGCCGTACGCAAGAACCTGCCCGTCCTGCTGAAGAACCTGCTGATACGGGCGGCGTCCCCCAAGCTCCTGGACCGCCTGCCGATCCGCGCCAACCGCGACTTCGACGCCGCGGCGGCGAACCTCCGCGAAGTCATCGACCTCGTCGTCAAGACGGCCCGCAGCTCCAAGGCCGACGACCCGGCCGACCTGTTGTCCCTGCTGCTCGCGGCCCAGGACGCGGAGAGCGGAGAGGCACTCTCCGACACGGAGGTCAGGGACGAGCTCAGCACCATCCTCTTCGCCGGTGCCGAGACCACCGCGGCAATGCTCGCCTGGACATTCCACGAGCTGGCGGCCCATCCCGAGGTGGAGGAGCAGCTGGTGGCGGAGATCCGGGAGGTCGTCGTCGACCGTCCGGTCACCATCGAGGACATACCCCGGCTGGAGGGGATTCGGCGGGTGCTGGACGAGGTGATCAGACTGCACGGCGTCACCCTGTTGATGCGCCGCACGACGGCACCCGTGGAACTCGGCGGCATCACGTTCCCCGTCGGTACCGAGGTCGCGTTCAGCCTCTACGCCATCCACCGTGATCCGGGTCTCTACGCGAAAGCCGACAGTTTCGATCCCCACCGGTGGCTGCCGGAACGACAGGCGGCGGCCGGGCTCGGGCGCGAAGCCTACATCCCGTTCGGGGCGGGCAACCGGAAGTGCATCGGCGACACGTTCGTCTGGACAGAGGCGACCATCGCCATCGCCACGATTCTCGCCCGCTGGCAACTCGTGCCCGCGCCCGGACACACACCCAAGGAAGTGGCCTCGGCGGTGGCCCATGCCGACCGCATCCCCATGACGGTCCACCCCCGCCGCCTCTGAATCCGCTGCCGAGAACGCTTCGGCCCTGTCGCGGGCAGCTGAGCCTCGCGCCGGCAAGCCGGGCCCGGGGCCGGTCCTGCCGGCCGTGAGCACGGCTCGCGACTCCTCGCTTGCCGCGACTTGTTACTCGCCGGGGCGCCGGCCCCGACGCAGGGCCGAGGTCGCGCTCGAGGCCGCGACGGTGCACGTCACGAACTGGCGTTTCGGCGCGCCTTCCGCTGGTCTCCCCTGCCGCGAGAGCTGGAAGCTGTCGGCGGTGCCCGGCGTGCGGTCACCGGTACCCGTGGGGGTCGTCAATCGGGCTCGGGCGGCCGAAGAGAAGGTCGGCCCGGGGTCGGAGTCCGAGTCACACGGCGCTTGTCGCAACGCGTCACCCGATCGGAGCCGTACCGGATTCCCAAGGAAGTCACTCCGAAACACATGCGTTTCTATTGCATGGACGGCTATTGGCCGGGCACTCGAAGCCCCGGAGGTTGATAATCATGGTTCCACTGCTTGTCGTTCTACTGCTCGCCCTGCTTCTCTTCGGCGCCGGATTTGCGCTGAAGGCCTTGTGGATCGTCGCCGTGGTCGTGCTCGCCGTATGGCTGCTCGGCTTCGTGATGCGCTCTGCCGGGGCCGGAGGCCGACGCGGACGCTGGTACCGCTGGTAGAAGCACCTGCATCGGCAACGCGGGGTGGCTCCGGACGTTCATGTCCGGAGCCACCCCGCATTTCGTGTCGTTCATGGCCGCAGCTGCGGAATGCCTGGATGGTGGGAGGGCAGGAGATCGGCACGTCCGGGAAGTCCGTCTGTCACGCGCAGGGAACCGCGCCTCCAAACAGCCGACTTCCCTGTTGCTTTTGTACGCGGTCAACGCATGGATTCCCACTCGTCGGCAGGAATGCCCGGGGTCGGGCCCGTGCCCGCTTTGACGGGAGCTCGGCCGGCGGGGACGGGAGGGACGCCCGACGCCGGTGGCACGCGGCGGAACTGCCGGTTCCGTACCGACCGGCCTGCCGTCCCCGTCGCGACGCTGATACTGCTGTGCGGCCGCCGCCCTTCACCCCGGCTGCCGAGTGGGCCCTGGCCGAACCCCGCCGCCTGACTTGCGTGGGCGGCGGAAGGGCTGTCGGGTAGAGGAAGAGTGGAAGGGCGCCCGGCACAGGCACACCTCGATGCGGTCAGCCCCGGACAACCGCCATGCGGCGGTTTCGGTGCCCCCGGGGCACGTCGGCCTCGCCCGCCTGCAGCAAAGCATCAATGTTTGGCCGCAGAGGACCTAGCGGTGTTAGAAAGGTCAGCGTGGTCAAACTTTTCGGCCGATTCCGGAGCACACCGGTTCGGTCACTGACCGACAAGCATCCCCGGAGCGTCGCCGGGCAGGTCTTCGCCCTGCAGGTGGCTGTGGTGGTGCTGCTCGTGACGGCCACGGTCCTGGCGCTTGTGCTGCAGTCCCGGCACGACAGCAGCACGGAGGCGAAGCGCCGTTCCATTGCCGTCGCGGAGACGTTCGCGCACTCTCCGGGCCTCCTGGCCGCGCTGAAGACCCCTGATCCCTCCAAGGTGCTCCAGCCTCTCACCGAGGCGGGGCGGAAAGCGGCCGGCGTCGACTTCATCGTGGTCATGGACACGAAGGGGATCCGCTACACCCACCCCAAGCCGGACCGGATCGGGAAGAGGTTCGTCGGCACCATCGAGCCCTCACTGGCCGGCCGCGTGTACACAGAGAGCGTCTACGGCCCGCTCGGTCACGAGGTGCAGGCGACCGTCCCCGTCTTCGACCTCAAGGGCAAGGTCGTGGCCCTGGTGTCCGCCGGCTTGAAGGTCAAGAACGTGACCAGCGTGGTGGACAGACAGCTGCCGATCATCCTCGGGGCCGGAGCGGCCGCGCTCGCCCTCGCCACGGGCGGCACGGCGCTGGTGGCCAGGCGGCTGCGGCGGCAGACCCACCGACTGGGCCCGGCCGAGATGACCCGCATGTACGAGCATCACGACGCCGTGCTCCACTCCGTGCGGGAAGGTGTCCTCATCGTCGGCAACGACGGTCGACTGCTGCTGGCCAACGACGAGGCCAGGCGGCTTCTGGATCTGCCGCCCGACGCCGAGGGGCGGTACATCTCGGAACTGTCCAGCCTCGATCCCCCCACGGTGGAGCTGCTGGCCTCGGGCCGGGTGGCCACGGACGAGGTGCACCTGGCCGGGGATCGGTTGCTTGCGGTGAACCAGCGGCCCACGGATCGTCACGGCGGGCCCAAGGGGACGGTCGCGACCCTGCGTGACTCCACGGAGCTGCGGGCGCTGTACGGCAGGGCGGAGACGGCCCGTGAGCGGCTGAAACTGCTGTACGACGCCGGTCTGGGCATCGGTACGACCCTCGACGTGGTGCGTACGGCCGAGGAACTGGCGAAGGTCGCGGTGCCCCGCTTCGCCGACTTCGTCACCGTCGACCTGGCCGACCCGGTCCTGCGCGGGGAGGAGCCGACCGTTGCGGACAGGGACATGCGCCGCACCGCCGTCCACGGCATCCGGGACGATCATCCCCTCTATGAGCTCGACCGCCTGATCTACTTCCTCCCCTCCACACCGCAGGCACGGGGTTTCGGCAGCGGCCGGTCGGAGCTGGTGCCCGACCTGTCCGACGCGCCCGGCTGGCATGCCCAGGACCCTGCGCGCACACAGGCGATCGTGGATTACGGCATCCATTCGCTCATCACCGTGCCCCTCCAGGCGCGGGGCGTCATCCTGGGCGTGGCCAACTTCTGGCGCTCGGAGGAGCCTCAGCCGTTCGAGGAGGACGACCTGTCGCTCGCCGAAGAACTGGTCGCCCGGGCGGCGGTCAGCATCGACAACGCCCGCCGCTACACCCGTGAGCACACTCTGGCCGTGGCTCTGCAGCGCAGCCTGCTGCCGCGGGCACTGCCCGAGCAGAGCGCCCTGGATGTCGCCCACCGCTATCTGCCCGCGCTCTCCGGGGTGAGCGGTGACTGGTTCGATGTGATCCCGCTGCCGGGCGGTCGCGTGGCGCTGGTCGTCGGTGATGTCGTCGGCCACGGCCTGCACGCGGCCGCCACCATGGGACGGCTGCGCACGGCGGTGCACAACTTCTCCACGCTCGACCTGCCGCCCGACGAGATCCTCAGCCATCTCGACGACCTGGTCGGGCGCATCGACCAGGAGGAGGTGGGGGCGGACGCCGGTGCGGGGATCACCGGCGCCACCTGCGTGTACGCGATCTACGATCCCGTCGCCCGCCATTGCGCCATGGCGCGGGCCGGGCATCCCGCGCCCGCGCTGGTCCACCCCGACGGCAGTGTGTCGTTCCCCGATCTGCCGGCCGGCCCGCCCCTGGGCCTGGGCGGTATGCCCTTCGAGACCGCCGAACTGGAACTGGAGGAGGGCACGCAACTCGTCCTCTACACCGACGGCCTCATCGAGGACCGCACCCGGGACATCGACGTGGGGATCGAGCTGCTGCGTCAGGCCCTGGCGTCCCATCCCGACCGGACCCCGGAGGAGAGCTGTCAGGCGGTGCTCGACGAGCTGCTGCCCGGCCGGCCGAAGGACGACGTGGCGCTGCTCATCGCCCGCACACGGGCGGTCCCGCCCGACCGCGTCGCCGAATGGGACGTGCCGTTCGATCCCGCCGCCGTTGCGGGGATGCGCGCCGCCGTGGCCGAAAAGCTGGACGAGTGGGGTCTGTCCGAGCTGGCTTTCGCCATGGAGCTGGTACTCAGCGAGCTGATCACCAACGCTCTCCGCTACGGTTCCGAACCGGTCACGATGCGACTGCTCCGCGACCGCACCCTGACCTGCGAGGTCGCCGATGGCAGCAGCACATCGCCCCATCTGCGGTACGCGGCCACGACGGACGAAGGAGGCCGCGGCCTGTTCCTCGTCGCACAGATGGCCGAACGCTGGGGCACCCGATACACCCCACAGGGGAAGGTCATCTGGGCGGAGCTGTCGCTGCCCTGATCCGGCGGGAGCGTGGCCGGCGCGGGGCAGCTCGACGTCCTGGACGCGGAACCCCGGCTGCCGGGCCCCATGGAAAGCCGCCACTCGACGAGCCGGTCACGGTGGCCGGGGAACCCCGGGCGTTCGTCGAGCGGTGTTTCCGGAGTGCCACGTGCCGAGAGTCGGCCGGGACGACTGCCGGGTCCGCCGCCACCCCGTCCTCGCATCGGCGCGCATCCGTAGCCACAGGGGCGTTGCCGGGCGAGGTGACGGGAGCTAGATTCATGCGTGACATACCGACCAGTCGGTCACCGCGTCGAGGAGAAGCCCGCATGAGCCGCATCAACCACCAAGTCCGTCTGGCCGCCCGCCCGGTGGGGCTGCCCCGGCCCACCGACTGGGAACTGACCGAGGAGCCGGTTGGTGAGCCGGGCGAGGGCGAGCTGCTGGTGCAGGTGCTTCAGCTCTCGCTCGACCCGGCGATGCGCGGCTGGATGAATGAGGGCAAGTCGTACATTCCGCCAGTGAAGCTCGGCGAGGTGATGCGCGCGGGTGCGGTCGGGCGGGTCATCGCCTCCCGGCACCCCCGCTTCGCCGAGGGCGACCATGTCTCCGGCGGTTTCGGGGTCCAGGAGTACTGCACCTCGGACGGCACCGGGGTCATCGGTATCGACCCGAAGTTGGCGCCACTGCCCGTCCACCTCGGAACCCTGGGCATGACGGGTATGACGGCCTACTTCGGACTGCTCGACATCGGCCGCCCGGAAGCCGGCCAGACGGTCGTGGTGTCCGGCGCCGCCGGGGCCGTGGGGAGCGTGGTCGGCCAGATCGCCAAAATCAAGGGATGCCGGGTCATCGGCATCGCCGGCGGTGAGCGCAAGTGCCGGATGCTGGTGGACGAGTTCGGCTTCGACGCCGCGATCGACTACCAGTCCGACGACGTGAAGAAGTCGCTGCGTGAGCTGGCCCCCGACGGTGTGGACGTCTACTTCGACAACGTCGGCGGCGACATCCTCGACGCGGTGCTGACCCGGCTGGCGCGCGGCGCCCGCATCGTCATCTGCGGCGCGATCTCCCAGTACAACAGCGTGGAGCCGGTCAAGGGCCCCGCCAACTACCTGTCCCTGCTGGTGAACCGCGCCACCATGACCGGCATGGTGGTGTTCGACTACGCCGACCGGTACGCCGAGGCCGCGGCCGAGCTGGCCGGGTGGCTGGCGGAAGGGAAGCTGCAGACGCGGGAGGACGTCGTGCAGGGCGGAATCGACGCGTTCCACGACACCCTGCTGCGACTCTTCCGTGGCGAGAACCACGGCAAGCTCGTCCTCGAAGTGGCGGACGAGTAAGGCGCACGAACGACACCTGAGCGGCCCGGGCCCGGCCGGCGCAGGGGGCACGCTCCCCTCCGGCCGGCGCCAACCCGCCCCCGCTGACCGGGCGATCAGGCCTGTCCCGCCGCGTTCACGGCTGGACAGGCCTGATCCGGTACTCGCCCCCGTACACGGTCACAGGGATAGGCAGCGGACCGTCGGCAGAACCAGGTCGCCTCCTGGAATCACGCACCGGCGGCACCGCCCGCACGCAAGGGAACTCACCCGCCGCCTCCCGCGGGAGCGCCGTCGCCCCGGTACGGGATCTCACAGCTCCGCCGCCGGACGGGCGGCCCGGAGATCCCTTCACCGGGCCGCCCTCCACGACGAGCGTCAGCTGAGCTCGATGAGCAGATCACCGGCCTCGACCTGCTGGATCCTGCCGATCGCGAGCCGGCTCACCGTGCCGGCTGTCTGGGCCGTGATGGAAGCCTCCATCTTCATCGCCTCGATGGTGGCGACGGTCTGGCCTGCCGACACCGAGGCGCCCTCCTCCACCTGAAGGGTGACCACTCCGGCGAAGGGGGCCGCGATGTGGCGTTCGTTGCCCCGCTCGGCCTTCTCCGCCGCCTTGACCTCCGTCGCGATGGATTTGTCCCGGACCGGGACCGGCCTCAGTTGTCCGTTGAGCGTGGCCAGCACCGTGCGGAAGCCCCGCTCGTCGGCTTCGGAGATGGCTTCCAGCTCGATCAGCAGGGTGACTCCGGGTTCGAGCGTGACGGTGTGCTCGGTCTCCGGCTCCAGGCCGTAGAGGAAGTCCCGGGTGGGCAGGACGGAGGTGTCGCCGTATGCCTCGCGGTGGGCGTCGAACTCCTTGGTCGGGCCGGGGAAGAGCAGCCGGTTCAGAGTCGCCCGGCGCGATTCCCGAAGACCCTGCCGGTCCTCGTCGGACAGCGTCGGCGCCTCGGCCTGCTCCGGACGGCCGTGCAGTGCGCGGGTGCGGAGCGGCTCCGGCCAGCCGCCGGGCGGGACGCCCAGTTCACCGCGGAGGAATCCGATAACCGAGTCCGGTACGTCGAACTTGCCCGGGTCCGACTCGAAGTCCGCGGCCTCGACCCCGGCTCCGACGAGATGCAGCGCCAGGTCGCCGACGACCTTCGACGAGGGGGTCACCTTCACCAGACGGCCCAGCATCCGGTCCGCCGCGGCGTAGCAGTCCTCGATCAGCTCGAAGCGGTCGCCGAGGCCCAGCGCGATGGCCTGCTGACGCAGGTTCGACAGCTGGCCTCCGGGAATCTCGTGGTGGTAGATCCGGCCGGTGGGTGAGGCGAGACCGGACTCGAAGGGCGCGTAGACCTTCCGCGTCGCCTCCCAGTACGGCTCCAGATCACCGACTGCCTGCAGCGACAGGCCGGTCTCCCGCTCACTGTGATCGGTGGCGGCGACCAGCGCCGACAACGGCGGCTGGCTGGTGGTGCCTGCCATCGAGGCGACAGCGGCGTCCACCGCGTCGACTCCCGCGTCGATCGCGGCGATGAGCGTGGCGAGCTGGCCGCCCGCCGTGTCGTGCGTGTGCAGATGCACCGGCAGGTCGAACCGCTCCCGCAGGGCCGTCACCAGCTTGCGGGCGGCGGGCGGGCGCAGCAGCCCGGCCATGTCCTTGATGGCGAGCACATGTGCGCCCGCGTCCACGATCTGCTCGGCGAGGCGGAGGTAGTAGTCGAGGGTGTAGAGCGACTCACCCGGGTCCGAGAGGTCGGCGGTGTAGCAGAGTGCGACCTCCGCGAGTGCCGTGCCCGTCGCCCGTACCGCGTCGATGGCGGGACGCATCTGCGAGACGTCGTTGAGCGCGTCGAAGATACGGAAGATGTCCATGCCGGTGGCGGCGGCCTCGGCGACGAATGCTTCCGTCACCTCGGTCGGATAGGGCGTATAGCCCACGGTGTTGCGCCCGCGCAGCAGCATCTGGGTGCAGATGTTGGGCACCGCCTCACGGATTCCCGCCAGACGCTCCCACGGGTCCTCGGCCAGGAAGCGGAGCGCCACGTCGTACGTCGCGCCACCCCAGCACTCGAGGCTCAGCAGCTCCGGCGCCGTGCGCGCGACGTACGGGGCGACGGCGAGCAGATCGCGGGTGCGCACCCGGGTGGCCAGCAGGGACTGATGGGCGTCGCGGAAGGTGGTGTCCGTGACCGCTACGGCCTTCTGGCGGCGCAGTTCGGCGGCGAAGGCCTCGGGCCCCAGCGCGGCGAGGCGCTGCCGGGAACCCGCGGGCGGCGGCGTGGTGAAGGAGATGGCCGGCAGCTTGTCGACGGGGTCGATGACGACCGGGCGGGGCCCGTGTGGCCGGTTGACCGTCGTCTCGGCGAGGTAGTGGAGCATGCGACTGCCGCGGTCGGCCGACGGGCGGGCCCGGATCAGCTCGGGGTGCTCGTCGATGAAGCTCGTCGTGATGCGGCCCGCGCGGAACTCGGGGTGGTCGAGTACCGCGCCGAGGAACGGCAGGTTGGTGGACACTCCGCGGATACGGAACTCGGCGATGGCCCGGCGCGCGCGGCGGGCCGCATTGTCGAAGTCGTGCCCGTGGCAGGTGAGCTTGACCAGCATGGAGTCGAAGTGCGCCGACACCTCGGCCCCGGTGTGCACGGTGCCGCCGTCGAGCCGTACGCCGGGGCCGCCCGGCGAGCGGTAGGCGGAAATGGTGCCCGTGTCGGGCCGGAAGCCGTTGGCGGGGTCCTCGGTGGTGATCCGGCACTGCAGAGCCGAACCGTTCAGAACGATGTCGTCCTGTGTCAGGTGCAGTTCGGGCAGCGTCATACCCGCGGCGATGCGCAGCTGCCCGATCACCAGGTCCCGGCCGGTGACCTGTTCGGTCACCGTGTGCTCCACCTGGATGCGCGGGTTCATCTCGATGAAGACGTGCTTGCCGCGTTCGTCGACGAGGAACTCGACCGTGCCGGCGTTGACATAGCCGATGTGGCGCGCGAAGGCGACGGCGTCGGCGCAGATCCGCTCGCGCAGCTCCGGGTCGAGGTTCGGCGCGGGAGCGATCTCGACGACCTTCTGGTGGCGGCGCTGCACCGAGCAGTCACGCTCGTAGAGGTGCACGACGTTGCCCTCGGCGTCCGCGAGGATCTGCACCTCGATGTGGCGCGGGTTGACCACCGCCTGCTCGAGAAAGACCGTCGCGTCGCCGAACGCGGACTGCGCCTCGCGCATCGCCGCGTCGATCGACTCGCGCAGTTCACCGGGCTCGGCCACCCGCCGCATGCCCCGCCCGCCACCACCGGCGACGGCTTTCACGAACAGCGGGAAGCCAATGCCGTCGGCCGCCGCCAGCAGCGCCGCCACGTCCGTGGAGGGTTCCGACGACTCGAGTACCGGGACGCCGGCCTCCCGCGCCGCCGCGACCGCGCGGGACTTGTTCCCCGTCAGATTCAGTACCGACGAGGGTGGCCCGACAAAGGTGATCCCCGCATCCGCGCAGGCCGCTGCCAGGTCCGGGTTCTCCGACAGGAACCCGTAGCCGGGGTAGATCGCGTCGGCGCCGGCCTTGCGCGCGGCCTTGATCACCTCATCGACCGACAGGTATGCCCGCACAGGATGGCCGGGTTCACCGATCTGGTACGCCTCGTCCGCCTTGGCGCGGTGCAATGAGTTGCGGTCCTCGTGGGGGAACACCGCCACTGTGGAGATGCCCAGCTCGAATGCTGCGCGGAACGCGCGGATCGCGATCTCACCACGGTTGGCGACCAATACCTTGCCGAACATCAAACTCCCCTGTTGCGTCGCGGGCGAGGCGGCCTGAGGACCGGCGATGTCGTCACCGGCGCCGTAATGGGCCTCTGGCTGCCTCGTGGAAGGTTTCGATGAGTTTGTTTGGTCTGGGCACCGCATCGGCCGATACTGATCGGCAGGGGTGCATCCCTCATGTGTAGGCATGAATGCCTCGTTCCGGTGAAAGCCGACGACGCTGTCGGCCTCGGCCCTCCGGAGCCGGGGCCTGGCCACCGTACCCGACGGCATGTGATCGCCGTCGTACGTGTCCACCGCAGCACACTTCCGCTCCCGGAGCGCGCCCAGCAGGCCCGATGTCTCTTCAGCGGGAGCCCACCGGCGGCGCCTGAGCCCGGCGACCACGGGCCCGGGCGCTCCCGGGGCGCGCCGGCCACCAAGTTCCACCTGCCGGTCGAACGGGGGCAGAAGTTGCCGCGCCCGACACCTCTGGCAATAGCGACCTCGGCGCACGTCTCGTCTCAGAACTCGGCATATCACGCACCGCCGGCAGTTGGCGCGGCTCCGACAGCCGCCGAGACGCAGCGCGAAGCCCCGGGCATGCCCGCGCCGAGTGGGCGGCGGCCCCGCGACCCCGGCCCGGGTTCCACAGAACTCGATCGGCGTGGAGCCTCCGAAGGCCGATCAATCAGCGGTGAAACGTTTACCTGTGGGCGTCATACAGAAACAATCGACAATGTCTCAACTACCGAGTCCCTACTACCACCCGCGGTCCCCGAAGTACAGGTATCCGTCATTACTTCAGGTGAACTCCATATCATACGTGCCGATTAGAGAAGGGGACCTTCTACCTTTCTACCGTCCCTATTTCCATCCATCGTGGAGATCCAGGGCTGCGGATTCTGAGCTGGGCACAATCTCGGGGAGTTCGAGTTGCATACGGTGCTTGAGCGCGGTGACGGTGGCGGGCCGCCTCAGGTCGACCTGCGCAGCCGCTGGCTGTACGTGGCGGGAGTTGGCCAGGCTGTGTGTATCGGCTCCACGGTCGCCGCGGCCGTGGGCGGGCGGCTGGCCCAGTGGGGGCTGCTGGTGGCGGAGGTCGGCGTGCCCGCTGCGCACGGTGTGGCCCTTCTCTCCATCCTCGCGCGGGCCCGATCAGCCACGGGACGGGTACGTCTGCGCCTGTTGCTGCTTGGCGTATCGACCGGCGCGGCAGGCGTGCATGAGCTTGTGCTGCGCCAGCTAAGAGCACTTCGAGGGTCCACCGGGATGCTCTATGCCGCGATCGAGCTGCTGGCAGTGGCCGGGATCGCCGTCGCGCTCGGTCTGGGCGTAGCCGGGCTGGTGGTCGCGGCCGGTGACGGCGGCACGGTGCTGACCTGGTTACGAAGGCTCCTGGACGGGTGGATGATCGCTGGATCGTTGTTCACCCTTGGCTGGGTACTCCTGCTGCACCGGGCCGATCTCGGCGGTGACGTCCTGGCAGCGCTGTCCGGTCTCGGCCGAGTGGTCGCGGACGTCCTCGTTCTGGGACTGCTGCTGGTCCTGCGCTTCGCCATGCGGCGCGGGCAACGCGCGTCCGTCACCGTGGCGGCATTCGGTCTCGCGATCCTCGCGGTGAGCGACACGCTCCGTATCTTCGCGGCAGACCCTGTCGTCTCCACGACGATTCCGCTCACCGAGACCTGCTCGATGACCGGTATGTTCCTCATCGCCGCGGCGCCATGGCTCCCCGGCGGCAACAGCGCCCTGGCCGTGGTCCGGCGGGAGTTGCCCGTGGCGGGGGTGGTGGCCGCGTTCCTCCCCGTGGTCGTCTGTGCGGTTGCCGTGGTGGTGCACGCCGTGTCCGGCAACCGCCTTGATGTGGTCACCCCGGTGGTCGGAGGCACCGTGCTGCTCGCCCTGAGTGCGCGTCAAGGCGTGGTGCATGCCGAGAGTCTCTGCCTCACACGAGAGGTGGCCACCCGCGAGGATCACTTCCGTACGCTCGTCCAGGGTTCGAGCGACGTGATCGCCGTCGCCCGGGAAGACTGTGTCCTGCTCTACATCAGTCCGGCTGTGCGACAGGTTTTCGGATACCGGCCCGAGGATCTGCTCGGCACCCGCTTGCCGCTGCTCATTCACCCCGACGACCTGCCGCCGTTGACAAGGGCCGTCAGGAAATTGCGGGAGGAAGACCAGCTCGGCGGTCACAGCCTCAGCCGCCGCGTGTCCTGCCGGATGCGGTCGGCCGACGGACAATGGCGCCACATCGAATCAACGATCAGCCGTCACGCCAACGGGTTGATCGTCAACAGCCGGGATATGAGCGAGCGAGTTGCGCTGCAGACACGGCTGGAGTATTTGGCGTTCCACGATGCGCTGACCGGCCTGCCCAACCGTGCTTTGTTCACCGACCGGATCACGCACGCTCTGGCCAAGCGGTCGGCCGACGGTACCCCGCCCGCGGTGCTCTTCCTCGACCTGGACGGCTTCAAGAAAGTGAACGATTCGGCCGGGCATGCAGCGGGTGACGAACTGCTCATCCAGGCTGCTCGGCGACTACGGGCCGCAGTACGAGCGGAGGACACCGTTGCCCGCCTCGGCGGGGATGAGTTCGCCGCCCTGCTGGAGGGGGATGCCGGAGCGTGCGACTCCCGGACGCGGGAGGTGGCGGAACGGCTGCTGTCCGCCTTGACCATGCCCTACCGCCTCGCCGGTACGGAAGCCATGGTGACCGCTTCGATCGGGCTCGCGGTGGCCACCCCGGGAATCACCCCAGCCGAATTGATGCGCAACGCCGATCTGGCGATGTACGGCGCCAAGGCCGCGGGCAAGGGACACATTCAGGCGTATCGGGCGCAGACCCACGACACTGAGCGCCCAGGTTCTTCAATCCTCCGGGAGGATTCCTGTATCTCACGGAGATAGAGATAGAAGGCCGATGTCGCGCAGAGGTCCGGTGCCGCTGTCGGCTCCGGCTCACCTTTCGTCCAGCGTATCGACGGGGCGCGACCAGCTCGAAGTGCCGGGCATCTGCGTCCCAAGGGCGTCCAGTTGGCGGTCGTGCTGCCGGCTGAAGAGCAGCAGCGACAGCACCGCGCCGACGAGGGCACAGAACATGTCCCACTGGGTGTCCCAGACATCGCCCTGGGTAGCGAGGAAATCGTTCGCCGCCGCACCGCCGATGACCGCGGCTGCCCATTCGAGCATCTCGAAGACAGCGCTGAACGCCAGGCAGGCGCACACGGTCAGCGGCGCGAGCCAGCGGCTGCCGCGCAGCGGCGACGTGCGGCTGAGAAGTTCGCGTACAAGGACGGCGGGCACGAAACCCTGCATGAGGTGGCCGATTCTGTCGTACGGGTTGCGTGCCAGGCCGAGCGTGTCGCGCAGCCACTCCCCCACCGGCACCCTGGCGTAGGTGTAGTGGCCGCCCATCGCCAGCACCAGCGCGTGCAGCGCCAGCAGGCAGCACAACAGACCGGTCAGCGGAAACCGTCGCCAGGCGAGCACGATCAGGGGAAGGCCCACCAGGACCCATACGGTCTCCAGCAGCCACGTCGTACGGTCGTAGGGCTGGATGCCCGAGAAGGAGACTCCGAGCAGCACCGTCACCGCGAGCGCGCCGGGCCACACGGCCCGTGTGAACGGCGCGCCGGTCACACGTATCTTCGCCATCGCAGATCGCTCCTTCGTCGCGGGGTGCTTCATCATGACGAGGCCGACGGCCGGTGTGGTGAGTACTCCTACTCAGATCGGTGTCGGCACGACACCCGGCAATGGATTGCTGCGGCGCTCGGCGCACCTCGGCCGGCTTCGACAGGGTCTCCGACGCGCCTGTCCGCGAGGGCGACTGCGATCTCGAAGGGTCCGAGCACTGTGCCTCCAGCCCCTCCAGCCAGAGCTGAGGAGCCATCATGCAGCGGCCGGGTCCGCGCGTAGGGGCCAATCACGGGGTCGGGATGCCGCCGGGGCGGGCCGGGCGGCCGAAGCGTACCGGGACGCCCGGCGAATACAGCACGCTCACCGGCTCTCCCACCGGTTCCGGCAGTCCAGCCGCTGTCACCAGGTCCTCGTCACACTCGATGAGACCGGCACGGTGCAGCGGCCAGCGAGGATGCGTGTTCGGCAAGTACATGGGCCGTCCGAAGAAGGTGTTGTGCATGCCCCAGCGGGCTGTCAGAAAGTGCTCGAGCTCGGTGGGGGCCTCGATGCGTTCGCCGATCCGCAGAGCGATGCGGCTGTGCGCACCTCGCGGTCCGGGCCAGCGCCGCGTGCTGGTGTACGTGAGTGTGTCGCCCTCGCGCCGGATCGCCATCCGGGACCACAGATACGGCAGCCGGAAGACCGTGCGCGCGACGGCCACCGGGATCAGCCGGGAGGCGTCCAGCGATCGGAAGACCACCCCGCGACGCCCCTGTGCATCCCTGGAGTAGAGACGGACATTCGTCTCGGGAAAGGTGCCCAGGTAAGGGACGCCGGGGAGGCGGAACCAGCCCACCCGGTGCATCCGGAAGGCGACGAGTCCGACGTAGGTGACCCCGTGGAGGGTGTCGGGAACGGTCTCGGCCGGCAGGAGCGGTGCCACGTCGGCCGGATCGGCGGCCCAGTGCAGGAACGCGAGGTCCAGCCAGGACTGGGTCAGCAGCGGGCTTACCCCGGGGTGGGGTGAGTCGGCCGTTATGGATTGGGGAGCACGGGGCGACAGGGGCACCCTTTCAGCATCGCAGAGTCCACTCGGCGGACATGCGGGGCGGGGCACGCTCTCGTGATCGGCTCCCCGTGCGTCGAGGAGCCCCGAACGGCGGGGAGCCCCGAACGGCGCGGAAATCCGTACGGCGCGGAGCCCGCAAGGCGCCCAAAGCATCTCGTGCGGTCAACGCGGCAGCACGGACAGGATTCCGCGGCCGCGCCTACTGCAATGCGTGTACCGCCGCTCTGAAGGCCGCCGGCGCGCGATGGGCCGCGGGGACGATCAGACGGGCTGTGGCAGGGTACCGAGCCGCTCGCAGCAGGCCCTCGGTGAGCAGTCGGTGACGTCTCGTCAGCCGTGCCCACTGCCCGGGATAGGCCTGAGGTCGCACGGCGGCCAGGCACCTGACAGCCGCCGCGGCCGTCGCCATGGCCAGGGCGATGCCCTCGCCCGTCAGGGCGTCGACGTAGCCCGCCGCGTCACCGACCAGCAGGGCACGTCCGGCCCGCTGGCTCCACGCCCGCTGCCGCAGCGGCCCGGCGCCGCGCACCGAATTCGCCCCGTGGCCCCGGAGCCGAGCGGCGAGGGCGGGAAACCCCGCCAGGTGCTCGTCGTAGGAACAACGGTTCCGGCTGAGCACGGCGACGCCCACCAGGTTGTCCCCGACCGGCGTCACGTACGCCTCGCCGTGGCGGGACCAGTGGACTTCCACGAAGTCGGTCCAGGGGGCGATTCGGTAGTGGCGGCGCAGACCGTAGCGGCGCGATGCACCCCCTGGACGGTCCAGGCCGAGCTCGCGGCGTAGCGGAGAATGCAGGCCGTCGGCGGCGATCAACCACCGGGCCGTCAGCCCCGCCGCGCTGACACGGTCGTCACCCTGGCGGATCTCCCCCACCTTGCCCGGCACGATCCGTACCCCGAGTTCCACGGCCCGCTGGTGCAGGGCTGCGTGCAGTTCGGTCCGCCGGACGCCGAGCCCGGGGCGGCCCTGGAACGCCGCCTCCGCGCGACGGGCGCCTTCGAGATAGCGGATCCCGCGCAGGTCGTGGCCGTAGACCTCGACGCCCAGCGAACGCAGCGCCGCCACACCGCTGGGCATGATTCCCTCGCCGCAGGCCTTGTCGACGGGAGCGGTGCGCGGCTCGACCACGACGGCTTCCATACCCACCCGAGCGGCATGGATCGCCGCTGCCAGGCCGGCCGGCCCGCCGCCCGCCACGAGCAGGTCGATCACGACCGTACGTCCGCCGCCACGGAGGCCAGCGCCCCGTCCTCGCACCGGATGCGGACAGCCATGAGCACCGCGTTGAGTACGGTGAAGCAGACTGCGGTCACCCACGCACCGTGGACCAGCGGCAGCGCGAGCCCCTCGGCGGCGACCGCGACGTAGTTGGGGTGGCGCAGCCATCGGTAGGGCCCGTCGGTCACCCGGGGCAGGCCCGGCACGACGATGACCCGGGTGTTCCACTGATGTCCGAGCGTACGGATGCACCACCAGCGCAACGTCTGCGCGGCGACGACCACAACCACCATGGTCCAGCCGAACAGCGGGTGGAACGGGCGGCCGGCCAGCCAGACTTCGGTGAGGCAGCCCGCCAGCAGAGCGGTGTGCAGGGCGACCATGGCCGGGTAGTGCCCGCTGCCGGCTTCGGTGCCGCCGCGGGCCAGGCTCCAACGCGTGTTGCGCAGCGCCACGGCGAGTTCGGCGAAACGCTCGACCGCGACAGCCAGCACCAGAGCCGTGTACCACATCATGCGTCCTCCGACCTACCAGCGCAGCAGCACCAGTTCGCAACAGAATCCGGGGCCCATGGCCATCAGCAGACCCGGCGTTCCCGGTTCGGGCCGCCGCTGCTCCAGCGTGTCCCGCAGGACATACAGCACCGAGGACGACGACAGGTTCCCCACCTCGGCCAGCGAGCGCCAGGTGACGTCGAGGGCGCCCTCGGGCAAGGAGAGAACATCGGAGACGGCTTCCAGGACCTTGGGGCCGCCGGGATGGCACACCCAGTGAGCGACATCCTTCGGCTTGAGCCCGAACTCTTCCAGGAATCCGTGGACGTCGTCGGCGAGATACCGGCGGACGACGTCCGGGACGGCCACGTCGAGCACCACCCTGAAGCCGGAGCTGCGGATGTCCCAGCCCATCACGCGTTCGGTGTCCGGGTACATACGGCTGCGGGTGGCCACGACCTCCGGACCGGCCGTCGAGGCCCGGCGATCGCCGACGGCGACGACGGCGGCTGCCCCGTCGCCGAACAGCCCGGTCGCCACCAGGTTGGCGGGTCTCGCGTCATTGCGCTGAAAGGTCAGGGAACAGAGTTCGACCGAGAGCAGCACAGCCACGTGATCGGGCCAGCCGAGCAGGTAGTCGTGCAGCCGAGCCACACCGGCGGCCCCGGCGACGCAGCCCAGGCCGAAGATGGGCAGCCGTTTCACATCGGGCCGCAGGCCGAGACGCCCGACGAGCCGGGCGTCGATGGAGGGCGCGGCCACTCCGGTGACTGAAGTGAACATCAGCAGGTCCACGTCGGTGGGCCGCAGCCCAGCCGTCCGCAGGGCACCACGGATGGCCTCGGCGCCCAGATCGGCAGCCGCGCCGATGAAGACGTCGTTGGCCGCGCCGAGGCCATCCAGCTCGCCATAGCGCTCCAGCGGCAGCACCATGTGCCGCGTGCGCACCTGCGCGTTCTCGTGAAGGCGGTCAAGGACACGGCGGTCGGCGCCCGGTGGCAGGCAGGTGCCCGCCACCATGTCTGTGATCTCGCGCTGGGTGTGGCGGTACGGTGCCAGGGAGCCGTGAACGGCAGCGATCCGGGTCATCCCGCTTCCCGCTTCGGAGGCGTCATGGCCCCATTCCTTGCCCGCACAAGGGCGGGGGACACCTCAAGTAGCCCGTGCGGCTGTCACACCCGTTCCGCCCCGGAGTGCCTACCATCGCCCGGTGGGCACTACGGATCAGGCACAGGTACGCGACGCGACCGCGTGGCCGCTCCGCTGCGCGGCGGGACTGGCTCTGTCCTGCCATCCGGGGCCGGTGGTCGCTGTGAGCGTCCTGGCTACCGCACTGGCAGTCAGTACCGGCCTCGGCGCCGCGCGTTGCGCGCTGATCGGCACCGCGGTGCTGGCGGGCCAGCTCTCGGTGGGCTGGTGCAACGACGCCTTCGACGCCCGGCGCGACGCCGCGGTCGGCCGCCGCGGCAAACCGGTGGCCGACGGTGCGGTGAGCCGCGGCGCGGTGTGGACGGCGGCGTTCGCCGCCCTCCTGCTGTGTGTGCCTCTGTCGCTGGCCTGTGGCCTCATCGCCGGTACGGTGCACCTGACCTCGGTCGCTGCGGCGTGGCTGTACAACCTGAAGCTCAAGGCGACAGTGCTGTCCTGGCTCCCGTACGTGATCGGATTCGGTACTCTGCCGGCCGTCGTCACCCTGAGCACGCCCGGCCGTCTCTGGCCCCAGTGGTGGGCCGTGACGGCCGGAGCACTGCTGGGCATCGCGGCCCATCTGGGCGATGTACTCCCGGACATCGGCGATGATCTGGGGACCGGGATGCGCGGTCTGCCGCAGCGGCTGGGCGTCGCCCGAACGCGGCTGCTGTTGCCGGTCCCCCTGGTGGCGGCGACGGCGGTACTGGTGCTCGGACCCGCGGGCCCGCCGGGCGCGTGGGGAGTGGCCACACTGCTGGCGGCGCCGCCGACAGCGGTCGCGGGGCTCACACTTGGCCGGTACTGGCGCAAAGCGGCGTTCGCCGGGACAGTCGCCGTGGCGGCGGCAGATGTGGTGCTGCTCCTGGTGCGGGGCACCGCCCTTGCCTGACCTGGATGTCAACACCGCCTCGGACAAGGCAATGTCCCGAGTCACGGCACCGGGGCCTTCCCCGATCCCCGCCGGCGGATCTCCGGCCTCCCCCGGTGACCCGGACCGCACCGGCGTCACCGTCGCCGCAGGGACGTGTCGGACAGCGCCGGCGGCGTGTAATAGAAATCGTCCCGGTTCAGATCCGTGCCCGGAGGCACGATCTCGTCGATCCGGTCCAGGACGTCCTCACTCAGCTCGATGTCCACGCCCTCCAGCAGGTCATCGAGGTGGGCGGCCGTCCGGGGGCCGATGATGACCGAGGTGACGGCCGGGTGGGCGCGTACAAACGCGACCGCCAGGTGAGCGAGCTTCAGGCCCGCGTCGTCGGCCAGCGTCGTCAGTTCGCCGAGGGCCTCCAGCTTGCGGGCGTTGCCCGGCACCGACGGGTCGAACTTGTGCCGCTCAAGGGCTGCCCGGCCGCTGCCCGCCGTGAGGTTGATGTCCGTCGGCCTGGCGTACTTGCCGGAGAGCCAGCCCGCGCTGAGCGGGCCCCAGGTCAGCACACCCATGCCGTAGCGCTGGGCGGTCGGCAGTACCGCTGCCTCGACGCCCCGGGCCAGGATCGAATACGGCGGCTGCTCGGTGCGGAAACGGATGTGGCCGCGCCGCTCGGCCGTCCACTGAGCCTCGACGATCTGTTCCACCGGGAATGTGGAGTGGCCGATCGCGCGTGCCTTGCCCGCGCGCACGAGATCGGACAGGGCGGAAAGGGTCTCGTCGATGTCCGTGTCCGCGTCGGGCCGGTGGACCTGGTACAGGTCGACGTAGTCGGTGCCCAGGCGCCGCAGACTGTTCTCCAGGGCGCGGGTGAGCCAGCGCCGCGAGTTTCCGCTGTGGTTGGGATCGTCGCCCATCGAACTGCTGCCTTTGGTGGCGAGCACAACGTCGTCCCGGCGGCCCTTGAGCGCCTTGCCGACGATCTCCTCCGATTCACCCTGGCTGTAGACGTCGGCGGTGTCCACGAGGTTGATCCCCGCGTCAAGAGCCCGGTGGATCATACGGACCGACTCGTGCTGGTCGCCATTGCCCCAGGTGCCGAACATCATGGCGCCCAGGGCGTATTCGCTGACCGAGATGCCCGTACCGCCGAGGGTCCTGCGCTTCATGAGAGCCGCGCCTTTCGTAGGCCGGGTGCAGTGAATTGCCCCCGGTGCCGGTCCCGCTCAGAAATCGTCGTTCATGAGGTGGTGATGACGACCTTGCCCCGGATGTGCTTCCCGGCGAAGTCGACGACTGCCTGTACAGCGTCGTCGAACGCGTAGCGTGCGCCGATTTCCACCCGCAGCCGCCCGTCCGCCGCCCGGGCCGCCAGATCCTCGAGATCGCCCGGCTCCGCCTGGAAGGAGCCGATGTAGACGGGCGAAACGTCGCGGCCCAGATCGTCGGGCCCGAAGAGCGGCGACACCAGCCGGCCGCCCGGACGGACCGCACGCGCGGTGTTCGTGAGCCCCTCCCCGGAATTGACCAGGTCGACGACGACGTCGACGCCGCCGGGCACCAGCCGCAGGGTCTCCTCCACGACATCGGCATTCTTGTAGTCGACGGTGTCGGCTGCGCCGAGGCCGCGCACGTACTCCTCGTCGTCCGCGACGGACGTGGCAATCACACGGGCCCCGAGCGCGTCGGCCAGCTGCACGGCGTACAGTCCGATCCCGCCGGTCGCCCCGACAACGAGCACGCTCTCGCCCGCCGTCAGCCGGACGGCGCGCAGCAGGCAGACAGCGGTGAGCCCCGATTCGGGGATGGCGGCGCCGTGCACGCTGTCCAGGCCCGCAGGCCGCCGGGCCAGCAGGGGACCGGGCGAGGCCACCGTGTAGTCGGCCACGGCGCCCGCCCGCCCCGTGAAGGCGAGTACCGGATCGCCCGGCGCGTATCCGGAAACGCCCTCCCCCACCTCGGCAACGGTGCCCGCCGCGTCCATTCCGATCACCAGCGGGTGGTCGACCGGGAAGAGGTCCTTCGCCGCTCCGGTGATCAGCGCCAGGTCGAGCGGGTTGAGTGCCGCTGCCTCGACCCTGATCAGCACCTGGCCGGGTTCCGGGGCAGGCGTGGGGAGTTCGGTGACCGTGATCCGGTCCAGCGGCATGTAGTCGGTGGCAACGAGAGCTTTCACGGGCGCGACTCCCTGACCTGAGTAGACCACCGCCACGCGGCAGCCTGCGACTGGGGCACCTGGGGTGAGCGCCCTTCTCCCTTCTACTCGGTCGGAACCGCCCAAGCGAGGAGCCCGACCGTAGGCACCGCCGGACGAGGCGCCGGCCGGCGGATCGCCGCGGGTCGCAGCCTCCGCCCTTGTGCGCACCCGATGATCCCCGGTGGGCGGGTCACGAGCCGCTCACCGGGGATCGCCCGTGTGCGGCTCGTCGTCGCGGACGATCTCGTGGCCGGCTGACATCGCCCGCTCATCACACCGCGGCGTCAGCGAAAGGAAGGCGCCAAGCCCCCGGCGGGGTCGGCCCGCAGGATGGCCTCCTGGGCGTGCCGCAGCGGCGGGCCGGGTTCGATCCCGAGCTCTTCCCTGATGATCTTCCGGACCCTGCGGTACACGCCGAGCGCGTCGCTCTGCCGGCCCACCCGGTACAGAGCGACCATCAACTGCCGGTGGAAGGGCTCCCGCAGCGGATGCTGGACCACCAGGCCCTTGAGTTCCTCGATGACGGCGTAGTGGCGGCCGAGAGCCATGGCGGATTCGATATTCAACTCGATGCAATTGAGCCGTTTCTCCTCCTCCACGGCCGCAAATGAGTTGATCTCCAGAGAACCTGCAATACCATCCAGGACAGGCCCCCGCCACATGGCGAGGGCCTGTCCGAGATGCTCCGACGCGGCCAGGTGGTCAGCCGCGAAGTAACGGGATCTGCCGCTTTCGTAGAGTTCGTCGAACAGCCGGACGTCGAGCTGCGCCTTACTGACATTGAGAATGTAACCGGGCGACACCGTAATGATCGGCGAGATCCTTCCGGGTTCGCTGAGGAGTTTCCGTAATTGCGACACATAGACGCGCAGGCTCGCGGTCGCCGAGCGCGGCGGCTGCTGCTCCCACAGCTCGGCGACCAGCTTGTCCCCCGGTACGGTCTCGCCCGCCCGGACGGCCAGGAGGGCCAGCAGCTTGGCGATCTTCGGTGGCGCCGGCGTCAGGTCGACCCCGCCGCGGGTCACCCTCAGCCGGCCGAGCACCTCATAGCGCAGCGACTGGCCGTTTTGCGCAGAGTGCAGGGACACGTAAACCCCCTGAATGCGTGTCACGCATTCGATCGTTACCAATCCCCCGTGTGCTCCCTGATGCCGCATGGAGTACACGCTTGCCAATAAACAGCCTAGCGCGGCGATCGTTACGTGGTCATTAAATGAAAGATAACAGCCGAGATGAGGTCCGAATGTGCTATTTCCAGCCATTGAATCAGCTGGAATTCAATTGTTGAAGCGGTAGCGACGGAGGCGGCCCGCTCGGGAGAATCCCCTTCGCGGGCCGCCTCTTGTCCTGGCAGGTACGACGGTCAGGTAACGGGCACCCGGTCAGGGGCGAGAGTCTCGTCCAGCCAGGAGAACAGCCGGTCGTGGTAGAGACCCATGGCTCCCGAGTGGCAGTGTGCGCCCCCGCCTTCGTCCGCGGTGAAGACGTGCAGCGTCTTGGCGCTGTTCAGCCCCGTGTACACCTTCTTCGCGTGTTCCAGACCGGCGAAGAACATGTCCTCCTCGGCGTCGAGCACGAGCACGGGACAGCGCACCTGTCCCACGACCTCCGAAAGGTTGAAGGCCGGCATGCGGCGGAGCAGTTCGGCGGGCGTATCGACGCCGAACGTCCACAGTGCCTGCCGCAGCAGCCAGCGGGTGAAAGTCTGCTGGACCGCGATCCCGTACATCACGGGATTGGCGAAGTCGTCGCAGCCCTGCTCGACCCACTCCAGCACGAATTGGGGCAGCGCCACGACATCACCGAGCTGCCAGACCGCGTCGTGGGCCACGCAGCCTGCCAGCCGGTGCTCGAACGCCGCGGCGCGTACGGCCAGCAGACCACCGAGACTGGTGCCGATCAGCGCCAGACGCTCGGCATCCACGCCCGGCTGAGCCAGCGCGAAGTCCACAGCCGGGGCGACGACGTTCTCCCAGTCGGGCCTGAAGGTGAGGCCTTGTTCGCGCAGCACCGAGCCCTGTCCCGGCCCTTCGATGCAGAGGCAGTGGTAACCGCGTGCCACTGCGGCGGCCGCGACGAAGAAGTAGCCCTCTTCGAGTGTGGAGTCGATCCCGCCGTGGTGAATGATGGTGGGCCGTGGCCCGGCGGAGTCGTCGGCCCGGTAGAAGTGGCCCGGCAGCGAACCGTTCTCGTACGGGATGCGGACGAACTGCGGTGGGCGCTCCATCAGTTCGGCGGCCTGGGTGAACGTGTCCTTGGAGAGCCGCATCAGCCGGGCGGCCTCGGGGTCGTGGGTGGGGTCGTCGCGCAGGAAGAACTCGGCCGTCCGGTAGTAGTTGTGCGCGCGCAGCAGTGCGGCACGGGCGTCGACGGTCCGCTTCTCACCGAGTGCCGCCGTGCCCAGCCGGTGTACGCGCTCGGCCATGGCGGTCCACTCGCGCCGCCAGGCGTCGGTGTCGCCGTCCTGGATCCGCGAGGCGACGGCGATGACCTCGCCGAGCTGTGCACCGCCGAGGTCGGCGTAACCGGCGGCGCGCAATGCCTCGTAATCGAAGGCAGGGTCGTCGAAGAGGAATTTCATGGCTGCGGCTCCTGGGTCGAATGTGGTGCTCCAATGCCCTGGATCGGGCGTGTTGCGTGACTGATCTGTGCGTGCCGAGAGTGGCGCCGGTCCTGCGTAGGCTGAGGTGGGGGTGGGGGGAATGCCTACCGGGGTTCGGGGTGAGCCCTCGTCCCGTTGAGGAAGGTGTCGACGATCGACTCGGCGAACGCGGCGGACTCCACCGGTCGTTGCCGGAGGATCAGCCGGGAGAGCATCGGTCCGGTGAGCAGTTCGATGGCCTGGTCCACGTCCAGGCCCGGACGCAGCTCTCCGCTGTCCATGCCTTCGCGCAGCGCCCGGCGCAACGCGTCCCGCCGCGCGGCGACCACCGAATTCTCGAACCGCTCGACCAACTGCGGGCGGCGCACCGCCTCGCCGAGCAGTCCGGCGAGCAGACGGTGCAGATTGGTGTCCTGACCCCGGCTGCGGATCTGGTCGACCAGGCTCACCAGCCGGTCCCGCAGCAGGAGTCCGTCCAGCGGCGGGACGGGGAGGTCGAGGCTGCTCAGGGCGGCGAGTACCAGTTCTTCCTTGTTGCGCCAGCGGCGGTAGATGGTGGCACGGGCGACCGAGGCCCGCTGCGCCACCAGGTCCATGGACAGGGCGCTGAAGCTGCACCCTTCGCCGAGCAGGGCGAGTGTGCTCTTCAGGATCGCCCGGTCCGCGGCGGGATCGCGCTGGCGGCCGCCCCGGGCGGTACGCACCGGAACGGCATCGGGCCCGCGCCGGTCCGGGGACGCGGATATGGACCGGAGGCCGTCGGGCGTGTCGCCCTCGGCCTCCGGCTGAACGTGTGCCGGCATTCAGACCTCCGTGGTGTGGTCGGCTCTTGCCGCTTCCTGGATGTCGGAGCGGTCCGCACTCCTGCGAAGGGGCAGGAGCAACAGGCTGACGAGGGCGCCGAGAAGGGTGACTCCAGCGGCGACCAGAGCGGTGACATGCATGGCGGACACGAACGAGTCGACGGCCCCAGCCGCAAGCCCGGACCCGCGCGGGCCGAGCGAATCGGCGACGGCCAGCGTGCTTTCGACGGACTCCTCGGCCCGGTCGCGGACTGCGCCCGGCAGGTCCGCCAGTCGGCCGGCCACCTCGGAGCGATAGACAGTGGACAGGACCGAGCCCAGCACGGCGACCCCTAGAGCGCCGCCGACCTGGCGGAACGTGGTGTTGACGGCCGAGCCGGTGCCCGCCCTCTCGCGCGGCAGGGCGGACATGACCGCGGTCGTGGCGGGTGGCATCACGCACGCGATGCCGACGCCCAGGACGAAGAAGACGGATTCCAGCAGCCACAGTTCGGTGTGCTCGTCGATGGTGGCGACGGTGAGAAACGCGAGTGTGGTCAGCACCATGCCGGTGACGCACACCGGGCGGATCCCGATCCGCTTGGCCACGAGACTGGCCGGCGGGGAGAAGGCCAACTGGGCCACGGCCAGGGGCAGCAGGCAGTACCCGGCCTCCAGTGGAGACCATCCGCGCACGCTCTGCAGATAGAAGACGAGGAAGAAGGTCGCACCGAGCAGCGCGAAGAACACCAGGCCGATGACAGTCACCGCCGCCGAGAAACGCGGGATACGGAAGAGGGCTATGTCCAGGGCGGGACGGCGGGTTCGCCGCTCCCAGGCGACGAAGGCGGCCAGCACGGCGAGCCCGCCGAACAGGGGCCCCCACACCTGGGCCGCCGCCCAGTCGTCCGATTCACCGCCCTTGATGACGCCGTACACCAGCAGGGTCAGGCCGACGACGGACAGGGCGACGCCGACCGGGTCGAAGCCGCCGCGTCGCGGGTCGCTGGACTCCGGCACGACGAGGAGAGCGGCGACGGCGCCGACCACGACGATCGGGATGTTGATCAGGAAGACCGAGCCCCACCAGAAGTGTTCGAGGAGTGCGCCACCGGCTATCGGGCCGATGGCGACGGCGAGGCCGGCCGCGCCGGCCCAGATGCCGACGGCCTTGGCATGCTCCGCGGGTGGGAAGACGTTCATGATGATCGCCAATGTCGCGGGCATCGCCAGCGCGCCGCCGACACCGAGTCCGGCGCGGGCGACGATCAGCTCGTCGGCGCTGCCCGCGTATGCGGACCACAGCGAGCAGGCGCCGAAGACCACGAGCCCGGCCACCAGCGTGCGCTTGCGGCCCCAGCGGTCGGCGAGCACGCCGGTGGTGAAGAGCAGCGCGGCGAAAACGAGCGTGTAGGAGTCGACCGACCACTGCAGCTCGCTCTGCGAGGCGCCCAGGCCGATGGGTTCGGGCTGAGCCAGCGTCTTCAGTGCCACGCTCAGTATTGATGTGTCGAGGACCACGAGCAGGAGGCTGACGAGCAGGACGCCCAGTACCCACCAGCGGCGGGCGTCGGGGGCGGGGAGCTGCCCGGCGGTACGGAGTAGGGGCTGTGCTGTCACGGATTCCGCTCCTCGCAAGAAGAGGGTGCTGCGTGAACTGCCGTCTGATGCCGTGCGGTTCGCACGTTAGGCCCGACTCTCCATCGAGTCAATGCCGTATCGAAACAACGTTGACTCGTATCTGGCCATCAAAGGCCGGCCGCCGGTCCGACCGCGCACGCGACAACGAAGTGCTGTGCGACGACGCCGCTTTGGAAGTGCCAGTCCGGTGCTGTCCGGCAGCGCCAGAGAGTGGCGTCCCGCCCGACCCGGCGCGGCTGAAAATACATACTCGGGAAGTCCAGCCCCAACCCGAGGCCCAGGGCCTTCGCATACGCCTCTTTGAGCGTCCAGAGCCGCACGAGCATGCGGTTGCGCTCGGCGTACGGGAGCAGCCGCAGGGCGGCGAGCTCCTCCGGATGGCAGACCTTCTCCGGCAGCCCCGGCGTGAGCAGCAGCCGGTCCTGCGCCTCCACGTCCACGCCGATCCGGAACCTGCCGGCCACACCGACCACCAGGAGACCGGCGGTGTGACTGATGCCCCCGTCGAAGCCCGCCGGCTCGCGCACGCCGGGGCGCCCGCGTGCGCCCCGCCCCAGCACCACGCCCGCAGGACCGATGCCGGCCGCGGCGGCCACCGCCTGGCGCAGCAGCAACCGGGAGCCGAACAGCCGTGCCCGCGCCGTGGGTTCACGCATCGCCCGATACCTCGGCCAGTCAGCGCCGAGCAGCTCACGGGCGGGTGCGCACGGTGCGGACGCCCAGTCGGTCAGCCGTCCGTGACACACCGCGTACCCGTGGCGCCGCACGTTCTCGCCGACGGCACCCCAGGGTCCCGAACCGGGAAGTAGAGGTCCGACCGAAAAGGGCACCACACCTGGTTCCGCCACCGCAGCCCTCCTCTCGTTCCCCACGCGCTCCGCCTCGGCCGCCTCATCCGGGAACGGCACCGAGTGCCAACACACGGCGTACACAAGGATTTACCCACTGTTCTATCGCCTCCGGGCGGCACCGTCCTGGAAACGCTGGACCTGCGACGTGCGCATCAAGCGCGCCTTTACGACTCCTTTTCACCGCCCTCCAACGATGGAGGAACCGGGTGGCACTTGGTGCCGCCCCGTCCCATATCCCGTACCGGCGGAGCAACCGCCGACGAGCGACAGGGGAAGAGATGCGCAGAACCTTGACGGACGCCGTACGCGCCGGCGTGGAACAGCACCCCGAGCGGGCCGCGTTCGTGTACCTGCACGAAGACGGCCGGAGCATGCGGCCCGAGCGGCTCACGTACAGGGAACTGGACCGCAGGGCCCGCCTGGTGGCCACCCGGCTGCGCGAGGCGGCCAGGGGAGACGACTCACGCCCGGTGCTGCTCCTCTATCCGCCCACACTGGACTTCGTCACCGCATTCCTGGGCTGCTTCTACGCCGGGCGCACCGCCATCCCCGCGCCGCTCCCCGATGAGCCCGGTGAACGGCTGGCCCGGGTGCGCGGCATCCTGCGGGACGCCTCGGCGGGCGCTGTGCTGACACTTCCCGAACACCGGCATGCCCTCGCCGCCTGGCTGACCGCCGCCGGAGAACGGGATGTGGTGTGCCTCGCGGCCGGCGGCGACGACGCCACGGAGCCGGACGTCTGGTTCCCGCCACACGTACGGGACGAGGACCTGGCCTTCCTGCAGTACAGCTCGGGCTCCACCAGCGAGCCCAAGGGAATCATGGTCACGCACGCCAATCTGGCCGCCAACCAGGAAGCCATCCAACGGGCCATGGACACCCGCAAGGGCGTCGTCACCGGCAGTTGGCTGCCGCTCTACCACGACATGGGCCTCATCGGGATGACGCTGCACCCCCTGTGGATGGGCGGCACGAGCGTACAGATGTCACCCATCTCGTTCATCAAGCAGCCGCACCGCTGGCTGCGCATGATTCACGACTACCGGGTCGAGGGCACCGCCTCACCCAACTTCGGCTACGAGCTGTGCACCCGCCGGGTCACCGAGGAACAGTCCGCCGGACTCGACCTGTCCACCCTGCGAGTGGCGCTCAACGGGGCCGAGCCCGTACGCGCCGGCACGATCCGCGCCTTCAGCGCGCGCTTCGCCGCCAACAGACTTCGCCCCCAGGCCATGCTCCCCTGTTACGGACTGGCCGAGAACACCCTGCTGGTCTCCGGCGGCGACACCGCAGGACCGCACGTCGAACTGGTCGTGGATGCCCACGGTCTGGAGCAGGACGAGCTGCAGCCCGCGCAACCCGGCCGGGCAACCAGGACCCTGGTCGGCTGCGGCCGCCCGAAGGGCACCGAGGTCCTCCTCGTGGACCCGATGACCCTCGGGGTCCTGCCGGACGGCCGGGTCGGCGAGATCTGGCTGCACGGCCCCTCGGTGACCGCCGGCTACTGGAACCGCCCCCAGGAGACCGCCGAGTCCTTCCGGGCGTCGACCGCGGACGGACGCTCGGGGTACTTCCGCACCGGCGACCTCGGCGCCCTGCTCGGCGGGGAGTTGTACGTCACCGGCCGGATCAAGGAGATGCTCATCCACCACGGCCGCAATCTCTACCCCCAGGACATCGAACATGCCGTGCAGGACTCGGGGCCCGCGTTCCGCCGTGGCGGCGGCGCCGTGTTCACCGTCTCGGACACGGAGGCCGAGCGCGCCCACGTGGTGGTGGTCCAGGAGATCCGTCCGCGCACCTACGACGAGCCGGACCTGCCGGGACTCGCCGCTTCGGTACGGGAGTTGGTGAGCCGCGAGTTCCAGCTGCCCGCCGCGAGCGTGGTGCTGGTACGACCCGGCGCGATCCGCAAGACCACCAGCGGCAAGACGCAGCGCACCCTCATGCGGCAGCTCTTCCTCGACGGCGCCCTGCACGTACTGCACCAACGCCTGGAACGACCGGTCGAGGCCCTGATCGACAGCCGCGCCGAGGACGACCCGGAGTCCGCCCCGCTGGCCGCCCCCGGCCGCTGAGACCACCCGGACCCCCAAGGGAGAGGTACGCCATGCACATCGTCCCCGAAACCCGCCCCCAGAATCTGGACATCGCCTTGTCCGGCCTGACCGCTCCGGACCTCGAGCAGTGGCTCACCGAACGTGTTGCCTTCCATCTGCACCGGTCCGCCGACGAGATCGACCCGACCACGCCGCTCGCGGACTACGGCATCGACTCGGTAGCGGCGATCGGCATCTGCGGCGAGATCGAGGAGCGGCATCAGCTGCCGGTCTCCCCGACGATCGCCTACGACTTCCCCACGGTCCGCGCGATCAGCGCACATCTCGCCGAACGCCTCGCCGACGGCAGCAGCGGAGGAGGGGCGTCATGACCGAGCGCGAACCGGTTGCGGTCGTCGGCCTCGACTGCCGCTTTCCGGGTGCCCGCGACGCCAAGGAGTTCTGGGATCTTCTGATGGGAGGGCGGGACAGTACCAGCCGCGTCCCGGAACAGCGCTGGGACGCGGACCGCTACCACATGGCGCCCTCGGCCGCCCCCGCCAGTACGTCCGAGGCCCGGCCGCCCGGCCGCAGCAACACCGTGCGCGGTGGCTTCATCGACGATCCGGACGCCTTCGACCCTCAGTTCTTCGGGATCTCACCACGCGAGGCGGCCGCCATGGACCCGCAGCAGCGGCTGCTGCTGCAGTGTTCCTGGCGCGCCATCGAGGACGCGGCGGTCGCCCCCGAGGATCTGGCCGGCACCGGAACCGGAGTGTTCGTCGGAGTCATGGCCAACGAATGGGCGTATCTGCAGCTGTCGGACTACGACAGGATCACCGCCCGCTACGGCTCCGGAAACGGCTACTTCATGGGCGCCAACCGGGTCTCGTACCATCTCGACCTCAAAGGCCCGAGCCTGGCGGTGGACACGGCCTGCTCCTCGTCGCTCGTCGCCGTCCACCTCGCGGCAGGCGCACTGCGCGCCGGCGACTGCGACTACGCCCTGGCAGCGGGCACCAACCTGATCATGACGCCCGTCATCAATATCTTCTACGCCCAGGCCGGTCTCTCGGCGCCGGACGGACGATGCAAGCCCTTCAGCGCATCGGCCGACGGAATCGGACGGGCCGAGGGCGTCGCGGTCCTGGTGCTGCGCCGGCTCAGCGACGCTCTGGCCGACCGCCAGCCCGTGTACGCCGTGCTGAGCGGGAGCGGCGTCAACCAGGACGGGCGGAGCAATGGGATCACCGCCCCCAATCGCTGGGCACAGCAGCAACTCATCGAGGGTGTCTGGCAGTCGGCCGGGGTCGGCGCGGACGACATCCGCTTCATCGAGGCGCACGGCACCGGCACCCTGCTCGGCGACATGATGGAGGCGCAGGCACTCGGTCACTTCGCCAGTGACCGCCGCGCCGGGAACATCGCGTTGGGTTCGGTCAAGAGCAACTTCGGGCATGCCGAGGGAGCGGCCGGGATTGCCGGGCTGGTCAAGACCGTGCTCGCGCTGCATCACCGGACCGTGCCCCCCAGTCGTTTCGCCGACGACGAGAACCCGCAACTCCAGCTTGCCGACCGGCGGCTGTCGCTGCTCAAGTCCCCGCTGCGGCTTCCCTCCGGCACCGTGCACGCCGCTGTCAGCAGCTTCGGCATCGGCGGCACCAACGCGCACGCGGTCATGTCCTCCGCGCCTCGCGCGGTACACCGCTCAGGCGACAGGGCGCCGGGGGTGTTCACCGTGTCCGCCCGTTCCGCGCGGCAACTGCGCCCCAACCTGCTGGCCCAGGCCGATGCCCTCGCCCGCCTGCCCGAGGACCGGCTGGCACAACTGTGCTGGACCAGCAACCGGGTCAAGTCGCGGCTGCCGCACCGGGTGTCCGTCGCCGCCGCGGGCCTGCCCGAACTGGTGGCGGGGCTGCGCGAGGCGGCGGAGCGATCGGCCGATGACGGCGGGCCGGCCGGCGGCGCGACGCGGCGGACGGTACCCGCGGTGGCGTTCGCCTTCACCGGGCAGGGCGCGCAGTACCCCCGTATGGCCGCCTCCTGGTACGCCGAGTCCCCCGTCTACGCACGGCTGTTCGACGAGATCGACAAAATTCTCGCCGGCCACCTCGGTCTTTCGGTGCGCGACGCCGTGCTCGACGGCGACCCGGGCATCGACCGTACGGGCCTGGCCCAGCCCGCGCTGTTCGCGGTGGAGTACGCGATGGCGGGCACCCTCGTCGAGGCGGGGATCAGGCCCTCGTTCGTCATCGGCCACAGCGTGGGTGAGTTCGCCGCGGCGTGCACGGCCGGTGCGCTCGACCCCGGGGACGCAGCCAGACTGGTCGCGCGCCGGGCCTCGCTGATGGAGGCCCTCCCCGACGGGGGCGGCATGCTCTCGGTGCCGCTGGACGCCGTCGGCGTCGAGGCGCTGCTGAGCGAGGGTACGCGGCTGTGCATCGCCGCGGTCAATGCCCCGGACAGCACGGTGGTCGCCGGCGATCTCGCCGAACTGGACGCGCTGCGTGCCGCGTTGGCCGACCGGGGTTTGGCCTCGCGTCCGCTGGCCGTCTCGCACGCCTTCCATTCGCCGCTGATGCGGCCCGTCGTGGAGGAGTTCCGCCGGGAGGCGGACGTACCGGTGCGCCGGCCCGCAGTGCCGTACTTCTCGACCGTGTACGGGCACCGGATGGGCGATGACGAGACCCTGGACGCGGACTACTGGACGCGGCAGATCACCGAGCCCGTACGGTTCGCCGAGGCCGCGGCCGCCTTGTTCGCCGCCGGAGCCACTCACATCGTGGAGATCGGCCCGCGGGCCGCCCTGACCCCGCTGCTCGCCCGCCTCAAGCCGGCCACCGGCCGCCCGGTGAGCTGCCATGCGGCCCACCCGGGGCACCGCGCGCCGGGACACCGGCTGCACCAGCTGCTGGGGGAGCTGTGGTGCGCAGGCCTCGCTCCCGACTGGGACGCGCTGTACCAGGAGGCGGACCGGGTGCCGCGCCGGCTGCCGCCATATCTCTTCGACGACACCTTCCGCGCCTGGCGCTCCGCCGACGCCCCAGAACTGCCCGTGTCCACTTCCCCCGCAACGGACGCGGCAGCCGCGGAACCGCCGACGGCGGACCGCGGAGAATCGTGCCCGCCGGCCCGCGCCGGTGAACCCCCGCACCCCGTTTCCGAGGTGACGCACCGTCTGGTCTGCCAGGTCGGCGGGCACGAACCGTCCCAGGTGCAGGGCCGTTCACGCCTGCACGAGGACCTGGGCTTCGACTCGATCCAGGTGATGGAGCTCAAGACCCGTATCGAGGACGAACTGCCCCGGCTCGGCAGCCTTCCGATCGAGGAGCTGCTCGAGAGTCTGGAGACCGTGGGCGACCTCACCCGCTATCTGCGGAGGCGTCTGCTGACACCGTCCGTACCGGAAGGAAGGCTCTCATGACCGCCCCCACCGCACATCTGGTCTCGGTCGGCACCTGCCTTCCGGGCGAACCGGTGGACAACGCGACACTTGCGAAACTCGTCGGCGTCGACGAGCGGTGGGCCGAGATGTTCATCGGTAACACCAGCAGGTACTTCGCCGTCGACCTGGCGACCGGTCACGTCCGGCACAGCCTCGCCGACATCGCGGCGACCGCCGGGGACCGGGCTCTGACACAAGCGGGCCTGGAACCGGGGGACATCGACTGCATCGTCATGGGCACGGCCACCCCGGACCAGCTGATGCCCGCCACCGTGAACCTTGTGGCGGATCGTCTCGGCATCGACAACGTTCCCACCTACCAGCTCCAGTCCGGCTGCGCCGGGGCCGTTCAGGCACTCGACGTGGCCCGCACCCTGCTGATCGCCGGGCGCTGCGCGACCGTGCTGGTGATCGGCGGGGATGTGTGCGCCAAACACCTGGAGACCGACTTCGACCCCGGCTCCCGTACCTCCGCCGAACTCGTCAACTATGTGCTCTTCGGCGACGGAGCGGGTGCCGCGGTGCTCACCGCGGAGCCCCTCGGCCACGGCATCGCGATCCGCCAGGTGCTCAACCGGCTGGTGGGCCTGGGCAAGAAGCCGGGGCAGGTCATCGACTGGTTCGGCCTCGGCGACCGGCACAGCGACCGGACGGTGATTTCCGAGGACTACAAGGCCATCGAAGCGGCCGTGCCCGGCCTGGCGTCGCAGATGTTCTGGGAACTCCTCGACGACCTGGGCTGGGCTGCCCACCAGGTGGACTACCTGCTCCCGCCCCAGCTCTCCGGCCGGATGAGCGACCGTATCTCCGCGGAGATGCCCGCCCCGGACGCCCGGCGCATCAATGTCGTGCGCACCGTCGGCAACAACGGCAACGCCCTGCCGTTCCTCCAGCTCGCCGAGCTGACCGAGCAGTGGCAGGGCCCCGGACGCGCCGTCGCGGTCGCGGTCGAGTCCAGCAAGTGGATCAAGTCCGGCATCGCCCTGGAGCGCACATGACCACCACGGAAGACACAACGGCACACACCACCCTCACCACCGCGGGCGACAGCGGCCCCTGGCGGGATCCGGAAGCGCTGCGCACTCTGCGCAGCACATACGCCGCCGGCCGGCTGGAAGCCGAGTACGCATCGGTCCGTGCCCTGCTCGCCCGTCTGCCGGAGAGCGATCTTCCGGCGGCGGGTCAGCTGCTGGCCCGCCTCGACCGCGAGGCGGTGGGCCGGCTCCACCCGGACCTGCCGGTCGTCACCGTCGCCGTCACCGGCCAGTCCACGGTCGCACCGCTCGTCGGCCCGCTCACCGCCGAACTCGCCCGGCACGGGCTGCTGCTCGACCCGTTGGTCTCCCCCTACGGCTCGTACCTACACGACCTGCTGGGGCCCGCAGGGCCCGGCGACGGCCCCCGGCAGCCGCTGCTGACCCTGTGCCTCCTCGACCCGCACACGGTCTTCGAGCAGGTGCCCGTGCCCTGGCGGGTCGAGGACGTCGAGGCTGCGGTCCGGGAGAGACTGGCTCTCCTCGGCAAGGCCGTGAGCACCCACCAGGACGGCGGCCGGGGGCTCTTGGTACTCAACACCGTGCCACTGCTGCACCACCACACCCACCAGCTGGTCGATCTGCGCTCCCGGGCCCGGCTGGGCACGGTGTGGCGCGAGTTCAACAGCGGGCTGCTCGCCCTCGCCGGGCAGCACCCCGGGGTGGTCGTCGTCGACCTCGATCCGCTGGTGAGCCTGGGCACGCCCGCCTACGAGCCACGCACCGGCCAGTACGCCAAGGCCAGACTGGCCGAGGGACTGCTCACCGGCTATGCCAGGGAGGTCGGCCCTCTCGTGCTGGGCCGCCTGGGCAGGACCCGCAAATGCCTGGTGCTGGACCTGGACGGCACGCTGTGGGGCGGAGTGCTCGGTGAGGAGGGCCCCGACGGCATAGAACTCGGCGCCGGATTGCGCGGGGAGGCCTTCCTGGAGTTCCAGCGGGTGCTCGCCCAGCTCGGCTCGCAGGGCGTGCTGCTCGCCGTGAGCAGCAAGAACGACGCGGAGGCGGTCCGCGAGGTGCTGCGCAACCATCCATCGATGCTGCTGCACGAGGACGACTTCGTCTGTGTCAACGCCAACTGGTCGGCCAAGCACGACAATCTGCGCGACATCTCCGAGAGGCTGGGCCTTGGCCTTGACAGCTTCGTCTTCGTCGACGACAGCCTCTTCGAGTGCGGTCTGGTCAGGGAGCAACTGCCCGAGGTCGCCGTGGTCCATGTCGACCGGGAGCCGGCCCTGCATCCGTCCGCGCTGCTCGCCGACGGCTGGTTCGACCTGCCGCAGCTCACCGATGAGGACCGCGAACGGACGGGCCGCTACCGTACGGAGGCCAGGCGGCAGGAGTTCCGCGAGGACATCGGCTCCTACCAGGACTACCTGGAGGGGCTCGGAATCGAGGTCACGGTGCGGCCGGCGGCCCCGTCGGAGGTATCACGGGTTTCCCAACTCACCCTGCGCACCAACCAGTTCCACCTCGCAACCGAGCGCATGCAGGTTCCCCAGGTGCTTCAGTGGACCGCACTCCCGGGCCACAGCGCGCTCGTGGTGTCCGCCCGTGACCGGTTCGGCGACCACGGCCTCGTCGGTGCGGTGTTCCTGCGCCGCGACGCGGAGCAACTGCACATCGACAACTTCGTGCTGAGCTGCAGGGTTTTCTCCCGCGGCATCGAGAGCGGATGCCTGAGCGCGGTACTCGACCACGCCCGCGCCACCGGCGCCCGGGGCGCGACCGGCCGCTATCTGCCCACGTCCAGGAACACCGGCTTCGCCTCCTTCTACACCGACCACGGCTTCGCCCCCGCCGGGCCGGACCCGTCCGTCCCCGGCGTCGCCGTCTTCCACCACGACCTGCGCGACATCGCCCCCGCCCCCGCCCATCTGCGACTGCACACCACCTTCGAGGGAGACCGGACATGACCACCGCCATCGCGGACAGCGCGGCGTTCTGCACCCTCCTGGAAGAGGAACTCGGCCTGCACATCACGCCCGAAGACCTCGACCGCCCACTGGACGAGGTCCCCGAATGGGACTCGGTGCACCTGCTGCGCCTGGTCACCGTCGTGGAAAGCCTCACCGGCCGGTCCGTGCCGGTGACCGGGCTGCTGGAGGCAGTCACCTTCCGGGAGATGTACGACGTGGTGGTCCGCACATGACGACCACCGCCCCGACGTCGACGGCCTGCCTCGTCCGGGCGCCCCGCAAGGACGCCCGGCTGCGGCTGTTCTGCTTCCACCACGCGGGTGGCGGGGCCTCGTTCTTCGCCCCGTGGCCCGCCCGGGTGGCGCCCGAAATCGACGTCCTGCCGGTGCAGTTGCCCGGCCGGGAGTCACGCTACCGCGAGCCCCGCTTCCGCGATGCCCGGACGCTGGCCGAGGCCCTCGAACGCGAACTCGCCCCGTGGCTGGACCAGCCGTACGCCGTCTACGGGCACAGCATGGGCGCCCTGGTTGCCTTCGCGCTGACGGCAGCCCGAATGCGGGGCGGGGGCAGCGGGCCGCAGACGCTGTTCGTCGGCGCCTACGGTGCCCCGCACCTCACTCCGCCGCTGCCGCCGGCCGACCGGTACGCGGACGTGGAACTCGCCCGCTTCCTGGTGGGCATCGGAGGGCTGAGCCCACAGTTCCTCGGCCGGGACGACTGGCTGCGGGCCCTGCTTCCGATCGTCCGGGACGACTTGCGGATCTGCGCCAGCCACCAGCAGGCGGGGCTGCCTGATCCGGACGACGAGGAGGCGGGGCTGCCGCTCGACATCCACGCCTTCGCCGGTGAGGACGACCGGCTCGTGAACCCCGGCGCCGTGTGGTCCTGGGAGCAGTACGCCCAGCACTTCCGCATGTCCACCGTACCGGGCGGCCACTTCTTCCCGCGCGAGGAGCCCGGACCGTTCTTCGACGTACTCAACCGCTCGCTGGCCGAGATCATCACGGAGCGGGGGGAACCACACGGGGAACCTGTGTGATCCGGCGTGCGCTCTCCTCGGCGTTCTTCTCGTACCTCGCGCGCTGGTCGTGGATGCCGGGCATGACCCACAGCGGGCGTGCCGAACCGTCCGCGAAGACAAGCCCGTCGGCGTCGGGCCGCAGCCCCGTCACGGTCAGCGCGAACGGCTCGAGGTAGTCGATCTCATTGGCGGCGGTGAGGCGGAAGGGGCGGTCGTGGCCGGGGTAAATGACATCCGCCAGATCGACGACCCGTTCGATGCTGCGTGATGCCTGCTCGGCGTCCCAGAAGACGAGTGGGTTGCGGCGCGTCCGGGCGACGTAGGCGAAGTGCAGTGCGTCGCCGGTGATCGCGCTCCGCCCTGCGTCGGTGTCCACCAGCACCCCGATGCTGCCGGGCGAATGCCCCGGCAGGCCGACAACGGTCACACCGGGGATGATGGCTTCTCCGTCCGCGACCTCGCGGACGGAGAGTTGTTCGAGCAGCAGCCCGGTCCACGCGGGAGTGGCCCAGTCGCTGGTGTGCGGTGTGTGGGCGTACCGCCGCTCGTCGGCGTGGATCAGCAGAGTCGCCCGCGGGAACAGATCGATGTTCTGTACGTGGTCCCAGTGGGCGTGGGTGAGCACCACGGTGTCGATGTCCGCCGCGGTCAGCCCGCGGGCGGCGAGTGCGTCCCACAGGTGGGGACGCCTCCCGACGTGCGCGGCGTCGACGAGGATGTTCCGCTCGCGCCCCGCGGCGTCGGTTCCGCGGACCAGGAAGACTCCGCAGAAGGCGGGATAGCCCTGGTCCGTGTCGATGGCGAAGCCGGGCAGGAGAATGTCGATCGTCGGCATGGAACTCCCTTGTCGCTGGCTGCTGTCGGTGGTCTGCAGGTGTGGTCCGGATCAGTGGTCCGGATCAGTGATTTCGGGTCAGTGGTCCGGCGCTTCGGGGACGACGGTGCGGAGTGCTTCGAGGCTCCGGGGATTCACGAGAGTGGACAGGTCGCCGGGCGGATCGCCGGTGACGCAGTCGCGGATCAGGCGCCGCATCACCTTTCCGGTACGGGTCCTGGGCAGTTCGGGCAGTGCGATCACGCGGCCGGGCCGGAAGGCGTGCCCGAGCGCTTCGGCCACCCGTTCCCGGATCCGGTCCGCGTCCGCCGCGGCAAGCGGGCCACGCGAGGGCACCACGAAGCACCAGAGGACTTCCCCCTTGATACGGTGCGGCACCCCGACGGCCGCGGCCTCGGCCACAGCCGGGTCCCCGAGAACGGCCTCTTCGACCTCGGCGGGCCCGAGCCGCTTGCCCGCCACCTTGATGACATCGTCCAGCCGGCCGTGCAGGAACCACTCATCGCCCACACGGGAGGCGAGGTCGCCGTGGGACCAGCGCCCGGGCCGCCGGCTGAAGTACGTATGGGCGAAACGCTCCGGCGCCCGCCACAATCCACGGGTCATCCCCGGCCAGGATCGCCGGACCACCAGCTCTCCCAGTTCTCCCGCGGCGACCTCGGTGCCGTCGGCGTCGACGACGGCGGCATCGATGCCCAGGCAGGGGCCGGCGAAGCTGCAGGGCGACTGCGGCACGGTGGGCGAGGATCCCAGGAGCGACCCGCCGACCTCCGTACCTCCGCTGATGTTGATCACGGGGCAGCGCCGGCCGCCGAACTCCGCGAAATACCAGTGCCAGGCGTCCTCGGTCCACGGTTCCCCGGTGGAACCCAGAATCCTCAGCCGGGAGGGGGCCGGCGGGGCAACCGCGGCGGGGTCTCGCGTCATCATCGTCCGCGACAGACTGGGCGAGCTGCCGAAGACCGTCACCCGGTGGTCGTCCAGCAGCCGCCACAGCCGGGCGGGGTCCGGATGGTCGATCGCGCCCTCGTACGCCAGGACGCAGGCGCCCGCGAGGGTACAGCCGACGGCGACGAGCGGAAACATGATCCAGCCGGGGTCGGTGACCCAGAAGGCCACATCGTCCGGGCGGACGTCGAGGTTGTAGCGGACTTCCGAACCGACCTGCAGCGGAAATCCGCCGTGGGTGTGAACCGCGCCCTTGGGCCGGCCGGTGGTGCCGGAGGTGTGCATGAGGAGGAAGGGGGCGCTGCCGGGGAGCGAGAGGATCGCGGCCGGCTCCGCAGCGACCAGTCGGTCCCAGCTCGTGGCCGCCGGGCGGGGCGACCGCGCGTCGTCCGTCGGTTCGACCGCCGACTCGACCGTCGACTCCTCGTCGACGACGACGAGATGGCGTACTGCGGGCACCTTCTCCGCCGCCGTACGGGCGACCGCCTCCATGTCGTGCCGGGCGCCGCGACGGGTCGTGGCGGCGGCAGTGACGAGCACCGGCGCCTCGGCGTCGGCCAGCCGTACGGCGAGCGCCTCGGAGCCGAACCCGGAGAACATCGGCACCAGTACGGCTCCGATGCGGGCGCAGGCGAAGAGCAGCACGAAGGCCTCGGGACCGGGCGGCAGAAATGCCGCCACCCGGTCCCCCACCCCCACCCCGAGGCCGCGCAGCCCGGTGGCGACCCGGGCGCTCAGCTGCGCCACCTCGCCGTAGCCGAGCCGGCCGCCGGACCCGTCCTCACGCTCCCAGCGCAACGCGACGGCGTCACCACGCCCCTCCCGCACATGGCGTTCGAGGCAGGAGTCGACAAGATTCGTGCGACCGCCCGGAAACCAGCGCGTGGCGGCGATACCACCGCTGTCGTCGCAGGTGCGCAGCGGCGGTTCGTGCCAGACGATGCCGATGTCACGAGCGGCGTTGGACCAGTACCACTCCGGATCGGCGACGGAACGGCCGTGCAGCTCGCGATATCCGTCGATGCGATGGGCGCGGCAGAACGCGGCGACATTGCTGTGCTCGGTCAACTCCCGGCTCGGGGACCACACATGCTCGCCCATCAGGCACTCCCCGGGTTCTCGATCAGCGCAGCGATGCCCTGGCCGCCTCCGATGCACATGGCGATCACGGCGAACCGCCCGCCGGTACGGCGCAGTTCGTGCGCCGCCTTGAGCAGCAGGATCGTGCCCGTGGCACCGATGGGGTGTCCGAGTGCGATCGCCCCTCCGTTCGGATTGACCCGGTCGGGCTCGAGCTTGAGGTCGTCCATCACGGCCAGGACCTGGGCGGCGAAGGCCTCGTTGAGCTCGATCACCTGGATGTCGTCGAGGAAGAGGCCGGTGCGCCGCAGCAGTTTCCTGATGGCCTCGGCGGGCGCGAACCCCATGATTTCCGGTTCGAGAGCAGTGACGACCGTGTCGCGCAGCCAGCACAAGGGGGAGGTTCCGTGGGTGAGATCAGCACCGCGCATCAGCACCACGGCGGCGGCACCGTCATTGAGCCCGGCCGAGTTGCCCGCGGTGATCGTGCCGTCCTCGGTGAACGCGGGAGCGAGCGCCTCGAGTTTCCGCAGCGTGGTGCCGGGGCGCGGGTGTTCGTCCTGCCCGACGGCGCCGTCCACAGTGATCACGGGCACGATCTGGTCGGCGAACCGCCCCTCCGCGAGGGCCACGGCGGCGCGGCGCTGACTCTCGGCGGCCCAGCGGTCCTGGCGCTCCCGGGAGATGGAGAACCGTCGCGCCACGCACTCACCCGTCATACCCATCGGGGCGTGCGCGAACGGGTCGGTGACCAGCGAGACCGTGCCGTCGATCCGGTGCTGCCCGAAGAGTTCGTCGGGGGCCCGTTCGCTGTAGTCGAGCAGCGGTTGGCGGGTCATCGACTCGTTGCCGCCGGCCACCATGATCTCGGCCTCGCCGAGGGCGAGTGTCTGTGCGGCGGACCAGACGGCCTGGACACCGGACCCGCACAGCCGGTTGACGTTGTACGCACGGACGTGGACCGGCAGTCCGGCGGCCAGGGCCGCGCGCCGGGCATTGAACGCGTCCGGCCCCACCTGTCCCACGCAGCCCAGGACCACTTCGTCGACGGCGTACAGCTCGACGCCGGCGCGCACCATCGCTTCCTGGATCACCAGGGCCCCCAGCCGGTGCGCGGGAACCGAACGCAGCGCGCCCCGGTACCGCCCCACGGGCGTACGAGCCCCCTGGACAACGGCGATGTCGGACAGCATCAGAAATCACTCCTTCGCTGAGTACCCAGCAACTGGGCGTCCCGGTCGGGCCGTACGAGAAGCATCGAGATCACACCGCCGGCGATCAGCAGCCAGGCCGCGAGGTCGAAGGCCCGGCCGTACCCCAGGGCCTCACTCGGCGCCGCATCGATGATCCGGCCGGTGACGTACGGTGCGAGCAGACTGGAGAGGGCGGCAAGCGCGTACGACAGGCCCAGGGCGGCGCTGCGCCGTCCGGGCGGGCAGATGTCCGCGATGGCCGAGTTGGTCAGCGGCGTCTGCCCGTTGCCGGCGGAGAAGGCCACCACCAGCGGCAGCAGGAGGGTGACGCCGGGCCCCGCGCGGGTGGTCAGCAGCAGGCAGGCCCCGGCGAGCAGGGGCAGCAGTGCGCCGAGCAGTCCCTGGGCGACCCGTGCGGTGGTGCCCCGGCGCAGCAGCCGCTGGGCGACGATTCCGGAGGTGAGGACGAGGACGGCCATGGACAGTGCGGGCAGCCCGAGGATCCCGCTGATCTCCGCGTCGCTGAATCCCGCCTGTTCCTCCAGGAACAACGGCAGCCAGGCGAACCCGATGGCCAGGGTCCACATCACGGTGAAGGCGGAGAACGTGGCCCCGAGCCAGGTGCCGGTGGTGACGATGCGCCGGAAGGGCACCTCGCCGTCAGCCGCGCCCGGTACAGCCCCGGACACGGCATCCCCGACCGCGGCGGTGGCGTCCAGGCGTGCGGCGTACGGTCCGCTTCCGCCGAGCCGTAACCAGGCAAGCATCCAGAGGATCCCGATCCCGCCCAGCAGACCGAACGAGGCGCGCCACCCGAGAGTGTTGCTGACCAGAATGACGAGGGGGGCGGCCACGACGGTGCCGCCCGCACCCCCGGCGACCACCACGGCGGAGGGCAGTGACCGCTCCTTGCCCGGAAACCAGGTGAACGCCGTGTAGTTGGCCAGCGGATACCCCGGCCCCTCGCCCGCGCCGAGCACCACACGGGTGGCGACGAGAGCGCCGAAGCCCGCCGCGGGCAGCAGAATCGGGAGCTGCGCGGCGGCCCAGACCAACGCGAGCGCGGCGAGCAGCGGCCGGGTACGGATCCGGTCGCCGAGGAAGCCGACCGCGACTGCCGAGACACTGAACAGCAGGTAGAAGCTGCCGGCGACGGTACCGAACTCGGTCGCGGTGAGACCGAGTTCGTCCCTGATCGGGTCCGCGGTGAGGCCGAGTACGGCCTTGTCCGCGGCGTTGATCACGATGAAGAGCGCCAGCACGACCAGGACGGTGCGGGCGCGTCGGCGGGTGCCGTCGGCCGTACTGCCGGGGTGCACGCCGGCTTCGAGTCCCATCACGAGGCCAGTCGCTCGTCCGGCCGGTCGTCCGGCCGGTCGGTGAACGCCTTGTCGTCGAAAAGGAACTTCATCAGGGACCCTCCCATCGGAACGGAACGGCACCGTTCCGAAGCATTGCGCGGAACGTACACCGGGAATTGACGGAACGCAACCGTTCCGTTCCGTGCTAATCTTCGATCATGGACACAAGCTCCGACAGCGATCTCGTCCGCCCTGCCACCGGCGCCGCTCTCCTCCGGGAGTCCGTGACCGAGACGATCCGGCGGGCCATGTTCGAGGAGCTGGCGGAGACCGGGTACGCCCGTATGTCCATGGAGGCCGTGACCCGCCGCGCGGGCGTCGGCAAGGCCGCGCTCTACCGCCGCTGGCCTTCCAAAGAGGCGATGGTGGTGGACCTTGTGTCCGAGATGGCCACCGAGCACATCCCCACCACGACTGACTCGGGGTCGCTGAGCGGCGATGTCGACAGATTCGTCAGGGAGACCATGAAGGCGCTGCGGCATCCGCTGGTGGGCAGGATCATCCCCGATCTGCTGGCCGAGTCGGCCCGCAACAGCACCTTGCAGGAGGCCCTTCATCACGCGGTCCTCGGGCCGCGTCGCGCAGCCGTCGCGACACTCTTGCGCAGGGCGACGGAGCGTGGCGAGCTGCCGCCCGACATCGACACGAGCCTCGCCATCGACCTCTTCGGCGCCCCGCTGTACTTCCGCGTGCTGGCCGTCGGCGGACCGACCGACGACGGCTATGTCACACGCCTCGTCAAGGCCATCGTGGCGGCCATCGCCGCCGGCCGCTGACCGCGCCCCCTATTCGCGGACGCCGCCCTGGCGCAGGAAACTTCGCAGCTTGGTGAGCGGCCATGTGTTGATGACGTCGTCCTTCGTCAGCCATCCGCGCTGCGCCGTGCCAACTCCGTAGCGCATGTACGGCAGATGCGTGGTGGAGTGCGCGTCCGAGTTCACCGCGAACTTCACGCCGTACCGTTTCGCACGCAGGATGTCCTCGTCGCAGAGGTCGAGACGCTCCGGATGCGCGTTGATCTCCAGTGCGGTGCCCGTTCTCGCGCAGGCTTCGAAGACCGCGTCGAAGTCGGCGTCAATGCCGGGGCGCTTGCCTATCCGGCGCGTGGTGGGGTGTCCGATGACGGCGACGTTCGGGTTCTCGCAGGCGCGTACGAGCCGGCGCGTGAGCGCCTGTCGGCTCTGGTTGAAGTGTGAATGGACGGACGCCACGCACAGGTCGAATGCCTCCAGGAAGTCGTCGGGCCAGTCGACTTCCCCGTCCGGGCCGATGTTGAGTTCCGTTCCGTGCAGAAGCCGCATTCCGCGGTGCTTCCGGTCGAGCTCGCGTACGCGCTCGCGCTGCGCGAGGATCTTCTCGCTGGTCATGCGCTGCATATAGAGGTTCGGCGCGTGGTCGGTGATCGCGTAGTACGCGTAGCCACGCTCGGCAGCGGCGGCGACCATGTCCTCCAGTGGGGCGAGGCCGTCGGTGAGGTCGGTGTGGGTGTGCAGGTCGCCCCTGATGTCGTTCTCGTCCAGGAGGTCGGGGAGTTCGCCGCGCATTCCTGCCGCGATCTCTCCCCGGTCCTCACGCAGGGGCGGCGGGATCCAGGGCAGGCCGAGCCGGGCGTAGATGTCCTCCTCAGCGTCCGCGGTGATCCTCTTGCCGCTCTTGGCGTGGAAGAGTCCGTACTCGGAGAGCTTGAGCTTGCGGCGTACCGCGATCTCGCGGGTGCGGATGTTGTGCGCCTTGGACCCGGTGAAGTACTGCAGTCCCGCTCCCCAGGAAGCGAGCGGAAGGACCCGCAGATCCACCTGGAGCCCCTTGTCGGTACGGATGGACATCTTCTTCTCCCCGTGCGTGATGACCTCGGCCGCGTACGGAAGCCTGCTCAGGGCCTCCATGAACAGCGCCGACCGCTCCGCCGCCACCAGGATGTCGATGTCCCCGATCGTCTCCCTCATACGGCGCAGCGATCCCGCGTAGGCGCACCGTTCGCATCCGGGGATTCCCGACAGTTCGGAGACGATCTGCTCCGCGATGTCCATGGCGGCGCTGATGAGGATCCGGCCGTCGCCGGCCTCCTGCATCAGGGAGATGCCGTGGAGGATGCTCTCCTCCGTCTTCTCACCGAAACCTTTCAGGTCGCGCAGCTTCTCCTCGCGGATGGCGTCCAGCAGCTGGTCCACAGAGGTGATCTCCAGCTCCTCGTACAAGGCCATGGCCTTCTTGGGCCCGAGCATGGGGATGGTCATGAGCTCGCGGACGCCGGCGGGGATCGATGCCCTGGTCTCCTCGATGGTGGCGACATGGCCGGACTGCAGATGCTCGAGGATCTTGTCCGCGATCGATCTGCCGACGTTGGGGATGTCCCGCAGGCCCTTGGCGTCGAGCTTCGAGACGTCCGCGTGGTAGCCGCCGACGGCACGGGCGGCCTTTTCGTAGGCACGCGCCTTGAAGGCATCACCACCACTGATCGCGATCAGGTCGGCGTACTCCTGAAGGAGCGACGCGACCTCCTCGTTGGCTCGGGCCATACCCCCAGGGTCCTCCGATACCGCCGGACAGGCATGCCTGGGCGCGGCCGACCCTGTTCACGTGCAGCGCGACACAGAACTTCCGCCGGCGCGTGCCGGAGCGCCTTCGGCCCGGGTCAACGCGGCCGGGTCTCCCGGGCGCCCTCCCCACGGTGCGCCCTCCGGGTCGAGCTCTCGCAGTCCGGAGCAGGAACCGTCCGTGACGGCCGACGCGCGGCGACCCAGCGGCACGGCTCGCCGGGCGGTGCGGCGCTGAGCCACGGTGAGGTGTATTCAGGGTTCATGGGTTCTCGACTACTTCGTGGGGACGAGCGCTGGTCGCGGATGCAGGGGCATGCCCTGGTGGCCGTACCGCTTGCGCTGATCGCCATCGTCACGGTGGTCGACGTGCTGGCTCCGCCCGATGTCCACCTCGGCCCCTTCCTCGTCGCCGCACCTGCTGTCACGGCGTCCTTCGCAGGTCCTCGGACGACGGGCCTCATCGGCGCGGTAGCCGTGCTGGCCCAAGCGGTGGTCGCGATGACGCGCACCACCCTCACCGACCTGAACCACACCCTTCAGATCATTGCCCTGATCCTGATCTCGGTGTTCGTGACCTTCCTCGCCCATCTGCGGGAACGGCACGAGAAGGAACTGATCCAGCTGCGCTCGGTGGCACAGGCGGCGCAGGAGGTGGTGCTGCGGCCGCTTCCCCACCGGATCGGCTCATTGCGCATCGCCTACGTGTATCTGGCCGCCGAAGCAGAGGCGCAGATCGGCGGCGACCTGTATGCCGCCGCCCGCACAGCCCGCGGAACCAGGCTCATCATCGGTGACGTGCGGGGCAAAGGCCTGGAGGCGATCGGGGACGCAGCTCTCCTCCTCGGCGCCTTCCGGGCGGCCGCCCACCGGCAGGCCGACCTGCCGGTGTTGGTGGCGTATCTGGAGGGGACCATCTCCTCGGACCTGACCAACCCCGGAGCCCCGGGCAGCGATATCGAGGGTCCCAGCGAAGCATTCATCACCGCTGCCGTGCTCGATATCCCCGACGACGAGTCGACCCTGAACATGATCAACTGCGGGCACCCCCCGCCCCTGCTGCTGCGCGGTGGCCGCATCACCCCGCTCGAAGTCAGCCACCCGGCACCGCCGCTGGGACTCACCGAATTCGTGCAGTCCGCCTTCGCCGCGGAGGCCTTCGCCTTCGAGGTCGGCGACATCGTCCTGCTCTACACGGACGGCGTCATCGAGGCCCGCGACAGGGCCGGCACGTTCTACCCCCTGGCTGAACGGGTGGCCGCCTGGTCCGGCAAGGGACCTCATGCGCTGCTGAGTTACCTGTGCAACGATCTTCTCAGCCATGCGGGCGGGCATCTGGACGACGACGCTGCCATGGTGGCGATCGAACGTCTGCCGGCAGACGCAAGCAGCAATGGGGCACGTGGCCTCAGCAGCGGGCTGTAGGCCCAGCCGTGCCGGAGGATCTCGTCAGGCCGGCGGCCGTCGTCATGGTGCCGACGAACGGCTGTCCTGGATGCGGCGCCAAGGCCGGTCGGCCTCCAACGCGAACGCGACTTCCAGCAGCGTGCGTTCGTCGCCGTTCCGGGCGGAGAACATCACCCCGATGGGCAGGCCGTCCTCGGTCGCGAGGCGCGCGGGCAGGGAGATCGCCGGGCTGCCGACCACATTGTTCAACGGAGTGAAGGCAACGTAGGAGGTCAGCCGCTCGATCAGCGTCTCGTACGGCACATCGGGGCTGAGGTGGCCCAGTCGAGGCGTGGTGTGCGAGAGCACCGGCGAAAGGATGAGGTCGTGGTCGCGGAAGGCCGCCGCGTACGCCTCGCGGGAGCGGCTCAGCCGCCGCAGCACCGCCGGAGTGCTGCCCAGCCGACGCCGGTAGTGGGCACGCAGACCCTGGCTGAGACCGTCCATGCGGCGCCGGTCGAAGTGCCGGTCCAGCCGCTTGCCCGTGACGCCCACGAGGAAGGACAGCAAGCCCCAGTACGTAATGAAGTCCTGGGCGAAGCGTTCGTCCAATGAGATCCCCACCGGCTCAACGCTGTGCCCCAGCTTCTCCAGCGCGGTCGCGGTGTCCGTCACGGCGGCCCGGGTGGCGGCGTCCGTGATGGCGCCGGCCGGGGAATCGAGCAACAGGCCGATACGCAGACGACGTCGTGACGGGCCCTCCACCAGTCCGAGCGGTGGCAGCTTCGGGTTGCGCCAGTACTTCTCCGCGGCTGCGAAGAACATGGCGGTATCCCGTACGGATCGGCTCAGTACCCCGTCACTGACCAGGTTGATGGGCAGCGTCCGGCCTTCTTCGTTGGCGACCAGTCTGCCCCGGGTGGCCTTGAGGCCGACCAGCCCGCAGCAGGCGGCGGGGATGCGGATGGAACCGCCGCCGTCGTTGGCGTGCGCGATCGGGACGGCGCCGGCGGCCACCAGCGCAGCGCTGCCACCCGATGAGCCGCCCGAAGAGTGCCCCGTGTGCCAGGGGTTGCACACGGGTGCCGCGTTCTCGAACTCGGTGGTGGCGTTGAAGCCGAACTCCGGCAGCCGGGTCTTGCCGAGCACCGTCACGCCGGTGCTGAGGAACTGCCGCGCGAACGGCGCATGCCGCCGCGCCGGGCGCGCCACGTACGCGGCGCTGCCGAAGCCCGTTGGCAGGCCGCGATAATCGACGTTGTCCTTGATGAAGCTCGGCACTCCCGCGAAAGCCCCGGACCCGCCTGCGGCGGCAGCCACGGCCCGCTCGTACGCCGGGACTTGAACGGCGTGCAGATCCCCGCCGACCTTGCGCACCCGCTCCACGGCGGCCCGTGCCACCTCGACCGGGTCGGCTTCTCCGGCGCGGATCAGCTCGGCCATGCTCACGGCGTCGTGCTCGCCGAGCACGTCGTCGCCGAAGGCATGGACAACGGTCGCGCTCAGGGGATCGCTCACATGGACCTCCGCCACGATTGTCGGGACGCGATCAACGCTATGCCGAACGTGTGTCGGCCACAACGGTCCCGCCTCTGACCATGGCGACCCATCATGTGGCGGAACATCACGAGAGCATGCAAGGGGTGATGCGCCGGCAGGCCGTCACCCGACCGCGTGCGCCGACGCCACGCACTCATGATCCTGCCTGAACGCCGGCCGCCGTGGTGCGTTCGCCCTCCCGGTCGTCCGCGAGGAACTCCACCAGTGCCATCACGAAGAGCCAGACCAGCGCGATGCCGACGACAACCCACGCCGTCGGGTAGCTCCACAGGATGTACGTCAGTACGGCCAGGCCGACCAGGACCCAGGTGATCCACGTGCGGTGGTGACGGATGAACGGTCCGACCGGGCCGGTGCGCATACCGACCCGGTCGGCGGAGGCCCGGACGGCGCCGATGCCGGAGTGCCACGACTGCCGGACGAACGTCGCCCACCGGCCGGGACCGCTCAGCCAGGCGGCCAGTGCGATCACCACGCCGAGCGTCACGGTCATACGGACCGTGGTGCGCAGATAGCGCGTGAGGGTGTCGTAGACGGACTCGGCCGCGGGCTGCGAGACGCTGTCGGGCAGCGCGTTCAGATACACCACGCGGAAGATGGTCAGGCTCCCGCCGAGCAGCAGCATGGCGAACGCGAAGGCGAGCGCGGCGACGACGAGAACGCGCCGGCGGTGAGTGGACAGCAGGACCCCGGCGGCGATGAGCACCAAGGCGAGCACAGGCAGCCAGAACCCGGCGATCTGCAGGATCCGGAAGTACGTCTTGACCTTGCCGATGTTGTCGGCGCGCAGCACCGTGAAGTTGGTGTGCACCTCGGGGATCTTTGCGGCAACCGTCATTCCTTGGGCGACGAGGCGCTGTTTGACCTGGTCGACGACCGGGCCGAGATCGACGGTCACCGAGTCGTTGTTGATCTTCACCGCGCCGCCGCCGCTGCCCGTCAGGGCTTTTTCGACGGCCGCGTGGATCCGTCGGTTGGCCTGGATCCAGATCTTGTCGAAGGTGTCGGAGGCGATGACATCCACCGCTTTGTCGTGGACGAAGCTGCGGACGGCGCTCTCCAGGGAGTCGCCGAGTTTGCCGAGTGCCTTCTCGGCGAGGGGCCGGTCCGCGGGCGCCACGCCCTCCAGCAGTTTCGGCAGGTCGATGTATTTCATCACCGCATCGGTGACCCGAGTCGCAGCGGCGTTCTGGATGTCGGGATCGGAGGCGAGCGGGGCGACCGTGTCGACGTAGCGGTCCGTGTCGCCGATCTCGTCCGCCGACCAGGCGGCGACAGCGGCCAGCGGGGCGAGGACGCAGCCGATGACGATGAGCAGCGCGGCGAAGAAGGACCGCCACCGGTGGTGGGGAGCCCGGGCCGCCTTGCCGGCCTCCAGCGCGGCGATACGTGCCCGCAGTTGCTCAAGGTCCTTGCGTTCGTCGTCGGCGCTCGAAGCATCGTGACGTTCCCCGCCGGGGCCCGCTGATCCGTCGTTCGGCATGGCGCGACCTCCCGTGCAGGTGGGTTCAAGGCCAGCAGACCCCGGAGCGCAGCCACGCGCGAACGCTCGGCGACCGTAAGGGTGAACGGCAGATGTGGCGCTCAGGGGACGGCGGCGCCTCAGGGCGATGCCCGGCCGGGCGGCTTCAGTGCCGCGGCACGGCGGACCCCTTCTCGCGAGCGCACCCTCACTGCCGTGACTCGGGCGGGATTCACGATCGACCTCGATCTGTGGCCTGCTCCGTGGCGATGAGCAGGGCTGACTCCACGATGGGCTGGTCGAGGTTGAGTCCGAAACGCGTGAGCGCCGTGCCGATCCGGCGGCGGGGGCGAGAGCACGGAGCGCTGGTGCGCTGGTGCGCTGCGTTCCGGTGCTAGGTCCAGGGGAGCTGGGACCTGCGGGACCAATAGGTGTGCGGGGTCTCGGCGAGATCGGCGAGCTGGGCACGTTGGTCGGTGCTGAGGCTCACATGGGTCGCGAGCAGGTTGGCAGCGAGCTGGCCGGTTGTCGCCGCCCCGGACAGGACGAGGCGGGCCCAGGGATGGCGGAGTGCGGCGGCCATGGCGATGGCGTCGCATGAGGTGTGCGCAGCCTCCGCGATCGAGGCGAGGACGGGGTGAGCGAGGTGGGGCTGGGCCAGTTGGCCATTGGCGAGTGCTTCCTTGACGATGACCGTGCGGCCGGCGTCGTACGCCTCGGCCAGTGCCGGTCCGGCGGACGGCTCCAGCAGGTTCCAGGTGGCCTGCACGCTGCGGAACAGGGGTTCGCCGTCGACGGCGATGTCCAGGGCGGCGCGGATGGCGTCGCGCTGATTCGGGCCGCTCGTGGTCAGACCCACGGTGACTCCCTGCGCGGCCAGTTCGGCAAGGCGGTGGTGCAGGGCGGTGTCGGTGAGGGCGGTGCTGTCGGGCGTGACCGAGTGGACCTGGTAGAGGTCGAGCCGTCCGCCGAGAAGGGATCGGGTCTCGCCGAGCTGCCGGTCGTAGGTGCGGATGCTGTGGTCCTTGACCTCGTGGGTCGGGGAGTCAACGCGCCAGTCAGCCGTGTACGTGTAGCCCCACTTGCTGCCGACGAGCAGGTCCCGGGGCTTGCCGCGGCTGTTCAGCCAGTCGGCGAGGAACTCCTCGGCGCGCCCGTAGGAGCGGGCGGTGTCGACGTAGCGGATGCCGCGCTCGTAGGCGAGGTCGAGGAGTTCGTGCGCCCGGCGCCGCATCGCGGCGACGGTGCGCTCGCCCGGCAGATCCGTTTCCCGGCCGAGGGTGATGTAGCCGGGTCGGCCGACCGCGGCCAGACCCAGCCCCATCCGTTCGATCGGCGCCCGGGGAGGTCCGGGGGACATCGGCATGGACGGCGGCTCTTCCAGTGCGGTGGCGGGTGGGCCGGGCGGGCGCCGGCCCCGTGGGCGACTACATGGTAGGGATGAATCCACCGTCCACCGTGAAGTTGCTGCCCATCACATTGGCCGCGCGATCACCAGCGAGGAAGACCACGATCTCCGCCACTTCCGAGGGTCGCGAGAAACGCCCGCTGACCGTTGCTCCGGCCGCCTGAGCCACGACATCCCCGGGCGCGATCCCGGCCGCGTCGGACACGGTGTCCGCCACTCCGCCGTCACCCAGCCACAGTTCGGTCTCGACCGGACCGGGACTTACCGAGTTCACCCGCACCCCGCGGCCGCCGACCTCCTTGGACAGCGCCTTGGAGAAGCTCAGCAGTGCCGCCTTCGCCGCGCTGTAGTCGATGACCAGCGGGTCCGGCAGCACGGCGTTGACGGAACCGATGTTCACGATGCAGCCGCGGCCCGCCTGCAGCATCCCCGGCAGCACGGCCCTCGTCACCGCGACCGGGACCAGCAGGTTCAGCTCCAGTGTCTGCTGCCACTGCTCGTCGGTGATGCCGAGAAATCCACCGGGCCGCGCGGGGGCGGAGCCGACGTTGTTCACGAGGATGTCGACCCGGTCCCCCGCCGCCGCGACCAGCCGCGCCCGCCCGTCCGGCTCGGTCAGGTCCGCCTGTACCCAGCTCACCCTGCCGTCCTCGACGAGAACGTCCAAGCCCGGCGACGAAGACCGCGAGCCGACGAACACATGCGCCCCCGCTTCGGCGATCGCCTGCGCCACGGCGAGACCAATGCCCTTGCTGGCGCCGGTGACCACGGCTGTTCGCCCGTCGAGCTCCTGTGTCACCATCGCTCACCTCACATGCCTGTTGCGCGGTCACCGACCGCGCCGGCTCGGCCCCTCTCAGCATGTCGGCCACGTCGGGCTTGTGCATCTGCGCAGGACGGCGCCCTCCCCACGGCGATGTCCGCTGTGCCGCCGCTCGCCCCGGTCTCTCAGGGGACTCGGCGCCTCGTCCGGCGCACTGGCCGGATCAAGGAGATACGAGTCGCGAATGCGAGGTGGCAGTGTGAGGCTGGGAGGATGAGCTGGGCATCGTGGACGACCACCGGAGTGTACTCAGGGCGCGGAGGAGTGCTCACGGACGAGGTCGGCGTCGTCACCGGGGACCTCACCGTGCACACCACCTGGGCAGACGGTGAAGCTCGCGTCGCCGTGCAGTACAGCGGGGCGTCGGACTGGTTCACGATGTCGGGCAGCCCGACCGCCTGCCCTTCCGAGAGCGAAAGCCGCGATCTTCACGACGCCGTGGTGCAAGCCGTGCGGGACGGTGACGCCGCCACCGTCCCGTGTATGCCGCCCCGGACCTCGATGCAGTGATACCCGGTTCGCGACCTGGTGGTCTCGGGGAGCCGGTCAATTGTCTTGCGAGGCAGAGGAATTCAGGGGCGGGTTGGCCGGGCGCGGGTGAGGCAGGCCGGACACGTCGAATACCTCGTCGGCACCCGTCACACGAAAAGTGTGACTGCGTCCTTCCGTCTGCGGCTCAGGCGGTGGGTGGTTGCCAGGCGGTTTCGGCGGCCTGAGCGGTGGGGTGGGTGGGAAAGACGTGATCCAGGCCGACGATGCGGAAGATCCGGCTGACGCGGTCGGGCACCGCGGCCAGGACGACGCCCGCGTGGGCTTCCAGCGCGCGGTTGCGGGCGGCGGTCAGGACGGTGATGCCGCTGGAGTCGCAGAAGGTGATGCCGGTGAGGTCGATGACGAGCCGTTGGCCCGCCTGGAGGACCAGTTCCGGAAGGAGCTCACGTACCTCCGGGGCGCTGTGGTTGTCGAGATCTCCGGTGAGTTCGAAGACCGGCCCGGCGGCGGTGGTGCGGGTGTGGACGGTCAGCTGGGTCACGGCTGCTCTTCGCGTGCCCGTTGGCTGCTTGCCCCGATCCACAGCGTTCTCCCACACCGCCCGCTCCTCGAGCCGAGTCAACGGACGAGGAAGCGGAAGGTCGCGATGCGGACGAACGCCGCACAGACGGAACCGCCCCGTCCGGACGACAACGCCGGACGGGGCGGAACAGGTACGGACGGAGGGGCGGTCGCCTGCGCGGTGACAGGTCTCATCGGGCTTCAGCGGGCTGATCGCCGCCTGGGCAGCGGCAGGACCCGGACCCCCTCACCCGTCCGCGGCCCGCGTCAGCCGAGGGTCGCGATGGCCTGGTTGAACGTCGCCGACGGACGCATGACCGCCGAGGCCTTGGACGCGTCGGGCCGGTAGTAGCCACCGATGTCCACCGGCGAGCCCTGCACGGCGATCAGCTCGTCGACGATGGTCTGCTCCTGCTCGCTCAGCGTCTGCGCGAGCGGGGCGAACGCCTTCGCGAGCTCGGCGTCGTCGGTCTGCTTCGCCAGCTCCTGCGCCCAGTACAGCGCCAGGTAGAAGTGGCTGCCACGGTTGTCGATGCCACCCAGCTTGCGGCTCGGCGACTTGTCCTCGTTGAGGAACGTACCGGTCGCGCGGTCGAGCGTGTCGGCGAGGACCTGGGCGCGTGCGTTGCCCGTGGTCTGCGCGAGGTGCTCGAAGCTGACCGCGAGCGCGAGGAACTCGCCCAGGCTGTCCCAGCGCAGGTAGTTCTCCTTGACCAGCTGCTGGACGTGCTTGGGCGCGGAGCCGCCGGCGCCGGTCTCGAACAGGCCGCCGCCGTTCATGAGCGGGACGACCGAGAGCATCTTGGCGCTGGTGCCCAGCTCCAGGATCGGGAACAGGTCGGTCAGGTAGTCACGCAGCACATTGCCGGTGACCGAGATCGTGTCCTCGCCACGGCGGATGCGCTCGAGCGAGAACGCGATCGCCTCGACCGGCGACATGATCTCGATCTGCAGACCCTCGGTGTCGTGCTCGGCCAGGTACTCCCGGACCTTGGCGATGAGGTTGGCGTCGTGCGCGCGGCCCTCGTCGAGCCAGAACACGGCCGGGTCGCCGGTCGCGCGGGCGCGGGTGACGGCGAGCTTGACCCAGTCCTTGATCGGCGCGTCCTTGGTCTGGCACATGCGGAAGATGTCGCCGGCGCTGACCACCTGCTCCAGCACGGCGTTGCCCGCCTCGTCGACGACCCGCACCGTGCCCGTGGTGGGGATCTCGAAGGTCTTGTCGTGGCTGCCGTACTCCTCGGCCTTCTGCGCCATCAGGCCGACGTTGGGCACCGAGCCCATCGTGGCGGGGTCGAAGGCGCCGTTCGCGCGGCAGTCGTCGATGACGACCTGATAGATGCCGGCGTAGCTGCTGTCGGGGAGGACGGCGAGGGTGTCGGCCTCCTGGCCGTCCGGGCCCCACATGTGACCGGAGGTCCGGATCATGGCCGGCATGGAGGCGTCGACGATGACATCGCTCGGTACGTGAAGATTGGTGATGCCCCGGTCGGAGTCGACCATCGCCAGTGCGGGACCCTCAGCGAGCTCGGCCTCGAAGGACGCCTTGATCGCCGCGCCCTCCGGCAGCGACTCCAGACCCTTGAGGATGCCGCCGAGTCCGTCGTTCGGGCTCAGGCCGGCCGCGGCGAGGGCCCCGCCGTGCTCGGCGAACGTCTTGGGGAAGAAGGCCCGCACCACGTGACCGAAGATGATCGGGTCGGAGACCTTCATCATCGTGGCCTTCAGGTGCACGGAGAACAGCACGCCCTCGGCCTTGGCGCGTGCGAGCTGCGCGGCGAAGAACTCACGCAGCGCCGCCACCCGCATCACCGACGCGTCCACGACCTCGTCCGCCAGCACGGGTACCGACTCGCGCAGGACGGTGGTGGTCCCGTCGTCCCCCGCCAGTTCGATGCGCAGCGAGCCGGCCTCGGCGATCACCGCGGACTTCTCGGTGGAGCGGAAGTCGTCGGCGTCCATGTGCGCGACGTTCGTCTTCGATTCGGGCGTCCACGCGCCCATCCGGTGCGGGTGCGCCTTGGCGTAGTTCTTGACCGACGCAGGCGCACGGCGGTCGGAGTTGCCCTCGCGCAGCACCGGGTTGACGGCACTGCCCTTGACCTTGTCGTAACGCGCGCGGACGTCCTTGTCCTCGTCGGTCTTCGGGTCGTCCGGGTAGTCCGGCAGCGCGTAGCCCTGCTGCTGCAGCTCGGCGATCGCAGCCTTCAGCTGCGGAATCGAAGCCGAGATGTTCGGCAGCTTGATGATGTTCGCCCCGGGCGTCTTGGCCAGCTCGCCGAGCTCGGCGAGTGCGTCGTCAATACGCCGGCTCTCCTCGAGACGCTCGGGGAAGCTGGCGATGATCCGCCCCACCAGAGAGATGTCACGGCTCTCGACCGTGACCCCGGCCGTCGAGGCGTAGGCCTCGACCACAGGCAAGAACGAATACGTCGCCAGGGCCGGGGCCTCGTCAGTGTGTGTATAGATGATGGTCGAGTCAGTCACCGGGTGCTCCGCTCCACGTCTGCAACATTGCTCGACATCAAGATATCTCGTGACCGCCCCCCTCTCGACAGGGCCCTGCCCCACCGCGGCGTACAGCCGTCGGCCGGGTACGCCTGTCACGGCTGCGCGCGGGCACACCGGCGGTGATCGCGCGCAACGAAACCCGTACGCCCCGTCAGAGGTCGCGCCGGGGCAGGACGACGTCGGCGAACACGTGTTTGCCACCGCCGAGCGGCACGGAGCCGTACGCCGCCGAGACCGCCTCGACGAGCAGGATCCCCCGGCCACCGGTCGCCTCCCAGTCCATACTCGCCGGTTTGACGGGCGCGCGCGGCGACGAGTCGCTCACCGCCACCCTCAGCCGCTCCGCGGTGAAGGTGAGGTCGAGGCGCACCTCGCCCTGGGTGTGCACCAGGGCATTGGTGACGAGCTCGGAGACGATCAGCAGGATCGCGTCGCGCTCATCCGTCGTCACGTTCCAGGAGCGCAGAGTGCGGGAGGTGAAGCGGCGCGCGTGCGCGACTGCGTCGGGCAGCCTCCACACCGTCCAGGCCGCCCGGAGCGGCCGGACCCCGATCCCGTCGTACCGCAGCACCAGCAGGGCCACATCGTCGTCGCGCCGGCTGACGCCGCCGAGCAGCTCATCGGCCATCCGCCCGGCATCGGACGGATCGGCAGTGGACAGGATGTCGCAGACGCGGCGCAGGCCGTCGTCCAGGCGAAGGCTCGACGACTCGACCAGGCCGTCCGTCAGCAGCGCGAGAACCGCGCCGGGGGCGAGCGCGACCGCGGTCATCGGGAACTCCGCCTCCGCCACCACGCCCAGCGGCGGCCCGCCCTCGACCTCCACCTCCCCTGTGCTGCCGTCGGGGGTACGGACCAACGGCGGCAGATGTCCCGCCCGCACGCACCAGGCGTCTCCCTCCTCCATGTCGATGGCGACATAGCAGCAGGTGGCGAACAGGTCGGTTTCCATGCCGACGAGCAGGCGATTGGCGCGGGAGACGACCACGTCGGGCGGGTGGCCCTCCACGGCGTAGGCCCTGATCGCCGTACGCATCTGGCCCATGATCGTCGCGGCGCCCGCGTTGTGCCCCTGCACGTCCCCGACGACCAGCGCCACATGGTTCTCCGCGAGCGGGATCACGTCGTACCAGTCGCCGCCGACCGCGAGTCCCACCGTCGCCGGCAGATAGCGGGCGACGGCCACCGCGCCGGACAGCCGCGGGAGCTTACGGGGCAGCAGGCTGCGCTGGAGCATCGTGGCGAGCTCGTGCTCGGCGTCGAGCGCACGGGCGCGCAGCAGGGCCTGTCCCACCATGCCCGCGGTCGCGGTGAGCAGGTACCGCTCCTCGGGGCCGAACGCGTGCGGCTCGTCCCATCCGACCAGGCAAGTGCCGACCACCCGGCCCTCGGCCGGGAGCGGCAGGACGGCGAGACCACCGGGGCCGACGCCGCTGAGGCCCGGTTCAAGGGTGGAACCCGCCGTCCACAGGCTCATACGGCCCTCGCGCACCGCGGCCTCGAGCGTGGGCAGCGCGCCCGCGGGCGCATCGGGCCACTCGGACCTCCATTCGGACCGCCAGAGCCCCGGCCAGGCATCGGGTTCCGGAGGATCGAGGACCGTGACCACCAACCGGTCGCCCTCCAGCTCGGCAAGAGCGACCCGATCGGCCTCCAACGGGTCGCGCAGGGCGGCGACGACCGCTCTGCTGACGTCCCGGACGGTCATCGCACCGGCCAGCGCGACGGACAGTCGCTGCACCCTGGAGACCTCGTCGGCGGTGGGCCGCAGATGCGAGGCGTCGGCGACCACGCCGAGCACCCGCTCCGGTGTGCCTTCGCTGTCGGCCAGCACCCGGCACCGCAGGCGCAGCCAGCGCAGTTCACCGGTGGGGCGGCGGATGCGGAACTCGAGTTCGCGGCCGCCGGAGGTCATCTGGCCCGGCTCGACGATGGACATGAGCGCGGGCAGATCGTCAGGGACGGTGTGCGCCAGCAGCGTCTCCACCCGCCCGTCGAAGTCGTCCCGCGGGATGTCGACCAGATTGAGCACCCGGGCGTCCGCGTCGATCCGCCCCGAGCTCAGGAGCAGGGTGAAGGAGCCGACACAGAAGCGGTCCAGGGCGGGGCCCAGCAGCGGCCGGGATCCCGCGCGGCCGTCGTGGGAGGAGCCGGGCTCACCGCCTGCTTCGAGCCAGGCGGTGACCTGGTCGGCGTAGAGCTCCAGAAGATTGCGCCGGTCGGCGTCGAAACCGTCCGCGACATCGTCCACGACGACCAGGCAGCCCAGCGGACCGCCGTTCCCACCGAGCGGCAGTGCGCCGAGCGAGATGTTGGCGGGCAGGATCTCCGGGGGGTTCTCGCCGTAGGCGGCGATCCCCGCCGCGTTCAACCACAGGGGGCGGCCGGTCTGGAAGGCGTCCACGACGGGAGCACGACCGGAGAGGAGATAGCTGGGCGACAGCCCGTACAGGGCGCCGGACCCTCCCGCCGACTCCGCCAGCTGCAGACTGTCGTTCCTCTTGCCCAGCACGTAGACAGCGGCCAGCACCGCCCCGCCGAAGACCCTTATCCGCTCTCTCACAGTCCCCAGCGCCCCCGAAGCTGGAAGCGGACACGCTCCGCACGGACCACCTGGTGCCCCCGAAGCTGGAAGCGGACACGCTCCGCACGGACCACCTGGTGCCCCCATGAGCTCGGTGGCGCCATCGCCGGACGTCTCATCTTCCCTCGCCTCCGACCGGTCTTCGCAGGGCGAGCCGCCCTCCGAGGAGGTACACCCACCTCGTCACGCGTCTGGGACCAGTCACTTCCAGCCTAGGGAAGGCGGGCGCCGCGTGCGGGCTTCTACGTGGGTTCCGCAGCTCCGATCTCCTGAGACCGGACGCCCGCCGGGCTCCGCGGCGGTCCGGCCGACGTCAGCGCCGCGGCAATTCCGCGGCGGATCGGGGCCCAGGACCTGGGGCGGCGGCGGTCCCCGGTCTGCGTCGACGACGACCGAGCGAGCGTGATCGAAACGGTGCGGCGCCCGTCGAGTGGCTGGTTCCCGTCGAGGACGCCGGACCGGCCCGATGAAGAAGGCAGAGCCTACTGACCCACTCTTCCGTCGATCCGCTCGCGCAGAAAGTCTGCGTGGCCGTTGTGCCGGGCGTACTCCTCGATCATGTGCACCAGGACCTCGCGGAGCGAGATCCGCTCCTCGCCGTTGGTGCCGGTGACCTCAAGGTCGGGCGCCTCGGCCACGAACCGTTCCGCGAAGGCGACCTCGGCCCGCCAGGTGTCCCACGCCTGCGCGACCACCTCGGGGTCGGGCACCGCGCCGTCGAAGTCCCCGTCGCGGTCGGTGTCGGAGCGGTAGTGCCGTGGCACGTCCTGCCCGGCCATCACCCGCCGGAACCAGCTCTGCTCGACCCCGGCCAGGTGGCGCACCAGCCCCAGCAGCGACAGGTCGGACGGCTCCACCGAGCGACGCGCCATGGCCTCGGCGTCGAGACCGGCGCACTTCATTTCCAGTGTCAGGCGCTGATCGCGCAGAAATCCGACGAGCGTGGCGCGCTCCCCCTCGAACCCTCCATCGGTCCGCGGATCGTCATCGGGGTGGAGGAACATGTCCCACCATCCAAAGCTCCGAGCGGGCTGATCCTCCAACGGCCCTTCGGTCAGGGGGTCGTTGTCGGGGGACGGGTTCGACTCGATGCCGGGCATACCCAGGAGCATCGACGGCCCGTACGGGATCCGCCACACGTTTTCCGGCGCCACGGTCGGCCGGCATCCTCGACAGCGAGGGCGGAGCAGCACAACGGGCCCTGCGCCAAAGGCTGTTGAGAGAAACAGAGGTCCCGCCGTCCACCCTCCTGACCGCGCATGACGCGCTCCTCCGTGTACACGGCGGCGGGGCCGCGATGTGATCGAGTTCATTCCCCCGATTCGCCGGAATCTACGCGATGCCCGTGATGCGTGTGGGATCGTACGGCCAGTTGTTACTCGCCGGTACTTGCGAGTTCCTCCCCTGTTGCGCGTCTCCCCCAACACACGCTCCGAGGATTCCTACGTGCGTAAGCTCCCTGCCAGACATGTCGTGTTAGTGACTCTGGCTTCCATTTCCCTGCTCGCAACCGGCTGTTCGGCCGGGAGCGGGACATCACCCTCCACCGCCGCCGAGGCCCAGCACCCCACCAGCATCGCGAACCCGGATCCCAGTCCCTCGCGGCAGCTCGCCGTGGCCGGGGTGCCCGACGGGAAGCCGACCGCCGTCGCGCGGGCGGGCGGCGACGGGCAGGCGAAGAAGTCGCCGCTGAAGGTAGCTTCCTACGACCGCGGCAGTCGACGGGCTGTCATATCCAGTGCGCAGAAGCCTCCTTCAGGGGCCACACCCGCCGGTGACACACCCGCCGCGGGCGACATCATCGCCAGCGGCCCCGCGCCCGGAGCACCCGACGGGCTGCTCGCCAAGGTCACCGACGTGGCGGGAAAGACCGAGAAGGGCACCGAAGTCAAGACCGAACCCGCGACGCTCAGCGCGCTGCTCGGTGACGACAAGGCCCAGGGCACGGTCCCGGTCGATCCGGCGACCGTCGACGTCGAGCCACTCGTCCAGGGCGTGAAGGTCTCCTGGGCGAAGGCCGGGAACATCCATGTCGGCCCTCAGGGCGCGAAGTTGCCGCTGGGAAGTCTGCGGATCGATGTCGGAGCGGCGGTTCCGCTGCCGGTCACCGAGGGCGCTCCCGTGGCGGGGGCGGCGTCGGTCGCCGGCTATGTGCAGCTGGCACCAGAGGTCGAGTTCTCGTACGACGGGTCCTCCGTCCTTACGCCGGACGCCGCCTTCCTCGGGCTGACCGGTGACTGGACGTCACAGTGGCAGCTGAAGGGCAAGGCCGTCGCGGGCGGCAAGCCGGTGCGGATTCCGTTCGCAAAGCTGCACGCCGATCCCGTGATCCAGGTCGGGCCTGTGCCGGTGGTGGTGAACCTCGACCTCACGGCGTACGCCCAGGTGGCCGCGGACGGCACCGTCACCGTCGACATCAAGCAGGACCTCAAGGGTGACTTCCGGATCGGCGGCAGCTACTCGAAGTCGGGCGGATGGAAGCCGGTCAGCACCTCCGACATGACCGGCACCCCGGTGCGGGCGAAGGTAACCGCGGCGGGCAAGGTGAAAGCCGCCCTCGGGGCCGAGGCCACGGTCGGGCTGTACGGCGCGGTCGGCGTCACCGCCGATCTCGCCCCCTACCTACGAGGCGAGGCCACCGCTGCCGCCACACCGGGGGCCGTCGTAGGAGCCTGGAAGATCTACGGCGGGGTCGATCTGACGGGATGGCTGCAGCTGCAGTTGTCCATCTTCGGTACGCCCGTCCTCCAGCACCGCATCCCGCTGGGCAGCCTGCACCGGGAGTGGCCGCTGGCACACGGCGAGGGCGCAGTGGCCTGACGTCCGGAAACGGCAACCACGAGCCCCTGCCGGGAAATTGGGCAGGGGCTCGTGGCGGTCCCACGGGCAACCGACCGTCACGGGCAACCGACCGAGCTTCCCGGCGGCGCTCAGCACCGTGGCGGGTGAAGACCGCTTCATGACGCGCCCCTCCGGGTTGCCGACCTTGAACGGGCGATGGCTTGTTCGACCGGCCGAAGCGCGACAACGTTGTCAAAAGCGAGATGCCGATCAGTAGAGCGCCAACCACCCGGTGTCGTCAAGGCTGTTCGGGACGAGGGTTCGGCGTGTCGAGCACACGCGACGAGGGTGCCCTTACGGGATGCGAGGGATGTGCGGTACGGTCCCCTCCGGCTTGTTCGACCCGTCGTGCGTGGCCCTTCCGACAAGGCAGGACCGCCATGCCATTGAAGCTCCCGGCCGCCTTCGCGGCCGCGGTGCTGACCGTGGGGCTCACCGTGCCCGCGCTCGCCGCTCCCGCGGCGGCGGACACGGCATTGCCTCTGGTCAGTGATCCGACCGCCTACGTCAACCCGCTGATCGGCAGCAGGAACGGCGGCAACACGTTCCCCGGCGCCGTTCTCCCGCAGGGGATGCTCTCCTGGAGCCCCGAGAACACCCGCGGAAACGCCACCCGCACCGCCGCTCCGGGCGGATATCAGTACGACGCCACCCGCATCCGCGGCTTCAGCCTGACCCATATGTCCGGCACCGGCTGCGCCGGCGGCTCCGGCGACGTCCCGTTCTTCCCGTACGCGGGCGAGGTCACCTCCTCCCCGGCCGCGGACACGAAGGACGCGGTGTACGCGTCCGACTTCAGCCACGCCGACGAAACCGCCGAGCCCGGCCACTACACGGTCGGACTGAAGTCCGGCGTCACCGCGGACCTGACCGCCACCACCCGCACCGGCTCCGGCCGCTTCACCTTTCCCGAGGACAAGGCGGCCTCGCTCCTCATCCGCAGCGCCAACTCGGAGGTCGGCTCCACGGACGCGCAGATCGACATCGACCCGCAGCGCCGTACCGTCTCCGGCTCGGTCACCAGCGGCAACTTCTGCGGTTACCTCGATCCCGAGGGGCGCCGCAGCTACTACACAGTCCACTTCACCGCCACCTTCGACCGCGCCTTCACATCCCACGGGACCTGGAAGGACGGCGAGTTGAAGCCGGGCGCCACCAAGGCCGACGGCGGGACGGGCGGCTTCGGCACCGACGGCCGCCCTGTCGCGGGCAAGGGCTCGGGCGGATACGTGCAGTTCGCGCCCGGCAAGGACCCGGTCGGCGTGAAGGTCGCCATCTCCTACGTCGACCAGAAGGGCGCCGAGGCCAATCTCGCCGCCGAGAACCCGCCGTCCCGCTCGTTCGACGACGTACGGCGGGCCGCGCACGAGGCCTGGCGTCGCGAACTCTCCGCCATCCGCGTCGGCGGCGGCGCCGACACCGACCGCACCACCTTCTACTCCGCGCTCTACCACGCCCTCCTCCACCCCAATGTCGTCAATGACTCCGACGGGCGGTACGCCGGCAGCGACGGCAAGGTCCACAAGGTAGGAGGCAGGCAGAAAGCCCAGTACGGCACCTTCTCCGGCTGGGACGTCTACCGCTCGCAGCTCCAGCTGCTGACACTCATCAAGCCGCACACCGGCTCCGACATCGCCCAGTCGCTGTACAACCTCGCCCGCCAGAACGGCGGCCTGTGGGACCGGTGGATCCACAACTCCGGCGGTACGCACGTCATGAACGGAGACCCGTCACCCGCCGCGCTCGCCGGCATCCACGCCTTCGGCGGCCACGGCTTCGACTTGGGAGGAGCACTGGACTCGCTGGTCAAGGCAGCGACCGTACCGACCGGGAAGGACCTCAGCCCGGCCGGAAAGCCGATCCTCTCGGTGGGCCAGCGGCCGTCCCTCGACAAGTACCTGGCCGGCCACTACATGCCGTCCGTCTCGAACGCCTGGGGCGGCGCGGCCGAGACCCTGGAGATCTCCGGCGCAGACTTCGCCCTCTCCCAGCTCGCCACCGCAGCAGGCAGGAAGAAGACGGCCGCGTCGTTCGCCGAGCGCGCCCAGTGGTGGCAGAACAACTTCAACGCGGCGGCCGACCCGACCGGCGGATACATCGCCAACCGCAAGGCCGACGGCAGCTGGGTCACCGGCTTCACACCCTCCACCGGCAACGGCTTCGTCGAGGGCACCGCGGCCCAGTACACCTGGATGGTCCCGCACAATGCCGCCGGTCTGTTCGCGGCGATGGGCGGCAAGGACCGGGCCGCACAGCGCCTGGACTCCTTCTTCCACAACGCCGACGGCAGCTGGGCCTTCACCGGCAGCGGCGGCGACAAGTCCGAGATGGACAACGAACCGTCCATCAACGTGCCCTACCTGTACGCGTACGCGGGCCAGCCGCACAAGACGCAGGAGACCGTACGGGCCGCGATGCGGAAACTGTGGTCCACCGCACCGGAGGGCATCCCGGGCAACGACGATCTCGGCGCCATGTCCTCCTGGTACGTCTTCTCCGCGATGGGCATGTACCCGCAGGTGCCTTCGCGCGCCGAACTCGTCCTGTCCTCCCCGCTGTTCCCGCTCATCCGGATCGAACGCGGCCACCGCGACATCACCGTGAGGGCACCGGGCGCGGCCGCCGACGCCCCGTACGTCCAGTCGCTGAAGGTCAACGGCGCGACGAGCGACAAGCCGTGGCTGCCCGCCTCCTTCGTCACCCGTGGCGGGAGCCTGGACTACACCCTCGGCAAGGAACCCGACCGCTCCTGGGGTTCGGCCGCCGACAGCGCCCCGCCGTCGTTCCGCACCGGCGAGCAGCCCTACCAGATCGGCGTCGGACCGACCACCGGGACCATCGCTCCCGGCGGCTCACTGACCGTCAAGGTCGCGGCTGTACAGGTGAGTTCGGGCGAGGGACCGGACGTGGACTTCAAGGTGACCGCGCCGGCCGGACTCACCGCCTCACCCGCCTCCGGCACGGTCGGCCCGAACGGCACCGCCGAGATCAAGCTGACAGCGGGTGAACGGACGGCGGAAGGCTTCTACGATGCCGAGGTGACCGTCTCAAGTGACGGCGGCCCGGCCGTGAAGCAGCCGGTCACCCTCACTGTCGCGAAGCCCGGCAGCCTGCTCGCCGCGTACAACAACGTCGGCGCCTCCGACGACGCGGGCGACCACGACGAAGCCGACTACGACGGTGGCGGCTGGAGCTACTCGCGCCAGGCACTCACCGGCGCCGGACTCGCGCCGGGCGCCAAGGGCACCACCCAGGGCCTTGAGTTCACCTGGCCGGCATCACCAGTTGCTCGCCCCGACAACGCCTCTGCCACCGGCCGGACGATCGACCTCGCGGGCACGCCGGCCACGCTCTCCTTCCTCGGCAGTGCCGTCAACGGCAACCAGGAGGCGACGGCGAAGGTGACGTACACCGACGGCAGTTCGGGCACAGCCGATCTCTCCTTCACCGACTGGACGGTCGGCGGCGGGGGCGGCACCGTCCAGTACGGAAACGAGACCGTGGCCAGGACCCCCTACCGCAATGTCAGCGGCGGCGACAAGGACGTGGTGGACGCCTACATCTTCGCCACCAAGTCCTTCCGCGCCCCCTCCGGCAAGACCATCAGGAGCGTGACGCTCCCGGACAACCAGAACATCCATGTGTTCACGGTGGCGCTGGGCTGAGATACCCGACCGGGCTGCCCACCCGCCGATGTCCGCCGGCGTGGTGCCCGACCGCGCGACCGCACAGCAGTCGCCCCGCCCCTTCTCGGGCGGGGCGACTGTCTGCAACGCCCCGGCCCGGTCCCTCATCCCTCCGAAGGAAACGTCTGTTCCGTCCAGATGGTCTTCCCGGACTCGGTGTAACGCGTTCCCCATCGGTGAACAAGCTGCGCGACGATGAACAGCCCCCGCCCGCCCTCGTCGTCCTCCGCACTGTGGCGCAGGTGTGGCGAGGTGTGGCCGCTGTCCGCGACCTCGCATACGAGCGTGCGATCACGGATGAGACGCAGACGCAACGGGCCCTCCGCATGCCGGATCGCATTGGTGACCAGCTCGCTGACGACGAGCTCGGTCGAGAACGACAGCTCTTCCAGGCCCCATTCGTGAAGCTGTCCGGTGGCCAGCTCCCGGGCATGGCCCACTGCGACCGGTTCGGCGGGCAGCTCCCATTCGGCCACCTGCCCGGCGTCGAGTTCACGGGTACGGACGATCAGCAGTGCCGCGTCGTCCTCTGTCGTACCGTCCGGCAGGAGTCCCGATATTACGCGGTCGCACAGTTCATCCAGTGACCCGCCGGGGTCGCCGAGCACCCGTCCCAGGTTGTCGAGCCCCTGATCGATGTCGCGGTCACGGGTTTCGACCAGGCCGTCGGTGAAGAGGGCCAACAGGCTGCCCACCGGCAGCTCGATCTCCATGGACTCGAACGGCAGGCCGCCGAGCCCCAGCGGCGGCCCGGCCGGCAGATCCGGGAAGGACACGCGGCCGTCGGGGTCCACCACCACCGGCGGCAGGTGCCCCGCCCGGGCCATGCTGCAGCGTCGCGAGACCGGATCGTAGACCACGTAGAGACAGGTGGCCCCGGTGGCGTCGTCCTCATGAGTGGCGGGCGTGCCGAGTGCTTCCGCCTGTTCCTCCGCCGCCGTGCCCACCAGATTGTCGAGTCTCATGAGCAGTTCGTCCGGGGCCAGGTCCAGCTGTGCGAGCGCGCGTACGGTCGTGCGCAGCCGTCCCATGGTGGCCGCGGCCTCCAGGCCGTGGCCGACCACATCCCCGACGACGAGTCCGACCCGGGTTCCGGAAAGCGCTATGACGTCGAACCAGTCGCCGCCGACCCCTGTCAGGTTGTCCGTGGGCAGATAGCGATGGGCCAGGTCGACCGCCGACGGCTGCGGCAGATGTTGCGGCAGAAGGTGGCGCTGCAGGGCGAGTGAGGCGGTGCGTTCACGGGTGAAGCGCCGGGCGTTGTCGATGCACACCGCCGTACGGGCCGCCAGCTCGTCGGCGAGTGCGACCTCGCCGTTCTCGAACGTGGCGACCGGGGCACTGCGGAGGAAGGTGATGAGTCCCAGCGTGTCGCCCCCCGCCCGCAACGGCACGACCAAGGTGTCGTCCACCAGCGTGAGCCCGCCGGAGGAGAGGGCGCGGTACTGCGGCGAACCAGGCGGGTAGGCGACAGGCGAAGGCCGACGCGGCTCCTTCGGATCGCCGGGGCCGCCCGGCCCGCCCGTCGCCCGGGCGGAGCGGGAGGCGGCCCGTACGAGAGCAGGTGCCCCCCGGCCGTCGGCGGCCGGCACCTCGCCCTCCAGTACCTCCTTCAGCAGGTCGACCGTCACGGTGTCGGCGAACTCCGGGACCGCCACCTCGGTGATCTCCTCGGCAGTGACGATCACATCCAGGGCCGTGCCGACTGCGCGCCCGGCCTCGACAAGCAGGGCCAGCCGCCGCTGGGCCTCGTAGCGATCAGTGATGTCGAACGCGTCCTCGCACAATCCGAATACATGCCCGTCGGCGTCCTGCAACCGGTAGTAGGAGCATGACCAGAGGTGCGTTTTTCCGGGGTCGCTGGGCGGCTCACCGCGAAAGTGCAGGTCGACGATCGGCTCGCCGGTGTCGAGTACGTGGTGCATGACGGCGTCGAGAGTGTCCGGGTACCCCTTGGTCACAAACCTGCCCTCGGAGTACATCTCATCGGCCCGCAGGCCTCGGAACTCGGCGAACGGCAGCCCGATCTCCCGTTCGTATGCGGCATTGCACCACGTCAGGCGCAGGTCGGTGTCATAGATGCCCAGCCCGACGGGCGACTGGGTGGCCAGGCCGTGCAGCAGGGCCAGCCGGGATTCCCACAGCCGTAGCTGCTCCAGTTCGGCCGCGACGAGCACACGAGCCGCCGCGCCGGCGCCGGGCAGGGGACACTCCAGGGTTGCGACCAGCAGGCTACGGCCGTCCCGGTGCTGGGCGACGCGGATCTCACTCCCGCTCAGCGGCGTGCCCGAGGCCGGGGCGGGCTCCTGATCCGCAGCGCTTTCGGAGGCCTGCCGGGGCGACAGGAACGTCGCCAGCGGCCGTCCGACGATCTCGTTCTGCGGGTAGCCGAGGAGACCCTCCGCCGCGTGGCTCCATCCGATGACCGTGTCCTGGGCATCAAGTACCACCGTGGCAGCCCTGGCGACGTCGAGCGGGCCACGGAAATCGGCAGTTTTCGCCGCGCTCAACGTGCTCATGGCGCCACACCAGCCCGGTTCATTGCCTCCAGAATCCGCCCTGACACGGACCGGCACAACCGCAATGGGCCCGGCGGACGAGCATCCGCCGGGCGCCCGGCCGCCGACCGGGCGCCGTGCGCGGTAGGGAAATCCGTGGTAGCCGCACGACGGACTGTCCCGTCACCCGCGCACATGGCCCTCGGCGACGGCCAGTGCCGCGGCCATGATGCTCAGCTGCGGATTGACCTCCGGGCATCCCGGCAGTACCGCGCCGTCCGCGATCAGCACTCCGTGCACGCCGCGCAGCCGCCCTTCCGGGTCGGCAGGGAAGCGCTGCGCGTCGGCGCCCGCGGACACCGTGCCCGTGGGGTGGTACGCGGACAGGTGCAGCCGACGCGGGCCCACGTGCGCGAGGGTCTCGTCCAGTTCGGACAGGGTGCGGACGCGGGGCGCGGTGGGGATGCCGGTGAGGACCTCCTCCGCGCCCGCCGCGAAGAGCAGTTCCCCCATGGCACGCACGGCGCGTATCAATCGGTCCCCGTCGCGCCGGTCCAGGTCGTAGCGGAGCAGGGTTCGCTCCCGGCCCAGTACCCGCCCGGACGGACGGTCGGCGATCATCGCTCCGAGCGTGGCCAGCCGGTCGGCGCCCTCCAGTTCGCGCCGCAACTCGCTCCCCAGGCCCGGCAGCACGAAAGAGCCCATGCCCGGCGGGGTCGCAGTGGCCTCGATCAGTACGCCCTCGCCGTGCAGCTCCTCCACACCGACACTCTGCAGCACTCCCTCCCAGGCGGTGACCGGCTCGGCGAACCGGCCGGCGACGCTGGTCGCCGGGTGCACGCTGAGGTTGCGGCCGAGCCGCGGATGCCGGCCGAGGCCCGAGCGGCGCAGCAGGGGCGGCGACTGCAGGGCGCCCGCGGCGACGACGATCAGCGGGGCGAGGATCTCGAATTCGCCGCCCCCTCCCGTCGTACGAGAACGCCCGCCGCGCGCGGGCCGCCCGGACGGTCGGCGTCGACCAGCACCCGCCGGGCCTGCGCGCCGGTGACGATGCGGGCTCCGGCGGCGCAGGCATCGGGCAGGACCGACAGCTGCACGCTCTGTTTGGCGCCGGTCGGACAGCCCACGACGCACTGGCAGGATCCCTTGCAGCCGGTGGCGTTGCGGCGCAGGGGCGCGGCTCGCCAGCCGAGGCGTTCGGCCCCTGCGAGGGCGAGCCGGCCGTTGTTGCCGATGACGTCCAGCGGCTGGGTGGCCACCCGCAGCGTGCGTTCGACCTCGTCGAGGTACGGGCCGAAGCGCTCGGCGGGCGAGAAGCCGAAGTCGCCGCTCCAGCGCGCCAGCACATGGTCCGGAGTGCGGTAGCACGTCCCGGAGTTGACGACCGTCGTGCCGCCGACCGCCCGGCCCACCGGAAGCAGCAGTGGTGGACTGCCCACGGCGACGGTGGCCCCGCCCTCCCGGTAGAGCTCCGCGAATCGGTCGAGCGGGGTGCGCCGTCCGAAGGACGCCGTGGAGTGGTGCTGCCCTTCTTCCAGTACGACGACGCGGAACCCGGCCCGGGCCAGGGTCCGTGCGGCCATGGCACCGCCCGCGCCGGATCCGATGACCACCGCGTCGGCGATGGAGCGCGCCGGCCACTCGTGAGACGGCGTGCAGTCGAGCGGTGGATCCTCGCGCGCCAACTCAAGGGCGCGTACGCCGTGTTCGAGCATGCGCTCGGTTCCGGCAGCGAGCAGGACCGGCACCTTGAGTACATCGAGGAGCGGCAGGAGCGCGGGGCGCGCCGCGAGGGCGGCGAGCACGGTCTCGCGCTCCGCGGCGGTGAGCGCGGCGAGTCTGCGCCCGGTCCGTGCCAGGGCGTACGCGTCGACCGCGCCCGCCGCCGCCCGTACCCCGGCACGGGCATGCGGGGGCATCGAGCCGATGACGGCCTCCAGCCTGCCGGGGACCCGGGCGGGCCAGCCGGCGGTGCCGTCGTCGGCGATGAGCGCGGCCACGAGACCGTCGAGACTCATCGCGTGCCCACCTCCGCGTGCGCCGTGCCGGCCAGGGTCCACTCGGCCTCGGTGCGCCAGCCGCCCCACCACCAGCGCTGCAACAGGACGTGCGCGTCGGCGCTTTCACTGTTGCGGCAGATCGCGTGGGAGCCGTCCGGGTCGGTGTAGGCGAGCGCGAGCGTGCGGTCCTCGGGCTGGGTGACCTCGACGCGGATGCGGCGCAGGCCCGCGCGGCCGGTCACCGTCCAGGTGGGCAGCCCGATGGCGGAACGGAACCGCCCGAGCCCGGCCCAGCCGACCGCCGTGCGCTCGGCCCGCCGCGGCCAGGTACGGCCGCCCCGGCGCAGCCGCAGAAAGACCAGCGGCGGCAGCCGGCGCAGTCCGGGCCGCATGGAGACCGCCGCCACGATCTCCAGCACATCGCCCGCGCCGAGATCCGCGTGCAGCCAGGCCCAGCGGCGCGCGTTGCCGTGGCCGTAGATCCGGGCGGAGGCTCCGGGCGCGCCGACCGGCGTCACGGTCGTGTTCTCGTACGAGAATGTCCCGCCGTACGAGGCCCGGGCGGCCGGCAGCATCTGCGCCGCCGGCAGCAGGGGGCGACGCCAGGACCAGCGGGGAAAGGTGAACAGCGCTGCCCCCTCGGCCTGTTCGGCCAGATCCCAGCGTATGTCGCCCGCCGAGCCGGAAAGCCGTCCGGGCCCTGCGGAGACGCCGTCCGCGGTGAAGCCGTCCCCGGTCCCGGTCCATTTCGCGGGGCCGAAGCGGGCGTGCCGTACCGGACCGTCCTTGGGGAACACGGCGGCCCAGCCGTGCGCGAATGCCTCGGATCCGTCCGCGGGCGCGGTGAGCTCGTGGTGCAGCCACAGTCCGGTGCCGGTCGCGGGGTCGGTCAGGGTCGTGTACCAGACTTCGGTGCGGCCCGGCTCGCCGTTCCAGCGCGGCGCCAGGTGTGAACCCGCGTCCTCCTGCCACGGGAACCGGAAGCTCGCGAGGAAGGGCACGAGCCCCGTCGTCACCGGGAAGCGCAGGGTGCCTTCGCCTGCGCGCGCTCCCTCCTCGTACAGCGTGAACGGCAGCACCGTCATCGACGTCAGCGGCCTGCGCGGCGTCACGGACTTCCAGCCGTCGAGGGTCAGGCGGCGGTCCCCGGCCGTGAAGGAGATCCGGTAGCGGATCCGCCGCCTGGCCAGCGGCGAGATCTCCAACTCTCCCTCGGCGCAAGGGTCGTCGGCGCATCCGGCGATTCGTATCCGGCCGGTGATCCGCGCCTCGGTCGTGCCGCGGGGGCGCAGCACGCGGTCCGCGGCCGCGCTCAGGTCGAGGCGGACCGCGCGGGCCCGGTCCTCCCCCTCCAGCCTGACCGTGCCGAGCATGGTCTCCCGGAAAGCGGTGCCCCTCGTGCCCATGGTTCTCCTCCGCGTACGTGTACTCATGCGAGGCCCTCCAGCATGATCCGCTCCGTTGCCGTCAGATATGTCTCCGCGGCTCGCCGAGCGCCACTCCCGTCGCCCGCCGCCACGGCTTCGACCACGGGTTGCAGCCTGGCGTGTGCTGCATCGGGGCTGGTGAAGGGGCCCACGAGGGCGGCCCGCACCGGCAAGTAGGCGTTGAAGAGAGTGTTGGTCAGCAGCACGTACACACGATTCCCGGTGGCACGGGCCAGCGCCCGGTGCACCTCGATGTCCGCGAGCTGCACCGCGTCTCCGCCCTCGGCCACCCGCACCGCCGCCAGCAGGGCGCGCAGCTCGGCCCGGTGCTCCTCGGTGGCGCGGGCCGCTGCTCGCTCGGCGATCAACGCGCCGATGCTGCGCCGCACTTCGAAGATTTCACCGATCCAGTCCGGGCTGTGCCTCACCAGCATGGGCAGCAGATCGGCACCGCCGAGTCGCGCGTAGTCGCGCACCCGTGTGCCCACTCCGTGCCGCGTCTCCAGCAGTCCTGCCTGGACGAGGCGGCCGAAGGCGTGCTTGAGGGTGGTACGGGTGACGCCGTATCCGTCGGCGAGTTGGCGCTCCGGCGGCAGATAGCTGCCGGCCGGATGCCGCCCGGCGAGGATGTCCTCGCGCAGCCGGGTCTCCAGGACATCGACGATGGTCTCGCGGGGCAGCGCCTCCATGCCGTCCCTCCTTCGCTGTTCAGTGGATGAGTGGCTGAGCCACTGAATCAGTGCCGATGGGCGAAGTCAATGAGTCGCTTCGTCAGTCGCCCTTCGGAGTACGCCGATTGAGGCGTGCAAAGGCCTCATGAGCAGGACCCCCCACGGCGCACCGAGGAGTAGCGGTTAGGCCGAGGTCAACTTCGTCCGACCGCCGCTCCTCGCCATGAGGGCGGCACCGAGCTCTCGATGCGGGCGAGTTGCGCGGTGAGGCTGCTCAGCCAGTGCTCGAGGTCGATCAGCATGGGCAGGGGTGCGCCGCCGCCCGGTACATCGGGAGGTCTGCGGTACGCCGGGAGCGCAGGCGGCTGCCTCTCCCCGGCGCAGAGCGCCGCGAGCCGTTCGGCTGCCAGTACGAGCCGTTCGGCCGTCGTACGGGCCCATGCGGCGGCCTCCGGGGTGACGGCGACCGTGGGCTGATCGAAGCGGGGCAGCCATTGAGCACCGACCAGGATGTGGTTCGCCGCGATGAGCACGGCATGCCAGTCCATGAGCACGGCCGACGGATCGCTCGGTTCGCTCCGGTACTGCAGGTACGCGGCCTCGGCAAGGCGCAGCCGGTGCAGGAGGGGGAGCGTGGGCGGCAGAGGTGCCGCTCCTGGCGGCGTGGCCAGGAGCACCCCGACAGTCCCGGTGATCAGCGGGCCGGAGGAATGCAGCAGCGCGGCCATGGTTCTTCGCACCTCGTGCCGGGCACCGGCCGGCCAGGCGAGCAGCCCGCACAGCAGACCGATCACGCTGCCCGCGAGAACGTCCACGATCCTGTCCGCGGCCAGCTGCCAGGAAGCGGGGGCGATCTGGGCGAACGCTGCTGACACCACGAGCGTGAACAGAGCCTGCGCCCAGGCGATCCCGAACAGTGGCCCGAGCGCGAACGCGGCCAGCATGCAGGGCGCGAGGACCGGCGCGAAGGCATCGGTGTGCCGTCCCACGACGAGCAGCAGTGTGCCCGCCGCGACCGCGCCGACGAGGGTGCCGAACAGCGCCGGACGCACGGCCTTCCAGGTCTCCGCGGCAGTGGTACGGCTGAGAGTGAGCACGGCGAGCAGCACCCAGAAGCCGTGGGTCAGATCCAGGGAGCCTGCCACCAGCCGGGCGGCGCCCAGCCCGAAGGCGGTCCTGATGGCGTTCTGGAACTGGACCGAATGCAGCGTCATATTGCCGGCGAGGCGCCGCCACCACAGGAGGGAGGTACGCATGTCGGCATACCAGAAGAGTTCGCGCGGCTGGATCGGCGGCGTGCGCCTGCCGTCCAGAGCGACCCGTACGGCGGTCTCCAGAACCCGGGCCGACTCGGCCGTGGCCAGGACCGCGGCCTGACGGCGGAGCAGCGGGAGGGGGAGCACGTCCTTCGGCGGTCCCGTCGCCTGCGTGATTCGCAGGGCCTGGAAGTCCCGTATCGCCGTCTCCAGGTCCGGGGACCCGGGCTGCGGGGGCAACCGGCCGGCGCGCAGGGCTGGCGCGGTGGCGGCGCAGAGTGCCGCGATGCGGTCGAGGAGATCGGCCGAGGCAGTGTCGGCGCCCGCGCCGCGGCCGATCGTGCCAGTGGCGGCCGTGCCGACGAGCGCCGTGGTCTCGCCCAACCGCGCCAGTAGGTCCAGCAGTCGGCGCGCGGCGGACCCGGCCTGTGTCAGGGCCCGGTCCACCCGCCCTGCCCCGGCGGGCCGTTCGGCGGGCGGAATCTGGGAAAACCGCAACTCCCGGCCGGTCGCCCTGAGCCGGTCCGCCGCACCGGCGGCCGCCTCGGCGGGCCGGCCCCTGGCTGCATCCGCGGCGGCGCGGCCCGCGATCGCGATGGCGTCCGCGAGGCTCTCCCGGTACGAGGTGGTCGGCGGCTCGGGCAGCAGGAAGCGCTCGCAGGCGACGAGCAGCAGCACGCCCAGGGTAAGACCGGTCAGCCGCTCCCCGAGAGCTTCCGGCGCGTAGGGCGGGAAGCAGGCCAGGATGTAGAAGAGCTGGAGCCCGGGTGCCGCGCCGGCCGGGCGGGGCCCCGCCACCGCCGCGAAGGCGAGGACGAATCCGACGACCAGCATCCCGATGACCGCCGCCCAGGTGTGTACGGCCAGCATCGTCCCCAGCGCGACCAGCACCAGGCCCACCGGCAGCGCGCGCAGCATCACGGCCGCCCGCTGCCGCCCGGACCCGGGGATCGGTGACAGCATCCCGAGCGCCACCGGCCCGAACAGGGCGTACAGCGCGGTCGCCGGCCGATCCATCCCGTACACGAACGGATAGAAGCCGGCACAGGCGGCCGCGGTCACCCGGACAGCCCGGCGCACGATCGGTGCCCTCTCCGGATTGCGCCAGGCGGATCGCCAGGCGGATGGGTGACGAGCCTTCCGCGGTTGGGCAGTGCGTGTGCCGGTCACGGCCGGGCCTCACGGGTACTGCCGCCCGCGTCCGCGGGCGGCCAGGGCGCGTGCATGGACAGCGCCGGGACCTTGCCGTGGACGACGAGCCGGTGGCGTACGGCCATGACGACGACGGACGCCAGCAGGATCACGGCTCCGCCCACGCGCAGGATCGCGTCGTAGGCGTCCTCGGGCGGATACTCCGGGGCCATCGCCGTGATCGTGGCCGCCGCGGCCGCGAGGGCGACGGCACCCAGGGTGACCAGGAAGGTCAGCAGGACGCCGGACGCCTCGCCCGCGCGGGCGGGTGGTACGACCTGCTGGGTGGCGACGCTGGAGAAGGTCCAGCCCAGCCCGAGGCCGAGCCCGCACCAGGCGAACACGGGGACGTACAGCCACCATGCCGTGACGTTGCCGAGCGCGATCATCCCCGTCCCGGCGATCGCTCCGGCGAGGGCCATTACCGCCGTGGGACGCATCCGCGGTGCCAGCCGGGCCCCCAGCGGCCCGGTCAGAGCCACGACTGCCGCAGGGGCCAGGAACACGACCCCCGCCATGAGCGGGGACAGGCCACGCACGCCCTGGAGATAGAGCGTCGCCAGGAACACCGTGACGGCGTAGCCCATGTTGGCGACCGTGCCCATGCCGGTCACCAGGACGTACGGGATGTTGCGGAACAGGCGCAGGTCGACCAGCGGATGCCGGGCCAGCCGTTCGCGCAGCAGGAAGAGGCCGCCCGTCAGCACCGCGGCCCCGAAGAGTGTGAGGGTGCGGGCGCTGTCCCAGCCCCAGGCGCTGCCGCGTTCCACCGCCAGCGTGAGGGCGGCCAGACAGCACACGATGGTGCCGCATCCGATCAGATCGAGCTGGCGGGGCGCCGAGGTGTCCCGTGAGTCGGGGACGTACACGACCGCGATGAGGAGCCCCAGGGTGCTGAGCAGCGCGAGCAGCCAGAAGATCCAGCGCCAGCCAGGACCTTCGGTGAAGCCGCCGCCCACGAACGGGCCCAGTGCGGTGCCGATGTTGGCGATACCGAAGGCGGCGCCCAGCGCGCGGGCCCGGCTCTCCTGAGGGAAGGCATTGCTGACCACGGCGACGGACACCGGGAAGACAAGGCCGGCACCAATGCCCTGGACGATCCGGGCGGCCACCAGCACCGCCAGCCGGGGAGCGAGCACGCACCCCACGGAACCGGCCGCGAACAGCGCGATTCCGACGAGCAGGATGCCCCGCCGCCCGAAGACGTCTCCCAGTCTGCCGCCCACGATGAAGAAGCAGCCGAGAGCGAGCATGTACGCGGAGAGGGTCCACTGGGCGGCCGAAGGCGATACGCCGAACTCGTCCGCGATTCCTGGGATGGCGAGGTTCAGAGCGAAGAAGTCGACCTGAATGCAGAACAACGCGACCGCGACCGCGGTGAAGGCCCCTTTCCGCGCGGCCGATGACGTCTCTGCGCGCATGCGCACATTCCTCTCAGCCGACTCAGTCGCATCGTCGCGAGTGGGTCGGGCGGGCGCCCTCGTCCCATTGTCGGCTCACGGTCGCCGGTCCGCAGCCCGGCCGGTCCGGATCGGATCGCGGGGGAAGGCGGTCCGGATCGCGGGGAAAGGCGGTCCGGGGCCACCATGGCAGGAAAGTGCAGACGGCCCGTTCCGGCGGCGGTGCCGGCCGCCGGACCGATCCGGAACATGGGAGGTCGCATGTCTTTCCGAGCGCGCTGCACCGCTGATCTGGGACACGATCGAGCGGTACTTCGCTCTGCTGCAGGCCCATGCGCCGGCGGAGCGGATGCGCGAGGCAGTTCTCACCGACGACTTCCGTTCGGGCTTCGTCGACGGACTGATCTGGCAGGGCGAGCAGGGGCTGCGGGACTTCCTCGAGGCCCGTGCCGAGTTCTTCGACGAAGCCCACACCATGGAGCAGATGTCCCGGCCGGAGCGGCTGCCCGACGGCCGCTGGCGCGCCCACACCCGCCTGGACTTCTTTCTGCGACACCGGCTCGACGGATCGCCGGTGAGCGACACCTTCACCGGAAAGGCGTTCCACGTCTGGGAGTTCGCTCCACCGCTCGAGCCCGGTAAGGCACCGGGTGACGGCCGGCCGTCCGAGTCAACGGATGACACTCCGGCCAACGGGCGGCCAGGAGACGGGAACGACGGCGACTGGCGCGTCGCGGCGCAATTGGTCGAAGGCTTCGCCGGTCTCGACGCGAACGCCCGACGACTGTTCTCACAGCCCGCATCCGGTCTGTACCTCGACGACCGCTGACCTCCGGAGGCCGACCACGGTGCGCACCCTGCTGCCGGTCTTCTTCGCGCTCGGCGCGGCACTCTGCAACGCCGTCGCCACGGTGCTGCAGCGCCGGGCGGCCGTCAGCGTGCCCCGCTCCGACGGCTTCCGCGCCGGGCTGATGCTCGATCTGCTGCGGCGCCCCGTCTGGCTGACCGGGATCCTCGCCGTCATCGCCGCCGCGGTCTGCCAGGCGGTGGCCCTGGCGACCGGGCCGATGACGGTGGTCCAGCCCCTCTTCGTCCTCGAACTGCCACTCACCCTGATCGTCGCCTCGCTCCTGATGCGCCGGCACCTGCCCCGCGTCGGCTGGATCGCCGTGACCGTTGTGGTGGCGGGCCTCGGCGTCGCCCTTGCCGCCTCGTCTCCCGCGGGCAACCGCACCCATGTACCGCTGGACCGCTGGGTGCCCGCGCTCGCGGTGTGCGCCGGAGCCGTCGTCGTGCTCGCCCTGGCGGCGCTCAGACGCCCTGAGGGCCGGGCCCGCGCGGCCTGTCTGGGTACGGCCACCGCCATCAGCTACGCGCTGACCGCCGCACTGATGAAGGCGGCGATGCACATCCTGGACGACGAGGGGGTCGCGGCCTTCTTCACCGCCTGGCAGACCTATGCCTTCGCGGCGGCAGGCGCGGGTGCGCTCTTCCTGCTCGAGAACGCGCTGCAGGCCGGCCCCCTGGTCGCCTCCCAGCCCGCGATCACTCTCGGCGACGCGACGGTGAGCATGGCCCTCGGCATCATCATCTACGAGGAACACGTCCGCTCCGGCTGGTGGCTGCTGCCGCAACTGCTCGGCGTCGTCATGATCGCCACGGGTGTCTTCGCGCTCTCCCGGATCCCGCTCACCCGGACGCTCGTCGCTCCCGATCAGCAACGGCAAGGTGCGGACGTCCCCTGAGGCACCCCCCGGACGGACCGGCAACCGTTACGCGCCCGACGGTTCATGAGCGGCAGACCATCTCGGCCAGTTCCGCCGGCCGGCTGAGCGCAATGAGGTGTCCACCGGGCATGTCCTCGACGCTGATGCCGAGTCGTTCCTCGACGATCCGGCGCTGGAAATCGATCGGGAAGAACCGGTCCTCGCGGCCCTGCACAAACCGCGTGGGGACATGCGGCCACTCCCGCAGCGGCCACGGCTGGGTGAACAGGGCCGCGGACGGCTCGGAAGCTCCCTGAGCCATCGCCTCCTCGGTCACTTCCCGCGGAACGTCGTGGAAGAAGTCGATCAGCAGATCGAACTCGGGGTCCGGCCCGCGTCCTTGCTGGACCGCGAACGCCGAACGCGCCGCGGCCTGGCCCGTGTTCTCCCACCACTGCCCTGCCGTCTCACCGTAGGCCGGCACCATGGCGTTGACCAGAATCAGCTGGTCAACCGCCACTCGCTCGCAGACCAGGGGCGCGGTGAACCCGGCGAGTGACTGCGCCACAAGCACCACACCACCTCGGCCGCCGATCGCCCGCACCACAGCGTCCACGTGCTCGGCGAGCCCCGCGGAGTTTTCCCGAGGCAGGTCGACGGCCACCACGTCGTGTCCCCGCCGACGCAACTCCGGCACAAGGCGATGCCAGTACCAGGCGCGGCCGTCAGCACCGGGGATGAGCACGTACGTTGCCATGCCACCATCCAACACCCACCCCGAACCAGAAGTAGTGAAGCGACGCTACACGCCCCGCCAGGTGCCGGTCGGCGACCACCGCCACGCGTCGGCACAGTCATTTCGCCTCTCTCTCCTGGCCGTGAAGTCATCGCATCGGACCTCTAGGCGTCCTCTAGGCGCATGTGTTCGCGTTCGCTACTGTGCGGTCCTGTTGGTTCTGGAGCGATTTACACCTCACCAGGAGGGTGGTCCACTTGATGCTCCGACTCCGCCGTACGTTCCGAGGACTGGCCGTGCTGGCCCTCGCCGGGGCGCTCGCGGCGCCCGTGCCGTCCGCGAATGCTGCGGCAGCCGGTGCCGCTGACCCTCCCGCCGACGTCTACCGACTGCTCGAGGATCCGGAAGCGACCGGGATCGGACAGGAGCCGGCGCACGCCGAGTTGACTCCGTACGCAGACACGGCGAGCGCGCTCGAAGGCGGCTCCCACAGCCCGTGGACCGCCTCGCTCGACGGAACCTGGAAACTGCACATGTCCAAGCGTCCCGAGGATGTCCCCAAGGGCTTCTTCTCGCCCGGGTACGACACGGCCGGGAGCGGCTGGAAGAGCGTCGAGGTCCCGCACACCTGGCAGACGGACGGTCTCGACCACCCTGTCTTCCGCAATATCCCCACCGAGATGTATCCGGACGACCCGCCGAAGGTCCCGCACGACGTCAACCCGACCGGGGCGTACGTCCGCAACTTCGAGCTGCCCGGCAGCTGGCAGAGGCGCCGGACGTTCCTGCGGTTCGAGGGTGTCACCAGCGGCTATCTGGTCTGGGTCAACGGCGCGTACGCGGGATACGACCAAGGCGGCTACACCCCCGCCGAATTCGACATCAGCGAGCATCTGCGCCCGGGGAAGAACACCATCGCGCTCCAGGTCCACCGCTGGAGTTCGGGAGCCCACCTGGAGGACTACGACCAGTGGCGCTTCGCGGGCATCTTCCGCTCGGTCGAGCTGTACTCCACACCCGCCACCTACGTACGAGATGTCACCATCAAAACCGACCTGGACGCCCAGTACCGTGATGCGCGGCTGAGCGCCAAGGTCGATGTGACCGCCAAGGACGCGGCGGCAGACGGTGCGCACAAGGTCACCGGAACGCTCTACGACCAGCGCGGACGCAAGGTGACAACGATGTCGGGCCAGGTTGATCCCGGCGGCGGCGTGCCATCCGCCACCCTCAGGGCCGACGTCGCCGCTCCGGCGAAGTGGACGGACGAGACGCCCAACCTCTACACCCTCGTCGTGCAACTCCTGGGCGCGGACGGCCAGGTGACGCACACCACCGCCCAGCCGGTCGGCTTCCGCAGGACAGAGGTCAAGGACAAGCAGCTGCTCGTCAACGGCAAGCGGATCCTGATCAAGGGCACCAACCGTGCCGAGACCGACCCCAGAACCGGCCGCCATGCGACGCTCGAACGCACCGCGTCCGATGTGTCGCTGATGAAGCAGCTCAACATCAACTCGGTACGCACCTCCCACTATCCGTCCGATCCGTATCTGTACGAGCTGGCCGACGCGCAGGGCCTGTGGATCGACGACGAGGTGGACATCGAGACCCACCACCACGACGGCTGCCCCGACAACTGCCTGGCCGAGCGGCCCGAGTGGCAGAAAGCATTCATGGACCGCTTCACGGCGATGTACCAGCGGGACAAGAACCACCCCAGCGTGCTGATGTGGGACACCGGCAACGAGGCAGGGCTCGGCAAGGCGCACTACGCGATGGCGGACTTCCTCGACAAGAACGATCCGTCCCGGCCGGTCTACCACCAGTCCAACTCCCCCGACGGCGACGCCCCGTTCGCCGACGTGTGGGGGCCGCGCTACCCGTCACCATCGGGCCTCGAGGAGAAGGCCAAGGCCACCACCAAGCCCATCATCATGGGCGAGTACGCCCATGCCATGGGCAATTCGCTCGGCAACTTCCGCGAATTCTGGGACGTGGTCCGCACATACCCCCAGGTGCAGGGCGGCTACATCTGGGACTGGGCGGAGCAGAACATCACCCAGCCGCTGGTCACCACCCCCGATTCCTCGGGGAACGGCATTCTCTCCTACGTCACCGGAAAGCCCGACCATGTCACCGGGCACCGCGGCAAGGCGCTCGCACTCTCCGGCCTGGACGACTTTGTGGAGGTCTACCGGGACCCGAAACTCGACGCCGTCTCCGGCGGCCTCACACTTGACTCCTGGGTCCAGCCGGCCGAGTGGACCGGCGACTTCACCGTGATCGCCAAGGGCAATCACAGCTACATGCTGAAGATGAAGGACAAGGACACCCTGGAGTTCTCCGTCTACGGCGGCGGCACCTGGCACGCGGCCGCGGCGAAGGTGCCCGGTGACTGGTACGGGAAATGGCACCGGATCTCGGCCACCTTCGACGGCGCCGCACTCAAGCTCTTCATGGACGGCAAGGAGGTGGCCGCGACCGGCTGGGAGGGCACGATTGCGTACTCCGCCCAGCCAGTGAACATCGGCCGTGACCCCGAGAACGGCCAGGAGAACATCACCACCCGCATGACGCACGGCACAGTCGACCAGGTCCGCGTCTACCACGCGGCGCTCACCCCGCAGCGGCTGGAGACCGACCCCGCCGCCGACGCGGTCCTCGCGCTCGACTTCGACACCCTTACCACGAAGGGGACTTACTACTCGTACGGGTCCGGCACCGGCGGCGTGGACGGAGTGGTCTCCACCGACCGCACCGTGCAGCCCGAGGCTCGCGCCATGGCCGCCGTCCACGCACCCGTGCGTATCTCGGCCCCGGATGCCGGAGCCGGCAAGATCACCGTGCTCAACGAGCGCTCCTTCACCGGCACCGGCGATCTGCGGCTGCAGTGGAAGATCACCGAGGGAGACAGGACCCTCGCCCGCGGCGGCCGAGCCCTCCCCCTCAAGCCCGGTGAGAGGGCGGGAATCCAGCTGCCGAAACCGCCGGCCAACCCGAAGGGCGCCGACCGCCAGCTGACCGTGGAGGCGGTGCAGGCCAAGGACACCGGCTGGGCGAAGGCCGGACACCGTGTCGCCGTCGAGCAGTTCGACATCGGCGGTCGACAGCTCGCCGGCGTGCTGAAGGCCGAAGCGCCCGGCAAGGTGAAGACCAGCGAGACCGGCACCCGGATCACGATCGCCGGGAAGGGCTTCTCCTACCTCTTCGACCGCACAAGCGGTGAGCTGATCTCCATGAAGGCAGGAGGGCGCGAACTGCTGGGCGCGGGACCGGAGTTGGACGCCTGGCGGCCGCCGGTCAGCAATGAGATCGGCTCGGAGGAGGGCCCCTGGCGCGAGGCCGGACTGGACCGGCTCAAGACCACGCCGGGGAAGGTCAAGGTCGCCGAACGGGACGGGGCGGTCACTGTCACCGTCCCCAGCACGGCCGCCGCCCCCGGCGTCAAGGGCTCCTCCTTCACACAGACCCTGCGCTACACGGTCACGGGCACTGGAGAGATACGCATCGACCACCGCGTCGACGCCCAGGGCAAAGCCCGAACGGTGCCCTACCTTCCCCGCATCGGCCTGGCCCTGACGCTTCCGGACCGCTACGACACCTTCACCTGGTACGGGCGCGGGCCGCAGGAGAATTACAACGACCGCACGGACGGCGCTCCCGTCGGCGTGTACGCGACCAACGTTGACCGGCAGTTCTCCGGCTACACCAAGCCGCAGGACTACGGCAACCACGAGGGCGTCCGCTGGGCTTCCCTGTCCGACGGCACAGGCGGCCTGCTGGTCTCGGGGACGCAGAACTTCTCCGCGGGAGTGACTCCGTACACCGGCATCGACCGGGCCGCCTATCCGTTCGCCCTGCGGAAGAACCCGAAGGGCAACACGCTGCACCTGAACCAGGCCGTCAGCGGTGTCAGCGAAACCTTCCACACCGTGCTGCCCCAGTACCAGGTGCAGCCCGACCAGGAGTACGCGTACACACTGCGGCTGCGCCCGCTGACCGGTGCGGAGGGCCGTACCGGGACTCCGCGCGGACCGGTGGTCTGCACTCCGGCCGCGCAACTCACCGCCGATGACACCACTTTGCCGGCGGGCCGGTCCACGCCGGCGAAGCTGACCGTAACCAACCGCTGCGACACACCGCTGAAGGATGTCGCCGCGACCTTCGACCCGCCGACGGGCTGGACCGCCGACCCGGGCGCCTCCCCCATCGGCGATCTGGCCCCCGGTACGTCGGCGACCGTGACCGCCGTCATCACCCGTGGCAAGGAGACCCCGGACGGCATGCGGCCCGTCGCCGCCCAGGTCTCCGCCTCCTCCACCGGCGGGGCGCGGGTGGACAGCGGGGCAACGGTCGATGTCGACGGAACCCCGCCCCCGCCGCGCGGTGATGTGCGTGTGTCCACGATGGACTTCATCACCGCCGACAACGGCTGGGGCCCGGTCGAGCGCAACACCAGCAACGGCGAATCCGCCCCCGGCGACGGGAAGGCCCTCACGATCGGCCATGCGGCGTACGAGCATGGCTTGGGCGTGCACGCCGACTCGAGCGTGGAGGTCTTCCTGGGCGGCAACTGCTCGACGTTCACCGCCGAGGCCGGTCTCGACGACGAGGCGGACCCGTACGGCAGCGTCGTCTTCGAGGTCTACGCCGACGGCGAGCGCGTCCACTCGAGCCGGCTGCTCACCAACGAGGATGCGGCTGTCGCCGTCGAGGCCAATGTGGCCGGCGCACAGAAGCTCCGGCTGCGGGTGACCGACGGCGGCGACGGCGACGCCCACGACCATGCGGACTGGGCGGCGGCCACGGTCCACTGCGGAGCGGGGTGACGCTACTCGGCACCGGTGGACGAGGCCGGTGAGGTCCCGTGGGAGCGGCCCAGGTCCGGCAGCGCGCCGGGCCTGGGCCACGGGCCGCTACCCCGGCAGGGGCCGCCGAGCAGATCCGCCGGCCACCGTCAGGTCACTCCCCCGTGGCGAGGAGCCGCTGTCCCCGGCCGCCGGGACGGTCCGGCAGCGCAAGCGTCGCGAAGACGCGCTCGGCCGCACCACCCCGTCGTACGACGAGGAGCGCCGCGAGAAGGACCGCGACCGGGACGCCGAGCCACCAGCCCAGCAGGTGCACCAGGACCGAGGCAACGACAGCCGTGCCGAGCGCCACTCCGAAGACCGCCCCCAGCACGGCGCCGAGGATGCGGATGCGGCCTGTCACGCTTTCGGTGCCCGCCTCGCGCTGCCCGGACCGGATCCAGAAGGCCATCAGCGCCAGCATGACCGGGACGAGTACGACGCCCATGGCGTACAGCGTCAGCGCGACCGGCGAGGTGAGCCAGCCGCCCGCACGCGACAGGGCCTCCCCCGCTCCGGGTTGCTCGGGCCACGCCGCCGCGAACGTCTCCCGGTCGGCGGAGAAGAAGCGCTGGTACCCACGGCCGTCCCAGCCGTGGACGAGGATGAAGAACATGCCGGTGTACCCGACCCCCGCCTGCAGGAAGGCCGCGTACACCCGGCCCGAGGCGATGAGCCGCTCCGCAACCCAGAAGCCGAGCACGCCCTGACTCACATTCGTCGCGGCGAACAGCGCCACGAGCCAGGCGGGCAGCGCACTGTGGCCGCTTGCGACCTGCATCGTCTCCCAGTCCGGAAAGCCCCAGAGGAGCCACGCACCGCTGGGCGCGAAGAGCACCGCGCAGTAGAGGACGGCCCCCATCAGATAGGGGTTGGACCACCGGCCGCCGTGCCCCGCACGGCCGTTGCCGGTCCTGAGCTGATGGGCGGCGGCGGTGGCGAAACTCGCGCCTATCCCATAGGACCAGAAGACATCCACCTGGACCATCGCGCTCCCTTTCCGGAATGACACGTCATTCCGTTTTCAAGGCAGAAGAAATGAGCGGTCCTTGCGGGCCTGCGGCTCAGCGGGAGCCGAGGCCGTCGAACATGAGCGTCTCCACCGTGCGGATCCATGGATCACGCATGGCGTCGGGGTCCTGTGCATGCAGCAGCCGCACCGCCCCGGTCACGATCATCCCGTTCACCGCGAGGCCGACCACATGGGCGTCGAGATCGCGCCGCAGGAAGCCTCGGTCCTGCCCGTTGCGGATGAAGGCAGCGGTGTACCGAGCCGCCGCTTCCATGGCCTTGCCGGCCAGATCCGGCTCGGCCCGGTCGATCGCGATGGCGTCGTAGAAGAGAATGCGGCACAGCGCGGGTTCGGCCACCACAAGGTCGAAGAGCTTGTGGCCGATACGCCGGACCTGTTCGCGGTACTGCGCCAACGACCGGCAGGAGCCGGGGTCCTCGTCGGCGAGGGCATCCATGACCTGACCCAGCGCGCGCGAGACCACGCTGCGCGCGATGTCTTCCTTGTTCTTGAAGTACCGGTAAAAGGTCCCGTGCCCGGCACCGAGTTCCCGGGCGATGTCGGAGATGCCGGTCGCGTGGTAGCCGCGCTCGGCGAACACCTTGCCCGCCGCGCGCAGTATCGCGTCCCGCTTGTCCACCACGCCCTGCGCCACGGCCGGTCCCCTCCTCAACGGAATGACGTGTCATTCTGCGACCGTCGGTCAACTCCCGTCAATAGCTGGGCTGTTGCTCTGCCGGTCCGGCACATGCCTCCCTGACGGCAGGTTCGACCGCCGTCGTGGTGCCGCGAGGTGCCACCGTGGCCGACCACCGCACAACGCTCACACCGGCCTCAGACGCGGACGATGGATGGCCCCGGCTGTCTCGGCCAGCGGGCTGCCGCTGCCGCCCCACCGCAGAGCGACGATCTCCGCCGCGATGGAGACGGCCACCTCCTCGGGCGTACGGGCGCCGATGTCGAGTCCGATGGGCGAGCGCAGCCGCGCCATCTCCGTCTCGACGACTCCTCTCTCCCGCAGCCGCGCCAGTCGGTCCTCGTGCGTGCGACGGCTGCCCATCACGCCGATGTACGCGGCCGGCGAGTCCAGGGCGACCTCGAGCAGTGGAACGTCGAACTTCGGGTCGTGGGTGAGCACGCACATCACGGTCCGCCCGTCGACCTCCGTGCCGAGCAGATACCGGTGCGGCCACTCGACCACCACCTCCACCCCGTCCGGGAATCGGCGGGGGTCGGCGAAGACCGGGCGCGCGTCGCACACCGTGACCCGGTAGCCGAGGAACGCGCCGATCCGGGCCACCGCGGCGGCGAAGTCGATCGCGCCGAAGACCAGCATCCTCGGGGGCGGCGCGAAGGACTGCAGGAACACGGTGACGTCGTCCTCGCGCCGTTCGCCGTGCGGGCCGTAGTGCCGCCGCCCCGTCGCTCCTTGCGCCAGCTCTCCGCGCGCGTCGGCGGTGACCGCCACGTCGAGGCCGCTCGATCCCAGCGAGCCGGACACCGAATCGGGCCATACGGCGAGGGTGGCGCCGCGCTGGGCAGGACCGTCGATCACCGTCGCGACCACCACCGGGCGGTGCTCGGCGACGGACGCCGCGACCTCGCCGAACGAGGGGTCGACGGCGGCCGACACGGGGCGTACGAGGAGCGTGATCTCACCGCCGCAGGTGAGCCCGACGGCGAAGGCGTCCTCCTCGCTGTAGCCGAAGGCCTGCAGCCGTGGCCGACCGGTCTCCACGACCTCCTTGGCGAGTTCGAAAACTGCCCCCTCCACGCAGCCGCCGGAGACGCTGCCCACGACTTCGTCGTTCGGGCCCACCGCCATCGCGGCGCCGGGCCCGCGCGGCGCACTGCGGCTGACCGCGACAACGGTGGCGAGCCCGAACGCCGTTCCGGCCTCGTACCAGCGCCTGAGCGCAGGGAGGATCTCACGCATCGCACGCACCTCTCACCACTGCCGCCAGGCGCGGCCGCCGCGCCCAGCGCTGCGCTCCGGGGCCCGCTCCCACCCGTGGCAGAGCCCGACGGCCACCGCTCCGCGGGCCGGCCCCTGCGTGGCGGCCGTCCACCGTCAAAGGGCTACGGGTCATGTGCCCTTCCAGGGCGCGGGCAAGGGGTATCTGCCGTTCTGCTCCTACATACGGAAACCCTAGGCGGGGCTCCGGCCGCACGCGAGCCCTCGGACTGCGGCCGCCGGACAGCGGAGGCAGAGCCGCGTTACGCCGTGGGCTGACTCCCTTCCCCCCGCACATCAGCGGCGTAATCTGAATTACATGATTACCAAGCAGGTAGAGGCGCTGCGCGGTTGGTTCGCCGGGCGGCTGCCGGAAGGACTCTTCGTCGAACTCCTGGACATCACCGTGGACCGTGAGGAGATCACCGTCGTCGGCCGGATCCCGGAGCCCGACCTCGCCGCAGAGGCATCCAAGGTGGAACGCGACGCTTCCCTGGACGGGCGCATCTCGGAGTTCCGGGAACGCACCCGCGACGAACGCATCGGGGTCGCGCGCGAGGCCGAGCACCGGTTCGGGCGCAAGGTCTCGTGGGGCGTGGAGTGCGGCGGTAAGCGCGCCATGTTCACCACGGTGTCCACACCGGTGATGACCCGACTGCGCCAGCCCGAGCGTCAGGCGCTCGACACCCTGATCGCCGGCGGAGTCGCCCGAAGCCGCAGCGACGCACTCGCCTGGTGCGTCCGTCTGGTGCAGCGCAACGCGGACACATGGCTGAGCGACCTGCGCGACTCCCTCGAACACGTTCAGCAGGTGCGGGCACAGGGGCCGGACGCCGAATAGCCCCGATCACGGGCCCGGGCCGCCGGGAGACAGCCCTGGCCCGCACTCTCGGGACCGCGTCGCCGGCCGGCCCTGGCCCGGCCGCACCCTCCCCATGACACACATACGGAATGACACACATACGGAACTGAAGGCCCGTCCACCAGCGGACGGGCCTTCAGCACGAGCGAAAGGCCACAGAGCCCCGGCCCGGCTCGGCGCAGCCCACGCCCGGTTCCGCGAGGACCCCGACGATCCGCGGCCCATACGCGCCGCCCGGCGGTAGCCGCCCGGAGTCCCGGCCACCGGCCGCGGGCCGCGGGCCGGCACGACCGGGTCGCCGCGCTGCCGTCTCCTGTTTCCGCGCGCCTGCCCCCGGTAGCGGGCACTCGAGATCTGGGCACCGTCGGCCAGGGGCGGTTCTTCTCCCCGCCGCGCGACGCATCCCGACGGGCGTTCTCTGCTGCCACCTCCAGGGGATTGACGCGAGCCTGCCGACGACCTCGACCCACACCCTTGCGAGAGACAATCATAAGAGTTACAGTCTCTAACTGTTGCGAGTGACCATAACCTCCAGAAGAAACGGAAGACGCCATGCCTGCTGAAGACAACCTCCACGTGGTGCTCGGCTCGGGGCCTGCGGGCACCGCGCTCGCCCGGGAACTGGTGCGCCGCTCTCACGCGGTCCGTCTCGTCGACCGCAAGGCCGACGGGCCGGTGCTCACCGGCGTGGAGCGGTACGCCGCCGATGTCAGCACCGCCGAAGGCGCCAGGGCCGCCGTAGCCGATGCCGCCGTCGTCTACCACTGCGTCAACGTCGGCTATCACCTGCAGGTCGAGGTGATGCCCCGCATTCAGGAGGCCGTCCTGGGCGCGGCGGAGGCCAGTGGCGCGCGGCTGGTCGTACTCGACACCCTCTACCCCTACGGCGAGACCGGCGGCGCGGTGATGACCGAGGACACTCCGTGGAAGGCCACTTCCCGCAAGGGCCGCATGCGCGCCGACCTCGACGAGAAGTACCTCGCCGCCCACCACGCCGGCCGCGCCCGCGTGGTCGTGGGCCGCTCCGCCGACTTCGTCGGCCCCGGCGTGGTCAACTCCACCCTCGGCGGCGCGGTGTTCCCCGGAGCGCTGACCAGCGGTGAGATCCTGGGCCTTGGCAACATCGACCTGGCGCACAGCTACACGTACATCGATGACGTCGCCGCCGGCCTGGCCACACTGGGCGAACGCCAGGAGGGCGACGGCCGCGTCTGGCACCTGCCCACCGCGCCCGCGCTCACCACCCGCCAGATCCACGCCATGATCGAAGAGCGCGTCGGGCGGCCCCTGAGTGCGCTGATCCTCGACGAGGCCCGTCCCTTCGGCCCCTTCGACGAGGTGTTCATGGCCGAGTACGCCGAGATGTTCTACCAGCACACCGAGCCCCAGATCATGGACTCGTCGGCCTTCGAGGAATCCTTTGGCGTGCACCACACCCCGCTCGCCGAGGCACTGGACGCGACGCTCTCGTGGTACGGCGAATGGCTCACCCGGCAGTGACCACGCCGCATCGCCGCGAAACTGCGGACCGCGACCGCTCCCGTGGCCGTCCTCGCCACAGCCTGAACACACGTACAGCGGCCAGCAGTTGGCTTTCCATCGTCTCGCTCCTGGCGCGCGAGGGAACAAGGTGGTGGAGCCCACGGAACCATGCGCCACTGACCGCCGCCCGGGTGAAGTCTCCGCGAGTGTGTGGTTGACCCGGTCGGCGAGTTGCCGAAACGGCAAGAATTCTCGCGCTCATGGTGGCACGACTGAATGATCGTGGGCAGAGGTGGTCGTGTCCGGGACTCTGACGATCGGTCAGCCTGCTGTCGCTCGCCTCCGGTACGAGAGCCGATGAAATCCTCGAGGAGGACCTGTGTCGCAGCCCACTCGCTTGTCCACGCCGCTGCTGGACGTGAAGCACCGATCGGTGGATGTCCCCGGCGGTCGGATCCATTTGGTGGAGCAGGGCGCCGGTCCGCTGGTCCTCATGGTCCATGGATTTCCCGAGTCGTGGTACTCATGGCGCCACCAGCTCCCGGTGATCGCCGCGGCAGGCTTCCGCGCGGTCGCCATCGACGTACGCGGCTACGGGCGTTCGTCGAAGCCTCTCGATGTGGAGGCCTACCGGATGCTGGCGCATGTCGCCGACAATGTCGGCGTCGTGCATGCCCTCGGCGAGGAGACCGCGACGATCGTGGGCCACGACTGGGGCTCACCCATTGCCGCCAACACGGCGCTGCTGAGGCCCGACGTCTTCACCGCGGTAGGCCTTCTCAGCGTTCCCTACGCGCCTCGGAACGGGGTCCGGCCTACGCAGGCCCTCGCGAAGATCGGCGGAACCGAGGAGTTCTACGTCAGCTACTTCCAGGAGCCCGGCAGGGCAGAGGCGGAGATCGAGCCCGACATCCGTGCGTGGCTGGCGGGGTTCTATGCCGGGCTCTCCGGAGACACGATGCAACCGGCCGGCACCGGCCGCTTCTTCCTTGTCCCCGAAGGCGGCAGGCTTTCCGATCGTTTCACCGGCGAGGCCCTGCCCTCGTGGCTCTCGGAAACCGATCTCGACGTGTACGTGAACGAGTTCGAGCGGACCGGACTGAGCGGAGCGCTCAATCGCTACCGAAACGTCGACCGGGACTGGGAGGATCTCGCCGTATGGGACGGGGCGCCCATCAGTCAGCCGTCCCTGTTCATCGGTGGCGAGCTCGACGCCTCCACCACCTGGATGGCCGACGCCGTCCAGGCCTTTCCCACGACCCTCCCGGGGCTTGTCTCCTCGCACATTCTCGAAGGCTGCGGACACTGGGTACAGCAGGAGCGCGCCGACGAGGTCAACCGGCTGCTGGTGGACTGGCTGCAGTCCCCCTCCGTTGCAGCGAGACCAAGTCCACTCCAATGATTCGGCAGAGGCCGGCCCTACGAACCGTTGTTGACCCGGCCGACGACAAGCCTGATCGCGCCGATCGTCAGGTCAGGATCATGGATCTGCACGTAGTGATCGCTTCCCGTGGCGAGGAAATGAGGTGTCTGCGGCTCCAGATTCACCAGAGTCTGCTGAACTTTCGGCCAGGCCCGCTCAAGACTCACCAGGAGAGACTTCGGGGTTCCGGGCGGAACGGCGAAGGGCTTCGTCTTGCTGACGACGGCGAGGGGGACATCCGGCAGCCGCCGTGCTCCGGTGACTGCTTCAACAGCGCCGTCGACGTCAATGGTCTCGAATCCGCGTTTTGTGTCGAGCGCTGTACCGGGATGGTTGAGCAACTCGAGGTAGGCAGTCCAGTCCTTGCCGAAGAACGGCTTCATATTCGTTCCGAAGGCGTCGACGAAGACAAGTCCGGCCGTCTGCTGCGGATGGAGCTGGGCGTACAACCGCGTGACCATTCCTCCGAAGGAGTGCCCGACGAGTAGGTAAGGGCCGGGGACTTTCGCCGCTGTCAGCACCTTGTCGAGATCACTGACCATTCCCGTCAGGGAACGCGCGCCGGTCACGGGCGTGCTGCGGGCGGTGAGCGCGGGAGGCTTCTCATGGCGGATTGTTCCGGGCCGGTCGTATGCGCAGACACGCGTGAACATTGCGACACCGGGGAAGACCGCAGGGGATTTCGGCACGGGCGGTCGTGTGTCGGTCACGTTCCAGGTGTCGGACGAGTCGTGGAACCCGGACTCCAGAACAGTCGTGGGGCTTCCGCTTCCTTTGCAGTGGAGATAGATCTTCCGACCGCCGCCCACATCGACCTGGCCGGAGAACTCCCGGGCCGCCGGAGTAGGGGCGCGGGCGCCCGCGGCGCTGGTTTCGACCGGGGTGCTGTCGCATCCCGACAACACGATCAGCGATGCCGTAGCCACCGCAATGGTGAAGCCCGGTAGGCATTTGCGCATCAGACACTCCATGGCCGTCGGACGTTCTTCAGGACGAGGCCGGACCGGGTGACGGCCCGATCCGGCTGGGGCTGAGCGTGCACGGCGGCCAGGGCGGACCTAGTTGCGGACGGGCCCTGGAACCCGGCGCTCGAAGGCCGTGAACGCGGCCTCCTGCCGCCACTCCACCGCCGCCTTCGCGTTCGCCGCGAGGAACGCCGAACAGCCCGGGCCCGGTACGCGCTGCCCGGGACGGTCCGCGAGGCACTCGCGCGCCGGGCGGTAGCCGTCCGGAGTGCGCCACAGGCTGCGGCCCGGCAGGAACGCGAACTCGAGAGAGGCGCGCGCGAGGTCCTTCAGTTCCCGGTAGGACAGATCGTACGAGCGGGCCGCGCGCAGGTACTCGTCGCTGACGGTGATCCGGGAGACGCCCGCGTCATCAGTGGCCAGCACCACCGGGACGCCGCGCTGCCGGTAGAGCGGGAAGGGGTGTTCGGGACCCGAGATCCCGAGGATCTGGTCGTTGCTGCTGAGCGGGACCTCCACGGCGATACGGGACGCCGCCATCGTCTGCAGCAGTTTGTCCGCCCCGTCCTCGTGCCGCACGTCGACGCCGTGGCCGATGCGCTCCGCATGGGCGACGTTCACCGCTTCGGCGATGTGGAAGCGCAGGTCTTCGGGCTTGACCAGGCCGGGCGCCAGTTCGCCGGCGTGCAGCGTGATGTGCGCCCGGGGATAGACGCGGTGCAAAAGGCCGAGCATGCGCATGTGCAGGCTGTAGTCCCGCAGCGATACGGCCCCGTCCTCGGGCTGCACCAGGTTCACCGCGGCGAACCGCGGGTCGCGTTCGGCCAGTTCCATGGCCAGCACCATCTGTGTGAAGACCCGCTCGGGAGCGCTGTTGCGCGAGACCTGCGAGATGAACCGGAACGGCACCGCACACCCCGGATCCGGCTTCGCGCTGTCACAGTGGGCGGTGGCCCGGAACTCCGCGAGGCCCTGGTCCGCTTCGGCCCGTGCCTGGCGCACGATCCGGTCCATGGCGCCGCCGGCCAGCAGCTTCTCGTGCAGCCGCGAGAGGTTCGCGTCGTAGCCGACCCGGTCGGCGAGCTCCCTGGCGCCCTGACTGTTCGGGGTGATCATCAGCTCTTGGTAGAACTGGTTCCGCTTGGCCACCCTGTTCGACACCTCGGCCATCAGCTTCCCTGGATGCCGCCAGGTCGCCTCGCCGAACTTGCCGAAGGTGGCGAAGAAGTGGTCGTGCCCGGACTCCTCGCCCGACGTGAAGTCCTGCATCGACCAGGCGCGCAGGACCAGCTGCCGGAATCCGGCGTCGGTACGCATCTCGGCGGCGGGCCGACTGTTCGCCGGGCACGGTGGGGGCAGAGCCCGCTGAGTGGCGTTCTCAATGCACAGACCATCCGCGACGGCCAGGTCCATCAACAGCTCGGTCGACGCCGCACCGGACAGATGGCTGTGCAGTTCGCCGCCCTTGGGAAGCGCCCGGAAGAACGAAGCCAGCTCCTCCGGCTGTTCACGGATGCTGTCCAGATACGCCGACACGCGCCGCTCGGCCGCCGAGGACGGGGACCCGCCGGCATCAGCCGCAGTGGCATCGGCCACCGGCTGTGCGGCGAGCAGGGCCGCCGCAAGGGCCGGCAGAACTGAGGCGCTGCGCTTCAGCGCGATACTGCGACTCCTGTTGGTCATGCTGGCATCGTGGCCAGCCCCGCCTCCTTCAAATGCGGTGACAGGCCGTGATCACCTGAAAGAACGAAAGCTGGCCGGCCGGCAGCGGACCGACGGCCGAATACTGACAGCGGCGGACTGACGGCCGCTGAGCCACGACTGGGGCCTGCCGGGACGACTTGGCGGACCCAGCCGCCGGCCCTCCGTCGGCGCTCCGCAGCAGCGGTGGGCGCGAGGTGGTCGAGGAGACGGGGCAGCCGCGCGTGTGACCTCACCAGGCATGCCACAGAAGGCAGTTCCCGCGGGCTGCGGTCAGGTGATCGGCAGGACCAACTCAGGGCGGTCCCACATCACCGCGGGCGGATTCGCGCTCACCGTGCCGATCCGGTTCGCTCCCACACTGCGATAGAAGCCCTCCGCCGGCGGATGCGAGACGATACGGACACTCGAGAGCCCGGCGCCGCGCGCTTCGCCGACCAGGTGCTCCATCAACTGCCTGCCGATGCCCAGACCCTGTGCGGCGTCGGTGACGAACATCAGGTCGAGTTCCGGCGGGGACAGCACAAGGGCGTAGAAGCCGAGCAGTCTCTCGTCCTCGCCGACAGCCAGGAACACCCGGTGCGTCTCGATGTAGTCGGGGCCCACCCGGTAGCCGGCGATCATCGGAGCGTACGGACCCTCGTACGCACGGGAGTTGCGCATCAGCCGCGTGAGCCGCTTCGCGTCCCGGGCGGTGGCCCGCCTGATCTGTACGGCCGCTCCGACTGCCCTGCTGCCCATTCCGGTCACCCCTCGGCGAACAGGCAGAAGGAGCCGGCCGGGCCCAGGAGAACGCGCGCGGCGTCCTGCGACCGGACTCCGGCCAGGCTCACTCCGGCCGGGCTCACTCCGGCCAGGCTCACTCCGGCCAGGCTCACTCCGGCCGGGCTCGCTCCGGCCGCGACCGCCTGGATGCCCGCGGGCAGCACGAGGTCGCGCCGGGCCCGTGGATGGCTGCCCACTCGGTTGTTCGTGGTCATGCCCCCACGGTAATCGGCCCGCCGGCGCGCGTCTGCCCCCGCCCACCAGGGTCTGCTGGGCTCCGACCAGCGCGCCGACCTGCGGATTCACTCATACCAAGACCTGCCTCGCGCCAATACATGCATGTATACATACATTGCGGCCATCCACGCTCCGGTGGAGCCCAACCACCCGAAGGATCCGATCAGCACCACCGGCCGCGTGTGACCGGAGAGGGTCTGGCGCCCGGCACACGCACGCGGTGGAATGTGCGCGCGCTTCCCGCGTGATCGTCACTTCCCGGGCCCTGGAGGCACGATGGCGAGACCCACTGTTGTCCGTACGGTACGGAGGCTGGGCGTCACGGCCGTCGCGGCCTCGTTACTGACGGCACTGCCCGCCCCCGTCGCACAGGCGGACGACCCGGCGCCGAGGATCGTCGGCAACCGGACGCAACCCGTCTTCTCCCGCGCCGACGCGGTGTTACAGCAGGTGGACATCGAGACCGCGACGGACAGCGACGGTGACGGGCGGCGCGACACCGTCCGGATGCGGATCCTGCGGCCCAAGGAGACCGATGCCGGGCTCAAGGTCGCCACGATCATCGAGGCGAGCCCGTACTGGGCCGGCGGCAACGACGTACTCAACCACGCCGTCGACCTCGACGAGGACGGGCTGCCGGTCGCCGCGGCGCCGCGACTGCGCAAGAACCGACCGGCGCTGACCGGGCCCTCGGTGCCCTGGGGCGGGTACTACGACAACTACTTCCTGCCGCGCGGCTATGCGGTCGCGCAGGTCGACAGCGTCGGCACCGGCGGCTCGACGGGCTGCCCGACGTCCGGCGGGCGCAACGAGACGCTCGGCGCGAAAGCCGCTGTCGACTGGCTGAACGGCCGCGCGAAGGGCTGGGACCTGAACGGAGCGCCGGTCGGTGCGGCCTGGTCGACGGGCAATGCGGCGATGATGGGCATCTCGTACAACGGCACCCTGCCAACGGCCGTGGCGACGACCGGTGTTGAGGGCCTGAAGGCGATCGTGCCGATTTCCGGGATCTCCTCCTGGTACGACTACTACCGGGCCAACGGCGGCGTCGTGGCGCCCGGCGGCTACCAGGGCGAGGACACCGATGTACTCGCCAAGTACGTGTACAGCCGCACCGACCGCGAAATCTGCAAGCCCGTCCTGGACCGGCTGACGGCGGAGCAGGACCGGGCGACCGGGGACTGGGGCCCGTTCTGGCAAGAACGTGACTACCTCAAGGACATCGGCAAGATCAAGGCCGGAGTCTTCGTCGTGCACGGCCTCAACGACTGGAATGTGAAGACCAGGAACGCCGGGCAGCTGTGGGAGGCGCTGAAGAGGAATCACGTGCCGCGCAAGCTGTGGCTGCACCAAGGGGGTCACATCAATCCGATGCCGCTGCGGATGGAGGAGTGGCTGAGCCAGCTGCACCAGTGGTTCGACTACTGGCTCTACGGCCTGGACAACGGTGCGCTGGACGCACCCCGGGTCGACGTCGAGCAGGCGGACTTCAGCTGGCGCCAACAGTCGGACTGGCCGGCGCGCGGCACGCGTGATGTGACGCTGCGGCTGAATACGGACGGTCTGTCGCCGCTGCCCGGCCTGCCAGTGAAGCAGTCTCTGTCGGATGCGGGTCGTACGGTCGCGGCGGAGCAGCTCGTGACCGATCCGGACGGCACGAACGCGAACCGTCTCGCGTACGCCACCGGCCCGCTGGCGAGGGATGTCCGGGTCAACGGGGTGCCCGAGGTGTCGGTGCGCGCCTCGCTGGACGGCACATCGCCCTATGTGACGGCGCTGCTCGTCGACTACGGCACCGACACCCGCACGACGGCCGGGACGCTCACGGACACATCGCGGGAGGTCTGTTACGGCGAGGGAATCCCCGGCGACACGGGCTGCGCCTACCGTACGAAGCACCGTACCGAGACCGCCGATTTCAAGATCGTGTCGCGCGGCTGGCTGGACGCCCGCAACCGCGACTCCATCGCACGCCAGAACAGGGTGGTGCAGGGACGCGAGTACCGGCTGGAGTGGGGAATGCAGCCGCAGGAGTACGTCTTCAAGAAGGGGCACCGGCTGGGCGTGGTGCTGATCTCGACCGACTACGACTACACGCTCCGTTACCCGGCCGGGACCCGGATGACGGTACGGACCGGCGTCAGCAGCGTGACTCTGCCGGTCGCGCGATAGCGGCCGCTGGGGCGTCGTGTCGGCGGGCCGGCAGCGAGGGGCCGCCCGCCGACACGGCTGATACGGCGGCCGGAAGCAGCGGCGGGTCACCGGCTTCGTGCAGAGCGCCCGACAGCGGGTCGGCTGTCGTCATCGTGGTCAGGGTACTGAGCCGGCACTCAGGCCGTGCGCCAGTATCCGAGGGCGTTGACGCGATCCTTCGGCAGGCCCAGTTCCTTGCGTATGTACGTGGTGAGGGCACGGGTTGTCGTGGTGTCGCAGGCGATCCAGACGTACGCGCCGGCCGTGTCGCCGAGCAGGGCGGGCAGCGCGGCCTTCACCTCGTCGACCAGGTGGGCGCCGGCGTCACGGCGGGGGATCCCGCGCAGTTCGTGGTGCGCGGGGTCCAGTCGTAGCGGCAGGTTGTGGTCCGATTCGTGGCTCGTCTCGAACCAGATGGTCGCGGGCACCCGCGGGACCGCATCGAGCAGGGAGTTGATCGCGGGGAGCGAGGCCGGGTCACCGACAACAAGGAGCCGCGCCGGCTGTGGATCGGGCGTGGCGAAGCCGGTGCCCTGGAGTGTCGCTTCGATCGTGTCGCCCGGCTCGGCCTTGCGCGCCCAGTCGCTCGCGCACCCGTCGTGCAGGGCGAACTCCAGGCTGAAGGTCCGGCGGCGGGGTCGGGATCCACCAGGGTGTAGGCGCGCTGATGCGGTTTGCCGCCGTTGTCGAACCACACGCGAACCCACATGGTGGGGTGCACGCCGGTCAGTGCGAGCATTCCGCCATCGGTGAGGTGCACCCGCCGGAAGTGCTCGGTGACCTCCTCCGCCCCGGTCACGGTGAACTCGAAGTCCTTGCCGCGCATCAACTTGAGGACGACGCCCTCCCAGCCATGACCCACCACGCACTCCTCCCCACAGGTCCGGGATTGTCTCCCGGAACACTCATACCTTAAGTTAGGCCAGCCTAACCTAATCTACCTGAGGAGCAGAGTGAGCGCGAAGATCTACCGGGACGCCTGGGGTATCCCGCATCTGCGGGCGGAGAACGCGGCCGAACTGGCCTTCCTCCAGGGGCGCAATGCCGCCGTGGACCGGGCCTGGCAGATCGAGGTCGACCGGCACCGGTCGCAGGGCACCACGGCCGCCTTCCTCGGCGCCGACGCCCTCGCCTGGGACCGTTTCGCCCGACAGGCACGGCTGGACGACACCGCCCGGCGCTGCTTCCGCAGCCTCGACGAGACCACCGCCTCATGGATCGAGCGGTACGTCGACGGGATCAACGCCGGCCTCGCCGACGGGGCGCGCCGCGCGCCTCAGTTCGCGGCCACCGGACTGGCCCCCGGACGGTGGCAGCCGTGGACACCGCTGAGCCTGTGGCTCACCACGCACGTCCTCTTCGCGGGCTTCCCCACGAAGCTGTGGCGCGAGGAAGTCGCCCGCGCACTCGGTGACGCGGCGACCGAGCTGTTCGCCACCGACGGGCCCGGCACCTCGGGGAGCAACGGCTGGCTCGTCACCGGCGAGCGCACGGTCACCGGGGCGCCGCTCATCGCGGGCGACCCGCACCGCTTCATCGAGGACCCAGGGATCTATCAGCAGATCCAGCTGTCCTGCCCGGAGTTCGACGTGGTGGGACTGGCCGTGCCCGGCGTCCCCGGAATCCCCCACTTCGGGCACACCGGTTCGGTGGCATGGGCGATCACCAACGCCATGGCCGACTATCAGGATCTGTACCGGGAGCGCCTGCGCCGCCGAAGACCGGCCGCCGGGCTCGGACCGGAAGTAGAGGCCCTCGGCCCGGACGGCTGGCGACCCGCCACCGTCCACACCGAGACCATCACGGTGGCCGGCGCCACACCCGTGGAGATCGAGGTGATCGAGACCGACCGCGGGCCCGTGGTGATCGGCGGCCCCGACGAGGCGGTGGCGATCAGTCTCCGCACACCTCCACGGGTGACCGGCGATCTCGGCTTCGGCGCACTGCCCGCGCTGCTGCGGGCGCGGACCGTCGCCGACGTGGACCGGGCCTTCGACGGGTGGGCCGAGCCCGTCAATGTCGTACAGGCCGCGGACACCCGGGGCGGACTGCTGCACCGTGTCGCGGGCCGCGTACCGCTGCGGCACCGGGACAACCGTCTGCGTGTCGTGCCGGCCTGGGAACCGGGGCACGAGTGGCGCGGCTGGTACGAGCCACTGCCGCGCGAGGCGGTCGACGGCGTCGCGGTGATGGCCAACCAGCGGGGCCTGGCCGCGCCGCTCGGTGTCGAGTTCGCGCCACCGCACCGGGCCGAACGCATCCGTCAACTGCTGGACAAGCCACACGCCCTGACGGCCAAGGACATGGCGGCCGTGCACATGGACACTCTTCTCGCCTCCGCCCGGCCCCTGTTGAAGCTGCTCGCGGAACTGGACGGGCTGAGCGAGGAGGCGGCTCTGCTGCGGGACCGGCTGACGATCTGGGACCGCCGAATGGACGCCGCAAGTACGGACGCGGCGGTGTACGCCGATCTGCGGTCGGCGGTGGTGCGCAGGCTGGCTGCTCATCCGGCACTGGAGGCGCTGGCCGGGAAGTCCGGCCCCGCGGCGTACCCCGAGGTCTTTCTGCCCTGGCTGGCGCTCGTCCCGCGGGTCGCGTTCGCGTTGGAGGGGCTGCTGACGACCGGGGCGCTGCCCGAGATCGACCGGACGGCCGTGGTGCGGGAGGCCGTCGAGGAAGTGGCCGCCGCAGACCGTACGCCGACGGCGTGGGGCCAGACGCACCGGCTCGCGCCGTGGCAGGCGCTGCCCGCGACGCCGCACGAGATGTGGCCGGCCCTCTCCGGCGACCACGACTGCGTGCTGTCCACATCAAGTGTTCCGGGTGTCGACGACCGCTGTGTGCGGGGACCGGCCGCGCGCTATGTCTGGGACCTCGCACGGCGGGAGGACAGCCTCTGGGTGGTCCCCCTCGGCGCGTCCGGTGTGCCCGGCGATGAGCACCATCGCGACCAACTGCCGCTGTGGCTGCGCGGGGAGCTCGTTCCCGTGATCACCGACTGGAATCAACTGACCGAGGAGAGAGATGACTTCTGAACCCACCACCGGTCGCCGCGAGGCCGTGCATGAGCAGACCGTCGAGGGCTTCGGGACGGTCCGCGTTGTCCCGCTGGATCCCGCCGCCGACCTGGATCTGATCCATGGCTGGGTCACCGGGGAACGCGCCCGGTTCTGGGGCATGGGCGGCCACAGCCGTGGGCAGGTCCTGGAGATATACGAGTATCTGGACTCGCTCACCACCCACCACGCCTATGTGGTCCAGCGGGACGGCGAGCCGGTCGCGCTCTTCCAGACGTATGAACCGGACGCCGATCCGGTCGGCGAATGCTACGACGTGCGGCCCGGCGACTTCGGCGTCCATCTGCTGATCGGGCCTGCCCACGGCGGCACGGAGCGGGGCTTCACCGGCGGCCTCCTCAGCGTGCTCTTCGGCTACGCGCTGGCCGACCCCGAGCACCGGCGGATTGTCGTCGAGCCGGACGCCCGCAACGAGAAGGCCATCGAGCGGATGGTCCGGGCAGGTTTTGTGCTCGGGCCCGAGATCGACAAACCGGAGAAGCGGGCGCGGCTGGCCTTTCTCAGCCGCGACGCGGTCGGGCGCCGCGACTGATCCTCCGCACCGCCCGCAGGTCAGCCGTTCGCGTCGAGGTAACCGGCCACCAGGTCGGCGAACTCGTCCGGTGCGACGACCCGCGTGCCCAGCTGCACGGCCTTCTCCCGCTTGGATCCGGCGTTCTCACCGGCCACGAGAAGTGACGTGCGCTTGGACACGCTGGAGGAGGACTTGCCGCCGGCCCGTTCGATGAGTTCGTTCATCTGGTTGCGGGAGAGCTTCTCCAGGGCTCCGGTCATGGCGCCGGTGACCACGACGGTCATGCCGTCCAGCGGGCCGGCGCCCGCGGCGGGCTCGGCCCGACCGGCTTCCCCGCCTTCGGCGTCCGCGGCGTCGGAGGGCAATGTCGCGCCGGGTTCGGTCATATTGACACCCGCGGCGGTGAGCCGGTCGATGAGCGGAGCCAGTTCGGCAAGCTCGGCGACGACCAGCCCGGCCTTCTCCACGCCGATGCCGTCGACCTGCTGCAGGGCTTCCGCGTCGGCGGCCCGTATGTGTTCCATGGTCGCGAAGTGACGGGCGATACGGCGGGACATGGAGCGGCCGGTGCCGCGCACACCGAGCGCGCAGAACACCCGCGAAAGCGGCCGCGTTCTCGCTCCGTCGATCGCCGCCAGGAGATTGTCGGTGCTGGTCTCCCCCATCCGGTCCATGTCGAGCAGCTGACCACGGGTCAGTGTGAACAGATCGGCGAAGTCGGCGACGAGACCCGCCTCGACGAGCTGGACGACGCGGGTGGCGCCGAGGCCCTCGATATCGAGCTGGTCGCGTCCTGCCGCGTACGAGACCGAGGCCACCAGACGGCAGTTGCGGCCACGCACACACCGCCAGCGCTGCTCGGAGGTGTCGATGTCGGAGCCGCACTGCGGACACACCTGCGGGAAGACGATCGGCTGCTCGTCACCCGTCCGCAGATGGGCGACGGGCGCCTCGATGCGGGGGATGATGTCGCCCGCCTTGTAGACCATCACCTGATCGCCGATGCGCAGGTCGCGTCGGGTGATGTCGGCGGGGTTGTGGAGGGTGGCATAGCTGACGGTCGATCCGTCGATCTCCACCGGCCGCAGTACGGCGCGGGGCGCGATGGCGCCGGTGCGCCCCACATTCCACTCCACGCCGAGCAGGGTGGTGACCTTCTCCACCGCCGGCAGTTTGTACGCGATGGCCCACCGCGGGGCCCGGGAGCCGGAGCCTGCCGCGGCCTGGTCGGCGGCGCGGTCCGCCTTGATGACGATGCCGTCGATGCCGAACGGCAGCCCCGGGCGGAGTGCGGCTATCTCGTCGATGCGCGCCTGGACCTCGTCGAAGGCCTTCAGTGTGCGGGGCGCGACTGCGGTGGTCTCGGCGGTGTGCACGCCGAGACCCGCGACATAGGTCATGAGCTCGCTGTGCGGCCACTCCCCCATCCGCTTCGCGAGGTCCGGGTCCGAGGCCGGCAGCGGCAGCACGCCGTAGCCGAAGAACGTCATCTCGACTGTGTATTCACGGTCCTTGGCGCGCAGTGTGCCGGCCGCGCCGTTGCGCGGATTGGCGAACGGGGATCCGCCGTGCTCCGTGCGTACCGTATTGGCTTGCTCGAACTGCTCCGTGGTCATGAGCACTTCGCCGCGCACCTCGAGCGTGACCGGCTCGGCGAGCCGGTCGGGCAGGCCGATGACGGTGCCGATCGCGTGCGAGACGTCCTCTCCCGCACTCCCGTCGCCGCGGGTGATCAGCCGGGCGAGCCGGCCGTTCTCGTAGCGGGCGGCTATCGCGAGGCCGTCCAGCTTCGCCTCGACGCTCCACTGCTCGACCGGTCGGCCGATCCGGCGCTCCACCGAGGCGGTCCAGGAGAGCAGCTGTTCGGCGGAGAAGACATTGTCCAGCGACAGCATCGGCACCGTGTGCGGCACATCCCCGACCGCCGCTCCGCCGGCGACCTTCCCGGTCGGCGAGACCGCCGACATCTCCCCGGGATGGGCCTCTTCGTAGGCGGCGATTTTGCGCACCAGACGGTCGTACGCGTCGTCGTCCAGGGTGCTCTCGCCCGTCGCGTAGTAGGCGGCAGCGGCCTCGGCGGCGGTCCCGACCGCCTCTGTGTACGCGGCGGCATCGGCGAGAGTGGCGGCAGCGGCATGAGCGGCAGGTGAAGTCGTCATGGCTCTCATAGTGCCGCCCACCACTGACAATGGCCCCGGCCCGCGCGTTCGGCCGGGACCGGGCCGCTATTCCGGGACGATCAGCGTCCCTTGATGGAAGTACATGCGCCAGCCGTGCGCCGTCCTGCGCCACAGGGAGCTCCGACGCGCTCGGCGGCCGCCTTCGTCCGACACATACGTCACCTGTACGAGGTCCGGGGCCAGCAGCCTCCCGGACATCTCGCTGACGGTGACGGCAGGCGGCCGCTCACGCGGAGCGGGTGTGGTCACGGACAGGATCGTCGTACGGTCCCAGCGTTGTCCGGAAGCTCCGAACTCGAAGAACTCCGGATCCAGCAGCCCGGAGACCAGGTCGGGCGAGACCCGTACATCCGGGTCCAGCAGCCGCAACTCCCCCTCGACGGCGGCTTGGACGGACTGCCGCTCCTCGTCATACATGGCGGGAGCCCAGTGACTGCAGGATGAGCGAGAGGCCGTAGTCGAAGCGTTCGGCGAAGGACGGTGCCTCGAGATGTGCGACAACCCTGCCGAGCGAGGGGTACTCGCCGGAGGCGAGCGCTCCGGTGAGCCCGTGGCCGACAGCCTCCGGAGAGGCTTGTTCCTCCTGGGTGAGCCCGAGAGTGAAGTAGACGACGGTCCACAGGGCCCAGGCCGCTTCGCGCTCGGCGAGGCCGCTGCTGAGCAGGGTTTCGACCATGGTGTCGGCGAAGCGGAGTGTGGCGGGTTCGGCGGCGTAGGTGCCGGCCACGATCGTTGCTCCGTCGCGGTGTGCCAGCAGGGCCCGGCGGTAGCGGTGCGAGAGTTCGCGGACGCGCTCCTCGCAGGATTCCGGCAGATCCTCCAGTGACATCTCGGCGACGATCGCATCCGCCATCAGCTCGAGCAGACGCGCCTTGGTCTTGGCGTGCCAGAGCACGGTGTTCATCCGGACGCCGAGCCGTTCGGCGATGGCGCGGATGGAGACGGCCTCCGCACCTTTCTCGTCCAGGAGTTCCAGTGCGGCTCTGACCACGGTGTCGGGGTCGAGTCGGGTCCGGGAGGGTTTCCCCGCTTGCATCTTGGTCACCGACCTAGTCTACTGGACGGAGTCATTATTGGTCACTGACCAAGGAGAGAGCTGTGGATCAGGTCATCATTTCCGGAGCCGGGCCGGTGGGGCTGTGGCTCGCCGCGGAGCTTCGGCTCGGCGGGGTTCCGGTCACCGTCCTGGAGGCGCGCAAGGAGCGGGACCCGCACTCGAAGGCGCTCACTGTCCACCCGCGGACCCTGGAGGTCCTGGCGTTCCGCGGCGTGGCGGAGCGCTTCCTCACCGAGGGTCTGCGCATCCCGAACGGTCACTTCGGCGGGCTGGAGAACCGGTTGGACTTCCAGGTGCTGGACACACCGTTCCCGTTCACCCTGGCTCTGCCGCAGGCCCGCACCGAGGAACTGCTGGAGGAGCACGCGGTCTCGGCCGGAGCCCAGGTGCGGCGCGGGCACCGGGTGGTGGGCCTCACCCAGGACGCGGACGGGGCGACGGTGAACATCGAGGGCCCGGACGGCCCGTACACCCTCGAAGCCGCCTACGTCGTCGGCTGCGACGGCACCCGCAGCACCGTGCGCGGTGCCGCGGGAATCGACTTCCCCGGCACAGGCGCCACGACGTGGGGATGGGTCGCAGACGTCATCCTGGACGAGCCTCCGCAGGGCCCCCTGAACATGTCCGGCCCCCACGGCGGCGTGATGGCCGTCCCGCTGTCCGGCGGCATCCACCGCCTCGTCGGCGGCGACCCGGCCGGCACGCGCCCCGACCGGCCCGGCGAACTCACCCTCGAGGAGCTGCGCGGCACCGTCATACGGATCGCGGGGACCGACTTCGGCATGCGCGACCCGGTATGGCTCTCACGCTTCGGCAACGCCACCCGCCAGGCCACGCAGTACCGCGAGGGACGGGTCCTGCTCGCCGGCGACGCCGCCCACATGCACTTCCCCGCCGGAGGCGTCGGCCTCAACGTCGGCGTGCAGGATGCCACCAACCTCGGCTGGAAGCTGGCCGCGACGATGACCGGCCGGGCGCCCGAGGGCCTCCTGGACAGCTATCACACAGAGCGGCACCCGGTCGGCGCGGAACTGCTCCTCAGCACCCGGGCGCAGACCGCGCTGCTGACCGGCTACTCCACCGAGGGGCAGGCGCTCCGTACCCTGCTGAGCCAACTCATCGCCACCGTGCCGGAGTTCTCCCGGGTACTCGCCGAGAGGCTCTCCGCCCTCGCGGTCGGCTATCCGCCCGCGGAGAGCGGCGCACACCCGTTGACCGGACATCGCGCACCGGACCTGGCCTTCGCCGACTCCACGGAGACTCTCTTCACGCTGCTGCACGGCGGCCGTCACGTCCTGCTCGACCTCACCGGCAAGGACGGCCCGGCATTGGAGCAGCTCGCCCGGAACGCCGCCGCGGGGCTCACGGTCCACAGCGCTCCGCTGTCGGAACCGCACGCCGGATGGTCCGGCGTGACGGCCGCGCTCGTCCGCCCCGACGGCCATGTGTCCTGGGCGGTCGACGAGCCGGACGACGGTGCCGTACCGATCGGCCTGCTTCAGGACATGTGGCCGGCGCGGTCCGCCGCCGCCTGAGGGCCGATGCCCGGCCCTGGGCCTGTCCCGCCTTCCGGATTGCGCGGGTGGCCTTCGGAGGGGGAACGGGCGCGGCGGCAGGAGGCGGCGGTCCGCCTGGTGGAGCAGTTCCAGGTGCCGGAGACCGTCGTCGGCCAAGGCGTCGACGTAAGACTTTCGTCATCGTGCTCAGCCCTGCCGAGCGGCTCCTCCTGACGTTGAATGGAGACCGGGGCACGTCCGGTCGCGGCCGGCGGATGACAGGAGACGACAGTGGGACGCATGCGGAAGTGGCTCGGCAGGCCATGGGGGGTGGCGGTGCTGGCCGTCGGCCTGGCAGTGGCCGGTGTAGCGCTGTACTGGTTCCAGCCGTGGAAGCTGTGGGTGGACGAGACCGTGCAGGACGCGATCCCCACGGCAGCCGAAACCACGGGCCCGGCGGACGCGGCCCCTGCGCCGCCGCGGACGCTGGCATCCGGCGAGCTGGTCAGCCATGAGCACCGTACGAGTGGCTCGTTGAAGGTACTGCAGCTCGCCGACGGGACGCGCACGCTCAGGCTGGAGAATCTCGATACGAGCAACGGTCCCGATCTGCGGGTGTGGATCACCGACGCCGCGGTGAAGCACGGCACCGCGGGCTGGCGCGTCTTCGACGACGGTAAGTACGTCAGCCTGGGCAAACTCAAGGGAAACAAGGGTGACCAGAACTACGCCCTGCCTGCCGGTCTGGATCTGAAGCGGTACACCAGCGTCAGCATCTGGTGCGACCGGTTCGACGTCTCCTTCGGTGCGGCCACACTCACCCGCACCTGATTCCGCTCGCCGGGTGCAATGCGGCACCGCCAGGCCGCCCGGGGTGTTCGGGCGGCCTGTGACATATGACAGAGGCACCACCGTATCGAGTGTTGCCAAATCCCTTACGGGCCCTCGCTCCCTGTGCAACAGTCGTAACAGGTCCGATAGTTCGGACCTGGCAGTGGCCGCGCCTGTATCGGAGTACGACATGCCGTCCCATGTGTTCGCGGACCGTCCCGCCCCGCAGCCGCCCGAGCGCGGCGCCGTTGACGCGCTGATCTCACAGACGCGCCGGCTGCGTGGCGACGTGGACGCCGTGCGCCGGGATGCCGCGGTGGAAGACGACGACCCGCAGGGGCGGTGGCAGCGGGCCCTGTGCGACCTGGCGGTTCACCATCTCGACGATCTCGGCACCCACCTGGGACAGCTCAAGGAAGGGCTGCCGGAAGAAGCCGTCGAGGCCTTCGAGGACGAGCTCGCCGCATACGAGGCGGACCACGCCCAGCGCACCGGTTCGCTGCTCAGCAGGGTCGGCAGTGCCGAGTGGAATCTCCTGACCGACGAGGTCAACTGGTCCGACGAGCTGTACCGGATCCTCGGTCGCTCCCCGGACAGCGGCCCCATGTCCCTGGACGAACTGCCGTCCATGGTGTTCGCGGAGGACCAGGCGCTGCTGACCGCGCTGGTGACGGACTGTCTCGTCGACGGCCGTCCCATCGACGGCGAATTCCGCATGGTCCGGGCCGACGGACGGGTCCGTACGGTGCACATGATGGGCGAGCCCGTACTCGACGCCGACGGATCCACCGCCTCCATGTGGGCTGTCCTCCGCGACGTGAGCGAGCTGCGCCGCAGCCAGCGCGCCGTGCGTGAGAGCCGTGACTCGCTGCAGCGCCGACAGCACTTCGCGCAGACCGAGCGCCGGCTCGCGGTCGAACTGCAAGAAGCCGTACTTCCGCCCTGGCGCGGTCCCTTGCAGTTCCCGCTCGACGGACCCACCGCGCTGGACGTCTCCGCGCACTACCTGCCGTCCACGAACAGCGCCCTGATCGGCGGCGACTGGTACGACGCGAGCCAACTTCCGGGCGGCGACTCACTGTTGAGCGTCGGCGATCTCACCGGGCACGGCGTGACCACGACCTCGACGATGGCGATGCTGCTCGGTGCCCTGCGCGGAATGGCCGTGGCCGGGATCCGGCCGGGGCCGCTGATGGCGCATCTCAACCACCTGCTGGAGACCTCGGCCCAGCCCGCCCTGGGTAGTGCGGTGTGCTGTCGCTACGACCCGGCCGGACGAACCCTCTCCTGGGCACAGGCGGGACACCCCGCCCCGATGCTGTTCCGCAACGGGACGGGGCGTGCGCTTGCGCCGCCCGCCGGGGTGCTGCTCGGAGCGTCGTCCGCCGCCACCTATGAGCAGGCCGAGGTGCAACTGCTCCCCGGCGATCTGCTGGTCCTGCACACCGACGGGCTGACGCGCACACGAGCATGCGCGGAGGGCGACATGGACCGGCTGCTCGCGCTGGGACCACGGTTCACCGGGACCCGCGACGCGCAGGAGTGCGTACGGACGGTCGTCGAAGAGTTCGGTGAGGACGACCGCGAACACGACGCCTGTGTGATGGTCGCCAGGATCGGCGGGTAGGACGCGCCTTCCGGGGCACGGCGGAACCACTCCGGTGGTAGGACGCGCCTGGACCGATCCAGGCTGCTGGATCTCTGCTGGACCGCTGGAAGAGGTTCTCTAGATCTCGACGCTCCTCGACCTCTTGGAGGGGCTGTTGGGCAGAGCCAGCTGGATTTCCTCGCGCAGGTCCTGGATCTTCGGGTAACCCGCGTAGTGCCCTGTCAGCCGGTACATCTCCCGCAGCCTGTCCCACGTGCGGTGCGAGGAGGTCTCCCCCATCGAGACGAGCGCCAGCCTTGCGTAGCGGTCGGCCTGTTCGGGGTCGTCCGCGATGAAGCACGCCGACGCCAGCGAGATGTAGTCGAAGATCTTGGAGCGCTGGCGGCCGCCCTCGCGCAGCTCCAGCGCCTGTTTGGCGTGGTTCTGTGCGGTGTTCGCCGCGGTCGGATCGTGCTCGGCGAGGGTGCGGTACGCCAGTGCCTCCATACCGTGCAGATCCGCCTCGTTGAACATCTGCATCCAACTGGGGGGCGGTACATCGCCCTTGTCGGACACGAACAGGTCCTCGGCCTCGCCCAGGGTGCGGCGCATGGCCTGGCCGCGGCCCATGGCGGCCTGTGCCCAGGCTTCGATGGTGTGCAGCATCGCCTGCGTGCGCGGCAGGATCTGTTCCCCGGAGCCGGACTTGGCGAGCTTCATCAGGTCCAGCGCGTCGTCGGGACGGCCCAGGTGGACCATCTGGCGGGCGGCCCTCGAGAGCGCTTCGCCGGCGCGCGGGCGGTCGCCCCCCTCGCGTGCCGCGTGGGCGGCGATGACGAAGTACTTCTGGGCGGTGGGTTCGAGGCCGACGTCGTGGGACATCCAGCCGGCGAGTACCGCAAGGTTGGCGGCGACGCCCCACAGGCGCCGCTGGAGATGGTCGGGGTGCCGGTAGGCGAGCATGCCGCCCACTTCGTTGAGCTGTCCCACAACGGCCTTGCGCTGGAGCCCGCCGCCACGGGCGGCATCCCAGGCGCGGAACACTTCGACGGAACGCTCCAGTGCCTCGATCTCCTGCGACCCGATGGGGGCGGCCTCATAGCGGTCGAACCCAGCGGGCTCGGCGTGCAGGGGACTGTCGATACGGGGTGCGTCCTGAGCGAGTGCGGGGTCGGTGTGCAGCCAGTCGTGCATGGCGCTGCTGAGTGCGGAGCCTGCGGCAAGCGCGGCACCCGCGCCCACCAAGCCGCGTCGGTTGAGCATGAGGTCCATTCCCGTGAATTCGGTGAGGACCGCCGCCGTCCGTTCCGGCGCCCACGGAAGGCCGTCAGGGTTGTCAGCTCCCTGGACGTCCCGCCGTCTACCCGCTCGCCCGATGCGCACGAACCCGAGGTCCTCGATGGTCACGACACGACCGAGTCGCTCGGTGAACAGAGCTGCCAGCACTCGTGGCACGGGATCGCGTGGGGACTCCCCCATGTCGATCCAACGCCGCACCCGCGAGGTGTCCGTCGCCAGCTGGGGGTGGCCCATGGCCGCCGCCTGCCGGTTCACGAGTCTCGCGAGTTCCCCCTTGGACCAGCCGGCCAGGCCGAACAGATCGTAGAGGCGGGTGTTGGGTTCTCCGGTCACGTCAAGCCCCCAGGTTCTCGGCTGAGTTGACAGTAACCCTCTGTCAGATGGGTGGCGACTATTCGCCAGGGTTCGCCAGGGTGCGCCAGATGGTCTGCCACCCGCGACCGGGTGTCACGTAGGAACGCGCCACCTCGGCCCGGCAGCCGGACGCATTCCCCAGGGTGCCGATCGGTTGCCGGGGCGGGGCCGCGTACGCAACTTGTCGGCGCACGAAGGGATCTGTCACCCGCATGTACACAGCATCGTCCTCCGTGTCCGCTCCGCCCCGGCCGCAGCGCTCCTCCGCTGTCCCGGCCGGCACCGGACCGTATCTCGACCCCACTCACGCCGGTCGGGCTCAACGGCCGGCGGGGGCGGTCGGCCAACCCCTCAGCGGGAGAATCGACTTGTCCGGCCCTCAGGGCGCGCAGTTGCGGATGGCGATCGCGGGGGTGCACCGGATCTGCCCGGAGTTCAATCCGGTTCAGGTGCTGCGCCGGAGCGGACGTTCCGTACTGCTCGTCGGAACCACAGGACGCACCACGGCAGTTGCCAAGTGCTTACTGGACCACTCGCCCGTCTGGGCCGAGCGGTTCCGTTCAGAAATAGTTGCTTATCGCGCCTTCGTCCGGCACCGCCCACCGGTGCGGGTCCCGCGGCTGATCGCCGCGGATCCCGACAACTGCACACTGGTGATCGAGCGGATGCCGGGCCGGGCGGCGGCCCTTGCACGACACCCGGCCGAGGCTCCGCCCCGTGCCGATGTAAGGGCCGCCCTCGGCGCGATCGCCCGCCTCAACGCCTGGCGGCCGCCGGCCGGGATGTTCGATGCCCCGCTCGAATACGCGCCCCGGATCTCGCGCTATCACGAGCTGGGCCTGTTCACCGACCGTGACCTCGGAGATCTGCAGAAGCTCCTGCACGGTCTGGCGCACGCGGGTGGACGGCAGGGGGTGGGGCAGTTCTGTCACGGCGATGCGCTGCTCTCCAACATCCTGCTGTCGCCGGCCGGTCCGGTACTGGTCGACTGGGAGCACGCGGGCTGGTACCTCCCCGGCTACGACCTGGCGACGCTGTGGTCGGTGCTGGGTGATGCACCGGTGGCGCGTCGGCAGATCAGTCAGCTGGCGCAGCAGGCGGGAACCGCCGCGCGCGACGCCTTCCTGGTGAATCTGATGCTGGTGCTGACACGGGAGATCCGTACCTACGAGACGGCTGTGCAGCGGACGATGCGCGAGGCGGCGCCTGCGGGTGCCGGCCAGGCACCGCCCGGTGGACTGTCGGCCGGTGAGGAACAGCGGCTGCTGCTGCGGCGGCTGCACGATGACTGCGCGCTGGCACGGCGGGCCGTGCGCGCTGCGGTCGGCACCCGCTGACCGGCCACAGAGGGGGAAGCGCGCTGCTCGCCCAGTGGCGAAACACTGGGCGAGCAGCGCACTGTGGTGTTCGGGCTCTCGTGACCCGCACACCGGGACCGCGAAACCCTCGTTCCGCATAGAGACAATGGTCCATGCCACTGACGCCCCGCAGGCCCGTGGCCCCTCACCGCGAAACTCCACGACACCCGCGCTGAGGTGCGAATTCCTTGCTCCGGAGCATGATTGACGGATCGTCCGGGAGCCGATACCCCTGTAGTCGGGTCCGACCCCCGCAGGCCCGTCGCGCACCGTCCGTCCCTGGAGGCTGCCTTGCAAGGATCCGCCCCCGCACGACCGAGAGGCGCCCGCCGCCGCATGCTGAGGGCAGCGGGTGCGGTGGCCTCCGCCGCCCTGCTGCTGCCGCTTGTCTCGGCCGGCCCGTCCGCCACCGCGGAGCGTCCCTCGTCCGGCGCGCTGCAGCACGACTTCGCCGCGGCTGCCGCCCAGTACCGTGTGCCGCAGAGCGTGCTGCTCGGCGTGTCCTATCTGCAGTCCCGCTGGGATGCGCACGGCGGTGCGGCAAGCGTCACCGGCGGCTACGGGCCGATGCATCTGACCGATGCCAGGACGGCGCTCGCCGAGGCGCCGCATCATTCGCACGGCACCGAGGACGCGCGCGGCGACGATGCGCGTCCGGCCCGGACCGTCACCGATACCGCCCTGCCCGAGACGTCCGAACTCCCCGCCCGGCTGAGGACCTTGGACCGTGCGGTCGAGCTCTCCGGGATCTCCGCCGAGGAGCTGCGGGACAGTCCGGCCGCCAATGTGCGCGGCGGTGCGGCCCTGCTCGCGGACGCGCAGAAGAAGCTGGGCCGACCGCTGAGCGAGAACCCCGCCGACTGGTACGGCGCGGTGGCGCGGTTCTCCGGCGCGGACGACACGGCGACCGCCACGACGTACGCCAACGATGTCTTCGACGTGATCCGCACGGGCCAGACCCGCATCACCGACAGCGGGCAGCGGGTTGCTCTCGCGGCCGACCCTGGCGCCGCCCCCGACGCCGCGCAGGCGGCGCGGCTCGGGCTGCGTACGGCCGACACGAGGAACACCGAGTGCCCCCGGACGGTGGCCTGCGAGTGGATCCCGGCGCCGTACGAGGAGTTCGGCGACGGCGACTACGGCAACCACGACCTGGCGGACCGGCCCGCGTCCCAGTCGGTGAAGTACATCGTCATCCATGACACCGAGGGCTCCTGGGACACCACTCTGAAGCTGGTGCAGGACCCGACGTATGTCTCCTGGCAGTACACCCTGCGCTCCTCGGACGGGCACGTCGCCCAGCACGTGCCGCTCAAGGACGTGGCCTGGCACGCCGGCAACTGGTATGTGAACGCCAAGTCGGTGGGCCTGGAGCACGAGGGCTTCCTTGTTTCGCCGGACGCCTGGTACACGGAGGCGATGTACCGCTCTTCCGCCCGCCTGGTGAGGTACCTGTCGCAGCGGTACGACATCCCGCTGGACCGCCAGCACATCCTCGGCCACGACAATGTGCCGGGCACGACCGCCGCGACCATCCGCGGCATGCACACCGATCCGGGCCCGTACTGGGACTGGTCCCACTACTTCCAGCTGCTCGGCAAGCCGTTCACGCCGACCGCCGGACCGGCGAGTGGTGTGGTGACGATCCGTCCCGGCTACCTGAGAAACCAGCCGGTGTACACGGGCTGTGTGCAGGCCGGGCAGGCGTGTGTGCCGCACGGTTCGGGGGCGGTCCGGCTGCACACCGCGCCCGCCGAGGACGCACCGCTCGTCAAGGACATCGGTCTGCGTCCGGGCGGCCAGGACTCCACGATCGACGTCAACGACACCGGCGCCCGTGCCTCGACCGGCCAGCGGTACGCGGTCGCCGGGCGTCAGGGAGACTGGACGGCGATCTGGTACCTGGGCCAGCAGGCCTGGTTCCACAACCCGCGCAAGCAGCCGACGGCGGTCGGCGCCCGGGGCCCGGTGCTCACGCCGAAGGAGGGTGTGGCGGAGGTTCCGGTGTACGGGCGGGCCTATCCGGAGCCGGCGGCGTACCCCGCAGATGTGCCGGTGCAGGCGATCTCGCCGCTGCCGTACAAGCTTCTCGCCGGCCAGCGGTACGTGGTCGGCGACCTGACTGCCGGCGAGTACCTGTACGCGACGACGTTCGACACCGCCGGGCACCGGGTGGTACGCGGCGAGGAGGCGTACTACGAGATCCAATTCGGGCACCGGGTCGCCTTTGTGAAGGCGTCCGACGTGCGCCTGCTGAAGTAGCCGCGGTGTGCCACCGTCCGCGGGGTGCGGTGGCGCACCGTCCGCATTTCCCTGCGCTTGTGTGACTACTGACCTCTTCGAGGTGTTGTCGGAGGGGGTGACGGGTGGTGATCCCTGCGGTAGGCCGGTGATATGCGGTATGCGCAGGGTGGCGGGTTGACCGCCGAGGGGCAGCAGGCTCGGGAGCGGGTCCGTTTCGAGGCTGGTGAGCGGTTCGTGCGGGGCGAGAAGAACGCGGTGATCGCGAAGGATCTGCGGGTCAGTGCGCGGTCGGTGGAGCGGTGGCGGCGCGTCTGGCGGGCGGGCGGTATGGAGGCTCTGGCGACGTCGGGGCCTGCGAAGGTGCCGAAGGTATCTGATGAGCGGTTCGCCGAACTGGAGCGGGAGTTGGCGCGGGGGCCGGCCGTGCATGGCTGGGAGGACCAGCATTGGACGCTGGGACGGATCCGGGCCTTGATCTGGTGGAAGTTCGGGGTGGACTGCTCGTCAGCGGCGGTGTGGCGGCTGCTGCACCGTCACGGCTGGTCCTGGCAGTCGCCTGCCCGGCGGGCTGTGGAACGGGACGACGACGCGGTGGGGTTGTGGAAGAAGGACGTGTGGCCGCACGTGGAATGACTGCGGCGGCGCTCGGGGCGTACGTGGTGTTCGAGGACGAGGCAGGGTTCTCGATGACACCGTCCCTCGCCCGCACCTGGAGCCGGCGGGGGCACACGCCGGTGGTGCGGGTGCGAGGACGCTCTTGGCGCCGCTTCTCGATCGCGGCCCTGTGCTGCTATAAGCCCGGCGAGACATCGCGGCTGATCTTCCGGCCCTATCGTCACCGCAAGCATCCCGGTTCAGGGCGCAAGAGCTTCGCCTGGAGCGATTACCGCGACCTGGTCGTGCGTGCTCACCTGCAACTCGGCGCCCCGATCGTCTTGATCTGGGACAATCTCAACACCCACCGGGCCGCCGGAATGCGGCAGTACGCTGCCGAACACGACTGGCTCACCATCGTGCAACTTCCCTCCTATGCACCGGATCTGAACCCGGTGGAAGGCGTGTGGTCACTGCTGCGACGCGGTCCGTTGGCCAACGTCGCCTTCACGGACGACGCGCATCTCGAACGCGTCTTACGCCGCGGACTGCGTCGCATCCAGCGTCATCCCGAACTCATCGACGGGTGTCTCGCCGGCACCGGCTTCAGCCTCACCCGCCACCCGACAACACCCCGAAGAGGTCAGTAATTGCCGTGGAGCGTGGGCCGTACGGGCGACGGGTAGGGCTGGCCCGTCCACTCCGGTCCGCGCTCTCGCGCGTGGATGCTCACCGAAAGGCCCTGGCGCACATGGCACAGCCCTTCGTACTGCCGGACTTCTACGTTCCGTATCCGGCGCGGCTCAATCCGTACGTCGAGGAGGCACGACGGCACACCAAGGAGTGGGCGCGTCGGATGGCGATGCTGGAGGGCTCCGGCATCTGGGAGGAGAGCGACCTCGACGCGCACGACTACGCCCTGCTGTGCTCTTACACCCATCCCGACTGCGACGCCGACGCACTCTCCCTGGTGACCGACTGGTATGTGTGGGTCTTCTTCTTCGACGACCACTTTCTGGAGATCTTCAAGCGCAGCCAGGACCGCGACGGCGGCAAGGCCTATCTGGACCGGCTGTCGGCCTTCATGCCGATGGATCTTTCGGCGGGCACACCCGAACCCACCAACCCGGTCGAGTCGGGTCTCGCCGATCTGTGGGCGCGGACCGTGCCCGGCATGTCCGGCGGCTGGCGGGGCCGGTTCGCCGAGGCCACCGAGAATCTGCTGAACGAGTCCCTCTGGGAACTGTCCAACATCAACGAGGGGCGCATCGCCAACCCCGTCGAGTACATCGAGATGCGCCGCAAGGTGGGTGGCGCGCCCTGGTCGGCGTGTCTTGTGGAGTACGCGGCGCGAGCCGAGGTCCCGGCGTCCGTCGCCGGCTCCCGGCCGCTGCGGGTCCTGCGGGACGCCTTCTCCGACGGTGTGCATCTGCGCAACGACCTCTTCTCGTACCAGCGCGAGGTCGAGGCCGAGGGCGAGAACAGCAATGGCGTACTGGTACTGGAGACCTTTCTGGGCTGTACGACCCAGGAGGCGGCCGAGGCGGTCAATGATCTGCTGACCTCCCGGCTGCAGCAGTTCGAGAACACCTTCTTCACCGAACTGGGGCCGCTCTGCGCCGAGAAGGGCCTCGAGCCGGCGCAGACCGCCGCTGTCCTCGCCTATGTGAAGGGTCTGCAGGACTGGCAGTCCGGCGGCCATGAGTGGCACCTGCGCTCCAGCCGCTACATGAACGAGGAGGCACGCGTCGGCCCCGGCCTCACCGGGGACGCCTTCGGGATGGCAGCGGCCTCCATCCGGCTCACGCCGCGCGCGGAGGCCGCCCGGTGGCGAAGTCTCACCCATCTGCCGCACCAGCGGGTGGGGCCGTCCCAACTGCCCGAATTCTTCATGCCGTTCAAGACGACGCTCAGTCCGCATCTGGAAGGATCGCGGGGCCGGACGGTCGAGTGGGCCCGCCGGACAGGCATGCTGGAGGCTCAGCCGGGGCTGCCCGGTTCGCACGTCTGGGACGAGCGGAAGCTGGCGGGCTTCGACTTCCCGCTCTGCGCGGCGGGGCTCCACCCGGAAGCGACGCCCGAGGAGCTCGATCTGTCGTCGGCGTGGCTGACCTGGGGCACGTACGGGGACGATCTCTTCCCCGCGGCGTACGGGCGCACCCGCGATCTGGCCGGGGCGCGGGCCGCCAACGAGCGTCTCTCGCTGTTCATGCCGGTGGACGGCTCACCGGCACCGGAGCCCTCCGGCGCGATGGAACGCGGTCTGGACGACCTGTGGCAGCGCACGGCGGGCCCGATGTCCCCGAAGGACCGCCGCGCCTTCCGTGAGTCCGTGGAGATCATGACGGCAGCCTGGTTGTGGGAGCTGGCCAACCAGGCTCAGCACCGCATCCCTGACCCGGTGGACTACATCGAGATGCGACGCCACACCTTCGGCGCCGAGATGACGACGAGGCTGTGCCGGATCCGGCACGGCGACCGGGTGCCCGAGGAGATCTATCTCAGCGGTCCCGTCCGCTCGCTGGAGAACGCCGCCATGGACCAGGCCGCGCTCCTCAACGATCTCTTCTCGTACCAGAAGGAGATCGAGTACGAGGGCGAGGTGCACAACGCGATCCTGGTCGTGCAGAACTTCTTCGGCGTCGACTACCCGGCGGGAATGTCGATCGTCGCCGATCTGATGAACTCGCGGATGCGGCAGTTCCAGCACATCGTCGCGCATGAGCTCCCGCAGCTGTACGACGACCTCGGCCTGGACCGCGGGACACGGGAGATCCTGGACGGCTATGTCCACGAACTGGAGAACTGGATGTCCGCAATCCTGACCTGGCACCGCGGCTGCAGGCGCTACCGCGAGGAGGATCTGCGGGCCGGACATGCCGCTCCGTGGCGGCTCAACGGCCCCTTGGGACCCGGCACTTCGGCGGCCCGCGCAGCGACGCTGTTCGCCCGGCCGCCCGGCGTCATGACGTAGCACGCAGAGCGGAGCGAACCGGAACACAGCACCGTCGGAACACAGCACCGTCGGAACACAGCACCGGCCGTTGCGGCCCACCGTGCGGGCGATCGCGGCGGGCCGTACCGTCGGACCAGAGGCTGTCGAGGCTCTCAACCCTGCTGGAACAGCTCCGCGGGCAGCGGCTTCAGCAGTGCGTACAGATCGTCCGTGATCGGCCGGTCCCAGCTGGCGATGGTGACCAGGACATTGTCACTGCGGTCGAACTGGACGCAGGAGATACGGCTTTCGGAGAGCTTGAGGCGGCGCACGATCAGCAGGTTGTCGCCCTGCATCACCGGCATGTCCTCGATGTCCACCACATCGACGGGCTCCTCGTTCTCCAGCGCGAGCAGCAGCTGCGCCACCTCGAAGGGGATCTGGCCCTCTTCGATCTCGCGGGCCGGCGAGCCCTCCGGCAGATTGCCGATGATCATCGCGGGGCCGCGGCCGCCGAACAGGTCGTACCGCAGGAAGACGCCCTGGCAGGTGCCGTCGGGAGCGGGAAGGATCCCGGCGCCGAGATTGCCGGGCCAGTCCCCCGGGTCCATGGCCAGGACATCGAAGTCCGGGCCCGCGGGGGTGGCGGCGCTGCGGCGGCGGAGGAAGGACATACCGCCATGGTACGTGTCCGGGCGGGCCCGGCCGAGCCGGGGCCCGGTGCCTCCTGGACGCCGTCTGTCACCGTCCATGAGGGCCGTCCGGAGTGTCGGCGAGACCCTCTCCGATGGCTTCCGCCAAGCCCCCCGCATCGGTGCCCACCTTGCGGTAGACGGCGGAGAGCAACCTGGTCACGGCCTGTTCGCCGACGTGAAGTGCGGCCGCCACGTCGGCCGTGTCGCGTCCCTGGACCGTCAGCACGGCCGCGGTCCGTTCACGGGCGGTGAGAGCGTCGGTCTCGATGACGCGCAGCTGCCGCGGCCGCAACCCGGCGGCGGCGAGTTCGTCACGCGCCGTATCCGCGAGCCCGTCCGCGCCGCACTGCCCGGCAGCCTCGAGACCGCGGTAGAGGTGCTCGGCGGCTTCCCGCGGGTGACCGGTGCGGCGCAGGTGCGTGCCGAGGTCGACGAGGGCGTGGGCGAGTTCGTACGCGGCGGGTGAGCGCTCGAGCCGGAACACGGCCTCTTCGAGGAAGGCGGTGCGCTCGGTGCCGCCGGAGACCTCGGCGGCGACGCGCAGCGCCTGGCCGATCGCCGATGCGGTGGCGAACCGGCGGGCGCGGGCCACGGCTTCGAGTGCGGTCTCCCGGGCGCGTTCCGGAGCGTCGTGCGCCTCGGCGCGGGCGAGGTGGAGCTGCCAGGGGCACCAGGCGGGGTTGCGCATTCCGCGCGGGTCGAGCCGTCGGCCGGCCGCGGCCAGTTCCACGGCCGCCTCCTTCGGGCGGCCGCAGGCGAGCAGAAGTTCGCCGTACACGGTCTGGGAGTCGGGGAAGGTCACGGCCGCGGGGAACGGTTCGCCGAAGCCGTGGTCCTCTGCGACCCGTTCGGCCTCGTCCGTACGTCCCCGGGCGAGCAGGACCTCGACGAGGGTGCCGAGCGCGTACCACTCGACGGGCGTACGGGGACCGACCCTTTCGGCGAGCCGCAGCCCGGCCCGTACGAAGTCCTCCGCCTCCGCCAGACGTCCGCGCCGGAAGCGGATGTAGGCCAGGAGGGTGTACGCGAACGAGAGGTGCGCACCGCGCCAGCCCTGGCGTTCGAACTCCGCGGTGCCGGCCGCGAACAGCTCCTCGGCGCGGCCCGGGCGATCGGCGTAGAGGAACGTGAGGGCGACCAGGACGGGGACTTCGAACCCACGGTCCTCGGCGGCCCAGCCCAGTCCGCCGTCGAGGGCGCGTTCGGCATGACGCAGGGCGACGGAGGCGGGTTCGGCGCGCAGCATGGCGTCCCAGCCGCGCAGGCCGATGATGTAGCGCTCGGTGAGGTCGCGTCCGGTGAGCCGGTCAGCGAGGCGGGCCAGCCGCCGGGAGCGGGCGGGCGAGTCGGACTCGTCGGCGCGGAAGGCGTCCCACATGAATTTCTCGGCCCGCATACGCAGCCGGGTGCGCGGGTCGGTGGTGAGGCGGGCTTCGCGGGCCAGGGTGTCGCAGGCCTCGCCGAGGCGGTCGCTGTGGGCGAGGACCTGGGAGAGGCGGTAGACGATGCCCTGGCGCAGGGCGGGGTCGGCGATGGGCTCCTCGAGGGCCGCGCGCAGATGGTTGACGGTGGTGGCGGGTTCGGTGAGCAGGGAGGCGCAGCCGAGTTCGTACAGGACGGCGGCCCGGTCCTCGAAGGGCGGGGGTTCGCGCAGGGCGCGGGCCAGATGCCGGCACGCGGCATCGGGGGCGCCGGCGCGCAGGGTCTCGCGGGCGGCCTCGCGCAGATGGTGGACGACCCAGGGGTCACCTTCGGGGTGGGTCTCCATGAGGTGGCGGGCTGCCGCGGTGGAGCCGAGTCCGGCGTCGACGACGGACCAGGCGGCCTGGCCGTGCAGGGCGACGCGCACGGCATCAGGGATGGCGCGGTAGACGGCGGTGGCGATCAGTGGGTGGACGAATTCGAGCGTGTCGGAGCCGGTGAGGATGCGGGCGTCGCGGAGCCGGTCGGCGCCATCGGCGGCCGCTTCGCTGCCGAGGCCCGCGACGGCGGCGGCGAGTGCGGGCGGGATTTCGGTGCCGAGTACGGCGCCGGCCCAGGCGAGGCGCACGGTGGAGGTACCGAGGCGCTCCAGGCGGGTGACGAGTCCGCTGCCCTTGACGGCGGCGGCGAGGTCGCGCAGGAGATGGGCGCCGGCCTCGTTGGGTTCGAGTCCCCGGTCGTGGACCTTGGCCGTGAGTTCGACGGCTTCGAAGGGATTGCCCGCGGTGACGGCCCAGCATTCGCGGCAGAACGCGTCATCGGCGTGAGCGCCGAGCCCCTCGCGCACGAGCCGGCCGACGGCCGGTGCCGTGAGGGGTTCGAGATCGATGGGACGTTGTCCGGCCCGCCCGGGAAGTCCGCGGAACTGCTGGGCGTGGGCGGGGAGTTCCTCGGGCCGGTAGGCGACGACAAGCAGCATCGGCAGCTCTTCGGCGCGCGGCGCGAAGGCGGCGAGCCAGCTCAGCGACTCCGGGTCGGCCCAGTGGGCGTCGTCGAGGACGAGTACGAGCGGGGCGCGCTGGACGGCGAGATGTGTGAGGACCCAGTCGAGGCCGTCGCGCAGACCCTGCGGGTCGGGCGGGGCGCCCGCCTCCGCGGTGCACAGGCCGAGCGCGGGGCCGACGATGGCGTACCAACTCCCCAGCTGCAGACGGAGTGCTGCCTCGGAGGAGCCGGCGAGCTGCGGCTGGATGAGCTGGCGGGCGACGTGGAAGGCGACGCGCTGTTCCTGGTCGCCGCCACGCGCGGAGAGCAGGGTGCAGCCCTTCGCGGCGGCGCGGCGGCGGACCTCGGTCAGGAGGGTCGTCTTCCCGAGGCCCGCGTGGCCCGCGAAGGAGAGAAGTGCGCCGCGCGGGCGCTCGGGAGGTTCCGCGTCGTCCGGGCGGAGGCCGACCAGCTCGCTCAACGCTTCGTCGACAGCGGACAGTTCGGCTTCGCGCTCGAACAGCCGACGCCTGGTTCTGCCGGCGCGTCGCGTCATGGTGCACCCCCACGGCCGGGGCGTGCGCCCGGCACGGCAAGAGGGCTGCCGGACGTACGTCCTCGAGGCACCTCAGAGTACGCCCGTGAGGGCGTACGCGGACCCGCCTTGCCAAACGCGGTCGGGCGGCCGCCGGCCCGTCAGGCCGAGGTCTGGGTGGGGCCGAGCCCGGGGCCGACAGTACCGTTGATCTTCTCTATGGCCTGCCGGGCATGCTCACCGGGGGTTCGGGACGTGAGCGACGAAACCGAGGAGGGCACGCCCTGCTGAGTCCGCTCCGGTGCGGGCCGCGCGTGGGAGGCGGATCGCGTACGCAGCCGATGGCTTGCGGCCTCGTCGAGAGTCACCGGACGCTGCATCTGCGCGGCCAGCCGGCCGGCCTCCTGTCCCAGTGCCGCAACGTCCTCCCACTGCAGACGGAGCACCAGGCGGAGTTCGGCCTCACCGTCCGGGAGAGCTTGGAGAGGAGGATTGACGGACTCATTCATGGGCTGATCCCTCACAGTCTCGGAACGAATTCCTCGCGGGAAACCTGCGCACCCCGGGTTCCGGTGTGCGCAGAGAGATACGCGAAACTCCCCTTCCCTGTTCAAAGCCTGGAGGGCATGCGGCGAGCTGCTGCCGCGAAGACAGCAGCGCCGCTCACGTACGGACAGGTATCTTCGGCTCGCTGGACACCGGACCACGGGGGGAATCGCGGAATGACGAACGATGATGTGCTGGCGGTGTGCCGCAGCAACTGGGAGTACCGGGGCCTCGACGAGGCCTCCGTACGGGAGTTGCTGGAGGAGCTCTCCAAGGATCTCGCGGACGCCGAAGCGACCGGGCGCACCCCACAGGACGTCGTCGGCCAGGACATCACGGCGTTCGCCACGTCCTGGGCGCGGGCCCGCCGCCCGCTGCCGTACCGGCTGCTGCGGATGGCCGCGACCGTGTCCTACGTTCTCGGCGTGGCGCTGCTGTTCGGCCACCTGCTCCGGTGGAGCACGGTGCTGCCCGTACTCCCGAGCCGGATCGGCTTCTACGCCGCCGTCGCGGCCGTCACCGTCGCCTGGGAACTGCGCCGCGGCAGACTCGGCATACGCAAGGGGTGGGTGCTCGCCTTCGTGGTCGGCCTGCCGGTCCTGGTGATCACCAACCGGCTGGCCGGCGACGAGCCCCTGTTCGACCTGCCTCTGTGGGGCACACTTGTGCTGTTACTGCCCGGTCTGCCGTACGCCGTCGTCGACGCCCGGGCGAAACAGGCGCAGAAAGCGGCCCGGAAGACGGCTCGGACGGTCACATGACCGTCATGTGAGGTCGAACTCCCCCTCGCGGGCGTTGATGACGAAGGCGCGCCACTCTGCCGGGCTGAAGATCAGGGACGGGCTCTCCGGCCGCCCGCCGTTGCGCATGGCGATGAATCCCTCCACGAAGGCGATCTGGACGTCTCCCGTTCCCTGGCTGCCCGACTGCCAGTCGGCGTTGCTGAGGTCGAGTTCCGGCTTGTCCCAACCCGAAAAAATCTGCGTGGTGGTCATACTCTCGGCCACGTCCGTGCTCCTCCCGGTTCGTCGTCCGGGGCTCAGACTAGCGACCGACTCCGGTCACGGACAGGCCACGGAAGAAGGACCGCGGCCTGTCCGATGTGACGCGCCGCCGCGGGCGGCGGATCATGTCGTGGGCGGTTCGGCCCCGACCAGCCACATGGAGAAGAACTGGGCTCCGCCGCCGTAGGCGTGTCCCAGTGCTTTGCGGGCTCCCTCGACCTGGTGCTCACCCGCCAGGCCGCGCACCTGGAGGGCGGCTTCGGCGAAACGGATCATGCCGGAGGCCCCGATGGGGTTGGTGGACAGCACCCCACCCGACGGATTGACGGGCAGATCGCCGTCGAGTTCGGTGACGCCGGACTCGGTGAGTTTCCAGCCCTCTCCTTCGGCGGCGAAGCCCAGGTTCTCCAGCCACATCGGCTCGTACCAGGAGAACGGGACGTACATCTCAACGGCGTCGATCTCGCGGCGCGGGTCGGCGATCCCCGCCTGCCGGTAGACATCGGCCGCGCAGTCCTTGCCGGCCTGCGGCGATACGAAGTCCTTGCCGGCGAACATCGTGGGCTCGCTGCGCATCGCGCCGCCGTGCATCCACGCGGGCGGCCGCGGTGAACGGGCCGCACCCGCACGGTCGGTGAGGATCATCGCGCACGCGCCGTCGGAGGACGGGCAGGTCTCGGAGTAGCGAATCGGGTCCCAGAGCATCGGGGACGCCTGGACCTTCTCCAGGGTGATGTCGTGCTCATGGAGATGGGCGTACGGATTCTTCAAGGCGTTGCGGCGGTCCTTGTACGCGACGAGGGAGCCGACCGTGTCGGGGGCACCGGTACGGCGCATGTACGCACGTACGTGCGGGGCGAAGAAGCCTCCCGCACCCGCCAGCAGCGGCTGCTGGAACGGGATCGGCAGGGACAGACCCCACATGGCGTTGGACTCGGACTGCTTCTCGAAGGCGAGGGTGAGCACGGTGCCGTGCACACGGGAGGCCACCAGGTTGGAGGCGACGAGCGCGGTGGAGCCGCCGACCGAGCCCGCGGTGTGGACGCGCAGCATCGGCTTGCCGACCGCGCCGAGCGCGTCGGCGAGGTAGAGCTCCGGCATCATCAGGCCCTCGAAGAAGTCGGGGGCCTTGCCGATGACGACGGCGTCGATGTCCGCCCAGGTCAGGTGGGCATCGTCCAGGGCCCGCCGGGCCGCTTCGCGTACGAGACCGGCGATGGAGACGTCCCGGCGGGCGGCGACGTGCTTGGTCTGGCCGATACCGACGACGGCCACGCACTCTTTGGATGTCGCAGCCTTGCTCATGACTCTCCCTCGAGTACGGCGACCAGGTTCTGCTGGAGGCAGGGGCCGGAGGTGGCGTGGGCGAGCGCCCGGTCGGACTCGCCGCGGTGGATGCGGGCGGCGGCCTCGCCGAGGCGGATGAGGCCCGCGGCCATGACCGGGTTGGCGGCGAGCGCTCCGCCGGACGGGTTTACCCTCACGCTGTCGTTGAGCTTGAGGGTGCGCCGCAGGACGACTTCCTGAGAGCTGAAGGGAGCGTGCAGTTCGGCGGTGTCCACCGGCCGTTCGAAGGCTCCGGCGTGTTCGGCGGCGAGGCGGGTGGAGGGCGAGTCGGTGAGGTCGCGTACACCGAGACTGTGCGCTTCGATGCGGTGGTCCATCCCGCGGATCCACGCGGGGCGCTCGCACAGCTCGCGGGCCCGGTCCCCGGACGCGAGGATCACCGCGGCCGCGCCGTCACCGATGGGCGGGCAGTCCCCGGTCCGCAACGGTCGGACGATGTAATCGCCCGACGGAACGGAACCCTTCAGCTGAGCGTGCGGGTTGTCCGAGGCGTCGGTGCGACTGCGGTCCGCCACGGCGGCCAGCGCCGGCTCGTCGGCCGCGCCCGCGTCGATCAGCGCCTGTGCCTGGAGTGCCGCGAGCGCGACCGAGTCGGGCCAGAGCGGGGCGACGTAGTACGGGTCGAGCTGGCGGGTCAGTACGTCGCGCACCTCGCCGGGCGAGGACTTGCCGTACGCGTAGACGAGGGCGGTGTCCGCCTCACCGGTGAGGATCTTCACCCAGGCCTCGTAGAGCGCCCAGGCACCGTCCATCTCCACATGGGACTCGGGGATGGGCGGCCAGGCGCCCACGCCGTCGAGGGCCATCGTGAAGGAGAAGGCGCGGCCGGCGAGATAGTCGCTGGAGCCGGAGCAGGTGAAGCCGATATCGCTGGTCCGCAGTCCGGTCTGCCGCAGCACGTCGTGCAGCACCGGCATCACCATCTCGACCTCGGAGAGCTCGTCGGTGCGCCGCAGGGTGTCCGTCTGCGCGAAGGCGACGATGGCCACGTCCCTGGCGTATCGCATCAGAGCAGCTCCTTGTACTGGTCGTAGTCGGCGTCCGGCTCGCCGGTGGGCCGGTAATGGTCGGGGTGGCGGCTGCTGGACGTCCACACCGGTTCGACGCGCAGGCCCATGCGCACCTGGTCGTACGGGATGCCGCCGATGCGTCCGTGCAGGGCCAGGTCGGCGCCGTCGAGGGCGATGTGCGCGTAGACGTACGGCACTTCGATGCCGAGATTCGCCGTATGCGCGGCCTTGATGTTGACGATGCAGTAGGTGGTGACGGTGCCGCGCGGCCCCACCTCGACCTGCTCGCTGGTGGCGACGCCACAGGTGGGGCAGGCGCCGCGGGGCGGGACGTACACCTTCCGGCAGGACGGGCAGCGCTCGCCGACGGTCTTGCGTCCCGCGAGGGCGTTGATGTAGCCGGACTGCGCGCGGCCCGGCGAGTAGGTGTAGTCCAGCCTGGCGGGAGTCACGATGCCGGTGACCGCGTCGTCGAACACGCCGCTGTGCCCGGTGACATGAGCGGCCGGCTCGGTGTCGTCCGGCTCGGTGTCGTCCGGCTCGAAGCAGGCGATGTCGGTGATGGCTCCGGTGCGCTCCTCGGCCCAGCGGATCCGGACGCGCAGTCCGCTGCGTACGTCGTCGGGGCCGGGCGCGTCCAGGACATGGAGGAGCGCGGTGTCGGCGCCGTCGAGCTTCACCAGCACCCAGGCGAAGGGCGTCGGCAGCGGCTGGCCGCGGCGCGGGCCGGGGTTCCAGGCCCACGTGGTGACGGTTCCGGTGGCACCGACCTCGACCAGATCGCGGATCTCCTCGGCGGTGGCGGGGTCGTACTCGACGGGTGGTACGAGAACCTTGCCGTCACTGGTCCGCACGCCCAGTACGGTGCGCTCGCGCAGTCCGGTGAGGAAGGCGCTCTGTACGGGGCCGAGGGAGCGGGTGAACGGGAACTCGACGACCAGCGGTGCGCTGAGGAGTTCGGGCATCTGGCATCTCCCTCGGTCAGGCGCGCCGGAAGACCGGCGGGCGCTTCTCGGCGAAGGCGCGGGAGCCTTCCTTGGCGTCGGCGGTGTCGAAAATCGGCCAGCCGCGTTTCAGCTCGGCGGCCAGGCCCTCGGTCTCGGTCAGCTCGGCGGTCTCGTAGACCGATGCCTTCACCGCCTCGACGGCGAGGGGCCCGCAGGCGTTGATCTGCTCGGCGATGGCGAGGGCCTTCTCCAGTGCGGTGCTGTCGGGGACGACATGGCCGATGAGCCCGATCCCCCGCGCCTCTTCCGCGCTGTACGGACGGCCGGTGAGCAGCATTTCCAGGGCATGTGTCCGCGGGATCTGACGCTGAAGGCGTACGGTCGAACCGCCGATCGGGAAGAGGCCCCGCTTGACCTCGAAGAGGCCGAAGGTGGCGCTCTCGCCCGCGACCCGGATGTCGGTGCCCTGGAGGATCTCGGTGCCGCCGGCGACGCAATACCCCTCGACGGCGGCGATCACCGGTTTCCGGGGACGGTGGTGGCGCAGCATGGCCTTCCAGTGCAGGTCCGGGTCGGCTTTCATCCGGTCCCGGTAGTGCTCTCCTTCCATCCCCTTGCCCGCGAGGGCCTTCAGATCCATGCCGGCGCAGAAGGAGCCGCCCGCCCCGGTCAGCACGATGGAGCGGATCGCGTCGTCCTCGTCCGCCTCCAGCCAGCCGTCGTGCAGTCCGACCAGCATCGGCATCGAGAGCGCGTTCTTCGCCTCGGGCCTGTTCAAGGTGAGCACCAGCGTGGCGCCTTCGCGCTGCACGGTGAGGTGCTCGGTACCACCACGTTGTCCCATGTGCGGACCTCCCGTCTTGAGACCTAGAACAGGTTGCAGTAGGCCGCGGTCCAGTTCAATAGTTTTCTGACATGCAGTCAGATTTCTTCCGCGGCACCCCTTCCCTGTTGTGCGCACCGGCGCTCTAATGACCGCCGGGCCGAAGTTCGCCGGGTTTCGCCGGGGTCAGGAGGAACGGTGGAGTACAACCTTGCCGACCTGTTCGAATCGGTCGTCGATGTGGTGCCGGACCGCGAGGCGCTGGTGTACATCGACCATCCCGGTTCGGGCGCCGAGCGCAGGCTCAGCTATGCGGAACTCGACGCGGCGGCCAATCGCGTCGCGCACCATCTGATCGACGCGGGCATCGAGCCCGGCGAGCATCTCGGCCTGCACCTCTACAACGGCATCGAGTATCTGCAGACCGTGCTCGGCTGCCTCAAGGCACGCATCGTGCCGGTGAACGTCAACTACCGGTACGTGGAGGAGGAGCTGGTCTACCTCTACCGCGACGCCGATCTCGCCGCGCTCGTCTTCGACGCGGAGTTCACCGAGCGGGTCGCGGCCGCGTTGCCGCAGACGCGGAAGCTGCGGCATGTGGTGCGCGTGGGTACGCCGCCGGACGACGCGCCACGGCTGTCCGCCGTCGCCTTCACGGAGGCCGAGGCGGCCGCTTCGCCCGGGCGGGGCTTCGGGGCACGCTCCGCCGACGACCAGTTCATCATCTACACCGGCGGCACCACCGGTATGCCCAAGGGCGTGATGTGGCGCCAGGAGGACCTGTTCTTCGCCGGGCTCGGCGGCGGCGCGCCGACGGGCGAGCCGGTCGCCGCACCCGAGGAGCTCGCCGAGCGGGTGGCCGCGGGCGCTGACGGCATCACCTTCTTCCCCACTCCGCCGCTGATGCACGGCACCTCCACCCTCACCGCGTTCATCGCCTTCAACTTCGGCCAACGCATCGTCCTCCACCGCAAGTTCGTGCCGGAAGAAGTGCTCCGCACGATCGAGAAGGAGAAGGTCACCAGCGTGTCGCTGGTCGGCGACGCGATGCTGCGGCCGTTGATCGACGCGCTTTCGGGACCGCTCAAGGGCACCGACTGCTCCTCGGTGTTCAGCGTCTCGAGCTCCGGCGCGATCATGTCGGAAACGGTGCGCGCGCAGTTCACGGCGCTGGTGCCGCATGTGATGCTGCTGAACAACTTCGGCTCGTCGGAGTCCGGCTTCAACGGCACCGCGACCGACGACTCAGGACCGGAGAAGGGCTTCAGACTCCGGGTCAACGCCCTTACGGCGGTGGTCGACCCGGCCACGTACGAACCGGTGAGGCCGGGCGAGCCGGGGCGCATCGCCCAGCGCGGACACGTCCCGCTCGGCTATTACAACGACCCGAAGAAGACCGCCGAGACGTTCTTCCGGCGCGGCGACGAGCGGTGGGTACTGCTCGGCGACATGGCGACGGTCGACGAGGAAGGCATCGTCACCGTTCTCGGCCGCGGCTCGCAGTGCATCAACACCGGTGGCGAGAAGGTGTATCCGGAGGAGGTCGAGCAGGCGCTCAAGTCCCATCCGGACGTGTACGACGCGCTGGTCGCCGGGGTGCCGGACACCAGGTGGGGCAACCATGTGGCGGCCGTGGTGCAGGTCCGCGAGGGCGCGCTCACGCCGACGCTGGACGACATCCAGTCGCACTGCCGCACCCGGCTCGCCGGCTACAAGATCCCGCGGCAGCTGGTGATCGCGCAGCAGATACAGCGCTCGCCGAGCGGTAAGGCGGACTACCGCTGGGCGCGGACGGTCGCGGTGGAGTCGGCCGCGCGGTGACCCTTCCGGCCCTGCCGTCGACGACCGGCTTCTGCCGGGCCGGATCGCCGATGGGACTGCCTGTGCCGCACTCGGCCGCGGCGACCAGGTGGCGGTGGCCGGCCGCTGCGCGGAGAGACCGGCCACGGCGTGGGGGCGGGAGTACGGCCGCTCCGCACCCCGGCCGCGGTACGGCCGGGCGGGGGCCCGGCGGTCGAGGCATTCCACGCCGGTGCGGGGCCGGCCCGGCCTCGCCTCCGAGGGATCCCATCCGGGCCTCAGGCATAGACCTCAGCCCTCGCCGCCGGTCCGGCTGAGGATACGCTCGCCGTTGAAAATGCCCAGCTGCTCCCGGTACAGCTCCAGCGGCACACCGTTGGGGTCACGGATGTAGAGGCTGTCCTCGACCCCGCGTTCCGGGCCCAGATAGTCGATGCCCGCCTCGTCCATCGCCTCGCGGGCCGCGTCGAACTGCGCGACGCCCACCGAGAGAGCGAGATGCTGCACCCCGCCGATCGTCTCCTCGATGGGAGGGTGTTCATGGCCGGGGAAGTCGAAGAAGCCCAGCAGATTGCCGTGGCCGATGTCGAAGAAGAAGTGCGTGGAGCCGCGGTAGTCGCGGTTCTCCACGATCTCGACCAGCGGGAAGCCCAGGAACTCCTGGTAGAAGCGGATGGTCTCCTCCACATCGCGGCAGATGAAGGCCACGTGGTGGATGCCGCCGGCGGTGGTCGGGGGCCGGTCGACGACCGGGCGCAGATAGCGCTGCCGCAGCTGCTCCCTGCGGGCGAGTACGGCGTCGAGCTCTGCTCCCTCGGGCTGAGGCATGACGGTCTCCTTCTCTGCGATTATTTGCCGGTTCAACTATTATCCCGCATACTCCCCCGCTCACCAGCGGCTCACCGCGACAGGGCCCGATATCCGTCCGTACGCAGCAGTCGACCGTCGAGCCGCCGCGCATCGTGAACGGCTGAGAGCGATTTCTGGGAATCAACCCCTTGCCAGAAGACGGGGCGGGCTGGATTACTGATCCCGGAACAGCACGACCGAATGATCGGTCGTCCGGTTTGGAACGGGAGTATCCGAATGACGGACCTGCTGGACGCGGCGGAGCTGCTCAGCCGCGAGGAGCTCGAGGCGCTGCAGCTCGAGCGGCTTCGGGCGACCTTGCGCCATGCGTACGAGAACGTCGGCTTCTACCGGTCGGCCTTCGACAAGGCGGGGCTGCATCCCGAAGACTGCCGCACTCTCGCCGATCTGTCCCGCTTCCCGTTCACGGCCAAGACCGATCTGCGGGACAACTATCCGTTCGGGATGTTCGCGGTGAAGCAGTCCGAGGTGCGGCGGATCCATGCCTCCAGCGGGACCACGGGCCGTCCCACCGTCGTCGGGTACACCGGGCGCGATCTGGACACCTGGGCGGACGTGGTGGCCCGTTCGATCCGCGCCGCAGGTGGCCGACCCGGCCACAAGGTCCATGTGGCCTACGGATACGGGCTGTTCACCGGGGGCCTCGGCGCGCACTACGGCGCAGAGCGCCTCGGCTGCACCGTCATCCCGGCCTCCGGCGGCATGACCGCCCGCCAGGTGCAGCTGATCCAGGACTTCCGGCCCGAGATCATCATGGTCACCCCTTCGTACATGCTCACGATCCTCGACGAGTTCGAGCGGCAGGGCATCGACCCGCGCACCACCTCCCTCAAGGTCGGGATCTTCGGCGCGGAGCCGTGGACGGAGGAGATGCGGCGTGAGATCGAGGAGCGGTTCGCGATCGACGCCGTCGACATCTACGGGCTGTCGGAGGTGATGGGCCCGGGCGTGGCACAGGAATGTGTGGAGACCAAGGACGGGCTGCACGTCTGGGAGGACCACTTCTACCCGGAGGTCGTCGATCCGTTCACCGGCGAGGTACTGCCGGATGGCGTCTCCGGTGAGCTGGTCTTCACCTCGCTCACCAAGGAGGCCATGCCGGTGATCCGGTACCGGACACGGGACCTGACGCGTCTGCTTCCGGGTACGGCACGGGTCTTCCGGCGGATGGAGAAGGTCACCAGGCGCAGCGACGACATGGTGATCCTGCGCGGAGTGAACCTCTTCCCGACCCAGATCGAGGAGATCGTGCTGCGTACGCCGCATATCGCCCCGCACTTCCAGCTGCGGCTGACCCGCGAGGGTCGTCTCGACGCGCTGACCGTACGGGCCGAGGCGCGGGCGGAGGCGACGTCCGAGCAGCGTGCGGCCGCCACGACGGCGATCGCGGCGGCCGTGAAGGACGGCATCGGCGTGTCGGTCGGGGTCGAGGTGGTCGATCCCGGGACGCTGGAGCGGTCGGTGGGCAAGATCAAGCGGATCGTGGACCTCAGGACGAGGTGAAGCGGTCCCTGAGCTCTCGCTTGAGGATCTTTCCGCTGGCATTGCGCGGCAGCTCGTCCACGAACAGGACCTTCTTCGGGGCCTTGAAGTGGGCGAGTTCCTCCCGTGTGTGGTCGATGAGTTCGGCTTCCGTCACCTCACCGCGGGTGACGACAACGGCGGTGACGGCCTCGATCCAGCGTTCGTCGGGCAGGCCGATGACCGCGGCCTCCGCGACTGCGGGATGGGTGTAGAGGGCGTCCTCGACTTGTCGCGAAGCGACCAGTACTCCCCCGGAGTTGATGACGTCCTTCACCCGGTCGACGACCGTGAAGTATCCCTCGGCGTCGCGGACTGCGAGGTCGCCGGAGCGGAACCAGCCGTCGCGGAAGGCCTCTTCGGTCTCCTCAGGTTTGTCCCAGTAGCCCTCACAGAGCTGCGGAGAGCGGTAGACGATCTCGCCGGCCGTGCCGTCGGCGACCTCCTCGCCGCTCTCGTCGACAACCTTCGCCTCGACGAAGAGGACGGTCCGTCCGCAGGAGTCCATCCGGCCCTCGTGCTCGTCCGGGCCGAGGACCGTGGCGAGCGGGCCGATCTCACTCTGCCCGAAGCAGTTGTAGAAGCCGAGACCCGGCAGCCGCTCCCGGAGCCTCTCGAGCACGGGTACGGGCATGATCGAGGCGCCGTAGTACGCCTTGCGCAGGGCGCCGAGATCGCGGGTGGCGAACTCCGGGTGGTTCGACAGGCCGATCCATACGGTCGGCGGCGCGAAGAGACTGTCGGCACGGCCTGCTTCGACGAGATCGAAGATCTGTGTCGCGTCGGGCGCGTCCAGGATGGTGTTCTCCGCGCCGACCGCGAGGTACGGCAGCAGAAACACATGCATCTGGGCGGAGTGGTAGAGCGGCAGCGAGTGGACGGGCCGGTCGGTCTCGCGCAGATCGAGGGCGGCGACCGCGCTGACGTACTCGTGGACGAGCGCCCGGTGGGTCATCATCGCGCCCTTGGGCAGGGCGGTGGTGCCGGAGGTGTAGAGCAGCTGGACCAGGTCCTCGGTCCCCGGCTCGCGCTCGGGTGTGAAGTCGCGCGGCGTACGCAGCTCGGTCAGCAGTGAGTCGTCCGCGTCCCGCAGCGGCATGACAGGCAGTCCCCCGGGCAGTCGCGGCGCGAGGTCGGGGTCGGCGAGGACGAGAGCGCTGCCCGACTGCTCGATGATGTACGCGAGGTCGTCGCCGGTGAGGTTCTGGTTGACCGGGACATGGACAAGCCCTGCCCGGGCGCAGCCGAGGAAGCCGATGAGATACGCGTCGGAGTTATGGCCGTAGGAGGCGACCCGCTCCCCCTGGCGCAGGCCACGGCCGGTCAGGACGGCCGCCGCCGTGGTGACGGCGGTGTCGAGTTCGGCATAGCTCCATGTCCGGTCCGCATAGCGCACGGCGGTGCGGTCGGGGGTGCGCCGTGCGCCGCTGCGCACACCGGCGTCGACTGTGTTGCTTCGTACAGCTGTCATGGCGCGATCTTGGGTGGCTGCGACCGGCCGGTCAAGAGCTGGATACCGAACGGGATGTTGACACGGCCCGCCCCGGCTGACTGCATGGACCAACCAGCTTTCACCGCAGTCCCGTTGGGAGGCACGTTGCTCTTCCGCACCCGCCTGAGACGGCTCGCACTCACCTGCACAGCCCTGGTGACCGCAGCCGCCGCGCTGCCGCAGGCCGCGGCCGCCGATTCCCGTGACCGCCTGGACCGGCATCCTTCCGGCGGCGGTCTGTCCGCCGTCATCCGCTACACCGAGCACGGTATTCCGCACATTGTCGCCGGGGACTACGCGAGTCTCGGCTTCGGCAACGGCTGGGCACAGGCAGCCGACCAGGTGTGCGTACTCGCCGACGGCTTCCTCACCGTGCGAGGCGAGCGTTCGCGCTACTTCGGCCCGGACGCGGCCCCGGACGGCTCGCTCTCCTCCGCGACGAAGAACCTCTCCAGCGACCTCTACTTCCGCGGTGTACGGAACGCGGGCACCGTCGAGAAGCTGCTCGCCACTCCCGCTCCGGCCGGTGCCGGCCGACAGGTCAAGGAACTGATGCGGGGCTGGGCGGCCGGCTACAACGCCTGGCTGAAGCAGAACCGCATCACCGATCCGGCCTGCAGGAACGCCGACTGGGTGGGGCCGGTGACCACGCTCGACGTGGCCCGGCGCGGCTTCGCCGTCTCGGTACTCGGCGGTCAGGGGCGCGGCATCGACGGCATCACCGCGGCGCAACCGCCCGGTACAAGCCCGGTCGGCGCACCCGACGCCGCCAGGACGGCCGAGGCCGCACGGGAGCTGTTCGCCACCGAGAACGCCGACATGGGCTCCAACGCCGTCGCGTTCAGCGGCGGTACGACGGCCAACGGCCGGGGGCTGCTGATCGGCAATCCCCACTACCCGTGGCACGGCGGCCGCCGCTTCTGGCAGTCGCAGCAGACCATCCCCGGTGAGCTGAATGTCTCCGGCAGCTCACTGCTCGGCACCGCCGTGGTCAACATAGGCTTCAACGACAAAGTCGCCTGGAGCCATACCGTCGCGACCGGTGTCACCCTGAATCTGCACCAGCTGACGCTGAATCCGGCCGACCCGACCGCGTATCTGGTGGACGGCAAGCCGGAGCCGATGACCAAGCGGACCGTGAGCGTCCCGGTCAAGGACGGCGCACCCGTGAGCCGTACGCAGTGGTGGACGCGGTACGGACCCGTCGTGACCTCGCTCGGTCCGACGCTGCCGCTGCCGTGGTCCGCCACGACCGCGTATGCGCTCAACGACCCCAACGCCACCAATCTGCGCGGCTCCGACACCGCGCTGGCCTTCGGCAAAGCACGCTCCACGGGCGACATGGTGAAGGCGCTGGGGCGCACCCAGGGTCTTCCGTGGGTCAACACGATCGCCGCCGACTCGAAGGGACACACGCTCTTCTCGCAGTCGCAGGTGCTGCCGCGGATCACCGACGAGCTGGCGCAGCGCTGCTCCACGCCGCTCGGGAAGGTGACCTACCCGGCGTCGGGGGTTGCCGTACTGGACGGCTCGCGCGGCGACTGCGCGCTCGGCTCGGACAAGGACGCCGTGCAGCCGGGGATCTTCGGTCCGTCGAAAATGCCGACGCTGAAGGACGCGCCGTATGCGGAGAACTCCAACGACAGCGCCTGGCTGGCAAATGCCGATCATCCGCTGACCGGCTACGAGCGGGTCTTCGGCACCATCGGCACGCCCCGTTCGCTGCGCACCCGCGGCGGCATCGAGGATGTGGCGGCGATGGCGGACAAGGGCCGGCTGACCGTCTGGGACCTGCAGAAGCAGCAGTTCGCGAACCGTGCGCCCGCCGGGGATCTGGCCGCGGCCGACACGGCGAAGGCGTGCGCGGCGCTGCCCGGCAAGAGCGCCGATCTCGCGCAGGCCTGCGATGTGCTGGCGGTGTGGGACCGGACCATGAACACGGGCAGCCGGGGCGCGCTGCTCTTCGACCGGTTCTGGCGGGGACTCACGGCGAGGGTGCCGACGGCGCAGTTGTGGACGGTGCCGTTCTCGGCGGCAGATCCGGTGCGTACGCCGAACACGCTCAACACCGCATCGCCCGGCTTCGCGCAGGCCCTGACGGCGGCGGTCGCCGAGCTGCGCGCGGCCGGAATTCCGCTGGACGCGCCGCTGGGTGAGCACCAGTTCGTCGTACGGAACGGGAAGCGGATCCCGGTGCCGGGCGGTACGGAAGGTCTCGGCGTATGGAACAAGGTCGAGCCGGTGTGGAATCCGGCGGGCGGCGGCTACACCGAGGTGGTCACCGGTTCGAGCCATATCCAGACGGTCGGCTGGGACCGCGGGCCCTGTCCGGTGGCCCGCACCCTGCTCACGTACTCCCAGTCGTCGAATCCCGCCTCCCCGTACTACAGCGACCAGACCGAGCTGTTCTCGGCCGAGCGGTGGGTGACGTCGAGGTTCTGCGAGCGCGACATCCTGCGCTCGCCGGAGCTGCGGGTGGTGTGGGCGCGCGAGCGCAGATGACGGACTGATGCGTCGGGCCGGGTCACGGGCTCACGGGCTCACGGCGAGGATCACGAAGGCGGAGCGCAGCGCCGGATGTATCCCGCCTGGAGCGCCGTGGCCCGGCCCGCGGATAATGTCCTCCCTCCGCCTCACACGGCCCGTTCATGGCCCTCCCAGTACGGGGCGCGCAGGCGTCGTTTGTAGAGCTTGCCGTTCGGGTCGCGCGGAATGGCCTCGATGAAGTCCACTGTCCTGGGGCGTTTGTAGGCGGCCAGTCGCCGCTCGCAGTGGGCGAGGATGTCGGCCGCCAGTGCGTCGCCGGGCTCCTGGCCGTCGGCGGCCTCGACGACCGCCTTGACCTCCTCGCCCCAGTCGGCGTGCGGGATACCGAAGGCGGCCGCGTCGGCGACGGCGGGATGGGTGAGCAGGGCGGACTCGATCTCGGCGGGATAGACATTGACACCGCCCGAGATGATCATGTCGATCTTGCGGTCGCGGAGAAAGAGATAGCCCTCCTCGTCGAGGATGCCGAGGTCGCCGACGGTGAAGAAGTCGCCGATACGGTTCTTCCGCGTCTTGGCCTCATCCTTGTGGTAGCTGAAGCCGCCGGTGCTCATCTTCATGTAGACGGTGCCCAGTTCGCCGGGCGGGAGCCTGTTGCCGTCGTCGTCGAAGACGGCGAGTTCACTGATGGGCCAGGCCTTGCCGACCGTGCCGGGCTTCTTCAGCCAGTCCTCGGCGGTGGCGAACGCGCCGCCTCCCTCGCTGGCCGCGTAGTACTCCTCGACGCAGTTGCCCCACCAGTCGATCATCGCCCGCTTGACGTGATCGGGGCAGGGGGCAGCGCCATGGATGGCGTGCCGCATGGAGCTCACGTCGTAGCGCTCCTTCACCGCGTCGGGCAGCGCGAGCAGCCGGTGGAACTGCGTCGGGACCATATGGGTGTGGGTGCACCGGTGGGCGTCGATGAGACGCAGCATCTCCTCGGGCGTCCACTTGTCCATCAGGATGAGCTGATGGCCGATGTGCAGGGCTGCGCCCGCGAACTGGAGTACCGCGGTGTGGTAGAGCGGCGAACAGACGAGGTGCACATTGTCGTCGAACGGCCTGATGCCGAAGATCCCGAGGAAGCCGCCGAGATGCGTCTCCTCGGGGAGCTTTCCCGGCAGTGGCCTGCGGATACCGCGCGGCCTGCCGGTGGTGCCCGAGGTGTAGTTCATGACCCAGCCGAGCGCACGGTCATCGGGCACGGACCCGGGCTGTCCGTCGAGGAGTTCGGTGTACGGGCGGAAGCCATCGACACCGACGGTGCCGCCCACGGCGTAGCGCCGGCTCGCGGGCAGCTTCGCCTCGTCGGCGGCGGCCGTCGCGGCGGGCGCGAACCGCTCGTGCGCGATGAGCACCTTGGCGCCGGAGTCGGAGACGATCCAGGCGATCTCGGGTCCGACGAGATGGTGGTTCACGGGAACCAGATACAGACCGGCCTCGGATGCGGCGAGATACGCGGTGAGGAGCTCCACGCCGTTGGGCAGGACCACGGCGAAGGCGTCGCCCTGCTCCAGTCCGGCCGCGCGCAGCCCGTGGACGAGCTGGTTGACGGCGGCGTGCAGCCGGCCGGCGGTCCATGCCTCGCCGTCCGCTGCGATCAGAACCGTACGCTCCGGGTCGGCGGTCGCCTGGGCCCAGAAGCCTCTTCCGGACTCCGTCCGGGGGGACTCCCACGGCCGTTCGGTCATGACTGGCTCCTTCCGGCGATGCGGTTGATACGGTCCACGGCGCGCTCGAAGCCTCCGGTGAGCTCGTCGAATTCCTGCTGGACCGTTCGCTCGGAGTTCATCCGGCCGACGATCTGGCCCACGGGTGTGCCGAGCAGCGGGCCCACTTCGTACTTCTGGATACGGGAGACGGCATCGGCGACGAGCAGCCCCTGCAACGGCATGGGGAGCGTGCCGGGACCGCTCGGGTCGTCCCAGGCATCGGTCCACTCGGTGCGCAGCTGGCGGGCGGGTTTGCCGGTCAGTGCGCGGGAGCGGACGGTGTCGCCGGAGCCCGCCGCGAGGAGTTTGGCGGTCAGCGCCCGGGAGTGGAGGTCCGCCTCCGTAGTGGTGAGCCAGAGGGAACCGAGCCAGGCGCCCTGCGCGCCGAGTGCGAGTCCGGCGGCGATCTGTTCGCCGCTGCCGATGCCTCCCGCGGCCAGTACGGGAAGGGGGTTCACGGCCTCGACGACCTCGGGGACGAGCACCATGGAGGCGATCTCGCCGGTGTGTCCGCCTGCTTCGTAACCTTGCGCGACGACGATGTCGATCCCCGCATCGGCGTGGTGCCTGGCGTGCCTGGCGCTCCCGGCGAGGGCCGCGACCAGGACGCCGTGGTCATGGGCGCGCTGTACGACATCGGCGGGCGGTGAGCCGAGCGCGTTGGCGAGCAGCTTGATCGGATAGTCGAAGGCGACGTCGAGCTGATTGCGGGCGACCTGCTCCATCCAGCCGGTGATGCGCCAGCCCGAGGCCTCGCCCTCGGGGAGTTCGGGGACGCCGTGCTTGGCGAGGGTGTCTCTGACGAACTGCCGGTGCACTTCGGGGATCATCGCCTCGACGTCGGCCTCGCTCACGCCCTCGACCTTTTTGGCGGGCATGACGACATCGAGGCCGTAAGGCTTGCCGTCGGTGTGCTCGTGCAGCCAGTCGAGGTCGCGTTTGAGATCGTCGGCCGCGGTGTAGCGGACCGCGCCGAGCACGCCGAAGCCGCCCGCCCTGGTGATGGCGGCGGCCACCGCGGGGAACGGCGTGAAGCCGAAGATGGCGTGCTCGATCCCCAGTCTCTTGCTCAGCTCCGTCTCCATGGGCGGCAGGATGCCGCAGCCCGGCGGACGAGGGAAGAGATTTTCTGATGCTGTGTCAGATTCTTTGAGGTGGTTGACAGCACCAGAGCCTCGCAAGAAAGTTTCACTGCCGATCGAGATCCCGAAAGATACTTTCAGGAGAGGGTTCCGTATGACAGAGGACGCAGCGGGCGGAGGGATCAGCCGGCGGAGGCTGGGCAGCGGGGTTCTGGCGCTGGGCGGGGCGCTCGCATTGGCGCCCATTCCTTTCGCGGAGGCGGCGGGGGCGTCGGGCCCCGGAGGCGGGTCGAGCCCCGGCTTCCGCTCGGGTCACGGTCACGGTTCCGCGCGGCCGACACTGCGACGCGCTTCCGCCGAGCGCGCCGGACTGCTCCCCGGCCGGCTGGACCAACTCGTCACCGACGCGAGGAAGTTCCTCGGTCCCTCCCCCAAGTACCCCTGGTACGCGGGTGCCGTACTGCTCGCGGGGCGCGGCGGCACGGTGGCGCTGCACGAGCCGATCGGCAAAGCGGTGCGCTACTCGGCGTACGACGAGAAGACCGACACGGCCGTGGAGTTCCCCGCCGAGCGGCAGATCCCGATGGCCGAGGACACTGTCTTCGATCTGGCTTCCGTCTCGAAGCTGTTCACCTCCGTCCTCGCCGTGCAGCAGATCGAGCGGGGCACGCTCGGGCTGGAGGCCAAGGTCGCCTCGTACCTCCCGGATTTCGCGGGCGCGGGCAAGCAGGACATCACCGTGCGCCAGCTGCTGACGCACACCTCCGGATTCCGCGCCTGGATTCCGCTGTACAAGGAGCCGACCCGGGAAGGCAAGCTCCGGCTGCTGTGGAACGAGGCCCCGGCCAGTCCGCCCGGCACCAAGTACCTCTACTCCGACCTCAATCTGATCTCGCTGCAGCTGATCCTCGAGAAGATCACCGGTCGGACACTGGATGTACTGCTCCAGAACGAGATCACCGCTCCGCTCGGCATGCGGCGCACCCGATACAATCCGCCCGCCTCCTGGAAGCCGAGAATCGCCGCCACCGAGGACGCCCGGCGGCCCTGGTCGGGGCTCGACCGCGGTCTGGTCTGGGGCGAGGTGCACGACGAGAACGCGTACAGCTTCGGCGGCGTCGCGGGCCATGCCGGCGTCTTCTCGTGCGCCTGGGACCTCGCGATCCTCGCCCGCACCTTCCTCAACGGCGGTGTCTACGGACGCTCCCGCATTCTGCGCGCATCGTCCGTGGAACTGATGTTCACCGACTTCAACACCGCCTTCCCCGGCGACGAGCACGGCCTCGGCTTCGAGCTCTACCAGCACTGGTACATGGGAGCGATGGCCACGCCCCGCACCGCCGGCCACACCGGCTTCACGGGCACCAGTCTGGTCCTCGACCCGAGCACCGACTCGTTCCTGATCGTGCTGGGCAACTCCGTACACCCGGTGCGCGGCTGGCGCTCGGGCAGTGCCCCGCGGGTCGCCGCCGCCAACAACATGGCCCGCGCGGTCGCCGTCCGGCCGGAGCGCGGCCACACCGCCTGGTTCTCCGGCATGGCGGGCTCCACCGCCGCCACGCTGACGCTGCCAGCGCTCACCCTCGCCTCGGAGCGGGCGTGCCTCCGGTGTTGGCTGTGGTGGGACACCGAGCCGGGTTCGGACGCCCTGTTCCTGGAGGCGTCGGGGGACGAGGGGGCGACCTGGCGGCCGGTGCCGTTCACGACCGTGCGCAACGGGGCCGAGCCGCAGCCGCACCCGACAGGCTCGGTGACCGGCTGGTCCGGTCGCCTCTGGCACCGGCTTAGCGCGGACCTGTCGGCGTGGCGTGGTTCCAGGGTGCGGCTGCGCTGGCGGTACACGACCGACCAGCTCTACGTCGGCCGCGGCGCCTATGTGGACTCGATCCGCGTCGAGGACCGCGGACGTCCGGTCTTCGACGAAGGCAGACCCGCGGACGCCGCCCTCATCGAGGCGAACGGCTGGACGGCGTCCGGGGACTGACGACCTCTCAGCGCTGTGTCACCGGCCCAGCGCCGCCATGGCGGCGTTGTGTCCGGGCACACCGCTGACCCCGCCGCCGCGGACGGCGCCCGCCCCGCACAGCAGCACATTGGCGTGTGCCGTCTCGACGCCCCAGCGTCCGGTGGACTCGGTGGCGTACGGGAAGGCGAGGTCGCGGTGGAAGATATGGCCGCCGGGCAGCCGCAGTTCCTGTTCGAGGTCGAGCGGGGTCTTCGCCTCGATACAGGGCTCGCCGTTCTCGTCGAGCGCGAGGCAGTCGGCGATCGGCTCCTCCAGATGGGCGTCGAGCTCGGCAAGGGTGGCCGCCAGCAGCCGCTCCCGTGTCCCGTCGTTGTCCGCGGCGAAGAGCCGGGCCGGCGTGTGCAGACCGAAGAGAGTCAGGGTCTGGTAGCCCTGGGCCACCAGCTCAGGACCGAGGATCGACGGATCCGTCAGTGAGTGGCAGTAGATCTCCGACGGCGGGGCTCCCGGCAGCCGGCCGTTCGCCGCCTCCCTGTACGCGGTCGCCAACTGGCCGTATCCCTCGGAGACATGGAAGGTTCCGGAGAACGCGTCGCGCGGGTCGACGGAGCGGTCGCGCAGCCGCGGCAGCCGGCGCAGCAGCATATTGACCTTGAGCTGGGCCCCCTCGGCGGCGGCGGGCGGCTCGTCACCGAGCAGCGAGGCCAGCTCCTGCGGCGAGGCGTTCACCAGGACCTGCCGGGCCGCGACGGTGCCCTCGGCGTCCTGCGAGCGGAAGGTGATCTCGGCCCGTTCGCCGTCGGTCTCGATACGGGACACCTCGTGCAAGGTCGCGATCTCCGCGCCCGCCGCCGTGGCCGCGCCCGCCAGCGCGTCGGTCAGCGCGCCCATACCGCCCACCGGCACATCCCAGTCCCCCGTCCCGCCGCCGATCACGTGGTAGAGGAAGCAGCGATTCTGGAGCAACGAGGGGTCATGGGCGTCGGCGAAGGTGCCGATCAGGGCATCGGTCAGCACCACACCCCGGACGAGATCGTTGGCGAACCGCTGCTCGATCGCGACGCCGATGGGCTCCTCGAACAGCGTCCGCCAGGCCGTCTCGTCGTCGATGCGCGCTCGCAGCGCCTCGCGGCTGGGCAGCGGCTCGGTGAGGGTCGGGAAGACCCGCTCGGCGACCCTGCCGTTCATCCCGTAGAACTCCTGCCAGGACGCGTACTCGCTGTCGCCTCCCGTGAGCGCGGCGAACGACTCCCGCGTACGGTCCCCGCCCACGAGCAGGCCGCCGCCGCCCCTCGGCGTGTACGAGGAGACGGTGCGTTTGCGTACGGCGAAGTTCAGGCCCAGCTCGCGCACGATCTTGTCCGGCAGCAGCGAGACCAGGTAGGAGTATCGGGAGAGCCGGGCGTCGACCCCGGCGAAGGGCCGGGTGGAGACGGCCGCTCCCCCGGTGTTTCCGCGGCGCTCCAGGACGAGGACGGAGCGTCCGGCACGGGCGAGGTAGGCGGCGGCGACCAGGCCGTTGTGGCCGCCGCCGACGATCACTGCGTCGTACGAGGTGTGTGCGGGCATGGCCGGACCCTAACCGCTGACGACCCCGCAGCGGTCAGCGGCCCTGCGCACCGCGCTGCTGCCGCAGGGCCGCCACCCGCCGGTACAGGTCGACGGCCTCGGCGTGGCGGCCGAGCTGCTCCAGGCAGTGGGCCTCGTCGTTGCGGCTGGCCAGCGCGTCGGGATGATCCATTCCCAGCACCCGCTCCCGGGACTCCGCCACCTGTCCGTACACGGCCAGCGCGTCCGCCCAGCGTCCCAGCCAGCCGAGCCCCACGGCGACTTCGCGGCGGCTGATAAGGGTGTCGGGGTGGTCGGGGCCGAGGATCCGCTCCCGTAGCGCGCACACGTCGCGCGACTCGACGAGGGCCTCTTCCCAGCGGGCGAGCCGGCCGAGGTTGACGCCCAGACCGTGGCGGGCGCGCAGGGTCTCTGGATCGGCGGGACCGTGGACGCGGGTACGGTCGTCGACGAGCTCGCGGTAGAGCTCCAGAGCCTCCGCGCTGCGGCCGAGCCGCCCGAGGCTGATGCCGACCTCGTAGCGGGCGGCGAGAGTGTCGGGGTGGGCGGCCCCCAGCGCCTGGGCACGCGCGACGGCCACCTCGCGGTAGGTCTGCAGGGCCTCCGCCCAGCGGCCCAACTGGCCGAGCGCATAGGCGACCTCGTATCTCGTCACCAAAGTGTCGGGGTGAGCCGCGCCGAGTACGCGGCCGCGTGCGGCGGCGACGTCGTACGCCATCCGGTACGAGTCCTCCAGCCGTCCCAGCCTGCTGAGGTTGAAGGCGAGGTTGTGCCGGCAGCGCAGTGTGTCGGGATGCTCGTGGCCGATGGTGCGCTCGCGGGATTCGAGGACCGCAGCGTAGACCTGATGGGCCTCGAAGTGCCGTCCGAGCTGGCCGAGGACGTACGCCATCTCCTGGCGGGCGGCGAGGGTCTCGGGATGGTCGGCGCCCATGGTCCGCTCGCGTCCGTCCACGACCCGGCCGAACTCCCGCAGGGCGTCCGCTGCCCGGCCGGTCCTACTGAGCGTGAAGCCGACCTCGTACCGGCTGGCGAGGGTGTCCGGGTGGTCGGGGCCCAGCGCGTGCTCGCGCTCGGCGGCGACCGACCGGTGCACCTCGCCCGCCTCCTCCCAGCGGCCCAGCCGGCCGAGGCTGAGGCCCGCGTTGTGCCGGCTCGCGAGGACGGCGAGCACCTCGGGCGGCGGGGTGGGCCGCTCGGGTCCGGACCGGGCCGGCAGCGCGGGGCCGCCGCGCGGATCGGTGTAGGTGGTCCACTCGCCGGTCAGGCCGGCGGTGTGGTCGGGCAGCTCGGACCGCGCGAGCACGGTGCCGGACGCCTTGTGGCCGGTGGTCATGCCGCGGGTCCAGGACGGGAGCCGCGGCTCGCGGGCAGGCGGCTGCTCGGGGCGCTGCGCGGGACCTTCCGGATGCGCGTGCCCCTGGTGCGGGCCCGGGTGCTGCGGGGAGGCGACGATGCGGCGGCGGAGGTCCTTGGCGTCGGTGGGCCGTTCCTCGGGTGTCTTGGCGAGCAGGTCGAGGACGATCCGCTGGAAGAACTCGGGTATCTCGGCGCGGTGGGTGCGCAGCGGTTCCGGTGGGGTGTCGCGGTGGCCGACGAGCACCGCCCAGGCGTCGTCGTGGTCGAAGGGCGGGACGCCGGTGGCGATCTCGTAGAGCACACAGCCCAGCGAGTAGAGGTCGCTGCGGTGGTCGACATGGTCGCCGCTGATCTGCTCGGGCGACATGTAGTGCGGGGTACCCATGGCGATGCCGGTGCCGGTGAGCCGGGAGGTGAAGCCGATGTCAGCGCCGAGGCGGGCGATGCCGAAGTCGCAGATCTTCACCGTGCCGTCGGTGAGCCGCATGATGTTGGCGGGCTTCAGGTCGCGGTGGACGATGCCCTGTTCATGGGTGTAGGCGAGGGCGTCGGCGACCTGCCCGGCTATGTCGACGACGTCGGGCACCGGCAGCGGATGCTGTTTGTTCTCCTCGAGCAGCTGGCTGAGGTTACTGCCTTCCAGCAGCTCCATGACCAGGTACAGCACACCCTCGTACTCGCCGAAGTCATGGACGACGGTCACCCCGCGGTGCTGGAGCGCTGCGGCCACCCGCGCCTCGCGGCGGAAGCGCTCCCGCAGTACCCGGGTGAAGGACTGGTCGTGCTGGGGTCCCATCGGCTTGAGGCACTTGACCGCGACGCGCCGCCCGAGCGATTCGTCGCGGGCCCGCCACACCTCGCCCATGCCACCGCGCCCGATGACATCGAGCAGCCGGTACCGGCCTTGGATCAGCCTGGATTCCGCCATCGCGTGCTATCGCCCCCGTCGGTTCGCTGCGCCCTCCCCGGCCCGTCCAGTATGGCCTCCTGTCTGCGGAGTTTGTACGGGGCGGGGCGCGCGCCGGGGCCGAGTCGCGCCATCGCTTTCAAGATGTGACCTGGCGGAAGTTGCCAGCGGAGACGGGAGGGAATGCAGCGCAGCACGTTGCCTGTGGCGATGAGCTGATGCGTGACGCGCTCGGGGGCGGGGGCGGGTCTGCCGTAGAGCTCGTGGGCGTAAGGGGGCAGTGCGTTGTACGCGAGTGCCGCCACACGCCGCCACAGCAGTTCACGCGCCGGGACGAGCAGGGGGTTGATGGGTGGCCGCCGGAGAAAGTCGTCCACGTCGTGCGCCTCGGGTCCGGCGGCGAGCTCGGGGCGGACCGTGTCGAAGTACCGCGCGAGCTGTGCGGTGGAGGCGGGCACGTCGGCCGGGTCGAGGCCGACCAGCCGTGCGCCTTCACGTTGTTCGGCAAGGTAACGGTCGGCCTGGGCGTCGCTGACCGGGAGGCCGGAGCGGCGGGCGACGTCGAGGTAGGAGCCGACCTCGGCGCAGTGCACCCACAACAGCAGCTCCGGCTCGTCGACGCCGTAACGCTCGCCCGTCGCGGGATCGGTGGCCTTGATGCGGGTGTGGATGCGGCGGACCCGGGCGCCCGCCTGCTCGGCGGCCGCGGCGGTGCCGTAGGTGATGGTGCCGACGAAGTTGGCCGTACGCATCAGCCGGCCCCAGGCGTCTTTGCGGAAGTCGGAATTCTGCATGACTCCGCGTACGGCGCGGGGGTGCAGCGCCTGGAGGTACAGCGCGCGTACCCCGGCGACCCACATCATCGGGTCGCCGTGCATCTGCCAGGTGACGGAATCGGGTCCGAAGAGCCCCGGGTCGGCCTTGCTCAGGTGGTCGGCTTCGCTCATATGTGACCAAGATTCTTAGTTGGCACCCAAACACGTACCCGAGCTGCAGAGACGCCAACCTGCACAGGGATCGTTCGGGTCGCTTGAAGAACCTTTCTTTGGCACCACCGTACGGTTCCTCGGACGCTCCAGAGGCGGCTGATATGTCGCGGAACTCCGCGGTCCGCCTGCTGGCCGAAGTCACCAGAGGCGGATGATGACAGAACGCGCCGAGGCGGCTCCCTCACCGTGGTCGCACCCGTCGACCGACATGGAGGGGATGGAGCCGAGTGTCAAGCGACCGCGACGCGGCCGGAGATAGCCGACTGCGCCCGCCCGACGGTCTACCTCCGGGGCAGCGCCTGGTCAAAGGCTGGCCCGTCTCGCACTATGGCCCTGTCCCCCGCTTCCGGCCCGACCGCTGGGACCTGAAGGTCTTCGGCACCACGGCTGCCGGGGACACTGCTGCGTGGACCCTCGAGGAGCTCACCGCCCTCCCCCCACCACCGTCGTCGCCGACCTGCATTGCGGAACAGAAACAACCTCGACAGACCACGAATGGTTCGGCATTCAGCACTGCTGGAAGCAGCTCCTCCGGCACCCGGCGTTGCACACGTCATGGCCTGGGCGGAGTCCGGGTCCAGCGCCAACCTCCGTCTCTCCGACCGCAGCACTGCGGGGACCCTTCTGGCCACCCACCGCAATGGAGAAGTCCTCACCGCCGAGCACGGCTTCCCATACGGCTCGTTGTGCCGCACCTCTACGGCTGGAAAAGCGTCAAGTGGCTGCGTGGCATCGAGTACATGACAGCCGATCGACGCGGTTTCTGGGAAGAGCGCGGGTATCACAACCTCGGCGACCCCTGGAAGCGGCAGCGCTACTCGTATCAGGAGCAGGAGAGCAGGTGACGCTCTCCCGCCGCCGGGTGGAACAGCGCCCCGGCCTGCCCTGGGAAGGCTCACTCCTGATGTATCAGGCTGTCTCGACAGTTGCCCCGGCGCCCAGTGCCACGCGGATGCCGCCGGCGAAGCGCAGCGAGAAGCCGACAAGGGCGATCGTCACACGGGGGTTCCTGTCGCGAGGGGTCGGCCGCGGGAACAAAACTCTACGCGCCCGTGATCAACTACGGCCGGTGGTTCGCATCCTGGCCACAGTGAACGCAGCCGTGAGGGGAGTAGGGCCCGCCGCTGATGCTGACACTCACGGTGGTGACAAGGCCTGGTCGATGCGGTGAGCTATCTGGGACTCGGCCACGTTTTCGTCGCCAACATGACCGGCAACGTCGCATTCCTCGGGTTCGCACTGGCCGGTGCCCAGGGGCTCTCGGCGCCCGCCTCCGTCACCGCCCTCGGCGCCTTCCTCGGTGGTGCGTTCGCCGGAGGCCGGCTGCACGCCCGGCTGGGCACGCATCGCGGTCGGCTGCTCACCCTCGCCCTCGGGGCATAAGTGCTGTTGGTGGCCGTGACGGTGGTCGTGGCTGCGGCCACTGACGACAAGGTGACTTCGGGTGTCCAGTACGTGCTCATCGTGCTCCTCGCGATGGGCATGGGGGTGCAGAACGCTGTCGTCCGGCGCCTCGGCGTCCCCGACCCCACCACGACCGTCCTCACCCTGACTCTCACCGGACTCGCCGCCGACTCCAGCGCGGCAGGTGGCACAGGACCGCGGCCCGGCCGTCGCAGTGCGGCCCCCACACCAGCGGCCGGAGCCCGCAAAGGGACCCCGGCCGCCGCGCCTACCCCAACTCCTACCTCTACGCTTGTGCCCGCCAGGTCGTGAATTGACGAACAGTTACGGGAACGGGGACTGCGGTGACGGCGGGGGAAGCGAACGGCGGCGAGCTGATCGGGAAGGTACTCGGGGGGCGGTACCGGGTGACCGCGATGGTCGGGCGCGGCGGCATGGGAGTGGTCGGCCGGGCGGTGGACGAACTGCTGAACCGAGAGGTCGCTGTCAAGATCCTGCGGGCCTACACGGACGCCTCCGCATCCGAACTGGCCGATCTGCGGAGCCGGATGCAGCGGGAGGCGCAGGCCGCCGCCCGAATACGGCACAGCGGCGTGGTCACCGTGCATGACGTGACCGAGGAGCAGGGTCTGCCGGTCATCGTCATGGAACTTGTCGACGGCCCCTCGCTCGACGACGTGCTGACGGAGCGCGGAACGCTGGAGCCGCGCGAGGCCGCGGCGATCGGCGCCAAGTTGATGGACGCGCTCGACGCCGCGCACCGGGTCGGCGTACTGCATCGGGACGTCAAGCCGGGAAATGTGCTGCTGGAGCGCGGTGGCCGCGTCGTGCTCACCGATTTCGGCATCGCCAGCATGGAAGCCTCCGACGACGACGCCATGACCAAGCTGACCCAAAGCGGTCAGATCGTCGGCTCCCTCGACTATCTGCCGCCGGAGCGCGCGCAGGGCAGGGAGCCCGGTCCCGCGTCGGACATCTGGTCGCTCGGCATGACGCTGTACGCGGCCGTGGAGGGCACTTCGCCGTTCCGCCGCACGTCCGCGTGGTCCACGTTGGCGGCGATCGTCACCGAGCCGCTGCCGGAGCCGCGGCGGGCAGGACCGCTCACGGCGGTGCTGCAGGCACTCATGGCGAAGGAGCCGGAAGGCCGACCGACTGCCGACCAAGCGCGCGAGATGCTGGAGCGAGTGGCCGCGGGCAGCGCGGCGAACCTCGCGCCACGGACACCCACACGTACGCCGACGCAGGCCGCCATCCCCACGCCGCCTCCCGGGTTCGGTCCCGCGCCGTCCCACCAGGCTTCGCCGCAGCCTGGTCACACCGGCTACCCACCGGCCGGCCTGCCGCCCACGCTTCCGCAGTCCGGCGCGCCGACCCCAGGCCACGCTCCCGGCGCCAGCCACTCCGCGGCAGGCCGTGCGCGGCGCCGCAGCCGTACGGTCATCGCAACGGCCGTCGCGGTCGTGCTCGCCGGGGGCGGCGTCACGTACGCCTTGGTAGACAAGTACGGCGGTACGAGCAGTATCGAGGCACGGACGGAGCCGCCTGGGGGCAGTTCCCCGGCGGGCAGCGGTCAGCCGACCGAGGGCGACACCGGCGTGGACACCCCGAGCGCCTCGCCCTCCGGAGGCGCTCGCGGGAAGCCGTCCGACGCGCCCTCTCAGCGGACGGACGAGGACGACGACGGCAAGGACAGCGAGGCGGGCTCCGCGACGACGCCGAGCAGCGGTGGTGGCGGTGGGAACCCACATTCGTCGGCCCCTCCGACGACCAACCCCAGCGCCGTCTACCTCAGCAACGACTACAGCGCCCTCTGCGCCGGTGCGGGCAACAAGGTCACCAACAGTTCGAAGGTCATCCAGTGGGGATGCGCCAACGCCCAGGACGAACGGTGGGTGTTCGAGGCCACCACCGACTCCAACGGCAAACGCGCCTACGCCCTGCAGAACGCGTACTCAGGCAAGTGCATGGGCCCCGCGTCGAGCCTCGCCAACGGGGCAGGCATGGTTCAGTACACGTGCAACGGCGCGGTCGACCAGAAGTGGTGGTACGACTCGGGCACGCATGCACTGCGCAACGTCTACTCCGGCAAGTGCCTCGGACTCGGCTCCAACGCGACCAAGGGATCCCAGCTGATCCAGTGGACCTGCAACGGCGCACCGGACGAGAAGTGGTCCAAGACGGCGCGCTGAGCCAAGCAAGAGCACTGCTCGTGTCATGCACGCGAAATCGCCTGCCTGCCGGGCTTCCAGGTGCCTTGGCCGCGACGGCTCACTGGCCGGGCGGCCGCCATTCGATCATCAGAATCGTGGCGTCGTCGCTGAGTTCGTTGTGCCGATGACCGAGGATCGCGTGGATGAGCAGGCGGAGCACTTCCGGCGCGTTCTGCCCGGCGGCGGTCGACCGAATGATGTAGTCGGTGAAACGCTCCAGGCCGAATTGCTCCCCGCCCTCGTCGCGCGACTCCACGACGCCGTCCGTGTAGAGCAGTATCCGGTCGCCGGGTTCGAGGCTTGTCTCGTGCACCTGCCGGGGTCCGCCGGCCAGGCTGGCGGGCAGGCCCAGCGGAGGTTCGGAAGCCCGCTCCAGGGCCTTGTCAAGCAGGCGCTGGCCGCGGATGAGCAATGGCGCCGGGTGACCGCAGTTGGACCATTGCAGCACGCCGGTCGGCATGTGCAGCTGGGCGAAGATGCCGGTGCAGAACTGGTCCGGAAGCCACTTCGCCAGCGCCTGGTCGACGGTGGCGACGAGTTTGGCCAGGTCCGCGCCCGTGCGCCGGGCGTTGCGGCAGCCCGCCATGGCCACGGAGGTGGCAAGGCCCGACGCCAGGTCGTGGCCCATGGCATCGAGGATCGTGGCGTGCAGAAAGTCCTCGGTGAATGAATGGTCGAAGGCGTCGCCGCCCAGCTCGTACGCAGGTTCCAGGACCGCGGTCGACACTACCCGGCCGGTACCGATCGAGCGCGGGGGGAGAAAAGCCCTGAGCATCTCCGTGGGCAGTTGCATCGGTCGGGTCCGCATGCGTTGCGCGAAGGTGTCGCTGTAGGTGCGCTTGGAAGTGATGATCAAGGCGAGGAGCGACGCTATCGTCCGGCAGCGCCAGAGTTTGACCCCGTCCAGTGTCTCCATGCGGAGTTCCAGGACTCCCAGCCGCTCCGCTCCGTCGACCAGCGGCAGCCACAGGGTCAGCCCGCCGGACGTGTCTTCCTCCACGCGCAGGGAGTTTGTCCGGTAGGCCCATCCGGCCAGGGAAGCGTCGACCTCCAGGTCCGGCTCGCCTTCGACCAGCGGCAGCAGCACTCTCTGCTGGAGATCGGCCAGGTAGACGATGGCACGGCCCATACCCATGGCCTCGGCATATCGCTCCAGGACCGTCGGCAGTTCCGCAGGTGACGCCTGCTGGGCGGTCCTGACCAGCGCCTCCAGCAGCCGTTCACCGGCTCCGGCCGACACGCTCGCGCCTGCCATACGATCACCCCTGCCGCGCCGGGTCACCACCATCAAAACGTCCGCACCTTGAGGTAGTCGGCCTGCTGCCTGATCACCTGGGTGGGGCGGCCGAGCCTGCGGCGGACACGGGCCGCGTCGGGGAGCAGCTAATGCGGGCGCACGGCCTGCGCCGTGGTGCCGTCCAGTCCTCCACCAGTCTGCTCCAGATCGTCCGCAAGCTCGACCTGGCACAGGCCTGGACGGCGACACGATGGCCACCCTGATCGTGGCCACGCTTGAGCAGCACTCGGCGACGTTGTGGCGGCTGCGCTGGACCAGCGCCGGCCACCTTCCGCCGCTGCTGGTCAGCGCCACCGGCGGGGACTGCTACCTCGCCCACGGGGAAGAGCACGGCACAATGCTCGGCGTCGATCCCAGCCCGCGCCGAGTCCACCAGCATCGGCGGGGTGGCCACACCGGGAACACCGGAACGTCCCACGCGATCACCGCATCCACCACACTGCCCGACGACTGGGCCAGCGTTGTCGTTGTCTAGGTCGCCGCTGGTCAGCGGCCCCGTCCAGATGGCGTGGCGGCCGCCACGCATCGCAGTGGCACCGCTACCGGACAGCCGGCCGAGGAGGGGCCTCCCGCGTCGGCCGGTGAAGCCGCCTTCGCCGGCGAGGCTGGCCCCATGGGCCGAGGAGGGCCCCCAAGCTGTCGCGCCGGGGCCGTGAAGCGACCAGCCGCCCGGAGAGGCTTGTCAGCCGGTGATCTCGACGCGCCGCGGCCTGGACTTCTCGGTCTTGGGCACGCGTACGGTCAGGACCCCGTCGGCGAGTTCGGCGGTGACGTGGTCGGCGTCGGCGTCGGCGGGCAGGGCCCACCGGAAGTCGAACCGGCCGAAACGGCGGGTCTGCCGGTGCAGCACGCCGGAGCGTTCCTTCTCCTCCACCTCGCCGTGGACTGCCAGCCGGGAATCGGTGACATCCACCGTGATCTGGTCCTTGCTGACGCCAGGGAGTTCGAGTTCGACCTGGTAGGCGTCCTCTGTCTCTTCCTCGTCGGCCGACGGCACCCAGGCGTCGGCGAGCCCACCGCCGCCGGGAACAGCTGACCGCCACAGCTGTCCGAGACGGTCAAAGTGGTCCTCGAACTCGCGGAAGGAATCCCACAGCGCAGGCAGTGCCTCACGACGGACAGTAAGCGACATATTCGATCATCTCCTTCCGAAAAGCATCTGCTCGTGTCACGCACGTGAAGTTGCCACTCGAAAGACCCCTTGATCGAGGCCTTCTGTTATTACATTTCCGCCCTTTTGATCATTTATTCCTCCACTCCTCGATTCGCACCGAGGCCTTCATCGCCGTCTCCTGCGTGCCCAGGCAGGCGGCCAGCCCCACGAGTGGACAGGTCATCGTGGGAGCCGGTCCCCGGGCATAGAACCAGCACGGCGGCCACCCGCCCACAACTTTCCTTCGGAATCTTCCGTTGCCGTCAGACATGAGTTCCCGGCACGGTCTGCGACACCTTGCTCAGCAGCCCTCGATACGGATGCCGGCGCCGCGCAGCGACCGGTGCCGCCGCCGCGGCATCCACGGCGGCGACACCGTAATCCGCTCCTGAGCTGGGCTTTCGGATACGTATAGGTCCAGGCTTGTCAAGTTTTCTTCTTTGGGCTACATAAGTGGCTGTACGGGCATCGACCGGATCCGTCGTTCGGAAGGAGTGACCAGTGATGCTCATGCACACCGACCCGTTCCGTGAACTGGATCGACTCACCCAGCAGGCGTTTGGCACGAGGTCCTGCCCCACCGTCATGCCGATGGAGGCATACCGCGCGGGTGACGACTTCGTGGTCCACTTCGACATCCCGGGTGTCGACCCGGAGACCGTCGACGTCGACGTCGACCGGAACGTCCTCACCGTCCGCGCTGAGCGCCGCTCGCCGGCACCGGATGGTGCGGAGTTGATCGCGGCTGAGCGCCCGACGGGGACATGCAGCCGCCAGTTGTTCCTCGGCGACAGTCTCGACACCGAGCGGATCGACGCCGCGTACGACGCCGGGGTCCTTACGCTCCGCATCCCGGTGGCCGAGCAGGCCAAGCCGCGGAAGATCCAGATCTCGGGCGGCGAGTCTCCAAAGCAGATTGACGCCTGAAACGGGCTGAACCCGGCTCCCGGCAGGAGCCCCCGCTTCGCACTGCCGGGAGCCTGCAGCTGCGGCCCATTTCGTACTCGCACCGCCCGACATCCTGGTCGGCGCTTTTGGCCTGGAGCTCGGCAGGAGACAGAAAGGAAGGAGACCAGAGATGCGGTGGAGTGAACTCGTGGAGGAAGTGCGCGAGCGCGGGGAGTACCCCACCACCAAGGAGGCCGAGCGGATCACAAGGATCGTGCTCTCCACACTCGGCGGGCACCTGGCCGGTCCCGAGAGGGCTGATCTGGTCAAGCGGCTGCCTGCCGAGGCCGCCACGGTCGTTGTCGAGCAGATACCCGCCGTCGAACCGCTGACCGGTGCGCAGTTCGTCGACAGTGTGGCGGCCCGGATCGATGGAGCCACTCCCGCGACTGCCCTCTGGGACGTCAGCTCGGTCCTGAGTGTGGTGGCGGACGCTGCCGGTGACGAGCTCACGGACCGCATCATCCACCTGCTCCCGCCCGGATACGCCCTGCTGTTCGGCCGGGCCCAGCTTGCGGCCTGACCGCCTGCCGCCAGTCGCCTCCGAACTGCGGAAACTGTTCGTTCAGCCCGCACGCCAGGTGTGCTGGTGCCGGGCGACGACCAGTGAGGTGGTGGCCGGCCTACCACCGCCCACGGGGCGGATCAGCCCCATGGGTCTTGCAGCTGTACATTTCCTCGTCCATGAGATGGACATTCCTCTCCGAGAGGGGTGATGGCGATGTTCCTGTCCGTAGTGTCGTCGGCCCTCAAGAGGTGCGGGCAAGCCCGGTTGAGGTGCGGGCGGATTTTCGAGCAGTGGGGGGACGCCTTCGAGAGGCGGGGGCAGGGCGTGAAGAGGCCCGGAAGGATCCGGACCACATTGGATGACCTGATCACGGATGTGATCCTGCGGCCCCTGCGAGGAAGCTCCGCGCCAGTGAGCACAGTTGGCTCCGTGGAGCAGCGCCCGACGCCGACGCCAGAGCCGCGTGTGTCCGAACCGGATCAGGGTTGAGGACCTGACAGGCCCGACCTGCGTGACGTGCGCCCCCGCACATCAGGGGATCACCGGACGTGTGAAGGAGGAGATGATGACTGTCGGACTCTTGCTCATTCGTGTCGTCGTCGGACTGCTGCTCATCGGGCACGCCACCCAGAAGCTCTTCGGGTGGTTCGGCGGGCACGGGCTCGCCGGCACGGGCGCCTTCTTCGACAGCATCGGCTACCGGCCGGGACGTCGCTTGGCCTTTTTGGCCGGCCTCGCCGAGCTGACCGGTGGCCTGCTGCTGACGCTCGGCCTGCTGACCCCGCTCGCCGCCGCCATCATCATCGGCACGATGATCGCTGCGGCCGCCGTGCACCTGCGTAACGGCCTGTGGGTGCAGAACGGCGGCTACGAGACCCCGCTGCTCTACGCGGTCACGGCGCTCGGAGTGGCGTTCACCGGCCCCGGCGGCGTGTCGCTCGACCGGCTGTTCGCGCTGAACTGGCCGTGGCCATACGGCCTCTACGCCGCGGCACTCGGCCTGCTCGCCGCTCTGCCGTTCGTCATGATGCGCCGACTTCGGCCGGCGAAGAAGCCGGATCAGCCGCAGCGGACCGATACGCGGCATCCGAAGCAGCGGCTGAAGATCCGTATCCCAGTCTGACCACGACCGGGGCTCCGGTGCCGGAGGTAACGCATCTGCCCCGGCACCGGAGCCTGACCCTCGCCGGAGTTCACGGTCTGCTGCGTCACGCAGCCCGTGCGACCGCCACCTGATCCGGTTGGCCGCAGGTGACCACGAGGTCGCCGTTGCATCCGACGCAATTCCCCGAGGTCCCGCACGGCCTGGAACATCGTCCACTCAAATGCCGAGCGGCGAGGCGACGGTTTGGGCGAGTAACCTCCGCAGCCGGTGGGAAGACCTGCTCGTGCACGGCCGCGACTTGCCGGATGACCAGCTCAAGGCCCTGGAGCAGAGGCCCGACTGGTCCTGGAACCCCCTTCCGCGACGGCCACACCGCGAAGGTTCTCGTGACTGCGGGAGGCGCGACTGCGCAGCGTGGCCGGACGCTCAGTCGATGGCGCGGTGCCACCGCCCCGTCCCGCGCAAGCAGGTCATTTGCTGCACTATGTATCAAATGCTCTCTCATGTAGGGGCAGACCTGCGGGTGATCCGTGAGAGGAAGCCACAGTTCATGGGCGGCGTAATCCACGATCCTGGCGACGCGGCCGGGCCCGTCCATGAGGCGGCTGCTGTCTCCACCGGCAGCCTGCCCAGTGCGGAAGCGGTGGATGACGCGCTGTCCGCGGCCTACGCACGGTTTCGGGGCGACACCTCGGGACGCGTGGCGGACTACATTCCCGCTCTGGCCGAGGCCGATCCGCGCCTGTTCGGGCTCAGCGTCGCCGACGTGCATGGAAGCGTTCGCCAGGCCGGTGACGCCGGCCATCCGTTCTCCATCCAGTCCATCTCGAAGGCGTTCGTGTTCGCCCTGGTGGACCAGGCCCTCGGGCACGACACGGTCCGGCGGCGGGTGGGGGTCAACAACACCGGCCTGCCGTTCAACTCCATCCTGGCCATCGAACTCAATCACGGCAGCCCGATGAATCCGATGGTCAATGCCGGCGCACTCGCCACCACGAGCCTGGTCCCGGGAGCGGACGCCGCCGAGCGTTGGGACTTCATCCAGCACGGACTGTCCCGGTTCGCCGGCCGTGAACTCGACCTGGACATGCGGGTGTACGAGTCGGAGGCTGCCTCCAACCAGCGCAACGAGTCGATCGCCCGGCTGCTCGACAGTTACGAGCGCCTCGGCTGGGATCCGATCGAGACCACGGACGTCTACACCAAGCAGTGCTCCCTCTCGGTGACCACCCGCGACCTGGCCATCATGGGGGCCACCCTCGCCGACGGCGGGGTCAATCCCCTCACCGGCGACCAGGTCGTCGACGCCGCGGTATGCCGCGACACTCTGGCCGCGCTGGCCACCTCCGGCTTGTATGAGCGCAGCGGCGACTGGCTCTACGAGATCGGCATGCCGGGCAAGAGCGGGGTGTCCGGCGGCATCCTGACCGTCGCTCCCGGCAAGGGCGGGCTGGCCGCGTTCTCCCCCGGTCTGGACCCGGCCGGCAACAGCGTCCGCGGACAACGGGCGACCCACTACCTGTCCGGCGCGCTGGGCCTCAACCTCTTCGCATCCGCCCCGTACCTGAGATCCGAAGACTGAGAGGGCGTTTCGTCCCGTCGACCCCGCCCGCCCGCCCCGGAGAACTCACGCCGATGACGGCTCAGCACGCCGTCCGTCAGGGCAGGACCGCCGCGCACAACGTCGCCGCCTCCTGCGGCCACGGCGACCGCCGCCCCGGAACCATTGCATGATGGACGGGCAGGACCGTCAGCAGCTCCTGCCCGAATATCAAGCGGAAGTCGGCCGGCCATGAGTCAGCATGTTCACGTCCGCTTCAACCACGGCCTGGCCGTGTCCCAGGACGGCGATCTGATCGAGCAGTCCGCTGCCGGTGCGGCGCCAACTGGACCAGGACGTTCCAGGCAGCGGAGGGCGATCCCGAGGGTTGACTCTCCGAGGCGGGCATCCGGACCCGGGAGGAGGCGGCCATGAGTGCCGGACTGCTGGACCGGCTGCCCGTGGAACAACGAGACCGCCTGCGCTGCCCGCCACCGGACGGGCACGCGGTGGACCGGCCGATGCTGGCCGTGCTCAGCGACCGGCGGACCTTCGACGGTGGCTGGCTCTTCGAACGCAAACTGGACGGCGAACGTGCCCTCGGACTGCGCGGCCATGACCGCGTTCAGCTCCTCTCCCGCAATGGCCTGCCCCTCAATGCCACCTACCCCGAGCTCGCCGCCGCCCTGGCGGAGCAGGAGTGCTCCGACTTCACCGTGGACGGCGAGATCGTCGCACTCCGTGACGGCCGCACCGACTTCTCCCTCCTGCAACGAAGGATGCAGCTCACCGACCCGCGCACGGCCCTGGCCAGCGGGGTCCCCGTCGTCTACTTCCTGTTCGACCTGCTCCGGCTGGACGGCTGCGACACCACCCGGCTGCCGCTGCGCACCCGGAAGCAGCTGCTGCGCAGCGCCTTCGAGTTCCGCGGACTGCTGCGCTTCACGCCGCACCGCAACCATGGCGGGCAGGAGCTACTGGACCAGGCGTGCGCCCGCGGCTGGGAGGGGCTGATCGCCAAGCGCGCCGACTCGGTCTACGTCGCCAGACGGTCGTCCGACTGGCTCAAGCTCAAGTGCGCCGCCGGGCAGGAGTTCGTCATCGGCGGCTTCACCGAGCCAACCGGCAGCCGGGCCGGCTTCGGCGCGCTGCTGCTGGGCTACTACGACGGCGGGCGCCTGCGCTACGCAGGCAAGGTCGGTACCGGCTTCGACCGGGCCACCCTGCTCGATCTGCGCCGCCGCCTGGAGGCTCTGCGGCAGTCGCGTTCCCCGTTCGAGGCGGGGCCCGAGATACGGGAACGCGGCGCGCACTGGGTGCGTCCGGAGCTGGTCGCCCAGATCGGCTTCACCGAGTGGACCCGAGACGGCAGGCTGCGGCACCCCCGCTTCCTCGGCCTCCGATTCGACAAGAAGCCCACCGACGTGGTGCGCGAGGTGCCCGCCTCCGGCTGACGGCCGAGAGAGACGATCGACGAACACCTCGCCAATCGAAAAGACCTCAGGGCCCGTGTGCCCTCGTCCATGGCCCCGTTGCTGCCCTAGGGACCGTGGTCCGCGGTTCCTTCGGAGACGTCAGAGGAGCTGGTCGAATCAGAGGAGCTGGTCGAAGACGGCCCGGACCTCGTTCCAGTGGCGGGTCTGCGGATTCTTCAGATCCGGGTGGAGAATCTTGAACGTCTGGGCGAGGGCCAGGCTCAGCCCGCCGATGATCTCCGGGTACGCCGCCTCCGTCTCCTCGTCGGGCGCGCGGTCCAGGAGGGGATGCGTGGCGAGCTGATCGAGGATCGGCTTCAGCTCGATCTCGTGGTCGAGCTTCCTGAAGCCGTGGATGCTTTCCTGCAATCCCTTGGTGATCGGCAGATCGTGCTTCTGTACGACGTCCCGGCCGTTCGCCTTGGCGGTCGCCTGGGCGACGAGCAGGAGATCGTAGAGCTTGGCGTCGACGAACTCGCCATAGCGCTTGAGATCGTTCTTGTCGACATCGAGTCCAGCCGCCATGCGGAAGAACCTCTCGAACCGGGACACGGACATCACAGGCATGACTCGAACCTCCACGATCGGAACTGCGCCGGATGCGGCGCTCCCTCTCCACACCAGCCTCGCCGATGGGGCACGGCGCAATATGCCCATGTGGTGACGAAAGGACCCCGTCGATCTGTGCTGCCGGGGTGAGACTCAGCTCGCGCTTCTCGTCCCGGATTCCGCCCGGCGCTTGCGCAGCGCTCTCAGCAGCCTCAGCGGGAACAGTCCGATGAGCGGGGCGCGACGGCCCAGGTCCTCGCTGTCCTCGCGGTCGAAGGCGCCGGCGTAGCGCTTGGCAGCGCGGTACCGCCGTGTCAAAAGCGCCCCGTGCCGATGTGCCGCAGTGGTGGAGCTATTGTTCAGCCGCTGCGATCTTGACCTGTCGGTGCGGTGCCGCCGGAACGGCGCCAGATGTAAATGGCCAGCGCCATGACGAGAATCAGCCCGATCAGGATCAGAAGCTCAACACCCTGCACATTCCACTGGAACGACTTGTCTGCCTCGGCGGTGACAATGAGCACCTTTCGAACCCCCGCGATCATACCGACCACGAGGAACGGCTCGGCGTCCAGCGTGCGGTTTCTGATGGTGAGCCGCACGGTGTGCAGAAGTTCGGCCACAATGAACAGGATCAAGCTGTTGTCCAACGCGGACAGCACCACCACTTCCTCGCGGTACGGGCCCTGGATCGCTTGTACGACATCGCCCACCACCCCGATCGTGAGCAGGATCGAAAGCAGCACGAGAAGCGCCGCGACGATCAGGTGAATGCCGTCCTCAGCGTTCTTCAGAAGATTTTGGACGCGTTTTTCGAAGGTGCGGGCGAACTCTGACACACACGTAATCTATGCCCCCCGCGTCGATCGCTCCGCATTGCCGGCCCGTCACGGCGAGCCGTCAATGACCGGACGGACACCGGCCTCACGGGGACGGGCCACCGGCCTCACGGCGGGCCCCGGGTCAGCTCGTTCCGGCCGCGCCGCCGGGCCTCCCGAAGTAATGGTGGGCCAGGTGGATGGCCATCGCTCCCTCGCCGACGGCCGAGGCGACCCGTTTCACCGATCCGCTGCGGACGTCGCCCGCCGCGAACACCCCTGGCAGGCTGGTCTCCAGAGGCAGGCAGCCCCGGCCACGGGATTCCCACACCCCCGGGACCGCGCACGCCTCCGCCTCGCGGCCGGTGAGGACGAAACCCCGGCTGTCCAGGGCCGGCCCGCCCATGAGCCAGGCCGTGCAGGGCTGTGCCCCGATGAAGAGGAAGAGGGCGCGGGCGTCCAGCGAACGGCGTTCCGCCGTACGGTTGTCCTCCACCACGAGCCCATCGAGCGTCTCCTTGCCGATGACCTCACGGACCTCGGTGTTGCGCAACACCTGGACGCGCGCGTGGCGTTCGACCTGGTCGACCAGGTATCGCGACATGTTCGCCCCGAGGTCGTCGCCCCGGACGACCAGATACACGCGGGGCGAGTAGTCCGCGAGGAAGAGGACGGCCTGGCCGGCCGAGTTGCCGCCCCCCACGACGGCAACCGGGTCCATACGGCACTCCAGGGCCTCGTAGACGGTCGCCGCGTAGTAGACGCCGGTTCCTTCCAGGCGTTCGATCCCCGGGACGGGGAGCCTGCGGTAGCGGGCACCAGTGGCGAGGATGACGCTGTGCCCGGCGGCCTGGCTGCCGTCGGCGAAGGTGACCCGGTAGTGGCCGTCGTGGCTCTCCAGCGCGGTCGCGTCCGCCGGGACGGTGATCCGTGCGCCGAACTTGTGCGCCTGGATCACGGCGCGGTCGGCGAGTTCGGCTCCGGAGATCCCCGAGGGGAACCCCAGGTAGTTCTCGATCCGGGAGGACGTGCCCGCCTGGCCGCCGGTGGCGATCGCGTCGACGACGGTGGTGTCCAGCCCCTCCGACGCCCCGTAGACGGCGGACGCCAGCCCCGCGGGCCCCGAGCCGATGATGAGCAGGTCTCCGACACTCTCGTCGAACGCGGGGGTGGGCAGGCCGATGAGCCGGGCGAGTTCGGCGTTGCTGGGATTGCGCAGCATCTGCTCCTCACGCCAGATCACGATCGGCGTTTCCTCCGGGGTGATGCCGAAGCGACGCAGCAGCGCCTCGGCCTCCCGGTCGGTCTCCAGGTCGACCCAGCGGTGCGGGAGCCGGTTGCGGGCGGCGAACTCCCGGAGCCTGCGGGTGTCGGGCGAGTAGCGCGATCCGAGGATGCGGAAGCCCGCGCCCTGGCCGACGAGCAGGCTCCGGCGGGCCAGATAGGCGCGGAGAATGACATCGCCGATGACGGGATCTTCGGCCACGAGCCGCCGGAGCCGGTCGACCGGGATGGACAGCACCTCTCCGGAGTCACGTACCCGTGCGGTGGAGAAGGCCGCCTGCCCCTGCAGGAGTCCGAGTTCGCCGAGGAAGCGGCCGGGCCCGTGCACCCTGATGATGTGCTCGTCGGGAGTGCCGTAGGAGTCCAGGATGACGACGGAGCCACTGAGGATGACCAGGAACTCCCCGCAAGGCCGGCCCTCTTGGAACAGGACCTCACCGGCCTCGACGGGGCGCCGCTCCCCGTGCCGGGCGAGGAATTCGATCTGTTCGGGCGTCAGCCGGGGGAAGGCCCCGTGGCGATCGGGGGTCTCGAAGGGTACGGCCTCGGGTTCCGGGGCGGTGTCGTGATCCGTCATCAGACCAGCGCCTCATGGACGAAGCACCACCGCCAGTCCTCTCCCGGTTCCATGGAGGCCACGATGGGGTGGGCCACAGTTCCGGCGTGGGCGCGGGCGTGCCTGAGGGGCGAGGAGTCGCAGCAGCCGACATGGCCGCAGGTGAGGCAGACCCGCAGATGCACCCAAGGGGAGCCGATGCGCAGACATTCCTCGCAGCCCTCGGGGGTACGAGGGGTGACCGGGCGCACCATGGCCAGATGCGGGTCGGCATGGGTTGCCATGGTCATCCTCCATTCGCGATGCTGCGGCCGGCTGTGGCCTCTTCGACCCAGGAGCGCAGCGTGGGGGCGGGTGCGGCGCCGGTCTTCCGGTCGGCCACAACCCCCTTGTCCATGATCAGCAGGGTGGGGACGGCCTGGATCTGGAACCGCTGCGAAAGATGGGGGTTCTGATCGATGTCGACCTTGACGAGCTTGATCGTGCCTGCGAGGTCCTTGGCGACCTGTTCGAGTGCCGGGCTGACCATCCGGCAGGGGGCGCACCAGGTGGCCCAGAAGTCGATGAGTACGTACGGTGTGGCCTTCTCCGCGATCTCGGCGAAGTTGTCGTCGCCCGCGTCCACGATCCAGGGCAGCGGCGCGCCGCAGTTGCCGCACTTGGGCTGGCCCTCCCCCGCCGCGGGCACACGGTTCTTTCGCCGGCACTTCTCGCAGGCGACGATCCTGCTCTCCATCCTTCTCACGCGGCCTTTCCGACCTGGGTCTGCTGCTGGGGCTGGTCGTAGGTGACCACCAGCTCGCCGTGCTGGTCGTCCACACGGATCGTCGAGCCGTCCTCGACCTCGCCGCGCAGCAGCATCCGGCCGACCATGGTCTCGATCTCGTGGGAGATGTAGCGGCGCAGTGGCCGGGCTCCGTAGACGGGGTCGAAACCCTGCTTGGCGATGTGCTGACGGGCCGCGTCGGTGAGTTCGACCGTGATGCGGCGATCCGCGAGCCGCTCGCGCAACTCATTGAACTGGAGCTCCACGATCCGCTCGATCTGGGCCTCGCCGAGGGGCCTGAACAGCACGATGTCGTCCACCCGGTTGAGGAACTCGGGGCGGAAGTGCCCGCGCAGTTCGCCCATCACCCGGGCGCGGGCGTCCGGCTTGATCTCCCCTTCGGCGGTGGCGCCGTCGAGGAGGTGCTCGGAGCCGATGTTGGACGTCATGATGATCACGGTGTTGCGGAAGTCGACGGTGCGGCCCTGAGCATCGGTGATGCGGCCGTCATCGAGGATCTGCAGCAGGGTGTTGAAGACATCGGTGTGCGCCTTCTCGACCTCGTCGAACAGCACAACGGAGTACGGCTTGCGGCGTACGGCCTCGGTGAGCTGGCCGCCTTCCTCGTAGCCGACGTATCCGGGCGGTGCGCCCATGAGCCGGCTGACGGTGTGCCGCTCCTGGTACTCGCTCATGTCGAGGCGGACCATGTTCTCCTCGGAGTCGAACAGGGCCCGGGCGAGGGTCTTGGCCAGCTCGGTCTTCCCGACGCCGGTGGGGCCGAGGAAGATGAACGAGCCGATGGGGCGGCGAGGGTCGCGGATGCCGGAGCGGGCGCGGATGATGGCGTCGGCGACGAGCTTGACGGCCTCGTCCTGGCCGATGACGCGCTCGCGCAGGATCTCGTCGAGGCGCAGGAGTTTTTCGCGTTCGCCCTCCTGGAGGCGGGAGACGGGGATGCCGGTCCATGCGGCGACGATCTCGGCGATCTCCTCCTCGGTGACGACCTCGCGCAGCAGCCGGTTCTGCCCTTGTTTGGCGGCCAGTTGCTCCTCCTCTGCGGCGAGTCGGCGCTCCAGGTCCTGGAGGCGGCCGTAGCGGAGTTCGGCGGCGCGATTGAGGTCGTAGGCGCGTTCGGCCTGCTCCGCCTCGTGGCGGACCTGCTCCAGTTCCTGGCGCAGTTCCTGGACGCGGCGGATGGCCTGGCGTTCGGCGTCCCACTGGGCGTGTTTGGCGTCGGCCTCGCCGCGCAGGTCGGCCAGTTCCTTGCGCAGTTCCTCCAGGCGGGCTTTGCTGGCGGGGTCGGTCTCCTTGGACAGGGCGGCTTCCTCGATCTCCAGGCGGGTGACGCGGCGGGTGATCTCGTCGAGTTCGGCGGGCATGGAGTCGATCTCGGTACGCAGCCGGGCGCAGGCTTCGTCGACGAGGTCGATGGCCTTGTCGGGCAGGAACCGGTCGGTGATGTAGCGGTGGCTGAGGGTGGCCGCGGAGACCAGCGCGGTGTCCTGGATCTTCACGCCGTGGAAGACCTCCAGACGCTCGCGCAGTCCGCGCAGGATGGAGATGGTGTCCTCCACGCTCGGCTCGTCGACCAGCACCTGCTGGAAGCGGCGTTCGAGGGCGGCGTCCTTCTCGATGTGCTTGCGGTACTCGTCGAGGGTGGTCGCGCCGATCATGTGCAGCTCGCCGCGGGCGAGCATCGGCTTGAGCATGTTGCCCGCGTCCATGGCCCCTTCGGCGGCGCCCGCGCCGACGACGGTGTGCAGCTCGTCGACGAAGAGCAGGATGCGTCCCTGGGCGGCCTTGACCTCGCTGAGCACGGCCTTGAGGCGTTCCTCGAACTCACCGCGGTACTTGGCACCGGCGACCAGGGAGCCCATGTCGAGGGCGAACACCGTCCGGTCACGCAGTCCTTCGGGTACGTCGCCACGCACGATGCGCTGGGCGAGACCCTCGACGATGGCGGTCTTGCCGACGCCGGGATCGCCGATGAGCACCGGGTTGTTCTTCGACTTGCGGCTGAGGATCTGAGTGACACGGCGGATCTCGGCATCCCGGCCGATGACCGGGTCCAGCTTGCCGTCGCGGGCCTCGGCGACCAGATCGCGGCCGTACTTCTCCAGGGCCTCGTAGGCCACCTCGGGGTTGGCCGAGGTGACCCGCTGGTTGCCCCGGACCTGGGTGAGCGCGTTCAGGAACGCCTCCTTGGTGACGCCGTGCTCCTTCAGCACCCGCCCCGCGGCCGTGGACGACCCCTCCTCGGCCAGGGCGAGCACCAGGTGCTCCACCGACACGTACTCGTCCTTGAGCCGCTTCGCCTCCTTCTCGGCCGTGTCCAGCAGCTGCGCCAGACGCTGAGTGACGAACACCTGCCCGGGAGAGGCCCCGGGACCGGTGACCTTCGGCTTACGGGCCAGCTCGGCCTCGAGTGCAGTGCGCAGCGCGCCGGTGTCGGCACCCGTCTGTTCGAACAGCCGCGGTACCAGCCCCTCCTCCTGGTCGATGAGGGCCAGCAGCAGATGCTCTCCGTCGACCTCGGTCTGGCCCATGCGGACGGCCACGGTCTGGGCCTCCTGGAGGGCTTCCTGCGACTTCTGGGTGAGGCGGTTCATATCCATGGAAGTTGATCACTCCTCGTGCCGCTGCGCCGCAGCGCGGCTTCGAGCAGGCTGATGCGCTCGAGCAGGTCGAGCACCAGGCCGATGGATGCATAGTTGAGGTTGAGTCCGGTACGGAGCCGCTGGATACGGGCGAGGGTCGCCGGTGCGGACGGCGGGAACACCAACTGCCCCGCGGCGTCGCGATGGGCGTCGACCAGGCCGAGCGCGACGAACCGGCGGATCAGATCGGGGTGGAGGCGCGAGCGGCGTGCGACGCCGTCCAGGCCGAGCGCCGGGACGGGCACCATGGCGTAACGGACGACCGTCGTGTTCCGGGCCGCTGCGGAGGTCGGATGATGGGTGCTCATCGTTGCTTCCTCGGGTCGAAGGAGGAGGTGGCGGCGAGCTCCTCGAACAGCTCCCGCTCGCGGTCGGTGAGCTTGGGCGGCACCATGATGCGGAGCTCCGCGTACAGGTCGCCGTTCGCGCCGCGCGGGTTCGGCATGCCCTCACCGCGCAGCCGGAGGCGGCGGCCGCTGGAGGAGCCCGCGGGGACGGTGACCTTCGCGGTGCCGCCGGGGGTGGGGACGGGGACCGTGGCGCCGAGCGCGGCCTCCCAAGGGGCGACGGGAAGCTGGACGTTGACGTCCCGGCCCTCGAGCCGGAACTGCGGGTGGGGCTGGATCCGTACGCGCAGATACAGGTCGCCGCGCGGGGCGTCGCCGCTGCCATGGCCGCCCTGCCCCGACAGACGGATGCGCTGCCCGTCGACGACACCGCGGGGGACGTTGACGTCGAAGGTGCGCTGTCCCCCGGGACCGGCGAGGGTGATGCTGCGCTTGCCCCCGCGATAGGCGTCCTCGACGGTGAGGGGGAGTTCGGCCTCCTGGTCGGCGCCGGGTACGGGGCCGCGGGCACCGCCGGCTCCGAAGAGACCGCCGAACAGGTCCTCGAAGTCGATGCCGCCTCCGGCGTCGCCGCCCCTGACGTACCGGACGCGGGGTCCGCCTTCTCCGCCGGCCGCACCTCCCCAGCCGCCGAATCCGGCGCCCGCGCCGGCGGCCACCCGTTCGTCGTAGTCCTCGGGGATCTGCCGGAAGTCCTCGCCGAAGCGGTCGTAGCGGGCACGGGTCTCGGGGTCGGAGAGCACGGAGTACGCCTCGTTGAGGTCCTTGAAGCGCTCCTCGGCCCCGGGGTCCTTGTTCACATCGGGGTGGTACTTACGGGCCAGTGTGCGGAAGGCCTGCTGGATCTCGTCCTGGCTCGCGCCCCGCGACACTCCCAACACCTCGTAGTAGTCCCGTGCCATGGACGTTCACTCCCGCCGTTTGCCCACGGTAACCGCGACAGGCCGCAACTGGCGTTCCGCCTCCCCGTATCCGGGGCGCATGACCTTCGCGACGGTCCCGGGCTCGACGTCCGGGTCGTCCACCACGCCGACCACCTCGTGCCGGGAGGGGTCGAAGGGCACACCCGTCTCGGCATGCCGCTCGTACCCCAGCCGCCCGAGGATGGCCACGGCCTGGTCGTGGACGGCCTTGACGCCCTCCACGATGGCTCCGGGATCGGAGTCGGCGTGGGACAGGGCCAGTTCGAGGCCGTCCAGGATGGGCAGCAGTGCGGCGGCGGTACTGGCCCGCTCCGAGGCCCGCTCCCGGTCGAGCTCCTTGGCGTGGCGCTTGCGCAGATTCTCGATGTCGGCGAGGGCACGCCGCCAGCGGTCCTGGAGCTCGTCCAGGGCCGTCGCGTGGTCGTCCGTGGGCCGGGGCTCAGGCCTGGTGGACGCCGCCTCCGCCGTAGCCTCCTGCAATTCCTGCAGTTCCTGCTGTTCCTGCTGCGGCGGGGCGTCGGCGCCTTCCGGCTCGGGGTGCTGGGGGTGGGTGGTCACGGGACCGCCTCAGCTCTTGTCGAACTCGGCGTCGACGACATCCTCGTCGTCGGAGCCGCCCGCGCTCGTGGGCCCGGCCTCCCCCGCGACGGGTCCGTCGGCCGAGGTTCCGCCCCGCTGGGCCGCGGCCAGCCCGGCGTAAATCTGCTGGAGCTCGGACGTGAGCGGCCGGACCTTGTCGGGTCCCGCTTCGTCCTTGACCAGCTGGCGGGCTTCGGTGATCAGCATCTCGGCACGGGAGCGCTCGTGCGACGGCGCGGCTTCGCCGAGTTCGTCCAGCCGACGCTCGACCTGGTACGCGACGGCGTCCAGCTCGTTGCGGGCGTCCACCGCCTCACGCAGTGCCTGGTCCTCACCACGGTTGCGCTCGGCCTCCGCGACCATCCGCTCGACCTCGGCGGGGTCGAGGTTCGAGCCCTCGGAGATGGTGATGCCCTGCTCCTTGCCGGTGTCCTTGTCGCGTGCGGTGACATTGAGAATGCCGTTGGCGTCGATGTCGAAGATGACCTCGACCTGCGGTTCGCCACGGGGGGCGGGGCGGATGTCGGTCAGCTGGAAGCGACCGAGGACGCGGTTGTCCGCGGCACGCTCACGCTCGCCCTGGAGGACGACGACATCGACGGCGGGCTGATTGTCCTCTGCGGTGGTGAAGGTCTCGCTGCGGCGGACGGGAATGGTCGTATTGCGCTCGATGATCTTCGTCATCAGACCGCCCCGGGTCTCCACGCCCAGCGACAGCGGCGTGACGTCGAGCAGCAGGACGTCCTTGACCTCGCCCTTGAGCACCCCGGCCTGGATCCCGGCGCCCATGGCCACGACCTCGTCGGGGTTGACGCTCATATTGGGGTCCTTGCCGCCGGTGAGCTTGCGGACGAGGTTCTGCACGGCGGGGATCCGGGTGGAACCGCCGACGAGGATGACCTCGTCGATATCGTTCTCGCTGATCTTGGCGTCGCCCATCGCCTGCTTCACCGGGTCCATGGTCCGTTCGACGAGATCGGCGGTGATCTGTTCGAACGTGGACCGCATGACCGACATGGTCAGATGCTTGGGCCCGGAGGCGTCAGCGGTGATGAACGGCAGACTGACCTGCGTCTGCGTCACCGAGCTCAGTTCGACCTTGGCCTTCTCCGCGGCCTCGAAGAGCCGCTGCAGCGCCTGTGGGTCATTGCGCAGGTCGATACTGTTCTCCTGCTTGAAGTTGTCGGCCAGATGGTCGACGAGCCGGCGGTCGAAATCGTCACCGCCGAGGTGGCTGTCGCCCGCGGTGGAGCGCACCTCGACCACGCCGTCACCGACGTCCAGGATGCTCACGTCGAAGGTGCCGCCGCCGAGGTCGAATACGAGCACGGTCTCGTGCCCCTTCTTGTCCATCCCGTAGGCCAGCGCCGCCGCGGTGGGCTCGTTGATGATCCTGAGTACTTCGAGCCCGGCGATACGCCCGGCGTCCTTGGTCGCGGTGCGCTGGGCGTCGTTGAAGTACGCGGGCACGGTGATGACCGCTTCCGTCACGCGCTCGCCGAGCTGCTTGCCCGCGTCGTCGGCGAGCTTGCGCAGGATCTGTGCGCTGATCTCCTCCGGCGAGTACAGCTTGTCGCCCACCTTGAACCGCGCGACACCGCCCTCGCCCTCGACCACGTCGAACGAGACAGCCTTGGCCTCGTCGGAGATCTCGTCGTAGTGCCGGCCGATGAACCGCTTGGCCGAGTAGATGGTGCCCTTGGGGTTGAGGATGGCCTGGCGGCGGGCCATTTGCCCCACCAGGCGTTCCCCGCTGTCGGTGAAGGCGACGACGGAGGGGGTCGTGCGGGTCCCCTCGGCATTCGGTATGACCGTGGGTTCACCGCCCTCCCATGCGGCGATCACCGAGTTGGTGGTGCCGAGGTCGATTCCGACTGCCTTGCCCATGGAGAACTCCTTGCCCTGGCTGCCGTCGGCATCTGCCGATGCCGGGCGGCAACGGTTCTGTCAGGTGATGGCCCCTTTGTCGGGGGCGCCCGTCACACGCCGCAGGCCGGCGATGAGCTGCTCGGCCTCCTCGGCCACCTCCGTGTCCACCTCGATGTCGTACCGGGTGGGCTGCATCGTGCTGATCGAAGCGAAATCACGGCGTCCGCCCTGTAGGGCGTACAGCAGCAGCCCCAGCAGGGCGCCCACGATCGCTCCGAAGATCAGCCCGTAGAGAGCGAGCAGCAACCCGGCGACCACCGGGTCGAGCCAGTTGAGAAGGCCGAAGATCCACCCGATGAGCGCACCCGGGAGCGCGCCGGCGGCGGCGCCGTGCAGTGCCGCCCTGCCGTAGTCCATCCGGCCGACGACCTGCTCCACCAAGCGCACGTCCTGCCCGACGATCGCCGTCCGCTCCACGGGGAATCCCTGGTCGGACAGGTGATCGACGGCGCGTTCCGCTTCGGCGTACGTCCCATAGGAAGCAACTGTCCGGCGAGGCTGATCAGCCATCGGCCTCTCCTTCGGTGTCGGTGCACGAAAGCGTCGGCGCCTGTGAGGGTTCGCAGGTACTGTTCCGTCCAGCCTGTCTCCTGAGGGGCCCTCGGTGCCTGATCCTGCTGGGTCGAAATTCCCTCCAGCGGTCCGCCTGCGGGCACGGGGGCTACTGGGTCGCGGCCTTGTGAAGGCCTTCCGAGGGGTCGGCCCGACGGGCGTCCGGCGGTGGCTCCTGGCGGCGCCGGCCTGCGGACCGCGGGGTCGCTCGACCTCTCCCCGCCTGTACTTCTCGGCCGGGCTCCGGCCACGGCACAGCTCGCCGGCCACCTCACAGCTCGCGAGCCGGACCGGAAGAGCGGTCGTCGATCACGCAACCGGCCAATGGTCGGCGAGGCTGCCGTGCCACACGCTGCCGGACCGGGGCCGGCCCGCATCCGCACCCGGGCGCCCACGAAGGCGCGGGGAGCATGGCCGTCAGGATGCCGGCCGCCCCTGTCTCAGGCAGCGCTGTGCACAGCGTCGCAAGCGGGCGACCCCGGCGCCTGCCCCTGGCAGAGCCAAGATGCGTCCGGCACTCCACCCGCGGGCGCAGGGCACGGCGCCGGAGCGGGCACGTCCGGGACCTCCTGCGCCCAGCGGGAAGTCCCGGGAACGGCCACAGCGCCCGTACCCGGGACGGTGCGTGGCTCCCTCGGAGAGATCCGCGCGACCGAGAACCCAACTCTCAGCGGGTACCGGACTCCTCGAAATGACTAAAGTATGACAAGGCCGTCATCTCACTGCAGCCGCCTCTCGCTGCGGCTCTATGGGGATGTGAGGTGAGGGCGTGCCCCCGGACCGGCCCGCCCGGGATCGCCGTCGACGCGCCGTTCTCGGTGAAAACCGCCTGGTGGAAAGCCTGAAGGCTGCCGAGGACGCCATCGCGACGCACGACGAGCACGACGCGTCAGCGCGTCGGCCCCGAAGCTCGCTTGTGGCGGCGCATGCGCAGAGCCCGGTACAGCCGCAGCGGGAAGAGCCCCACCAGCGGAGCGCGGCGGCCGAGATCCTCACTGTCCTCATGATCGAAGGCGCGAGCGTAGCGCTGTGCGTCCTCCGCGGACGGATAACTCTTGGTTCCTCCCGCGCCGCAGCCGCGTACGCACTGCCAGTGCATGGTGTCGCCGTCGCTGGAGAAGCGAAAGCGATGGCCGAGAAGGCGGCAGCGCAGCATGGCTCACCAGCCTATTCGGAGCGAGGCATTCCGGCGTGTCCGGCCGCCCCATGACCGCGACCACACGTGGGGGTTGAGAGCATGACCACCACCTCGGAGCCGCGCACCGTCACCACGCGTCTCCCGGCCCGTCTCGACCGGCTGCCCTGGTCCCGCTTCCACTGGAGAATCGTGATCGGCCTGGGCACCGTCAGGATCCTCGACGGGCTGGAAGTCACCATTGTGGGAGCCGTCGCCTCCCGCATGACGGAGCCGGGCAGCGGAATTTCCCTCACCACGGCTGACATCGGATCCGCCGCCGCCATCTACGTGGCGGGGGCATGTATCGGCGCTCTGCTCTTCGGTCGCCTCACGGACCGGTTCGGGCGGAAGAAACTCTTCATGGTCACGCTGGGCGTCTACATCCTGGCGACGGTAGCGACCGCGTTCGCCCAGGAGCCCTGGTACTTCTTCCTCTTCCGGCTCCTCACCGGCATGGGTATCGGCGGGGAGTACGCAGCGATCAACTCGGCCATCGACGAGCTGATTCCCGCCCGTAACCGGGGCCAGGTCGACCTGGCCATCAACGGCAGTTACTGGGCCGGCGCGGCGATCGGCAGCCTGGCCGCTCTGGCCTTCCTCGACACCAGCCTCTTCGCCGCCGACCTGGGCTGGCGGCTGGCCTTCGGCATCGGCGGCACCCCAGTGATCAACCAGACCGAATAGGCGAAGCGGGCCAACCGCCGAAGAGCACAGAAACAGTGCAAAAGGTACGCTGTGAGTTATGCATGGCGTACAGAACGGCGCCCGCGGGTTGGCTCGCCCGACTCTCCGTAACAGGGGGACGAGCAGCGTCCGGGCCCAGGCGCCCGTCACCGCTCCGGCCTCATGGAGCCGGGAGCAACTGGCGCATCTGTACAGACTTTTCGTTCTGGCCATGGTGATGTTCGATGGGCGTGAAGAGGCCGAGATCCTGCGCCTTGCCATGGCCACGGTGCCCCGGCTCGGACCGTGCCGGCCCGAGGCCTGCTACCTCTTGAAGGACGGACGCTTCCAGCTGGCTGCGGTCACCGACCCGAAAGCCGACGGCGGGCACGCCCGGCGGGACATGGCCCGGGCGGATGAGCAGTTCACGGTACTGGGCGGGGAGGACGGGCCGGTCCGGTTCCGGGAGGAGGACTGGGGGTGGGCGGTCGCGCTGCGCTGCGCCAGCGGGCTGATCGGCTACCTCGTCGTCAGTGCGGAGAAGCCGCCGTCCGACGACCAACGCTTCCTGGTTTACGCGCTTGCCCAGCCCACCGGAGCCGCCCTTTACAACGCCGACTCCCGCCGCCGCGACCGGGAATATGCCTGGCAGACGCTCCGGGTGAAGGAGGAGCGCGAAGCCACCAACGAACGGCTCACGGCGCTGGTGGCGGAACTGGAGCAACAACGCACCGTCCATGAGGTCCTCGCCCGGACCAGCGTGGCCGACGACGGGGAGGACGGCATCGCCCGTGCGGTTTTCCAGCTGACCGGCCTGCCGGCATGCGTCGAGGACCGCTTCGGGAACCTGCTGGCCTGGGCAGGGCCCGGCGCCCCCGCCTGCGGCAAGCCCGAACCGCTGCGGCGGGAGCAGTTCCTCCAGGACGCCATGCGCGCGCTGAGCCCCGTCCGCGACAAGGACCGGCTCGTCGGACTGGCCCGCCACCATGGCGAGATCCTCGGAACGATCGCCCTCATCGACCCCGCCACCGAGGCAGGGGAAGCCGAGGAGTTCACTCTCGAGCACGCGTGCACCGCTCTGGCCCTCGAACTCGCCCACCGCCGCAGCCTCGCGGAAGTCGAACTGCGGCTGCGGCGCGAGCTGGTGAACGATCTCATCACCGGCACCGACGACAGCGCTACGTACACCCGGGCGGAAGCGCTCGGCCATGACCTGCACGGCATGCACCATGTGGCCGTCGTGCAGTGGCAGGACACGCCCGCGAACGAGCGGTTCATGCGGGCGGTCTCCCGTGCCGCCCAGGCGCTGGGCATGCGGTCGCTGCTGGCCAGCCGCTCGGAGACAGCCGTTCTGATCGTCCAGGGGGAGCCGCGCGGCGCGGCGCTGTACGAGGCCGTGGCCGGCGAGTTGGACTCCCGGCGTGGTGCCGTGGGCATCGGCGGTCCATGTGAGGTGACGGACGGCCTCCCCCGGTCCTTCGACCAGGCCACCCGGGCGCTGAGTGTCCGCCGGCGCTCCCAGCCACCGTACGGTGCCACCGACTTCGACCAGCTGGGCCTCTACCGCATCCTCGCCCGGGGCGACGACGGCCGCGAGGTGGAGCAGTTCGTCCGCGAATGGCTCGGCCATCTCCTGGACTACGACGTCGCGCACGGAACCGATCTCGTGCCCACGCTCACCCAGTACTTCGACTGCGGTGGCAACTACGACAAGACGGCCCGCGCGCTCGCCATCCACCGCAGTACCCTGCGCTACCGGCTGCAACGCATCCAAGAGGTCAGCGGCCGGAGGCTGAACGACGTCGAGAGCCGTCTCAACCTCCAAGTGGCGACCCGAATCTGGAAGGTCAGCGGATCGGCGACCCTGTGAACCGGGCTTGCGCCGGCGATCGCGGCCGGGCCCACGCCGGTCCGGCGCCATGGCGGTGCGCCATGGCGTCACCAGCCTGTTCGCCGCCTTCAACATCGCCGACGGCACCGTCATCGGCGAACTCCACCGCCGCCACAGGGCAATCGACTTCAAGAAGTTCCTGGTCACGATAGACGAGGCCGTACCCGCTCAGCTGGATGTTCACCTGGTCCGCGACAACTACGCCACCCACAACGCTGCGGACATCAAGAGCTGGGTTGCCAGGCACCCGCGCTTCCACGTGCACTTCACCCCGACCGGCTCCGGTGTCGGAGCGGACCTGGAAGTCGGCCCAGCCGAGTTCGTCCTTGACCTGTTTGTAGCTCTGCTCGATCCAGTGCCGGATGCCGTCGATCCGCACTATTTCGGCCAGGTCGGCTGCCGGGTGCGGGCTGTCCGCCTCCCGTGGTCCGCCGGGCCGGGGCAGGTCGGTGGCCAGATACCAGGTGGACTGCGCGCTGCAGGGTGGCCGGGTCGGTGGTGGCCACCACCAGGCGCGTGGTGCCATCCGGTCCCCACCAGCCCAGCTGTGCGTCGGCCGCCCACCAGGTAGCCGTGTGCCCGTCACGGAATCCTCGTGTGACCGCGCTCCAGTCGCCGGGGCGGTCCGGTCCGTGCCAGGCAAGGTTGCGGGCGGCATCATATCAACGTCGTACCCGCGGCATCCCCAGTCCGATCCAGGAGATGATCTCGCGCTGGATCTCGTTGTTGCCGCCGCCGAAGGTGAAGATCACGGCCGATCGGTAGCCGCGCTCCAGCTCGCCGTGCAGGACCGTCCCGGCCGAGCCCTCCTTGAGGGCACCGGCCGCGCCGACGACCTCCATCAGCCATGCGTAGGCGTCACGGCGCGCCTCGGAGCCGTACACCTTGACGGCGGAGGCGTCCTGCGGGGTGAGGCTGCCGTGCTCGACGGCGCCCACCATCTGCCAGTTGAGCAGCTTCATCGCGTCGAGCCTGGTGTGGGTCTGGGCGAGTCGCTTGCGCACCCAGCCGAGGTCGATGACGCGGCGGCCGTCGGCGAGCTTGGTGTCGGCGGCCCAGCGCTGGACGTCGTGGAGGGCGCGGATGGCCATGGTGCCGTGGGCGGCGAGGGTGACGCGTTCGTGGTTGAGCTGGTTGGTGATCAGGCGCCAGCCCTTGTTCTCCTGGCCGACGCGGCGGGAGGCGGGTACCCGGATATTCTCGTAGTAGCTGGCGGTGGTGTCGTGCGAGGCGAGGGTGTTGATGATGGTGCAGGAGTAGCCGGGGTCGGATGTCGGGACCAGCAGCATGGTGATGCCCTTGTGGGGCGGTGCGTCGGGGTCGGTGCGCACGGCGAGCCAGACCCAGTCGGCGGTGTCGCCGTTGGTGGTCCAGATCTTCTGGCCGTTGACCGTGTAGTGGCCGGTGTCCTCGTCGCCCTCGCGTACCGCGCGCGTCTTGAGGGCCGCCAGGTCGGTGCCCGCGTCGGGTTCGCTGTACCCGATCGCGAAGTCGATCTCCCCGGAGAGGATCTTCGGCAGGAAGTACGCCTTCTGCTCGTCCGTACCGAACTGCATGATCGTCGGGCCCACGGTGTTCAGCGCCATCAACGGCAGCGGTACGCCTGCCTGGGCGGCCTCGTCGAAGAAGATGAACTGTTCCATGGGGCTGAGACCGCGGCCGCCGTACTCCTTGGGCCAGCCGACGCCGAGCCAGCCGTCCGTGCCGAGGCGGCGGATCGTCTCGCGGTAGAAGCGTTTCTGCGCGCTGGGGTCGGCATAGCGGGCGTAGCCGTTGTCGGGCACCAGGTCGGCGAAGTAGGTGCGCAGTTCGGTACGCAGCTGCTGCTGCTCAGGCGTGTATTCGAGGTGCACGGCCCCTCCAGGAGTCTCGCGGTCCGTCCCGTTGCGCGCGGCGCACACAGTAGAACGTGTTGCAAGAATCCGGAAGGGCCGGACCGCGGAGAGGGGCGCCTAGCCAGGCAGCTCCACCGACTTGTACAGGGCGTCGATCAACGCCATCTTGCGCGGGTCGTCGGCGATGTTGGGGCCCATGCGGTTCATCACGTATCCCAGGCTGATACCGGCCTCGGGGTCGGCCAGTCCGCAGGAGCCGCCGAAGCCGTCGTGGCCGAGCGCCCGGGGGTTGGGGCCGTACGAACCGTTCTCACCGCTCAGCCAGAGGCCCAGCCCGACCTCCGTCTCGTGCTCGAAGCCCGCGCCCAGCACCAGGTCCCGGCAGCGGCCCTGGCCTTCGCGGACGCGTTCGGCGGACTCGGGCGACAGCAGGCGCCGGCCCCCGGACTCTCCGCGCCCGGCGAACACTCCGTACAGGGCGGCGACCGCGCGGGCCGTTCCGTGGCCGTTGGCCGCGGGGATCTCGGCGGCGCGCCACTCGGGGGTGTTGGCGTCGGCGGCCGAGACGATGGGGTTGACCAGGGCCGCCAGGGCGGCGGGCTGCAACTGGGCGAAGACGGAGGCCTGTTCGCTGCTCGAGGCGGCCGGCGGATGCACCAGCTCGGCGGCTCGCGCGGCCTCCTTCTCCGGCAGTCCGATGGTGAAGTCGATGCCGAGCGGTCCGGTGACCTCCTGGTGCAGGAACTCTCCCGGAAGCTGTCCGGTGATGCGCCTGATGACCTCACCGACCAGGAAACCGTACGTCATGGCGTGGTACCCGGACCGCGTACCCGGCTCCCACCAGGGCTCGGCGGCCGCCAGCCGCGACGTGGTCAGCTCCCAGTCGTAGAGCTCGGCGACCGTGTGCGGTTCGCGCAGTCCTGACAGGCCGGCGCGGTGCGAGAGCAGATGGCGTACGAGGACGGCCTCCTTGCCGGCTGCGGCGAATTCCGGCCAGTAGGTGGCTACCGGCGCGTCCAGATCGAGCTGACCCCGGTCGGCCAGCAGATGCGCGCACAGCGCCGTGGGACCTTTGGTCGTCGACCACACATTGACGAGGGTGTCGCGCTGCCACGGCAGGCTGCGCGCGGAGTCGGCCCAGCCGCCCCACAGGTCGACCACGGGCTCCCCGTCGATCAGCACGGTCACGGCCGCGCCCAGTTCGCCGCGTTCGCGGAAGTTCTCCTCGAAGGCGGCACGGACGGCCCGGAACCGTTCGTCGCAGTGGCCGTCGATCTGCGCTTCGCTCTCTGGCATGGGCTCCTCCGTCGCCTCGGGCCGGTTTCCCGGCCTGCCGGTACCCGGCTCCCCCAGAACGTACCGACTGGTCGGACTGCCGGGAAGAGTGCCGACAAGAAGGCACGCCGGGCGGCCCCTCACCGCCCCGGCGACGGCCCTGCCATCCGCCCGGCCTCCCGGTCCCGGCCCCTCAGCCCGGGCCGTCGCCGGGGTGAGCGAGGATGAGACGAGAAGATCCATGCCCCGGAAGGAACCCGATGGCCGTCGACGACTCCGTACTGCTGCGCACCGCGGGCCACACGGGGTACATCACCCTCAACCGTCCCCAGGCCCTCAACGCCCTCACCCACGCCATGGTCCGCACCGTCGATACGGCGCTGGCCACCTGGGAACAGGACCCTGCCGTCGAGGTCGTGGTCCTCACCGGAGCCGGAGAGCGCGGGCTCTGCGCCGGCGGCGACATCCGCGCCGTCCGCGCGGACGCCCTCGCGGGCGGTAGCGCGTCGCTGGACTTCTGGCGGGACGAGTACCGCCTCAACGCCCGTATCGCCCGCTACTCCAAGCCCTATGTAGCCGTCATGGACGGCATCGTGATGGGTGGCGGTGTCGGCGTGTCCGCACACGGCGACGTACGAATCGTCACCGAGCGGTCGAAGGTCGCCATGCCGGAGACGGGCATCGGCTTCGTACCGGATGTGGGCGGTACGCATCTGCTGGCTCAGGCGCCCGGCGAGCTCGGCACCCATCTGGCGCTCACCGGCTCGGCCGTGGGCGCGGCCGACGCGCTGCTGTGCGGGCTCGCCGACCACTTCGTACCCTCGCGGCGGCTGGCGGAGCTCACCGCGTCGCTCGCCGAGTTGGACGTGACCGAGGCCGTGGGGCGGTGTGCCGAGCCCGCCCCCGAAGGTGAACTGGCCCGGCACCGCAAGTGGATCGACGACTGCTACGCCGCCGGCTCCGTGGAGGAGATCCTCGACCGGCTGCTCGGCCGCGGCGATCCGGCGGCGAAGGAGGCAGCCGAAACGATCCTCAGCAGGTCGCCCACCTCGCTCAAGGTGACCCTCGCCGCGCTGCGCCGGGCCCGTGAACTCCGCGCGCTGGAACCGGTCCTGGATCAGGAGTACCGCGTCTCGTGCGCGGCCTTCTCCTCGCCCGACATGGTGGAAGGCGTCCGGGCACAGGTCATCGACAAGGACCGCAGGCCGCGCTGGTCGCCCGCGGAGCTTGCGCAGGTGACGGACGCGGACGTGGCCCGGTTCTTCGCACCGCTCCACGAGCGCGAACTCGGACTCGGACTCGCGCACGAACTCGGACTCGCGGGCGGCCTCGGCGCTTGAGCTCAGCCGAGCAGATCGCGCAGTGAGGCCTTCATCCGGGCGACGAAGGCCTCACGGACGCAGTCCTCCACAAGATCCAGCGAGAGATACGGATTGAGATCCTCCAGCTCGACCAGCAGCAGCTCCCCGTCCGGAGCCCGGCAGGCGTCGACGCGCTGGATGCCGTGGTCCAGGGTGTTCCAGTCGATGAACCGCTGTGCGAACTCCAGGTCCGCCGGGCCCGGCTCGTACCGCTCCAGTTCCCAGCGGCGCTCCGGGCGCGGGGCATACAGGGCGTACTGGAAGTCCCGGTCGACGAAGTAGAACGACACCTCGTAGCGGAACGGGATCCTCGGCTGCACCAGGACGTCGCCGTGCACGGCCTCGCTGAGGCGGTCCGGGGGGAGAAACTCCATCCCGATCGAGTCCGCCCCTGTCTTGGGTTTGACGACGTACTCCACGGCCTGCGGCAGCCGTGCGAGGTCCTCGCCACGGTCCACGGTCGGTATCACAGGAAACCCGGCCGCGCTCAGCTCCACCAGATACTGCTTGCCCGCCATGTCGGCGCGGCCCGTCGGCGGGTTGTAGAGGCGCGCGCCGGTCCGGCGGGCGAGGGCACGGAAGGCGTCGTACTCCCGCTGGTAGTGGAGCACGGGACCGCTGTTGCGTACGACGACGCCGTCGAAGGAGCCCATCAGGCGCGCGGCGTCGAGCGGATGGCACAGAGCGATGTCGAAATCCTCGCGCAGGCGCCCGGAGAGGCGGATGTCCTCGCCGCAGTAGCGGCGGCCCTTCGCCTCATAGCCGAGATCCGTGACATAGAGGATGCTCAGGCGTGCGGCGGTCATGGTGCTCCCAAGTGGTGCTCGGCGTGCATGGTCGTGCGTGATCGCCCGGCCTTCGTATCAGACGGCTCCGGCGCGGCCGCCAGCGGTCCTGCTCAGCGCTCGGAGCGGAGCAGCAGCAACGCCGCGTCGTCGCCGCGCTCACGGCTGCCCGTCGCCCGGCCGATCAGACGGTCGGCCACGGCTTCCAATGGCTGGTCGGTGGCGCGTCCGAGTTCCGCGGCCAGATCCGCCAGGGCCTCGTCCATGTCGCCCCCAGGGACCTCGATCAGTCCGTCCGTGTACAGGACGAGCACGGATCCCGGAAGCAGCGGCACCACTGTGGTCGGATAGCCGGCCGACGGATCGATACCGAGCAGCGGGCCGCCGGCCAGCTCCAGGATGTGGACCCGGCCGTCGGGATCGCTGAGCAGCGGATGAGGGTGTCCTGCGCGGGCCAGCAGGGCACGGTGGCGTGACAGGTCCAGATGCAGGTATACGCAGCTGGCCAGCAGGTCTTCGTCGAGCTCGATCAGCAGCCGGTTGGTGGACTCCATGACCTGGCCGGGCGGCTGGCCGACCGCCGTGTAGGCGCGGACCGCTGTGCGGACCTGGCCCATCAGCCCGGCGGCGGTGACATTGTGGCCCTGCACATCGCCGATGACGGCGGCCGCCGCATCGCGGGTGCGCATCAGGTCGTAGAAGTCGCCGCCGATGTCCATGCCCTGGGTGCCGGGCAGATACCGCGCGGCGACCTCCAGACCGGGCAGCTCCGGCAGCGAGCTGGGGAGCAGTGCCGACTGGAGTCCGTGGGCCAGCCAGTTCTTGGCGTCATAGAGCCGGGCCCGCTCCAGAGCCTGGGCGATGAGACCGCCGAGGCTGGTGAGCACGGCGCGCTCTTCGCTGGAGAAGTGGTGCGGCTGCGAGTAACCGAGGACCCAGGTGCCGACGGAGCGTCCGGAGGCGATCAGCGGCAGATAGGCCCAGGCAGCCATGCCGTCCCGGGTCGCGAAGCGCCCCGGGTAGATGCGCTCCAGCTGCGCACGCGACTCGAAGAAGGACGGAACTCCGCTCGAGAGCACCTGGACGCCGGGCGTCTGGGCAAGCAGGGGCATGCCGTCGAACCGCTCCACGACCGACGCGTCCTCGTAGCCGCGATGTCCCAGGACGCGCAGCCGCCCCGACTCGGACGCGAGCATGACCAGCGACCGGCTCCCGACAGCGGGCATGATCTCATCGGCGACAAGCTCGATCACGTCGGACACGCCCACCGCTTCGGTCAGCGCGCTGGCCAGGTTGAGGATGTGGGAGATGCCGACCAGCCGCGCCGGCTGGGACGGCGCGTCGGAGGGCATTTCCCGGACCGTTCCGCGGGCCGGGGTGATGTGCACGCTGATCCCGTTCCGGCTGGGGTGGAGCCGGAACATCAGCCAGTCCTGGGGCGGGCGCAGCGCGACGAACGAGGTGGTGTGCTGGCTGATCAGGGCCGCCCGGTAACGGTCCTCGTACACCGGGTCGTTCAGCCAGGGCAGCGCGGACCACAGCTGGGTTCCGAGCAGCTCGGCCACCGGCGCGCCGACCAGCTCACCGGCGGCGGGGTTGGCGTAGGTGACGCGCCCGTCCACGTCCAGCGAGCACATCCCGTCCGGCATCCGCGCCAGCATGTGTACGGCCTCGGCCGCGCCGGTCGTACCCGCCACGGCTGCCGGTCCGGGGAAGTCGGGCTCGGGGACGAAGGGGCGGCCCGCCTCCGTGGCCCGGCGCAGCAGCAGGGCGAGGCGGTCGCAGGCCGCGGTGAGACGGCCGCGTTCGGCGTCGGAGATCTCCGGCGGATGGGAGCCGGGCCACGTGACGAACACCGCTCCGTACGCGGTGTCGTCGATCGCGATGGGCAGGGCGGCGAGGGCGAACTGATACGGCAGGACCACCGCGACGCGTTGATAGCGGCTCGCCATTTCCTCGCCGGGGACCCAGATCAGCCGCCGTTCGCGCAGGGCGTCGACGACGGGGATGGGTGAACTGAGCGAGATCCGCTCCCAGGGCGCCGCGAAGGACCGGGGCAGTCCGGCCATGACGGCCATTTCGAGCACCTGCTCGTGGGGCGACAGCAGGTACACGGCGCCGGAGTGAGCCTGGACGTCTTCCATCATCCCCGCCAGTGCCCGGGACAGGAGGAGGTGGGAACCCTCGCTTGCGCTGTCCGGCGGGGTGACCCCGGTGGCAGGCGGATCCGCCAAGGGAAACCACCTCCTCCCGCCACAACGCTCACGACCAAGGCTGCCCGCCCCGGGGGCTTCCCGCACGGCGAGCGGCTGTGGGGTCCGCTCACCGTGCGGCCCGGTGGGCACAGCGGGCCGCACGGCCACGGCGGGCCTACGCCGCCCGGTGCGAAGCCACCTCCTCCGCCGCGATCCGGATCTCTCTGCGTTGCGTGACGCCGCCCACCGTCACCGCCAGCGTGACCGTCCCCGGCCGCAGCGCGGTGAGCCTGCCCGAGACCGGGTCGAACGCCGCGGCATGACGGTGGCGGGCGTCCTCGGGCGCGCCGATGTACAGGTTCGGCGAGCCCGTCCAGTCCGCGCTCAGCGGGAACGCCACCGGCACCCTCCGCGCACCCTGCGTGACCGTCGCCCGGGCGTCCGCGGCCTGGCCGGGCTTCAGTGCGGCGGGCGCGTCCAGGGCCAGGCCGTCGACGTGCGCCCGGGTCTGGACCGAGACCCAGTCCGGGCGGCCCTCCCACGGCCGGAGCCGCCCCGTCAGCTGCTCACCGCGCGACACCTTGTCGACGCCGACCAGCGACCAGCCCGTGAAGCCACCCTCGTCCGCCGGGCCCGCCGGGGCCTTGCCCGAGTTGCCGTTGATCAGATACGGCACGCCGTCCACATGGTCGGCGTGGAAGACGCCGACATGGCTTCCCACGAGACCCGCGCCCTTCCCCGTCGTACGGCGGAAATCCGCGAGCCACTGCTCGATCAGCGCCGCCTCCTTGCGGTCGCCGAGCTGACTGCCCTTCTGGACGGTCGGGTCCCGCGGCGGGACGTGCTCGACGAGCATCACCGACGAGATACTCGCGTCCTCGGCCGCCGCGTCGAGCTGTGCGCGCACCGCCTTGATCTGGTCGAAGCCGCCGCCCCGCAGGGTCAGGCTCGAGGTGTCCAGGGTCAGGAACCGCGTACCGCGATGGTCGAACGTCCGGTGCGCGGGCCCGAACTCGGCGATGAAGTTGTCGATCTTGCCGCCCATCACCTCATGGTTGCCCGGCACGTAGTACCAGGGCAGCTCGTCCCCCAGCTCCTCGGTCAGCACGCGGCGCGCGAAGGCCAGATCCGCCGGAGAGCCCTCGTCGACGAGGTCGCCGTTGACGATGAGGAAGTCGGGCCGCGCCGCCTTGATCTCGCGCAGCGTCCGGCGCGCCTGCGCCACGATCGCGCTGTCCGGGTCGCGGGCGACGAACTGCGCGTCGGACATGACCGCGAACTGCCAGTCCCTGCCCCCGGTCTCGGCCGCCGGGTCGATCAACGGATCGGCCGTACGCGGCTGCTGAGGCAGCACGACCGTCGGTGGCACCTGCGCGGTCAGGCCGTCGATCACGATCTTCCCGGTGTACTGCTTGGCGGCCGCGGTCTCGGCCAGATAGAAGCGCTGCACCGACAGCGGCATCGCGGCCCCCGGCGGCACGGCAAAGGTGACCTGCCGCCAGCCCGTCCATGTGATGAACGGTCCGCGCAGCAACTGATCGGAGCCGGCGGCGTCCTTGAGGTGCAGCGTCGGCCACGCGCCCTTGCCGTCGCCCTTGATCCAGAGTGTGAACGACTGCGGCTGGCCCGGGACGGCGATCTGCCGCGGCGGGTTGGCGTAGGCGGCCCGGGTTGCGGTCGACTGCGTGAAGTCGTAGGTGAGCTCCAGGCCGGTGCCGCTCTGTCCCTCGGGCGTCGCCGCGACCGAACCGCTCGCGCGGGCCTGGCTGAAGGTCCAGGACGCGGCGTCGTCGAAGCCGGAGACCGGCTGCTCCGCGAGTCCGACGCCGGCGGCGAGCACAGTGGTGACGCCCCCGGCCGTCGCCGTGATCCGTCCGGCGCCGCTGCCCGTGCGGGATGTGACGGTGAACGAGCCCCGGCCGTCGTCGCGGACGTCGAACAGCGTGTGGTCATAGGCGAGTCGGACATCGGCCGGTTCGACGGGCGCGCTGTTGCCCTGGGCGTCGAGGCCGAGGATGCCGAAGGTGCCGGTGGCGCTCGCGTCCGCGAGGCCGACCCGCTTGGTGGTCGGCTCGATTCCGGCCAGGTCGTCGAGCACGGTCAGCTCGGTGCTGCCATGGGCGCCCGCACGTTCGGCGCGAATCTCGGTCGTACCGCTGCGCCGCGCCCGGAATGTCCCGTGGTCGTCGACCCGGCCCACCGAGGGCTGGGCGGCCCGCCAGTGCGGTGCTCCGGCGGCCGGTCCGTACGTCTCGTCGTAACCGGCGGCGGTGAGCCGGCGGGTCAGGCCGGGAAACACCCGCTCCGGGTGGCCGCCCTTCACCGGGTCGGCGGTGGGGGCGCTCCCGGCGGGAGTGCGGGGCTCGACCCAGAAGCCGCGCAGCCGGCCGCTGCCGTCGGGCGCGGTGAGCGCGAGGCCGTTGGGGACGGTGCGCTCGCTGCCGTCGGAGGGGCTGTTCTCCAACTGGAGAACGTCGCTGCCGGGTTCGCGGGCGACGAGTGTCGAGGAGCCTCCGCCGTCCAGGTTGAGTGCGCTGTGCGCGCCGGCCTTCTTCATCATCAGGCCGAGTTCGGTGAGGGTGACTCCGCCGCTGTCGGCCTGGCGCCCGTCGACGGTGATGACCTGCATCGCACGGCCGTCCTTGGAGAAGCCGACGGCGGTACGGGGGGCGGCGGTGTTGTTGCCTTCGCCCTCGTGGCTCAGCGGTACGCCGTCGACGACGAGGAGTTCGCGGCCGCCGACGGCGGTCCGCGGGACGGGCCCGCTCTCAGTACGCGGCCGGTACTCCAGGGACACGGCGTCGCCCGGGCGCAGCGCCGCCAGCAGCCCCGCTCCGGCCTCCCGCCCGACCAGGACAGTGGTGTCCTCGGCGATCGGCCCGGTGCCGGGCCGATCGGTGACGGCGACGACCTTGCCATCCCGTAACACCGCTTCGGCGACGGGAGTCGCGGCGTCGACGGTCAGCGCGCGGTCGGCGGTTCCCCAGGCGGCGGTGTAGGCGCCGATCCCGCCGGCCGGGACGTTCGCGGCGTTGTACGCGGTCAGGGGGTGCGCACCGGAAGGCAGCGTGAGAGTGCCGTCGAAGTACAGCCGCAGGACACGTCCGGCGTTCTCCGGTCCGATGCCGACGGCGCGGTTGGCGCCGGTGGCCGGCGAGTGGGTGACCTTGCCGTCCTTGATGCCGGGGCCCTGCGGTGCGCCGGTCTGGTTGATGTCGAAGAAGTCCGCGTTGATCGCGGCCACCGTGCGCCGTCCCTTGCCGGGGTCGTGCTGTGCGGCGAGTTCGGAGACGGCGCGGCGGTCGGCCACCTTCCCGGAGGAGAGGTAGTCGGCCTGCACGCCGCTGCCGTCGAGATCGACGGAAAGCGCGTCGACGCGCAGCCACTTGTCCGATTCGAGCCGGTCGTAGGAAGTGAGGCTGACGCCCGGAGCGATCGGCCGGGAACTGCGCGCGGTCTCGATGCCGTCGCCGTCGGCGATGGATCTCGGCCGTCCGGCCGCACCACTCGCGGGCGGCGGCGCGACGGGCCGCAGCACTTCCGCGGAGTCTCGGGGGCGGGGGTCGGGGGTGGAATCGGCGACGGCCGGGGACATGGCCCCCGCCGTCAGCGCGGACACCGTCGCGACCAGCACGACGGACCGTCTTGCTCTGCCAAGGCCCACAACTACTCCTGGAATAAGGCTGGTTGAGCGCGCGGTAAGCGCTGTCTGCGGACAGCATCGCGGCCCTCGTACAGCAACACCAGGGGGCAGCGGGGACGATGGGAAGAACAGTAGGGGAGCGCAGGCAGTGACACTCCCATTGGCGCACCGGAGATCAAGTGATCATGCCGGTGGGGCCCGGTTGCCCGGGCACCGGCCGTTCTCCCTCTCGCGCCCGCATCGGTCGCTCGCACGCGCCATATTCGCGAAAGAAAGCTGTAACAATTCACCATGCGAGACGATTTCCGAGGGACATTGACGTGACCGGAAGTCGCTGCCATTCTCTCCGGTGTGAGTCAAGCTGACATTCTCGTATCGCGCCTGCACGTCGATCTTCGACGGCACGCCAGCGCACTCTGTGCCGCTGGCCGCTGAAACACTCCCAGCTGACTTCCCTTCCGGCGTCCAGCCCTCTCTTCAGAGGGTCACGGTCAGGCTGAGCGCCTCCGCCCCGCCCATGCGGAAATTCTCACGGCAAGGCCCGTAAAGGAGCCTTCCGATTCTCTTCAATCCCTTTTCCTGAACGTATCGCACGCCTTTTCAGCGCGACGCTTCAGGCATCTTCGCGTACCCCGAAACGGAATAACTGATGACCTCCATCCTGGCTGTTTCCGGAAGCCCATCCGTGAACTCGCGCACCGAATTGCTGGTCGAGCACGCGGTTGAGCGACTGTCCGTCACCGGCTTCGACGCGGGCCATCTGAAGGTGCGTGAGCTGCCCGCGGCCGAACTGCTGGCCGGCCGGTCCGACTCGGCCGCCCTGCGAGCGGCGGCCGAGCAGGTCGCCGCCGCGGACGGTCTGATCGTGGCCACACCCGTCTACAAGGCCTCCTACACCGGACTGCTCAAGGCCTTCCTCGATCTGCTGCCGCAGTCCGGCCTGGCCGGAAAGACGGTTCTGCCGCTGGCCACGGGCGGCAGCCTGGCCCACGTACTCACCATCGACTACGCCCTGCGCCCGGTCCTTTCGGCGCTCGGGGCCCGGCATGTCGTCGGCGGCTCCTTCCTCCTCGACAGCCATGTCGAGCGGCTGCCCGAAGGCGGTGCGCATCTGCGCCCCGAGGCCGAACTCCGGCTCTTCGACGTCGTCGACGAGTTCATCCAGTCACTCCCCTCCCGGACCCTCTCCCCCGCCCAGTCCCCCGCCCCCGGTGCGGCGACCTCCGCCGCCCGCAGCCACTGAAGGAATCCGACGTGCACACCACAACCAGACGTAACTTCCTCGTCCTCACCGGTATCTCCGCACTGGCGGCGGCCGGCTGCGGCACGGCGGTCGGCAGCGGCACGCGGAACACCGGCACGCTCCGCTACCAGGGCTCGGTCGGCCAGGTCAGCCCGGCCGAACTCGCCGCGTCCCTCGGCTACCTGGAGGATCTGAAGCTCAAGTGGGTCGGCAACACCATCAGCGGCCCGCAGGACATCCAGTCCGCCGCGTCCGGGCAGACCGACTTCGGCGGCGCCTTCAACGGAGCCGTCGTCAAGCTCGCCGCCCGCAAGGCCCCCATCAAGGCCGTCGTCAGCTACTACGGCTCCGACAAGCAGGCGTACAGCGGCTTCTACGTAACCGAAAAAAGCGCCATACGTACGCCCCGCGACCTCATCGGCAAGAAGGTCGGCATGAACACCCTCGGCGCCCACCACGAGGCGATGCTCGACATCTACCTCAAGAAGAACGGGCTGAGCCGGGCCGAGGCCGAGCAGGTCGAGCGGATCGTCATCCCGCCCGTCAACACCGAACAGTCCCTGCGCCAGCGCCAGATCGACGTGGCCGTCCTCGGCGGCATTCTCCGCGACAAGGCGCTGGAGGCCGGGGGCGTACGCAAGCTCTTCAGCGACTACGACCTGCGCGGGGCCTTCAGCGCCGGTACGTACGTCCTGACCGAGCGATTCATCAAGCAGAACCCGGAGACCGCACGGATCTTCGTCACCGGAGTGGGCAAGGCCCTGGACTGGGCCCGTACCACGCAGCGCGACGAGGTAGTCGCACACATGACCGAGGTAGTCGCCAAGCGCAAGCGCAACGAGAGCGCCGCCGCGCTCAAGTACTGGCGCTCCTACGGCGTCTCGGCGCCGGGCGGCCGGATCGAGGAGAAGGAACTGTCGGTCTGGGCCGACTGGCTCACCGAACGCGGCGACCTCAAGTCCGGCCGGGTCGGCGTCCCCGACCTCTACACCAACGAGTTCAACAACAGTGTCAAGAAGGCGGGTTGATCCCATGACCGCCAAAATCAGCTTCCGGGGTGTCGGCAAGACCTTCCCCGTACGCGGAAAACAGCAGCAGGTCACCGCGCTCGACGGGATCGATCTCGATATCGCCGCCGGTGAGTTCGTGGTCGTCGTCGGCCCGAGCGGCTGCGGAAAATCCACCCTGCTCGATCTCCTCGGCGGGCTCTCCGAACCCACCAGCGGTGAGATCCTGCTGGACGGCGCGCCCGTCACTGGACCGGGCCTGGACAGGGGCATCGTCTTCCAGCAGTACGCCCTGCTCCCCTGGCGCACCGCGCAGGGCAATGTGGAGTTCGGCCTGGAAGCCACCCGGGTGCCCCGCCGCGAGCGGGCCGAGCGGGCCAGGGAGTATCTGGCGCTCGTCGGGCTCTCCGGCTTCGAGGACCGGCATCCGCACGAGCTCTCCGGTGGCATGCGCCAGCGTGTGGCCATCGCCCGGAGCCTCGCTTATGACCCCGATGTGCTGCTCATGGACGAGCCGTTCGCCGCACTCGACGCGCAGACCCGCGAGTCGCTCCAGGACGAGCTGCTGCGGATCTGGCAGCGCACCGGCAAGACGATCGTCTTCATCACGCACGGCATCGACGAGGCGGTCCATCTCGGACAGCGGGTCGCCGTCCTCACCTCCCGTCCCGGCCGGATCAAGGAGGTGGTGCCGATCGGCCTCGGCGACCGCGGCGCCGACACCGACCCGCGCTCCAGCCCCGAGTTCGCACACCACCGCCATCAGATCTGGAACCTGCTGCGCGACGAGGTCAGCCGGGCGCAGCAAGAGGAGAGGGAGGCCGCAACGCTATGAGCATCGTCACCGAGAAGGCGCCCGCGACAGCCGTCGATGTGAACCGCGCGGCGCAGGACACCGACCCCGCACCGCCCCCACCGCTCCGGACCCGCGCACTGCCCGCCCCGGTCCGCCGCGCCGGCCGCATCCTGCTGACCCTGCTCACCCGGACCGCCGCTATCGCCGCGCTGCTCGCGGTGTGGGAGAGCGCCCCCCGGCTCGGCCTGGTCGACCGGACGTTCCTGCCGCCGTTCTCGGAGGTCGCCGTCGCCTGGTGGCAACTGCTCCTGGACGGCCAGCTCGCCGAACACACTCAGGCCAGCCTTCAGCGCTCGTTCACCGGCTTCGCTCTCGCGGTCGTCATCGCCGTACCGCTCGGCCTGCTGATCGGCTGGTACCGGCCGCTCGCGCAACTCCTCGGGCCACTGCTGGAGGTCTTCCGCAACACCGCCGCGCTCGCCCTGCTGCCGGTTTTCGTCCTGCTGCTGGGCATCGGCGAGACCTCTAAGGTCTCCATCGTCCTGTACGCCTGCACCTGGCCGATTCTGCTGAACACCATCAGCGCCGTGAGCAGCGTCGATCCAACGCTGCTCAGGCTGGCCAGGTCGATGGACCTGCCCGCTCCGAGGATCTTCCAGAAGGTGATCCTGCCTGCCTCCGTGCCGACCGTCTTCACCGGCATCCGGATGGCAGGGGCGGTGGCCATCCTGGTCCTCGTCGCCGCCGAGATGGTGGGCGCCAAGGCCGGGCTCGGCTATCTCGTCAACGCCTCACAGTTCAACTTCGCGATCCCCGACATGTACGCCGGGATCATCACCATCTCCGCCATCGGCGTGGCTTTCAACCAGCTGCTCGTGGCTCTTGAGCGCCGCTTCACGTCCTGGCGCACCCCGACCGGAAACTGAGGATCCGCCCATGTCCGCCGACGCCCCCCGCCAGTTCCATCTCAACGCGTTCCTCATGAACGCCGGCCATCACGACGCCGCGTGGCGCCATCCGCGCACCCGGCCCGACCGGATCACCGAGCTCTCGTACTTCCAGGAGCTGGCCCGTACCGCAGAGCGCGGCAGACTCGACTCGCTGTTTCTCGCGGACGGCGTCGCCCTGTGGGGAAATGCCCGCTTCAACGCGGTCGGCGGTTTCGAGCCGCTCACTCTGCTGTCCGCACTGGCCGTTGCCACCGAGCACATCGGTCTTATCGCCACCGTCTCCACCACATTCAACGAACCCTTCCATGTGGCACGGAAGTTCGCCTCGCTCGACCACCTCAGCGGCGGGCGCGCCGGCTGGAACATCGTCACCTCCGGGAATGAGGCCGAGGCCAGGAACTTCGGCCGCGAGGAGCATCTGGAGCACGCTCTGCGCTACGAGCGGGCCGCCGAGTTCCTGGAGGTGACCAAGGAGCTGTGGGACAGCTGGCGTGACGACGCGACGGTCATCGACCGCGAACGCGGGGTCTACACGGAGGACGGCGCCGTGCGGCCGATCGGACACCGCGGCAAGCATTTCCGGGTCGACGGGCCGCTCAACGTACAGCGCTCGCCGCAGGGCCATCCGCTGCTGGTGCAGGCCGGTTCCTCCGAGGACGGCAAGGAGTTCGCCGCCCGGTACGCGGAGGCGGTGTTCACCGCCCAGCAGACCCTCGCCGACGGCCAGACCTTCTACAAGGACCTCAAGTCACGGCTTGCGAAGTACGGCCGCAGGGCCGACCAGGTGAAGATCCTCCCGGGGATCTGCCCCATCATCGGCGCGACCGAGGCCGAGGCCCTGGCGCTGCAGGACGAGCTGACGGACCTGCAGGTCCCCGCGTACGGGCTGCAGCAGCTGTCCGGGATGCTCGGCACTGATCTGAGCGGCCTGCCGCTCGACGGTCCGCTGCCCGACCTCCCCGAGGAGCAGGACATCAACGGCAACAAGTCCCGCTTCACGCTGGTGGCGGAACTCGCCCGGCGCGAGCAGCTCACCATCCGGGAGCTGATCGCCCGCCTCGGCGGCGGCCGCGGCCACCGGGTCTTCGCCGGCACCCCCGAGCAGATCGCGGACCAGCTGGAGCAGTGGTTCACCGAGGGCGCGGCGGACGGGTTCAACATCATGCCGCCGTATCTGCCGGGCGGGCTGGAGGACTTCGTCGACCAGGTGGTGCCACTGCTGCAGGCGCGCGGCCTGTTCCGTACGGAGTACAGCGGTCGCACCCTTCGCGACCGCTACGGGCTGGAGCGACCCGCAGGCCGGCCCGCGCTTGCCCACTGACGTCCACCGACCCCGTTCACTCATCCGCCCAGAGAAAGGCAGCACCCGCATGACCAGCACCGGTTTCGACATCCGCCGGATCGGCGGCCGCATCGGCGCCGAGATCCTCGGCGCCGACATCTCCACCGACCTCGACCCCGCCATCGTCACCGAGATCAACGCGGCGCTGGTGGAGCACAAGGCGCTCTTCTTCCGCGGCCAACAGCTCGACGACGCGGCACAGATACGCTTCGCCTCGCTCTTCGGCGATCTCACGACCGCGCACCCCACGGTGCCTTCCGTGGAGGGCCAGCCGCACATCCTCCCGGTGGACGGGGACGAGGGCATCCGCGCGAACCAGTGGCACACGGACGTCACGTTCCTGCGCACGCCGCCGAAGGCGTCCACGCTGCGCAGCCTGGTGGTCCCGCCCTACGGCGGCAACACCCTGATCGCCAACTCCGCAGCAGCCTACCGGGATCTGCCGGAGGCGCTGCGCGAACTGGCCGACCGGCTGTGGGCCGTCCACACCAATGCGTACGACTACGCCGAGCCGAGGTCGCAGAAGGCGGCCGAGCACCGCAGGCAGTTCGTCTCCACGAAGTACCGCACCGAACACCCGGTGGTCCGCGTCCACCCGGAGTCGGGCGAGCGCGGTCTGTTCATCGGGGGCTTCGCGCAGAGTCTGGTGGGCCTTTCGCCGTCCGAGTCCCGCGACATCCTGCGGATCCTGCAGTCGTACGTGACCCGCCCGGAGAATGTCGTCCGCTGGAGCTGGGCCCCCGGTGACCTGGTCCTCTTCGACAACCGCAGCACCCAGCACTACGCGCCCGACGACTACGGCGATCTGCCGCGTCTGCTGCACCGGGTGACGGTTGCCGGCGATGTCCCGGTCGGTGTCGACGGCCGTCTCAGCCGGGTCGTCGAGGGGGACGAGGCGGCTCACTACACGCCTGCTGCCGCGGCCTGACAACGACGCAGAGAGGGCGGGCCGTCAACCGACGGCCCGCCCTCCCCGTGTGCACCCGCACCGGTGACGCGCCGCGGTTCATGCCGCGGCAGCCCGCCAAAGTCAGTGCTGGGCGCTGCGCCGCTTGCGCGCGGCCCACATGATGCCGCCACCCGCGACTATGACGACGGCGGCAGCGCCGGCGATCAGCGGGGTGGAGCTGGAGGAGCCCGTCTCGGCCAGGTCACCGGGGGAGCTGGGCTCGGCCGAAGCCGGCGGCACCTCGGCGGAGCTGGTGGCCGTGCTCGGCGTGTCGCTCGGCGTCTCACTCGGCGAGGGAGTGGAACTCGGGGTCTCCGACGGGGTCGGGCTGGGGGTGTTGTTCTCGCACACCGGCGCCGTCTCGGTCAGGTCGCGCGAGAACTTGTCGTTGTCGCCCGCCTTCACGACGAGGCGAAGGGAGAGCTCCTTGTCGTGCTTGGGGAGCTCGAGCTTCTTGTCGAAGCTTCCCCTGAACGTCTCGGTGGGCAGCAGGTCCTTGCCGTCCACCGTGACGGTCACGGTGTTGTCGTCCTTGGAGCTGTAGGCGGTGAGGTGGACGGTGACGTCGGTGCAGGTCACCTTCCACTCCGGGGTGTGCGCCTGGGCGGTTCCGGCCGCCAGGCCGACGCCGAACACTCCGGCCGCCGCGACCGCTGCGAAGGCGCCTGCGCGCCGCCACGATCTGTTGTTTGTTGTCACTCGTTCCTCCACGATTGCCGCGCCACCCATCTGGCGGTGCGCGCACAGTACCGCCACGCCCCCTCGGGTGTGCACCCGCCCCACCCATCACGTTTTTGACTCGCGTCACCACGACGGGCGTTCGGGAAAGGCGGTCGCGGGTACCCGCCCCGAGAAAGGGCACAGAAGGGACGAAGCTCAGCATGTCAAGTACAAGCACAGCCACATGTCATACCCCCGAGGACCCCGCGCATTCGGTGACCGAAATGAATCGCAAGGAATCCGACGGAAAGACCCGCGTCACTGTGCTGGTCGCGCTCGCCGCGAATCTGGTGATCACGGTGGCGAAGGCCGTCGGCGGAGTCGCCGCGGGGTCTCCCGCGCTGCTGTCCGAGGCCGCTCACTCGGCCGCCGACAGCATGAACGAGGTGTTTCTTCTTCTCGCGGTCCGCCGCAGTCGTCGCCCGCCGGATCTCCGCCATCCGTTCGGATACGGCAAGGAACGCTATTTCTGGGCGCTGCTCGCCGCCGTCGGGATATTCGTCATGGGTGGCTGCTTCTCCTTCTACCAGGGCTTCCATGCGCTGGGCGCCGACAAGCAGGAGTCCCACGCCGGCTATGTCGCCGGGCTGGCCGTCCTGACCGTGGCCCTGCTCGCCGAGGGCGCCTCGCTGCTCCGTGCCGTGCACCAGCTGCGCAAACAGAAGGACGGAGCCCGCGACCCCGCCCTGCGGACTGTTCTCGCGGAGGACAGCACCGCAGTGCTGGGCGTCCTGCTCGCCATGGCCGGCATGGTGCTCCACCTCATCACCGGGAAGGTCATCTGGGAGGCCTCGGCATCGATCGCGATCGGCCTGCTGCTCGTGTACGTCGCGTACCGGCTCGGCAGGGAGGCCCGCGACCAGCTGATCGGCGAGGCGGTCGAACCGGAGCTGCGCAACCGTATCCGTGAACTCCTTGACGACCAGCCCGAGATCGACAATGTCGCCGCGCTGCTGACCATGCAACTCGGCCTGGACTCGACGCTGGTGGCCGCCAGGGTCGATCTGACCCCCGGTTTCGACAGCGAGGAGGTCGAGCTGGTCTGCGTACGCATCAAACGGCTGATCTCAACGGCCTGGCCGCAGGCGGATCATGTCTTTCTCGACATCACGGAGGCTCCGGCGGACTGATGCGTCGCCGTCACTCCCTGGCCGGGTTCGTGGCGCGGGTCCAGAGCGGCAGCAGGATCCAGCAGACGACGAACCAGACGACCATGCCGACCACCAGCCACAGGGCGAGTGTGTCGTCCACGACCAGCCGCAGAATCAGCAGCAGCGACGACGCCATCGTGCACAGCAGCAGAAACAGTCCCACAACCGTCAGACGGGAGGCCCACTGGACTGTCTCCGGTTTGAGCCGCCGGCCGGCGAGTAGCCGGTGGATGGACACGGGCCCGATGAGCGCTCCGGTCGTCGCCGCCCCCAGCAGGATGGTCATCGTATAGATATTGTGGTCGGTGTCGGACAGGCCGGCGAAACGGGCCTGAAACGCCACTGTGAGCAGGAATCCGAACAGGACTTGCACACCTGTCTGGGCGACCCGCAATTCCTGCAGCAGTTCACCCCACAGCCGGTCAGCCCGTTCCTCCGGCGTCTCGTGCCGACCGCGCTGGAGACCGTTTCCGCCTTGTTGCATCACCGGGCGCCTCCATCGTGTCCGTGCGGCACGTTCCCCTTATATCGCACTCCTTATGCGGCGTCCTGCATGATCTCGCGGCGAAGTCGCTCGCAGGAGTTGCTGATCAGCCGTGACACATGCATCTGGGAGATGCCGAGGTCCTCGGCAATACTGCGCTGTGTCATATCGCGAAAGAACCGCATGTAGAGGATTCTCCGTTCCCGCTCCGGTAATCGCCGCAGCCTGGGCTTGACGGCTTCCGCAGGCGGGCGTACGGCCTCGCGTTCGGCTCCCTCAGGCAGATGCGCCAGTCGGTCGAATTCGGCTGCGGTGTCGGGGGCATCGTCGTGCGGATGCTTCCTGCTCGTGTGTGTACGCATGATGCGCTGCCACTCCCTCAACAGTGCGGAACGGTTGCCACCGCCGGAATGACGAATGCACGCGCAGCCAGTCCAGGGGGCGCGCCGTGCAACTCCCACGGACGTGCCTCCGGTCCGAAGCACGAATTGCGTCTGCCCCGAGTCATGGCGACCAAACACGAGCTGGGGCCAGCGCCAATTGCCTCTCGGATTTGTGATCGCAGTAAGACACCCACGGGCACAAGGTTCCATTGGGACAGCCGGCGGAAAAGAATCACATGTTGAACGGCGGCCCTGAGGGCCGCCGTTCATCATTTTCCCCGGCGTCCCCACCGTCCCTTTCCGGCCAGGACTCGGTACGTGCCTGGTCGAGCGCATTGGTCACCTGTCACTGCCTGGGAGGAGCTCCCGGGAGTCGGGGGAGTTCCGGCGAGGCGCTGTCCAGAGGAACCGCCTCGGAGTGGACGAGGCCCAGCTGGACGCACTGGCGCGGCAAAACCGCGTCCAGCAGCCAGTCGGCGCCGACGCGCACCCGGTTCCCCGGCATGGCGGCCAGGTGGTAGCCGCGGGTGACGGCGCCCGCGAGCGGTCCCGACAGCGGGACGCCCAGCGGATTCGCCGCGGCCTGGACCCCGCCGAGGTCCACGGCGAAGCCCAGATCGTGGTGTTCGTAGCTGCGCTGTTCGCCGTGGCCGAGAGTGGCGGCGAGATTGAGTCCGGCCAGCTTGCCCTGCCGGGAGGCGTGCTGGGCCGTCATCGGCGTGTACTCCCCCGGCCGGGTCGGATCGGGTACAGCCGCCGCGTCGCCGCAGGCGAAGATCTCGGGGTGGCCGGGCACGTTCAGCCGGGAGTCAACGACCAGACGGCCGCGCTCGACCGGCAGTCCGACCTCGGACACCAGCGGGTCGGGACGTACGCCGACGCACCAGACCAGCGTCCTCGTGTCGACGAACTCCCCGTCGTCCAGCTGGACTCCGGCATGGGTGGCCTCCTTGACGGAGGTCCCGGTGCGCACGTCCACGCCGCGACGGCGCAGTACCCGGTCGGCCGTCGAGGACAGCCTGGGGTCCAGCCCGGGCAGCACCCGGTCGGCGACGTCCAGCAGCAGCCAGCGGGCCCGGCCGTGCCGTTCCCCGGTGTGCCGCTTACGTGTCAGTTCGTCCGTGAACAGCTTTCCCTGGGCGGCGACTTCGGTGCCGGTGTAGCCGGCGCCGACGACCACGAAAGTGCGACGGGAGGCGCTCTCCTCGGCGGTCGCGGCGTCGGCGGCCATCTCGATCTGGCGGGTGATGTGGTCGCGCAGATACAGCGCCTCCGGCAGACCACGGAAGCCATGCGCGTGGTCGGCGATCCCGGGCACGGGAAGCAGCTTGTTGACACTTCCGACGGCAAGCACCAAGCGGTCGTACGCGAGCGCGCCGGAACGGCCTTCGGGATCGGTGTAGTGAACCTTCCGTTCCGCCAGGTCGACCCCGGTGGCCTCGCCGAGCACCAGACGTACCCGTGGCAGGGCGTTGGGGATCGAGACGGTCACCCTGCGCGGTTCCAGGATCCCCGTGGCGACCTGTGGCAGCAGCGGCAGATAGAGGAAGTAGTCGGTGGGGTTGAGCACGATGATCTCGGCCCGGTCCCGGACGGTCCGGGACAGAGCGCGAGCGGCCTGGAAGCCGGCGAACCCGGCTCCGACGACAACAACACGGCTACGACTCACAATCGACTCCAGTGCGGGAGCAGGTGTGGTGCGGAAGGTGTGTTGCGGGAAGGGGTGGTGCGGCGAACGGCCCGGCGCGGATGCCTCTTGGGCCACCGCGCCAAACCGGAACCGTCACTCGTAGCGGCGGCCTCGCTCCTCATCGATCACCGGCGTCGCCGGCGGCACGACGACACGACGACGTTTGGCGATGCTGGTGAAGGTGGCGACGCCGATGATGCCGACGGCCATCAGAATCAGGCCGACCACGTCGAGGTTGGCGCCCTGCACCTTCCAGTCTGTGGCGAACGTGAGAATCGCTCCTGCGGCGATCAGGATGATGCACCCACCGAGACCCATATGACTCACCTTTCGGTACGAACGGCTGGTCGCGACCGAGTACCCGCGCCGGGACCAGCCATGCGTGAACGAGTCTCATACGTGTACGAGCCCCATGCATCTGGGCATCGGCCCTTCGGACATGCGCTTCAGACGCGCGCCGCCACAGCGGGCTCGCCACCTGCCACGACAACGTCCCCAGGAACCGGCGAGCTCGAGGACAGCGGCTTGAACTCGCGCAACAACGGCATCGGTGCCGGCCGCTTCGCAGCCACGCGCTGCGCAGCCTTCGCGCGCCTGCTGAACCAGATGACTTTGCCCGTGGCCGTGCCGCACGTCCCCCAGCTGTCGCTGAGGACAGCGACCGTGGCCAGTCCGCCCTTCGACGGGGAGGACGTGTGGATCCGGGGCATCCGGTGGTCCTTGTCGGCCACGGACGCGATCACGTGCCTCCCGGTCCAACGCAGCTCCACCACACACGTCTTGTCGCCCGGCACATGCTGTACGACGTTGCCGACGAGCTCGTCGACGGCACGACAGACCGGCACGATGTGGGGCTCGAGGCTCCAGTACCGAAGGTGCGCTGCGAGAATGCGCCGGATCTGCGGGATCCGCTCGGTTGATGCCGACACTTCGATGCTGTAGCGGCAGGTGTCCGGAACGTTCATGACCGTGGCTCCTCACCGCGACGGCTTCACCCATTCGCATGCGGAACCCCGAGTACGAAGAGTGAGCCTTTGTCGCTTCTGGGTCACTATCAGATTGCACCCGGAATACGTCAAACCGCAACGCGCCGGGACAAACCGCCACCACGGCATGGGGCGGCGCCGGCAGCTGATGGGCCCAACTGGACCGGCGCCTCCGTTCCCTCGTACGCAGAGAACGTCCTGGTCCAGTACCGCGATCACGGCGCCCGAAACGCCGCTCGGAGGGATTTCCTTCGGCCAGGCAGCCCGCGATCACGTGTCCTGCCCGGTTCTCAGGGCAGCAGCGTGGCGGAGGCGCAGGGCGTGCCAACCGGCCCCGGGAGCCGAAAGGGAGCATGAGCATGACGCGGATGGACGACACCGGATCCGCCCCCCGGAGCACTTCTGCCGCGGCGTGGGCGGCCTCGGACGAGACGCAGTACCGCGTAGTCGGCGCGAACCTCGAAGTGCAGGCGCTGCGGGAGGAATTGGCGGGTCTGCGCCACGCGCTCAGCACGCACCCGGTGATCGACATGGCGCGCGGGGTCATCATGGCGACCGCCTCATGCACGCCGGACCAGGCCTGGCAAGTGCTGGTGAGCGTCTCCCAGCACACGAACATCAAACTCCGCGATATCGCGCAGCACATCGTGGAAGGCGTCGCAGGAGAACCGCCTGCCGAGCCGATCCGGGCGGCACTGCGCTCCGCGCTCTCGGCCCTGCCCGACCACCGTCGGGAGTGACGGGGCGTGCGACACCCCTGAGGACCTTCAGACCCACGAACCTGCGCTGCGCCGTATACCGCCGCGGCCGGGTACCGACCAGTGTGACCTGCGGCGCAGCGGGAAAACCGGGTCCTGGCCGGCTGCCTGGCAAGGGAGGTCCGCGTAGAATCCAGATCGGGCGCGATCAGATACTTCGCGCTGTCTGCCTGGAATGGGAGTAGTCGTGACCATGCCTGCGCAGGAGCCTCCGGCTTCGGGCGGCGGGCGCGAAGAACTGTCCGCAGCGGTCGACAGCCTGGCCGCCGAGAACGCCATTCTCCGCGAGCGACTCACCCGACGGCATCTGATCGACCTGGCCACCGGGATCCTGGTGACCCAGCTGGAGGCGTCTCCCGCCGAGGCGGCCGAACACCTCGTGCGGCTCGCCGGGGCAACCGGCCTGAGCACCGAAGATCTCGCCGCGGACATCGTGAACAGCGCGGCGGGAACCATGGCCGTCGCGCCACCCGCGACGCCCGCCGGTGGCCGAGAAGCCGTTGCCGAGGCCCGCCGGATACGCCGCGTCGCCACCGCCGCCGAGGCGAACGACACCGTCAGCGAGGCCGCGGACACCCTGCTGAAGGGCGGCATGAGCCCGCTCGGGGTGGAGAGCCTCTGGTTGTGGCGGCTCACAGAATCCGACTGTCTCAGCCTCGCCGGACACGCCGGGGTGAGCGCCGGGGAAGCGGCGCGGTGGCAGTGGATCCCGCCGGCGGCCCCGGCGCTGTTCCAGCAGGTCATCGCAGAAGGCTCGCCGGTCTGGCTGCCCTCCGGGCCGTCACCGGATGTGGCGCTGCCCGGCCCCGGCCCCGAAGCTGCCCGTGCCGTCCTCCCGCTGCGGCTCAGGGGCACGACCGTAGGGCTGGCTCTCGCCGTCTGGCCGGGCCGCGCGGATCTTGACGAAGGCGTCCGGCGGGCGCTCACCGACGTGATCGAAGTGGCGGCGAGGGTCCTTAACGCCACGGACGCCGAACCGTCATCGTCACCGCTCCTCGACGACCTGGTCGACGCGCTGGCCCATCCCGCGATGATCCTGCGCCGCGATCCGGCCACCGCGGAGCTGTCGGTGGAGCACCTCAACGAGCCGGCATCCGAAGCTCTCGGCGGGACACACCAGACCGGGCAGCCCCTCGAAGTCGCGCTGCCCCGGCACTACTCCGATCTCGCGCTTCTCTCCCAGCGCGCGCACTCCGGCACCTCACTTCAGCGCGCGGCCAGGCTGCCGCCGGAGCACGGCGCGGACGCCCGCACGTCTCTTCTCGACGTCCGGGTCCTGCCGGTCGGCGCCGAACGCACCGCCGTGCTGTGGCACACCGACAGCGACCGGCGGATGTCCGCCATACGTGCGCTGGGCCAGCTGCAGGGCGTCGCGCCTTTCGAGGACGATCTCACCAGGGGCACATCGACGTGGAGTGAACAGGCGTACGGAATTCTCGGCATCGACCGGGAGTCGGAACCGATCCCCCTCGCCAACCTGAGGTTCCGTGTGCACCCGGAGGACGGCGACGATCTGGCCGAACTTCTCACGACCCTGACCGAGCGGCGCAAGGGCGCGGTCGCGGTCATCCGCCTCATCCGTGACGACGGCGGACTGCGACATGTACGTATCGCCGCGGAGCCCCTCATGGATGAGGACGCCCTCACCGGAATCACCGGCGTCTACCAGGACGTCTCCGCGGGATTCCATACGGAGGTCGCCCTCAGCGCGACGTTCGACCAGCTCACCGCGGTACAGGCGCAGGCAGCGCTGCGGCACCGGCTGGTTCTCCAGCTCCAGCAGGCGATCGTCCCCGAGATGCCCGCCCTTCAGCGGCTGCCCGGACTGCAGGCCACGGCCCGCTACCGGCCCGCGGCTCAGGAATACCGCGTGGGCGGCGACTGGTACGACGTCGTCCCGCTGCCCAACGGCAAGGTGCTGGTGGCGGTCGGCGACATAGCGGGGCACGGTATCGACGCCGCCACCGGAATGGTCGCCCTGCGGAACGCGCTGCGGGCACTGGCCTTCACCGGGCACACCCCCGCTCGGCTCATGGAATGGCTGAACGACGTCACACTGAGCACGCAGGGCCACCCGACCGCCACCGCGGTCTGTGCGCTCTACGATCCGGGCGACCGCACGCTGTGCTGGGCGAGCGCCGGGCATCTGCCGCTGCTGCTGGTACGCGAAGGCAGAGCGCGGCTGCTCGATCCGCCACGGGACATCCTGCTGGGGGCTGTGCCGTCCTTCGCCTACCGGGAGACGACCACGCAGCTACTGCCGGGCGACACACTGCTGCTGTACACGGACGGACTCATCGAGCGCCGCCATGACGGACTGGACGAGGGTCTGGCCACACTCCGGCTGGCGGCGGAGAAGCTGAGCTCGTGCGAGGTCGAGGAGCAGGCCGACCGGCTGCTGAGCGGCGCCACGGGCGACACGGACGACGACACGAGTCTCATCGCGGTCCGCGTCTGCGCGGACCCCTGACGGGCCGTTGCCGGGCCGTTGTCGGGCAGGGCGCCGCCCCTCGCCTTCAGCCGCCGCGCGCCAGCCACATTCGGATTCTCGCCATCAGATTGTCCGCGTCCACGGGTTTGGCCACATAGTCATTGGCCCCTGCGGCCAGGGCCTTGGCGCGGTCACCCGGCATGGCTTTGGCGGTGACCGCGATGATCGGCACATCGGCGAAGCGGGGCAGTTCCCTGATCGCTGCCATGGTGGCGGTGCCGTCCATCCCGGCCATCATCACGTCCATCACGATGAGATCCACCTCGTCGTGCGCCATGAGCAGATCGATCCCGGCTCTGCCGTTGTCCGCCTGAAGCACGAGCATTCCCTCGCGTTCCAGGACCTGGGTCAGCGCGAAGATGTTCCGGGTGTCGTCGTCCACCACCAACACCGTGTGTCCGATGGCCGGTTCGCCGCCGCTGGGCACAGCGTCCGAGTCCTCCTGAGTACCGTCGAGCGATCGCTGATGGAGCGCCGGGGCGCGCGCCGGCAGGTAGAGCGTGAAAGAGCTGCCCCGGCCCACGGCGCTCTCCGCGACGATGGCACCGCCGAGGAGCTGAGCCACCTCCCGGCTGATGGACAGTCCGAGGCCGGTGCCGCCGTAGCGGCGGGATGTAGTGCCGTCGCCCTGCTGAAAGGCTCCGAACACGCTCTGCAGACGGTCGGCCGGGATGCCGATTCCGGTATCGGTGACACGGAAGGCGACAACCGGACCGCGGTCGTACAGGGCAGGGGGCAGCTCGTCACCCGCGGCGGGGCGGACGCGCAGTTCGACGCTGCCCTGCTCGGTGAACTTCAGTGCGTTGGAGACCAGATTGCGCAGCACCTGCCGGAGCCGGGACTCGTCGGTGACGAGTTCGTCGGGCAGTCCCGGCGTCTCGATCACGCGGAACTCCAGCTCGCGTTCGCTCGCCACCGGACGGAAAGTCGCCTCGACGTACTCCAGGAGCTGGTGCAGCGCGAACGGCTCGGCGTGGATGTCCATCTTTCCGGCTTCGACCTTCGACAGGTCCAGGATGTCGTTGATCAGCTGAAGCAGGTCGGACCCCGCGGAGTGAATCACCTCGGCGTAGTCGACCTGTTTCTGCGTCAGGTTCCCCTCGATGTTCTGCGCGAGCAACTGGGCAAGGATCAGCAGGCTGTTCAGCGGTGTACGCAATTCATGGCTCATATTGGCCAGGAATTCGGACTTGTACATCGAGGTGCGGGAGAGCTGCTGGGCGCGGGCCTCCAGTTCCTGGCGGGCCTGCTCGATCTCCAGGTTCTTGCGCTCGATGTCCCGGTTGCGGTCCGCCAGCAGCGCCGCCTGCTCCTTCAGCTCGGCGTTGGAGCGCTGCAGCTCCTCCTGACGCGCCTGCAACTCTCCGGAGCGGGCGCTGAGTTCGGCCGTCAGCCGCTGCGACTGGTCCAGGAGTTCGTCCGTACGCACATTGGCGATCAGCGAGCTGACATTCACTCCCACCGTCTCGATGAACTGGTCGAGGAAGTCCCGGTGGATGTCGGTCAGCGGCCGCAGCGCTGCCAGTTCGATGACGCCGAGCACTTGCTCCTCCACGACGATCGGCAGCACGATCAGGTTGCTGGGGTCCATACGGCCGGTGCCGGACACGATGGTCGCGTAGCCGGGCGGCAAGTCCTCCACGGTGATGGTCCGGCGGCTCTGCGCGGCCTGGCCGACGAGCGACTGGCCCAGCAGGAAACGGCGCGGTCCTGCTGCCGGGTCGTCGGGCGCACCGTAGGCGGCGATCATGACCAGCTCTGTTCCACGGCCCTCGTCCCCGGTCAGGAAGAAGCCGCCGTACTGGGCGGAGACGAGCGGGGGCACCTCCGTCATGATCAGCTCGGCAACCGCGGAGAGGCTTCGAGTCCCCTGGATGAGGCTCGAAATGCGGGCCAGATGGGTCTTGAGCCAGTCCTGTTCCTCATTGGCCCGGACCGTCGCCCGCAGCGACTCCACCATCGCGTTGATGTTGTCCTTGAGATCTCCGACCTCGCCGGGGGCCTCCACCGTGATGGACCGGGTGAGATCGCCTTCCGCGACCGCGCTGGTCACCTCGGCGATGGCACGCACCTGGCGGGTCAGATTGCCGGCCAGTTCGTTGACGTTCTCGGTGAGCCGCTTCCAGGTACCGGAAACCCCTTCCACCTCGGCCTGGCCTCCCAGCCGCCCTTCGCTGCCGACCTCACGGGCCACCCGCGTGACTTCGGCGGCGAAGGAGGACAGCTGGTCGACCATGGTGTTGATCGTGGTCTTGAGTTCCAGGATCTCCCCCCGCGCGTCGACATCGATCTTGCGCGTCAGGTCGCCACCGGCGACGGCCGTGGTGACCTGGGCGATGTTGCGAACCTGGTTGGTGAGGTTGGTCGCCATGGAGTTGACGTTGTCGGTCAGGTCCTTCCAGGTGCCCGACACTCCTCGGACGGTGGCCTGACCACCGAGTTTGCCGTCCGTTCCCACCTCGCGAGCGACCCGGCTGACCTCCTCCGCGAACGAGGACAGCCGGTCCACCATCGTGTTGATGGTCTCCTTGAGCTCCAGGATCTCCCCGCGCGCCTCCACCCTGATCTTCTGGGTGAGGTCGCCGCGAGCCACGGCGGTCGCGACCTGGGCGATGGACCGGACCTGGGACGTCAGGTTGTCCGCCATGGTGTTGACGCCGGTGGTGAGCTCCTGCCACACGCCACTGACGCGCGGTTCCTGCGCGTGACTGCCGAGCAGTCCCTGTCCGCCGACCTCCCGGGCGACCCGGGTGACCTCGGAGGTGACCAGCGTCAACTGGTCGACCATGCCGTTGTAGATGACCGCGATCTCGCCGAGCAGCCCTTCGGCCTCGGGAAGCCGGGCCGAGAGGTCACCGTCCCGTACGGCTGTGAGCCCGGCCAGCAGTTTCCTGAGCCCTTCCTCGCTCAGCTCTGCGGGCAGCCGGGCCTGCTGGGGATCAGGCGTGTGGGCAGGCACATCCATCGCTGACCTCGCGCTGTCGTGGCTTGCGTCGCCGTGCCGTGAGATGCCGCGGCGTGGCGGTCTCAACGGCTCTTCCCACTGTGGCACGCGGTATCGGTCCGGACACCCGGGGCAGCAGGCACACATCCTCCGGTGACCAAGGCAGCGCCCGGTCCCGCGCCGACACCGCCCGGTCCCGCAGACGCCGCCCGGCCACTCGGGGACGGCCCGGTCCCGCACGCGCCGCCCGGTCACTCGGGGACGGCCACCACGAACCAGACCGCTTTGCCGGTTCCGCGCGGCACCCATCCCCAGCCGGCGGAGAGCCGCTCGAGCAGATAGAGGCCATGCCCCGAAGACCGGGCCGCACGGTGCGGGCCATGAGGCCGCGGCCGCACCTGACTGGTGTCGCTGACCTGGACCCACAGACGCCCGGGGGTCCGGTCCAGCCTCAGCTCGCACGGGGCCCCACCATGCATACAGGAATTGGTGACGACCTCGGAGACAAGCAGCAGCACATCACCTCGTACGACGCTCCCGGCCGGGCCGGAGAGGCTGAACCACTCGTCGAGCGCCTGCCGCGTCAGGTCGCGGCACTGACCCACCACGCCCGGCCCGCCCCCCAGCGGAAATCGGCGGCTGTAGGTCGCTCGCCGCTCTTTCTGTGCCCGATCCATATCCTGCCGGTGCCCCATAAACCGACATCAAAGCATCAGAACCGGGACGCGACTCTTCGTACCGCGCTGCTCGACGACGCGCTCCCCAGGGCGACCAACCGTTCCGGGCACGACGAGTCACTACCGGTTCCGGGTGGGACGAGCCGGCTCGGCGCCCGAGGGAGAGCTGACCTCGAGCCAGACGACCTTGCCGCCGCCGCGCGGGGCCCAGCCCCAGCTCCGCGAGAGCCGCTGCAGCACGATCAGACCGTGGCCGCCGGGCTGAGAGGCGTCTCGGGGCGGCCGGGGCCTCGGAGACTCCGGGCTGGCGTCGGCGACCTCGATCCGCAGCCGTTCGCCGGCATGGATCAGCACCAGTTCCGTCGGCCCGCCCGCGTGCAGACAGGCGTTGGTGACCACCTCGGAGACGAGGAGCAGCACGTCCTCGACGAGTTCCGCCTCTCCCGCCGCCGGTTCCTCCGCCGGTTCCTCCGCCTGGGCCCCCGCCGCGGCGGGCATCCAGCCCCAGTCCTCCAGCGCCTCTCTGGTGAAGTCACGGCAGCGGCTCACCACCCCCTTGGTCCCGAACAGCGCCAGACGTCGGGTCTGCCCCTGCCCGCGGAGGCTCATGCCCATCGGCTCCTCCGCTATTTCGGCCGCTGATCCGCCAGCGCCTCGTCGACAGTGGCGTACACCCGGAACACCGCGTGCGCGCCCGTGATGTCGAACATGCGCGCCACCGGTGGTCGCAGCCCGGCGAGCTCCACGCGGCCACCCGCCTCACTCGCCGCGAGCCTCGCCCGCAGCAGTACGTTCAGGCCGGTGGAGTCGCAGAACCGCAGGTCGGCGCAGTCGACCACAATCCGCTCGGCTCGTGCCTCCACGGCTTCGACGAGTGCCTCACGCAGCGGCAGGGCGGTGTCGTGATCGAGTTCGCCGTCGAGTACGAGTACGACGGCGTCGGCGCCCGCTCTCACTTCGACACGGAGACGCCCTCTGCCGGGCGCACCCTCCCCCGGCGGCTGCCCGGCTACTCCCGACACCATGGGGTTCTCCCGCCTCCTGACGTTCTTCCGGTCCATTCGACTATTGCCCGACCGGGCCGACGCGGCCAGCCCGAGGAGGAACTAGCACCGCCGGGGTGCGGTCTGCCGCTGCACGGGCCGCTGATTCGGCCGGGTCTGCGCGATGTAGCGTTCCGCCGCGATGACGGCCTCGGCGGCCGTGCGCTCACCCATCAGCACGCACAGGGTGTACGCGGTGTCTTCGAAGCGGCTCCGGGCACGAGGGTCGTGGGGGGCGACAAGAACGAGGCGTTCCTGAGCCCGGTAGCGGGCCATCAGCCCGGCGATCACACCTGCATCCGGCATCAACATCAGTGCCCTCCTTGACTGAAAGCACCAGCGGGCGTCGGGCCACAAGGGCGGACTATCGGAGCGGGCTCCCGCTCGAAAGAGCGTCACCCGGCCGTTCATTCTCGCGCGGCGCATTCACACCCGCCATTCGTGTGATTACTTTCAGTAACCAGGGCCCTGCCACACCATTCACTCAGCATGATCGGCGCCCTTGCGGGCAGGAGCGCCCCGTCTGTTCACTGCCCGACACTGAAAGAGATCCCGAAGCGTGTCCTCCCAGTCCCATACCCCAGGTTCGCCGATTTACGACCAGATGGTCCGCGAGCGCGGCGATGTTCTCAACGAGGCCCGAACCTTCGCGGCGCTCACCCATCAGCACGCGGACCAAGTACTGCGGCAGAGCGGCCCGGTCCACCAGGACCCCGTCGAACGGCGCTGAACGCCCGCGCCATGAACGCGGTGTGCTCTTGAGGGCCACGGGTACCCGACAGCCCATGACGGTCGAAAAAACGAGTGTCCTCGTCCTGGACTGTGCCGAGCCCGCAGAGCTGGCGGAGTTCTATGCCGGCCTGCTCCACGCGGAGCTGCGCATCGGGCACGACCCCGACTTCGTGGAAGTCATCGGTCACGACGGCGTACATCTGGCGGTTCGCAAGGATCACGGTTACGCGCCACCCAGTTGGCCACGGCCGGAGGACTCCCAGCAGTCGCATCTGCGCATCCTGGTGGCCCGCGGTGACATGGACGAGGCCGAACGCGAGGCGATCAGCCTCGGCGCCCGGCCGGTGGACACCAAGGACAACGGCGGCCCGCGCGATGTACGCGTCTATGCCGACCCGGCCGGACACTCCTTCTCCCTGGCAGTGACTCCTCAGGTGCCGGAGCTCTGACTCCCGGCCGCCACGTCCGGTGAGCAAGGCGTCGATGTGGCGTCCGCGCTCAACGGCGTTCGCGGCGGACCACAGCCCAAGGCCGTGGTCCGCCCGGGAGCTCCTCCTCCGGCACCTGACCACCGAGGCGGTGTCGCGTCGGCCATGGATCCGCGAGTTCGTTCGTCGCGGCCGACCACCGAACCGTGGCGCCGGCGCCGCGCCGCCGGTTTCCCGGCCACGGCGCCATCAGGCGCCGTCCGGCCTCAACAGGGGACCGGCTGCGCTGTTCGCGGCGCGTACGTCGTGCTGTCACACAGACGACACCGCCCCTTCCTTTCCGCTCGCTCCTCTTGGAAACTCCGCTCACTTCTGTCTCCTCACTCCAAGAGGTGCCCACTCTCATGCCTGAACTCAATCGGCGTCGCTTCCTCCAGATCGCAGGCGCGACCGCTGGCTTCGCGGCCCTGGAGGGCAGCATCGACCGCGCCGCCGCCATCCCCGCCAGCCGCCGCTCCGGCACCATCAAGGACGTCGAGCACATCGTCGTGCTGATGCAGGAGAACCGTTCGTTCGACCACTACTTCGGCGCGCTGAAGGGCGTACGCGGTTTCGGCGACCCCCGTCCCGTCACACTGCCCGGCGGCAAGTCGGTCTGGCACCAGTCGGACGGCACCAAGGACGTACTGCCCTACCGCCCGGACGCCGAGGACCTCGGCATGCAGTTCATCGAGGGGCTCAACCACGACTGGCAGGGCGGCCACAAGGCCTGGAACCAGGGCAAGTACGACCAGTGGATTCCCGCCAAATCCGCGGGGACGATGGCGTATCTGACGCGCGAGGACATCCCGTTCCACTACGCGCTCGCCGACAAGTTCACCGTGTGCGACGCCTACCACTGTTCGTTCATCGGGGCCACCGACCCCAACCGCTACTACATGTGGACGGGGCACACCGGCAACGACGGCAAGGGCGGCGGGCCCGTACTCGGCAACGACGAGGCCGGATACGACTGGACAACGTATCCCGAGCGGCTGGAGCAGGCCGGGATCTCGTGGAAGATCTACCAGGACATCGGCGACGGCCTGGACGCCGGCGGCTCCTGGGGCTGGATCGAGGACGCCTACCGCGGAAACTACGGCGACAACTCCTTGCTGTACTTCAACAAGTACCGCAATGCCAAGCCCGGCGATCCGCTCCACGACAAGGCGCGCACCGGCACGAACGCGAAGGGCGGCGACGGCTACTTCGACATACTCAAGGCCGATGTGAAGGCCGGAAAGCTCCCCCAGATCTCCTGGATCGCGGCGCCCGAGGCCTTCAGCGAGCACCCCAACTGGCCCGCCAACTACGGTGCCTGGTACATCTCGCAGGTGCTGGACGCGCTCACGGCCAACCCCGAGGTGTGGAGCAGGACCGCGCTGTTCATCACGTACGACGAGAACGACGGCTACTTCGACCACATCACCCCGCCCTACCCGCCGGCCTCCGCCGCCCAGGGCCTGTCCACCGTGGACGCCAAGCTCGACCACTTCGGCGGGAACAGCAACTACGCCGCCGGACCCTACGGTCTCGGCCAGCGTGTGCCCATGCTCGTCGTATCCCCCTGGAGCACCGGCGGCTACGTGTGCTCCGAGGTCTTCGACCACACCTCGATCATCCGGTTCATGGAGCGCCGTTTCGGCGTGGGCGAGCCGAACATCTCACCGTGGCGGCGTGCCGTCTGCGGCGACCTCGCCTCGGCCTTCGACTTCCGTCTCAAGGACACCGGGCCCGCCTCGCTCCCCGGCACCGACGGGTACGAGCCGCCGGACCGCGAGCGGCACCCCAGCTACGTGCCGAAGCCGCCTGCCAACCCGGTGCTGCCCAAGCAGGAGCGGGGTTCGAGGCCCGCGCGCCCGCTGCCGTACGCACCGCTGGTCGACGGGGCCGCGACGCCGACGACCGGCCGCTTCACACTCACCTTCAGCGGCGGCGCAACGGCGGGCGCGTGCTTCTCCGTCACGTCGGCGAACCGCACGGACGGACCGTGGACGTACACCGCCGAAGCCGGCAAGAAGCTCTCCGACACCTGGAACACGGCCTACTCGAAGGACGTGTACGACCTCTCGGTGTTCGGCCCGAACGGCTTTCTGCGCACCTTCAGGGGACCCGGTAGAACCGCGGGCCCCGAGGTGACGGCCCGCCATGTCCCGGGCGGCTGTCTCGAGCTGACGATGACCAATGGGGGCAGCGTCGACTGCCACGTGAAGGTCACCAACGCGTACGGCGGGAAGCGCGAGACATTCACGGTGCGCAAGGGTTCGCGCGTGGTGCACACGGTGGACCTGCGCGCCAGTAGGCGCTGGTACGACCTGACCGTGGTGTCCGACAAGGACAGCACATTCCTGCGCCGGTTCGCCGGACACGTCGAGAACGGGCAGCCCGGCGTGAGCGACCCGGCCATTATCACCGTCTGACCCGCTGACCGACCCGCTGAACGACCCGCTGAACAACGACGGCCGCCCGCGGAATTCGCGGACGGCCGTCGTCCCGCATCTGACGGCGACGTCACCGTCGGGTCCGAGGCGGGCGCGGTCGTCAAGGTCGTCCATGACCGCAGCAGCATCGAAGGCGCGCCGACCAGGGCCGCATGGACCGGGAGATCGCCGTGTCGGTCTCGTTCACCAGCATCGACGGTCGTGCGGTCGACTGCCGGCCCAGGAACAGCTGTGAGCTGGTCGCCTTCGCCTCACGGTTCCGTGGACCCGACACGGTACGGGCCAGGCTGCACTTCGACCCGGCCCAGCCGCTTCCCCAGTACGGTGCGGCACCGGACCGACGCCCCTGCGGGACACGCCCGCTGCGGTGCGAAGCGAGGCATTTCGGCCCTCGCCGCGGACCTTCGGCCCCTTGCTGCCCGGGCGTCCATGAGGCCGCGGCGGCCTCGTGGACGGAGGCCGGTGCTGAAGCGGACATCGGCCGGCACGGTGCGGCCGTCAGCGACGCAGGTTTCCGCCGCCGGCGGGTCCGTACAGATCGAGCAGGCGGCCCCGGGCGGACTGGAGCCGGTGTGCGATCACCTCCGCGATACGGAGTGTGAGCGCCTGGTAGAGCTCCGGCTCCTCATCGAACAGGGCTCGCACCTTCGCGGCGTCGAATTCGAGCGCCCGGACCGGGGTGGCCGCCGCGGCGCCCAGATGCCAGCTGCGCGGCGGGAAGAGCCAGGACCAGCCCAGCAGATCTCCCGGGCCGAGCTGCTCGACGAAGGCGGCGCGCCGTCCCGGAACGTGCATGTCGAGGTCGACGGATCCCGTGCGGATGATCCAGAAGCGATCCGCGCGCGAGCCCTCCTCGAAGATGCGTGTGCCGGCCGCGAACGCCGTTTCCGTTGCGAGTTCCATCATCCTGTCGCGGCCTTCCGGCGGCAGCATGTTCAGCAGTGGGGCCACCGTGGTCATCGCTGTCTCCGTCCCTCGGGGCCGCAGCAGGGGCCCGGGATGGTGTCTCTCCTTCTTCCAGACTGCGCGGCCTGCCCCCGGACTGCGCGGCGGCGAGAGGACCGGCAGGGCTCGGCAGCCGCACGTCATGGCCCCAGCCGCCTTCGGCTCCCTCCTGTACACCACGGTAGGTGGCCTATGGAGGCGGCGCCCGGCCGTCGAGACGTACCACGGGCGGCTCCGCCGCTGTCCACCGCCGTCCCGGCCCGGAGCGGCCCGGCCCGCTGTCGGCGCCGGCCGGTTGCCCGGACCCGGCGTCGTTGTCCGTGACCCGGGACAGAGTTCCGTCGATACTGGACTTAAGCCGACAGTTCCCCAGCCCGACAGCGAAGCCCCTGGCCGGCGGCTCACCTGCCGATCTCACCTGGAGGTAGTCATGAGGATGCTCATCAATGTGCCGGAGACCGTTGTCGCGGATGCACTCCGTGGCATGGCGGCCGCGCACCCCGAGTTGTCCGTGGACGTGGAGAACCGGGTGATCGTACGGCGCGATGCGCCCGTCGCCGGGAAGGTGGGGCTGGTGTCCGGTGGCGGCTCGGGGCACGAGCCGCTGCATGGCGGGTTCGTGGGCCCCGGAATGCTCGCCGCCGCCTGCCCCGGAGAGGTCTTCACATCTCCCGTCCCCGATCAGATGGCGCGGGCGGCCACTGCCGTGGACAGCGGCGAGGGGGTGCTGTTCATCGTCAAGAACTACACGGGCGACGTCCTCAATTTCGACATGGCCGCCGAGCTCGCCGAGGATGAAGGGGTACGTGTCGCCAAGGTCCTGGTCAACGACGATGTGGCGGTGACCGACAGCCTGTACACGGCGGGCCGCCGCGGCACCGGTGCGACCCTGTTCGTCGAGAAGATCGCGGGCGCGGCCGCCGAGGAGGGCGCGCCGTTGGAGCGGGTCGAGGCGATCGCCCGGCAGGTGAACGAGAACTCCCGGAGTTTCGGTGTCGCGCTGAGCGCCGGCACCACACCCGCCAAGGGCAGTCCTACCTTCGATCTCCCTTCGGGCGAGCTGGAGTTGGGCATCGGTATTCATGGTGAGCCCGGGCGTGAGCGGCGCGCCATGATGACGTCGCGGGAGATCGCGGACTTCTCGGTCAATGCGGTATTGGAGGATCGGCCTCCGACGGGCCCGGTGCTGGTGCTCGTCAACGGCATGGGGGCGACTCCGCTGCTGGAGCTGTACGGCTTCAATGCCGAGGTGCAGCGCGTACTCACCGAGCATCGCGTGGCCGTGGCCCGTACCCTCGTCGGGAACTATGTGACCTCGCTCGACATGGCCGGCTGCTCTGTGACGCTCTGCCAGGTCGACGAGGAGCTGCTGCGGCTGTGGGACGCGCCGGTAGAGACACCCGGGCTCCGCTGGGGTCGCTGACCCGTCCACGCCCGACTCATCACAGGGAGTTCATGTGCTCGACGCCGACTTCTTCCGCCGCTGGCTGACGGCCGCCGCGGTCTCAGTGGACCGCGAGGCGGACCGTCTCACCGAACTGGACTCGGCGATCGGTGACGCCGACCACGGCAGCAATCTCCAGCGCGGGTTCACGGCGGTGACGGCGGCCCTGGAGAAGGAGGCGCCGCCGACCCCCGGGGCCGTACTCACGCTGGCCGGACGGCAGTTGATCTCTACGGTGGGCGGCGCATCGGGTCCGCTGTACGGGACGCTGCTGCGGCGTACGGGCAAGGCGCTCGGCGACGACGCCGAGGTGACGCCGGGGCAGTTCGCCGAGGCGCTGCGCACGGGTGTGGCCGCGGTGGCGCAGCTCGGCGGCGCCAAGGCCGGGGACAAGACGATGCTGGACGCGCTCGAGCCGGCGGTCGCGGCCCTCGGCGACACCACCACGTCGTTCGCGGCGGCCAGCGAGGCGGCCGAGCAGGGCGCGCTCGCGACCGTGCCACTGCAGGCACGCAAGGGCAGGGCAAGCTATCTGGGTGAGCGCAGCATCGGGCACCAGGATCCGGGGGCGACCTCCTCGGCCCTGCTGATCGCCGCGCTGGTGGAGGTGGCGGGATGAGCGACGCCAAGCCGGTCGGGATCGTGCTGGTCTCGCACAGCAGGGAGGTGGCCGCGGCTGTCGCCGAGCTGGCGACGGGGCTCGCGGGCGGCGGCACAACGGCGCCCGTCGCGTCGGCGGGCGGCACTACGGACGGTGACCTCGGCACCAGCTCGGAGCTGATTGCGGCGGCGGCCGCCTCGGTCGACCAGGGTACGGGGGTGGCCGTGCTCGTCGATCTGGGCAGCGCCGTACTGACGGTAAAGGCTCTGCTGGCCGAGGGTGACGAACTCCCGGAAGGCACACGGCTGGTGGACGCGCCGTTCCTGGAGGGCGCGGTGGCCGCCGTGGTCACGGCGTCGGCGGGCGGCGACCTGGACGCGGTCCAAGCGGCGGCCTCGGAGGCGTACGAGTACCGGAAGGTGTGACGCCCGCGGAAGCCGTCCGAGGCGATGCCGCTCGTCTCTACGGAAGCGAGCGCGGGCTCGGATGGGCGCAGGGGTCGGGCTCGGGCAGGTGACCGAGTCGTCCGTGACGCCCCGTCAGCGGCCGGCCGCCCTGCTCCGGCGGGCTCTGGACCGTAGAGCCCGCCGGAGTGACCCCGTCACCCTTTCGGAGTTGCGCGCCCGACGGATCGACAAGGCGCCCGGCCATACCGCGTGACCTGGCACGACCATCACGGCCACGGCGACAGACGGCGGTGACACACCGGGCCGGGCAGCCCCTGCCACATGCGGCACCCCCATGGGCACTCATAGCGTCTTCTCCATCGAGGTGTATTTCTTACGTTTCGCGGAATACATCCGTGGCTGCGCCTCGGGAATTCGGAGAATTCACCATGCGTGCGATACGTGTCGCCTCCTTCGCACTGATCGGCACCGCCGCGCTGGCGATCGGCGCCCCGGCCGCCGCCGACGGGAACGACATGACGTCGTTCGATTTCACCGCCTCCCCTGCGACTGTCGCGCCCGGCGGCACCGTGACGCTCCATGCAACCGAGTGCGAGGCGCCGACCGTGACGGCCTCCTCCGGCGTCTTCAAGACCGTCACTCTCAACGAAGGCCGGCCCGCCACCACGAAGATCGCCGCGGACGCCAAACCCGATGCCGAGTACGACGTCACCTTCGTCTGCAAGGGAGAGAAGGGCACCACGCCCCTTACCATCACCGGCAGCGCCGGCTCGCACACCGGGACGGCAACAGGCGCAGACGCCGGTACCGCGACGGGAACGGGTACGGGTACCGATACCGATACCGGAACGGGAGCCGATACCGGAACGGGAACGGGTGCCGGAACGGGAACGGGTGCCGGAACGGGAACGGGTGCCGGAACGGGAACGGGTGCCGGAACGGGAACGGGTGCCGATTCCACCGAGATGACCACCGGGGCCGACGCAGGTACCGAGATGAGCACCGGGACCGACGCCGACACCGACACCGACACCGAGATGAGCACCGAGGCCGATGCCGGCACCGGAAGCGACGCCGGCACCACGACGGGAACGGGTGCCGACACCACCGAGATGAGCACCGGGACCGATACAGGTACCGGCACGGCGAAGCCCGACGCAGGCACCGGCACCGCCGCGAAACCTGACGCAGGCACCAGCACCGCCGCGAAACCTGACGCAGGCACCAGCACGGCGAAGCCCGATCGCGGATCCGGAAACGGAAAGCCCGACCGCGGATCCGGAAACGGAAAGCCCGACCGCGGATCCGGAAACGGGAAGCCCGACGGAGGCGTCAAGGGCGGCGCCGGCGGCAGCGTCTCCGATCTGAGCCCCGCGCAGATCGCACTCGGCTCCGTTCTCCTCGCGGGCGCGCTCGGCGGCAGCGTCTCTCTGCTGCGCCGCCGCGCCGGTGACAGCGTCCGGGGGTGACAGAGCGGCTCCGCCGCCCCGGGTCACCGAGGGTCAGGCGCGGCGGAGCACCAAATGAGGGCCTGAGGAAGCACAAGGAAGGGCTATGCGTACGTACGACAGGCGCGGCGCCTGGTTCACGGTCGTCTGCGTGCTGCTGCTCGGACTGTTCCTCCTGCGCAACGGAACCACGCAGGTCGCCGACGGCCCGCCCCAGCCCGGCTCCGCAGTCGCGGTCCGGCACGCCACAGCGGATCCGCTGCCACCCGCACCCGCACCCCCTCCGGTGCCCCACTCCGCGCCGCAACGGATCACCGTCCCGTCCGTCAAGGTGGACGCCCCGCTGATCGAGGTCGGCCTCGACGCGGACGGCTGGGTGGAACCCCCGCCACTGGAGAACCGCAACCTCGCCGGCTGGTACCGGGAGTCGGTCAGCCCGGGCGAGCGGGGCACGTCCGTCATCGTCGGCCACGTCGACAACAAGGCGGGGCCGGCCGTCTTCTATGAGCTCGGCGCCCTCGAGCCGGGCAGCCGTATCGAGATCCCGCGCGAGGACGGACGCAGGGCCGTGTTCGCTGTGTACGACGTCGAGGTGTTCGCCAAGAAGGAGTTCCCCGCGGCACGGGTGTACGCGGACGGCCCGGAGCCGGAGCTGCGGGTCATCACCTGCGGCGGCGACTATACGGAGAAGACCGGGTACGACGGCAACGTCGTGGTCTTCGCCCGCCTGGTCGAGCTCCGCTGACGGCCCGCCCGCGGAGACCCGTGCGGGCGGCCTGCCGGTCGCCTGTAGGCGCCCTCTGTGACGGTGGCCATGTGCGGGTTCAGCCGGGTGACCCCGGCGACGTGGGTCAACCGGACCGGCAGCCGCAGGCGGCCGGCCGAGGCCGGTCAGATCAGGGCGGCGGCTTCCCGTGCGGACAGGCCGCCGCCCTCGGCGTACGCGCGCTCGTACGTCTGTCCCGGCAGCGCCGCACGCAGGTCGGACTCCGCCCGCTGCCGGAGCTCCTTCTCCTCGGCGAACGGCCGGAAGCCGAGACCGCCGGGCTGTCGGCTGCCCCGGTCGTACGCCCCGAGCAGCCGTGCCCCGTCCCGCGCCGCCCCCAGATGCGCCATCGCCCATGAGGCACACAGGAATTGGTCGACAATCAGCTGCGGGTCGAGCAGATACGCCAGGCTTTCCAGCCGCCGCACCGCCTCCTCGATCCGGCCGCGGGCCCGTCCGTACTCCCCGTCGATGCAGTCGAGCCAGCCGTACACCCCGGCCAGGATGCCACTGAAGAGTCCCGGCGTGCCGGTAGCCAACTCGTTCTCCGCCTCTACGAGTTGTTCCCGTGCCGGACCGGTGCGGCCGGTGCGGCCGTAGTACTGGGTCAGCAGCATCCGGGCCGTACTGAGGGCCTCCGCCGCGAACTCGCCGGACTCCGCCACCGCCTCGACCAGCTGCCGCTCGGCGCGCTCCGTGTCCGCCGGGGTCCTGGCCGTCCGTAGTCGCACCGACGCCAACTGGGCTTTGGAGATCGACACTTGGGCGTGGGCGCCGACCCGGGTGGAGATCCGCATGGCCCGCTCGAAGTCCGCGGCGGCCTCCTCGTACCGGCCACGCCACTCGAACGCCTCCCCGCGGGCGGACAGCGACTCGGCAATACCCCACAGGTCGCCCGCGGTCTCGAACAGCGCGAGCGCCCGGCCGGCGTCGCCCGTGGACTGTTCGAGCCCGCCGGTGCGGTAGCCGCGCAGCTTGGCCCGCAGCAGCAGCGCGAAAGCGAGATGCCAGTCCTGACCCGGGCGACTCGGCCGATGAGCCTCTTCACAGCTCGCGACGATGGCGTCCATGGTCTCGGCAAGCCCGTCGAACTCGCCCGTCATCAACCGGGCGAAGAACCACATGGAGCCCGGCTGCCGGCAGATCTGTGGCAGCCCCGGGCGGTAGGCGGCGACGATCCGGCGAAGATACGCCTGCATCCGCGGATCGCCCAGGGCGGTGTCCTCGTCCGTGCTGCTCCCGAGCACCATCAGCCGCACCCCGCGCCGCGCCTCCCACAGCTGCTCATCGGGCCAGGGCGGCGGAGCGTCGGTGCAGCATTCCTCCAGCGGCACCGCGACCCGTACCGGCGACCGGAAAGGGTCGGAGCCGAGCCGGGCGGCCGCCGACGACCAGGTACGGGCGTCCGCCTGGTGGTTGCGCTGCTGCCAGAACCAGTTCATGGACAGCACCAGACAGAGCGCCTCCTGCTCCTCCGACAGGCGGACGGCGGTGCGCAGCGCGGTGCGTACGTTGTCGTGCTCCGTCTCGAACCGCCCCAGCCACTCGGCCCGGCGCGGGCCGCGCAGCTCCGGATCGCCGGCGCGGACCAGCTCTCGGTAGGCGCTCATGTGCCGTCGTTCGGCATCGGCCCGCTCACCGGCCTCCTCAAGCCGCTCCGCCGCGTACTCGGCGACGGTTTCCAGCAGCCGGTAGCGCATGCCGTCCGGACCGCCGGGACCGTCAGGGACGGCGACCACCAGCGACTTGTCGACAAGCGAGGTGAGGGGCTCGAGGGGATCGAGGGCGGCCGCCCCGCACACGGCCTCCGCCTGGGCCAGTGCACAGCCGCCGGAGAAGACGGCAAGCCGGCGCAGTACGGCCCGCTCGTCCTCGTCCAGCAGGTCCCAGGACCAGTCGACCACCGCCCGCAGCGTCTGCTGCCTGGGCAGTACGGTTCTGCTCCCGCTGCTGAGCAGCCGGAAACGGTTGTCCAGCCGGTCCGCGATCTGTCGCGGGGTGAGGGCGCGCAGCCGGGCGGCGGCCAGTTCTACGGCGAGCGGCAGTCCGTCGAGTCTGCGGCAGATCTCGGCGCAGGCCTCCGCGTCGTCGTCCGTACGGAAACCGGGGCGGGCGGCCGCGCCGCGCTCGGCGAGCAGCCGCAGCGCCACGTCCTGCGGCAGCGGACCGACGCCGCGTACGGTTTCGCCCGGGACGCCGAGCGGCTCACGGCTGGTGGCCAGCACCCGCACACCCGGGCACCCGGTGAGCACCGCCTCCGCCAGCCGGGCCGCCGCGTCGATCACATGCTCGCAGTTGTCCAGGACGAGCAGCATCCTCCGCCGTCCGCAGTACTCGACCAGTTGGGCCAGCGGATCGCGGGTCGTGGCCTCCGCGGCGGCCGGTCCGCGCACGTGGGCCTCCCGGGCCCCGAGTGCGGTCAGAACCGCCTCGGGAACGGTCTCTCCGTCGCGTACCGGTGCGAGTTCGGCCACCCAGACCCCGTCCGGCCATGTCCCTGCCGCGGCTCCGGCGGACTCCATGGCCAGCCGGGTCTTGCCCGCGCCGCCTGGGCCGAGCAGGGTCACCAAGCGGCGGGCACTCAACTGCTCCGCGAGGTCGGCCAGTTCGACCTCGCGGCCCACGAAGGAGGTGAGCCTGACGCGCAGGTTGCCTCGCGCGACGGGTTTTTGCGCGTCATGGGCCAGCAACTCGGCATGCAGAGACCGTAGTTCGCCGCCGGGGTCCGTACCGAGCTGATCGGCGAGGCGCACCCGTATGTCCTCGTACGCCTGCAGCGCCTCGGCCTGCCGTCCCGCCGTCCGCATGGCCCGGATCCGGAGCGCCTGGAGCGGTTCGTCCAGTGGAGCCGCGGCGGCGAGCGCCGTGATTTCGGCGAGCGCTTCTTCCGCCCGGCCCAGTTCCACCTCGGCCGCGAGCCGAGTGCGGCGCGCCTCGGATTGGCGCCGCTCCGCGCGCACGGCCAGTGGATCGCCGTCCCGGCCGGGCAGATCGGTGAGCGCCCGGCCGTGCCAGAGCTCAAGGGCCTCGTCCAGCAGACCGGCCGCCCTTGCCGCGTCCCCGGCATCGAGTGCGGCGGTCCCTTGCGACGCCAGCCGCTCGAAGCGGAAGAGATCGATGTCGTCCCGGTCCGCCGCCAGCCGGTAGCCGCCGGGCCCGGACTCCACCGTCGCTCTGCCGAGCGTTCGCCGCAGCCGTCCCACCAGCGCCTGCAGGGCCGCCGTCTCATCGGCGGGCCGCTCCTCGCCCTCGCCCCACACCTGGGCGACCAGCTCCTCGGCGTCCACCGTCCGCCCACCGCCCGCGGCCAGCGCGGCCAGCAGCGCCCGCAGTCGGGCACCGCCGAGCGGTGCGCCGGTGCCGTCCGGGCGGAGCGCCTGAGTGGTGCCGAGTACGCGGTAGCGATAGATCACCGGCCCATTGTCCCTGCCGGCTGTCCCTGCCGATCAGGTCGCGCTGCGCTCGCTCGCCAGCTGCAGGATGTCCTCGACCTCGCGCCCGGAACGCAGCAGCTCCCGCCAGCGCTCCGTACTCCAGTCGGCCGGCCGCGTGGTCTCGATGAAGTCCTCGACCAGCGCCAGAAAGCGCGCCGGGTCGGCGTGGAAGGGAAAGTGGCCCGCTCCCTCGAAGATCTCCAGGCGGCTCCCCGGCATGGCGTCGTGGGCCCCGTACGCGTGCTGCATCGGCACCACGCCGTCGCGCGATCCCCACAGCAGCAGGGTTGGCATTCCCTGCGTCAGATAGCAGCGGTCGAGCATGGTCACCACCTGGCCGCGCCAGTCGACGACCGCTCGCAGCGTGCGGATGAAGGCGCTGCGCGAGGTCGCGTCCGGCAGCGCGTCCACCAGGTTGAGCAGCTCGGGCGCGTCCTGCCCGAGATCGGTGTCCAGCCGCCTGATCAGCCGCGTGAAGAGGCCGGTCGCCCGCCGCATCCCGGGCAGGGAAAGTGCCGAGAGGAGGAGGTCCGCGCCGGGCACCGAGACGGCTCGCAGGACGGGATTGACCTCCCCGCCGACACCGCCCGCGCCGACCAGGACCAGTCGTTCGGTGCGCTCGGGGAACTGGTACGCGAACTGCATGGCCACCCCACCGCCGAGCGAATGGCCGACGAGCGTGGCCCGGTCGATGCCGAGCACGCCGAGCAGATCGCGCATGCCGTTCGCGTAGGCCGCCACCGAGTAGTCGGCACGGGGTTTGTCCGAGGCTCCGTGGCCCAGCAGATCGGGCGCGATGACGGTGTATCTGCGGGCCAGACCCGGCATGAGGTCGACCCAGGTGGCGGAGGAGTCTCCGATGCCGTGAATGAGCAGGACGGCAGGGCCGTCCCCGGCGATCCGGTAGGCGCGGCGGTAGCCGTGCACCACATGGTGGCGCAGTTCCACATCGCCCTCGCTCACGGAGCGCAGTCTGCTCCGGTCCGTCGCGTGCGGTCCGAGGCCGGCGGCCATCCCGTTCACCTCCCGTGTCCCCCGCGGTTCCTCATCCGAGCGTAGAACCGCCGCCGCACCGGGGATTTCCGGCAGGTTTCACTCCGGGTACGGCTTTCGAAGCCGCGGGCTCGCGCGCGCCCCGTGCAGTCGCCGGTGGCGGGCGCATTCACATGGGCGCATTCATATGTAAGGACACTCTTCACGCGACAGCACCCCCACCCACGAGGTAGATTGGTCTACACCACTTGCGCCTCGAGACAGGGATCTCCGTGGAAGTTGTCATCGTTCCGGACTCCGCCGCCGCCGGCGAGCTCATCGCCGAAGCCATGGCCGAACTGCTGCGACGCAAGCCCGACGCGCTCCTCGGCGTGGCCACAGGATCGACCCCGCTGCCGATCTACGAGGCCCTCGCGGCCAAGGTGCGCGCCGCGCACGTGGATGCTTCCCGCGCCCGGATCTGCCAGCTCGACGAGTACGTAGGGCTGCCTTCCGGCCACCCCGAGTCGTACCGCTCGGTGGTCCTCCGTGAGGTCGTCGAGCCACTCGGCCTGACCGATGCCTCCTTCATGGGCCCCGACGGCGCCGCCGAGGACGTCGCGGCCGCCTGCCTTGCCTACGACCGTGCGCTGGCCGAAGCCGGCGGTGTCGACCTCCAGTTGCTCGGCATCGGCACCGACGGGCACATCGGCTTCAACGAGCCCTGCTCCTCGCTCGCGTCCCGCACCCGGATCAAGACGCTGACCCAGCAGACCCGAAGGGACAACGCCCGGTTCTTCAGCGGCCTCGACGAGGTCCCCCACCACGTCATCACCCAGGGCATCGGCACCATCCTGGAAGCCCGTCATCTGGTGCTGCTGGCCACCGGCGAGGCGAAGGCCGAGGCCGTCGCGCTCGCTGTCGAAGGCCCACTGTCGGCAGTGGTGCCCGCCTCGGCCCTGCAGCTCCACCCGCACGCCACCGTCGTGGTCGACGAGGCGGCGGCCTCGAGCCTCAAACGCGCGGACTACTTCCGCGACACCTACGCCGCCAAGCCCGGCTGGCAGGGCATATAAGGACGCGGGCGCCGCCGCCGTCCCGGCAGAAAGAGGAATGTTCCAGTCGAGACATAATTCGCGCCACAACGGCTCGACACCGCCCATGAGTTGATACGGTGCGCTCGCTCAGCACTTTTGACGCGCGTTCAGCTGACGCGCCGCCCTGCCGCCCCCGAACCCTGCGCGGCCAGGCCAGTGCATCGCAGGAGCGCGGGGGATTTCATGGACGACGACATCGATGTGGTCACAGCGAGCCTGGAGCGAATCAGACTCAGGGCCGGCCATGTGGTGCGCTACTTCTACGCGCATCTCTTCACCCACCATCCACGGCTGCGCCCGCTGTTCCCCGCCGCGATGGACGACCAGTACGAGCGGCTGTTCACCGCGCTGGTACACGTCGTGGAGCATCTCGGCCACCCCGCACTCCCCGCACACCTGAACCGACTCGGCCGGGATCACCGCAAGTTCGGGATAGCCGACGACGACTACACCGCCGTCGGCGAGAGCCTCGTAGCCGCCATCCGCTACCACAGCACACACACCTGGGACGACCGGACCGAGAAGGCCTGGCTGCGGGTGTACGGATTCGTCGCCGCGGCCATGACCGGCGGAGCGCAGAGCTCGCTCGCCGCGAACGAGCCTGCGTGGTGGGAGGCCACTGTCGTCTCGCACCGCCTGCACGGCGGTCACACGGCAGTCCTCCGCGTCGCCCCCTCCGCCGACTATCCGTGGCTCCCCGGCCAGTACGCCACGATCGAGCACCCGGATCTGCCGGGCGTGTGGCGGCCCTACTCCCTGGCCGGCCGCCCCGGCCGCGGCGGTGTGCTCGAGTTCCATATCGGCCGGGTCGCCGAAGGGCTGCTCAGCAATGTCCTGTGCGACGGCACAGTGCCGGGCCACACGCTGCGGCTGGGCGCCGCCTCGGGATCCGCGCTCACCCCGCCGCCCGGCACCCCGGCCGTCACACTGATCGCCGCCGGCACGGGCTGGGCTCCGGTCAAGGCGGTCCTGGACGAGTTACTCACCCGCAGGCCCGCGCCTCGTATCCGTATCGACGTCGTTGCCCGCGGCGAGGCCGACTTCTACGACGGCGGCTCTCTCGTCGACCTCCTGCGGGCCCGCCCCTATCTGAGCGCCTACTGGTGGTACGAGGAGCGGGGCAAGGGCCGGATACGCGCCGCGGAACGTCTGCACAGCAATCTGAGCGCGCGCCGCGGGTGGGCCGGCGAAACCGTCTACCTCTGCGGCCCCGTGATGTTCGTACAGGAGACCGCCGAGCTGCTCCACGACTGCGGTCTGCCTGCAGAATCGCTTATCCGCGATCCGCTGCCCGCGTCGGTGCAACCGCGCGGATACGTCTCCCACGCGGAGCAGTTCCTCGATCCACCGTCCGTGACCTGGATCGATCCGGACGCCCGTACACGCCCGCTCGACCTCCCGCCGCCGCGGCCCCATCCCGAGCCTCAGCCCAGGCACCTGGCCGCGCCACAGGACAGCAGCAGCGGCGGCTGGTTCGAGCCGCACGGCGCGGTCGACCGGGTCTGACGGCCCGCTCCACGCACGCGTTCACCACTCCGGTTCGGGCCGGTCACCGTTCCCGGTGCTCTTCGACGGGCAGTGGGGACGCGCCGACCGCTGGAGCTGCGAGGCCACTCGCGCCGGAACCTGCCCAGGCCGGAGAGACGCTCTCAGCTTTCGATCAAGGGCAAACAGGTGTATCCCGGATACATGGCGGTGCACGCCCGTACACGCTCCGGCGGCGGGCTGCCCGTGGCCGTCGGCGAAAGGCCGCCTCATGCAAACAGGCTTCGGCGGATCCCCCAACCCTCCGCCTCCGCAGTCCTCCGCGGTGGGCGGGAAGGGGCTCAAGAGCAGCGCGCTGGGCCTCGTCTCCTCCGTGGCCATCGGCCTCGCCTCGACCGCCCCCGCGTACAGCCTGGCCGCCACGCTCGGCTTCATCGTCCTCGCCGTGGGGCTCCAGTCACCGGTCGTGGTGATTCTGGGATTCATCCCGATGCTCTTCATCGCCTACGCCTACAAGGCGATGAACGCCGTGGACCCGGACTGCGGCACCACCTTCACCTGGTCAGCGCGGGCTTTCGGACCGCATACCGGGTGGATGGGCGGCTGGGGCATCATCATCGCCGACATCATCGTGATGGCGAACCTGGCGCAGATCGCAGGCCAGTACGGGTTCCGGCTGGTCGGAGCAGACGGCCTGGCCGACAGCCGCGGCTGGACGGCTCTCGCCGGCGTCATCTGGATCGTCGTGATGACGGCCATCTGCTACATCGGCATCGAGATTTCCGCGGCCCTGCAGAAGTGGCTGCTCTGCATCGAGCTCGTCCTCCTCGCCGTCCTTTCCGTCGTGGCGCTGGTGAAGGTGTACAGCGACAGCGCGCCGACGGAATCGCTGCACGTGAACCTGGCCTGGTTCAACCCCTTCGAGATCGGCTCCATCAGCTCCCTGACACAGGGCATCCTGCTGGCAGTCTTCATCTACTGGGGCTGGGACACCGCCGTGTCCGTCAACGAGGAGACCGCCGACTGCGAACGCACCCCCGGCCGCGCAGCCGTCATCTCCACCGTTCTACTGCTCCTCATCTACGTCCTGGTGACCACCTCGGCCCAGGCCTTCGCCGGGATCGGCGACAAGGGCATCGGCCTGGCCAACCCCGACAACGCGGGCGACGTCCTGGGCAGCTTCGGCGACGAAGTGTTCGGAACGGAAGGATTCGGCGGGTTCCTGGCGAAGATGCTGGTCCTGATGGTGCTGACCTCCGCCGCCGCCTCCACGCAGACCACGATCCTGCCGACCGCCCGCACCACCTTCTCGATGGCCACACACAAAGCACTGCCCGAGGTCTTCGCCCGTGTCCACCCGCGCTTCCTGACACCGACCTGGTCGACCGTCACCATGGGCCTGGCGTCGATCGCCTTCTACGCCGGGCTGACGGCCATCAGCGGCAATGTCCTGGAGGACTCCATCGCCTCGGTCGGCCTGGGTATCGCGTTCTACTACGGGCTGACCGGCTTCGCCTGCGTGTGGTACTTCCGCAGAGTCCTCACCCGCAGCGCCACCGACTTCTTCATGAAGGGCCTCCTCCCCGCGCTCGGCGCCCTGATGCTGCTGGGCCTGTTCTGTTACGCGGCCTTCCACGTCTACTCCGACCCGGAGTACGGAACCACCGTCATCGACCTGCCGCTGTTCGGTGAGACCGGTGGCGTGTCCGTCATCGGCATAGGTGCCATCTTGATCGGCGTTGTCCTGATGTTCATTCAGCGGGCAGTGCGGAGCGACTGGTTCCGCAACCCCGATGTGCCCGTCGGAGCCGCATCCAAGTCCCCACCCCTGTAGGCCACTTCCTCTCCCGGCGCCCGCGGCCGCGTTCCCGGCCCGCAGTCGAACAATGCGGCAATCCCTCACCAAAGGGACACAAGGCGGCGCGCCGATGCCGCGTTCATTCGGCTTGTTTCCCACCTCGGATCGAATTTTCCTGTGAAGCCCTCGTGAATTCCTCTTCATATGTAGTCAGCGATATCACTCTCAGCACGTCAAATCACCTCTCATCGCCCCGGAAGCCGACGATGGCCGGATGACCAAATCGGTCTCTTGACCCACCGTCGAGAGGCAAACCAGACTCCCTGGAGGCACTCATGCATCAGGAGCCACACGCGCAGGCATATGCCGATGGCCCTGCGAGACCGATATCGCACGGGGTGTGTGACGGGGGAATGCAGTGGAGTGCGCGTATGCACGCTCAACCCATACGCGCGGATCGTCCACATCCCCTCCTCATCTCTTGGTGCGCGAAGGGAATGGAGGGGGAATGCCGACGCACATGGGCTATCCCGGCGTTTACATCGAGGAACTTCCCAGCAGCATCCGTACCGTCGCCTCGGTCACCACCTCGGTGACCGCGTTCGTGGGGCACACCCGCCGGGGGCCGCTCAATCAACCGGTGCGGATCACCAGCTTCGCGGACTTCGAGCGTCGCTTCGGCGGACTGACCTCGCGGAGCGCCGTCAGCTACGCGGTGCACCAGTTCTTCGGCAACGGCGGCTCGGTCGCGGTGATCGTCCGCGTGGCCAAGGCCGGCACCGGCGAGGAAGCCTGCGTCACGCTCAACTCCACCGAGGGGCACAGCGAGTGCCCGGTGCTGGAAGTGCACGCCAAGGAGCCCGGAGTCTGGGGCTCGGGCCTGCGGGTGGCCGTCGACCACGACACCCCGGCTCCGGACGAGACGTTCAATCTCCAGATCCTCGACGCGCGCGGCGGGACCCGCGAGTCCTTCACCGGTCTGTCGATGAACTCCGGCCACGGCCGCTTCGTGGAGACCGTCGTCAACGCGGGCTCCTCCCTCGTCCGAGTAAAGGCTCTGGACGAGGGCCGGCCCGACCCCTCCGGCACTGTCTCCAAGCCCTTCGCGGCCGGACTGCCCAACCTGAACGTCGAGTTGAAGGTCAAGATCGACGATGTGGAGCGCGAGTTCACGCTCCACGACCCCGACCACGACGGCGAGCCGCCGTGCAACGTCACGGAGCTCGCCCTCCTGCTGGAGCGCAAGCTGCGCGCGCTGCCGGACGCTCCCGGCAAGCACGCCTTCGCCGGCGCCGAGGTCACCGCCTTCGGCCGGCGCATCCAGGTCGTCGCCGGATCCGTCGACCCCGACGACGTGGTCCGCTTCGTCGGCGAGTGCGCCAACGACCTGGGCCTGGAGGCCTCGGTCAACCCGCCGGTCTTTCCGCTTGAGGGCGGCAAGGACGGCGATCCGCCCGGTCCGCGCGACCTCATCGGCAGCGAGGCCCGCAAGACGGGCGTCCAGGCGCTGCGCGACGTGGACGACGTCAACCTGCTGGCCCTGCCCGAACTTTCGGCGTACGAGTCCACCGAAGACATGGTCACCGTACTGTCGGCGGCCGAGCAGCTCTGCCGGGAGCGGCGTGTCTTCCTGCTCGTCGACTCGCCCTCGACCTGGGGCAGCGTGGATGCCGCACGGGCCGGGATCGGCGCTTTCGACCCCGTACGCAGCAGCCACGCGGGCCTGTACTTCCCGCATCTGCAGCTCACCGACCCGCTCACCGGACGGCTTCGTTCCTTCCCGCCGTCGGGTGCCATCGCCGGCGTCATCGCCCGCACCGACGGCGAGCGCGGCGTCTGGAAGGCGCCGGCCGGAACCGAGGCGCGGCTGGCCGGTGTCCGGTCACTGAGCGTCAAGCTGACCGACCGGGAGAACGGGCTGCTCAACCCGCTGGGCGTGAACTGCCTGCGCACCTTCCCCGTAGTGGGTCCGCTGGTGTGGGGCGCGCGCACGCTCGAGGGCGCGGACGCGCTCGACAGCGAGTGGAAGTACGTGCCGGTGCGCCGGCTCGCGCTGCATGTCGAGGAGAGCCTCCACCGCGGTCTCCAGTGGGTCGTCTTCGAACCCAACACCGAGCAGCTCTGGCAGCAGATCCGGCTGAAGGCCTCGGCGTACCTCAACGACCTGTTCCGGCAGGGCGCGTTCAAGGGCAGCACACCGCGCGAGGCGTACTTCGTCAAATGCGACAAGGACACCACCACCGACGCCGATATCGACGCCGGAGTGGTCAATGTCGTGATCGGCATCGCGCCGGTCAAGCCCGCGGAGTTCGTGATCGTCAAGATCCAGCAGATCGCCGGGCAGTTCGACCTCTCGTAACCCAAGGAAAAGGAACACGAAGGAAACCGATGGCTGAGTTCCAGATAAACGCCCATCGCTTCGACCCGTACAAGAATTTCAAGTTCCTGGTCCTCTGGGACGGTCGAACGGTCGCGGGCATCAGCAAGATCAGTCCTCTGAAGCGCACCACCGAGGTGGTCAAGCACCGCCACGGCGGTGACCCGAGCTCACCGCGCAAGTCACCCGGCCGCTCCGAGTTCGAAGGCGTCACGCTCGAGCGGGGTGTCACCCACGACCCGGAGTTCGACCGCTGGGCCAACAAGGTGTGGCAGGTCGGCGCCGGGCTCGGCGCGGAGGTCTCGCTGCGGGACTTCCGCAAGGACATCGTCATCCAGGTACTCAACGAGGCCGGGCAGGTCGCCGTCTCGCACAAGCTCTACCGGGCCTGGGTCAGCGAGTACCAGGTGCTCGGTGAGCTGGATGCCAACGCAAACGCCGTCGCCATCCAGAGCGTCAAGCTCGAATGCGAGGGCTGGGAGCGGGACTACGAGGTGGAGGAGCCGGTCGAGCCCTCCTTCACCCATCCGGCCTGAGCCCGGAGGAATGCACCGGAGGAATGAGGGATGACGCCGACGGGGCCGGCCGGGATGCTCGCCACCTGGGAGGCCGGGCTGGCACAGCACGAATCCGGGAGGTCCCTGCTGCTGCACCGGGCGGCCCGCCCGGGGGCCGGCACCGACGAGTTGCTGTCGATGCCGGTCGGCGAGCGGGAAGCGGACCTGTTCGCGTTGCGCCGGGCGCTGTTCGGCGAGCGCATGCAGGTGCGTGTCGAGTGTGCGTCGTGCGGCGAGGCCATGGAGTTCGACCTCGACGCGACGTTGCTGGGCGCCAGGACGCGTACACCGGACGGGCCGCTGCGAGTGGAGGAGGACGATTGGGTGGTGGAGTTCCGGCTTCCCACCGTCGCCGACCTCGCGGCGGCCGGTGCGGTGCCGGATCCGGCGGCGGCCCGTCGGCTGCTGGTGACGCGCTGCACGGTTTCGGCCGTACGGGGCGGTGAGGCGATTCCCTCGGAGCGGCTGGCCTCGCTCCTGCCGGAGCGGGTCCAGCAACGGCTCGCCGAGACGGCGGCGGACGCCGACCCGGCGGCCGACGTGACGCTGAACGTCGCCTGCCCCGAGTGCGGTGAGGCCACCCCGGCCGAGCTGGACATCACCTCCTATCTGTGGACCGAACTGGACACCTGGGCACGGGACTTGATGCTCGATGTCCATCTGCTCGCCACCGCCTACGGGTGGAACGAGCCGGAGATTCTGGCGCTCAGCCCGCTGCGGCGTCGCTACTACCTGGAGCTGTGCGCAGATGCCTGACTACTTCGACCGGCTGCTCGCCCGGTACACGCCGGTGACCGGGGGTGCCGGTGGCACGGCGCGGGTCCGGCCGCGGCTGCCCGGCCCGTTCGAGCGGGTCGAGGCAGTGCGGAGCGGTCCGCCGGAGCCCGACGCGCCGGCCTCACTGATCCCGTCCGCTCCGGGCCCCGCCTTCGGACCGGCCGGGTCGGTCCGTCAGGAGCGGGAGGTGCGGACCGACCGGCACACGGTCGTACGGACCGAGGCGGCCCGGCGCGGTGAGCCCGAACGGCCCGCCGTCGCCGCCGTGCCTCCCACGGAACCACTGCTGCGGCCTGCGGCGCCCGCGGCTCCCGGACCGCGAGCTGCCGCCAACGACGTTCCACGCCCGGCCCGCCGGTCGCCCGCTCCCACGGGGTCCGACGAGCCGTGGACACCGACTGCTGCCACGCCACGTACCGCGGACCTCGCTCCCCCGGTCACCGCCGCCCCGGCAAGGCCCCGCAGCGCCGACACCGCCACCGCCCGCGGCGCCGCGCCGAACGGACTGGGACGGCGCGCGCCCCGGCCGGCCGAGCGTGTCGTACACGTACAGATCGGTCGGCTGGAAGTGAGCGCGGCACCGCCAGCGGGCGCGAACCGCCCCGCCACGGGCCGCTCCGACCACACCGGACGGCGCGCGCCGGCACTGACCTTGGACGACTATCTGTCGCGCGGCGAGAAGAGGGACTGACGTCATGAGCAATGGACTGGCCCTCGCGACGGTCACCCAGGCCCTGGCACTGCTGATCGAGAGCAATCTGGGGCCCGAGATGGACCTCGCGGTCAAGGTGGAGACTCGTAAGCCGCCGGCCGAGCCGCCGGCCGAGCCGACCATCAATGTCTTCCTCTACCAGGTCACGCCGAACCCTTCGATGCGCCATCACGACCTGCCGACGCGCGCTTCGGACGGCACACTGCTCAAGCGCCCTGCCATGCCGCTGGATCTGCACTATTTGATCAGCGCGTACGGGGAGGAGGCGGAGCTGGTCGGCCAGCGGCTGATCGGGTGCGTGGTCCGGACGCTGCACGAAATCCCGGTGCTGCCCAAGGAGTTGATCGAGCTCGCTGCGGAGCGTCCGTATCTGGCGGGCAGTGATCTGGCCGAGTCGCCGCAGAAGGTGCGCTTCACGCCGACGGTGATGGACATCGACGAGACGTCCAAGCTGTGGGGCATGCTCCACCAGACTCCGTACACGCTGTCGGTGGCGTATCAGGCCTCCCTGGTCCTGATCGAGGGCCGCGAGAAGCCGGTCCCGGCGAAGCCGGTGGAGCGGCGGACGGTGCGGGTGATGCCGTTCGGGGCTCCCGGCGCACCGGTGCCGCCGGGATCCACGCCTCCGGCCGAGGAGCCGGCGCGGGTTGAGGACGAGACCGAGGCCGCCGGGGCGCAGACGGCAGCCGCTGAGCCGGGGGCCGCGAAGAAGCGGCTCGCGTCCAGGACGGCACCGTCAAAGACCACGCCCTCCAAGACCGCGCCCTCCAAGACCGCGCCGTCCAAGAGCGTCCCGGGCAAGGCCGCTGCGGGCAAACCCGCGGCGTCCGGGTCCACCGTCTCCAAGCCGGTGGCCAAGCGGGCCGCGCCCGCCTCCCGTACCGGCAAGGACTCCGGCGCGAGCGGGAGCGGCGGCGGCCGGTCACCGGGATCCGACGCAGGCGCGGGCGCAGACGGCAAGGACAGCTGAGGCGCGGTGCGGGACACGGGGGCGGGTGAGGACATGGGTACGGACGAGGGAACCGGTCCGGGCGCGGTGGTGGACGCCGGTGCGGACGGCCGCGCGCTGGCCGCGGCCGTACGGTCCGTCCTCGCGCGCATCGACGCCCACGCACAGCGCGCGCGGCACCGGACCCCGACGGCGGGGGACGAGGCATCCGCCGGTTCCGGCGCGGCAACTGCGGGCAATGGGCGCACAGGCACGACTGCCGCCGGAGCCGGGCAGCCGCGTCCCGAGGCGGGCGCGGCCGCACCCGTACCGGTACCAGTGCGCGAGACCGGCGCGGCGGCGGAGAGCGACCGGCGCGCGAACACCGTCGCTGCCACGACCGACCGGTCGCGGCCCGCCGACGCGCCCGAGCTCACCGCACCCCGCACCTCGGCGCTCGCCGCCCCCGCTCCCGCCACCCTGGACGCGCTCGTCGCCTGCTTCGGGCTCAGCCGCTTCGAACGCGACGTCGTCCTGCTCGCCGCCGCCGCGGAGCTGGACCCCACCACCGGCGGCCGTTGCGCCGCCGCGAGCGGCGACCCGGACCGGGCGCACCCGACCTTCTCGCTCGCCCTCGCCGCACTCGCCGACGCCCACTGGAGCGCGCTCACGCCCGTCGCCCCGCTGCGCCGCTGGCGGCTCGTCGAACTGGACGACGAGACCCGGCTGACCACCTCACGGCTACGCCTCGACGAGCGCATTCTCCACTTCCTGGTCGGCTCGCCGTACCTGGACTCCCGGCTGCACGGGCTGTTACGCCGCACGACAGTGCCGGAGTCGCTGCCGGCCTCGTACGACCTCGCGGCGAGCCGGGTCGCCGCGGGCTGGGCGGGAGCGGGCCCGTACGCACCACTCCGCGTCGAGCTCGTCGGCGGCGATCTGCGCAGCCGCGCCGACATCGCCGCCGCGGCCGCCCGCCGTTCCGGGCTCGGTCTGTACGCGATGGCCGCCGACGACATGCCGACCGACCCCGCCGAGCGCGACCGGCTGGCGCGGCTGTGGCAGCGCGAGGCGATCCTGCTGCCCGCCGCGCTGCTTGTCGAGGTCGGCGAGCTGGAACGTGACCAGGCCGCGGCCACTGACGCGTTCATCGAGAGCGCGGCCGTACCGCTCGTGGTCTCCAGCCCGGACCCGCGGCAGACCGCCCGACCACGCGGCGAACGGGTCACCGTCCCGGCCCTCGACACCGAGGAGCAACTCGGCGTGTGGACGGACGCCTTCGAAGACGTGCCAGAGGTGTCCGAAGAGGATCTGAAGGATCTCGTCGAGCAGTTCTCGCTGCCGCCGCATCTGATCAGGTCCGCCGGCGCGACCGTCGTACGGGATCTGCCCGGTGAGGACGAACTGGACGCCACCGGGCTGGCCTGGAGAGCCGGACTCACCGAGGCGCGGATGGGCATGGACGAGCTGGGCCGGCGGATCGAGCCGCAGGCCACGTGGGGCGATCTGGTGCTCGCGGAGAGGCAGTCGAGGATCCTGCGCGAGATCGTCGCGCATGTGCGTCAGCGGGCGACCGTCTACCAGGAATGGGGCTTCGCCGCGACGCTGCGCCGCGGCCTCGGCGTCACCGCGCTGTTCGCGGGCGGCTCCGGTACCGGCAAGACGCTCGCCGCCGAGGTGATGGCGAAGGAGCTGGGCCTGGATCTGTTCATCATCGACCTTTCCCAGGTGGTCAGTAAGTACATCGGCGAGACCGAGAAGAACCTGCGCAAGGTCTTCGACGCGGCCGAACGCGGCGGCGCGCTGCTGCTCTTCGACGAGGCGGACGCGCTCTTCGGCAAGCGCAGCGAGGTCAGGGACAGCCACGACCGGTACGCCAACCTCGAGGTCAGCTATCTGCTGATGCGGATGGAGGCGTATCGCGGTCTCGCGATCCTCACGACCAATATGAAGCAGGCCCTGGACACAGCCTTTATGCGCCGTATCCGCTTCGTCGTCGACTTCCCCTTCCCCGGGGAGAGCGAGCGCGCCGAGATCTGGCGGCGGGTGCTGCCCGCGCGGGCGCCGATGAAGGGCGTCGATCCGGAGCTGCTGGCCCGGCTGACCGTGGCGGGCGGCTCCATCCGCAATATCGCTCTCTCGGGCGCCTTCCTCGCGGCGGAGGAGGGCGACCGGCTCCAGATGCGCCACATGCTGGAGGCGGCGCGTACCGAATACCTCAAGCTGGACCGCTCCTTGACGCCCTCGGAGGTCCACGGATGGGTCTGAACGAGGCACGGCGTGAAGCTCCGCGGGAGGCACCGCGCCATACGGAGCGCACGATACGCGTGGACATCGGCGAGCTGGTGCTCGACGGGTTCGAGCGGCTCGACCCGGACCGGGTGTCCGCGGCCTTCGAGGCTGAGCTGGCCCGGCTCGTACGGGAGCGGGGTGTGCCGCTGGCCGCTGACGGCGGCCGGGCGCTGGACGCGCTGTCCGGGCTGCCGCCGCTGCCGGCCACCACTTCGCCGGGGCGGCTCGGCGAGGCGCTGGCGCGTGCGGTGCACGCGGGTCTTTCGGGGCGGGGTGAGTCGCGATGAGTACGTCCCATGCCCAGGACGCGCAGGCGGCCCAGGCCGAACGGCGACGCAAGCGCAAGGAGCGGGCCAAGTCCCGTACGCCGGAGCCGAAGAACATCGTCAGCGGCGCCGGACAGCCGCTCGACCTGAGCGTACGGCGGGAGCTGGAGGAGCAGCTCGGTCACGACTTCAGCCGGGTGCGTCTGCACACCGACCGGGACGCGGGCACGCTCACCGAGCTGCTGGGCGCGGACGCGGTCGCTGTCGGCCAGGACATCTTCTTCCGCGAGGGAACGTACCGCCCGGGCACGGCGGACGGGCAGCGGCTGCTCGCCCATGAGCTGCTGCACACGGTCCAGAACCCGGAGGGGCTGGGCGCGCTGCGCGCGGGCCGTGATCTGGGCGCGGTGAGCCTGCCGCAGCAGGCGATGGAACGCGAGGCGGAGTCGGCGGCGCAGGCACTCGTGCGGGACGAGGAGCAGGGCGCCCCCGAGGTGGAGCCGGATCAGTCCACGCCCGGCTGGCTGCGGTACGCCACGGTCGACGCCGACCGGTCGCGCAGGGAGCAGCTGGACCCGGCGACGGTGGTGGACCGGCTGGCGAACGGCGTGCTCCGCTCGCTGCGGGGCGACCCGGCGGATCTCTCGGGACGCGTACGCCTGCAACTTGCCCGGATGTCACCGCGGTTGCAGGACTCTGTGCTGGACCGGCTGGAAGTACGGCTGCTCTCCAGCGAGTACGACCGGCTGCTGGACCTCGCCGAGGAGTCCGAAGCCAAGCCGGTGGACCTCCAGCCGGCCCAGGTGCCCGAGCCTGAGACGGACCTCTTCGAGCTGCTCGGCGTCGAGCGCGCCCAGTGGAAACGCAAGGAAGAGGGCGAGCAGGAGTCGAAGGACCGGCAGGCCGAGGACGCCGGCGAGGAGCAGAAGGACGCCAAGGCGCGGGACGAGAAGCGCGGCGGCGACCGGAGCCGGGCGCAGTCGGACGCGGCGGCTGAGAAGGAGGAGGCTGCCCGGCGCACCGAGCAGGAGGACGAGCGCGCCCAGTCCCGGCAGCAGGCCGCGCAGGAGCAGCAGCAGGAAGAGCAGAAGCAGGGCCAGGACCGGCTGCGGGTCGACGAGGCCGCCGACGAGCGGGCGCAGGGCCAGGCGGATGGCACCGAGCAGGCCAAGGAGGAGCGCAAGGAGCAGCGTGACCGGGAAGAGCAGGATCCCGAGCAGGCGAACGCCCCCGGCGCCGACAAGCGCAAGCGCAAGGACGACGCGAAGAAGCCCGCGGACGGCTCCAGGCAGGAGAACCTCGACCCGAAGGCGAAGGGGCAGCCCGGTCCCGTACGCCCGGAGAAGGTGGACGAGCGGGCCGAGCAGCGGGACAGCGCACTGTCCGAGCACGGTCTTCACGAGAAGGACGAGGACGAGGGGGAGCCGCGCGAGGAGGAGAAGCCGCTCGGGCTCGAGGCGGGCGCGGACCGGGAGATCGGCAGCGATGAGGGCGACCGGGCCAAGGGCGGCGGCGCGGCCGAGCCCGAGCTCAAGCCCGAGGACTATCTGCCGGACACCGATCTCGACGTCTCGTCGGTTCCCACGGCCGACAACCCCACGGCCACGGTGCCGACCTTCCCCACTCCCCCGCCGACCAAGGCCGAACAGGTCCAGGAGCAGCGGGAGAACGACGCCGAGGAGGAAGAGGACGAGGACGCCCCGGAGGCGGAGGCCAAACCGCCGGGTGCCGAGATGGGGCCGGTCGAGGGCGAGGCGCCGCAGCCCGAGGGCGGACCGGCCGCCGAGGCCGGGGACCGCAGCGAGAAGGACCTCCAGCCGGAGAAGCCGGTGGACCAGGAGGTCGGACCCGATCCGGAGACCGAGGGCAGGCAGGAACCGGAACCCGAGGCGGAGAAGCAGGACCCGGAACAGCAACAGGACACGGCTGAGAGGGACTCCGGCTCAGGCGACGGCGAGCAGCAGCCGGACGCCAAGAGCGCCGAGGACCAGCAGGAGGAACGCAAGGAGCAGGCGGAACAGGACGCCAGGCCCCGGCCGGGGGCTGCCGGTTCCCCGGCGGGTGCGCCGGACATGGGCGCCGCCGCAGGTACGGCGGCGGCCGCGACCCCGCCGGCGGGTGCGCACACGGAACGGACCTCGCTCGAGGACCGCAGGCCCTCCCCCGCCGCCCGGCGGGTCGCGGACTCCGCGAAGGGCGACCACGAGGCATCGGCGCCCAAGAGCGCGGTGCCGAAGGAGAGCGGTCCGGGAGCGGCGCCGAGTGGTGTGGTCGGCAGCAGCAGTACGGCGGGGCCGAGTCCCGCGACCGGCCCCGGCGGGGCGCCCTCGGCGGCGCAGGCCGCGGTCGGTCCGGCGGCCGAACAGGCGGAAAGCCCGGGGAAGTTCGGTGCTCCCGCGCCGGAGGGCACAAAGGCGCAGCCGGAGGCGTCACTGGAGAAGGACGGCGGCGGTTGCGCACCTCCGGAGCCCGCGGCGGAGAAGGAGGAGGGCGGCGGCAGTTGCGGTGGCGGCGGCGGGGCCGCTCCCGAGGAGAAGCAGGAGGAGCCGCCGGACGTCTCGGGCCAGGACCCGAAGGCCGCGATCGGTACGGTCAGCAAGCTGGCGCCGGACCAGGCCGCGGCCGCCATGCCCGGTGTGGACGCCGCCGCGGACAAGAAGATCGGCGAGGAGCAGCAGCGTCTCGACGCCAACCCGCCCAAGCGGGAGCGCCCTTCGGGTGCTCCACGCACCCGGTCGGCCCCGCCCGAGGCAGCCGCTCCGGCCGCCCGGGTGACCGGCAAGGTCGAGAAGCTCGGGCCCGAGGACCGGGTCGAGAAGCAGAAGGCCAAGGGCAGCGAGAAGGCGGAGGGCGCGAAGCCCACCGACAACACTCCCCCGCCGCCGGCCCCGGTGGCGGACAAGCTGACGGCCGAAGAGGCGAAGAACGTCGACGCCGCGGCCGACGCGGTGCCGACCGTCGACCCGGAACTGCGGAACAAGACCGTAGGGCCCGCCCCCAAGATCAGGCTCGAGGGCGAGAGCGACCCGAAGCGCACGGACGACCAGGCCAAGGCGCTCAAGGAGAAGCAGTCCGACATCCAGAGCACAGGTCGTGAGGACGCGGCCAAGCCGATGGGCGAGGACCAGATCTTCCCCGACGCGCCCCAGGAGCAGTTGGTCGGCAAGGCCACGGGTCGCGCCGGCGGGAAGGGCGGCGAACTGACCGCCTCGGCCGCGCCCGGGCCCGGCGTCGGCGCGGTCGCCAAGCAGGAACGCGGCTCGGAGATCCAGGGGGCTGCAGGCCAGGCCCAGGGCGACCTGGTCGCCGAGGAGAAGGAACAGCAGCAGGGCGAGCAGCAGGCCAAGCAGGAAAAGCAGACCGAGATCGACCGCGAGGTCACCCAGAACGCGGAGAAGCAGACAGCCGAGCGCGGCCGTGCGGCCGAGGATGCTCAGCGCGAACGCGAGAGCTGGCGCGATGAGCAGGACCAGAAGATCGAGGACGCGGACAAGAAGTCCGAGAAGGAACACGCCGACAAGAACAAGGAAATCGTCAAGGCCCGCGACGACAAGGACAAGGAGGTCAGCGACCGGAAGGACAAGGACAACGCGCAGATCGACACCGAGCGCGAGAACGCGGAGAAGGAGGCCGAGAAGAAAAAGGAGGAGGAAAAGCCCTCCGGGGGCTTCTTCGGCTGGGTCGCCGACAAGGTGAAGAGCGCCTTCAACGCGATCCTCGACGCGGTCACCAAGGTCTTCGACGCGGCACGCAAGGCCGTGAACGGCATCATCGACACGTTCAAGGAGTGGGCCAACAAGGCCATCGACTTCGTACGTGACCTCGCCATCAAGGCGATCAACGTACTGGCGGACGCACTGATCGCGATCGGGGATGTGCTGCTCGCGGCCTTCCCGGAGCTGCGGGACAAGTTCCGCAAGGCGATCGAGGGATTGCGCGACAAGGCGATCGCGGCGGTCAACGCGCTGGCGGACGGCCTGAAGAAGGCGGTCAACGCCCTGCTCGACGCCCTGGCGGCAGGCCTGAACGCGTTGCTTGATGTCCTTGAGGCGGGCATCAAGGCCGTCATCAAGATCTACCAGGCGGTGATCCTCGGCGCGATCAAGTTCGCCCAGGCGGCGATCGAGGCGCTGGGCAAGTTCGCTGCGCTGGTGGCGGACATCGCCCCGGACCCGGGCGGCTGGATCAGCAAGGCGGGCAGCTCGGCGAAGGCCGGCATCACCGATCACCTCTGGGGCGCCATCAAGACGGGTGTGAAGCGGTGGTTCGACACCAAGGTCGAAGGCATCCTCGGCCTGGGCAAGGCCGTGATCAACGTCCTGGTGAAGGGCTGCGTCTCGATCAAGCAGATCGGCAAGATGGCGTGGGACGCGATCATCGCGTCGCTGCCGATGATGATCGCGTCGATCGTGATCGAGAAGGTCGTCTCGATGATCGTCCCCGCGGCGGGCGCGATTCTGACCATCGTCCAGGGTCTGATGGCGGCCTGGCAGAGCATCAGCTCGATCCTCTCGGCCTTCAGCAAGTTCTGGGCCTACTTGAAGGCGGTCAAGGCGGGACCGGCGGCCTGCCTGTTCGCGGAGGCGGTCGCGGCGGGGATCGTGGCGCTGCTGGACTTCATCGCCAACTTCCTGATGATCCGCCTGTCTTCGGCAACGAAGGGCGTCGGCAAGCGCCTCAAGGTCATGGCCGAGAAGATCATGAAGGGCCTGAAGAAGACGGGCAAGGGCGCGAAGCAGGCGGCGGGCGACGCGGTGAACAAGGCGCGGGGCGCGGTGCGCAACGCGGTGGAGTCCTTGAGGAAGCCGGCGGGACCGTCGAAGCCGAAGGGGCCGCGGGTCCCGAAGAACCGGTCCGCGTCGACGGACCGGGGTCCGGGCCGCGGCCCACAGGCCGCGAACCACGACAGGCCGACGAGTAAGGCACCGGACAAGGTGCGGGAGCGGCGCCGGGAGGAGTCCGAGGACAGGCTGCACAAGGACAAGGAGTCGACGAAGGCTCAGCAGGAACGCGGACCCGACTCCACCGCCGACGACCGCACACCAGACCGGAAGCCGGACCTGACGAAGGACAAGGCGCCCGACACGCCGAAGAAGAAGAAAGAGACCGAGGCCCCAAAGCGCACAAAGCCACGCGAGCCGAAGTCGCCACTGGGCAAGGCCCTCCAGAAGATCAAGGGAAAAGTCAAGTCAGCACTGAAGAAGGTACGCAATGCCGGCAAGGCGCTCGGCAAGAAACTTCGGAAGTCCAAGCTCGGCAAGGCGCTCAAGAACAGCGCCAAGAAGGTGCGAGACTTCTTCAATAAGAAGCGCGACCGCATGCGCGACGACAAGAGGAACCGGACGGACAGGAGAAACCAGCGGCGCGACAGTCGCAAGAAGAAGGAGAAGTCCCAACAGGCCAAGCACGACCGGCTGGACAAAATTCTCCCTCGACTTCATCGCATCCTCAAAAGCCGACTGGAGCCAGGCATCCCACAGCTGGCGCACCGAGTGCTTCTCGCTGCCCTGCGCACCTGGTACCGGCTGACCAGTCTGACAAAGGAAGACAGCCCGGAGTTCAGGGTGCGCGCGACTCTCAATCCTGGACGCACAGTCATCGCCGGAATATCAGAGAACCTGCGCGACTACTTGAAGCGTCAGCAGCTGCCGCGTCCCGTGGTACTGCCTCTACCTCGGAATGGGACCCCGCCGGGGGTCCGGCCGGGGTCGGAGACCAACGCAAAGTATATCAACCCTGTGTACGCGGACGAGCACGGACGGGAGCCGAGCGGGCAGAGCACGGAGGGCTTCGACTACCTGGAGTTGCACAAGTTCAACAAGAATCCCCCACCGCAGTGGGACCGTATGCACCTCATACCCCGCGAAGTGGGCGGAGCGGCGAAAACAACCAACTTCGTGCCGGCCAGAAACGAGGACAACAAAGCGTTCTACAACAGCATCGAGAAGTACGCGGGTCAGACATTCGGCAGCAAGTCCAGTACCAATCCGCCGTCGCCGGGTTGGTACAAGGCATCCCTGACACGCTACTCAGGCACAGCCAGGAAGTACCCGACGGGGAAGTACCCGGAAGGCTTCCCGAAACGACTGGAAGCCCAGTGGGGCCTGTACGCGAGGAATGGCCGCGGGTCCGGACTCAACCACACGGACTGGAGGCAGTTGCCCGCCCGAATGACAGCCGCGATCGACTTTGCACCCCCGCCGGTCCCTGGCACCACGCCCGCCACGGTCAACATCAACAAGGACAGCAGGGAGTCCGTCAAGGCCGCTCTCAGGCAGAGCGCAGTCTTCATGGACGCAGTCATGGAAGAGCGAGCAAAGGCCGGTCCCGGCGGACAGGCGTTCAACGACATCCTCGACATGCGCACCAAACTTGCAGGCTTCAAATCGAGGGCAGGGAAGAGCCTGTACAACCTCGACAAGGCCATGAACCAGGTCGAAGCGCGCTACGTTGCCGGATTGTTCACTTTCTAGTGGCACCCACCCGCCTGATCACTTACAGAGAGCCAGCGTCATGCAGAATCTCACTCCGAACGAGCAACGACACGCAGCGTCATTGGAACAAATCCGTACGAGCCCTTTCCTTGAAGCGGAATGCGGAACCACCGATGAGTTGGCGGAGCCCGTCGAAGACCTGCTGCCACTGTACGAGCACAATCCCGACTGGGAGGACGTGGAATTCGACGAGAGTCTGCTGAACTGCTCTCTTCGTTTCTCGGATCTAGGAGCCCGATGGGCGACGTCCGGGAACCTTCCGGAAATCTATGGAGAATTCAGGATCCTTCATTTCTACGACGTGTTCGACCAGTCCGAAGGACCCTCCGGAGGGGAGGAGGCCACAAATTTTCAGCAGGAGTTCCTCTCGCAGTTGCGCATATTCGATCACACACCTCGCTCCGGCGCAGGAATGGTGACATACATGCGAATGCAGCCGCATGTCACATCCTTGGAAATCTGGTACCAGGATATAGCCGACATCGGCAGTGAACCCTACCCGGCCAACTTCATCAGAATGAACATCACATACTGCGAGTATCTCGAGGCATTGCTCCTCACCAAAGGAACTTACGGCTGGCAGTATCTATACACTGACGTCTCACTGCGCGGGGGCGAATTCCACAGCAAAGCCCGCTACCTCAAACACATGCTGGACGTTTTTCCCGGAATTTTTCCGCAGTACGACTACACGTCGCTGGCGGCAAGGCTGGAGGAACGGCTGTGAGGGTCTCCGCAGATAGAAGCGCATGAAACGCCGGGCACCGAAATTCAGCCCCCATCCAAAGTGAGGCGAAATGACCCGCTACGCAGACATACCCAAGCCCATCCGCTCCGGCATCGTCGTCGTCGACCCCGAACGCGGCACCCCCCAGCGCATCATCGTCCTCCAGTTCAACCCCGACACCCTCGAACGCTCCCTCGCCCCCCAGGCCGCCGGCGGCTCCGGTGATGCCGGCGGGGGCGGCAGCGGAGGGGATCGCAACGAAGCCCTCCGGCTCAAGGGGCCCGCCGAGGAGAGCTGGAAGTTCACCGCCGAGATCGACGCCACCGATCAGTTCGAGGTCGCCGCGCCCGACGGGATCCACCCCGAGCTCGCCACGCTCGAGATGCTGGTGCACCCCACCAGCGCACAGCTTCGCGAGGCCTCCCGCCAGACCAGGAAGGGCACCATCGAGATCAGTCCGATCGAGATGCCGCTGACCCTCTTCACCTGGGGCAGCAAGCGCGTCATGCCCGTGCGGCTCACCGAACTGTCCATCAACGAATCGGCGTTCGACGTCAATCTCAACCCCATCAGGGCCAGCCTCGGCATCGGTATGAAGGTCCTCAGCGTGAGCGATCTGCCGGCCGGGCACCGCGGGGCCGATCTGTATCTCGCGCATCTGGCGCAGAAGGAGCGGCTGGCTCGGGCCGCAAGAAGTGGCCGGCTGGCCGAGCTCGGTCTGGGACGGGGGTTGTAGGACGTGATGGAGCCGTACGAGAGCGCACTTGACGCCATACCGGGGGCCCACCCGTACCCGCGGACGAGTCGTTATCACGACGCCGAGATCGGGGTGCATCGCACAGCGGACGGCACCGAAATCCGGTACACCAAGCGGCGCTTGCTGCCGCCGCTGAGCGAAACCGCCGACGAGACCGCCCCGCACACCGTCAGCAGCGGCGAGCGCCCCGACCATCTCGGTCAGCGCTACTTCGGCGACCCCGGCCAGTGGTGGCAGATCGCGGACGCCAATCCCGTACTCGACCCGCAGGAACTGACCGCCGAGCCGGGGCGGACGATCGACATACCTCTGCCGGGTGGGTTCCATGGCTGATGAGCCCATCGGGAGCGGGCCCGTCCATCTCACCCTGCGCATGGGCCCCAAGCTCACCCGTCCGGTGCCGGCCGAGGTGGCCGAGGCGCTGCTGTCCGCGCAGATCACCATGACCTCGGGGGAACGGAGCGGGTTCCAGCTTGCCTTCGATCTGACCAAGCGGGGGCTGATCTCCCAGCGGCTGCTGCCCGAGGGCTTCTTCGATCCGAAGACCAGGGTGATCGTCACGACCTCCGTCAAGGGAACGCCGACGGTGATCCTCGACGGGCTCATCGTGCGGCAGGAAGTGGGCGCCAGCAATCAGCCGGGGCAGACCACGCTCACCGTCACCGGTGAGGATCTGACCCTGCTGATGGATCTGGAGGAGCGGACGGACCGGTATCCCAATCTCGGCCCCGCCCAGCGGGTCGAGCGGATTCTGCGGAGATACGCGGACTACGGAATCGATCCCTGGATCATCCGTGAGCAGATCCATCAGCCGCCCCGCGAGCAGCTGCGTGTCGACTACCAGACCGGCACCGATCTGCAGTACCTGAACGAGCTGGCCCGCGCCAACGGCTACACCTTCTATCTGGAGCCGGGACCGGGCATCGGCCGGTCCGTCGCCTTCTGGGGTCCCGAGCAGCGACTCGGTCAGCGCCAGCACGCGCTGAACGTCAACATGGACAACAACTCCACGGTCGACCAGCTGACGTTCGCGTACGACGGGTCGGCCAGGGAAGAGCCCCAGGCGCGCGTCCAGGACCCGCGCACCCGCGACGTACGCCTGCTGGCGCAGCCCGACATCAGCCCGCTGCGGCCGCCGCTGGGCCTCCGGGCCTCCCCCGCTCTCAAACGCAAGACCCTTTCCGGTACGGCCAAGAAGGAGCTCGGGCAGGCCGAGGCCGAGACCCTCGCCAGGGCCGCGACCTCCGCGGACGCGATTTCCGGGTCCGGCTCGCTCGATGTCAATCGGCACGGATACGTCCTGCGGCCACGGGAGTTGGTGGGGGTTCGCGGCTCGGGCGTGACCTACGACGGCGACTACTACGTCAAGAGCGTCACGCACAACCTCAGGCCAGGCTCGTACCAGCAGAACTTCACGCTCTCCCGCGAGGGCCTGATCGCCCGCAGCAGGACAGTGCGCCCGTAGAGACGCGTCCGCAGAGACGTGAGGACCAGGAGAACTTCGCATGGCTGCAGGACCGAACAACCGGTTTCTCGGCAAGTTCCGGGGACGGGTGATCGACAACAAGGACCCGCTCAAGCTCGGGCGGATCACGGCCCAGGTGCCCGATGTGCTCGGTGACGAGGCGTCCACCTGGGCGCTGCCGTGTCTGCCCTTCACCGGACGGCAGGCGGGTCAGTACGTCGTGCCCGGGATCGGCGCCGGCGTGTGGATGGAGTTCGAGCAGGGGGATCCCAGCTTCCCCATCTGGACGGGGAGTTGGTACGGGGACGCCTCCGAGCTGCCGCCCCGGGCGAGCGCCGAGCTGCCCGGCTCGCAGCCGGTGGTCATCCAGACGCCCGGTGATCACAAGCTGGTGATGTCGGACGTGCCCGGCGGTACGGGGATTCTCCTTGAGGCCAAGGGCGGGGCCTACGTCCAGATCGACGAGAAGGGCGTGACCATCGGCACCGGCAAGGGGGCGTCGATCGTGCTGGTCGGCGACGAGGTCAACATCAACGAGGGCCGGCTGATCGTGCCGAGGAAGCGATGAGTACCAGGACCGATGGAACGGGGAGTTACGTGTTGTCGGGGAATCTCGTGAACGGCGGCAGCGTCATCAGCTGCCCGCACGGCGGCCGCGTCGTGCCCGCCTCCGCCGCGTCGTCCGCGGTGCGGATCGACGGCAGGCCCGTGCCCACCGCGGCCGAAGTCTTCGCGGTGAGCGGCTGCCGCCACACCGTCGGCGGCGTACCGCATCCGTGTGCCACGGTCCGCTGGACGCCCGACCGCGGTGGTGTGCTCATCGACGGCAGGCCCGTACTGCTGGAAAGCACCTCCGCGCTCTGCTTCAGCGCCGCGCTGGTGCCGCAGGGACCGCCGGTCGTCGCCGCGTCGGCGCGGGGGGTGTCGTCGCGATGAGGAGCGATATCGCCTTCCCCTTCCGCACGGACCGGCGGGGACGCACCGCGCATGCCGCGTATGACGAGCATGTGCGCGATCTGATCGAGCAGTTGCTGTTCACCAGCCCCGGCGAGCGCGTGATGCGTCCCGACTTCGGCTGCGGGCTGCTCGATCTGGTCTTCACGCCCAACAGTCCCGAACTGGCCTCCGCGCTTGAGCTGTCGGTGCAGGCCTCCCTGCAGCGCTGGCTGGGCGAGCTGATCGAGGTGGAGGCCCTTGACGTGGTGAGCGAGGAGAACGTGGTCCGGGTGTATCTGCGCTACGTGGTGCGCTCCACCGCGAGCCGGCGCGACGACGTGTTCGAGGGGAGCGGCCCGGCATGAGCGGTACGAGCGAGGAGTTGATCTGCCGTACGGACGGCAGGCGCGCCAGGGTACGGGCCGCACAGCTCGGCGGTGTGGACGCCGTCGAGGTCGGTGACGACGGGCTGACGCTCACGGTCACCTTCCTCGGCAAGGCGCCCCACGGGCTCTGCCCGGAGAACATACGCATCGACGGCGGGCGCCGGATCACCGGCATCGAGGCCGTCGAGGTGTCCGTCGAGCGCGAGGAGGACCCGGAGCTCGACGACCGGCTGTTCGTCACGCTCGACCGCACCGGGGACACTCCCCCGGCTACCGCTGGGGGTGCCCCCACCCGCTACCGGCTCTCGGTCGTCGACACGGATCCGTACGGAAGGCCCGGCACCGAGCCGTTCCCCGGCTTCGACCAGCGGTACTTCTCCGCCGAGTTCGACTTCCGTCCGGATTGCCCCACCCCCTTCGACTGCAAGGACGAGCAGCCGGACTGCCCGCCCGTCTTCAGAGCCGCGCCTGTGATCGACTACACGGCGCGCGACTACGACACGATCCGCCGCCTGATCCTGGACCGGCTGGCACTGACCACACCTGACTGGGCCGAGCGCAACGCCGCCGACCTCGGGACCACACTGGTCGAACTTCTCGCCCACACCGCCGACCGGATCAGCTACCAGCAGGACGCGGTCGCGACGGAGGCGTACCTGGACACGGCCCGCCGCCGGGTGTCCGTACGCCGTCATGTGCGGCTCATCGACTACCCCATGCACGACGGCGTCAACGCTCGCGCTTTCGTCGCGGTCGAGACCTTACGGGCGCTGACACTGCAGCCCGGGACGTACCGCTTCGCGGCCGTCGACATCCGCAGCCTCGGTCCGCGCGACCGGCCCGAGCTCGGCACCGTCATCGACGACCGGGAGCTGGCTGTGCTGGACGAGCGCGGATCGGTGGAGGTGTTCGAGCCGGTCGCCAGCAACGATCCGCTGGTGCTGCGTCCCGAGCACAACACCATCCGCTTCTGGACCTGGGCCGATGAGGTGTGCTCACTGGCCGTGGGAGCGACCTCCGCGACGCTGCGGGACGAGTGGACCGACGAGGAGTGCACGATCAGAACGCTGGATCTGTCGCCCGGCGATCTGCTGCTGATCGAGGAGGTGCGGGGAGCGCGTTCCGGTACGCCGGGCGACGCCGACCCGTCCCACCGCCAGGCCGTACGTCTCACATCCGTCACTCCGGTCGTGGACCGGCTGGCGGACCAGCCGGTCCTGGAGGTCACCTGGGCACGGGAGGACGCACTCGCCTTCCCGGTCTGTCTGTCGACGCGCGGCGGCCGGGACTGCGAGCCCGTGGAGGATGTGAGCGTGGCGCGCGGCAATGTCGCGCTCGTCGACCACGGCCGGTCGCTGACCTTCTGCGGCGGTACGCCCGAGACGGTCACTGTGCCACCCGCGCCCGCCGTCCTCGGAACCTGCGAGCCGTCCGGTTTCGGCTGCTGGGACCGCAATGAGGGCAATGAGGCGGCTGATCTCATCAACTCCCGTCTCGATCAGACGCGTTCGGGTCGGCTGCTGACCGCCGATCAGATACGGGAGCTGTTCACCGTGATCGGCGAGGACGCGACCGGGCGTGCCGGTCTCGGTCTGGAACTCGCGGGCCGGCGGCGGGAGAAGGTCGTGCCGGGCACCGCCTATGCGCAGGCCGAGGCGCTGGCGACGCTGCTGGCGCAGGTCGTCTACCCGGGAATCCCGCCGCGTTTCCGGCCGGTGCTGCCCCGCTCCCCCGTCGTCCAGGCCGTGCCGTTCCCTCAGGCTCTCCATGTGTCGGCCGGGCAGGCCGACCGGCTCGCCGCCGTCCCGGGCCGCGTCCGGCAGCGCCTCGTCGAGCTGTGGCGCAGCGCTCGGGACTGCGACGGGCTCACGGAGCCCGAGATCGCCGAGCTGACCGTGCTGTTCGGGCTGCGGGTGCTGGAGCGTCTGGAGCTGCGCCGCCATCCGGTGCGCGCACTGCGCGAGTTGCTGCACCGCAGTGAGCGGCTGCTGGCCGCGAAACTGCGCCGTATCGATGTGCTGATCGCCCGGGGGCGGGCGGGCGCGGTGCTCGACGCCGGTATCGCCTGGGAGATCGCGCACAGTTGGGGTCCGCCGTACGCGGCCGGGCTCGACCCGGACGAGCCGGTGCTGCGAGGTCCGGCGGCCGCCCTCGTACAGGATCCGCGGGCCGCGCTGCCCGCGGTGACCGTCAGGGACGGCGCGCAGGACACGGAACCGTGGACGCCGAAGCGGGATCTGCTGAGCAGCGGGCCGCGGGAGCGGCACTTCGTCGGTGAGCTGGAGGACGACGGACGGATCGCGCTGCGGTTCGGCGACGGACGGCACGGAGCCCGTCCGCGGCCGGGCGCCCGGCTGGAACTGCACTACCGGCTCGGCGGCGGCACGGCGGGCAACGTCGGCGCCGAGGCCATCAACCATCTGGTGCTGTGCCGCGATCGGGACGAGTCGGACGCCGGGGACCCGATGCCGGTGGCGGGGGTGCGCAACCCGCTGCCGGCCGTCGGTGGCACCGAGCCCGAACCCTTGGAACAGGTGCGCCAGTTGGCCCCGCTCGACCTCAGGCGCTCGCGGCTGCGCGCCGTCACTGCCGAGGACTACGCCGCGCTGGCGTCGAAGCTCCCGGGGGTGCAGCGGGCGGCCGCGGAGATCCGCTGGACCGGCAGTGCGCAGGAGGCCCATATCGCTGTCGACGCGCTGGGGGCCGGGGACCCATCGCAGGAACTGCTCGACTCGGTGTCGTACGCCCTGGAGCGCTACCGCCGGATCGGTCACGACCTCGTCGTGGGGCCGGCCAGGTCGGTGCCGCTGGACATCGCTCTCGCGGTGTGCGCGGCGCCCGGGCACCAGCACGGGCAGATCCTCGCCGAGCTCTACCGGCTGCTGGGCAGCCGTCGGCTGTCCGGCGGACGGATCGGCTTCTTCCACCCCGACGCGCTGTCCTTCGGCGAACCGGTGCGGCTCAGCCGTCTGGTGGCCGCGGCAGCGGCCGTGCAGGGCGTGGAGAGCGTACGAGTGACCCGGCTGAGCCGGCTTTTCCACGAGGACCCCGTCAACGACATGGACGACACCGCACTGGAGGCAGGCGTGCTGCGGCTCAGCCCGCTGGAGATCGCGCGTTGCGACAACGACCCGGACCGGCCCGAGAACGGCCGGCTGTCGATCGAGCTCGGCGGAGGTGCGCGATGAGCGGCTCCTGCGGCTGCGGCTGTGGTGGACACGACGAACGCCACGCACCCGAGGCCCTGTACAACCCGCCGGGCCGCACGGCCCTGGACTACCGGGTGGGCGAGTACGGCTCGTTCCTGGCGGCCATGCTCGACCGGCTCGCCTCCCCCGCCCATCCGGCACTGCGCGGGCTGACCGTCCGCACGCCGGACGATCCGGCGATCGGACTGCTCGACTCGTGGGCGGTCGTCGGCGACCTGCTCACCTTCCACTCCGAGCGCATCGCCGACGAGGGCTATCTGCGCACCGCCGACGAGCACCGCTCGCTGGCGCTGCTCGGGCGGCTGGTGGGACACCGGCCACGGCCCGGTATCGCCGCCGACACGCATCTCGCGTACACGCTGGACCGGGAGCCGCGGGCCGAGGACGTGCCGGTACTGATCCCGCGCGGTGCGCGCAGCAACAGCGTGCCCACCACGTCCGGCGAGGAGTCGCAGGCCTTCGAGACCAGTGAGGACCTGATCGCCCGCTGGACCTGGAACGAGTTGGCGGTGCGCCGGCGCCGGCCTGCCCGGCTCACTCCGGACGATCTGCGCAAACGGTCCGAGATCTTCGTCTCCGGCACCGACACCTCGCTCCAGGCCGGGGACAGACTGCTGTTCGTCTTCGGCGGGGACCAAGAAGCGGACGGGCAGCGGCTGTTGCTGCCGGTGGCGCGTGTCCGGATCGACCGGGACGACGAGGTGACGGCCATCGGGCTGCCGCAGTCAGCGCCGCCGTCGCTGACCGAGCTGGTCGCGGAGCTCCGCGAGTGGATCACCGAGGACGAACGGGAGGCCGAGGAGGGCGAGGCAACCCCCGAAAATCCAAACCCGCGTCCCGTCAGCATGATCATCGAGGAGTTCGACGCCCAGGTGCTGGCGCCGCTGCGCGCCGATCTGGACATGATCAGGACCCCGGCGCAGTTCGCCCGGCGGCTTGCCGATCCGCATGACCGGCTCGCGGAGGCACAGGCCGTCGCCGCTCCGTACGAGGAAGTCGCCGCCTGGTTCGAGCAGCTGGAGGCCGTGGTCGGCGAACTGATGGAGCGGGCGGGGGAACTGGAGCCCACCCAGCCCGTACCTTCGGCCCGTGCGGCCGCGGCCGGGGATGGGGTGGACTCGCCGGCCATGCGGGCACTCGGCGCCGTCCTGCCGGCCCTGCGCAGCCGGGTCGTACGGCCACCGTCCGGCGCCCGCGCCCTGTCGCACGATCCTGGGCGGTACTTCGCGCCCGGCTCCGACCTCGGCGCCCAGCTGCTCTCCGCGCTGGATCCGAGGGTCGCCGACGGGATGTACGCGGCGTGGCGTCAGGCCGTTCCGGCTGTGCCCGCCCTCCTGCGCGAACTGCTGTCGATGCGAGTGACCGCGGCCCCCTTCGGGGCGACGGCGCCGCTCAAGCCCGTACAGGACGACCGTGGCCGGGTCATCCGGCAGGTGGACTGGCCGCTCACCGGCTCCGCACTCACCACCATGCGGGTCGTGTACGACACGGCGGGCCGGGTGCCGGTGCGCGCCGAGTTCCAGCACACGGAGACCGGCTCCTCGGTGCAGCGGTCGGAGAATCTGCCCGCCGAGACGAGCTTCGGCCTGGGGCCGGGCCGGATTTCTCTGAGGACCCGCTCCGCCCAGGACCAGGACCTGGGCTGGCTGTCCCGGCGCCCGGCCGACTCCCAGGAGCCCGGGGTCACCGCCCAGCTGCAGTCCGGGCTGCCCGAGCGGACGCTGTTCGTGTCCCGGCCCGCCGAGGACGGGCGGGTCCATGTCGCCGTGCAGAACGGCGAGCCGCTCAACTGGCGGCTGGCTCCCGGCGATCACCGGCAGATCACCCACGGCGGGCTGGAGGTGAGCGTGCGGTACACGGTCGGCACCGAGCCGGCGAATGTCGAGGTCGGCATTGCGACCGTGCCGGAGGAGGCGAACCGTCGTGTCCTGGCGCTCGACTCCGTGCAGGACGGAATCACCGTAGGCAGCTGGGTCGCGATCGAGCGCCCCCGTAAGGGCGCGGAGGGTCCTGACGGGATCCCGGGTGACAAGAAGCTGGCATTCGTGACCACCCGGGTCACCTCGGTGCGCACCGCCGCGTACACCAACTACGGCATCACGGGCCGCGGCACCGAGCTCACGCTCGCCGATCCGTGGCTGGACGAGCACGACGTCCTGCTCTCGGCGATCCGTGACACCACCGTGCACGCGGGCGGTGTGGCGCTGCGTCCGGCCGACGAGCCGCTGGGTGAGGACGTGCACGGCAATGAGCTCGAACTGGCGGAGCTGTACGACGGGTTGCGCCCCGGCCGCCACCTGGTGGTGTCCGGCGAACGCACCGACATCCCCCACACGGCCGGCGTGCGTGGCACCGAACTGGCGGTGATCGCTTCGGTGGAGCAGCAGCTCGACCCGCGGCTGCCGGGCGACCATGTCCATACGAAGCTGACGCTCACCACGGACCTGGCCCACCGCTACCGTCGTGACACGGTCCGCATCCAGGGCAATGTGGTGCACGCGACGCACGGCGAGAGCCGGGACGAGGCGATCGGCAGCGGCGACGCCGACCGGACCAACCAGACCTTCACGCTCTGGCAGTCGCCGCTGACATGGCTGCCCGCCGACAACCCTCCCCGGGCCTCCGGCCGGGGGTACCCCCATCTCGCTTCGCTCGGCGCGACGCCCACCCTTGAGGTGCGCGTCGACGGGCTGCTGTGGCACGAGGTGGACAGTCTGGCGGGGCGTGGTCCGCGCGAGCGCGTGTATGTCTCGGGGACGGCCGGGGACGGGCGTACGACGGTGACCTTCGGCGACGGGGTGCACGGCGCGCGGCTGCCCACCGGGCACGAGAACGTACGGGCCCGGTACCGCTTCGGCACCGGAAAGGCCGCCAACGTCCGGGCGGACCGCATCGTTCAGGCGATCACCCGGCCGCTGGGCGTCACCGCGGTCACCAATCCGCAGCCCGCCACCGGCGGTGCGGACGCCGACGGGCCCGGGCTGACCCGGCGCACGATCCCGCTCGCGGTCGCCGCCCTCGACCGGCTCGTGTCCGTCGCGGACTACGAGGACTTCGCCCGTTCGCGGGCGGGTATCGGCCGGGCCGTGGCGCGGGAGATATTCGACGGAAGGCGACGCGTGCTGCATGTGACCGTCGCCGGCGTGGACGACATCGCGATCGCCGAAGACTCCGAGGTGCTGCGTGCGCTGCGCTCCTCGCTCGCCGAGTACGGCGACTCACGGCTCCCGGTCCGGGTCGATGTACGTGAGCTGGTGCTGCTGCTGCTCGCCGCGAAGGTGAAGGTCGCCCGTGACCACACCTGGACGGTGGTCGAGCCGAGGCTGCGGCACGCACTGCTGCGTGAATTCGGCAGCGGACGGCGCGAGTTGGGCAGTCCCGCACGGCTGTCCGACGTCCTGGCGACGGCCCACTCGGTGCCCGGTGTGGACTACGTGGACGTGGACGTCTTCACCGGGGTGCCGGCGTCCGTCACTGCTGACGGGCTGACCGGGCTCGCGGGAGCGCTCGCCGAGCCGCGGACCGCGGTCGGGGCGCGGCTCGCCGAGTACGACGAGGACGTGCACCGGGTCACCGCGGAGGCCGGCGAGACGCTCACCCAGGTCGCCGCCCGGTACGGCATTTCGCTCGCCGAACTGCTGCGTCTGAACCCGGACATCACCGATACCCGGCGGCTCGGGAAGGGACGGGCGGTGTGCGTCTTCCGGGGCATCCGGCCGGCCCAGCTCGCCCTGCTGTCACCGCAGGTCCCGGACACGCTGATTCTGACGGAGGTCACCGCATGAGCAGGGAACCGGACGGGCTGGCGGAGCTGCTCCCGCAGTGGCACCGTCTGCGGGACGCCGAGGGCGGTGAGCCACTGCGCGCGCTGCTCGCGGTGATCGCCGAGCAGGTGGACCGGGTACGGGACGGCGTCGAGCAGAGCTACGAGGACTGGTTCGTGGAGACCGCCGCGCCCTGGGTGCTGCCGTATCTCGGCGATCTCGTCGGCTACCAACCGCTGCCCGGCTACGAACGCGTGCAGGCGAAGGGGCTTCAGGGCGGGGACGGGGACGATTCGCGGAGCCGTCTCACCGAGGCTCTCGCGCCGCGGCGCGACGTCGCCGCGACCGTCGCCAACCGGCGGCGCAAAGGCACTCTCGCGCTGCTGGAGGAGCTGGCCGAAGAGGTCGCCGGATGGCCTTCGCGCGCCGTGGAGTTCTCCCGCCTCGTCTCGCACCAGCAGCCGGTCAAGCTGTACGGATCAGGGACGGAGGCCGTCAACGCACGCCGGCTCCGGCGCGGCCGGCTCGTCGACGTACGGGAAGGAGCGGCGCTGGATCTGGCAGGCGGTCCGTTCGGTGCGGTCGCGCAGTCGGTGAATGTGCGGCGAGCCGGTTCGGCGCGTACGCAGGGGGGATACTCCCCGGCCGGGCTGGGGCTGTTCGTATGGCGGCTGAAGCCCTATCACGTGAGCGAGGCGCCCGCGTACTGCATCGACAGGGCCCGTCATCTCTACACCTTCTCGATTCTGGGCAACGACTCGCCGCTGGTGACCAAGCCGGTGCCGGAGCCGTCCGCGACGCATATCGCGACCATCGACAACGTGCCCGCGTACATCCGGCGCCGTCAGCTCGCCGACCGGCTCGCGGACTACTACGGGCCCGGCAGGAGCTTCACGATCTGGCGCGACGGGCAGGACGAGCCGGTTCCCCTGTCGGACCTCGTGGTGGCGGATCTGACGGACTGGCGCTACCGCCCCAAGCGCGGGCAGGTGGCCGTCGACCCGGCGCTGGGCCGTATCGCGTTCGGTGCGCGGTCCGCGCCTCGGCAGGGCGTCTGGGTCACCTACCACTACGCGTTCGGCGACGACACCGGCGGCGGCGAGTACCCGCGCGACCGTGAGACACCGACCGCGGCGAAGGTCTACCGGGTCGGTCCCGGCCAGAGCTACCAGCGGATCATGGACGCGTACGGCGACTGGCAGAACGACCGGCGGGCGGGACGCTGCGGACCCGACGGCATCATCGAGATCACGCACAGCGGCGCCTACCAGGAGCAGTTGGACTTCGACCTGGATCCCGGCGACCGTCTGGAGGTGCGCGCGGCCGAGGGCACCCGGCCGGTGATCCGGCTGCTCGACTGGTACAGCAACCGTCCCGACGCGCTCAACATCCGTGCGCAGGAGGACGGTGAGGGCGACGCTCCGCGGATCGTGCTGGACGGTCTGCTGATCACCGGGCGCGGGCTCAATGTCACCGGCCCCGTCGGGGCGGTCGTGCTGCGGCACTGCACGCTGGTGCCCGGCTGGTCACTGGAGCCGGAGTGCGATCCGCACTCGCCGGAGGAGCCGAGCCTGGTCCTGGACCGGACCACCGCGTGCGTGTCCATCGACCGCAGCGTCCTCGGCACGATCGAGGTGATCGGCGACGAGGTCGGCCGCGACCCGCTGCCCATCCACATCCGTGACAGCATCCTGGACGCCACCGGCCACGGCCGGGCGGCGCTGTCCGCGCCGGACTGCCGGCTCGCGCATGCCGTGCTGCACGCGCACCGCACCACCGTCATCGGCGAAGTCCACACCCATGCGGTGGAAATCGCCGAGAACAGCATCTTCACCGGGCGTATGCAGGTGGCGCGGCGGGGGATCGGCTGTGTGCGGTTCAGTTACGTGCCTGTCGGCTCGCGCACTCCCCGCCGCCACCGCTGCCAGCCGGATCTGGCGGGCACGGAGAACGCCCAACTGGTCCGGCCGTTGTTCACCAGCGAGCGGTACGGCACGCCCGCGTACGGGCAGTTGGCCGCAGGCTGCGCGGACGAGATCAGGCGCGGCGCCGAGGACGGCTCCGAGATGGGCGCCTTCCACGACCTCTACCAGCCGCAGCGCGAGGACAGCCTGCGCGCCCGGCTCGCCGAGTACACCCCGGCCGGTACCGACGCCGGGATCATCCCCGTCACCTGACACGACTTCCACCGCCCAATCCTGAGGGGGACCCCTTCCCATGCACGCAGACATCTCCCGCATCACCTTCCGGCCCGACCGGCACTACTCGGCGGTGATCGCACAGCAGGGCCGCGTACAGCTCGATGCGGACGCCAATGAACAGGCCGCGATCCAGCTGGTGCAGGCCCGTACCACCGCTGCCGATCTGATCGGACAGCACGGCGGCCCGCGCGGGGCCACCGGCTTCGCGCTGGGTTTCGTGGGCGGCGGCCGGGAACTCGACGATCTGACCATCGGCGGCGGCCGTTACTACGTGGACGGCATCCTGCTGGACGCGAACCGCCCGCTGCCCGGCGTGCCGGTCGTCGACGACGGGCACGACGCGCACAGCGCCGAGGAAGGCGACTCGGACACGCCCGCCGAAGCACAGCAGCCGGCCACCTGGACGTACTGGGACCAGCCGGACGGCCACCGGGACCCGGAGCGCCCCGGCGACCGGCTGCCGACCGAATTCCCGTATCTCGCCTGTCTGAAGGTGTGGGAGCGCTCGGTCACCGCGGCCGAGGACCCGCTGCTGCGAGAGGTGGCGCTGGGTTCCGCGATGCCCGACACGGCGGCCCGGCTGAAGGTCGTCTGGCAGGTGCTGCCGCTGGCCGGCTCGCAACTGGAGCTCGAGGACGGGGCGACCAAGGACCAGGTCCGTGCGGCGTTCGCGAAGTGGGCCGCGGCGCAGGCGCCGACCGCTCGGATGGCGGCGCGCAGCGAGCGTCCCGAGCACGCGGACGAGGACCCGTGCCTGGTGAGGCCGGACGCCCGGTACCGGGGCCAGGAGAACCAGATGTACCGCGTGGAGATCCACGAGGGCGGCGCGGCGAAGGACGCGACCTTCAAATGGTCCCGTGAGAATGGCTCGGTGACTTTCCCGGTCGACGAACTCGACGGCACATGGGTGGAATTGGCGTCACTCGGCAGTGACGCCAAGCTCGATCTGAACGTCGGCGACGTGGTCGAGTTCGTGGACACCGCCTACACCAGCCGCGGGGAACCGCTGCCGCTGCTGCGGGTGGAGGAGGTCGACCTGCCGGGCCGCCGGGTGCGGCTCTCGGGCGAGCCCGACCCTTCGGTCGGCAGGCGCCCCGGACTCCACCCCTTCCTGCGGCGCTGGGACCACCGGTCGGGTGCCTCCCGGCACACGAGCGGTTCCGGCCGTACGAAGCAGGGCGCATCGAAGCTGCGCAACGGCGCGATCCGGATCGAGGAGGGCGGCTGGCTGCCGCTCGAGGACGGCGTTCTCGTCTACTTCGAGCCGGGCAGGACATACCGGTCCGGTGACTTCTGGACCGTTCCGGCGCGTACGGCGACGGGCGGTGTCGAGTGGCCGACGGATGCGGCGCGCCGGCCGCTGCTGCAGGCCCCGGCCGGGATTCAGGTGCACTACGCGCCGCTGGCCTGGGTACTGGGCGAGGGGTCGGTCGCGGATCTGCGGATGACGTTCGGGCCGCTGGCGGAAGTCGTCCCGGCCGCGGACGAGGAGGCGCTGGCGGCGGAGGCCTCGGCCGAGGCGGAGGCCGCGGCTGCCGAGACTGCCGCCGCGGCCGGTTCGGGCACGCAGACGGCGGGGCAGGACGACGAGGGACAGCCGGAGAACTGACGCAGCACCAGGAAGGAGCACCACGATGGCAACGCCCCTGTCCGCCGACAAACTGCTCAAGGCCCTTCGTGACGAAGGGCTTCAGGTCGTCGAGCACCGGAGCTGGCGCACGCACAACCGCAACCACAAGGGTCCCTGGGGGCCCATGCACGGCGTGATGATCCATCACACCGTGACCTCGGGCACCCAGAACTCCGTGGACATCTGCTACAACGGCCACTCGAGTCTGCCGGGGCCGCTGTGCCACGGCGTGATCGCCAAGGACGGCACCATCCACATGGTCGGCAACGGGCGCGCCAACCACGCGGGGCTCGGCGACGACGACGTCCTGCGCGCGGTGATCAACGAAACGGCGCTGCCCGGCGACAACGAGGCCAACACCGACGGCAATCGGTACTTCTACGGCTTCGAGTGCGTCAACCTCGGCAATGGCACGGACCCGTGGCCCGCGGCCCAGCTGGAGGCCATCGAAAAGGCGGCGGCCGCCCTGTGCCGGGCGCACGGCTGGTCGCAGCGCTCGGTGATCGGGCACAAGGAGTGGCAGCCGGGGAAGATCGACCCGCGCGGATTCACGATGGACTCGATGCGCGCCCGGATCAAGGCGCGGCTGGCCGGTAAGCCGGGCGGCCCGACCAAGCCGCCGGCGCCGAAGCCCCCGGCGGCGTTCGAGCCGTTCCCCGGTGCCGCGTTCTTCCAGGCCGGACGGCACAGTCCGATCATCACGGCGATGGGAAAGAGACTGGTGGCCGAGGGCTGCGGCCGGTACGAGGTGGGCCCCGGTCCGGACTGGTCGGAGGCGGACCGCAAGTCGTACGCCGCGTGGCAGCGCAAGCTGGGCTTCTCGGGGAGCGACGCCGACGGCATCCCGGGAAAGTCGAGCTGGGACAAGCTCAAGGTGCCCAACGTGTGACCGCACCCTGCCGGCCGGGACGCCCTCGTCGGACGAGGGCCGCCCGGCCGTTGCGTGCCCTGTAGCGTTTCACCGGGGGATGACCGGCTTCCGGCAGGAGGGCATATGGGCAAGGGCGCGACCGTGGTCATCGGAGCCGACGAGGTACGTGCGGCCCTGCCCACGGCGGTGGCGATCGCCGCGCTCCAGGACGCGCTGCGCGACGGGCTCGACCCGGAGGCCGATCCCGCCCGCACGGTGGTCCCGGTCGACCATGGACAGCTGCTGCTGATGCCGTCTCACTCCCGCCGTTACGCGGGCGTCAAGATCGCCACCGTGGCACCGTGCAACCCCGCCGTCGGACTGCCTCGCATCCAGGGCAACTACCTGCTGCTGGACGCGGAGACGCTCGGCCCGCTGGCCGTTCTCGACGGTGTCGCGCTGACCACCATCCGTACGGCGGCCGTCTCGGCGGCCGCCGCCGACCTCCTCGCCGTACCGGACGCCGAGCGTCTCGTCGTCTTCGGCACCGGACCGCAGGCGCACAGTCATATCGACGCGCTGCGTGCTGTCCGCCCGCTCCGGCACATCACGGTGGTCGGCCGCGATCTCGACCGGCTCGCCGGCTTCCTTCAGCGGTACGGGGATTCGGATCCTGTGGTGGAAGCGGGCACGGCGGACGCGGTGGCGCAGGCGGATCTGGTGGCCTGCTGCACCACCGCGCGCACGCCGCTGTTCGACGGGTCGGCACTGTCCGCGCACGCGACCGTCGTCGCCGTCGGCTCCCACGAACCGGATGCCCGCGAGGTCGACGACGAGACGGTGCGCCGCTCGACGGTGGTCGTCGAGGCGCGTGGCGCGGCACTGCGCGAGGCGGGCGACGTCATCCTGGCCATCGGCTCCGGAGCACTGGAGGCCGATGCCCTCGTCGCCCTTGCGGACCTCGCCCGCGGTACGGTCGCGACCGACGACTCGCGGCCCCGGCTCTTCAAGAGTGTCGGCATGGCCTGGGAGGACCTGGTCGTCGCCGGTGTCGTCTACGAGGCGCACGTCCGCCGGGGCGTGCTCTAGAAGCAGCGCCGTCCGCCCGCGGGGGCAAGCCCTGCTGCGGCCGGAGCAACGGGATCAGGCCGACGCCGCTCTCAGCGGATCCGTGCGCCGCCGCCGGCACCGCGCCCGAGGTGCGGCGCTGGACGACGAGCAGCTCTGCGGCCCCGCCACCGCCCACTGACACGGCACCGCCGATCCGGCCCCCACCCGGCGTCCCCAGGCCCGTCCCCGGCTCAGCCGCGGGCAGGCTCGTCGGCCCCGGCGGAGCGTATCTCGTCGAGATGCAGCTCCACCCAGCCGCGCAGCTGACCCAGCGGCACGGCGACACCGCGCCCCAGCTCCGTCAGCTCGTACTCGACATGCAGCGGCACGGCCGGATACACAGTTCGGTCGACGAAGCCGTGGAGCTCCAGCTTGCGCAGGGTGCTGGTCAGCACCTTGGGACTGACACCCTGGAGCCGCCGCTGCAGCGAGCCGAAGCGCTGCGGGCCCTCCGCCATGGCACCGATGGCCAGCGCCGACCACTTGCTGGCCAGGACGTCCAGGACATCACGGCACGGGCACTCCGCCGCGAAGACATCGTGATCGTCGTGCTGCCCCGTCGTACAGGGAATGGACATGAACGGTGCCTCCCGCGCGGTGACCTCAATACTTCCTGAGGGATAGTAGTGTCCCTTGCGGGTTACCACTACCCCACAGGTAGCTTTCGGGCGTCGATGATCAGCCGACCGGGCCGTGCGCGAGCACCCCGGCACGCCTTGCAGGAGAACCACATGAGCAGCATTCAGACCATGCGCGCGATCACCCAGGACAGCTTCGGCGGACCCGGGGTACTGCGACTCGCCGAGGTGCCGCGGCCCGAGCCCCTGCCCACCGAGGTGCTGGTGCGGGTGCGTTCCGCGGGTGTGAACCCGGTGGACTGGAAGACCCGCGAGGGCGGTGGCATGGCGCAGGTGCTGGGCGAGCCACCGTTCGTGCTCGGCTGGGACGTGTCCGGAGTCGTGGAGGAGGTCGGCTTCGGCGTCCACACGCTCGAGGTCGGCGACGAGGTGTACGGCATGCCCTGGTTCCCGCGCCAGGCCGGTGCGTACGCGGAGTATGTGACCGCGCCCTCGCGGCAGTTCGCACGCAAGCCCGCCGCCGTCGACCACGACCACGCCGCCGCGGTGCCACTGGCGGCGCTCACCGCCTGGCAGGCACTCGCCGACGCCGCGCGGATCGAGGCGGGACAGCGGGTGCTGATCCACGCGGCGGCCGGCGGCGTGGGGCACTTCGCCGTGCAGTTCGCCAAGCACTTCGGCGCGCACGTCATCGGCACCGCGCGGGCCGCCAAGCACGACTGGCTGCGCTCGCTCGGCGCCGACGAGCTGATCGACTACACCCGGGTCCGGTTCGAGGAGGCGGTGCATGACGTCGACCTCGTCATCGACCTCGTAGGCGACGGGCAGGACTCGACCAGCACCCGTTCGCTGAAGACCCTGCGCCCCGGCGGCACGATCGTCGCCGTGCCGTCGGGTGTCTCTCCCGAACTGCTGGAGACGGCCTCCGCACAAGGTCTGCGGGCGATGCCCTTCCTGGTGGAACCGGACGGCACGGCGCTGACCAGGATCGCGTCGCTGATCGACAAGGGCGTGGTGAGCGTCGAGGTCGAGGACGTGCTGCCGCTGGCGGACGCCGCCGAGGCGCACCGCCGGGGCGAGGAGAGCCGCACCCGCGGCAAGCTGGTACTGCGCGTCACCGACTGAGGCGGCCTCGGCCCAGCGGGGGAGCTTCCCGGCGAGCCTGCTCACCCGGTGCCCGGCCCGACGCGACTATCGCTCGGTACGTCGGATCCTCGCTCTTCGTCCCGGCCGGACGGTCGAGGTACTCGTCGTACACCCGCGAGCTGCGGGTCCTGATCCGGGGAACCGGAAAATGCCACAGCTTCACGGGCAGCACCGACCCCTTGGCGACAGCGGCGGCTGGGCACTGGTTCGGCTGTCTCAGCTCCTCGCAACGCGCTCCGTGTGAGGGAGGACCGGGAACGACTCCGCGGGATCGGGGAACAACTTGTCTCACTCGCCGGGCGAGTTCTGTCGCAATACGTGGCGGGCTGACCTCTCCGCCTGTTCCGCATTGGACATGATGTGAGCCTGCTCCCTGGGCCACCAGATCAGTTCCACGAGAAAGATCGCGACCCACAGCCACGACACCAGGGCATCGCGGGTCGATCCCGTGAGGGTGTCGCCCACCGCGAGGGCCACAGCGACTCCGGCGAAGAGCAGGACCACCCATTGGAGGAGGCGGTCTCGTTCCCGGGCTGTCCGCAACGCGCCGCTGTAGTCGATGACGGCGGGCGCGAGTCGGGCGTCGCCGGTGTCCTCACCACGCCGGGTGGCGCGAACCACCGCTACCCGGTCGGCGGAGTCCAGGTCATTGGCTCCGGGCCAGGCTCTGCTCATCCGGCGGGCCATCCTGATTCCGGAGAAGGGGATGAGGAAGAGGGCCGCCACGACTGCGCCCAGCCATGATCCGGACTCGGCGAGCACGAATACCCCGAAGAAGACACCGACCGGAAGGCCGATGCTCACCGCCCTGCGGACCGGACCGCCTCGCCATACCCAGCTCGGGAACATAAGCACAGGCCCATGCTGGCAGCCGGTCGGTCCGGGGAGCAATCACCCGGACCGGCGACACCGGCGGTCTTCTCACGCAGCGCGTGGAGGGTCGCCGCGTCGGCGGCGAGCACCAGGCAGCCAGACCGGGGCAGGCCCGGGTGGACGATGCCCGAGCCGTCATGTCCGTGGCCGCCGAGCAGGTCCGGGAGGGCCTCGCCGACGGCCGCGGCCAGGCATGCCGCGGCGTTCTCACCGCGCCGCACCGCACCCGCCGACCGCGAGCAGCGCACCGGGCAGCGTTCCACCCAGCAGCGCGGCCGGCTCACACGTCGCGGTTCGAGTAGTACTGCTCGACGAGCGTGATGAACGTGATGTCGTCCTCGTGCTGACCGCTCTCGAAGGCGGGCGAGTCCTTGAGCTCCCGCTTGCCGCAGGAGACATGAACCGTCTCCTTCTCGGCGTCGATTCTCGTCACAAGGCCCGCAGGCAGCACGACGCGCCCACCGAAGATCCAGGGACCTGTGTCGACCACGATGTACAAGCGGCCCACGTCCTCCGTGTGCTTGTCGATCTTTCCGACCGTCCCGTCGGACGCCTCGACCTTGTAGCCGGTGAGCTGCGCTCCGGGAACATATCCCGCGGTTTCGCGGTAGACCCAGATCTCGGCACCCATGACGACCTCCTCACTCCCCCGGCGTGCGGGCGGGTACCCGGGAGAGGCTGTTCTCATTCGACCGGATTCGTTCTCCGACAGCCGGCATCCCCTTCCGAGTCAGGTGACGAGGCAGGGCAGGGCCAGGGCCGCCAGGAGCGCCATGCCGGCGAGCACCCAGGCGACGCAGTCCCCGATGTGGCCGGAGTGCAGGCGGCGCAGCGGCTCCGCTTCCGCCCATCCAGGGCACCGGCGGCCCGGCCCCGGGAAGGGTGCCTCCTTCGGACCCACCCGGTGGTGCTCGATGGCTTCCGGACCTCAGCCGGTGGGTTCGTCCGGGACCGGCTGCTCGGGATGTACGGAGCCGCTTCGCGGCGATCCGCGGCCGGCACCCGTCTGGTCCACATCCGGCAGGCTCAGGTCCGTATCGGTCGTTTCGTCGTCCGTCTCTTCGGGGCGGGGCACGTCCAGCGGGTCGAAGCCGTCGTGCGCCTGCTGATCGGGCAGGTCCTTCGGCACCTGCCTGTCCGGTTCCGTCCCGGTCTCTTCGGGACCTTCCGGTCGGCGGTCGGTCATGGGTCCTCCTCCATCCACGGAAGCCGTGCCGCAGGAGCTGCGTTCGGGGCATCAGCACTCCGCTGCGGCGACGGGTACCCGAACGGCACGTGATCAATCAATCAGCCGCCCCGGAATAAGCCCTGCCGAGGAAACGTTCACCGTGCACGCAATTGGCGGCCGCCGCTGTCCGCCGGACCTCGTCCCGACGCGCTCCCACACCTTCCCGCCCCGGAGGCCGCACGCATGCCGCAGACCACAACCGAACAGCCCGCCGGGGCACACAGGGAGTTGCGGGACATAGCGGCGCGCAGAACCAAGGGCGTCGTCCCTGTCCTCGCGTTCGCGGGGATCACCGTCGCGGTGATGCAGACCCTGCTCGTACCGGTCATCAAGGACCTGCCGACGCTGCTGAACAGCACTCCGGCGAACGCGACATGGGTCATGACGGCAACACTGCTCGCCGGCGCCGTCGCCACCCCGATCATGGGGCGGCTCGGTGACCTGTACGGCAAGCGACGGATGCTGCTCGCGAGCCTCGCCGTGATGGTGGTCGGTTCACTCATCTGCGGATTCACCGACGACCTGGTGACGATGATCGCCGGCCGGGCTCTTCAGGGCTTCGCCATGGGTGCCATCCCGCTCGGCATCGGCATCATGCGTGACGAGTTGCCGCGCGAGCGGCTCGGCTCGGCGATGGCACTGATGAGTTCGTCGATCGGGGTGGGTGGCGGACTCGCACTCCCCGCCGCGGCATTGGTGGCCCAGCACACCGACTGGCACACGCTGTTCTTCGGCGCGGCCGCCCTCGGCGTGCTGTCGATGCTGCTCACCGTGTTCGTCGTACCCGAAACGTCGCTCCGTGCCGGGGGCGGCTTCGATCTGCCCGGAGCGATCGGACTGAGCGCCGGGCTCGTCTCTCTGCTGCTGCCGATCACCAAGGGCAGCGACTGGGGCTGGACTTCCTCCACCACGCTGGGACTGTTCGGCGCCGCCGCGGTCATTCTCGGACTGTGGGGCATGTGGGAGCTGAGGAGCGCCGCTCCGCTGGTGGACCTGCGGACCACCGCGCGGCGCGAGGTACTGCTGACCAACCTCGCCTCGATCATGATCGGAGTCGCCTTCTACGCCGTCTCGCTGGTCCTGCCCCAGCTGTTGCAGCTGCCGGAGTCGACCGGTTACGGCCTCGGCCGTTCGATGGTGGTGGCCGGCCTGTGCGTGGCGCCGCTCGGCCTGACGATGATGTTCGTCGCCCCGCTGTACGCACGGATATCCGCGCAGCGCGGCCCCAAGGTCTCGCTCGTGCTCGGCATGCTGGTCATCGCGATCGGCTACGGCGCCGGGCTCGGCCTGATGAGCGCGGCCTGGCAGACCGTGGTCATTTCCGTGGTGCTGGGGGCCGGTATCGGCCTCGCGTACTCGTCGCTGCCCGCTCTGATCATCGGGGCTGTCGATCCGTCGGAGACCGGCGCCGCCAACGGCCTGAACACGCTCATGCGTTCGATCGGCACCTCGGTGTCGAGCGCGGTCATCGGCATGGTCCTGGCACACACGGCGGTGCCGATGGGTTCGGTGCTCGTGCCCAGCATGAACGGCTTCCGTATCTCCTTCCTGATCGCCACCGGCGCCGTGGTCATCGGTCTCGTACTCGCCGCATTCCTGCCCTCGCAGAAGGACGCGATGCGGCCGCGGCTGCGGGCGAGCAGCGAGGACGAGAGCGGCCAGGAGCCGGAATCCGCGGACGGGTCCGCGGGGTTCCGGGGTCTGGTGCAGGATGCCGGAGGCGCTCCCGTACCGGGGGCGAAGGTGACGCTGATCGACGGGCGGGGCAGGCAGGCGGGACTGACCGCGGCGGACCAGGACGGCCGTTACACACTGGCCGCGCCGGCGGACGGCAGCTATGTGCTGGCCGGCTCGGCGACCGGTTACGCGCCGCACGCCTGTCCGGTCGCGTACGACGGGGGCGGACCGACGGTCGAGACGGATCTGGTCCTGACGGCGAACTCACCTGCGCGCCGGGGCGCGATGTCGTCGTAGTCAGCCCGGTGCCCGGTCCGCCGGACGCCGCCGCGCCCAGCCGAGTACGACGACAGAGGCCACCGCGGCGAGCGCGCACCAGGTGGATACGAACTCCAGCCGCCACAGCACCGCGCTGGCCACCGCCCCGGCCGCGGCCAGCAGACCGAGCAGGCGCAGCACCGGATCACCGGCAAGCAGCACCCCGAGCGGCACCCACACCGGCAGCAGGGGCAGCGCGATGATCGCCCAGACCACGGTCGCCGGGCCCGTACCGCCGCCGGAGCGCCAGACGGCGGACTCGACGATCTGGTGGGTGCCGAGAAGCAACGGCAGTGCGGCGAGCGGCAGGTCGCGGACCCGCGGCGCCTGTACGACACAGGCCACCCCGATCGCGGCAATGCCGGTGCCGCCCACGAGGTCAGCAGTCGCGCTCCAGCACATGGGCGTCATCCAGGGGCGGGGAAGTGAGGTCGATCAAGCCTGGCACAGGCGGAGGACCGGATAGGGCATCGGGCGCAACGGATCAAGGGCGGGCTGAAGAGTGCAAGGTCACAGCCCTTTCCCCTGCTGCACCTTTGCGGGCTTGACCTAACATCTGAGCATGACGGTCCTCCCCGAAGACGGGTTTTCGCTGGCCGCCGAATTCCCGGATGCAACCCACGAGCAGTGGCAGGCCCTGGTGGCCGGCGTGCTGCGCAAGGCTGGCAAGGACATCCCGGACACGGCGGCCGAGGACGTGCTGTCCACGGCACTCGAGGACGGGCTCACCACCCGTCCGCTGTACACCGCACGCGACGGCGCCGACCGCGCCGGGTATCCGGGCTTCGCGCCCTTCACCCGGGGCGGCAGGCCGGAAGGCGGAGCGGTCTCCGGCTGGGACGTACGCCAACGCCATGAACGGCCCGATCCGGTACGCACGAACGAAGCCGTGCTCGCGGACCTGGAGAACGGGGTCGGCTCGGTGTGGCTGGCCGTCGGCCAGGCCGGCGTGCCGGTCTCCGGGCTCGGCGCGGCTCTGGACGGCGTCTATCTCGACCTGGCTCCCGTCGTCCTCGATGCCGGAGCCGAATTCGACGCCGCCGCACAGGAGTTGCTGCGGCTGTACGAGGAGCGCGGGATTGCTCCCGAGGCCGCGCTCGGCAACCTCGGTGCCGATCCGCTGGGACACGCCGCACGCACCGGGCAGTACGAGAACATCGCCGAACTCACTGCGGCCGCGACCGAGCTCGGCGTGCTCTGCCATGGCAAGTACCCCGGACTGCGGGCCGTGACCGTCGACGCGCTGCCGTACCACGAGGCCGGCGCCTCGGCCGCTCAGGAGCTGGGCTGTTCGCTGGCCACCGGCGTCACGCTGCTGCGGGACCTCACCGCTGCCGGGCTGTCCGTGGAAGCGGCCTGCGGCCAGCTGGAGTTCCGGTACGCGGCCACCGCCGACCAGTTCCTGACGATCGCGAAACTGCGCGCCGCCCGCCGGGTGTGGGCCCGCGTCGCCGAGGCCTGCGGGGCCGATGCCGCCGCCGGGGCACAGCGCCAGCACGCGGTGACCTCTCCGGTGATGATGACCCGGCGCGACCCGTGGGTGAACATGCTGCGCACCACGGTCGCCTCGCTCGCCGCGGGCGTCGGCGGCGCCGACGCCGTGACCGTGCTGCCCTTCGACCACGCGCTCGGACTCCCGGACGGCTTCGCCCGCCGGATCGCCCGCAACACCTCGACGATCCTGCTCGAGGAGTCGCATGTGGGCCGGGTCATCGACCCGGCCGGCGGCTCCTGGTACGTGGAGCAGCTCACCGACGAACTCGCGCAGGCGGCCTGGGCCTGGTTCCAGGAGATCGAGCGCGCCGGTGGCCAGGAGGCCGCGCTGCGCGGCGGTCTGGTCGCCGAGCGGCTCGGCGCCACCTGGGAGAGCCGTAAGAAGAACCTGGCCAAGCGGCGCGAACCGATCACCGGTGTGAGCGAGTACCCGCTGCTGGCCCAGGCGCCCGTCGAGCGCGACGCCGCGCCCGCCGCGCCGTCCGGCGGTCTGCCGAAGGTACGCCGCGACGAGGCGTACGAAACGCTGCGGGCCCGTTCGGACGGGCACCTCGCCGCCACCGGCGCCCGGCCGCGGGTCTTCCTAGCGGCGCTGGGTCCGGCTGCCGCGCACACCGCGCGCGCTTCGTTCGCCGTCAACCTCTTCCAGGCGGGCGGCATCGAAGCGGTCCACGATCCGGTCTCCGTCGACGCGGACTCGGCCGCCGAGGCCTTCGTCCGCAGCGGCGCCGCGGTGGCGTGCATCTGCTCCAGCGATGCCCTGTACGCCGAGCAGGCCGGGCCGGTGGCAGAAGCGCTCAAGTCGGCCGGCGCGTCGCGGGTGTATCTCGCCGGCCGTCCGGGTGAGCAGCGTGAGACGTACGAACGGGCCGGGGTCGACGAGTTCGTCGTCGCGGGCAGCGACGCGGTCGCCGTCCTCACCTCCGTCCTCGACCAAATCGGAGTGGCGTGATGGGGATCCCGGACTTCTCAGGAATCGAGCTCGGGCCCGGCGACGCGCGCGGGGCCACCGAGGACCAGTGGCGTACGGCTGTCAAGGAGAGCACCGGCAAGGGCGACGGCGACCTGGTGTGGGACACCCCCGAGGGCATTCCCGTCAAACCGCTGTACACCGGAGGGGATCTGGCCGGCGTCGACTTCCTCGGCACGTACCCCGGTATCGCGCCGTATCTGCGCGGCCCGTACCCGACGATGTACGTCAACCAGCCGTGGACGATCCGTCAGTACGCCGGATTCTCCACCGCCGAAGAGTCCAACGCCTTCTACCGGCGCAACCTCGCCGCCGGGCAGAAGGGTCTGTCGGTCGCCTTCGACCTGCCGACCCACCGCGGTTACGACAGTGACCATCCGCGGGTCACGGGCGATGTCGGTATGGCCGGTGTGGCCATCGACTCGATCTACGACATGCGTCAGCTCTTCGACGGCATTCCGCTGGACCGGATGAGCGTGTCGATGACGATGAACGGCGCCGTGCTGCCCGTGCTGGCGCTGTACATCGTGGCCGCCGAGGAGCAGGGCGTACCGCCCGAGAAGCTGGCCGGGACCATCCAGAACGACATCCTCAAAGAGTTCATGGTCCGCAACACCTACATCTATCCGCCCCGGCCCTCGATGCGGATCATCTCGGACATCTTCGCCTACACCTCGCAGAAGATGCCCCGCTACAACTCCATCTCCATCTCCGGCTATCACATCCAGGAGGCCGGAGCCACGGCCGACCTGGAGCTGGCGTACACCCTCGCCGACGGTATGGAGTATCTGCGGGCGGGCATCGGCGCGGGACTCGACGTGGATGCCTTCGCCCCGCGGCTGTCGTTCTTCTGGGCGATCGGCATGAACTTCTTCATGGAGATCGCGAAGCTTCGGGCCGCGCGGCTGCTGTGGGCCAAGCTGGTGAAGACGTTCGAGCCGCAGAACGCCAAGTCGCTCTCGCTGCGCACCCATTGCCAGACCTCGGGCTGGTCGCTGACGGCCCAGGACGTCTTCAACAACGTCACCCGCACCTGCGTGGAGGCCATGGCCGCCACTCAGGGACATACGCAGTCGCTGCACACCAACGCCCTGGACGAGGCGCTGGCGCTCCCCACCGACTTCTCCGCGCGTATCGCCCGCAACACCCAGCTGCTGCTGCAGCAGGAGTCCGGGACGTCCCGGGTCATCGACCCCTGGGGCGGCAGCGCGTACATCGAGAAGCTGACACACGACCTCGCCCGCCGGGCCTGGCAGCACATCCAGGAGGTCGAGGCGGCCGGCGGCATGGCGCAGGCCATCGACGCCGGAATCCCCAAGCTGCGCGTCGAGGAGGCCGCGGCCCGTACACAGGCACGCATCGACTCCGGGCGTCAGCCCGTCATCGGCGTGAACAAGTACCGGGTCGAGACCGACGAGCAGATCGACGTGCACAAGGTCGACAACTCCTCGGTGCGCACGCAGCAGATCGAGAAGCTCCGGCGGCTGCGCGCCGAGCGGGACGAGGCCGCCTGCCAGGACGCGCTGCGCGCGCTGACCGCCTCCGCGGAGGCGGGCGCGGGCCCGGGCCAGGGCGGTGGCCTGGAGGGCAATCTGCTCGCGCTGGCGGTGAACGCGGCGCGGGCGATGGCGACCGTCGGTGAGATCTCCGACGCTCTGGAGAAGGTGTACGGACGGCACTCGGGCCAGATCCGTACGATCTCCGGTGTGTACCGAAACGAAGCCGGCACCTCCCCGGCGGTTGACGCCACCCGCACCCTGGTCGAGGACTTCGAGAAGGCGGAAGGCCGCCGGCCGCGCATCCTGGTCGCCAAGATGGGCCAGGACGGCCACGACCGCGGCCAGAAGGTGATCGCCACGGCCTTCGCCGACCTCGGCTTCGACGTGGATGTCGGCCCGCTGTTCCAGACGCCGGAAGAGGTGGCCCGTCAGGCGGTCGAGGCGGACGTGCACATCGTCGGTGTCTCCTCGCTGGCCGCCGGGCATCTCACGCTGGTGCCCGCGCTGCGGGAGCAACTGGCCGCCGAGGGACGGGAAGACATCATGATCGTCGTGGGCGGCGTGATTCCGCCCCAGGACGTCCAGACCCTTCGCGAGGCCGGAGCGGCAGCCGTCTTCCCGCCCGGCACGGTGATCCCGGACGCCGCCAAGGACCTGGTGAGGACGCTCGCCGCCTCGCTCGGCCACGAGTTGTGAGACTGTGCCCCGGATGCCTCCCACGATCGACATCGACACCTATGTCAAGGGCGTACGTGACGGGTCGCGGGCGTACATCGCCCGCGCCATCACTCTCGTCGAGTCCACCCGGGCCGATCACCGTGCTCTCGCCCAGCAGCTGCTGACGGAGCTGCTGCCGTTCTCCGGGACGGCACGGCGGGTGGGGATCAGCGGCGTTCCCGGTGTGGGCAAATCCACCTTCATCGACGCGCTCGGCACGATGCTCACAGGCCTCGGCCACCGGGTCGCGGTGCTTGCCGTCGACCCGTCATCGACCCGTACCGGCGGCTCCATCCTGGGCGACAAGACCCGGATGGAGAGGCTCGCGGTGGATCCGGCGGCGTTCGTACGACCCTCCCCCACCTCGGGCACGCTGGGCGGGGTGGCCAAGGCGACGCGCGAAACCATGATCGTGACGGAGGCCGCGGGCTACGACGTGGTGCTCGTGGAGACCGTCGGCGTCGGCCAGTCGGAGACCGCCGTGGCCAACATGGTGGACTCCTTCCTGCTGCTCTCCCTCGCCCGTACCGGAGACCAGCTCCAGGGCATCAAGAAGGGTGTGCTGGAGCTGGCCGACGTGATCGCGGTCAACAAGGCGGACGGTCCGCACGAGCGCGATGCCCGCTCCGCCGCGCGTGAACTCGCCGGTGCGCTGCGGCTGATGCACTCCGCCGACGCCGCGTGGACTCCACCGGTCCTTTCCTGCAGTGCCCGCGAGGGCACCGGTCTCGACACGGTCTGGGAGCGGCTGGAGCAGCACCGGGCGCTGCTGGACTCGACCGGCAGGCTCGCGGCCAAGCGCCGCGACCAGCAGATCGACTGGGCCTGGACGATGGTCCACGACGAGCTGCGGGACCGGCTGCGCAACCATCCCGAGGTGCGCACGCTCGCTCCCGGCCTCGAACAGCAGGTACGGGACGGGGAGTTGACGGCAACGCTCGCCGCCGAACGGATCCTCGACGCCTTTCAGCGCCCGCAGCAGCGGTAGCGGGTCCGATGCGGGTCCGATGCGGCCCGCCCCGGACCCGTACCGCTCAGCACCGTGCCGCCCGGACCCGGCTCAGGACCCGTACGGCCCGGGCCGGTACGGCCCGGACCCGTACGGCTCAGGAAGCGGTCGCGCCACGGATTCCGGAACGGACGGCGCGGGCCGCGGCCACCAGGTTCTCCAGTGAGGTACGGACCTCGGGCCAGCCGCGGGTCTTCAGACCACAGTCGGGATTGACCCACAGCCGCTCGGCGGGAATGGCCTCAAGTCCCTTGCGCAGCAGGGTCGCTGCCTCGTCCGCGCTCGGGACGCGCGGCGAGTGGATGTCGTAGACGCCCGGTCCGACCTCACGCGGATAACCGGCGGTGGAGAGCTCGTCGGCGACCTGCATATGGGAACGGGCGGCCTCCAGACTGATGACGTCGGCATCGAGGTCGTCGATGGCCTGGAGGATGTCACCGAACTCGGCGTAGCACATGTGCGTATGGATCTGGGTGTCCGGACGCACCCCACTGGTGGTGAGGCGGAACGACTCGGTCGCCCAGCACAGATAGGCCTCATGGTCCGCACTCCGCAGCGGCAACGTCTCGCGCAGGGCGGGTTCGTCCACCTGGATCACAGAACTGCCCGCCGCTTCGAGATCGTTGACCTCCTCGCGCAGGGCGAGAGCGACCTGACGGGCGGTCTCCGCGAGCGGCTGGTCGTCTCGGACGAAGGACCAGGCGAGCATGGTGACCGGACCGGTGAGCATGCCCTTGACCGGGCGGTCGGTCAGCGACTGTGCGTACGACGTCCAGCGCACCGTCATCGGCTCGGGCCTGGAGATGTCGCCGGCCAGGATCGGCGGCCGGACATAGCGGGTGCCGTACGACTGGACCCAGCCCTGCTGCGTCGCGAGATAGCCGCTCAGCTGCTCGGCGAAGTACTGGACCATGTCATTGCGTTCGGGCTCGCCGTGTACGAGAACGTCGATTCCGGTCTTCTCCTGGAAGGAGATGACCTCGCGGATCTCGGCCTCGATCCGCTCGTTGTACCCGTCGGTGCCGATGCGCCCGGCCCTCAGGTCCGCTCGCGCGGTGCGCAGTTCGGTGGTCTGCGGGAACGAGCCGATCGTGGTCGTGGGCAGCGGCGGCAGACCGAGGCGGGCGCGCTGGGCCGTGGCGCGCTCGGTGTACGGGAGGCTGCGGCGGGTGTCCGCCCGGGTGACTGCCGCACTGCGGGCACGCACGGCGGGGTCGTGGGTGAGGGCGGAGGTGGAACGGGACAACAAATCGGCCCGGTTGGCCGCCAGTTGGGCGGCGATGCTGTGAGAGCCCTCGGTCAGGCCACGGGCCAGAGTGACGACCTCGTGCGTCTTCTGGCGGGCGAAGGCCAGCCAGCGGGCGACCTGGGTGTCCACATCGCGCTCCGCGGTGGCATCGAGGGGCACGTGCAGCAGCGAGCAGGAAGGCGCCACGTCCACCCGGCCGGCCAGGCCGAGCAGGGTGGCGAGTGTGGCCATGGACCTCCCCAGGTCGTTGATCCACACATTGCGGCCGTCGACGACTCCGGCGATCAGCCGCTTGCCGGGCAGACCTCCGGCAGCGGCGAGGTCGTCGAGGTTGGCGGCACCGGCGCCCGTGAAGTCGAGTGCCAGGCCCTCGACCGGCGCCTTGGCCAGCACGGGGAGGGCTTCGCCGAGCCGGTCGAAGTAGGAGGCGACCAGGAGCTTGGGCCGGTCGGTGAGCGCGCCCAGGTCGCGGTAGGCGCGGGCCGCGGCGTTCAGCACGGCCGGCAGCCGGTCCTGGACCAGAGCCGGCTCGTCGAGCTGCACCCATCGCGCTCCCGCGGTCCGCAGGTCGGACAGCACCTCGGCGTACACCGGCAGCAGCCGGCCCAGAAGAGTGAGCGGTTCGAAGTCGGCGGGGACTCCCGGCGCGGGCTTCGCGAGCAGCAGATAGGTGATCGGCCCGACGAGCACCGGGCGTGCCGTATGACCGAGCGCGAGGGCTTCCTTGAGCGCGTCGACCTGCTTGGCCGGGTTGGCCGTGAAGACGGTGCCGGGGCCGAGTTCGGGGACCAGGTAGTGGTAGTTGGTGTTGAACCACTTGGTCATCTCCAGGGGCGCGACATCCTGGGTGCCGCGGGCCATCGCGAAGTAACCGTCGAGCGTGTCGGCCTCGAAGGCCGCGCGGTGACGGTCGGGCACGGCACCGACCATGACGCTGGTGTCCAGGACATGGTCGTAGTACGAGAAGTCGCCGGTGGGTACTTCGTGGATTCCGGCGTCGGCGAGCTGCTGCCAGTTGGCCCGGCGCAGCTGGGTGGCGGTCTCCCGGAGGGCGTCGGCGCCGACGCGGCCCTTCCAGTAGCCCTCGATGGCTTTCTTCAGTTCCCGGTTCGGGCCCTGGCGCGGGTAGCCGTAAACAGTGGCCCGGGCTCCTGCGGCTGCAGATGTGGACACGGAACTCTCCTTCGCGAGTCTCTCGTCGGGCGACCCCGGAACAGGTCGTGGGACGCGAAGGAATGGCAACCGGGGCAGCGGCCGCACACCTGTTGGATGTGCCTGTGCCTGCCCGTACCGCCGCCGACCCGCCCACGAGGTCACCGAGATCTCCGCGCGCGTTCGCGCACGGGCAGTGGCAGGTCTTCGGACTTGCGGGCTCGCCTTCGTTCTCGTTGTACGAAGGCACCTACTGGCCGTCGCTTCCCAGACCCGTTTCCGGGGCCAGTGCGTAAGACGGCGGTCGTTCCCGCTCACCGCTGCGGGGCAGTTCCGGATTCCCACCGGATTCCCTCTTGCGACGCGCCTGTCTGGAGGACAGGGCGAACCAGCTGCGGGTCCAGCCTAGGCTCTGCCCACCTCACACGTAACACCGCGCCCACATATCGGACGGCCAGAAGCTCCGCTCACCTCGCTGGATCTGAGCGGGAGCGCCTGCTCAGCCGGTCCGGAATACGCCGGCGAGGTGAGCGGCCAGTTCTTGGGCAGTCGGCGGGGAGAGCCGGGCGCCCAGGTAGCCGTCCGCGCGCACCACGAATGCCGTCGGATCCTGCACCCCGTAGCGCTGCCGGAACTCGCCGCGGCCGTCGTGGTACACCGGCAGCCGTGTCCCGGCCGGCTCGCCGTCGGCGAGCACCGCGCATGCTTCCACCTTGTCCTGCGACAACTCCCTGGCCACAGTGGCGAGTTCATCGAACGTTTTGCCCGCATCGCCGTTCCCGTACAGCAGCAGCAGGTGCCCGCGGTCCCGCAGCAGGTCGTACAGCCGCAGCGGGTACTCGGTGATCTCCCCGGTGAGGCCGCCGCAGTCCGGGGCCCGGTCGCCGGGCTGGGGGCCGGGCCCGTTGTCGCGGCTGGGGTAAGGGCGCCCCACGATCGGGCTGCCGCGGTAGCCGACGAGCAGCTGCGCCTCGCGCAGCAGCAGCGTCGCCGGGTCGGTCGGGTCGGCCTGGACGCCCTCGGCGGCGTGCCGGACGGTGCGGCCGACGACCTCCTCACCCACCGGCCGGCGCTCGGCGTCGTAGCTCGTGAGCAGCCGCGGATGCGCGGCACCCTGGGCCGCGAGGGCGAGCTTCCAGGCCAGGTTGTACGCGTCCTGGATGCCGGTGTTCATACCCTGCGCGCCCGTCGGCGGATGGATGTGCGCGGCGTCCCCGGCGACGAAGACCCGGCCGTCGCCGTACCGGTCGACCAGTCGGTGGCTGATCCGGAACACCGAGGACCAGCGCATGGCGGAGGCGGTGGTCGGCTGCGGCGCCAGCCGGTCCAGGACCGCCTGGATGTCGGAGAGCGACGGGGTCGGGCCGCCCTCCAGGCCGTGCGCCACCCCGTCCCGTCTCCGGTCGCCGCCCCCGGCCTGGCGGGAGGCCGAGAGCTCGGGCGGCACCAGCATCGACATCCGGTACCTGCGCTCGCCGGGCAGCGGGATACACACCAGCAGGTCGTCGACGGCGCCGTCGGCACCATGGTGCATGGCGCGTACGCCGTACCCGCGCGGCAGGTCCCAGTCGACCTCCACATCGGCGAGCATGTACTCCTCGGGGAAGGCGCCCCCTTCGAAGGTGAGCCCGAGTTCCCTGCGGACGACGCTGTGCGCACCGTCGCAGCCCACCAGGAACCGGGAGCGGACCTCCTCCTCCCCGGAGGGGGTGACCAGCCGACTGGTCACCCCGTCGGCGTCCTGGGCGAATGACACCAGCTCGGTGCCGCGCTCGATCCCGGTCCCGAAGCGGGTCAGGAACTCCTCGAGGATGCGCTCGGTCTCGTACTGCGGCAGCGCGGCGAAGCCGTACGGCACCTCGGGCGGCAGCGCGAGGTCGAGCCGGGCCTGCTCGGCGCCGTTGATGTATGTCAGCTGCCCGCGCATCGGGACGGCCGCTTCCAGCGCGGCCCGAACCAGACCCATCCGGTCCCAGATCTCCAGGGTGCGTGGCTGGATGCCCACTGCCTTCGCGTACGGCAACCTGGCCGGCAGCCGGTCGACGAGGCGGCAGGTTGCCCCGAGCCGCCGCAGCTCCACGGCTGCGGTCAGCCCGACGGGGCCGGCGCCCGCGATCAGTACGTCCGCGACGTCGGTGTGCACCATGGCGTCTCCCGGCGAGTGGCCCCCGGTATGAGCGGATCCACCTACATGGTCGCCCGCACGGGGGTTCCGAGCCACCGCCGGCCGCCGGGCGAGCTCGGAGGCTCTCACTCCCACCGAGGCGCCGGCGGCCGGTCCTCCCTACCTGGGGGATCGCCTGACATGGCCGGCCGGGGGCGCCGCCGACGACGGCCGCCCGCGTCATTACTCACGCGGGCCACGGTCGTCGGCTCAGTCCGGGTCCTTGTTGAGATCGCAGGGTGGGAACACTGTGTCGCAGATCCGTCGGCCACGGCCGGACCGGCCACCGACACCGGTGGAGTCGGTGGAGCTGCCGGGTGTGTGGCGCCGGCGGTTGTCCCGGACAACGGCCGGACCAGCCCGGACAATTCCCACGCTGTCCGGGACGGTGAAACCCGTTGCCGCAGGTGGGTGCCTTTCGAAAGGCTCGGACCCCTCCCCATCGCCATGGCTCCGAAGGCGCGCCACTGCGCCTTGGAGGGATCGAACGAGAGGACACATCATGGCCACACGTCACCGGCACCTTGCTGCCGGGCTCGCTTCCACTGCTCTCGCGCTGGCGACGGTCGTCGCCGGCTCGGGCGCCGCCGGCGCTGCCGACAGTGACCGCGACTGGTCGGCGAGGAATGACTTCGGCAGCGGCCGGGGCCGCATTACGGTCGGCAACGGCTTCACGTTATCGGGCAACGTCACGGACAAGAGGAGCAATCCTTCGACCACGTACGTGTACGTCAGCTGGCGGGAGTGGAAGTCGGGCGGCTACCTCCATTTCAACGAGCGGGCCAACGGCTCCGCCACCAACGGCACGACGAAGAGCGTGTCGTACCGCAGGCTCACTCCGAACCAGGTCGACAGCATCCGTATCACTGTCTGCACGTCGGCCGGTGGCTGGTACTGCGGCAGCCCCGGCTGACCGCGGAGCGCGTAGCCGGCCGCCCGGTTCGACGGCGCGGGCGGTTGTAAGGCGTGCGCCGTGTGTGGCCCGCCGGACGGGCCACACACGGCGCTCTCCGCGCTCTGCCCTCGCAGGGTGGGACGGCCTGGGGCGCAGACGGCTCCGGCTCGTGGGGGCACACCGACAGGCGGGTGACGGACCGGACTCGTACCGCACAGGCCGTCCGGGTGCGTCACGAACCGCTGGACGCACCCTGCCCGACGCGCAGACCGGATCCCCTCACCCGGGCCTTGATGCCATCGCGCTCCACGGTGATGTTCTGCAGTCTCAACTCCTTGAGCGAGTCCGGCAGTTCGAACGAGAGGGAGAGCCGCTCCGAGAGCTCCGGCGGCTTGAGTGCGAGCAGCGCCTCGACCAATCCGGGGTCGATGCCCGCCTTCCGCAGCAGCTGCGGATGGTCAAGGACCACATCGACGAGATTGACCTTCATCAGGCGTTCGATGAACTTCGGCGCGTTGGTGAGCCGGTGGAGCTCCTCCTCGCTCCGCAGCGCCCGGCGGACCTGCTCCTTGGACACTCCGAGCCGGTCGACCACCGCGGGCACTGCGAGCAGACCCTTCACGCGAGCCGCTTCACGGCTGATCCGCTCGGCCGCCTCGCGGTGCAGCCGTAGGCCGGAGTGGACCGGGTCCTTGCCCGGCCGGTAGGTGGCCACACCGGGAATGTCGAGCTGCATGCCGTCGAGAGTGGTGGTGAGAGCCCGTTCATTGTCGCGCTGGATGCGGGCACGTGCCTGTACACGCAGATCCTGTCCGGCGACGTCGAGTTCACCGTTCACGCGCACTCCGTCGGCTCCGCTTCCGGTGAAGCGGAGCTGCGAGGCGCCCAGTTCGCGGTTGAGGTCGTCGAAGGAGAGCAGCACCTCGCCGTCCAGTTCGCCGATGACGGCGCCCTTGATCGAGGTCGGCGCGTCGCCGACGATGCGTATGTCCTTGGCGGTGGCCCGCACCTCGGCCAGTGAGACCCGATCGGCGGAGACGTCGGGCACCGTGACGTCGACCTGGTCGATCCGCTCGTCGATCAGCTGGGTGAGGAACGGAAATCCGTGGATGTCGACATCCGGCCTGGTGGCGAGTCCGAGCGACTTCTGGAGCTTGTCCGCCGCCTTGCTCTGGGCGTACGACTGGGCGAGCCGGTCGGCGAGCAGCAGGCAGACGGTGCACACGAGGACGGCGGCGGCCAGCTTCACCACGGCCGGAAGCGCCGAGAGCCGGCTCCTGCCACGGTGGTTGGGCGGTGTCCAGTCGTCGTCGTCAGGGTCCGGGGTGAGCCCGAGTTCGAGTGGGTCGAGCGGGTCGTAGACGCTGAAGTCGGGTTCCGGATCCGACAGTTGGGCGAGTTCTTCGTACGGATTTCGTGAATGCGCTTGTATGCGTGTGGGGGGTCGCATCGCCTCATCCCACCACGCGGGCCACCCTCGAACGCAAGTCCTACCAGGCGTATGTAATGGTTTGAGCCAAAGATCGGCGACTCCTGAGGCGGTCGGCGCCGTACGCACCGCCGATTGCGTGACAGACGTCACCGAAGAGCCGGCTGTTTCCGGAGGGAAGCCCGCGGTCGCGGCCGCCGGACCCGCTCGAGCGCCCGGCGCGTGCGGGCGCCCGGCGAGCCGGCGGAAGGCGTCGTCCTTGTCGCGGACGTAGGGGTGGACGTAGGGGTGGACGACCGACCCCGGCGCGCCGATGGTGCGGTCAGCCGAGCGCCTTGAGGATCTCGTCTGCGAGCGGGGCGGAGGATGCCGGGTTCTGACCGGTGAAGAGGTTGCGGTCCACGGCCAGGTTCGGGGCCCACGGCTCGCCCTCCCGGAAGTCCACGCCGATCTCGGTCAGTCGGTCCTGGAGCAGCCACTTCGCCCTGTCCGCGAGGCCCGCCTGAGTCTCCTCCGCGTTGGTGAAACCGGTCAGCCGGTAGCCGGCGAACGGCGAGCTGCCGTCCTCGCGCTTCGCGGCGAGCAGCGCGGCCGGGGCGTGGCAGACCACACCGAGGGGCTTGCCGGAGTCCAGGGCGGCGGTGAGGAGCCTGCCGGATTCGGCGCTGACTGCCAGGTCCTCCATCGGGCCGTGGCCGCCCGGGTAGAAGACAACGGCGTAGTCGGCCAGGTCGACGTCCTCCAGCTTGAGCGGCTGCCGCAGCGCGGTGATCGACTCGAGTTCGGCGGCGATCGCGTCGGCGTTCTCCTGGCCGCCGTTCACCTCGGGCGCGAGGCTCGCCTTGTCCACGGTGGGCACAACGCCGCCCGGCGTGGCGACGACGACCTCGTGCCCTGCTCCGGTGAAGGCCTTGTACGGGGCCACGGCCTCCTCCGCCCAGAAGCCGGTCGGGTGGCGGGTGCCGTCGGCCAGCGTCCAGTAGTCCACACCGGTGATCACAAACAGGATCTTCGCCATCTCGTATCTCTCCGTCCGCCGGCGCCCGACGTTCCATGCGCAGGCCCTCATCTTGCTGATGTCTTCGACCGTAGACCGCTCGGTCATTGGGATCCAATAGGCTTTTTACTATGAGCCATAGGGAACCAAATGGATTGTCGGGAATACGGGCTCCGGCTTCCGACGGGCCGCTCGATCTGACCCTGCTGCGGACCTTCCTCGCCGTGCACCGGGCCGGTTCGTTCACCGCGGCCGCCCGTCTGCTCGGTCTGTCCCAGCCCACCGTCACCACCCAGATCCGCTCCCTGGAGGGGCAGCTGGGCCGTGAACTCTTCGAGCGGCTGCCTCGTGGAGTCGCTCCCACCCCGGTCGCCGACGATCTCGCCGCACAGATCGCCGCTCCGCTGGACGCCCTCGCTGCCGTCGCTGCCCGCGGTCACATCGGAGAGGAGACCTCCGCCGGTCCGGTCCATCTGGCCGGCCCCGCCGAGCTCCTCTGCGTACGCGCGCTGCCCGCCCTCGCACCCCTGGTGGAGCAGGGGGTACGGCTCCGGGTCGGCACCGGTCTCACCGACGAACTGCTCGACGGCCTGCGCGTCGGCCATTACGACCTGGTCGTCTCCACCATGCGCCCGCGCGGCCGCTCTCTCACCGCCGTACCACTGATGGACGAGGAGTTCGTCCTGGTCGCCTCGCCGCGGTGGGCGGAACGGATCGGCCCGGACAGGGTCGCGACAGACGGACCGGCCGCCCTGCGCGGCGCCCCTCTCGTGACATACGCCGAGGACCTGCCCATAGCGCGCCGCTACTGGCGCCATGTCTTCGGCACCCGCCTGAGCGGGCAGGCCGCGCTGACGGTCCCCGATCTGCGCGGTGTGCTCTCGGCGGTCGCCGCCGGGGCCGGGATCACCGTGCTCCCCCGCTATCTCTGCGAGGGGGAGCTCGCCGCCGGCGCGCTGGTGCCGCTGCTCACGCCCGACGACCCGCCGATCAACACCGGCTATCTCGTCCAGCGCCCCGGCATCCCGGACAACCCGCACCTCGCCCTGGTCCGCGACCGTCTGCTGCGCGAGGCCCGCACCTGGTGAGGTCACCGCCGCGCTCGGGCCGGTATGCCCATGGGCCCCGGCGGACGACTCGGCCCAGTCGGTCCGAGTGTCCGGTCGCCGATGCGGTCCTCGGACCGCCGCGCGAGCGGCGCCTCGCGCCGTGTCGCCGAATCCGGACCCCACCTTCCCGACGAGAACCGGACACGCCGGCTCGACGGGCGAACGGTGGCTATCAGCGCATATCGAAGCGCGGCACGACCCACCGTCGGCCGGCGTCGCGCGGCAAGGCAGTGACCGGCGGAAGCGTTCCGCCGTCACGGAGCGGGCTCGCGCACGCGGAAGTCCTCCACCGGACGGCCCGGCGGCCGTGAGCCATGTGTGCGGGAGCACCGCTGCAATTCGGTGCCGGGTGGCGCGGAGTGCGAGGCGGCGCACCGGAGTGACACGGCTCCCCGACCGACGCGCCGCGCGGTTCGTCTCATGCCTGAACAGCGCAAAACGGCGGGGCACATTCCGGTACGGCCATGACGGACCTCCGCGCGGCACTCCCGCCACTCCTGACTCAGAAGTCAGCTGACGACACTTCAGCAAATGGTTCCCGGCCTTTGCCCCTTGCCGGAGGCGCGTCCTCAGGTCCGCCCGTACGACCCCGGCGAAGACACCCCTTTGACGCGAGCCCGAACCATCCCCACACGTACCGCACTTGCCGCCGCTGGACGCGCGTAGAGCGGCCGAAAGGCGATCTTGCCGCGCACCCCATCCGGAGCCGAGGATTCCAACCGGCGCAGGTTGTCAGGGCCATGACGGTGACTCAATCGTCATGTCCCCGGCCCGGCGTGTTGACGGGCCCGCCCACCCAGCGGGCCCCGGAACCCCCACCGGAGGATGTAGTGAACCTCAAGCGCTTCTCCCCCCTCGGCGGCGTCGCGAGACGTGCGCGGCTGATCGCTGTCGCATCCAGTCTGCTGACCGTATCCGCGCTCGCCGCGCCGGCCGCGGTTGCCGATTCGGCCGACGGCGCACGGGCCACCACCGCCCAGCTCGCCCGGGCGAGCGACGCCGTGCTGCAGGCGGATGTGCCCGGTACCGCCTGGTACACGGACAAGACAACGGGCAAGCTCGTCGTCACGGCGGACAACACCGTCTCGGCCGCCGGGATAGCAAAGATCAAGAAGGCCGCGGGCGCACGTGCCGGGGCTCTCGAGATCGAGCGCACCACCGGCAGGTTCAACAAGCTGATCGCGGGCGGCCAGGCGATCTACACCGGCGGCGGACGCTGCTCGCTCGGCTTCAATGTCCGCAGCGGAAGCACGTACTACGCGCTCACCGCGGGCCACTGCACCAATATCGGCAGCACCTGGTACACCAACTCCGCCAACACCACGCTGCTGGGTTCCACCGCCGGTTCCAGCTTCCCGACCAACGACTACGGCATCATCCGGCACTCCAGTGCCTCGGCCGCCGATGGCAGGGTCTACCTCTACAACGGCTCCTACCGTGACATCACGGCTGCCGGCAATGCCTCCGTCGGTCAGTCCGTACAGCGCAGCGGCAGCACCTCCGGCCTGCACAGCGGCACGGTCACCGCCCTCAACGCGACCGTCAACTACGGAGGTGGAGACATCGTCTACGGTCTGATCCAGACCAACGTATGCGCAGAGCCCGGCGACAGCGGCGGCCCCCTGTTCTCCGGCAGCACCGCTCTCGGCCTGACCTCCGGCGGCAGCGGCGACTGCTCCTCCGGCGGCACCACGTTCTTCCAGCCGGTCACCGAAGCGCTGAGCGCCTACGGGGTGAGCATTTTCTGATGCGCTGACCTGAGCGCGCAGGCCGGCAGATGCCGGCGCAGCCTGGAAGGACCGCCCTGGACACCGCAGCCGCTGTGGTGCCCGGGGCGGTCCGTACGCGGGCCCCTGTCGGCGGGATCCAGTGGTCCGCCTCGCCCGCCACCGAGGCCGGCGCAAGAGGAGCCCGGGCGAGTCCGCCGCCGGCTGGTTAGGGTGAGGACATGGTCGCTTCTCACGTCCTCACCTGGGAAGTCACGGAGAGCCAGGGGTACGAGACCTCCTGGATCGAACTCCGCGGCACGACCCTACGGGCCCATGGACGCGCGGTCGGAACCCGACCGGATCCGTACTGGATCTCGTACGACCTCGAAACAGTCGACGACTGCGTCACCCGTAAGCTGCGGGTCCACGCCGCGACCGCCACCGGTTCGCACGAACTCCACCTGCGACACGAGGATGACGGCCGGTGGACCGCCAACGGAAGGCATGTCCCCGGCGTCGACGGCGCGCTCGACTGCGACCTGAGTCTGAGCCCGCTCACCAACACCATGCCGGTACTGCGGCACGGACTCCATCTGACGCCCGGCCGACGGGACTTCCTGATGGCCTGGGTCTCGGTTCCGGACCTGACGGTGCACGCGTCACAGCAGACCTACACCCACCTCGTGCGAACCGAACGCGGTGCGCGCGTCCGGTTCGCGTCGGGCGACTTCCGCAGCGATGTGGAGTTCGACGTGGAGGGACTGGTCGTCGACTACCCGGGCCTGGCCCACCGGTTTTCGGGCAGCGCGGGCCTGCCGCGGCCCTAGCGGCCCGACCCTCGCGTTGCCCCCCCTTCCGCCGGGACCGCAGCCCATCCCCGGGTCCAGATCTCCTCGCCCGGTGCCGGCGGCTTGCCGAGGCCGGTGAGCACGAGGTCGTGGAAGAGCAGACCCGTCAGCAGGACATCGGCTCCCTGCTCCTCGTCCACGGACGCCCTCTCGTCAAAGACCTGCAAGGCATGGACAGGGTCGTGCGCCCGGTGCGCAGAATTGGCAATGCTTGAGCACCAAGACGCATAGAAGTGATTGAGATTGACGAGTAGCGTTCATGGTGTGCTGGCCGAGCGACGACATCAACTCATCCTGCGGGCGCTGCGATCGGGCGGCCCCGCAGCCGTAACCGACCTGTCCGAGCGGCTCGGCGTCAGCCCCGCGACCATCCGGCGCGACCTGGTCAAGCTGGAGGAAGAGGGCCTGCTCACGCGAGTCCACGGAGGAGCCGCGGTCGAGGAAGGCGATCAGCCTTTCGCCGAGGTCGCCGAGAAAGGGGTCCCGGAGAAGGACGCCATAGCGGTCCAGGGCGCCGCCATGGTCGAGGACGGGCAGTCGGTGCTCCTCGACATCGGCACCACCGCCTACCGCCTCGCCCGGCAGCTGCACGGCCGCAGACTGACCGTGATCACCAGCAATCTGGTGGTGTACGAGGAGCTGGCGGACGACACCGGGATCGAGCTGATCCTGCTCGGCGGGATGCTCCGGCGGGAGTACCGCTCCCTGGTCGGCTTCCTCACCGAGGACAATCTGCGCCAGCTGCACGCAGACTGGCTGTTCCTCGGCACGAGCGGCATCCGTCCGAGCGGCCAGGTCATGGACACCACGGTGGTCGAGGTCCCGGTGAAGCGGGCGATGATCGCGGCCGCCGACACGGTGGTGCTGCTCGCCGACGCGGGCAAGTTCCCCGGCACCGGCATGGCCAGGGTCTGCGGCCCCGAATCCCTCGACACGGTAGTGACCAACACCCCGGCGGACCCGGCGACCAGAGCGGCGTTCGACGAGGCAGGAGTGAAGGTGGTTGAGGTATGAGGCTCACGGTCCTCGGCGGCGGCGGCTTCAGACTGCCTTTGGTGTACAGCGCACTGCTCGGCGATCACGCCGCCGGCCGGATCACCGAGGTCACGCTGCACGACGTGGACGCCGGCCGGCTTGCCGCGATCGCGCGGGTGCTGGCCGACCAGGCGGCGGGTGTGCCGGACGCGCCGGAGGTCACCGTGACCACCGACCTCGACGAGGCGCTGCGCGGCGCCGACTTCGTGTTCTCCGCGATCCGGGTCGGCGGTCTGGAAGGCCGGGCGGCAGATGAGCGCATCGCGCTCGCCGAGGGCGTACTGGGCCAGGAGACGGTGGGCGCGGGCGGCATCGCCTACGGTCTGCGTACCGTCCCGGTGGCGGTGGACATCGCCCGCCGTATCGCCCGGCTCGCCCCTGACGCCTGGGTCATCAACTTCACCAATCCGGCCGGTCTGGTCACCGAAGCCATGTCCCGCCGCCTCGGCGACCGGGTCATCGGCATCTGCGACTCACCGGTGGGCCTCGGCCGACGCGTCGCCAGGGCGCTGGGAGCCGATCCCGACACCGCCTCGATCGACTACATCGGCCTGAACCACCTCGGCTGGCTCCGCGGACTGCACATCGAAGGCCGGGACGCACTCCCCCGGTTGCTCGCCGATCCCGCACTGCTCGGCTCGTTCGAGGAGGGCAGACTCTTCGGCGCCGACTGGCTCCAGTCGCTCGGCGCGATCCCCAACGAGTACCTGCACTACTACTACTTCAACCGCGAGGCGGTCCGCGCCTACCAGGAGGCGAAGCAGACCCGTGGTGCCTTCCTCCACGACCAACAGGCCCGGTTCTACGAGGAGATGAAGCAGCCGGACGCCCCGGCGCTGGCAACCTGGGACCGCACCCGCGCAGAGCGCGAGGCCACGTACATGGCGCACAACCGCGAGGCGGCCGGAGCCGGCGAGCGCGACGCGTGTGACCTGGAGTCCGGCGGGTACGAAAAGGTCGCCCTCGCCCTGATGCGAGCCATCGCGCACAACCAGCGCACCACTCTGATCCTCAACGTCCGCAACCACAGCGCGCTCTCCGTGCTCGACTCGGACGCGGTCATCGAGGTCCCGTGCTTCGTGGACGCGAACGGCGCCCATCCCGTTTCCGTGGCTCCCCTGCCGCTCCATGCCACCGGCCTGGTGACCGCCGTCAAGGCCGTCGAGCGCGAGATCCTCGCCGCCGCCGGCAGCGGCTCACGCGCCACCGCCGTCAAAGCCTTCGCCCTGCACCCCCTCATCGACTCCGTGACCGTCGCCCGCCGACTCGTCGACGGCTACACCAGCGCCCACCCCGCTCTCGCGTACCTGAGGTAGGAGTCCGCAGACGCACGACGAACGCCGCCGCATCGAGGAGCGCGTCGAGCGCATCCCGCAGCAACCCGGCCATGACCGTCGAGGCGGTGAAATCGGCCGACGACCAGTCCGGCGATGTGGTGGTGCGGCTCTACGAGTCGCTCGGCGGCCGGGCGGAGGCGACGCTGCGCACCGGCTTCCCGCCGGCCGGCGCCAAGGTCACCGACCTCCTGGGGCGTCCGCTGCCGGGTGAATCCGTGGCTGCGGGGAAAAACGATGTCGCACTACGGCTGCGCCCCTTCCAGATCCTGACGCTCCGGCTCTCGCGGGCGTAGCGGCTCAGGATGCCTCGACCGCCGCCTTGATCCGGCCTCCGAACGCGTCGGCGTCCTTGCGTGCCGCGCTCAGGGCGAGGCCCGCGATGAGCTTGCCGACGCCATGGCCTTCGAGCCTGTTGAAAACGCGCAGACGGGTGTTGCCCTCAGGGGTGGGCTCGAGGTCGTAGCCGCCCTCGGTGGCCGTCACGAGGTTCTTGGAGAGCTCGGTCCAACGGATCCTGTCGGGCGCCTGGAACTCACTGATCCGGAACTCTCGCCTGGTCGTCATCCCGGCGTCCTTGACCGTGCTCCTGTAGACGGTGCCCACCGTGGTCGGGCCGTCCGTCACCTTGGCCATCTCCTGCACCCTGGGGCTGAACCTGGGATCGTTCTCACCGTCGGCGAGGAAAGCGAAGACCTCCTCAACGGGGCGGCCGATCTCGACCGTTGCCTCGAACTGACCGGCCATGGCTCCTCCACTGATCGCTCGAGCCCGGGCGGCAGCCTGCCGTCATCGTCCCGGACGGGCCGGGAGACTCCGGCAGGCTCGCGACTGGCGGCCCGCGCCAGGCTGGTGTCCTGCCATTCTGGTTTCACGGACGGCGGCAGCGCCACCCGAGACGTATCCGGAGTGAGCGGCGCAACAGCTTCAGGTTGTCGGCCGCGACGGATTTGCCTGCGTCGGCGGCTTGTTCGAACCAGGCTTCCGCTTCCCTGGGGCGGCGAAGGCTGACGCTGCCGGCCTGCGAACTCACGGCTCGGACCGTCGCGCCAGATGGGCGAGGAGTACCGGGACATGGCTGTTCTCGATGTCCTTGACCGAAGTGAGAACGGTCACGGCCTGCGTGGCGGACAGGTCGAGTATCCGGTCGACGGCCGGGGCGTGGGCGGAGTCGGCGAGCTCTCGCGTGTACCGCCGGGCGAACTCGTCGTAATGGCTGCGGTCTTCGTGGTACCAGTGCCGCAGTTCGGTCGAGGGCGCGATCTCCTTCAGCCACTCGTCGACGGCGGCACGCTCCTTGGAGACGCCACGCGGCCAGAGCCGGTCCACCAGTACCCGGCACCCGTCGTCCGGGCGGGCCGGATCGTACACACGCCGGACGTGGAACGGGCCGGACACCATCGGCTCACCTCACTCGTGCGGAGACCGGCGGCCGGGCTCCGCTGCGCTGACGCCGTACCTTCTCAGGCTCCGCCATACGGGACGGCTCCGCACCTTCCCCCTCGGCCGGCAGGGACGAAGGCGCCATCGTTGGGGCAGCGACGATGCCGCGCCGGTCGTGGGCGCAGAGCGGTGCTCGGGGCTGGACACGGCACTGTGGCAGGCTGCGCGGAGATACCCGCGGCCAAACAGGTCGCCGGGCCGGAGACCTCGGGAGAACACGGCACCATGGAAATACCTGATCATTCGCGCTGGGCTTCCACCCCTGCAGCCCACCGCAACGCCGTCGCCGCGGAGACCGCCAGGTTCGTGGCGGTCGTCAAGGGCGCACAGCCGGCGACCCCCGTGCCGAGCTGCCCGGGCTGGACGCTCGTCGACCTGATCAGGCACACCGGCAGTGTGCAGCGCTGGTTCTCCGTGCTGCTGCGACAGCTCGTCCAGGAACCACCGCGGAGCCGTGACGTGGACCTGCGGCTGCCGGCCGACGAGGACGGCTATCCCGACTGGCTGACATCGAGTGCGGCGGAGGCCGCGGGCGCCTTCGAGGTCACCGACCCGGATGCCCCGATGTGGGTGTGGGGCGCCGATCGCCATGCCAGGTTCTGGGTGCGGCGGATGCTGTTCGAGACTCTGGTCCACCGTGCCGACGCGGAACTCGCCGTCGGCCTCAGGCCAGAGATCGACCGCGACCTTGCGGCCGACGGCGTGGACGAGTTCCTGGTCAATCTGCCCTTCGCCTCGCCCTTCGCCCCCAAGGTGGCCAATCTGCGGGGCGACGGAGAGACCATTCGCTTCCGGTGCACCGACAGTGACGGTGACTGGCTGGTCCGTCTGCGGCCCGACGGTTTCGGGATCGACCACGTCGCCGCGGCCGCCGGGACAGCCACACCGGCCGACGCCACCGTTCAGGGAGCCGCCGCGGATCTGCTGCTGCTGATGTACGGCCGTCTCGACCGCGGCTCGGAGGTCTTCGAGAGTTCCGGGAACGAGGATCTGCTGACGCTCTGGTTCAGCAACTCCGAGTTTTGAGGAGCAAGCGCTTGCGCCCGCGAACCATGCGGCCGCAGCCCTGTGGGAGTGCCGCCCCATGGCGGGCACCGGTCGGCTGGCCGGTTCCCGCCATGCGACCTACCGTCGTATGGAGCAGGTCCGATAGAGGTTCATACGCGGTAATCCTGTCCCCTTCCCGCGGAGGTACCCCCCATGACCGGAGGCCGGACCAGCCCCACGCCGGGCAAGACCCGGTTCGACGACATCTACAACGAACCGGACCCTCGCGCCTACTTCCGTCGGCTCGCCCCACTCGAATACGAGATTCCGCACCAGGCCCAAGCCATTTTCCGCCGCACTCGCGCGGATCGGGCCGCGGCCTCGGGCGGCCCCGTCACGGTGCTCGATCTGTGCTGCTCGTACGGCATCAACGCCGCCCTCCTCAATCATCACCTCACGCTGGCCGAGCTGTACGCGCACTACACCAGCGCGGAGGCGGCGGCGCTCACACCCGCCGAACTCATAGAGTGCGACAAGGAGTTCTACGCCTCGAGGCGCCGCGCCGACGCAAGCCCGGTCATCGGACTCGACTCCGCCGCCCGCGCCGTCGACTACGCCCTGGCGGTCGGCCTGCTCGACGAGGCCTACGGCGAGAACCTGGAAGAGCAGCCGCCCAGCCCCCAGCTGCGACGCGCCGTCGCAGGCACCGGACTGATCACCGTCACCGGCGGCATCGGCTACATCACCCACCGCACCTTCGAATCCCTCCTGGAAAGCGCGCGGATCCCGATCTGGGTAAGCGCTTTCGTCCTGCGTACCGTCCCCTACCAGTCAGTGATCTCGAGCCTTGCCGACCACGGCCTGGTCACCGAGACGGACCCTTCGCGGACCTATCCGCAGCGGTTGTTCAGCGACCCGGCAGAGCAGCGCAGCGCCATCGAGCAGGTGCTCCTCACCGGCTACGACCCCACCGGACTGGAGACCGGCGGCCGCTACTACACGCGGCTGTACGAGTCCCGGCCCCGTCCGGCGTGAGCTGACGCTTCCGTTCGCCGGCGGCAGCCGCGCAGCCCGTCCCCGGCGGCCCACCACACGGCTTGAGACTTCGAGCGACTGCGGCCGCGGCGGTGGTCGCAGGGGCCCGGCACACCCGGCACTGGGTACCCGCCCGGTACCAGCCCCTCGCGCGCCACACCTCGCCGGTGCACCGCGTCGGTCGGCCCGCGGCCGCACTCGCGGAGGCAGGCTTCGGGAATGATCCACGCCGTACTGCACGCACTGTCGATCGCCGGTTCCATGACCTGGGAGATCACCTGGGCGCTGATCCTGGGATTCGTCCTGTCCGCCGTGGTCCAGGCGGTCGTGCGCAAGTCCACCGTCGTCTCGCTGCTGGGCGACGACCACCCTCGTACACTCGCCATCGCCGCCGGCCTCGGCGCGGCCTCGTCCTCGTGCTCCTACGCCGCGGTGGCGCTGGCCCGCTCCCTGTTCCGCAAAGGCGCGAACTTCACCGCCGCGATGGCCTTCGAGATCGCGTCGACCAACCTGGTCGTCGAACTCGGCGTCATCCTGGCACTGCTGATGGGCTGGCAGTTCACCGCGGCGGAGTTCGTCGGCGGCCCCGTCATGATCATCGTGCTGGCGGTGCTCTTCCGGCTGTTCCTGCGCGACAAACTCCTGATCCACGCTCGCGAGCAGGCCGAGCGCGGGCTCGCCGGCTCGATGGAAGGACATGCCGCGATGGACATGTCCGTGCAGCGCGAGGGCTCCTTCACCCGGCGGCTGCTGTCCCGCGAAGGCTTCACCTCGACCGCGCACGTGTTTGTCATGGAGTGGGCCGCGATCCTGCGTGACTTGGTGCTCGGCCTGCTCATCGCCGGCGCCATCGCCGCGTGGGTGCCGGACTCCTTCTGGAGCACGTTCTTCTTCGAAGGCCACCCGCTGGCATCCAAGTTGTGGGGGCCGGTCATCGGCCCGCTGGTCGCCATCGCCTCGTTCGTCTGCTCGATCGGCAACGTGCCGCTCGCGGTCGTGCTGTGGAAGGGCGGCATCAGCTTCGGCGGCGTGGTCGCGTTCATCTTCGCCGACCTGCTCATCCTGCCGATCCTCAACATCTACCGGAAGTACTACGGCCCGAGGATGGCCCTCTTCCTGCTCGGGACCTTCTATCCCGCCACGGTCATCGCCGGCTACATCGTTGAGTTCACCTTCGGTGCCCTCGGCCTCATCCCCGACCAGGCCGACGCCAAGGTCCCCATGGGGGGCGTCACATGGAACTACACCACCTGGCTCAACATCGCCTTCCTCATCCTGGCAGCCGCCCTCCTGGTGCGGTTCTTCCGCACCGGCGGGATGGCGATGCTGCGCATGATGGGCGGCACGCCCGGCAACAGTCACGCCCCCGAAGTCCACGGCGAGAACCATCAGGGCCGGGCGGCGGGCGAGTCCGGTGGTGGTGGCGAGTGAACGAGCGGCCACGGCAAAGGGCCGTGGCCGCTCGGTTGTTCAGCTGCCCCGTGGCACCCGGGCAGGACGGCCGGAGCCCCGGGTGAGGGAGTAGCCGGCGATGCCTGCCAGAGCACCGAGCAGGCCGCCCGCCACGGTCCAGATCCAGCGGTCCGACCACCAGCCCGAGGCCCAGCCGCCGTCCGGCTCGGCGAAGGCCGCCGCCTGCTTCGGCGCGTTCTGGTCGTCCTCGGCCGCCCGGGCCGTGGCGCCGGGCACCAGCGGAGTGGAGAGCGAGCCGTCGCCCGCGTGCGCGCCGCCGGCGTCGGCCGACCGGGCCTCGACCTCCGCCCGTACCGGCTGGCCGAGGTCTTCCTCAGGAAGATCGACAACCGTCAGGCGTACGTAGTAGCTGCCCGGCAGCGGATCGTTGGACCATGGCTCGGCCCAGGACCGGACCGTGCGCAGCGTGCAGGACAACTCGACCGATGTGGTGTCCTTCGCCGCTGCCCGGGTCTGCATGCCGTACATACAGGCCTGGCGACGGCGCAGACCGTCGTACACATCGAGCCGCCACGTGGAGGTGCCGTGCCGGCCGGCGGCCTCGGGCAGCCCGACCTTGGCCTTCACCGTGGCCCGCTGCCCCGCGTCCGCGGGAAACACCCAGTACAGGTAGTCGCCGGCAGAGGCGTCCGCCGTGGCCGGCACGCCCTGCTCGACAGCGGTCGCGGTACGGAAGGTGGTACCGGCCTCGGTCGGGCCGGCCGTGCTCTCGCCGGGACTCGCCGACGGATCGTCCGCGACGGCGGCGCCCGCCGTGCCGGACAGTGCGGCAGCGGCCAGCAGAGCTGTCGTCAGTACGTGTGCGGTACGCATCAGTTGGTCCTCCAGACAGCGACGCGCCAGCGTGAGATCCAGCCCCAGAGCAGACCGGCCACCAGGCCGGTGAGCACCAGAACGGCGAGGAGCCACCAGCCCCGGCCGAGACCGAACGACGCCACGTCGGCCGCGTCGTCGGACGCGTCGACGACGTCGATGGTGAGCTCGACGGGCAGGCCCGGGGCGGTCTTGACCGACGCGGGCGCCGAGAAGGAGTTGCTGACCTGCAGGCATACGGTCTCCGCGGCGGCCTTGGCCTCGTCCGCGTCGTCCAGCGGAGCCTTCGGATAGCGCAGCCCGGCCGAGATCATGTCGGTGCGTCCGTCGCCCGCCTCCGCGCCGCGGACGATTTCCCGGCCGTGTACGGTCACCGCCCGCAGCATGACGCCGTAGTCGTTGTTGACGGCCCGGTCGGCGCCGACGCTCACCGAGGCGCGCAGCTCCTGGCCGGGCAGGACATCCACCCGGTACCAGCGGTGCTCACCGAACTTCTCGCGGTCGGTGTAGAGGCCCGGCTTGAGCTGCGGTGCGCCGGTGCACTGCTGTCCGCCCTCGGTCGCCACCGGGGTGACGACGGGGGCTGCGGCACGGTCCACCAATTGGCTGACGCGGCCGGAGAGTTCATCGGTGTGCTGTACGGAGGTGTACGTGCCGCCGGTGGCTTCGGCGATGCACCTCAGCTGGTCACGGGTCTTGGCGTCCGGGACCAGCCCCAGCGTGTCCACGACGAGGTGGATCCCCTTGGCGGCGATGTCTCGCGCGACGACACACGGGTCGAGCGGAGCACAGGTGTCCTCGCCGTCCGTGATGAGCACGATCCGCCTGGTGGCGTCGCCGCCCTCGAGGTCCTTGGCCGCACCCAGCAGAGCCGGCCCGATCGGCGTCCAGCCGGTGGGAGCGAGCGTCGCCACGGCGGTCTTCGCCTCGGTCCGGTCGAGCGGGCCCACCGGGTAGAGCGGCCTGGTGTCCTTGCAGCCGAGCTTCTTGTCGTCACCGGCGTAGTTGGCGCCTAGGGTACGTATGCCGAGCTGCACCTCTTTCGGCACCGCGTCCAGTACCTCGTTGAACGCCTGCTTCGCCGCTGCCATCCGGGTCTGACCGTCGATGTCGCGCGCCCGCATCGATCCGCTGACGTCGAGCACCAACTCGACCTTGGGGGAAGTCTTCGCCACCGGTTCACCGGCGGCGGCTGCCGCCGGGAAGAGCGCGACAGCCAGGGCGGCGAGCAGGCCGCACGACGCGGCCGCCAGCCGTTTTCTTGTGATCATCGCCGGATCGTATTGAAGATCGCCCACTGATCCAAAACCGGCTGTTCTCCCCACCGGAACCTGCGGCGGGTACAGCCCGGACCGAGTTCGAAGCTGTTCGGCGATGTGCAGAGGCGGTCAAGTGCGCGGGGCGCCGGGTCGATCGCGCGTCAACCGGCGTCCTGGTCAGGCTCGCGGCCTTCGTCGAAGGAGGCGAGACAGCTGGCGGCCATGTCGTATTCGCCCAGACCCCGGTCCACCAGTCTCTCGAAACGCGCCACTCCGGCCCGTGCCACATCCAGCCGTACACCGGAGCGCTCGCCCGCTTCGACGATGAGCCGTGCGTCCTTCAGGGCGTTGGTGACAGCGAAGTTCGGCGTGTAGTCGCCGGCGAGGATCGCCTTGGCCGTGGCCCGCAGGTACCCGTTGTCCAACGGTCCGCCGGCCACACTGTCGAGGACCGACTGTGGATCGACACCGAGCCCCTGCGCAAGGGCGATCGCCTCGCCCGTGGCATGCGTCAGTGCGCCGACCCAGCTGTTCAACACCAGTTTGAGTCTGCTGGCGGCACCGGTGGAGCCGTCGTCGTCCACCCAGGTGGTGCGCCGGCCCACGGCTTCGAAGACAGGCGTCAGTACGGCTCGGGCAGTGTCCGGGCCCGCGGCGAGTACCAGCAGCTCTCCGGCTTCGGCGGGCTGCCTGGTGCCGAGAACGGGAGCGTCGACGAAGACGAGGCCCCGCTGCCGCGCGAGGTCGGCCAGCTCCGCCGTGACGGCGTCGCCGACGGTGGCCGCCTGGGCCCAGACCGTTCCTGGGGCGGGGCCGGGGCTCGCCTCACGCATGGTGGCGAGCACCGTCGGCCCGTCGCTGAGCATGGTCAGCACCACGTCCGCGCCGGTGACGGCATCGGCGGGGGACGCGGCACCGTACGCTCCGTCGGCCTCCAGGGCCTCGGCCTTGGCCCTCGTACGGTTCCACACACGCACGGGCAGTCCGGCCCGGAGCAGGTTGCGCGCCATCGCGGCGCCCATGATGCCGGTGCCGAGCACCGCCACCGTGGGACGGGCCGTGTCATGGGGCGTTGTCGGTGTGGCCACTCGAATCGCCTCTCGCCGTCGTCATGCGCCTGGCTCAGGGATACCCGGCGCGACCGTCCGGAACGGGTCGGCGGCGCCGGGCTCCGGTCCGGGTCAGCTCCGAGCGGGCGCGGCGGTGCCGTAGCGGCGCTCGAAGCGCTCCACTCGGCCGGCCGAGTCCAGGACCCGGGATTTACCGGTGTAGAACGGGTGGCTCGCCGAGGAGACCTCGACGTCGATCACCGGGTAGGTGTGACCGTCCTCCCACTCCACACGCTGCGTGGAGTCGGCGGTCGAGCGGGTCAGGAAGGCGATGTCCGCGGCGCGGTCGCGGAAGACGACCGGGCGCGAGACGGGGTGGATACGAGGCGTAGTCCCTCCTCGGTACGGGCGCTCAGTGGGGGTGAATGTCACTTTCACTTCGGCGCCTGGTGCTGTAACCCGGCGGGTCCCGGCGGCATTCCCGCCGGGGCGGCCCGCCTGTCCGGTCCGCGCCTGGCCGGTCCCGCAGCCCGGTGTGTGCCGCGTCGGCCGGGCACAGATAGTGGCCAATCGTTAGAATTCGGGCATGGGAGAGCGGCCTGTCGCGTCGACTGCGCCCGAGCTCGTCCTCGAAACCGACGAGGGCTCCACGGTGATGAGTCCGAGCCGGGACTATCACGTCGGGCGCGACCCCAGGAGCGACATCGTCATCGACGATGTCCGGGTCTCCTGGCACCACGCGGTGCTCCGGCCCGACGCCGATCACTGGACGCTCGAGGACGAGCACAGCACGAACGGCACATACGCCGACGGCAGGCGCATCCACGAGTCGGGAGTCGGCCCCGGCAGCGTGATCCGGTTCGGCAATCCCTCCGACGGCCCGCGCGCCGTACTCGTCGGCCGTGCGGCTCCGACGTCGGCGGCGGCGGTACCCGCCCGTCCGTCCGCCGTCTCCATGCCCTCCCTCACCGGCACCTTCCGGCAGCCGACCACCGTACGGCCGCTGCCCGTCCGCTTCGTACGCATCGGCCGCGACGCCGACAACGACCTGGTCATCGACGACCTCGTCGTCTCACGCCGGCATGCCGAGCTACGGGCGCAGCCGGACGGCACATACGAGATCGTCGATCTCGGCAGTCACAACGGCACCTTTCTCAACGGCCAGCCGGTCGACCAGGCCGAGGTCTCCCCCGGCGACATCCTCGGTATCGGGCACTCGGCGTTCTGCCTCGTCGGCGACCAGCTGCAGGAATTCGTCGACACCGGTGAGGTGTCGCTCGACGTCCAGGACCTGACGGTCTCGGTGGACCGGGACCGCAAGACGCTCCTCGACCACGTCTCCTTCCCGGTCGGCGAGAAATGCCTGCTCGCCGTCGTGGGGCCCAGCGGAGCGGGCAAGTCGACGCTCCTCAACGCGCTGACCGGGCTCCGTCCCGCCGATCAGGGCACCGTCCTCTACGACGGCCGCGACCTCTACCACGACTACGCGGAGCTGCGTCAGCGCATCGGACTCGTACCGCAGGACGACATCCTGCACTCCCAGCTGACGGTCCAGCGGGCCCTCGGATACGCGGCCGAGCTGCGGTTTCCGCATGACACCGCGAAGACCGAACGTCAGGCCAGGGTCACCGAGGTCGTCCGCGAACTGGGGCTGGAACAGCGGGCCGGGCAGCCGATCCACAGTCTGTCGGGCGGTCAGCGCAAACGGGTGAGTGTGGCTCTGGAGCTGCTCACCAAGCCGTCGCTGCTCTTCCTCGACGAGCCGACCTCCGGACTCGACCCCGGCATGGACCGGTCGGTCATGCATATGCTCCGTGGCCTCGCCGACGACGGACGTACGGTCATCGTGGTCACCCACAGCGTGCTCAGTCTGGACGTGTGCGACCGGCTGCTGGTGCTCGCCCCGGGCGGGAAGATCGCCTATTACGGGCCGCCCGACGACGCGCTCGCCTTCTTCGGCTTCGAGCAGTGGCCGGAGGCGTTCGAGGCCTTCGAGAACGACGAGGTCCGCGAGTGGGCCGGAGAGTACCGCGAGTCCCCGTTCCACCAGCGGTACATCGCGAACTCGACCGCGCAGCCACGCCTCCCGCACGACGCGGGGGCCGCAGCGATCACGCCGCCGCGGACCCGGAGCTGGGGGGCGCAGCTGTGGACCCTGGTGCGGCGGTACGCGGCCGCGCTGAGCGCCGACCGGACCTTCCTGGTCATCATGATCGCCCTGCCGTTCGTGATGGGCGCGATGACCCGCGCCCTGGCCGGGAGCCGGCTGACCCCGGCAACAGCGATGAACGCCCTGCTCATCCTGTGTGTGGGCGGTGTGCTGACCGGCGCCGCCAATGCCGTACGGGAGCTGGTCAAGGAACGGGTCATCTACCAGCGTGAGCGGGCCGTCGGGCTGTCCAGATCCGCGTATCTGATGTCCAAGGTCGTGGTGCTGGGCAGCGTCACGGTGCTGCAGGCCGTCGTACTGACCCTCGTCGGTCTGGTCGGCGTCGACCTCAACGCCCCCGACGACGAAGGAGTGCTGATGCCGCCCCTGCTGGAAATCACCCTGGCCGTGGCCCTGCTGTCCTTCACCGCGATGATGCTCGGCCTGCTCGTCTCCGCGCTGGTGCGCAAGGAGGAAGTCACGATGCCGCTGCTGGTGCTCCTCGCCATTGTCCAGGTCGTCTTCTGCGGCGCGCTGCTGAAACTCCACGGAGTTCCCGGGGTCGAGCAGCTTGCGTGGCTGGTCCCCTCGAGATGGGCGCTGGGAGCGATGGCAGGGACCATCGGGCTCTCGCGGATCATCCCGGGCGATCTGACAGCGGATCCGCTTTTCGAACGCTCCCAGGCGGTGTGGCTGCTCGACATGGGGATGCTTGTGGTGCTCTCGCTCGTCTTCGGATACGTGGTCGTGAGACTCCTGCGCCGACATGAACCCGCCGTCATGCGGAAGTAGAGGCGGGATCCATGACGATCGAGGATTTCAGCCCGACACATGTCGTCCCGCAGGGCGGGCTGCCCGCCTGGGAGGCCCCGGACGTGTCTCGGCCGACCGACCCGCTCGACCCGCTGCTTCCGGTACGGCTCGTCGACCGGCGTGGGGACTGGGGGCAGATCGTGTGCGCGAACGGCTGGTCGGCGTGGGTGGACGGCCGGCTGCTGGTCTCCGTACCGCATGAGCCGCCGGCGGCCGGTCAGCCGCTCGCCAGGACCGCGGACCCGCGACCGCTGCTCGCGCGGGCCGAGGAGTCGCTGAGCCGGTACCGGCGCGCGGCGCAGGAGCTGACGTCCGGGCAGGCCGACGGAGAGACCTTCCGCCGCCGTACGCAGGGGCTGCGGGTCGGGATGGTCGTCGACGGTGAGTCGGTGTGGCTGTACGACGCGGAGCACGAGCGGTGGGTGTACTGCGACGGGACGCGGCTCAGCACATACGCGGCCTCGTCGGGCCCGGGCAGGACGACGACGGACGCCCGGGTGAAGGCGCCGGACCCGAACCCGCAGGCGGCGCCGGCGACGGAGGTCGTCGACCCCGCGCAGGCGGCCGGCTCCGAGCCCACGCCACCCGCCGGACCCGATGACGACGCCCACTCCCCCGCCCCGCACCCGCCCGCCCGGCCGGGTGACGCCTGATGGCCCGCGCCCCGCACGACCCGGGCCTGCCGGTCGGACGGGCCTCCGACCTGCTCGGGAAGCAGATCGCCGGGTACCGGGTCGAGATCGAGATCGGCCGCGGCGGGATGGCCGTCGTCTACCGCGCCAAGGACCTGCGGCTGGGCCGCACCGTCGCGCTCAAACTGCTTGCTCCCGAACTCGCCCGCAACGACACCTTCCGGCAGCGTTTCACCCATGAATCGAGGGTGGCCGCCGCGATCGACCACCCGCACATCGTGCCGGTCTTCGAGGCCGGCGAGACCGACGGCATCCTCTACATCGCCATGCGCTACGTCGCCGGACAGGACCTGCGCGCGCTCCTCGACCGCCAGGGACCGCTGTCCCTGGTGGACGCGGGACGGATCGCCGCTCAGGTGGCGTCCGCGCTCGACGCCGCCCACGACCACGACCTGGTGCACCGCGACGTCAAACCCGGCAACATCCTGGTCGCGGCGGGCACGGACAGCGACCATCCCGAGCACGTCTACCTCACGGACTTCGGCCTGACGAAGAAGTCGCTGTCGCTGACCGGGTTCACCACCGTGGGCCAGTTCGTCGGGACGCTCGACTATGTGGCGCCGGAGCAGATTTCGGGGCGCCCGGTGGACGGCAGGTGCGATGTCTACAGCCTCGCCTGCGTCGTCCACGAGACTCTGGCCGGCACACCGCCCTTCCAACGTGACGACGACATAGCGCTCTTGTGGGCCCACCAGTACGACCCGCCGCCGCCCGTCACCGCGCAGCGGCACGAACTCCCCGCCGCCGTCGACGGCGTACTGGCGAAGGCCCTCGCCAAGAGTCCCGACGACCGGTACGACTCGTGCCTGCAGTTCGTGACCGCCCTGCGCGCCGCGGCGGCGGGCGTCGGGGAAGGGGGCCATCAGCCGACGCAGGTGGACCTTCGCCTCCGCGCCGAGGACGCCGACCCGGAGCCGCCGCCGCAGCCGCCCCGCTGGGCACTGCCGGCCTTCCCCGGTCACCCCGGTTAACCGACGCCTGAACTCAGTTCGCAGCCGGCTCCACCTCTCCGCGACGGCGGACCCGCGCGGCGAGCAGGCTGCCGACGAAGCCGGCGGCCAGTCCCCAGACCACGGCCAGGCCGAGCGACGTGAACAGCATCGGACGCAGGAACACCTCTCCGGCGAGGCCGCCTCCGATGTCTCCGAGGCCCAGTAGCGACAGGCCGTAGTGCGCCGAGAGCCGGGCGACGAGGCAGATGGTGAGCACCGTGAGGGCGAGCGCCACCGCCATGTGCACCGCGTGCTGCCAGGGCCGCGTCCGGGCTGGTGAGCGGGCCGCCATGAGGAACGCGGCGGCGGGCAGCAGGAGCGCGGCGACGACCAGCAGCCACCAGGCCCGTCCGTCGTACTGGGTGAGCGAACTCAGGTTGAGGGTGGAGCCGTCCGAGGTGCGCAGTACCGAGTCCATCACGTGCGGCACCGGCAGCCCGAAGGGGCCCTGCACCTTCCCCTCCCAGGAAGCGCCGAGGCCGAGCGTGAGGGCGAGCCAGGCGAGGTTCGGCAGTCCGAGGAGGAGCACGGCGCACGTCTCGGCCGGGTGACCACGGGTGACCAGGACGACGAGTCCGATGACCAGCCCCAGTACGACGTACGCCATCAGCAGCGCCACCATGGCGAAAGCTGCGGGGCGCACCGACTCCTGGAAGCGCACCAGCCGGGCGGGCAGCGGCGCCTTGCGCGAGACGAGAAGGGCCAGCACGAGCAGGGCCGCCAGCCACAGCAGGCCGAACACCAGGGTGAGAGCGATGTCGGCCCGGAACCCGACCTCGGGTGATGCGTCCAGCAGGTCGCCGATGTCCGCGATCGTCCGGTCCCCGGGCCGGACGGCGAAGCTGTGGCGGGCCAGGGCCGCGAGGGCGATGAGTGCGAGCGCCCACACCGCCGCCATCCTGGCGGCCCAGCCGGTCAGTTCGCGGGTACTGGCGACGGCTCGGTTCCGCAGCGGCCGGAGAAAGCCGCCGGCGATGACCAGGGCCCCGGCGAGGGTCACCGAGAGAGGCATCACCGTGAGGCCCGCCTGCGTCTCGGCGATCAGCCCGGCGTCTCCCGAGAGGTCGACCGAGCCGCCGACGGCCATCACGACGACGGCCGCGACGACCCGCGGAAACGCGTTCCCGGGGAGCTCTGCCGCGCCCGCCGCCCACAGGCCGAGAGAGGCCGTGACGATCATGAGGGCCAGCCCGGCGAGCACCGCTGCGAGGGCGTCACGCCAGCCGTGGGAGGCACGTCTCCTGCCGGCCCGTTCGCTGGATAGCTGCTGGCTCACGCTGCCACGCTAAACAGGGGTCCGGCACTCCGCCCCCCGGGAGAGCCGACCGCGTCAGCTTGCGGGCCGGAGGGGTGCGGCGCACACAATAGTGACGGTCAAGGAAGGAAAGTGAGAATACTTCACTTTCACCCACATTCGCTGACATTCCTGTGCCGAGTTTCCTGCGCTGCGCGATTCCTACGCTGGGAAGAAGAGCCCGTGAGTGCCCAACCGCCACCGTCCGAACGTCCCACCGGACCTCCCTCGGGCCCGCTCTCAGGCCCGTCGCGGCCGGGTTCGACGCCTCCGCCCGGTCCGGTGCCGCCGAAGCCCCCACCGAGCGGCGGGGGCTTCGGCGGCACCGGACCGGGCGGCACAGGCGGCACCGGCGGACCGGGCGGACCGCCGCAGGGCCCGGGCGAGGGCCCCGGCCACCCCTGGTGGCGGTCCGTCCCACGGATTGCGGCGATCGCCGCCGCGCTCGTGGTAGCGGTGGTGCTGACCATCGTCTTCACCCGTCCCAACGAATCGGCCAAGGCTGCCGAGGTGGTCCTCGAACCCGCCGGCTCCACCGGCCCGGATCCGTTCACCGAATCCACGGCGCGGGAGAGCACCCCTCCACCGACGCTTCCCAGACTGCCGAGCACCCCGGCCAACGCCACCCGCAGTGTGCGGGGATCGACCCCCGGCCTCTACACCGGGACCCGAAAGGTTGCCAGCTGCGACGTGGAGAAGCAGGTCAGCTCTCTCACGGCCGATCCGGCCAAGAACCGGGCGTTCGCCTCGGTCCACGGCATCGCGCCCGCCGCCGTTCCCGCATACCTGCGGTCACTGACGCCCGTACAGCTCGGCATGGACACCCGGGTCACCAACCACGGCTACAAGAACGGCGCCACCACCAGTTACCAGGCGGTCCTGCAGGCCGGTACGGCCGTGCTCGTCGACGGCCGGGGCGTGCCGCAGGTGCGCTGCGGTTGCGGCAATCCGCTGCGGCCTCTGGTCCCGTTGAAGGGCACACCCAAACCGAAAGGTGACCCCTGGCCCGCGTACCGGCCCTCGAACGTCGTGGTCGTGGCGCCCTCCGTCACGGTGGTGAACGTGTTCATCGTGTTCGACCCGCACAAGAATGACTGGTTCTCCCGCGACAGGGGCGACACCGGCCGCCATGACAAGAAGACCTCCCCTCCGGTGAGACAAGAGCTGCCGCGCTTCCCCGACACGTCGTCGCCGTCCCCGGGCGAGTCATCGCCCTCTCCCGGCAGCTCGTCGCCGTCCCCGGGGAAACCGAATCTGCGGCCCGAGTCCTCCGAGCCCCCGGCATCCCCGGCGCCCGGCAGCTCAACCCCGTCCCCTGCACAACCGAACCTGCGGCCCGAGTCCTCCGAGCCCCCGGCATCCCCGCCGCCCGGCAGCTCAACCCCGTCCCCGGGGAAACCGAATCTGCGGCCTGAGTCCTCCGAGCCCCCGACGTCCTCGCTGCCTGCGCCACCGCCTCCCGCGGTCCCGGAATCTCCTTCCGGACCCGCCTCGGGGTCGGAGTCGTCTCCCCTCCTGCCGAACTCACCCGTGACCTGAGGAGCCGGACGAATCCGGAGACGGCTCGGGCATGACGGCTCGGGTGATGAAGGCTCAGGCGATGACGGCCGGAGACGTGCCGGACTTCACGGTCATCCGGGGTGTTCCGCCGCCGTCCGCCGGAATCGACCAGAGGTCGGCACCGAAATCGCCGGGCAGTGCGTAGAGGAGCGTGTCGCCGGTCAGCCACAAGGGCTGGTCGTCGACGCTTCTCCGCTCGGCGAGCGCGGTCTCCCTGCCTGTGCGCAGGTCCAGCACGTGCAGCCGCCAGGGGGTGGCGGCGGGGGCGCCGGGGACGCGCTTCTTGAAGGCGATCCGTGTGCCGTCCGGGGACAGGGAGGGGCACTCGACGTTCTCGCGCACGGTGCGCAGAGTGCGCCGGGCCAGGTCGCCCTCGACCAGATAGGTACGGCCGCCGGTGGCGAGGGTCGCGTAGAAGCGGTTGTCGTCGGCGGCGAAGGTGACGCCCCAGAAGTTGTGGTCGGCGGCCCGGTGCCGGCGCCCGTCCCTGATCACGGTGAAGCTCTCGAGATCGGCGTGGAGGGTGCCGGTGCGGGTGTCGTAGATGGCGGTACGGGTGGAGAAGGCGCCGCCCGCGTATGAGTCTCCGCTGACGAAGACCGTCCACGCCGCCAGTCGCCCGCTCGGGGACACCCGGGCGCGGGTGGGCATTCCGGGTGCCGGGAACGTACGGACGGGCCGCAACCGCGTGTCGAGGAGCACGGCTTCGTGGCCGGGGATCACTCCGCCAGTCGCTCGGAGGCAGATGCCTGTGCCGGCGGCCGCGTGAAAGCGCAGGCAGTTGCCGGGCGCGGCGGTGCGCGGGCCGGCCGGGCCGGTCAGAGGAACGGAGGAGATGTGATCGCGCTGCGGGCCCCAGGCGAGGTTGCGGAAGAGGAGCCGACCGGGCTGACGCAACGTCACCGCACCGGCTCGGGCGACCGGTTCGCCGGGCCTGGCCCGCTCGTGCTCGGTGGCGCGGTCGGCGGCCCGCAGCGTGGCCACGGCGGCGACCGCGGCCAGGACCACGGTGGCGATGGCGAGGATGAGCAGTCGGGCCCGCATGCTCATGAGTGACTCCCTCGGTGGAGGACGACGGCCACCGCCATGGCGAGGGCCAGGCCGGTGGCAGCCGCGGTCAGAGCGCCTTCGGGCCCGAGGTACATCCACGCCGCGCCGAAGAGCAGTGAGCCCACGAAACGCGCGAGGGCCCCGGCCGTCTGGACGAGGCCGAGGCCGCTCGCCTTCAGATGCGGCGGCAGCAGCGGGCCCGCTGCTGCCATCAGCACGCCGTCGGTGGCCGCGTAGAACACACCGAGCAGGACCAGTACGCACCCGGCCGCAGCCGGTCCGCCTGTGCCGGGCGCAAGGAGCAGCACATATGCGAAGAGCAACGCCCCATGGCCCGCGAGGAAGACCGCGCGGCGGCCGATCCGGTCGGCCAGCCGGCCGAGCGGCACGGCCAGCAGCAGGAACCCGGCGGCGGTGCCGACAGGCAGCAGCGGGAAGTACGCAGTGGGCAGGCCGAGGCGGCGCTGGAGCAGCAGGTAGAGGAACGAGTCGCTCACCGTGACCACGCCGAGCAGTGCGGCGATCAGGCACAACCGTGGCAGGCCGGGGGTGCGGGCGAGGGTGCGCAGCGACCTCCGGCCGGGTCGCTGCCGGTTCTCCGCCGCGGGACTTCGCGTGGCGCCTTCCCGTACGAAGAGCACAAGCAGCAGCACGCCAAGTGCGGCGGCGCAGAAGCTGACCACGAACACCGCGTCGTAGCCGTCGCGTGCGGCCCACAGCACGGCGAATGCGGCGACCGGGCCGAGCAGGGCGCCCGCGGTGTCCATCGCCCGGTGCACTCCGAAGGCCCTGCCCTGCTCCTCGGGCGGGCAGGACAAAGAGATCAGCGCGTCCCGTGGGGCGGTGCGGAGTCCCTTGCCGGTGCGGTCGGCGGCGAGCACGGCGCCGACCGCCCAGGGTGTCGTGGCGGCGAGCAGGGCGAGCTTGCAGAAGGCGGACAGGGCATAGCCGGTGCCGGCGACGAGTTTGCGGCGCTGGGCGCGGTCGGCGAGGTGTCCGCCGAGCAGCCGGGACAGCACCGTCGCACCCTGGTAGAGACCGTCGAGGGCGCCGAAGGCCAGCGGGGACATACCGAGGCCGACGACGAGATAGAGCGGTAGTACGGCGGTGACCATCTCGGCGGAGACATCCGTGACCAGGCTGACCGCGCCGAGGGCGATGACGTTGCCGGCGACCGCGCGGCGGGCTCCGGTGCCGCGCGGGGGGCCCGGCCGGGTGCGGCGTACACCCGCGGTGGTGTCGGCGGCCCGGCCGGCCGACAGATACACGGGTGTCTCCCTTCCAGTGGCTGAGATACCGTCAGAACATCAGGGATCAGAACCAGTTGACGGTCAGAGGGAAAGTGGTGCCGGCGGAGGCCGTGGTGGCGTCGGCGGCCGTGGCGGTGCTCCGGAGGGTGCCGGTCTGCCAGGGCTTTCCGGTGATACGGCCGGTCGAGGTGTCGATGGACAGGCCGAACGGCAGTCCGGAGGCGCTGTACTTGATCGGAGCCCTGCCGCCGGTCGCGGTGATCTGGATGGTGCAGCTCTGGTTGAACTTGCAGGTCTGCGCACCGGGGTCGGCCACGCTCAGATCCCCGCCGGGCGGCGTGCTGTCGCCGAAGACCTCGGTTACGGAGGTCGCGCTCGCCGCGTTGCCTGCGTGGGTGGTACCGAACAGGTCCTCGAAGGTGCGCAGCAGGTTGTAGTGGTTGTACGCGCCGCTGAACGTGCCCTGCTTGACCTTGGCCCCGGAGAAGACCGTGGCGATCCGGTTGGAGCCGAGGTAGTTGTCCTCGTCCCAAGTGAGCACCAGCAGACTGTTGTTGGCCTTGGCCCACTGTGCGTAGGTGTCGAGGTTGTTCTTCATCCATGTGTCTCCCGTGCCGACGGGGCACGAGTGCATGTCATTGCACTGGTTCGGGACGACGAACGACAGCTGCGGCAGCTGGGTGAAGTCACTCTTCGGGAACTGCGTCCAGGTCTTGCCGGTGTTGAGAGGCACGTTCCTGAAGGCGAACCAGGGGTTGTGCTTCTGCGCGTACTGGCCGTTCGTGCAGGCGGTGGAGCCCTCGCTCGGCAGGTCTTCGTTATAGGTGGCGAATGTCCTGCCGGCGGCGATCAGCTCCTGTCCGAGGTTGGCGGCGCTCATGGACTGCGGCGTGTAGCAGCCGTCGCCGGTGATGCCCTGGGTGCCGCCGGAGAAGAGGTTGAAGTAGTTCGGCTGGCTGGGGTGGGTCAGCGCCCGCATGCCGGTCAGACTGGCGCCGGCGTTCGCGAGCTGGTTGATGTAGGGCGCGTTGGAGCTGCCGATGATCTCGCCGTACTGCTTGTTCTCGAAGACGACGACCACGACGTGGTCGTAACTGGGCAGTGCGGCAGCCGTCTTCGGCGCCGCGGCGTGGGAGTCGGCCGTCCCGGGGGCGGCGATCAGACAGAGGGTGCCGAAGATCCCGGCGGCAGCCGCGCGCCACTTCCGGGTGCTGCTGCCGTGCGGTGCCCGTTCCGGCAGGGCTCTTGGTCTCATGACGGTGCTCCTCCTTGTTCCTATCACTCCTCGCGGCGGGCCGCGCCCGCCACCGCGATGTTCAGGAAGCGCGGCACGGGCCGTCCGCTGCTGCGGAACTCCTCGGCCACGGTGGAACGGACGGTCGTCAGACGGTCCTGCGGCAGCAGCACCAGGGCGCTGCGCCCCGGCTCTCGTCCGGGCCGCCAGGCGGCGAACGCACCTGCGCGCCGAGCGGCGTCCAGTGCGCTCCGGAGGTCGGCGGCGCCGGGTCCCTGGCCGCGTGTCACCAGGAGCATCAGCCTCGCCCCGTGTTCGGGCGGGTCGAAGGGGGTACGCCGTCGGCGGCCGTTGTCGAGCAGCAGAGCCGTGCCGGAGCGGGCGAAGAGCACGGCCTCCCGCAAGGCCTCGTCGCCGGAGGGCGCCGCAGCCCTGGCGAGGGCGGCGAGACGGCGACGAGGCAGCCGCGGTCCGGCGCGGCCGGCGTGCAGATCGGCGACCGCGAGCGCCACGGCGCACTCCAGCGGCTCCGCGCTGAAGAGTCCGGCCGCCGCGGTCAGCGTGGAGTGGATGTGCAGGTCGATGCCGCCACTGCCGTACCCGGCGCGGGCCATGGTGCGCAGCAGTGCGTAGCTGCGGGCGGCCCAGTCGGGGTGGGCCAAGGGCGGCCCGTTGAGCGGGAGTTCGCAGCTCTGCGCGGGGTGGGCGAGGGAGCTCAGCCGTACCAGGCCGTCCTCGCGGGGGGCCGCAGCCGCCGCCACGGGCCAGTCCGCCGCGGCGACGACACGGGGCGAGCCCAGATGGAAGGCGTGGGGGGCGCTCCACACGGTGGCCGGGGGGCGGTCGTGCGCCGATTCGAGGGCGTAGGCCACCAACCGGAAGAGCGGGTCGGCGGTGTGGCGACGGGCGATGTCCGGCGTGCTCGTGGCCGTACTCATGTCCGTCACCCCGTCTCGTGAGCCGTCGGCGTCCTGCGAGCCAGCAGGCGGTAGGCATTGCCGCCCTCGGTGGCGCGGGCCACGCCCGCACGCACTCTGTCCAGGGCCGCCGCGACGGCGAAGCACGGCAGCGCGGCGGTGTGCACGACGGAGCGGACCACCCTTCGGGTGCGGGTCGCGGTGCCCGGACCCCACGGGGCGTAGGGGTGAGGAGCGAGCCGGTTCACGGTGAGGAGGACGGCGCCGACGAAGTCGCAGGCCTGATGGGCCGCGCCGTGCTCCTCCGCCAGGACGGTGAATCCGCGGTCGGCGAGTGCCTGCCGGAGGTTGGCGATCGGGATGAGGTGCTGGTGCTGGGGCTGGAACCAGGGCAGCCAGTGCGCGCCGAGGATGCGGGCGAGCCGTGATTCGGGGTCCGGCAGCTCGATGAGCAGATGCCCGCCGGGGGCCAGCACGGCGGCGGCCGCGTCGAGTTCGGCGAGCGGCTCGCGGGTGTGCTCCAGGTAGTGGTACATGCTGACGGTGTCGTAGCGGTGGACGAGCCCGGCGGCGAGATCGGGGAACTGGCCCTGGTGGGCGGTGCCGACCCAGCCGCGTACCTCCGCCTCGCGTACGGCGGCACTCATGTCCAGACCGTCGAAGCGGGTGCCTGGCCAGATGTCGCGCGCGCTGTCGCAGAAGTGACCGTGCCCGGTGCCCACGTCGAGCCAGGCGGTGGGCGTCCCGAACGGTTTCAGCATGGCGGCGCGGGCACGGTAGGAGCGGCCCATCGTGCCGAACACCTGGGCCGCGCCTCCGACGCCCAGGCCCTCGTAGAAGTCGCGGTAGTAGAAGTCGAGGCCGTCCAGGGAAAGTCGGGGGTTCTGGAAGACATGCCTGCACTCGCGGCACTGTTCAAGGGTGAAACGGCCCGGCTTGCCCTGGAGCAGATCGGGTACGCGGATGCGCACCGAGAGCTGGGTGGAGCCGCACCAGGGGCAGTCTGCGCGGCGGGGCTCGAAGAACCGGTCGGTGCCGGCCTTGAGTTCGGCGGCATAGCCGGGGCGCAGCGACTCCAGCTCGACAGCCGGTCCGGCCGGTCCGGAGCGGTCGCTCGCCGCCGTACGCAGCGCGGAGCCCAGCGAATACAGGGGCCGCGCCGCGGTGGCACGGATCAGATCGGCCGGGCGCAGCGGGCTACGGGGGCCGCCGAGGACCAGGGCGGGCTGCAGCCAGTACAGCGCGGCGGCCGCGGCCCCCCAGCCGCCGTCCGCGACGGCCGCCCGGACGAGCAGGGCGAGACCGGCCAGTTGAGCGACGGTCAGCAGGCCCGGTGGCAGGCCCTGGGCGCGCAGGTCCACGGCCCGGCGGGCGGGGTCGGGGGGCGGGGCGGCCAGGCCGGGTGCGATGGCGACGCCGGTCGCGGCGGGGGCGTACGGCTTCAGTCGCTTCAGGAGGATGTGCAGCTCGGCGGGGCCCGGACGCGCATGGGGACCGGTGTCGCAGTCCACGCCTGCCCGGCGCCGGACATCCTCGGCGATCAGCAGGGCCTGTCCGGCGCCGCGGCCGTCGGCCGTGCGGTGGTAGCGGGCGGCGCTGAGGTCGAGGAGCCGGAGCAGGCTCAGAGCGCGTTCCGTGTCCAGGCGGGCGGGAACCAGGTCGAGTACCTGCAGGCCGGTCCGTTCGGCGTGGGCGACGGCGGCGCGCACGGTGGCGTCGTCGACCTCGACTCCGCGGGCGCTGATCAGGTGCCACTGGCCCGGAGGCGGTGTGCTGTGGCTGTCGGAGGCCCGGTCCAGGACGGGTACGGCGCGCAGCCTGCGGCGAGCGCGCACGGTGCCCGCGGTGAGCCCGGCCAGTGCGACGATCGCGGCCCATGGGAGGTCAGTCGGGAAAGGCGTCATATCAGTTTCTCCAACTGGTCGGCCGCGGCCGCGGCACCGCCGGCCGCGGCGAACGAGGCCTGGATACGGCGGGCGGCCCGGCGGTGGGCGGGGTCGTCGAGTACGGCGGCGATCGCGTCTTGGAGTTCGTTTGCGCGGGCCCGGCCGAAGCGGACCCGGATCCCGGCCCCGGCCGCCGCGACCTGCTGGGCGACGATCGGCTGGTCGTCCCGGATCGGAGCGACGACCAGTGGCAGGCCGTGCGCGAGTGCCTCGCACACCGTGTTGTGGCCGCCGTGGCAGACGACGGCGTCGAGGTGGGGCAGCAGCTGGAGCTGGGGAACGTGCTCCAGAAGCAGAACACGGTCCGGTACCGCGCCGACCACGTCCGCGGGCGCGGCCAGGATCAGTTGCACGCGGTCGGCGAACCGTTCGGCAGCCTGCAGCACCGCGGCGTAGAAGCGGCCGCCGGCCTCACCGTTGAGGGTGCCGAGCGACACCAGGACCCGCCGTCGTACGGGATCGAGCCGCTGCCACGGGAAGGCCGAGCCGTCCGACGGGCGGGCGCTCAGCGCGGGGCCCACAAAGGCGTAGTGCCCCGGGTACGGCTCGTCCGCACCCACCAGTTCGAGCGTGGAGAAGACCAGGACAAGGCGGTCCGAGAAGCGCGGGTCCCAGCCGCCCGGTGCGCCGGAGTGGGCGAGCAGTCCGGCGATCCGGTCCGCCACCCACTCCCCCACTCTGGGGAAGCCGGCGAAGGGCCGGGTGAATTCGGCCGAGGTCGTCGCCGACGTCACCCACGGCAGCCCGCGCCGCTGCGCGATCACCGCCCCGGCGAGGGCCTGCTGGTCGACGACGAGCAGATCGGGGGCGTAGGCGTCGACCGCCGCCTCGACACCCGGCAGCATCGCCCGGGCAAGCGGGATGAGCGCCTCCTCCCAGAGGAAGCGCAGCGCGCCGACGCCGCGCAGATCACGCCAGTGCGCGTGCAGCGAGCCGTACCCCGCGGGCCCCGCGCGGTCGCCGGAGGGAAACAGCGCGGCGCCCGCCGGCAGGAGTCGGGGCAGCACTTCGGCGGGGCCCGTCCAGGCCACCCGGTGACCGCGCGCGGCCAGTTCGGCGGCGACGGCGACGGTGGGGTTGATGTGCCCGGCGAGAGGCGGGACGACGAACAGGACCTTCATACGACCACCGCCGGGGCACGCCCGGTGCGGTCGGAACGGTCGGAGCCTTCGGAGGTATCGGCGCCTTCGGAGCGTGGCCGCGCGGCTTCGGCCAGTCGGCCGAGCACCGCGTGCCGGAGCTCTTCGGTGCCGCCCTGGAGTACGTCGTGGCCCAGGCCCGGGATGATACGGACGGTGCAGTTCGGTGCGTGACGGGCCAGTTCCCGGGCACCCGGGACGAGTTCGGAGTGCTCGCCGCAGACGGCAAGCACCGGGCAGCGCACCCGCGCGAAGTCCGCGGGCATGAACGGCCGGCTCGCGGCGATGTCGTCGATCAGCGTGGTGCGGTTGAGGAGTTCGTCGGCCGTGGCGGTCAGCCGGGCGGCCTTGCGCGCACCGAGCGAGGAGAGTTCCTGCGGCACCTCGCTGCCTTCGAGGGCGAGGGCGGCGACGGACAGTGTGTCGAGCATGTTCTCGATCCAGGGACCGTTCAGTGGGGCCTCGACCAGGACGAGCCCGGCGACGAGGTCGGGGCGCGCCAGGGCGGTGTGCAGAGCGATGGTGCCGCCATAGCTGTTGCCTATGAGGTGTACGGAGCGTTCGTCGAGGCCGAGGGCGGCGAGCAGGGCGGTCAGGTCCTGTACCGCGGTGCCGATGTCGTAACCGGTGGGCGGGCGCTCGGTGCGGCCGTGCCCTCGCAGGTCGTAGAGGACGACGTCGTGGCCGGCCCGCGCCGCGGGGACGGCGAGGGTGGCGTAGAAGCTGGAGAGGTTGTCGACGACCAGGCCGTGGAGGAAGACGGCGGTCGTGCCCGCGGTACGGCTCACGTCGCCGCCGGGCAGCCGGTGGACGTGGAAGCGGAGGGAGTTGGCGAGGACTTCGGCCATGGCGGGCTCAGGCGGCCGGGGCAGGAGCGGTCGCCGGGACGGGCGTGGACGTGCGAGCCGTCGCTGGTGTGCCGGCGATATGAGACACGAGGTCGCCGACCGTCATGGCCAGAATCTCCTCCATGTCCTTCTCGGCCAGGAACGCCATCAGGTCCACCGCTGCGCCGTACCGCTGCTGGAGCAGTTCGGCGAGTGCGACGAACTCGATGCTCTCCAGCGCCAGGTCCTCGTTGAACGTGGTCTGCAGGGTGACCTCGTCCGCGAGGAGGAACTCGTCGCCGACCGTCTCGACGAGCATGGCGGTGATCTCGGCGAGTATGCGTTCGGCCGTGGGGTCAGATGCCATGGCTGGCCTCCGTGGGGGTGGGGGTGGCTGAGCGGGCGGGGGTGGGGGCCGGGACTGTCCACGCGACCACGAAGGACTCGGGTGGGGTGTCCGGGCCGGGCCGATCCTGGACCGTGCTGATCCGAACGGTGTGGCTGCGGCCCTCGGGAGAGATCACACGGAGCCCGGTGGATCCGTCGGTGACGGTCCACTGCCGCAGGCGTCCGCCCAGACCCGTCCCTTCCGCCTTGGCGGCGGCTTCCTTGGCACACCAGAGCGCGGTGAGCGCCTGCGCCCCGTCCGACCCCTCCCTCGCCGCGAGTTGCCCGGCGAGTCGCCGCTCGTCGGCGGTGAGCGCGATACGGCTCAGTGCGCCGGGGTCGTCGGTGACGGCCTCTATGTCGATGCCGACAGCGTGGGCGGGATGGGCGTACGCGACAGCCAGCCGGTCCTTGTGGGCGAGGGAGAGCCACAGTCCGGCGGCGAGCGGACCTTCCGCGCGGGGCCGGCCGTGCTCGTCGTTGCCGACCGGGATCTCCACGGGGAAGAGCGGCCCCGCTCCGCCGTCCCACAGGAGCTGACGCGCCGCGTCCTTCGCGGCGATTCGCCCGAGCAGCCAGGCCGCGCGGGCTCGCGGCGGGCGCTGCTCGTACACCGCGCGTTCGGCGGCGCCCAGGTAGCGCCGCATCACCAGCTCCTGGGATGCGGGGTCGGTCCAGCGCCGCCGGGCCAGGCACCAGCCGCCGGGCTGAGGCTCGCCGATGCCGCAGATCTCGGGAGTGAACTTCATCGGCCACACCCGCTCGTCGGCGGCGAAGCGCCTGTAGGTCCAGCCTTCCAGCCGGGCCCGGAGTGTGCCGTCGGCGGAGGTGAGTTCCACGTCGCCCCGTACGGAGTCCGGCCGCACCCAACGGATCCGGGCGGTGGCACGCAGGAGTTCGCCGTCACGCGGGGCCGGACCGTACAGGCGGACACGCTCCAGCGACGCCGGGAAGACCAGCCGGTCGGCGGTCAGGCGCAACTGCATCCAGTGCCCGAGCAGTTGCCCCGCCGCGTCCAGCAGCGCGCCCGGCGCGGGCAGGGCGCGCAGCACCCCGCGGATGCCGTCCTCGGCGACGGCGGTCACTTCGTGAACGCCGGCGAAACCGGGCCCGTGGAACATCCACCGGTCGCGGTAGAGGGCCTCGGCGCTGACGGGTGGCGGTTCTTCGCGGGTGAGTGGGGCGGAGTCGGGGGCGAGGCGGGAGGTGTGCCGGTCGGCGAGCACGACGGTGACGGTCGCGCAGCCGCCTATCGCGACGTGTACCCGGCCGCTGCCGTCGGCGGCGGGTGTCGCGATGATCTCCGCATCGACGGGCGGAGCTACGGGCAGCCAGCGCAGCGCCCTTACATCGTCGAAGCCGGCCACCACGCGTCCGGGCGCCGATTGGCGCGCGGCGTCGGCGGCCAGCTCCAGCAGCGTGGTCATGGGAACGACAGGGAAGCGGTCGGAGGACTCCGGCCAGGTGTCGGGCTGGAGATAGACGCAGTGGTCACGGACGTACGGCATGGTCTCGAGGGAGAGCCTGCGCCGGGTGCGGTGGCCGGGGGGCGGCGCGGGGGCGGCCGGGACACGGGAGGCCGCCGGTGCGGCTTGCTGCCCAGCGCTGTGGGGCCCGGCGGAGTCCCCGACGGCCGGCGGGGCGGGGACCCCGGGCGCGTACGGCGACGACTGGCGGGCACTCGGTGCGCCGGCGGGCGCCGCCGCCCGGCAGGCCTCGACGACGGTGCGTACCGCGCCTTCCGTCTCCTCCAGTACGGCGTCCAGGGCCGACAGCAGCGCCGGGTGCCCGGCGATGGACGACCGGGTCGGCCGGGCCGGCCCGCCCAGGTGCAGCGAGGGCGCGGCGCCGCCGATGCTCACCAGAGGGGAGCCGAGATCGAGCCGTAAGGAACCGTGCGCGCCGGCAGGCGCGGTGTGCGCCGCCGGCTGGAGGGGTGCGGCGCCGTCGGGCCGCACGACGCTCTGCGCGTCGGCCGTGGGCCTGTCGGATGACACGAGCGCGGTCGGCTCGGGCCCGGTCAGCCGTTCCCAGCGGGGGTTCAGCCCCTCCGTCCACAACGCCGCGGCCAGTCTTCGCAGTTGGTCGAGACCGTTGCCACCGCGGCCTGCGCCCCCCGAGACCGCGAGGTGAGCCCGGCCGTGCAGGGTGTCCCCCACGAAACCCGGGAGGCTGCCCGGGCCCATCTGGACAAAGGCCCGTACACCCTCCGCGTACAGCCGCGCCGTCAGCTCCCGGAAACGCACCGGCTCCAGCAAGTGGCGCAGCACCACCTCACGGACTTCGTGCTCGGGCTCCGGATACGCGGTGCCCGTGGTCGCCGACCACACGGGCACTGTCTGCGGACGCAGTGGCAGCGCGGCGAACGCGGAGCGCACCTGATCGAGATACGGCGCCCACATCGGCGTATGGAAGCCCGAGCGGAAGGGCAGCTCCTGTGCGAGCACGCCCTCGGCGGCCAGCCGGCTCAGCGCTTCGGCCACCGGACCGGGCTCGCCGCACAGCACCGACTGGTGCGGGCAGTTGTCATGGCTGACGGCGATGCGGTCCAGCCCGCGCAGCGCGTCGGCGGCCCGGCTCGCACCGCAGCCGAGTGCCGCGTACACCAGATCGGGGACGTCGAGATCGCCCGGGCGCAGCGAGTCGAGGAACGTGTCGACGGCGCTCTGCGGGTACATCCCGGCAACCACCATGGCGGTCCATTCGCCGAGGCTGTGCCCGGCGAGCAGGTCGGCCTCGATGCCGAGTTCGGGGAGGACGCGGGCGAAGAACCGTCCGACGGCTATGGCGTCGACCGCCCGTTCCACCAGGGTGCCGCCGCCGGTCAGGGCAGGCCTCGGCAGTCCGAAGCGGTCGGCGACATCGTCGACACACGGTGTGAAGTCCGGTTCCAGGCCCGGGAAGAGGAACGCCAGGCGGGCGGCGCCGTGCCCGAGGAGCGGGCTCGGGGTGAACCAGACGCCGCCGCGACCGCGCCACGGCTTGCCTCTGGCGATGACCGCCGCTGCCAGGGCCCGGCGCTTGGGTGTGAGTCCGAGGACGGCGAGGCGGCAGGGGCCGTCGGACGGGGGCGGCGCGGGGACCTGACCCGGAACCGACAACCCCTCGACCAGGCGGGCGAGTTCACGCGACGTGGCGGCGGCAAGCAGTGTCATCGCGCCCCCCGCCGTCGGGATGCGCCGCTCCGCTTGGGGCGGCGGGATCCTCCCATGACCGACCCTGTTCCCGGACCTGCCGGGGCCTCGGGAGTCCGGCTCGGCGTGAGCCGCATCCCGGTTCCGCCGCCGACCGGGGGCGGCGGCCGGAACCGAGGCCCCGGGCGGCTCCTCCAGCACCGCATGCGCATTGATCCCGCCGAAGCCGAACGCGTTCACGCCTGCCCGGCGCGGCGCCTTCCCCCGCTCCCAGGGCTCCGCCTCCGTCACCGGGCGCATACGCGTACGGGCGAAGTCCTCGTGCGGGTCCTCGAGGTGAAGGGTCGGCGGCAGGATCCCGTCGTGCACGGCGAGCGCGGCCTTGATCAGCCCGGCCATCCCCGATGCCTGCATGGTGTGTCCGAGCATCGACTTCACCGAGCCCATCGCGACCGGTTCGGCGCCCGCAGCGGGAGGGCCGAAGACCCGTGCCAGGGTGGCGAGTTCCGCCTCGTCGCCGACCGGCGTCCCGGTGCCGTGCGCCTCCAGCAGCCCGAGCGCGCCGGGCGCGGCCGGGTCGAGACCGGCCTGTGCCCAGGCCTGGGTGAGGGCGCGTACCTGGCCGTCCACCAGGGGACTCATGAGGCTCGCCGCCCGGCCGTCTCCGGCCACGCCGACTCCTCGTACGACGGCGTAGACGCGGTCGCCGTCGCGTTCGGCGTCGGCCAGGCGCTTGAGGAGGACGACGCCCGTGCCTTCGGACAGCAGCGTGCCGTCGGCGCGCCGGTCGAAGGGGCGGATGTGCTGGCTCGGGCTGAGCGCCCGCAGCTGGGTGAACACGCTCCACAGGGTGGCGATATGGCAGTGGTGCACCGCCCCGGCGACGACCAGATCGCAGCTCCCGCCGGCCAGCAGGGAGGCCGCCTGCTCGACGGCCAGCAGGGAGGAGGCGCAGGCGGCGTCGAGGGTGTACGCGGGGCCGCGGAAGTCGAGGCGGTTGGCGGTGCGCGCGGCGGTGAAGCTGGGGACGAGGCCGATGGACGCCTCCGGCCGTTCCGGGCCGAGGCCGGCCTGGAACGCCTCGCGGACAGCAGTGATCCGGTCCTCGTCCAGCTCAGGGACGAGTTCGCGCAGGGTCGCGGCGAGTTGGTGGGCGGTGCGCACACGCTGGTCGAGACGGGCGGTGGCGACGCCCATGAACCCGCCGCGGCCGAGGATGACCCCGATCCTGGAACGGTCGGCGGGCAGCCGCTCCTCGCCTCCGGCATCGGCCACGGCCTCGGCGATGACGCGCAGCGCGAGCAGCTGGTCGGGCTCTGCCCCGGCCACGGCGGCGGGCATGATGCCGAAACTGGTCGGGTCGAAGGAGGCGAGACCGTCGATGAATCCGCCACGCCGGCAGTAGAAGCGGTCGCTGCGGGCGACTCCTTCGGCGCCGCGCGGGTCGTAGTAGACCTCGGGGTCCCAGCGGCCGGGCGGTACGTCGGTGATGGCGTCCGTGCCCGCGATCAGGTTGGTCCGGTAGGCGGACAGGTCGGCGGCGCCGGGAAAGACGGCGCCCATGCCGATGATGGCGGCGTCGGCCGGACGGGGGCCGCCCCGCGGGTCAGCCACGGCGGGCCTCGCCCGGAGCAGGGCTCTCTTCGGCGAGGAGTACGACCTGGCCACCGGTGCCGCGCGCCAGCTCGGCGAGGAACGCGGCCGTACCTCCGGCCGGGTCGATGAGCGGGATACCCCGGCTCGCGTACATCCGTTCCAGCTCGGGCGTCACCATTCCGCCGGCCTCGGCCGGCCACGGGCCCCAGTCGATGGCGACGACGCGGCCGGGGAAGCGGCGCGACCAGGCGGGGGTGGCGGCGAGCGTGTCCAGGGCGTCGTTGGCGGCCGCGTAGTCCGCCTGGCCGCGGTTGCCGAAGACACCGGCGACGCTGCCGAAGAGGACGAGGAAGGCCGGTGCGGGGGCGTCGCCGTGGTCGGCGGCGGCGTCGGCGAGGTGCCGCGCCCCGTCGACCTTGGTGGCGAACACCCGCGCGAAGGAGACCGGGTCCTTGTCGGCGAGCAGCTTGTCCTGGATGGTTCCGGCGCCGTGCACGATCCCGTCGAGGCGCCTGTGGCGTGCGCGTATGTCATCGATGACAGCGCGTACGGCCTGGGAGTCGGTGACGTCGGCCGCGTGGTAACGCACGGAGGCGGCAACGCCGGTGAGAGCCGCGAGGGTGGCCCGGACCTCGCGTGCGGCCAGGATGCGGGAAGCTGCCGCCTCTATCTCGGCGGGCGTGCGCAGCCCCTGGCTGACGAGAGCCGCGCGCAGGGCGACCCGGTCGTGGGCGTGGGCGACGGCCGGATCCTCGGCGGCGTCGGGGGTCGGGGTACGGCCGATGAGTTCGATGTGGCAGCCGGTGGCTGCTGCGAGGGCGATGGCTGCACGGGCGGTGATGCCGCGGGCTCCGCCGGTGAGCAGTACGACAGCTTCGCGGCCGACGGGGAGCTGTGGCGCGGGTTCGGTGTCGGCGAGGGGGGCGGGGACGGTACGCAGGGTGTTGCGGGTGCCGTTGGTGTACCCGACGACCACCGGCTCCTCGGGCGCGCACAGTTCGGCGATGAGATGTGCGGCGATCCGCTCGGGCCGGTCCTTGGGATCGACGTCCACGGCGCGTACCTGAGTGCCTGGGTACTCGATCGCGGCGGTACGGGCGAATCCATAGAGGCCGGCGCCGGGGATCGGGTCCGGGTCGGCGGACCCCCGGGAGTCCGGTGCGTCCGGTGCGTCCGGTGCGTCCGGGACGCCCGGTGCCTGTGCGGTACGGCCGAAGGCTCCGCCGCAGCCGGTGACGAGCAGCAGCCGACGGGTTCCCGCGATCAGGGTCTCGCGCAGTGCGCCGAAGGCTTCCGGAAGCGCGGGGCCAGGAGCGGGTCGCAGCGCGCTGAGGTCCACGACACCGTCGGCGTCGGACCCGGCGGCATCGGCCAGGCGGTCCTGGTGGACGGTACGTACCTCAGCGCCCCGGGCCTCGAGGGCCGCGGCGAGAGCGACGGCGACCCCGAGTCCGTCCTCGACGACGGCGAACCGTCGGCCGGGCAGTACGTCCGCGGGGTCGCGGGTCGCGGGCGGGCCCACGGGCGTGACCTCGACCAGGAGCCGCGCGGGCCGCGCCGGGCCGCGTTCGGTGATCGGGCCAACAGCCCCGGCCCCGGCCGGATCCTGGACCGCGACCGGAGGCCGATCCCCACCCGCGGGCCGTCCAGTGACCGGGCCCGTACCCGTGACCAGTCCTGAATCCGTCACCGCATCCGCCACCGGACCAGTGGTCGTGCCATGCGCGACGATCCAGTCGACGATCCCGCTGATGGTCTTCAGCCGGGCGAGCTCCTCCACCGCTGATTCAGCCGGGCCGTCCGCACCCCGTGGCAGCCCGATCCGGTCGGCGAGTGCACCGATGATCTCCACCCGCTTGATGGAGTCCACCGAGAGGTCGGCCTCCAGGTCGAGGCCGGGGTCGAGCATCTCCCGCGGGTAGCCGGTGCGGATGTGGACGATCTCCAGTACCGCGTCCATGAGTTGATCGGGTGTCAGAGACACTGGCTCTGACTGGCCGGCCACGGGTCGCGGCCCGGAGTGCTCGGCCGGCACGGTGGCGTACGACTCGGGCTCCGGCGCGGTCGGCAGCGCCGATGGCGTTGCCGGTGTCCCGCCCGTACCCAAGTAGCCCAGCAGGACCTCCCGTTGTGCGGCCACCAGTTCCCGCGCTCCGCGCAGAAATTCCAGCACGACGTCTTCCCGGTGGTCCACCGCCGGCACCGGACGGGCGGCCACCGCCACCCGACGGGCGGGGAGCAGGCCGCCCGCCACGGGCTCGCCGTCCGCGGTCCGTACGAGGTGGCCGTCCACCAGCCATCCGGCGCGCCGCGGCGGCTCTGCGGGCAGCGCCGACGTACGGCCGGCGAACAGTGGCTCGAGGTCGATCGGGACGCCCGCCACCGCGAGTTCGGCGAGCGCGGTGACCAGACGGGTCAGACCGTGCTCACCCTGGATGTCGAGTGGGACGGCGGTGTGCGGCCGGTCCCCCAGGATGAGGCCGACCAGTCCGGTGAGCACCCGGCCGGGGCCGGCCTCGACGAAAGTGCGCACCCCGGACGCGTACATGGCCTCGATCTGTTCGACGAAGCGCACGGGTTCGGCGAGCTGACGGGCCAGCAGTTCCCGCAGAGCCGCCGGGTCGGCGGGGTACGGGCGCGCGGTGGTGTTGGACCAGACGGGGACTACGGGCGCGCTCAAGGCCGTGCCGGCCAGTTCTGCGGCCAGCGCACCGGCTCCGCCGGCGACCACTTCGCTGTGGAAGGCGCAGGCAACCGGGATGCGTTGGGCCGCGATACCCGCCTCGCGCAACGCGGCAATCGCGGAGTCGACCGCCGGGGTCGGGCCCGAGATGACGCTCTGCCGCGGTGCGTTGTGGTTGGCGACGACGCATCCGGCCGGCAGCGCGGGTATGGCGTCCGGGGCCGACGGCACGGCGGCCATCGCTCCGGGGTCGTCCCCGGCGGCGGCCAGAATCGCCTCGGCCCGGCGGTCGCTGAGCCGCAGGAGGGTCTCGGTGTCGTACGCACCGGCCGCCCAGAGGGCGACCAGTTCGCCGTAGGAGTGCCCGGCCGTGCAGTCCGGACGTACTCCCAGCGAGGTGAGCAGCAGGTGCGCGGCGGCGCCGACGAGGCCGAGAGCGGGCTGGGCGGTCCGGGTGTCGGTGACGGCGGCGCGCTGGGCGGCTCGCTCCTCGGGGGTGAAGGCGGCGGGCGGGAACATCGCGGCGACGCGGCGCGGATCCACGTCGTACAGCAGCGTTCGCAGGCGTGGGAACGCGATGAAGAGGTCGCTCAGCATGCCCGGCCGCTGGCTGCCCTGCCCCGGGAAGAGGAAGGCGGTCCGGCCGGGGGCGCGCGTGTCGTCAGCTGCGTGGACACCGTCGCCGGAGACGAACTCCCGGGCCCGGTCCAGCTTCTCGGCCAGGTCGTCCAGGCCGGTGGCGACGACCGCGACCTGGACGGCCCCCTTTGCCCGGCCCTCGTCCGCGGAAGCCTCGGCAACCTCGGCAGCCTCGGCAGCGAGGTCGCGCAGCGGCCAGGGACGTCCCGCCGCGTCGTTCTGTTCCAGCCGGGCGGCGAGTCGGTCGATGGCGCCCAGCGCGGCCCCGCGGTCGGCTCCGCGGAAGCAGAACAGCTCGGCGGGCCAGGAGTCCAGCCCGTGCGCGGGCTCGCTCGCATCCGCGTACCCGGCGAGAACAGCATGGTAGTTGGTTCCCCCGAAGCCGAAGGCGCTGACCGCGGCGAGCCGCCGTCCGGCGGGCGCGGCCCATGGTCTGGCCTCCGTGTCGAAGAAGAAGGGGCTGCTGTCCGGCCGCCAGTCGGGGTTGGGGCTGGTCAGGTGCAGAGTCGGCGGCCGTACGCCGGAGTGCACGGCCCGGACCGCCTTGATGAGCCCGGCCAGGCCCGCCGCGCACTTCGTATGCCCGAGCTGCGACTTGACCGAGCCGAGCGAGCAGAAGCCGATTCCGCCACCGCCGCCGAAGGCCTCGGTGAGGACGGCCAGTTCGGTGCTGTCGCCCACGACAGTGCCCGTGCCGTGTGCCTCCACGAGGCCGATCTCGGCGGGCGCGACCCCGGCCCGCCGGTAGGCGCGTTCCAGGGCGCGCCGCTGTCCCTCGGGCCGTGGTGCGGTGAGGCCGAGCGAGCGTCCGTCGCTGGATGCTCCCACGGCCTTGACGACGGCGTAGATACGGTCGCCGTCGCGTTCGGCGTCGGCGAGGCGTTTGAGGACGAGGCAGGCGACGCCCTCGCCGAGGGCAATGCCGTCGGCGGCCGCGTCGAAGGGCCTGCACCGGCCGGTGGGCGAGAGAGCGCGTACGGAGGCGAACATCAGGTAGTCGTTGATGCCGTTGTGCACATCGGCTCCGCCGCACAGCGCCATGTCGCTGTCACCGTCGCGCAGTTGCTTGCAGGCCAGGTCGAGGGCGGCGAGCGAGGAGGCGCACGCGGCGTCGATCGTGCAATTGGCTCCGCCGAGGTCGAGGCGGTTGGCGACACGTCCGGCGATGACATTCGCGAGGACTCCCGGGAAGGAGTCCTCGGTCAGCCGCGGCAGTTGGGCGTCCAGTTCGGGCGGCAGCTCACCGAGGTAGCCGGAGTGGAGGGCACGGAAGCCGTACGCGCCGGCGAGGTCGGTGCCGGCTTCGGCGCCGAAGACGACGGAGGTGCGGGAGCGGTCGAACTGCCGATCCCTGGCGTAGCCGGCGTCCGCGAGGGCCCGGGCGGAGACGTCGAGGGCGAGCAGTTGTACCGGTTCGATGCTGCCGAGCGAGGCGGGGGCGATGCCGTGGGTGAGCGCGTCGAAGGGGGCGGGCGGCAGGAACCCGCCCCACCGGGACGGAGTCCGCTCCCCTGCCCGTGCCGGGTCGGGATCGTAGTGGGCGGCCGTATCCCAGCGGTCGTCGGGCACCTCGCCCACGGAGTCGGTGCCGGCGACGATGTTCGCCCAGTACCCGGCGAGGTCGCCGGCGCCGGGGTAACGGCAGGCCATGCCGACGACGGCGATGTCGAGCGGGGCCTCTTCGCGCGGAACGGGCTCGGCGGACAGAGCCCGGATCTGTTCGGCGCGCTCGGCGAGCAGCGCCGTCGCACCATCGGTCACCTGGGCGTGCAGGGCGGCGACCGTGGTCGTCTCAGCGCGTGCGGTGGCGATCTGGCCGAGCATGTACAGTCCCTCGCCACGCTGCTCGTCCTCGTCGACCGGGACGGGTCCGGATGCGGTGTGGCGCAGACCCTTGCTGGCGATCCGCAGCCGCCCGAGGTTGAGTTTCTCCAGCTCCTCCCAGACCTCGTCCGGGCTCGCGCCGTCCTGCCGCAGCCGCTGCGCGGTGGCGGTGAACGTACCGGCGTACGGTGTGGCGGCGCAGCGTGTCGCATGCCCGGGCGCGGTGCGGAGCAGTGTGGTGGTGTCGCATTCGAGCGCCGCCCGCTGAAAGCCCGGCACTACGGCTCCGGCGGCGACGGCCTCCTCGGTGAACAGGTAGGCGGTGCCCATGAGTACGCCGGTCCGGGCACCGCGCCCGGCCAGCGGTCCGGCGGCGGCAGCGGCCATCGCCGCGGAGCGCTCGTCGTGGATACCGCCGGCGAAGAGCACGTCCAGTTCGGCGGGGTGGGGGCAGGAGAGCAGCCGCTCGATCTGCTCCTCCCAGAGCGGGAAGGCGGCACGCGGGCCGATGTGGCCGCCGCACTCAAGCCCTTCGAAGACGAACCGCCGCGCTCCCTCGGCGAGGAACTGCTCCAGCAGTCCCGGTGAGGGGACGTGCAGATAGGTCCTGGTTCCGGCGGCCTCGAGCGGGGCGGCCTGGGCGGGGCGGCCACCGGCGATGATCGCGTACGGCGGCCGCGCTTCGGCGACGGCGGCGAGCTGTTCGCGGCGCAGTTCATCCGGGGCGAAGCCGAGCAGCCCGACGCCCCAGGGCCGGCCGGCCAGGCGTTCAGCGGCTTCGGTGAGCAGTTCACGTACCTCCCGGCCGCCCATCACGGCCAGAGCGAGAAAGGGCAGCCCACCGCCGTCGGCCACGGCGGAGGCGAACGCGGACCGGTCGCTGACCCGGGTCATCGGGCCTTGAACCACGGGCGGACGCTCGTCCACCGGCGGACGCCCTTTCCCGCGCCCTTCCACCGGCTGGTCTGCCGGCGACCGGTCCGCGCCGGGGCGCGGCCGGGGAGGACGGGCCCGTACGGCCGCTTCGAGGTGGTCGGTGATGGCCGCCCGTACGGCCTGCACGACAGAGCCCGTGGTGCGGTGACGCGCGGCAAGCCGGGCGGCTGTCGCCCCTTCCTGGCCGATGGGCAGCGGCTGTGTGCGCAGATCCCCGGCACCGAGCAGCTCGGCGATGTCCCCTTCCGGTGGTGCGAGATCGGGGCGGGTGTAGACACGGTGACCGGCGACGAGGGTGGTTTCGCTGCCGTCCATGGCCCGGATCGCGGCCGCGACCGCGCGGGGCAGACCGTCCGCGCCCTCGGTGGTGAGTGCGAGCTGCGTGTCGAGTACGACGCCGGCGGCGCCGCCGGCGACCGCGGCGGCGGCCGTGTGGGGGCCGATGCCTCCGGCCGCGTGGACCGGGACGGTCAACCCCGGGTCGGCGAGCAGTCGTTGCAGCAGTACGAATGTGGTCAGTTCGCCGACCCGGCCGCCCGCCTCATGTCCTTTGGCAACGATTCCGTCCGCTCCGGCGGCGACTGCGGCAGTGGCTTCGGCCGGGCTGACGACCTCCGCCCACACCCGGCGCCGGCCGCCGGCCGCCCAGTGGCCGGTTCCGGTCCGCCACCACCTTTCGGTGAGCAGCACGGTGTCCACGGCATCGGGCAGTTCGTCGGGCGTGAGCGGGCATCCGTCCGGTACCCGTACGCCGCAGGGCCCGTGAAGCCGGGCCAGCGCGTCGCGCGCGCGGTCGCGGTCCCTGCCGAGGTCGAGCAGGCCCAGCGCGCCGGCTCGTTCCGCTGCCGCGACCATCCGGGGACGGGGCTCCTCGAAGGGGCTGACCACCACGACGAGATCCCGGCGGAAGTGCCGGGGGTGCTGAGAGGTCACGGGCTCTCCTTGGTGTTCCGAGCGGGGCCGGGCGGAGGAGCAGAGGCGCGTTGCTTCACTGCCGCGGGGTGCACGGCACCACGGCCACGGCCACGGCCGTGACGATCGGATGACGGCGTACCGGGGGTGTACGGGTGTCGCAGGAGGAGTAACCCGTCAGTAACCGCCATGCCGCGTTGAATCGTGCGGCGGTCGGCGGGCACTGTCAACGCACATCAGCCACCCATGCCACAGAGGTATGGGCTGCTGTCGGCCACGGCTCAACTCCCTTGGCTGAATGGACACTTGTTCCCCTCAGTGCCCCTTACAGCCGCCGGGCCCGGCCGCTAACGTCCGCTCATGACCCCCACACTGCAACAGCTGCGCTATCTCGTAGCCGTCGCGGACTGCCGCTCCATCACCGCCGCGGCGTGCTCCGTCTATATCGCCCAGCCGGCCCTCTCCCGCTCCATCCAGTCCTTGGAACGCGATCTGGGTGTGGAGCTGCTGGACCGCAGAGGCCGAGCGGCGACCCTCACCCCCGAGGGCTCGCGTGTCGTACGCCTGGCCCGGACAGTCCTTGACGCCGTGGAGGCGATCGAGGACATCGGTCCGGTGCACGCGGGCAGTTCGCGCGGCACGCTGACGCTGGCCGCCACCCCCACCCTCTCCCTCGACCTCGCCGCCGATCTGGTGCCCTCCTTCACCGAACGCCATCGCGGCATCGAGGTACGCGTCCGCCAGCACGACAGCCGCGAGGCGCTCGTGCGGGCACTGATCGACGGCGGGGCGGAGCTCGGCCTGGTCGATCTCCCCGTCGACAAGGAACTCTCCACGCACCACCTCCAGGACCGCGAGGTCGTACTCATCTCACCGCCGGGATCAGGACTGCCCGACCCGATGCCGTTCCGGATGCTGGGTGGACTGCGGATGGTGCTGCCGACCCCGGGCACCGGCCGGCGCACCGAGCTCGAGGCGATGTTCGGCCGGCTCGGCGTGCGCCCCGTGACCGTGGCGGAAGTGGATGAACGGCTGGCCTGGGTGACCAGCGTGACCGACGGGCGCGGCTCGCTGATCTGGTACCGGGACATGGTGTTACGGGCCTTCGGCCACCGCGTGGAGGTGCGGTCCTTCACTCCGCCGCTGCTGCGCGCCGTCGGCATCGTGCACCCGCGCGGCCCGCTGAGCCGCGCCGCCCGCGCCTTCCTCTCGCACGCATGCCACAACGCGCCCGTCCGGGAGCCCGCGAGATGAGCCGACCGGGCCGGCATACGCGCCGGGCCCCGGCCCCCGCTCCGCAGATGTGCGGTATCGAAGGTCTCGCGCCCCTCGGCGGCGTCCTGCGGCGGGCGTCCTGAAGGCTCTGCTCGTGGCGGCAGCAACGCACGATGCGCCCGCACCCTGTCGTGGGTGCGGGCGCATCGTCGGGTTGAACTAGGCGGGGAGAATGTTCTCCGCCTGCGGGCCCTTCTGGCCCTGCGTGACGTCGAACGTCACCTTCTGGCCCTCCTGGAGCTCACGGAAGCCCGAGGTGGCGATGTTCGAGTAGTGGGCGAAGACGTCCGGGCCTCCACCATCCTGCTCGATGAAGCCGAAGCCCTTTTCCGAGTTGAACCACTTGACGGTTCCGCTGGCCATTTGTCCTCCAAGGGGACTCGTAGTCGGTTCCCGCACCGTGCGGGATCCGGAGGTGATCGCCCTGGCCCTCAGAGACTCTGAACAGCAAAACGCCCGTGAACTCGCGCTCACGGGCGACCGGTACTTCGGAACCATGACAGCTGAACTCGACGCTACACGGACAACCGGCCGTAGGGCCACAACAACGATCAAGTCGTTGCCAGATACCCGCCCCCGAAGGCGGCACAGGTCCCGGTGCGGCGCCCACCGGGACCCGACCGCCGCCGTCGTCCGGGCGCGGTTTATCCCAGTTCGAGACTGGTGACCCCATAGGTGCGCGCCATCCAGGTATCGGGGACGGGGCCGGTGTACATGCGCACGGTCTGGAAGCGGGGTGTGAGGCCGCGGGCCTTGGCGAGCGCGCCGGCGGCATGCTGCGGTTCGGGGATGTCGACAGAGACTTCCTCGTCCGGGCCGAGGTGCGCGACGAGGGTGTCGAAAAGCGCTTCGGCACCCTGCGGAGTGTCGGCGAAGAGCGGGCCGATGCGATGGCCGTCGCGGGCGGGCCGGATCACTCCGTAACCGGCGACCCCGCCGTCGCGCAGATAGACGTACGCGGTGTGGCCGGCGGCGGTCAGCCAGCGGGTGAGGAAGGCGCGCCGTCCGGCCGGGAAGCACTGCCGGTCGTAGGCGGCGATCGCGTCGAGGTGTGCCGGGGTGACGGGCACGGCTCCCGCTGCCGGGATGCCGGACCGCTCGGGGCGGCCGCCGTGGCGGACGGTGTCATTGGCGGCGGTGAACCCGGCGCGTTGGTAGTTGGCGGTCTGGGCGGGTACGGCGTCCAGGCCGATGGTCCGGGTTCCGGCGTGCGGGAATGCGGCCTGCCAGGTGGCCATGCCCAACCCCTGCCGACGGTGGTCGGGATGGACCAGGTAGTAGCCGAGGAAGGCGAACTGCTCCGAGTAGTTGACGATCGAGATCGCCGAGACCGCCCGGGTGCCCAGGCGGCCGATGAAGAACCCGGCGGGATCGGTGGGATGGAACAGGGCCGCATCGTCGCGGCCGGGATTCCACCCTTCCTCGGCGGCCCACTCGACCACCTGATGCCATTCGTCCGGCGAGGCGCCGGTGACGGTGAGTGCGTCGGAGCCCGGGGCGGCGGGAGTCCGGGCCTCGCTGGTGGAGCGCGGCTGAGGGGTTTCGCCGAGGGGGTGCATACCTGCTGTTCGTCCCTTCCGATGGGGCCGGCACGGCCGCCGCGAGCGGCCTGCCGGTGCTGTGACTGGCGCTTACGGGTCAGATCAGGTCCATGGCAGCCACTTCGTCGGGGCTGCCGTAGCTGACGGGCCCGTGGAAGCGCCGGCGGGCAGTGGCGAACCACCACACCGTGGCGATGAGCAGCACCACTCCCAGTGCGATCGGCGCGTAGTTGAACGAGTCCGCGGTGATCGGCGAAACCTGCGGCAGCATGAACAGCAGACTACTGATCACGATCCAGGTCACGGCGATACCGGCGACGGGCTTGCCGTAACGCCCCAGGTTCCACGGGCCGGGCTCGAAGTCGTCCAGCCGCAGCCGGAGGAAGATCGGCACGCCGTAGGCGAGGAAGAGCCCGACGACATTGACGCTCACGATGGCGGTGAAGGCGGTGTGGGACCACCAGCCGGGCAGTACCAGCACCATGGGGCAGACCGCGGCGAGCCATACGGCCTTGACGGGTGTCCGCGTACGGGAGGACACCGAATGCCACCAACGGGAGCCGGGCATCGCCCCGTCGCGGGAGAAGGCGAAGATCTGGCGGGTATTGCTGGTCATGTTGGCCAGACCGCAAAACAGCATGGCGCCGATCACGATCAGCAGGAGCAGCTTGGCCGTGCCCGTGCCGAGCGCGTCGATGAGAACCTGCACCGGCGGCGCCGACGCACTCGCCGTACCGGCATAATCACGGATCGCGTACACCAGAGCGAGCATGAGGATCAGTCCGGTGATCGCCGAGTAGGCGATCGCACGCATAATGCCCTTGGGCGCGTTGACGGTTGCCTTCACCGTCTCTTCGGACATGTGGAAGCTGCCGTCGAAGCCGGTGAACGTCCAGCTCGTGACGAGCAGCCCAAGCATTGCCGCGTACATGCCATTGCTGAAACCGGTGTTATTGACGAAATGGGTCATGAACGACGCCGGCTGGTGGTGCGTCGGTATGACGATCAGCGAGGTGACGATCAGCACCATGCCGATCAGCAGCCACCATACGGAGATCCGGTTCACCAGGGCGACGAGCTGGACCGTGTACGTATTGGCCAGCGCCTGGAGCAGCAGGATCACCGCTGCGATGCCGACCGTTTGCTGCGCGGTCGCCTCGTAGGAGGGCCACTGCATCGCGATGAACGCCTGGATGAAAGTGGCGGCGGCGTAGTTGGTGGCGGCGGTACCGCCCACCTGACCGACGAAGTTCAGCCAGCCCGTGTACCAGGACCAGGCGCCGCGATGACGCTTGGCCAGTTTGCCCGCGGAGAAGTACAACGCGCCGCTGGTCGGGTAGGCGGAGGCGATTTCGCCCATGGCCGCACCGACGAAGAGCACCATGACCGACACGCCGATCCAGCCGAAGATGAGAATCCGCGGCCCACCGGCACCCATTCCGAAACCGAAGGCGGAAAAGATGCCGGAGATGATGTTGATGATCGTGAACGAGATGGCGAAATTGTCGAATGCACGGAATCGGCGGGTAAGCTTCCGCGGATATCCCATGGCATGCAGCGTGGCGTCATCATCGAGAGTGGCAGAGGATTCACCGTGACGGGCTTTCGAGCGAGATGGATACGTGCGCTCGGACACAATCGCAGCCTTTCCGATAGGGCTGATGGGGGGTGATTGCGCTGAAAGGAAATTTTTCATCGTGCACTCTGGAGGTCGGTAAACTCGCCAGAGCGGTTCAGGCGGCATCGGGGATCGGCAGTCCGCATGAGCGTCTCGCCCTGGTGAGCTGCTCCGCGGGTTCGCCGAACGCACTCCAGGGCATTCGAGAGGCATAGGGGCCCATAGCCGTGAAGACTTCCCGAGCCTCGAATTCGCGCTTCGCCATGTACAGCGCGTGCCCCAGGTACGACAGGTCCAGCACCGGAGTGAACCGGTAGCCGGCCACCTGCGGAAACCAGTGGTGGTAGCTTCCCGTCGCCGTGGCGATCCACTGGGACTGCTCCCACGTGCTGTCGGCCAGCAGGGCGGAGGGGTCGTAGTCCTCGACGAGCGCCACCAGCGGGAGCAGCCGAAGGGCCGAGGAGGCAGGCGCCCGGTGACTGAGGAACGAGGCGACGTCCCATCTCGCGCTCGCCGACCCGCCGTGACGGGTGAAGAAGAAGGCCAGGAACCGGTGGTGCGCTTCGCGGTTCCAGGGGTCGAGCCGGAGAATGCGGGAGAACAGATACCAAGGGCCCGTCGGTGCGGTCAGCAGCCCTTGCGGAGCGGGATCGCGGGGGCGGCGAAGCCGGGCCATGGCCAGTTGAGCCACCCACGGGGTCGGGTCCTCGGGCAGCATCCGCGCCGCCCGCTCACACGCCGTCTGTGCGATGCCCACGAGGGTGCCGGCCCGACGGTCACCGGCATCGGCCATGCGTAACGCCCGGAGCATCGCCACGCGCGCCCACAGCAGTGCGGCCTCCGCGCTCGGCTCCTCGGCCAGCCAGCGCTCGGCCAGATCCGAGTCCGCGGCCTCGGAAGCCAGTACCAAAGACCGGTGGGCCCGCACGTCGAAATCGCCACGTGCCTCTTTCAGGATGTCGTGTGCGCCGAGGTACCTGCCGGCCTTCACATCAATGCATGCTCGTGCCAACTGGCGATCGTCGGCCGCCGGATGCCACACGTACTGCCCCTCGAAGGAGCCAGCAGCCACGTTCCCCTCCCGATCCCGCAGTCGGCACCACTCACGACACACATTTCCGGCCACCGCCGAATTCGGCCTGATCCGACAGATCCACCGGCAGCGGTCCACACCCTACTCAAACATCAACTCGACTCGAAACTGGTAGCCCGGAATATCTGGCTTCAATTCGATTGCCTCCGGCATTCAAGACGGATGCCGTCCATGCCGCGTAGGCGCGCTGGCATATGCCTTTCTCCCGGAATCCGCCCGGACACCTATCTATTGATGGCGGCATTCCAGGACGAAGCGACCGCGGACAGGTCGGCTCCGACCACTTCCACGCGGCGCCGGAAAACGATGCGTCCCTGGTGGCGGGCACGTGCAGATGCGAACCCGGCGACCTGCGCCCACTCTGGAGAAGCGGGGGCGACGCGGCGAGGAGGATGACCGATGTCCGTGATGGACAAGATCAAGCACATGCTCAAGGGCCATGAGTCTCAGGCCGACCAGGGCATCGACAAGACGGGCGACTTCATCGACGACAAGACACAGGGCAAGCACCGACGCCAGGTCGACACCGCCCAGGACAGCATGAAGGAGCAGTTCGGCACGGACCGGGACCGGGACAACCCGCCCCAGCCCTGACAAGGTCGAGCCACTCCCGCTCGTTCGTTCGTCTCCGCCGCCCTCGGTACGAGGGCGGCGGAGACAGTCATGACACGGGCAGCAGGCCGGAGCGGGAAAGCGGGCCGATCAGCGATCGGCGGGCTCGGGCACGAGACCGTCCGCGACGAGACCGGCGAGCACCGCCTCGCCCAACGCGCGGACCGCGGACTGCGGACGGACCATCACAGTGAACTCCTTGACCCGGCCCGTCCCGTCGAACTGGAGCAGATCGATGCCGTGGATCTGCATGCCGTTCACGGCGGCCCGGAAGAGCAGGATCTCCGACGGAGCCTCCTCGCCGTCCGTACTGGTCTCGGCCGCGCCGTCGAACTCTCCGATGTAACGGAAGTCCTCGAAGGTGCGCAGCAGGACACCGAAGAGGCCCAGCACCATCTGCCTGCCCTCGAAGGGCGTGAACTTCACCGGGCTGTACAAGCGGACATCCTCGGTGAACAGCTCGTCCAGCGCGGCAAGATCCCGCGTCTCCACGGCCGCGCGGAAACGTTCAGCGGTCCCCATGACTCCTCCTGATCCCGATTCTTCTCATACTCAAGAATCCGACTAGTCAGTTTCTTGAGTATGATGCAGGGACGGGCAAGGAAATGGGAAGGGCTGCTTCGATGGCACTGCGGCACGCCGTACTGGCGGCGCTCCTGGACGGTGAGTACAGCGGATACCAGCTGGCCAAGGCGTTCGACGTCGGCGTCGCGAACTTCTGGCACGCGCTGCCGCAGCAGCTGTACGCCGAACTGGCCAAGCTGGAGAAGGAAGGCCTGGTCGCGGGCCGCCAGGTGGTCCAGGAGACCCGGCCCAACAAGCGGCTGTTCCAGGTCACCGAGGCCGGACTCGCCGAGCTCGAGCAGTTCGCGGCAGCCTCGTCGAAACCCTCGTTCATCCGCGACGACCTGCTGGTCAAGGTCCAGGCCGTGGACCGGGTCACCGCCGGCCCCGTGATCGAACAGCTCGAGGAGCGAGCCACCGTCGCGCAGGCCAAGGTCGAGCTCTTCGGCAAGCTGCTGCGGCAGATGCGCGGCAAGGCGGACGAGGAGGAGTTCCTGCTGCGCGGAGAGCGGATCGGGCCGTACCTGACCTGCCTGCGCGGTCTGGCCTTCGAGGAGGACAACCGGGACTGGTGCATGCGGATCGCGTCCGTTCTGCGGAAGAGACGGAGCACTCATGCCGAGCGGTGAATACCTGCGTTACGTGGCGCTGGGCGACAGTCAGACCGAGGGCCTCGGCGACGGCGACGACACGATCGGCCTGCGGGGCTGGGCCGACCGTCTCGCCGAACACCTCGCGGCCGCCGACCCCCGTCTCCAGTACGCGAATCTGGCCGTACGGGGACGGGTCGCCGCTCAGGTCCGCGCCGAGCAGCTCGGCCCCGCCCTGGACCTGCGGCCCGACCTGGTCACCGTCGTCGCCGGGGTCAACGACCTGCTGCGGCCCCGGTTCGATGCCGCCGAGGTGGCCGGTCATCTGGAGGCGATGTTCGCCGCGTTCACCGCCGCCGGGGCGCACGTGGTGACGCTCACCTTCCCCGACGTGGCGAAGATCGCGCCCCTCGCCCGGCCGGTCAGGTCCCGCGTGTTCGATCTCAACGACCGCATCCGCGCCGCTGCGGTCCGGCACGGGGCCACGGTCGCCGACACCGCCCGGCACGCCGTCGCCACCGATCCGCGGCTGTGGAGCGCCGACCGGCTGCACGCCGGTCCGCTGGGCCACGAGCGGATCGCCGCGGCCGTTGCCCATGCCATCGAGCTGCCCGGAAGCGATGAGACCTGGACACTCCCTCTGCCGCCGCAGCCGCGTCCCACCGGTCGGCAGGCCGTCCGGACCGAACTGCTCTGGGCCACCGCCTTCCTCGGCCCGTGGCTCGGCCGGCGCCTTCGCGGCCGGTCGTCCGGCGACGGCCGCACCGCCAAGCGCCCGCAGCTCCTGCCGGTAAGCCGTGACCAGCACTCATGACGCCGTCGCCGGTACCAAAACCGTGCGGCCAGGGAGCGGCCTGGTTCCGATGACGACAGTGGCGTACAGCTCGTCCGAGGTGACCACCCGCGGGATCAGCCCGTCACGGGCCACGGTCTCGACGGCCTGCGGCGCCTGACGCTCGCTCGTCTCGAACAGCAGATGGCCGCCCGGCGCCAGCCAGAGTGACGCCGCGGCGGTCACCCGCCGCAGGACGTCGAGCCCGTCCGCGCCACCGTCGAGGGCGACCCGCGCCTCATGGACGCGCGCCTCCGCGGGAAGCAGCTCGATCTCTTCGGTGGGCACATAGGGCACGTTGGCGAGCAGGAGCTCGACGCGGCCCCGCAATGTGCCCGGCAGGGGCTCGTAGAGGTCGCCTTCATGGACCTGGCCACCCGCGGCGCCGACATTGCGGCGGGCACACCGCACCGCGGCGGGGTCGATGTCGGACGCGTGCAGCTCGGCCCGGCCCAGACCGGCGACGACCGCCGCGCCCAACGCGCCCGAGCCGCAGCACAGGTCGACAATGACAGCTCCCGGCCCGGCCAGCGTCGCGGCGCTGGCGACGAGGAACTCCGTGCGGCGGCGGGGTACGAAGACGCCGGGGTCCACGGCGACCCGCAGGCCGCAGAACTCCGCCCAGCCGAGGACGTGTTCAAGGGGCAGGCCGACGACGCGCCGCTCCACCATGGCGGCGAGGTGGTCGGAGTTCCGTGCCGCGGAGAGGAGCAACTGCGCCTCGTCCTCGGCGAAGACACAGCCGGCGGCACGAAGCCTGGTGACGATGACGGAAAGAGGAAGAAGTGACGGTGAAACCGACATGCGAACCCTTCGGGATGCCTATGGGCGCTCCCGCGGTCACCTATGCCTGATGGACCGCACAGCCGTGAGATGAGAGCACCCAGCCTGGTACAGCGGTAATGGGTCTCACCTCCTCGGCACGTTTCCTGCTGGAGACGGCAACACTACCCGAGCCGGACCGCGGCACGCAGTTCCGGCCGGCGCTCGGGCGCAAACACGCCCCGCCTCGATACTCTTGTCAATGATGTTCACCGCCCTGGGCCCCACCTTCCGCGAACTGGCCGTGCAGGCACTCTCGTCCACCGAGCACGGCTACGACCTGCTGGCTCCGAAGTTCGACCAGACGCCGTTCCGCACATCGGATCGCCTGCTGGACGCGGTGGTACGCGCCGTCCGGCCGCTCGGGCCGTTCCCGGCCGGACTCGACATCTGCTGCGGCACCGGTGCCGGAGCCGGTGTCCTGCGGCAGCTGTGCGAGAAACAGGTCACCGGCGTCGACTTCAGCGCGGGGATGCTCGCCACCGCCAGGTCCACCCTGCCGGATGTCCCCGGCGCGCCGCCGGTGAACTGGGTGCGGGCCGACGCCCGCGCGCTCCCCTTCCAGCGCGCCTTCGACCTGGCCGTGAGCTTCGGAGCGTTCGGTCACTTCCTGCCCCGGGAACGGCCCACGCTCTTCGCGCAGGTGCACGCGGCGCTGAAGCCCGGCGGCCGGTTCGTCTTTCCCGTTCCGGCACCGCCTCGAGTCGGCTCGAGGCCGTACTGGGCCATGTGGGGCTTCGACGCGGCGATGCGGGTACGGAATCTGCTGTGGCGCCCGCGTTTCATCATGTACTACCGCACGTTCCGGCTGCCGGACGTACTGGACGACCTGGCGCGGGCGGGATTCACCGTGGACGTGCTGCCGCTGCCGGAGATCGGCCGACTGCCGGACGGAAGTCCTCGCTGCGCTGTGGTGGTCGCACGCCGAGCCTGAGCACGGCGGCCCGGCGCCACCCCGGCAGGAGCCCGCGGTCCTGTCCGCCGGGCCGGGCGGCCGGCCCGGCGGATCCCCGTTCCCAGGGGTCTGCTTCAGGCGCCGGAGGGCAGAGACGCCCGCCCCGCTCAGCCGGCGTCCTTGTCGCGTGACTCCCACTGCGTCGTGATGTGCCCGGCCTGCCGGGTGAGCGCGGCCACCAGATCCTGCGCACTGGGTGCGACGGTCGAGCGGAGGATCGCGACGCTGATCTCGCGGGCGAGCGGCGGCCCCTCCAGCGGCCGTACTGCGAGGTCGTCGCGCGGGGCGCCGAGCGCCAGGCGGGGCACCAGCGCCACGCCGGTGCCGGCCGCGACAAAGCCCTGCACCATGGCGTAGTCGTCGGTCCGCATCACATGCACCGGCTCGAAGCCGTGCTGGGCGCAGGCCCAGGACAGGACGCGGTCGCACGGATCACGGGGATCGGCTGCACCGACCCAGTCGTCGTCGCGCAGCTCCTGCAGCGGCACCCGGTCCAGCGCCGCGCATCTGTGGTCATCCGGCATGACCAGCAGCAGCGGGTCGGTCAGCAGCGGGTGCAGTTCGAAGTCCTCGTCCAGGTCCAGCCGGTCACCCGGCTGGGAGAAGACGAGGGCGGCCTGCAATTCACGGGACCTCAGTCCGCGCAGCAGGCTGGGCAGCTCGCCTTCGGCAAGGGAGATATGAACTCCCTTCTGGTTCAAGGCCTTTACGGCAGGTGGCAGCAGCAGCGCACCTGCCGTGGGAAAGGTGCCGATACGCAGCGTGCGGGCGCCGCGCTCGGCCAGACCGCGGACTTCCCATTCGGCGAGCTGCAGTCGCTCGAGGACCGCTTCCGCGTGCGGCAGCAGCGTCTCGCCGAGTTCGGTGAGTACGGCGCCGCGGGGGCCGCGCTGCACCAGTGGAGCGTCGAAGTGGGCCTCGAGGACGGTCAGATGGTGCGTGACGGTGGGCTGTGCGTAGTGCAGCGCACGGGCGGCGCCCGCGAGCGAGCCCTCTTGCGCGATGGCCCTGAGGACCTGGAGGTGACGGAGCTCGAGCATATAGACATTCTATGAAGATACCCAGAGAACTGCAGCATTCCTCTATGAGTCCAGCGCTGGCACGCTGACCGACGTGAACACCAGAACCACAGCAGTACCCGACCTCTCGCCGCCGGTGTCCGCACAGTGCCGCGCTCCGTACGCGGAGGCGCTCAGGACCCACGCCGGACGGGGCTGGCTCCGCCTCAACGTCCCCGGTCACGCCGCCGAGGCCGACAGCTTCGGTCCGCTCGCCACTACCTTCGGGCCCGAGTCGCTGCGCCTCGATTTCCCTCCGCTGCTCGAGGGTCTCGACCTCGGTACGGATACGCCCATGGACGAGGCGCTGGCCCTGGCCGCGCAGGCGTGGGGGGCACGACGCACGTGCTTCCTGACGAACGGCGCTTCGCAGGGCAACCACATCGCGTCCCTGGTGACCCCGGCTCTGGGACGGACCCTCGTGGTCCAGCGCAGCGTGCACTCCAGCGTGATCGACGGTCTGGTGCTGTCCGGGCTGAAGGCCGCCTTCGTCCAGCCGTCCGTCGACACCGAGCAGGGCATCGCCCATGGCGTGACGGCCGAGGATCTCGCCGTGGCCATCGCCCGGCATCCCGATGCCGCGGCCGCCTATGTTGTCTCCCCCAGCTACTTCGGTGCGGTCGCCGACATACGCGCCCTCGCCGACGTGGCTCATGGCGCGGGCATCCCGCTGATCGTCGACGAGGCATGGGGCGCGCATTTCGGATTCCATCCGCGCCTGCCCGGTAACGCGCTCTCGCAGGGCGCCGACCTGGTGACCTCCAGTACGCACAAGCTCGCCGGCAGCCTCACCCAGTCCGCGATGCTGCACCTCGGGCACGGACCGTTCGCGGACGTGCTCGAGCCCTTGATCGACCGGGCGTTCCGGCTGGTGCAGTCCACGAGCTCGAGCGCGCTGCTGCTGGCCTCCCTCGACCTGGCCCGGATGACGCTGATGGCCGGCCGTGACGCCATCGGCGCCTCCGTCGCGGCAGCGGACGAGATACGCGCGGTGGTCCGCTCCGTCGGCCGGTTCGCCGTGGTCAGCGACGGCTTCGGACGGTTCCCCGACATCCTGACGGCCGATCCGCTGCGCATTGCCATCGACACCCGCGCCGGGGGAATCCCGGGCCACGAGGCACGCCGCCGACTGTCGCGCGACCACCGGATCATGGTGGAGGTCGCCACCGACTCGGCGATCGTCGCGGTGGTCGGCGCCGGTTCGGCCCCAGGCACCGACCGGTTCATCGAGGCCCTGCACGCCCTGCCTTCTCCTCTTGGCGGCGCCGGTCCCGGAAGCACCGGTCCCGGAAGCACCCGTCCCGGGAACGCCGGTCCCGGGAACGCCGGTCCCGGGAACGCCGGTCCCGGGAATGCCTACGAACGGCTACGGCTGTCACTGCCGCAGCCCGGACCTTCCCGCCTCACCGCCCGCGAGGCCTTCATGAGCCCCACCCGCGTGGTGCCCGCCGCAAGGGCCGTCGGTCTCATCTCCGCCGACACGCTGGCCGCGTACCCGCCGGGCATCCCCAATGTGCTGCCCGGCGAGGTCATCACCGCCGAGACGGTCCGCTTCCTGCAGCTCACCGCGTCGGCTCCGAGCGGCCATGTACGCGGCGCGGTCGATCCGGGCGTCTCGCGCATGCGCGTCGTCGACCCGTCGCACGCCGCCGACGCCACCGCTGCCGCCCGGGCCGGCTGACACTCCGCCGCGCACCTCTGTCCCCCGCCCTCATCCCTTCACCGATGGAGAACTCGATCATGACTGCACGCATACCGAGCCGCCGTGCGTTCACGGCCGTCGCCGCCGCGTGTTCGGCCGGCCTGCTGCTGAGCGCCTGCGGCAACCAGACCGCCGACGCGGAGAAGGAGAAGGCCGGCGGCAGGAAGAGCAGCGCGCCGCTCTTCGACAAGCTGCCGGCGGACATCCGGCAGGCAGGTGTCATCAAAGTGGGCACGGACGCCCAGTACGCCCCGATGGAGTACGAGGAGGGCGGCCGGATCGTCGGGGTGGACCCCGACATCGCCGCGGAACTGGGCAAGAAGCTCGGCGTGAAGTTCGCGTTCACATCGGGCTCCTTCGAGGGCCTGATCACCGCGCTGAACTCCGGCCGCCACGATGTCGTCATCTCCTCGATGAGCGACACCAAGGCACGTCAGCGGGGCCTGGACGAGAAGGGCAAGAAGGCAGGCAAGGGCGTCGACTTCGTGGACTACTTCGTCGCCGGCACGGCCGTGTACGTCGAGAAGGGCAACCCGCTCGGCATCAAGTCCATCGCGGATCTGTGCGGCAGACCGACCGCCGTACAGCGTGGGACCACCTTCGAGAAGTCTGTGCAGACTCAGTCGAAGGCGTGCGTGAAGGCCGCGAAGCCGGCCATCGAGATCGAGTCCTTCGACACCGATGCGGAGGCCCAGACCCGGGTGAAGTCCGGCGGCGCCGTCGCCGGGGTCAACGACTATCCGGTGGCCCTGGACCTGTCCCGCAAGGCGGACGGCGGCAAGGCGTTCGAGGTCGTGGGCGAGCAGGTCGACGCCGGTCCGTTCGGTATCGCCGTCGACAAGGACAACGCGCAGCTCCGTGACGCTCTGAAGGCAGCGGTTGACGCGATCATCGCGGACGGCACGTACAAAGAGGTCCTCGCGAAATGGGACGCCGCCAGTGGCGCGGTCACCAAGGCGACCGTCAACGCCGGTTCCTGACCACTGCGTTCCACCGAGAGGAAGACATGGTGAGTAAGCCAATTGACCGGACCCCGCAGGAGATCCGGGCGATTCCGGTGCGCCACTGGGGCCGTTGGGTTTCCGGCGTGATCGTGGTGGCGTTGCTGGGCACGCTGGTGTACTCGTTCTCGCAGGGCGACGTCAACTGGGGCACGGTCGGGGACTTCGTCTTCGACGACCGGATCCTGGCGGGCATGGGCCGCACGGTGCTGATCAGCGTGCTGTCGATGCTGATCGGCCTGATTCTGGGCATTGTTTTCGCGGTCATGCGGCTGTCGAAGAACCCGGTGACGGGTGCGGTGTCCTGGCTGTACATCTGGTTCTTCCGCGGCACCCCGGTGTATGTGCAGCTGCTGCTCTGGTTCAACCTCGCGCTGATCTTCCCCGTCCTGAACCTCGGGTTCTACAAGGACGAGATGGTCGACGTCATGACCCCGTTCGTGGTCGCCCTGCTGGGCCTGGGCCTGAACGAGGGCGCCTACATGGCCGAGATCGTCCGGGCCGGCATCCAGTCGGTCGACGAGGGCCAGACCGAGGCTTCGCACGCGCTGGGCATGCCCACCGGCAAGACCATGCGGCGGATCGTGCTCCCACAGGCGATGCGGGTGATCGTGCCGCCGACCGGGAATGAGTTCATCAACCTGCTCAAGACCTCCTCCCTGGTGTCCGCGGTGCAGTACAACGAACTGCTCCGCGCGGCGACGAACATCGGCTCCACGTCGTTCGCGGTCATGGAGATGCTGCTGGTGGCCTCGATCTGGTACCTGGCTCTGACCAGCGTCTTCAGCGTCGGCCAGTACTACGTCGAGCGCTACTACGCCCGCGGATCGCTGCGGCAGCTGCCGCCGACGCCGTGGCAGAAGGTCAAGGCCAATCTGGCGTTCGGCCGTCCGAAGGGAGGCGTCGCATGAGCGCCATGGTGAAGGCCGAGGGCGTCCACAAGTCCTACGGTCCCGCGCACATCCTCAAGGGCATCGATCTTGAGGTCGCCCCGCGTGAGGTGTTCTGCCTGGTCGGCCCGTCCGGTTCCGGCAAGTCCACGTTCCTTCGGTGCATCAATCACCTGGAGCAGATCAACGCCGGCCGGCTCTCGGTCGACGGCCGGCTGGTGGGCTACCGGCAGAAGGGCGACAAGCTCTACGAGCTGAAGGACAGCGAGGTCGCGGCGCAGCGCCGGGACATCGGCATGGTCTTCCAGCGCTTCAACCTGTTCCCGCACATGACCGCTCTGGCGAATGTCATGGAAGCCCCGATCCAGGTCAAGGGCGAGTCGAAGGCCGTGGCCCGGGCCCGCGCGGAGCGGCTGCTGGACCGGGTGGGCCTGTCGGACAAGGCCAGGAACTATCCGTCGCAGCTCTCCGGCGGCCAGCAGCAGCGCGTCGCCATCGCCCGCGCGCTGGCGATGGAACCGAAGCTGATGCTCTTCGACGAGCCCACCTCCGCCCTCGACCCGGAGCTGGTGGGTGACGTCCTGGACGTCATGCGCGGCCTCGCCGAGGACGGCATGACCATGATCGTCGTCACCCACGAGATGGGCTTCGCCCGCGAGGTCGGCGACGCCCTCGTCTTCATGGACGACGGCGTCGTGGTGGAGTCCGGCCACCCCCGCGACGTACTGAACAACCCCCAGCACGACCGCACCAAATCCTTCCTCTCGAAGGTGCTGTGACCGATCCAGGGCACTGCGACCGAGCGGTGCCGCGTCCCTGAACAGGGCCGCCCGGCAGCAGTTCTGCCGGGCGGCCGTTCGCGTCGTGGGTCCGGCCACGGACCGGTAGGCAGTCAGAACTCCACTGTGATGAAGCCGTCTTCCGTCTCCGACGGCGCGAGAACGGTATAACCGAACCTCTCCTTCAGACCGTCCAGGTCCCACAACGCCGCGCGCGAGCGATAGTTGAAGACGATCTCCTTCTCCGAGCCGCCGTGCTTGAGGATCCGCGCCATGGCGGTCTCGTTGGGATGTGCGTGTACGGCGAGTCCGACACGTCGAGGGACACGAGCGTTTCCTCGCCTTCCCGCGCTTCGACGTCCTCTGTCAGCACGGCACCTGACGGCAGCGTCGCCGAGACGACGTAGCGTCCCGCCGTGACCTGGTATCGCTCCGGAGTGACCGAAATCCCGCAGGGGATCAGGATGTTGCGCCGCCCCGCGCCGGTGGCACCGGCCGGGTAGATGTCGCCGACGATGTTGACGCCACCGGCGAGGTCGTCCTCGACGGTGGTGAGGAAGACGCTCACGCCGAGAGTCGCGCTCATGGCTTGACCAGTCCAATGCGACGGAACGGGGGGCGCGCCTCGATCGACTTGGTCCGTACGTCCTGGGCACTGACCTTCGCCTCGACCTCATAGAGCCCGAACGCCAGCTCGAGGGACCACTCGCTGTCCGGGTTCTCGCCGTCGGTGTCGGCCGCCGTGCGTCGTAGGTCCGCGCGGCCCGGCTGACGACAGGTGAATTCGGCGGTGGCGTTGTCGTGGGGCGGGGAGCAGCCGACATAGACCGGGACGATCGGCACCTCACGTAGTTGATGGAGGTCGAAGACGGGCATCTCGCCGACCGTCGGCACCTGGACGCCCGCGATCGCACCGGCGAATTGCGGTTGCTTCATGAAGTGGTCGATCGCCTCGTGCAGGCGGGATGTGATGACGCGCCAGTCACCTTCGGTGTTGTCGCTGCCGGGGCCTGTCAGGCTCTTGAGCAGCGCCTCGGTGAACAGGCTGACCTGGCCAGGACGTGCGTGGGACCGCTCGCCGTCCAGGGTGGCGTAATAGGGAATGTGCAGGCGCCTGACGAAACCCGTCGGACGGGTCCCGGCTGCGAGTGGCACCCGGCCGGCGAAGTTGCCGGCCTGCTCGATGAGAACGTCGGAGTTGGCCCGGCAGGCGTCCACGAAGAACACCTGCTGGCCGGCTCTGCACTTCTTGAGCCCGTTCATCAGCTCCTTGAAGTTCAGTGCGCCGTTGAGCGGGTTGTCCTTGTCTGCGAAGACGTCAGAGGCAAGGAGGGCCATGTCGTCCCCCTGCGAGACACCGTGGCCGCAGAAGTAGAAGATGAGACGGTTGTCGTCATGGCTCTGGCCGCGGGCGTTCCACTCCTTGACCGCCTCGAAGATGTTGTCGATGTTGGCGACCTCGATGTCGTGGGCCGTTCCCGTCCTCGGATTCATGAACGGAACAGGCGCGTCCTCGCTCAGGAGCAGCGCGAGACTGCCCAACGGCTTTTGCGGGCCGTCGTATTCGGCGAGAAGCCACGTCGCGAACGCGCGGGCGGAGAGCGGCGGCGAGGAGAGTTGCCGCATACCGTCCGAGTTGGCCGTGGGCGTCTCGCCGCCTGCGAGGTGCGGATACTTGCCCACCCCGATGACCATCGCGTGGGTGCAGGGAGGGCCGACGTTCTCATCGAGGTGGATCGCGAACCCCGGCCATTCATCCTCCGCTCGCGCCACGGCACCGGCCGTCCACCTGTTCCGCGCGCGCTCCCCGCAGGCTTGCACCGCAGGCCAATTGGGAACATTTCTTCCAATGCATAAGCTGATACGGGAAGCGTCCTGTCCAATCGGCAACGATTTCGGAGACGGTGGCGGCTGAGAACACCACCATCCGCCGGGACGGGACGAGTAGCCGGCTCGAGGCCCAGGGGAACGCCGACGTTCGCCTGCCGGCGCCGAAGACCGCCTCAAGGCGGCTGTGCGTCACGAGCGCTTATGGTCCGGATCGTCGGCGACCCTGCGTACGAAAATCGGATTCCGGAGACGGCGGTCCGGGCGGACGAAGACCGGCAAACCTCTCACCAGGCATCTCTTGTGGACAGCCGACGCAGTCTCACGGTCCGGCCCCCTGGAAAGCAGATCTCCATGCAGAGCACCGTTATCGGCCATCTTGACAACGATGTCAGTCAGTGGTCCAGTCCTGTCTTACCGGGATATCGACGAGGAGGCGGTTCGGCGATGGCGAACGGATCAACATCCATGGCATTCAGGCCCAGTTGGCGTTCCCGTGGCGCTCATGCCGTCGCGATGATGCTGACCCTGCTCACCCCGGCCGACGTCGCCTCCGCGGCCACCAACGACACCTCCGCAGACGAGGCGGACTGCACTCTGCCCGTGCACCCCAAGCCCCGATCGGCGAAGAGCCGGCCGGAAGAGGTGCGCATCCCACAGGTCGTGACACTCGTGGGAGGTCCGTCGACCGACGCCGCCGCGCTCGCCGTGGTCCGGGAAGTGCTGCGCGACGCCGGAGTGGGCACGATCCATCAGGTCGACGACCTCACTTCCGTACGCGGCTCCCGGCTCACCGTCCATGTGGGCGGGCACAAGGAGAACGCCGCCACCGCGTGCGCGCTGCGCGCTCTGGGTGTGCAGGGCTCGGAGACCATGGCTGCCGAAGGGTACGTGCTCGCGGTCGGCCGGGGCCGGGACGGCCGCGACCGGATCGTGTTGAGCGGCGCGGACGCTGCCGGTACGTACTACGCCGCCCGGACGCTGCGTCAGTTGGTGTGCGGCTTACGGCTGCGGGGCATGGTGATCCGCGACTGGCCTTCGCGTCCGAGGCCGCGGCGCTGACTGCCAGGTTCGAGTCGCTGTGGGAGCCGGGCGTACGCAGCTTCGTCCCGGCCTTCGACGACATCGACCACCAGCGGTGGAACCGCGAGGAGGACCGGGCGGCCTTCGGCACGGTCCGGCGGCAGCCGCCGGCGCCCAGGCACATCTGGCCAACGCCGCGCAGAAGGCGTTCACCGCGGCGCATCCCGGAGCTGAGCCGCTGCGGCTGGGGCCGACCGGGTACTGGGGACGCCCGGGATCGACTGCACGCCGCGCATCGCGCAGGATCTCGGTCCCGGGATCGTGGTCCAGTGGACGGCACCGTGACGCGGCGACGGGAGGTGGCGCACGCCGCCGCGCTCACAGGGGCTGGACCGGGCGCCCTCCTTCGGCTGTTCGCTCTACGAATTCGAGGCCTGCCGGCCGCCTGCAACGGCTCGTGACCGAGCCGTTGACATGCTTTGCGCGACCATGACATCTTTCCCGGGCCGATGAGACAACGTTGTCAGAGAGGGGTGCGCCACATGCGACGGTCATCCGGCTGGATTCGTACGAGAGCGGTCCGGATGGTGGTCGCCACCTTGCTGGCCGGTGGTCTGAGCGGACCGGCCACCGCGACCGCCATCGCCGCGCCGGTGCCTTCCCCGGCACCCGCGGCCGACCCGGCCGGTCTGGTCAACCCCTTCGTCGGCACACAGAACTTCGGCAACACCTTCCCCGGTGCGAGCGCCCCCTTCGGCATGGTCCAGGTGAGTCCGGACACCGGCGGCCAGGGCGGCTACGACTACCAGCAGGACAAGATCCACGGCTTCAGCCAGACGCATCTCTCCGGCGTCGGCTGCGGAGTCGCGGGCGAGCTTCCGATCATGCCGACCACCGGGGCGGTCGACCGGGTCGACCCCGACGACTACCGCTCGGCGTATTCGCACGACGACGAGAAGGCCGAGCCCGGCTACTACCGGGTCAACCTGAAGTCCTACGGCATCAATGCCGAGCTGACCGCGACGCGGCGCACCGGCTGGCAGCGCTACACCTTCCCGTCCACCGGCGCCGCCAATGTCCTGTTCAACACCGGCAAGGCCAACCAGAAGGTGTACGACTCCGAGGTGCACGTCATCGGCGACCGCACGGTCGAGGGCCGGGTGCACGCGGGCAACTTCTGCGCCGGCAAGGACGATCACACCGTCTACTTCACCGCCACCTTCGACCGGCCCTTCGAGGCCCGTGGCACCTGGCGCGGTTCGACCCCGGAACCGGGCGGCCGGGACGCTGCCGGCGAAGGCGGCAACGGCGCCTGGGTGACCTTCGACGCGACCGCCGACAAGGACGTCGTGATGAAGGTCGGCCTGTCCTACACCGGAGTCGAAGGCGCCCGGAAGAATCTGGCGGCGGAGACGAACGACTCGTACGACTTCGACGCCACCCGTGCCGCCCTGCACCGCGCTTGGGAGGAGCAGCTCGGCTCCATCGCCATCGGCGGCGGTTCGCGTGACCGGCAGAGCGCCTTCTACACGGCGCTCTATCACGCACAGCTGCACCCGAACCTGGCGGGCGATGTGGACGGCCGCTACACCGGCTTCGACCGCAAGACCCATACGGCCAACGGCTTCACGCCCTACCAGAATCTCTCCCTGTGGGACACCTACCGGCCGCAGAACCAGCTCCTGGAACTCCTTGAGCCCCGCGTCGCCCGCGATGTCGCGCTGTCGGTCGTCGCGATCGGCAAGGACGGCGGCTGGCTGCCGCGCTGGGCGCTCGCCAACAGCGAGACCAACATCATGACCGGTGACCCGGTGACGCCGTTCCTCGTCGAGGCCTGGTCCAAGGGCCTGCTGACCGGCCACGAGGAGGAGGCGTACGCGCTGCTGAAGAAGAACGCCACCAGCACTCCGCCCGCCGATTCCGCGTACAACGGCCGCTCGGGTGTGGACTTCTACCGCGAGCGCGGCTATATCCCCTCGGGTCTCGGCCTCGGCAAGGACTGCGCGGACAAGGGCGGCGACAACGACTGCAACCACCCCGCATCGGCCACCCTCGAGTACGCGGCCGCCGATGCCTCGCTCGCCCTGATGGCCGGCGGGCTGGGTCACCGGGCCGACGCCGGGATGTTCGCCGCGCGCGGCCGGTGGTACCGCAACCTGTGGGACTCCTCCGTCGGCCAGTTCCGTCCGCGCACCGCGCAGGGCACCTGGGTGACGCCGTACGACCCGGTCGAGGCGGGCCACCAGTTCCACGAGGGCGGCGCGTACCAGTACCAGTGGCTGGTGCCTCAGGACCCGGCCGGTCTTGTCTCGCTGATGGGCGGCAGGAAGGCCACCGAGAAGCGGCTCGACGAGTTCTTCGTCCACGACAAGCTGCTCACCGACCCGGCGGGCACCGCGCGCAAGGACTGGATCTCGCAGCCGTACGACTACTACGGCAAGCCCACGTACAACCCCAACAACGAGCCCGATCTGCACGCCCCGTACATGTACCTGTGGGCGGGCGCGCCCGCGAAGACGGCGACTGTCACACGGGCGGCGATGACGCTCTTCACCAACGGCCCGGACGGCATGACCGGCAACGACGATCTGGGCACGATGTCGGCCTGGTACGTCTTCTCGTCGCTCGGTCTGTACCCGACGATGAGCGGCGCCGACTTCCTTGCGCTCTCCAGCCCGCAGTTCGAGTCGGCGACCATCAGGATCGGACAGTACGGCCGGGGGCAGGGCGGCACGCTGACACTCACGGCCCCCGGCGCGAGCGACGACCGGAGGTACGTCCAGAAGGTGGCCCTGAACGGCAAGGACATCCGCACCACCTGGCTGGGCTGGGACGCGATCGCGCACGGCGGGCGGCTGACCCACCAGTTGGGCACAGAACCGTCCGCGTGGGGCACGGGCCGCCACGCCGAACCCCCGTCGGTCGGCGGAGCGGCGGCCGCCGACGGGCGCCGGCACCTCGACGCTTCACTGCGGGCCGCCTCGGACGCCGTACCGACGAGCGACACCGGGCAGACCGCGCATCTCGCGGTGGACGTACTGGCCCAGTCGCCGGGCGATGTACGCCTGTCCCTGGCGGCGAAGGCGCCCTCCGGCTGGGCCGTGAAAGCGCCTTCACAGCTGACGGTGAAGTCCCGCACTCTGCCGGTGCAGACGACGGTCCCGCTCGCGGTCACAGTGCCGCCCGCGACCGCGGTCGGCTCGTACCCGGTCCGGATCACGGTCGCGGCGCAGGGCATCCCGGCGGTCGTCCGCACGGCCACCGTCGAGGTGCGGCCGGCGGCGAGCTGCGCCGGCGCCGGGAACGAACAGTGTGCCGTGGACCTGACCGGTGCCATGAACCACGACGGGACGGCCACGAAGGACCGGTCGGGCGAGGGCGACTTCGACGGTCTCGGCTGGAGTTACGACGCCGGCCTGCTGCCGAAGGCGGGCCCGGTCAGCTGGAACGGCGTGCCGTACCAGGCGCCCGACCCGACGGGGACCACGCCGAACTTCGTCGAGGCACGCGGCCAGGGGCTGCTGCTGCCCGCCGGCGTCCGCTCCGCACTGCACCTGGTCGCCTCATCCCACAACGGTCCTGTGGCCACCACACTGACCGTTCGATACACGGACGGCAGCACCGCGGACGTGCCGGTCACCATCGGCGACTGGGCCGGGTGGACGCCGTCCGGCAGCACTGTCGTCCTCGACATGCCGCACCGCATCAAGGATGGCCCGGGCGTCGACGGCCCGTCGGTACGGCTGTTCGGTGACACAGCACCGCTGGACGGCGCGAAGACACTGCGCTCGGTGACGCTGCCGGACGACTCACGGGTCGAGGTGTACGCGATCACGCTGACCTGACCGATCCCAACTCGCGTTGCACATAGTGCAATCATAGTTGCAGCACTTGCGTGTGAGGACGATAGGCGCCACTGTGTCTGCCACATCCGTAGCAGCCGACCCCACCCGAGGTGCATCGCATGAGCAGCACGGCAGGACGGACCGGGACAGAGGCAGTCGGCGGCACCAGCCGCCGCCGGTTCATCGGCGCCGTCGCGACCGCCGCGGCGAGCGTCGCCGTGGGCCCGGCGGCCGGCCCTGCGCTGCCCGCCGCGGCGGAGGCACGCCCCCGTGGAACGCGCCCGCTGTTCCTGGGCGCGTACACCTCGGTCGCGGGCGGCGGCAGCGGTATCGGCCTCGCCACGTACGACGACGTGACGGGTCGGATCACCGCCACCGGAACGCTCTCCGGCGTCAGTGATCCCTCCTTCCTCGCCGTTCACCCCTCCCGCCGCACCCTGTACACCGTGAACGAGCAGCAGGAGGGCGGTGTGACGGCCGTCAGGCTGTCCCCCGACGGTCACCACCATGTGCTGGGCACTCGCCCAACCGGTGGCGCGGGCCCCTGCCATCTCTCCGTGCACCCCAGCGGGCACTGGCTGCTCAGCGCCAACTACCTCTCCGGCAGCGTGGCCGTGCACCCGATCGACGCCTCCGGCGCACTCGGCGCACGTACGGCCCTCGTCACTCATTCCACGCCGCCGCCCGGCCCCGGCCAGGATGGACCGCACGCCCACCAGATCGTCACCAGCCCGGACGGCGCTCACGTACTCGCCGTCGACCTGGGCAATGACACGGTCTACACCTATCGGCTCGACACCTCGCGAGGCTCGCTCACCCGGGTCTCGTACGCGAGCCTCAGGCCGGGTGCGGGCCCCCGGCATCTCACCTTCCACCCCGCCGGCCGGTTCGCCTACCTGGCCAACGAGGTGGACAACACCGTCGTCGTCTGCGCCTACGACCCCGCCACCGGACGGCTCACGCCGGGCGCTCCTGCGCCGACCGGCGCCGGGCCCGGCACAAGCTATCCGGCGCAGCTGGTCGTGACCGGCGACGGCCGGTACGCCTTCCTCGCCAATCGCGGCCACAACAGCCTGACCCGCTACGCGATCGAGGGCGGCGGGTCCCGGCTGCGGCTGCTGGGGACGGTACCGGTGGGCGGCGACTTCCCCCGGCACATCGCCCTGTCCCCCAGCGAGAACCTGCTCTTCGCCGCGAACCAGCGGTCCAGCTCGGTCAGCGTCTTCCAGGTGGATCACTGCGGTGGTGAACTACGGCCCGTGGGAAGCCCGTTCAGCTCCCCGGTTGCCGTCTGCGCACTGCCGCTCGAGCTGTATTGACCCGCGGCGCTGTTCACACGGCTGTTCGGTGGCGGCCGCCGAGTGCGGTCACTCCCCCGAGCGCGCCAGGCGCAGCGTGATCAGCTGGAACGGACGCAAAGTCAACTTCACCACGCTCCCGTCCAGTTCCAGCTGCGGCGTATCGGCCGACGGTCGCTCCAGCAGATCGGTCGCCGTTGCTTCGACGGAGGGGAATCCGGCGGTGACGCCGACCCGGGCGCGACCGCCCCGGGACTCGTAGAGGCGTACCACGACATCGCCGCTCGCATCGTCCGCCAGCTTCACCGCGGAGATGACGACAGCGTCGTTGTCCACCGACACCAGCGGGGTCACCTCCCTGTCGCCCGCGACCCGCCGCTCCGGGAGGTTGATGCCAAAGCCCTCGCGGACCGCGTCGCCGATCGTCGCGCCCGGCACGAGGGCATGGCGGAATCGGTGCACGCCCTGGTCGGTCTCCGGGTCGGGGAAGCGCGGGGCACGCAGCAGCGAGACGCGGAGCGTGGTCGTCGTTCCGGAGTCGGACGCGCGGACGGTACGGGTGACGTCGTGGCCGTACGTCGAGTCGTTGACGAGCGCGACGCCCCAGCCGGGCTCCTCCATGTGCACGAACCGGTGGTTGCAGGCCTCGAACTTGGCCGCCTCCCAACTGGTGTTGGTGTGCGTGGCCCGGTGGAAATGACCGAACTGGGTCTCCGACGCATAGCGCTCGGCGTGGATGTCCAGCGGGAAGGACGCTTTGAGGAACTTCTCCGTCTCATGCCAGTCGACCTCGGTGTCGATGTCGAGGCGTTTGGCGCCCGCCGGCAGGGTCAGCAGCTGGGTGACCTTCGAGCCGCCGAAGCTGCGGACGACGCGCACCGCCGCCGATGTGCCGGTCACGACAGGGGTGATCTCGTCCGTGCCCGTCAGATCCGTGACGGTGTTGCGGTAGAACGCGTCGACATCCCACGCGTCCCACATGTTCGGGAAGTCGGGGTGGATCTGCAGCAGATTCGCCACCTCGCCGGGCGCCACCGCCTCGCGCTCCGCGCCGATGTCGTACGCGGACGTCACCAGGCCTCGTCCGTCGATCTCGACCTGAAGCAGGCCGTTGTCGAGGAGGAATCCGCCGTCCTCGCGCGGGGACACCTGGGTACTGCCGCCGACAGCCGCCACCGCGGCACCGCCGCCCGCGACACCGTGCCGTTCGTGCGGTGCGGAGTTGAAGACGAGGCTCCCGGTTCCGCCGCCCGCGAGCGCGCGCTGCGCCGCGTCGATGATGCCGTTCAGCTCCTCGGCGAGCACACCGTATGTCCTCTCGGCCTCCCGGTGCACCCAGGCGATGGACGAGCCCGGCAGGATGTCATGGAACTGGTGCAGCAGCACCGTCTTCCAGATCCGGTCCAACTCCTCGTACGGGTATGGGAATCCGGTCCGGACGGCAGCGGTGGCGGCCCACAGTTCGGCCTCGCGCAGCAGATGTTCGCTGCGGCGATTGCCCTGCTTGGTCCTCGCCTGGCTGGTGAGCGTGGCACGGTGCAGTTCCAGGTAGAGCTCGCCGACCCAGACGGGCGCGTTCGGGTATTCGGCCTCCGCCTTGGTGAAGAACTCCGTGGGGGTCTCCCACCGGACGGTCGCCGAGCCGTCGAGGTCGCGCAGCCGGGCCGCCTTGGCGACCATCTCGCGGGTGGTGCCGCCGCCTCCGTCGCCCCAGCCGGTCGGTGCGAGGGAGTGACGGGCGAAGCCTTTGTCCTTGAAGTTCTTCGCCGCGTGGGCGATCTCGCTGCCCCTCATCGAGCAGTTGTACGTATCGACCGGTGGGAAGTGCGTGAAGATCCGGGTTCCGTCGATACCCTCCCACCGGAATGTGTGGTGCGGGAACTTGTTCGTCTGCGACCACGAGATCTTCTGTGTCAGCAGCCACTTGGAGCCGGCCGCCTTGATGATCTGCGGGAGTCCGGCCGCGAAGCCGAAGGTGTCGGGCAGCCAGGCCTCGTCGTTCTCGATGCCGAACTCGTCCAGGAAGAACCGCTTCCCGTGCACGAACTGACGGGCCATCGCCTCCGAGCCCGGCATGTTCGTGTCGGACTCGACCCACATGCCGCCCGCCGGCACGAACCGCCCCTGCGCCACGGCCTCCTTGACCTTGGCGTAGACCTCGGGCCGGTGCTCCTTGATCCAGGCGAACTGCTGCGCCTGCGACATGGTGAAGATGAACTCCGGCTCGTCCTCGAGAAGAGCCGTCATGTTGGACGTCGTACGGGCGACCTTGCGTACCGTCTCGCGCAGCGGCCACAGCCAGGCGGTGTCGATATGGGCGTGGCCGATCGCGCTGATCCGGTGCGCCGATGGACCGGCGGGGGTGGAGAGCACTTCTTCGAGGCAGGAACGGGCCGCGGCAGCGGTGCCGTTCACGTCATGGAGGTCGATCGCGTCGAGGGCGTGGCCCACGGCCCGCAGGATGTCCCAGCGGCGGGCGCCCTCCTCGGGCAGCTCCTGCATCAGCTCGCCGAGCACCTCCAGGTCCAGGACCAGCTGCCACACGGTCTCGTCGAAGACGGCGAGATCCATGCGGGTCAGGGTGTACTGCGGGTCGGTGCCCGCGGTCTCCTTGTCGCCGAGCCGCGTCGGCAGGAAGGGGCGGTAGTCGAGGATCACAGGGTTGGAGGCGGCCTCGATGTGGAGACGCACCTCCTCGCCGCCTTCGACGGGCGCGCCGATGCGTACCCACTGGTTGCGCGGATTGAGTCCCTTCACCGGGGTGCCGTCGGCCCGGTAGACGAGGCCCTCGCACTGGAACCCCGGCATGTTCTCGTCGAAGCCGAGGTCGAGGATCGCCTCCACCGTCTTCCCGGCCCACGCGGCCGGCACGGTACCGGTGACCCGGAACCAGCTGGTTCCCCACGGAGCGCCCCACATGTCGCCGACCGTGATCGGCCCTGGTGAGGCGGCGAGTCCTTCGGCGACCGGGACGGGCTCGCCCGGCGCGTTCCAGACGGCCACCTCCAGCGGTACGGACTCGGGGTGGACGGCGGGGCGGATGCGCTCGTCGAGGACGCGCCGGAGGCGGGCTTCGACGAGGCTGCGGTCGTCATGCATGTGGGGCTGCTCCGAAGGTGTCGGTGGTGGTTACCCGGGGTGGACCGCGTTCGCGGGGGTCGATGTGGTGTAGAGCTCCCCGACCGCGCGCAGTTCGAACCGCGCCGACCGCTCACCCTGTTCGGGTTTCGGTCCGGGGACGAAGAAGGCTCGCTGGCAGGTTGCCCCGAGGAAGCGCCGTGTCCCGTCGGGCAGGACGCGGTGCAGTGTGTAGTGACGAACCGGCCCCGGGGCGCCCTGCCAGACGAAGCGCAAATCGCTGCCTGTGGTGGCGGTGATCCTCAGATCGGCCGGGGCGGCGGGGCTCTCTGCGTCCTTGTCGCGGACGGCCAGGGCGCCGAGCCGCCATTTCACGGGTCCGCTGCTCGCGGTGAGCCGGACACCGAGCGCGCGTACGGTCCCGGTCAGGCTGTTCAGTCGCACGGTCGAGGTGGTCCAGCCGCTGCCCGGGCCGGCGGTACCCACGGGGAGGTAGCTGTACGGAATGGGGGCGCCCGGCCCCGAGGGCTCGGCCACGGCGACCGCGAGCTCGACGGTGACCCGGCCGGCGTCGGCGCGGTGGGTGAGCTCGACGACCGTGTCCGGGGTGAGGGCGAGCCTGGTCGCGTACAGGTCCACCGTGGTGGGCGCAGTGAGCGAGCCGTCGACCAGCAGGCTGCTGCCTCCGTGCCAGGCATCGGCGAAGTCATGGGTGACCGAGGGGCGTTGGCCGCCGGTGCGCACCACCCATTGGCGGGACGGGAGGCGGTCCTGGACGCCGAGGTGGTTCCACTGCGTCTCCGACGTCACCTTGCCGCTCTCGTACCAGCGCAGTCCGTGGCCGGTGTTGAAGGTGGTCGCGAAGGGCACGGTGTCGACGGTCGAACGGTCGGCGACGGCGCGCGCCGGAGGCCGCCAGGCCTCGCCGGTGGCGGGTCGCGAAGGGTCGAGCGACTGTCCGCTCCAGAACCGGTCGTCGGCGGCGTGGAACTGGGCCGGGGTGCGGTCCGCGGGCAGGTGGTTGCGGGTCCATTCGGGACGGTAGAAGCCCAGCGACACGATGTCGGCCGTGTTCTCCGGGATGATGGCGTCCCAGTCGACCGGCCTGTTCCAGCCGTTCGCCTCGACGTCGACGCCCGCCCACAACTCGTAGCGACTGCGCCCGAGTTGCTGGGCGATCTGCCCGGAGGACGCCAGCGAGGACCGCGACCAGCGGAAGTCGACGAACATGGTGTCCGCGGCCCGGAAGAACGCCTTGTTGCGGTCGTTCAGCGCGCCCTGCCAGTTCACCGAGCCGTTCACGGTCATCGAGTCGTACCAGCAGACGCGCAGCCCCTTCGGCGTGCCCAGAGACTTCAGCTCCTGTACGAAGCCGAGCATGTCGGCCGCGAGTGTGCCGTTGCCGCCGCCGGTCTCCGCGTTGATGAACCAGCCGTCGAATCCGTACGCCGTCGCAACCGCGACGAGCCGCTCGGCGAGCGGGAATCTGCCGAAGGAGTCTTTCTGGACGAGGTCCCGGGTCCAGCGCAGATCGCCGCCGTAGGCCACGGGCGGCAGGAAGACATTGCCGAGGACGGGTACACCGTGACGGTGTGCCGCGTCCACGATCGGGGCGTTGGGCGCGAGGATCAGGCCCTCCCCCGACGAGCCGCCCCAGAAGACCAGCTCGTCCAGGTAGGACCAGTGGGTGAGGGCGTAGTAGTCGGCGGTGGCCGCGCCCTGGGAGGGGTTGCCGGCGGTGGGTCCGAAGGAGACAAGTGACTGGATGCGCGCCTGCCCGCCTCGTGCGGTGGCGTTGACCGGCGTGGGCGTGAACCGCCGGGCGAGCGGCACTGCGGACTTGTTGAACGCAAGGTCCGTGTCGTCCTCGGCGCGCCATGCCTTGAGGCTGCGCCAGGTGATGCCCTGGCCCGGGGTGCCCGAGGGGAACGAGTCGGGGTACCAGTAGGAGGCGTACGGTGTTCCGGCGGCTGCTTTCGTCGCGGCGGATGCCATGCGCGGCGAGAGGGCCGGGGTCACGGCTGCCGCCGCCGAGGCCAGCAGAAGTCCGCGTCGGCTGAGGTGTGGGGTCATGGTGCGCTCCGTTTCTCGACCTGTCCTCAATCGCCGGAGGGGCTGATATTCAGCCCCTCCGGCGATTGAGGAGCGGGGTCTGGGGCGGAGCCCCAGTTACGGGAAAAGGCGGGACGGGGAAAGGTCATGCGCCGACCTGCCCCGGGGTTACCACTTCGGTGATGCCGCGTGCAGCAAGATGCTCCTTGTCCTCCGCGCAGCCGGCGAGGACGGCCGTGGGCCGGACGCCCTCCCCCGTGAGCCGGGCGAAGGCCTCGAAGAAGGCGCCACCGGGTGCGCAGGTGGATCGCCGGGGCGCCGTCTCCTCGTCACCGGTGTCGACGACGAGCGCGGTGGTGCGCGGCGCGGGACTGTGTTCCTTCCCCCGCCACTCCTCGACGATGCGCGCGATCGCGCGGCCGGCCGGTTTGATCCGCCGGTCGTTGGTCAACAGACCGAGGCTGTACTCGAGTTCGGGAAAGTCCGCGAGCGAGCGGGACACATCGTGGGAGCACCACCAGGTGATTCCCCAGACGTCCTGGCAGTCCAGCGCGTGCGCCACGGTCGCTTCGGTGAAGTGGGCGGCGTGCTCGGCCGGGACGAGCGGCGCGGGTGCGCCGACCTCCTGCAGCCATACGGGCCGGTGCGGGTCGAGAGCCCAGGCTTTGGAGAGCTCGATCAGGTAGGCGGCGTGGTGCTCGGTCGCAACTCCCGTACGGCCGTGCCGCTGGGCGGTGCCGTTGAAGACCCAGGAGTGCACGGCGGTCACGGCGCCGATGCGTGCCGAGTGCGCGGGCGTGAACGGGTGGTCGTCCTGGTACCAGGCCGCGTCGTACTCGGCGTGCAGATGGAGCCTGCCGGGCGCCCCGGCCTCGCAGGCGTCCAGCAGCCGCCGCAGCCAACTCCCGGCCTGTTCGGCCGAGATGCGGTCCGGGTCGGGGTGCGGGCCGTCGGAGAACTGGTTGACCTCGTTGCCGACGGTCATGCCGATGAAGTTCGGCCGGTCGGCGAGCGCGGCCGCGAGCGTATGGAGGTACTCGGCCTGTCCCGATACGACATCGGGGTCGGTGAACATGTTCCGCCGGTGCCAGGTCCGGGTCCATGCGGGCAGGAAGTCGAAGCTCGACAAGTGCCCCTGCAGGCCGTCGACGTTGACGTCCAGACCGCGTTCGGCCGCCGCGTCGGCAAGCTGTACGAGCTGTTCGACGGCGCACGGGCGGATGAGGGTCCGGTTGGGCTGGAAGAGCGGCCAGAGCGGGAAGACCCGGATGTGGTCGAGGCCGAGGCCTGCGATCGAGTCCAGATCGGCGCGTACGGCGTCGGGGTCGAAGTCCAGCCAGTGGTGGAACCACCCCTGGCTGGGCGTGTAGTTGGCGCCGAAGCGCGGCACGGAAGAGCTCATACGGATGGGGTGTCCCGGTTCTGTGGTGCGGCACTCCGATCGGAGCCGGGCAGGTCAGCCCTTGACGGCGCCCTCGCCGACACCGCGGAAGAAGAAGCGCTGGAGACAGGCGAAGAGAACGATCAGCGGGAGTACGGCGATGACCGTGCCCGCGGCGACGAGTCGTTCATCGTTGGCGAAGGTGCCGTGCAGATAGTTCAGGCCGATGGTCAGGGTGAAGTTCTCCGGGTCGCTGAGGACGATCAGGGGCCACAGGAAGTCGTCCCAGGCGCCCATGAAGGCGAAGATGGCGACGACGGCGAGAGTGCCCTTGACCGACGGCAGGGCGATGCGCAGGAACCGCTGCCATGCGGTGGCCCCGTCGACGAATGCCGCCTCCTCCACCTCGTGCGGGAGGTTCAGGAAGGCGTTGCGCATCAGCAGGACGTTCATCGCGGCGATGCAGCCGGGCAGGAGCACGGCGATCAGGGTGTTGTTCAGGCCGAGGTCCCGCATGGTGGTGAACTGGGCGATGATGATGCCCTCGACGGGGACGAGCATCGCGAGGATGAACACCAGGGTCGCGGCCCTGCGTCCGCGGTAGCGCATCCGGGCGAGGGCATAGCCTGCCAGTGCGGAGCCGACGCAGTTGGTCAGCACATTGGCGGCGGCGACCTTCAGCGAGTTCAGCGCGTAGTCCCAGACCGGGATGGTGCGGGCGACGCGCGCGTAGTTGTCCAGTGTCGGCTCGCCCGGCAGGAATGTCGGCGGTGAGCTGAAGATGTCCTCGTGCGGGCCCTTGAGCGAGGTGGACAGCTGCCACAGGAAAGGCCCGACGGTCAGCGCCAGTACGGCGAGCAGCAAACCGTAACGGAGTACGAGCTGCCAGCCGGGGATGCGCCTGCCGTCCGCGTCCGTGATCTTCGTGAGGCTCATGCGTCCTCCTTGCGGTCGGCGCGGAGCACCAGCAGCATCAGCGCGACGGTAACCACGAAGACGACCACCGAGATGGCGGAGGCGTAGCCGACGCGGCCGGTCAGACCGGTGCCGACGCGCTGGACGAGCATCACGAGCGTGGTGTCCTCGCCGGCCGGACCGCCGCTGGGACCCGCCATCAGATAGACCTCGGAGAAGACCTTGAAAGAGGCGACCGAGGAGAGCGCGCCGACGAGGACCATGGTGGAGCGGACCGCGGGGACGGTGACGGTGCGGAAGCGGCGTACGGCGCCCGCTCCGTCGACGGCGGCGGCCTCGTGCAGTTCGCGGGGGACGTTGGCCAGCGCCGCCAGATAAATAATCATGTAGTAGCCGAGGCCCTTCCAGACCGTGACCGCCATCGCGCTGCCGAGCAGCAGCCACTGGTCGCTGAGAAAGCCGACCTTGCCGACGCCGACCGCCTCGAGAACCGAGTTGATCAGTCCTCGGTCGTCGAGCATCCACACCCAGATCAGGCCGACCACGACGATGGAGGCGACGACCGGGGTGTAGAAGGCCGAACGGAAGAAGGTGATGCCGGGGATGTGCCGCTGTACGAGCATCGCCAGCAGCAGCGGCAGGATCACCAGGGCGGGGACAACGCCGAGGACGTACAGAGTGCTGTTGCGCAGCCCGATCCAGAACATCTCGTCGTCGAGCAGTTCCCGGAAGTTGGCGAGGCCCACGTACTGGCCGGGGACCAGGGTGCGGCGGTCGGTGAAGGCGTTGACCAGGGTGCTGAAGAACGGATACAGGCTGAAGGCGCCGACGATCAGGAGGCCTGGCGCCGCGAACAGCCAAGGGCTGGAGGGAAGTTGGCGCCTGACCCCATGGGCGGGCCGGCGGCCGGCGGAGCCGGGGCTCCGGACGGCCGTGCCCGCCGTGGTGAGATCCGGCGAGATCGCCTCGGAGGTGGTGGAGGTCTTCATCGCGGAATCGGCTCAGCTCTGCCGCAGCAGCCGGTCACACGCATTGACAGCGTTGTCAAGCGCTTCTTTGGGGCTCTGCTTGCCCTGCAGCGCCCGGGCGACCGCGTTGCGCAGCTCCGTCTTCATCTGCTCGCTGAACAGCGCCGGTGTGTAATTGACCGCCGTCTTCAGGGACTTGGCGGCCGCGATGCGCACCCGGGTCACATCGGTGCCGTCCTCCTTGGTGAAGTACGGGTCGTCGAGCGATCCCGCGGTGCTCGGGAAGATGGCGACCTTCCGGGCGAACTCCATCTGACGGGTCGCGTCCGTCACGAAGTGGGCGAACGCGACGGCGGCGGGCTTCTGCCGGGACCGGGAGTTCACCATGACGCCCATGACATACATATTGGCCTTGCCCGTGCTGCTGACCTGGTCGGTGATCCCAATGTTCTTGTAGAGGCCCGGGGCCTGCTTCCTGAAGTTCTCCAGATCCAGCGCGCTGCCCGGATTCATGGCGACGGACTCGGTCAGGAACTTGTGGCCCGACGACTCGGGGGTCGCGGTCAGCGCCTGCGGATCGAGCGCCTTGGCGTCGTACAACTCCTTGTAATGGGTGAGGAGTTCCACGCCCTTGGCGTCGTTGAAGGCGAAGCCGGTGCCTTCCTTGTTCATCAGCGGCACGCCGTAGCGGCCGAAGTCCTCGATGGTGGGCACGTTCGCGAGGGTCGCGATCTTCCCCTTGCTCTTCCCCGCCATCTTCAGCCCGGCGTCGAAGACCTCGCCGTAGGTATTCGGGGGCTTCTCGGCATCGAGTCCGGCGTCCTTGAAGAGACGCTTGTTGTAGAAGAGCGGGCCGGTGTTGAGGTACCAGGGGAAGGCGTAGATGCCGTCGATGCCCGGTATGCGGTGGCTCTGCCAGGCGCCCTGCAGATACTCCTCGCGGTACTTCGACGCCGCCTTGTCGAGATCGAGCGCGAGCCCGGCCTTGGCCAGCGGGGCCACCAGGTCCGGGGAGACATTGACGACGTCGGGCAGCGTATTGCCGGCGGCATCGGCGCTGATCTTGTCGGCGTAGCCCTCCGCGGGCCGGTCGACCCACTTCACCTCGGTGCCCGGGTACTTCTTCTCGAAGGCTGCGATGACTCCGTTGAAGTAGTCCTTGAAGTTGGCCTGCAGGTTCCAGGTCTGGAAGGTGATCCTGCCGTCCACCTTGCCGGAGGCATCGGACGAGTCGGCGCCGGATCCGCCGCCGCAGGCACTGAGCGGCAGGACGGTGGCGAGGACGGCGGCAGCGGCGAGTGCCCTGCGGGGAATGCGCACGGTGAACGGCTCCTTTGCTCGGACCAGTCGTGCAGACCTTGCAAGTGAACCGTTGGCCACGTCAATACATTCGCTGGAACTAATGCCAGCTCGCCAACATTAGTGCAGTTCAGGAGCGTGCGGACAGATATTTGCATTGATCGACTAATGCGCTTTAGAGTGATGATGCTCAAGCGCATTAGCAAGCAGCGGGAAAGAGGCACGGATGGCAGCGAATACCCCGTCCCGCAAGGACCCGTCGCCGACCAGGCGCGCTCCCGCCCGCCGTCCGACGATGAAGGACATCGCTCAGCGTGCCGGGGTGTCGGAGAGCGCCGTGTCCTTCGCGCTCAACGACCGGCCCGGTGTCTCGGAGATCACCCGTGACCGGATCCGGCGCGTCGCCGAACAGCTGGGCTGGCGGCCGAGCACGGCGGCCCGCGCACTGTCCGGCGAAGGCTCGGCGACGGTCGGCCTGGTGCTGGCACGGCCGGCCGAGACGCTGGGCGTGGACTCGTTCTTCCTGCAGCTGATCTCCGGTATCCAGGAGATCCTGGCGGAGCGTCAACTCGGCCTGCTCTTCCAGGTAGTGGAGAACGTGCCGGCCGAGTGCGCGGTCTACCGCCGCTGGTGGGCCGAGCACCGGGTCGACGGTGTCCTCGTGGTCGACCCGAGGACCGAGGACCCGCGTCCGGAGCTCCTGGACGAACTGGGCCTGCCCGGCGTCGTTATCGGCGGGCTGCCGGACACCCATCCCAATCTGTCGCAGGTACGCGCCGACGACACCGGAGCGATGGCTTCCGTCGTGGGCCGGCTGTACGAGCTGGGGCACCGGCGGATCGTGCATATCGCGGGCCTGCCGTCCCTCGCCCACACCGACCGGCGCATCCGCTCGTTGCGCGCCGAGGCCGGCCGACGCGGGCTGACCGAGGTCCGATCGCTGGCCACGGACTACTCCGACACCGAGGGCGCCGCGGTGACCCGCCGGGTGCTGGAGGGGAGCACTCCGCCCACCGCACTCATCTACGACAACGATGTGATGGCGGCGGCCGGAGCGGCCGTCACGACGGCCCTTGGCCTCTCCGTCCCCGGCGACGTGTCGATCGTCTCGTGGGAGGACTCCGTGCTGTGCCGCATGGTCCATCCCTGGCTGACGGCACTCTCCCGGGACACGGTCGCTTTCGGGCGGCTCGCCGCACAGGAACTGACCGCTCTGCTCGACGGCGGCGCGGCCCGGTCGGTACAGGTGCCGCTCCCCCGGCTGATCGAGCGGGAGAGTACGGCGCCCACCGGAGACGACCCCGCCGGCGGCGTGTTCTAGACGTCCCGGCCGGCCTGCGGGAGTTCTAGAACACGCCGTGGCGCGGAGTGCCGTCGGCCGTGGCCGGGGTTTTCCCGGAGGGCAGGGTCTGCTCGGCCCAGATGGTCTTGCCGGTGGATGTGTAGCGCGTTCCCCAATGCTGGGTCAGCTGTGCGATGAGGAAGAGACCTCGGCCGCCTTCGTCCTCGATGCCGGCCTGCCGCAGATTGGGTGAGGTGTGTCCCGTGTCGGACACCTCGCAGATCAGGGCCTGGTCGCGGATGAGCCGCAGTTGGATCGGTCCGGCGGCGTATCTGATGGCATTGGTGACGAGCTCGCTCACCACCAGTTCGGTGGTGAAGGTAAGGGCGTCCAGTCCCCATGCGCCGACCTGCTCGGTGGCCGCGGCCCGGACGCGGCCGACCTCCTCCGGATCCGCGGTCACTTCCCACTCGGCCACCTGGTGGCGGCCCAGCTTCTGCGTACGTACGAGCAGCAGCGCGGCATCGTCGTCCACGGGGCCCGGCAGCAGCGCGGCAACCGCCCGGTCGCACAGCTCGTCAAGCGGGCGTCGATGCTGACTGAGGACTGCGCTGAGCGTATCGAGCTGGGCGTCGAGATCCCGGACGGAGCTCCGGACCAGGCCGTCGGTGAACAAGGCGATGAGGCTGCCTTCCGGCAGTTTCATCTCCACGCTCTCGAAAGGCAGTCCGCCCAGGCCGAGGGGCGGACCCGCGGGAAGGTCGGGGAGGGTGACGGAGCCGGCGCCGGGGTCGACGACGGCGGGAGGCGCATGACCGGCCCGCGCCATTCGGCACACTCCGGACACCGGGTCGTACACGGCGTACAGGCATGTCACTCCGAGCGCTTCGTCGTGGGGCACCTGTTCGCCCTCGACAAGGACGGCCGCCCGCTCGTTGGCGCCCTGCCCGACCATGTCGTCGAGGCGCGTGAGTAGCTCCTCCGGCGCGAGGTCCAGCCGGGCCAGCACCCGTACGCTCGTACGCAGACGGCCCATGGTGGCGGCGGCGCGCAGCCCGTGACCGACCACATCTCCCACGACCAGGCCCACCCGCGCGCCCGGCAGAGCGATGACGTCGAACCAGTCGCCGCCCACCCCGGCCCTGCTGTCCGCGGGCAGATAGCGGTACGCCAGCTCTACCGCCGTCAGCTGCGCCAGATTCTGCGGCAGCAGACTGCGCTGGAGCATGAGGGCCGCGGCGTGCTCACGGGTGAAACGGCGGGCGTTGTCGATGCATACGGCGGTCCTCGCGACCAGCTCGTCGGCCACGGCCAGCTCACCGGGATCGAATGGGGCGTGGTGGCGCTCCCGCATGAAGGTGACCAGCCCCAAGGTGGATCCTTCGGCCCGCAGCGGGACGACCAGCCGCGAGCGGGACGGCAGTTGCCCGTCACCGCGCTCCGTATCCGCCGGGCGGTCCAGCACCGGACGGCCCGAGGACAGGCTGCGTGCCTGGGGCGAATCCGGCGGGTAGTCGATTCGCTCCCGTCCCGCGGGCCGCGCTCCTTCCGGGCCTGCCCGCTCGGTTCCCGGCCCGTCCCAGACCCGGACCACGTCGCCCCCGTGCGCGTCTCCCGGCGTGGGCTGATCACCTTCCAGCACGGCCTCCAGGAGGTCGACCGTGACCGTGTCGGCGAACTGCGGGACGGTGACCGCGCAGAGTTCCTGCGCCGTACGGGCCATGTCCAGGGTCGTACCCACCTGTCCACCGGCCCGCACCAGGAGATCCAGCCGCTGCTGCGCGAGATAGCGGTCGGTGATGTCCACGCTCTCCTCGCACACGCCCAGCGTGACGCCCCGGGCGTCCTGGAGCCGGTAGTACGAACAGGACCAGACGTGGTCGTGCTCCGGGTCCACGGGCGGGCGGCCGCTGTAGTCGAGCTCGATGACCGGCTCGCCGGTGGCGAGGACCCGCCGCATGATCTCCTCCAGAGTCGGCGGATACCCCGGGGACAGGACCTTGCCATGGGTCACCATCTCGTCAGGGCCCAGGCCGACGTACTCCGAGGTACCCATCTCCTGGCGCAGGGCGGAGTTCGTCCACACCACCAGCAGATCCGTGTCGTACACCGCCAGACCGACGGGTGACTCGGTCGCCAGCCCCCTGAGCATCGACTGCAGGGACTCCCACTCCTCCATCTCCTCCGCATCGGCCACCGCCACGAGCCGGGCGGGCCCGGCGCCCTTGTGGGTCAGCGAATGCGTTGCCGTCATGACGCGGACGGTATGGCCGTCCCGGTGACGCATATGGAGCACCTGACGGCCGTCATCGTCCCCGCCCGCCAGGTCTGCCGCCGCGGGGATGTCACCGGCAGGCTCCACCAGCAGGGCCCCGATCGAGCGCTGAAGCACCTCCTCGGGCGGGTATCCGAGCAGCCCCTGCGCCTTCGGACTCCATCCGACGACCGTGCCGTCGGCATCGAGTACGGCCGTGGCTGCCCTGGTGACATCGAGCGGGCCACGGAAGCCGGCGTCCTCGGCTGCCCTCGCTATGCTCATGGCGCCTGCCTCGGGACGTCGGTCCAGCGGGCGGCGAGCAGCAGCGCGATGTCGTCGGGCCTGTCGGTGGCCTGCCTGGCCTCGCTGATCAGCCGGTCCGCCGTATCGGCGAGAGGGCACGAACCGACTTCGGCGAGTGTGCTGCGCAGCCGCTCGATGCCGAGGTCGATGTCGATTCCCGCCTGCTCCACCAGTCCGTCGGTGTAGAGAGCCAGCACGGCTCCCGGCGCGAGCCGCATTTTGGTGACGGGGTAGGCCGCCTCGACGTCGACGCCGAGCACGACGCCGCCGGGGAGTTCGAGGACCTCGGTCCTGCCGTCGGGATGGCGCAGCAGAGGCTGGGGGTGCCCGGCCCGTACGGCCTGCGTGGATCCGGATTTCGGGTCGAGGACGATATAGCAGCAGCTGGCGAACTGGCCGGGATCGAGGTCGATGAGCAGCCGGTTGGTGCCGCTCATCACCTCCTGCGGGTCATGCCCGCTGAGCGCGAAGGCACGTACGGCACAGCGCAGTTGGCCCATGGTGGCGGCGGCGGAGACTCCGTGTCCCTGTACATCGCCGATGACCAGGGCCAGCTCCCCGCCGCCGGTCTCTACGACGTCGTACCAGTCGCCCCCGACTTCCATGCCCTGGGTGCCGGGGAGGTACCGCCCGACAGTGTCGACAAATTGGAGTACGGGCAGCCGGTTCGGCAGCAGGGCGTCCTGCAGGCCGCGCGCGAGTGCGGCTTCGGTGTCGTAGCGCTGGGCTCGCTGGAGGGCCTGCGCGATGAGTCCGGCGAGTGCGGTGAGGACCGTGCGCTCTTCCGGGCTGAAGCCGCGCGGATGGTCGAAGCCTAGGATGCAGGAGCCGACGGGGCGTCCCGAGGCGATCAGTGGCAGGAAAGCCCGGGCGCCGACGTTCGCGTCCATGGGGATGCCGGGGTAGGCGGCGGACAGACGCTCCATGGACTCGAAGAAGATGGGGCGGCCGGAGGTGAGCGTCTCGACGCCGGGCAGCCGGGCGTCGAGCGGGACGCCGTCGAACCGGTCGAGGAACCCCTTCGGGAAGCCGGTCTCCCAGGCCAGGTAGAGATGCATTTCGTTCAGCAGGTAGATCGCCAGTTGACGACCGCCGAAGGCGGGCAGCAGTTCGTCCGTGACCACGGCGGACACCTGGCGGGCTGTGACGGCTTCCGTCAGCGCGATGGCCAGGGCGACCGGGCGGTACAGCGCCGACGCACGGTCGGTCGGGGAGCCGAGAACGGCGCCCGGCCTGACCATGGACCCTGGCGTGGCCGGTCCTTCTGCCGGGGCCAGTGTGAGGGTCAGGCCGTCGTGGCCGGGATAGAGGGAGACAGCCAGCCACTCCTTGGGCCCCCGACGGGCCCTGAAGTGGACGGGGTCGTACGACAGCAGGGCCGCCCGGTAGTCGTCGTCGTAGGCAGGGTCCCCGCACCACGGCAGGGCCTCCCACAGGACACGTCCTATCAGCTCGGACCGTGCGTGACCGAGCAGAGTCTCCGCGGTGCGGTTGACGTGGGTGATCCGCCCGAGCCGGTCGAGCGACAAGATGCCTCGCGGGAGCCGGTCGGTCACCTCGGCCACGACCGGCCCGGTCCCGAGGTCCGCCAGGAAACCGGTCAGGTGGCTGCCCGGACCGTCGCCGGGCTGCTGGGTGCGGCGGCCCGAGAGTTCGAGCACATGCAGCCGTCCGCCCGGTCCGCGCAGCCGCATCCTGCGCGACACCCGCCCGCCCGACCGGGCCGCCTGGGCGAAGGCCCGCAGTCCGTACCTGTCCTCCGGCGCCAGACGCTCCGCCAGAGCCTCGACGGTGCCGGTGAAGCCCGCCGGGTCGGTGCCGAGGATCGCGCACAGCTCTTCGTCGGCGATCACGGCACCGCTGTCGAGGTCCCAGTCGAAGTAGCCGATCCGCACCGGTGGGCCGGTGGCGGCGGGCAATTGGGCGGACGTCGGTTCACCGTCCCACTCGACGAGCGCTCCGTTCGCGCTCAGCCCCGCCAGAGCGGTTCCGAGGCGCCTCGCGGCGGTGTGCATCCGGCGGCGGTCGGAGTGGTCGACCGGGTGTCCGGGCGTGGCGGGCCGCAGCACCACCAGCACGCCGAACTTCTCGCCGCCGCTGACGACAGGCGCGTACAGCGAGCCGAAAGGGAACGGCAGGCCCGCCATGAGCTGCGGGAACCGGCGCATGGCCTCCTCGGCGTCGCCGAGGTGGACAGCCTGGCCGGAGCGGTGTGCCTCGGCCACCGGGAACGGGCGGTTCACATGCATCCGCCACCAGGGTCGGAACAGCCGGCCGGGCAGCCCGGCGAGCACGGCCAGGCGCAGCAGCCCCGGCGTCCGGGAGCGCAGATAGACGCCACCGGCGGTCCCGCCGACTGCTTCGATCGCGCCCACCGCGGCTTGCGCGAGCACCAGGGACAGCTCGTCCGGAGCTCGGCCGCTGCTGTTCAGTCTCCCGGGCATGGCCCCACTCTTGCGCTGCGGGGTGTACCCGGCCGCGCCGTACCAGGTCACACAGCCAGCATGCTCCCCGGCAGCCGTGCCGCGCATCTCATTGCTCTCTTCCGTCCGCACCGCCGGGAGCGCACGCCGGGCCGGCCGTCTCGGTGCATGGCATCGCCCGGCCACACGGCGAGGCCCCGCCGCCGAAGCGGCGGGGCCCAGCCCTCTCCGGGCGCTGAGGACGCTGAGCTGAAGGGCGCTGAGGGCACTGAGGCCGTCAGCGCATCGGGTCGATGTTCGGGCCCGCGGGGCCGGCCGCCGAGCGGGCGCGAGTACGGGTGCGAGTACGCGCGAGACCGCTACGGCTGTCGTCCATGGCGGCCATGGCCAGGCCGAGCAGCAGGGCCACGACGCCGACGATGATGTTGTTGATGATGCTGCGCATCGTATCGACGTTGCCGGACACGACCCACGGAGAAATGATCGTCCATGCTCCGATGGCTATGGCGCACCAGGCCATGGCGTGGGTCCGCTCATATGCGGAGCCGAACCCGCCCATGCATATGGCGTAGGCAACGCCGGTGATCAGATTGCACACGGCCAGAGTGGTGAGGCCGTTGAACCCGACTATCCATGGTGAGGCGGCCAGGTACAGCCCCGTGAGCAGGGCCAGGGTCTCGATCGCCTGGGCGCGGGGAGTGGTGGTCGCCCGTTCGAACCGAGATCGCATCTCGGCCAGGTCGGGGTGTTGCTCAATGCTCGGATGGGTGGTCATGCGGGCCGCCTCCTATAGAAGCCTTTATCTGCCCTTTAAGTCCATGAAACGCTTACCTGGCAGGCGGGTCAACAGGCGGCACAGAAGCACCTTTGGCCAATGCTCCGCCTGCGGGTTTCAGCGCTATTCGGCGGGCTCGATGTTCTGGTTCGCGTGGAACAGATTGTGCGGGTCGTAGATCCGCTTGACCTCCGCGAGCCGGTCGTAGTGGTCGCGGTAGGTGGCCTTGACCCGGTCCGGGCCTTCCCCGGCGCCGAGGAAGTTCACGTACGAACCGCCCATGGAGTACGGCTGCAGCTCTTGCGAGTAATCGACTGCCCACTGCTTGATGATCTCCGCGTTGGCCGGGTCCGGGTCGATACCCGCGACGACACCGGACCAGACGGCGTCCCGGTAGGCCCACGCCGTGTCGTCCGCGCCGACCTTGTGGGCCGCCGCGTCGACAGGGTAGAGGTGCATGGTCGACAGGTCGGTGGGCAGATTCTCGCCGTACTTGATGTGCACATCTATGGCTTCGTCCGTGATCCGGTCGAAGAGGGCCCCGCGCCAGTACCACTGCAGGCCGGCGGGGATCAGTTCGTCGAACATGGTCTGCAACGCGGGGTACGGCATCGGTGCCGTGAAGTGGAAGGCCGGCGGGCCGGGTTCGGTCACCGGCGCGAGAGCCTCCTCGATGCGGGCCGGATCCCCTGTCCAGCACCACACGACGCCGCACATCCTGTGCCCGTGAATCTCTTCCGGGAACGGCGGACCCGGCGGAACGGCGAGCAGCGCGAAGAAGCCGTAGAGGTCCTCGGGTGCCTGCGGCAGGAAGTCGCGGTACCACCGCAACACCTCGCCGGTGTTGTCGACCGGCCAGACGGTGATCGCTGCACCCACGGTGTGCACCGGGTGCAGCCGGAGGTTGAACGAGGTGACGATGCCGAAGTTCCCGCCACCGCCGCGCAGCGCCCAGAACAGGTCCGGGTTCTCGGTCTCGCTCGCGATGACGAAGCTGCCGTCGGCGAGCACGACGTCCGCGGACAGCAGATTGTCCACCGTCAGACCGTACTTGCGGGTCAGGTAGCCGTGGCCGCCGCCGAGCGTGAGTCCTCCGACGCCCGTTGTCGACATGATGCCGGCGGGAGTGGCGAGGCCGAAGGCGTGTGTGGCGTGGTCGAGATCGCCGAGAACAGCGCCGCCGCCGACCCTGGCGGTCCTCGCGGCGGGGTCGACGCGCACCCAGCGCATCGGCGACAGGTCGATGGTGATGCCGCCGTCCACCAGACACAGGCCGGGGCCGCTGTGTCCGCCGCCCCGTACGGCGAGTTCGAGACCGTGGTCGCGGATGAAGTCGACCGCGGCCATCACATCCGCGGCGTCCGCGCACCGCACGATGGCAGCCGGCTCACGGTCGATCATTGCGTTGTAGATCTTGCGGGCCTCGTTGTACTCCGGGTCCTTGGGACCGATGACGGGACCGCGCAGCGCGGTCCGCATTTCTTCCAGAGTGGTGCCGTCCATGGTGATCTCCTCGACGAGTCGCAGGCCGCAACCCGCCTGGCCTTTCGGCCGTTCTGGCCGCAACGTCCGGCCCCGCCGCCGCGGTACTCGCCGTCGGCGGTCCGCGGCCCGGGTCGATTCGACTCGAAGCCCAATCTCGGACAGCCGACGATCCGCTCGGCGGCCGAGCAGAACAGGGGCAGGGGCAGCGACTGATGTCGCCTCTCCTGCGGGGCTGTTGCTGAGCGACAGTTTCCGGCGCTCCGGCACCGTCATGGGCCTCAAGCGCGATCGGACGCCGCAGGGCTGACATGACCAGCGTCCCGCCGGTCGGCGAGCGACGCAAACCCTCCGCACCGCGAGGTGCCCGGGCCCGGCGCGAAGAGCACCATGGGGGCATGGACGGAAGCATCGGTGACATCAGCGCACCAGGGCGCATCGCCGAACCCGACGAAGGCATCAGCATGGAGGAACTGGCGCTCGCGGCCCGCAACCACGGGCTGCCGCTCGAGGCTTTGCGCTACGACCTCACCCCGGCCGGACTGCACTACGTACTGGTCCACTACGACATCCCCGCCGCCGATGCCGACGCGTGGGAGCTCACCGTCGGCGGCCGGGTGCGCACCCCGCTGATCCTGGACATGCGGACGCTGAAGTCCTTTCCGGCCGTCACTCGGCGCGTGACGATGGAGTGCGCGGGCAACGGCCGGGCGCGGCTCTCGCCACGGCCGGTGAGCCAGCCTTGGCTGGTCGAAGCGGTCGGAACCGCCGAGTGGACCGGCGTGCCGCTGCGCACGCTGCTCGCCGAGGCGGGGGTGGCGGCGGATGCCGTCGAGGCCGTATTCACCGGAGCCGACCATGGCGTGGAGCGTGGCATCGAGCAGGACTACCAGCGCAGTCTGCCGTTGCCCCTGGCCACGGGCGGCGATCCTGAGGTGCTGGTGGCGTACGAGATGAACGGCCGGCCCCTGCCGCCGCAACACGGCCATCCGCTGCGGCTGATCGTCCCCGGGTGGTACGGCATGGCGCATGTGAAGTGGCTGCGCGAAATCGCCCTCACCGACGTCCCGTTCACCGGATTCCAGCAGGCGATGGCCTACCGCTTCCGTCAGTCGCCCGACGACCCCGGTGAGCCGGTCACGCTGATCGCTCCGCGTGCCCTCATGATCCCGCCCGGGTTCCCCGACTTCATGTCCCGCACCCGTGTCGTACGCCCCGGCCGGGTGCGGCTGGAGGGCCGGGCCTGGTCCGGCCACGCCCCGGTGACAACAGTCGAGGTGAGTACCGACGACGGGCGCTCCTGGAGCGCCGCCGAACTCGCCCCGCCGGACGGACACCGCTGGGCCTGGCGGCACTGGCGGGCATCCTGGACCGCCACGCCCGGCAGCCATGTGCTCAGCGTGCGTGCCCATGACGCCGACGGCCACCACCAGCCGCTCGGTCAGCCGTGGAACCGCGGCGGGTTCGCGAACAATCTCGTCCAGCGGATTCCTGTGCTGTGCACACCCCGCGGGTAGCGCCGTCGACGGAGAACCCCGGCGACGGCAGATCCGGCAACCGCCGCCTAGCGTTGGTCAGAGCGTCTCGGCCAGTGAGTCCGCCAGCCGCCGACGCGCGGTCCTGGCGGCCGGTACCGCCGCGGCCACGACAGCGCCCAGAACTGCTCCGGCCACCACCGAGACCAGTAGGACGGCGGGCGGGACATGGGCGATCCCGGCACCCATACCGCTGAAACGGGCCTGGGTGTCCACCAGCCAGCTGCCGGACAGCACCCCCAGCCCGGTGCCCAGCGCGGCGGACACCAGCGCCGTGAAACCGGCGGTCGCCACGATCGCCGAGCTGATCTGCCGCGGTGTCAGGCCGATCGCCTTGAGCGCGAGCAGATCGCGGCCGCGGTCACGCACCCCGGTACTGATCAGGGTCAGCAGCTCGAGGAACCCGATCAGGGCCAGCACCCCGATCAGCGCCGCGATCACGCCTCGCGCCGGTTCCAGCCGGTCCGCCGGATTGGCCGTCTCGCGGATCTCCAGCGCACCCCCGGCGGTCCCGGCGAGCGCGCTGCTCACCGCCCGGGGATCCGCACCGGGCCGCAGGACGAGCAGGTGGAAGTCCGGCCGCAGTGCGGGATCGCGTTCCTGGAGGGTGTCGACCGTCGTGGAGATCACCCGGCCGCCGGCTTCCGGTTCGATGCTGCGGCCGACGATGTGCAGAATCTGCGGCCGTCCTTCCACCGTCATCCGCACCCAGTCGCCGACCCGTACATCCAGCAGATCGAGCAGCCCTTGACCGGCGACCGCCTCGTCGAGGCCGTCGGCGGTGCGCCCCTCGACGACGGTGAACGGGTAGGGGGCGCGAGCGGTGCCGAGCCCGCGCAGGGTGATGGTGCCGGTCTGGCCCGGTACCAGGGCGGCGACCTCCACGCCGGGGTGCACCGCGGCGACGTCCGGCGGCGCGGTCAAGGCGCGGTCCAGCTCCTGGTCGGTGAGGCTGCCGGGCTGCTCCGCCCGTACGGTCAGCGCCGCGGGCACGCCCATCTCCGCAGGGCGGCTGCGGAACATGTCCAGAGTGGACCAGGCGACCAGCGCAACCGTGATCATGAGCAGCGGCAGCGCGAGGCGGGCCACGGTGATCAGGGTGCGAGTCCGCCGGGGGAAGGCCGCCCGCCAGCCGAGCACGAGCGCGGGCGGCACCCGCATTCCGAGTGCTCTGCGGCCCAGCCCGGTCATCGGTGCGGCCGAGGGCAGTGCCGCCCGGGCGACGGGTACCGGCGGCACCCGGCCGGCCCGCCAGGCGGCCAGTCCGGTGGCGGTCGCGATCAGCAGCACCGCGCCGCTCGGGATGCCCAGCATCAGGGCGGTGTGCCCGGGCAGGTCCTGCCACACCCCGGCAGCATCCCCGATCCGGCCGGGTATCCGGGCACCCAGCAGCGCGATCGCCGCCGTGCCCAGCGTGACCCCGAGCAGCGCGAAGGCGAGGTGCTGGACGAGGAAGCCGCGTATCACCTGCCCCGGGGTGAACCCGATCGCTTTGAGGATCGAGATGTCCCTCAGCTGTCCGCGGATACGGGCGCTGATGGCCCCGGACGCGGCGAGCGCGGCGGCCAGCAGCGCGCCAAGACCGAACACCGCGAACAGCTGCCCGAGAAGCCGGTCGTCGCTCCCGGCCTCGGCGCGGGCCTGCTGCCACTTGGTCACCTGGGCGACCCGGTCGGCGCCGAGCAGGGTGACGGCCTGCTGGACGGTGAAGTCGATGTCGGCCGGATCGTCCAGCCGCAGCCCGACGCTCTGCCCGGTGCTGTGTGGCGCCACGGCGTCCAGCGTGCCCGGCAGCACCCAGCCGATGCCGGGCTCGCCGCCCGGCCGGTAACGGGGTTCCGCGGCCTCGGCGACACCGGCCACCCGAAGGGCGCGGGCCTTGCCGTCCGTTCCCGCGACGGTCAGCGTGTCGCCCGGCTCCGCCCACAGCACGCGTGCGACCGAACTCTCCAGTACGACGCCCGTCGGCTGCGTATCGAGCCAGTGGCCCGCGGTGACGAGCGGCCTGGCGATCTGCGGCGGCTCGGTGCCGGCCGCGCGCAAGGACACGCTCGCCCTGGCGCCACGGGACTCCAGGGTCGCCCGACCGGTGCGGTACGGCCCCGAGACACCGGTGACGCCGTCCAGCCCGGACAGCGCGTCCGTGTCCGCGGCGACGCGGGTGTGGAGCCACACGTGGGCGCCCTTGGACTGCGTGAAGATCCGCTGCCAGGGGTTGGCGGCGTAGCTGAACAGGGCCACCGCGAGCAGCAGAGAGGCGATGATCCCGGCGCTGGCCAGGACGACGAAGAGCGACTGTCCGCGGTGTGCCCTCAGATCGGCGTGCGCCCAGCGCAGAGTGGCCCGCACGGTCACTCCTTCAGTTCGAGTACGCCGGAGACTCCGCCGCCCGGGCTGCGGCGCCCCGCGCCGAGGGTCGCGTCGTCGGCTATGCGTCCGTCGAAGAAGCTGATGACCCGGTCGGCGGCGCTGGCCATCCGGGCGTCATGGGTGACCAGCAGGATCGTCTGGCCGCGCTGGTGGAACCGGGAGAGCAGCCGGAGCACTTCCCGGGTGCCCTTGCTGTCCAGGCTGCCGGCCGGTTCGTCGGCGAGCAGCAGCGCGGGATGGTTCACCAGCGCCCTTGCCAGGGCCACGCGCTGCTGCTCGCCGCCGGAGAGCTCGCCCGGCATGGACCGCTCCCTGCCTTCGAGGCCGAGCTCGGCGAGCAGTTCGGCGCGGCTGTCGCGGGCCGCCCTGGGTGAGGCGCCCGCGAGCAGCGCGGGCAGTTCGACGTTGTCGGCGACGGTGAGATCGGAGACCAGGTTGAAGAACTGGAACACGATGCCGATGCTCCGGCGGCGCAGCACCGCCCAGCGGGCCTCGCGGTACTCGTCCACCCGGCGGCCGTCGAGCCACAGACGACCGCTGTCGGGTCGCTGGAGCCCGCCGATCAGATGCAGCAGGGTGGACTTGCCCGCGCCGGAGGGCCCGGTGACGGCGACGAACTCCCCGGGCTGGACGGTGAGATCCACTCCGCGTACGGCTTCCACGGGTGAGCCTTCGCCGCGATGGGTCTTGGTCAGACCCTCGGCGCGGACGATCGGCACCGTGTCCGCCCGACCCGTCGCGGGCATGGACGCGCCCAGCACGGCAGGAGCGGCGTCGTCGCTCATTCCAGCTCCTCCTGACAGCGTTCCAGCCAGTCGAGGTCGGCCTGCAGATGCAGCATCGCGCCCTCGATCAGCAGCTGGGAGAACCTGTTGTTCCGGTCCTCGGATGCGGCCAGCTTCGACAGATCACGCATGGTGTTCAGATACTGCCGTCGCTGTTTGTTGATCAGAGTGACCGGGTCGGCCAGCCCGGACTCCGGGGCGAGCGCAATCTTCATGAAGAACTCGTCCCGTACCCGCGGCTCGTCCGTGGTCTCGTCGAACCAGGCGAGTACGGCCTCGCGCCCGGCCTCGGTGAGCCGGTAGGTACGCTTGTTGGGTCTGCCCGACTGCTCGACGTCCTCGCCGGCGATCAGACCGGCCTTTTCCAGTCGCCCGAGGGTGACGTAGATCTGGCCGACGTTCGGCTGAGGGTACGCGGCGCCCAGGAGCTTCTCAAGGTCCTGCTTGAGCTCGTAACCGTGCGCCGGGCCACGGGTGAGGAGTGCCAGGAGCGGCAGCCGCACGCGCTCCCCTCCCTCCCGCTCCGTAGTTTCTTGTTGGGCCGGATTCGGGCTGTGGTTCGCGCCACCCGCCTTCTCCGCCTGGACATCTAGTATCGCCCATGCCTAACGGGTATACATAGGCCACATGGGACGGCGGCGCGGCCGGATCGGTGCACTGGGAGGAACCTATGCGGTGGATGCACGCCGCGGGTAGGGGGCTTCTGGTTGTCGCGGTGCTGCTCGCGGGTTACGCGGGCTTCGGCACCCACCCCGGTTCCACCGACCCCAGGGGCCGCGGCCCCATGACGCTGGTGACCGCGGGCGATCTCACCGACTACCTCGGTCCACTGCTGGACGACTGGAACCACAGCCGTCCCGACGAGAAGGTCACGCTCGTCGAGCTGCCCGACTCCGCGGACGAGACCCGGGCGCAGATGATCAGCGAACTGCGCTCCGGCAGCGACCGCTTCGACGTCCTGAACATCGATGTGGCCTGGACCTCCGAGTTCGCGGCGGCCGGCCTGATCTCGCCGCTGCGGCCGAGCCGGTTCCCGCTGAACACCTTCCTCGCGCCGGTGGTGGACACCGCCACCTTCGACGGCCGCCTGTACGCGGTTCCGTATGTCACCAACGCCGGCTTGCTGTACTACCGCAAGGACATCCTGGAGCGGGCGGGCGAACGGCCGCCGCGCACCTGGGCGGAGCTGGCCCGGCAGGCCCGGAAGATCGCCCCCGAGTACGGCATGGACGGCTACGCCGGCCAGTTCCTGCCGTACGAAGGACTGACGGTGAACGCCACCGAAGCCGTGCACTCGGCGGGCGGCTCGATCCTGCGGGACGACGGCGCGCTGGTGACGGTGGACTCGGCCGCGGCCCGTGCCGGACTGGAGTTCCTGGCCGGCGGAGTACGTGAGGGCTGGATCTCACCCAAGGCCCGCGGCTACAAGGAGGAGGAGTCCCGGCAGGCCTTCCAGGACGGACGGCTGCTCTTCCTGAGGAACTGGCCCTATGTGTATTCAATGGCCAACGCCAAGGGGTCGAAGGTGGCCGGCAAGTTCGGCGCGGTGCCGCTACCGGGACCGTCCGGGCCGGGCACCAGTGTGCTGGGCGGCTCCAATCTCGCGGTCAGCAGCCACTCCCGGCACCCTGAGTCGGCCGCCGATCTGATCGCCTACCTCACCAGCGAGCGCGTCCAGCGGCAGGTGCTCACCGAGGGCTCGCTGCCGCCGGTGCGCGCCTCGCTGTACGAGGACCCGGCTCTGATCCGGGCCTACCCGTATCTGCCGACGCTGCGGCAGAGCGTGCTGTCGGCCGAGCCGCGCCCCAAGAGCCCGCGGTACGACCAGGTGAGCCTCGCCGTGCAGGCCGTCGTGCAGGACGTCATGGCTCTGCGGCAGACGCCGCGGCAGGCCGTGGCCCGGCTGTCCCACGAGCTGGGATCAATCTCCCGCAAGGGCTGAGTCTGCGCACCACACGCCCCGCTCACTACTTACATGTTAAGTACTGACCGGTTCTTGCATACCTCCAAATTTCCGGGCATAACCGGGCTGGTTTCCACAGCATCGTTGACACCTTGCCGTCACTCCTACTTAACATGCATGCATAACAGCGCACCCGCTCTGGGGCGCTCTCGCATCCAGCAGGAACAGGTCAACGCGAGATGCTCACAGCTCTTCCGGCCGCCCTCGGCCAGCCCTCCCGTACGGCCACCGCCTGGTGGCGCGATGCGGTGATCTACCAGGTCTACGTCCGCAGCTTCCTCGACAGCACCGGGGACGGCATCGGCGACCTGGCTGGCGTCCGCGCCGGACTGCCGTACTTGAGGAAGCTCGGTGTCGACGGCATCTGGCTCAGCCCGTTCTATCCGTCGCCCCAGCACGACCACGGCTATGACGTCGCCGACTACCGCGACGTCGACCCCGTCTACGGTGACCTGGCCGAGTTCGACCTGCTGATGGCCGACGCCGGCCGGCTCGGGCTCAAGCTGCTTCTCGACATCGTCCCCAACCACTGCTCCAGCGAGCACCCATGGTTCGCCGAAGCGCTCGCCTCCGGTCCCGGCAGCGCCGCCCGCACCCGGTTCCACTTCGCCGACGGCCGCGGCCCGGACGGCGCGGAGCCGCCCAACAACTGGCGCGCGATGTTCGGCGGCCCCGCCTGGAGCCGGATCACCGAGGCCGACGGCAGCCCCGGGCAGTGGTATCTGCACCTGTTCACCGAGCAGCAGCCCGACCTGAACTGGCGCAATCCCGAGGTCGGCGACTCCTTCGAGCAGGTGCTCCGCTTCTGGCTGGACCGGGGCGTGGACGGCTTCCGTATCGATGTCGCCGCAGGTCTCTTCAAGCACCCTGAGCTGCCCGACTCGGCCGACCCCGCCGCCGACGAGCGCGCCCGGGACTCGGTGAACCCGCTGGCCTGGAACCAGCCCGAGGTCCACGAGGTATGGCGGCGCTGGCGTGCGGTGTGCGAGGAGTACGCGGCGCGGGACGGCAACGAGCGGCTGCTGGTCGGCGAGGTCTCCGTACCGACCGCGCGCGAACACGCGGAGTATGTCCGCCCCGACGAACTGCACCAGGCTTTCTTCTTCGATCTGCTCAGCGCCCCCTGGGATGCCGACGCCTTCCGGGCCACCATCACGGAGGCGATACGCGACATCGCGGGGACCGGCTCCACCGTCACCTGGGTGCTCAACAACCACGACCAGGTCCGCACGGTCACCCGTTACGCGGGCGAGCCCGGCGTGGAAGCCAGTGGGCTGGGTGCGGCACGGGCCCGCGCCGCCGCACTGCTGATGCTGGCGCTGCCCGGTGCCGCGTACGTCTATCAGGGCGAGGAGCTCGGCCTCCCGGAGGTCCTGGACCTGCCGGACGATGTGCTCACCGACCCGATCTTCCACCGCACGGGCAGCCGTAAGCGCATCAGGGACGGCTGCCGGGTGCCGCTGCCCTGGTCAGGTCACGCCTCCCCGTTCGGCTTCAGCCAGGGCGCAGCCGGCGCCAGGCCCTGGCTGCCGCAGCCCGAGTGGTTCGCCGAACACGCCACGGACCGGGCGCTGGCCGACACCCGCTCCTTCTGGCACCTGTACCGCGAAGGACTCCAGCTCCGCCGAAGCCTTCCCCAGCTGGGCGAGGGCAGCCTGCGCTGGCTGGAGTCGCCCCCACAGGTCCTCGCCATGGTCCGGGGCGACGGCCTGGTCTGCGCGGTCAACTTCGGCACCGAGCCCGTACCGGCGCCGGTCGCCGGTACTCCGCTCCTCTCCAGCGGCCCCTGCCCGGACGGTTTGCTCCCCGGAGCGACCGCTGCGTGGTGGACGGGCGACTGCCCCACCCCCTGAACCTCCCCAATCCCCACCCTCTCGGAAGGACTGTCACCATGCGACGACTCTCTACGAACCGGCGGACAGCTGCGGCCGCCTCCACGGCACTGGCCCTCGCCCTCGGTGCGACGGCCTGCGGCGGCTCGACCGGCCCGGCGAGCGGCAAGGAGCTCAGCGGCCAGACCGTGACCGTGGCCGGAGTCTGGACCGGCAGCGAGCAGAAGAACTTCCGCAAGGTACTGGACGCGTTCACCGAGCAGACCGGAGCCAAGACGGTCTTCGTGCCCACCGGTGACAATGTCTCCACCTTCGTCGGCAGCAAGATCGAGGGCGGCAACGCCCCGGACGTGGCGATGGTGCCTCAGGTCGGCGTGCTCCAGCAGTTCGCCAAGGAGGGCTGGCTCGCACCCCTGTCGCAGAAGACCGCGACGACTGCCGGCGCCAACCTCGCCGAGGTGTGGAAGAACTACGGCACCGTCGACAAGACCTACTACGGCCTCTACTTCAAGGCGGCCCACAAGTCGACCGTCTGGTACAGCCCGAGCGCGTTCGAGCAGGCCGGAGTCGCGGAGCCCAAGAGCTACCCGGACATGCTCAAGGCGGGCCGTACGCTCGCCGACTCGGGACTCCCGGGCTTCTCCGTCGCCGGTGAGGACGGCTGGACCCTCACCGACTGGTTCGAGAACATCTACCTCTCGCAGGCGGGCCCCGAGAAGTACGACCAGCTGGCCGCCCACAAACTGCCGTGGACCGACGCCAGCGTGGTCAAGGCACTCACCACGCTCGGCGAGATCTTCAAGGACAAGCAGCTCGTCGCGGGCGGCTCCGCGGGCGCGCTGCGCACCGACTTCCCGGGCTCGGTCGAGCAGGTCTTCGGACCCAAGCCCAAGGCCGGCATGGTCTACGAGGGCGACTTCGTCGGCGGAATGGCCAAGGACGACTTCGGCCGGAAGCTCGGCGAGGACGCCAAGTTCTTCCCGTTCCCTGGGGTCGACAGCGGCAAGGCACCGGTGGTGAGCGGCGGTGACGCGGCCGTGGTGCTCAAGGACGGCAAGAACCAGAAGGGGGCGCAGGCTCTGCTGGAGTTCATGGCCACCCCCGAAGCGGCCGCGGTGTGGGCAGGCGCGGGCGGCTTCGTCTCCCCCAACAAGGACGTGAAGCCGGCGTCGTACGCGGACGACACCACCCGCGCCACGGCCAAGTCACTGGTCGAGGCCGGTGATTCGGTCCGCTTCGACATGTCCGACCAGGCCCCGGCCGCGTTCGGCGGAACCAAGGGTGCGGGCGAGTGGAAGCTCCTCCAGGACTTCCTGCGCGACCCCTCGGACCCGAAGGCCACCGCGGCCAAGCTCGAAGCCGCGGCCGCCAAGGCGTACCGGAACTGAGGTCGCACTCCATGGCTGTCACTGTCACCAAATCCGGGCAGGCCGCGAGTCCGAGGCGGCTTGCCCAGCGCAGGAAGCGGAACATCGCGGTGGTGTTCGTCCTGCCCGCCCTGCTGCTGCTCGGCGCGCTGGTCGTCTACCCGGTGCTGTTCTCCGCCGGCCGCAGCCTCTTCGACGCAAGCGGTGATCGCTTCGTCGGCGGCGACAACTACGCCGAGATATTCAGCGACCCCGCGACGCTCAAAGCGATCCGCAACAGCACCATCTGGGTGGTCGTGGCTCCGGTTCTGCTGACCGGTCTCGGCCTGGTACTCGCCGTGCTCACCGAGAAGGTGCGCTGGGCGACCGCCTTCAAGCTGGTGCTCTTCCTGCCCATGGCCGTGTCGTTCCTCGCCGCCGGCATCATCTTCCGGCTCGTCTACGAGGAGGACCCGGACCGGGGCGTGCTCAACGCCGTGGCCGTCGGTGTCCACGACGCCTTCGACGACCGCTCCGCCTACCCCACCGCCAGGGCCCGCGACGACCAGGGCCTGACGAGGGCCACGGGCGGTACCTACAGCACGGCCGACGCGGTCGGCCCGGGGAAGTCGATCAGTCTCGGCTTTGTCGGGGTCGCACCGGACAAGATGCCGGCAGAAGCCCGGCCCGCACAGGCCGCGTCCTTGGCCGCGCCCGCCGCGGACGAGGTCAGGGGCGTCGTCTACCTCGACTTCACCCCCGGCGGCGGCGGTACGCCGGGCAAGGTCGACCCGGCCGAGAAGGGCCTGCCGGGCATGTCGGTCGAGGCGGTACGGGACGGAAAGGTGGCCGCCACGGCCACCACCGCCGCGGACGGCTCCTTCAACTTCCGTGATCTGAAAGCCGGTTCGTACACCGTCCGGCTTCCGGCGGCGAACTTCGCGGCCCCGTACCAAGGCATTTCCTGGCTCGGACCGGCGTTGGTGACCCCGGCCATCATCGGTGCCTATCTGTGGATCTGGACCGGCTTCTCGATGGTGCTGATCGCGGCGGGGCTCGCGGCTCTCCCCCGGGACACGCTGGAGGCGGCCCGGATGGACGGCGCCAACGAATGGCAGATCTTCCGGAAGATCACGGTGCCGCTGCTCACTCCGGTACTGACCGTGGTCTTTGTGACCCTGGTGATCAATGTGATGAAGGTCTTCGACCTCGTCTACATCATCGCGCCGGGACCGGTCCAGGAAGAGGCCAATGTGCTGGCGACCCGGATGTGGCTGGTGTCCTTCGGCGGCGGCAACAACCAGGGACTCGGCAGCGCCTTGAGCATGCTGCTGCTCCTCCTGGTCGTACCCGCCATGATCTTCAATGTCCGGCGCTTCCGAAGGAGCGGAAAATGAGCGGCCACAGCACCATCGCGCGCAATCCGTCCTCGCAGGCGGCCGCGACCTCCGCCCACTTCGCCACTCCGCCGCGGCGCCCGCGCCCGCGTCCGCTGGGCCGACTGAGCGGCTGGCTCGGCAACGGACTGGTCCAGGCCCTCCTGATCGTGATCGCACTTGTCTGGATCACCCCGCTGGCCGGGCTGTTCCTGTCCTCGATGCGCTCCGAGCAGGACAACGCGGCCGAAGGCTGGTGGACGACGCTGACCGATCCCGGGCAGCTGTCCCTGGACAACTACACCGCTCTGTTCGAGAACTCCGGTATCACGCAGTCCTTCTGGAACACGGTGCTGATCTCGGTGCCGGCCACCGCACTGGTCGTCGGAATCGCGGCGCTGGCCGGATACGCCTTCGCCTGGCTGGAGTTCCCGGGCCGCGAGGCGATCTTCCTGGTGGTCGTGGGTCTCCTCGTGGTGCCGGTCCAGATCGGGCTGCTGCCGGTGGCCAAACTGTTCGGCGCCGTAGGGCTGTTCGGCACGATTCCGGGCGTGATCCTCTTCCATGTCGCGTACGGGCTGCCCTTCGCGATCTTCCTGCTGCGCAACTACTTCGCCGAGATCCCGCGCGAAATGCTGGAGGCCGCGCGGATGGACGGCGGCGGCGAGTGGCGGATCTTCTCCCGGCTGATCCTCCCTCTCGGACGGCCCGCGCTGGCCAGCCTGGCCATCTTCCAGTTCCTCTGGGTCTGGAACGACATGCTGGTCGCGCTGCTCTTCGCGGACAGCGAGTCCCAGCCGCTCACCGTCGCCCTCCAGTCCGAGATGCGGCAGTTCGGCAGCAATATCGAGGTACTGGCGCCGGGCGCCTTCCTCTCGCTGGTGGTGCCGCTGGTCGTCTTCTTCGCCTTCCAGCGGCACTTCGTCCAGGGGGTGATGGCGGGCTCCGTCAAATAACGGACGGGGAGCCGGGGCCCGAACCGGCTTCACTGCCGGGGTTCGGCCCACGGTTGGCGCAATAGCGCGAGCGGTGCCCGGCGGGTACACACACTTGCCGGACACCGCCGCCGCAGCCGAGGAGCCGGCTTGGAGACGAAGCCCGGGCCCGACCTCACGTCCAGCACCTCCCTCACATCCCTCATGGCGGCGCTGACACTGACAACAGGCATGGTCGAAGCCGTGAGCCTGCTCGCCCTGGGCTCCGTGTTCACCGCCATGCAGACCGGCAATGTGCTCTTCTTCGGCTTCGCGCTCGTGGGCGAGGGCAGAGCGTCCGCGGTGGCGACGTCCGTGTCGCTCGGGTCCTTCGCCGCCGGAGCCCTCCTCGGCGCCCGGCTGGAGTCGGCGATGGAAGCCCGCAGGCACCGGTGGTTCGTTCTCGCGCTGATCATGGAATCGGCGCTGCTCGCCGTGGCGGCGTTCACGGCCTGGGGGCTCGGACCGGCGCACGGCGCACCGTCCGGTCGCCACATCACGGCGGTGGCCTGGGTGGCACTTGCCATGGGCATGCGCAATGTGACCGCGATGCGCGCTCGCGTGCCGGACCTGCCGACCACCCTGGTCACGCGGACCATCACCGCGCTGGTCAGCGGTTCGACCCTCGGTCACGACACGGCGCTGGGCTACGGCAGCGGCGCCTCGGCCCGCAGGGGCGTCGCGGTCCTCGCGATGCTCGCGGGCAGCGTCCTCGGCGCATCGCTTCTCCGCCTGCACTGGTCACCGACGGGAGTGCTGCTCCTGACGGCCGGCGAAATCCTCGCCATCGCGGCCGCGTTCGCCGCCACCGCCCGGCACCGTCCTCCGCCGACGGGGTGACCCGCGCTCCACGGTCTCCACGGACGCGAAGTGCGTCATCGGACGCCGGCGCGCCAGCCGTGTCGTTCTGCCTTGGTGTGCCTTGTTCCGCCTTGTTCCGCCCTCGCTCCCCGCGAAAGTTCCACCGTGCGGCCACGCTGCGTGAGCTATGTTGAGCACGAGTGGGACGACAAGGAGGCACACCGGTGCCATCAGGGCAGCAGGCACGCGCACAGGCGTCTGCGATCACGCCGGGAAAGCAGTCTCCGGACACGGAGGCAGCTCCCACGGACAGGGTTCTCGCACTGTTCGGCGGCCACAGGCTGTCCCCCGCGCAGCGGCGCATCGCCCAGTACATGGTCGACCACCTCACCGAGGCCGCGTTCCTGTCGATCACGGACCTCGCGGAACGCGTAGGGGTGAGCCAGCCGTCGGTGACCCGCTTCGCCTCCTCCTTGGGTTTCAGCGGGTTTCCCGCACTCCGAGAGGCCCTCCAGCCCATCGCGCTCAGCGCGGGTGCCCAGTCCCCGGACACCCGGGAGGAGATCCGCCGCAATGAGCTGCAGGCAGCCGTCGACGCCGAGATCGAGAACCTCGAGAGCCTGCGCCGCGTGCTCGCCGACCCCAACCAGGTGCTCGAGATCGGCCGCGACCTCGCCCTTTCGACGCCGCTGACCATTCTGGGCCTGCGGATCTCCGTATCACTGGCGGAGTACTTCGCCTACGCCGCCCGGCGGATCCATCCCGACGTACGCCTGGTGACCCGCGGCGGCAGCGTCGCCTACGACGCGCTGCTCCAGTCGCGGGAGGCGGGCGGGACCTGGGTGCTGGCGTTCGCGATGCCGAGGCACGCCAACGAGACGCTGGCAGCGATGCGGGCCGCCCGCAGGACGGGTCTGCACGTCGCGCTGATCACCGACCTGACGCTCGGGCCGCTCGTGGACGAAGCCGACGTGGTGCTCACCGCCGGCACCGGATCACGTCTCGTCTTCGACTCCTATGCGGCGCCGGTGGTCATGTCGGCCGCAGTCCTCCAGGCCATGGCCGATGCCGACCCCGAGCGCACACAGGTGCGGCTGGAGGGCTACGAACAGGTCGCCGACCAGCACGACTTCTTCATCGAGGACTGACCCGGGTCCCTCCTTACGGACCGACACGAGCCTCAGCGACGCGAGCCGAAAGCCGCCCTCCCGCCGGTCCTGGCGACGGGCCGTCCTCCCTGCCGCTTCGCAGCCCACCGAAGACCTGGTCATGGATCATGCATCACGTTTGGTGCATGAATTTTTTCATACCCTTGCTTACTCGACGGTATATATATTTACTGCATCTGCGACCCCCGGGTGCCCCGAAGTCGCGAGCTTGACCTCAGCCCTCACCCGAAGGAAAGCCGGCGGTCCGCACCATGCACTCCACGCCTCGCCCCGCCGCACGCGGCGCAGCCCGCAGGAAGCAGCTGGACTCAGGTACGCGCGGAGTACCGCATCGAGCCCCATAGGGCCTCTTGACCGAACACCCAGGGACGGCGCTCCTCCTCCTCGCGTCGGCCCATGGTGTTCAACCCGGGCGCCGCGCTTCGCGCGGATGCCCTTGGCGGCCCCGGTCAACCCCTGGGCCGGGGCCGCCAGACACTCCCGCGACCACCCCCGCGATCAGAGCCCATCCGCCTCACATCCGGAAGCGACGACGATGTCCCAGACCTACTCACCGATCGACTCCGACTGGCCTTGTCAGGTCAAGGCCCCCGGTAGCCACGATTGGGAGCGCACGGCGGCCCGGTGGCTGCGAGACCTCCTGCCGGCCCGATACGCGGGCTACTCGACGCTGACCCGCCATCACATCCTGCTCGCCCGCCATGCACACCTTCAGGTGCAGCACGAGATACGAGCGGTGCGGGTCGCCCTGCAGACCTGCCGGGCGGAACTGCCCACCCTGGGGGTGTCCGAGATAATCATCGAGAGCACCATCAGGCTCTACGCCATCGAGCTGGAGCAGCTGAACCGCCTGGCCCGCGGCGTCCGGCTCATCACCGAGGCTCTCCTGGCCGGCAGCGATGCCCCCCGCAGGCGGTCGCACATCTAGGAACGGGGCTTCCCGCTCGGCCAACCGGTCGAGCGAGCACCTCGGCGCGGACACCCTGGCGTGCGGTCCTGTCCCCGGCATCGCACGATGGAGTTCGCCACCGACGGAGCCACCGACGGGGGTCACCGGCTCCGGACGAGGGGACCCTCGATGCGCCAGTACCCGCCCATCGCCGACCACGGGATGATTGGGGACCTGCAGACCGCCGCTCTGGTGGCGTCCGACGGATCGATCGACTGGTTCTGCGCCCCGCGATTCGACTCCCCCAGCATCTTCGCCGCTCTGCTCGACCAGGACCGTGGCGGCAGCTTCCGGATCGCGGCCGACCACCCGGATGCCAGGATCACCCAGCTCTACCTCCCCGACACCGCAGTCCTGATCACCCGATACCTCACCACCGAAGGGGTGGGCGAGGTCGTGGACTTCATGCCCGTGGACACCCCGGAAAACGTGACGGACCGGCACCGGATCTTCCGAGCGATGCGCGTCGTGCGCGGCAGTATGCGGTTCACCGTGGAGTGCAGACCTCGCTTCGACTACGGCCGTGCCACGCACAAACTCACCCTGAGCGATGCCGGCGACACCGCTTCCTTCACCGGCCCCGGCATCGACGTACACCTCCAGAGCAGCGCACCGCTGAGCACCGACAACGACCTCGACGTCCAGGGCGCCGTCACATTGCAGGCCGGCGAACTCGCCGTCGTCGTACTGACCACCGGCGACAGCGGCGGCGCGCCGCCGGAGCCGCTCAACGCCGACAAGGCGTGGGCCACTTGGCAGGCGACCGTACACTTCTGGCACCAGTGGCTCCGGACGTCCCGGTACCGCGGCCGCTGGCGGCAGACCGTGAACCGCTCGGCCATCACACTCAAGCTCCTCACCTATGCGCCCACGGGCGCCCCGGTCGCCGCCGCGACCGCCGGACTGCCCGAGCAGATCGGCGGCGAACGCAACTGGGACTACCGCTACACCTGGATCCGGGACGCCTCTCTGTCCGTACGATCCCTGATCGATCTGGGTTTCACCGAGGAGGCGAACGCCTTCCGCCAGTGGCTCGGCCAGCGGGTGGCCGCGGGCGCGACCATCACCGGCGAGCCGCTGCAGATCATGTACCGGGTGGACGGCGACCCGCACCTGAGCGAGGAGGTGCTCGACAACCTGGAGGGTTATCTCGGATCGTTCCCGGTGCGCATCGGGAACGGAGCGGCCGACCAGCTCCAGCTGGACATCTACGGCGAGGCGGCATTGGCACTGCTGGAGTCCGGTGCCATCGCGGAGACCGCCGGCTACCAGGGCTGGCTGGCCGTCGCCGGTGTCCTGGACTATCTGGCCGACAACTGGGACCGGCCCGACGAGGGCATCTGGGAGACCCGCGGCGGCCGCAAGAACTTCACCTACGGCCGGCTGATGTCCTGGGTGGCCTTCGACCGCGGCATCCGTCTCGCCCGTGACAACGCCCGGCCCGCCGACCTGGAGCGCTGGACCGCCTGCCGCGACGCGATCTTTGTGCAGGTGATGGAGCGCGGCTGGAACGAGCAGCTCCAAGCCTTCGTCCAGCACTACGACACCGACGTCCTGGACGCCTCACTGCTGCTCATGCCGCTCGTCGGATTCGTCGCGCCCAAGGACCCGCGCTGGCTCGCCACACTCGACGCCATGGAGCGCGAGCTGGTATCCGACAGCCTGGTCTACCGCTACGACCCCTCGGCCTCTCCGGACGGACTCAGAGGCTCCGAGGGCACATTCACGCTCTGCACCTTCCACTATGTGCAGGCGCTCGCCCGTGCGGGGCGGGTCGAAGAGGCACGTTACGCCTTCGAGAAGATGCTCACCTACGCCAACCATGTCGGCCTTTTCGCCGAGGAGATCGGCCCGACCGGAGAGCAACTGGGAAACTTCCCACAGGCGTTCACCCACATGTCTCTCATCACGGCAGCCATGGCACTGGACGTGGCTCTCGACAAGGCCGAAAGCCTGGGACCCTAGCCGACTCGCAGGACGCGCGTCGCAAGGTGTCGGTCCACGCCGCCCGGCGGCCGGTGATCAGATCACCGCCTGGATGCCCGGAAGGCCCTCCGCATGCTCCGGGGCATACACCAACATCGTCCCTCCTGCCCGGAAGCCGGGCAGGTGCAGACCGACGCCTCCCGTACGGCACCTCACGCCGACTCCGGTACGGCACCTCACGCAGGCCGGCTCGGCGTGCCGGAACGAAGTGCCGGGCCAAGACTGGAAGGTGTGAGGCCGAGCCCCGAGACAGCGGCTCGGCGCGGCCAGGACCATCCACGCTGAAGGCGGCCATGAGTTCCGACGTGAGACGTGTCGCAGTCGTGGGTGACTGTCCGCTCTTTCGATGTGGCCTGGCTCAGGTCGTCGACACCGCCCCGGACCTGGTGTTCGCCCTCGGCGCGCGTTCGGTCGACGAAGTAGACGGAAGGCTTGTGCGAGGCGATGTCGTGGACTTCAGCCAGTTCGATTCGCAAGGGCGTGGAATCGTCGACTCGGTGTGCATCATGTATGCCGGCCGGACCGAGTGCAAAGGTGACTTGTGGCCGCACAACTGGGTGCACCGGCAGCCTATGACGGCATGCGGACGGAGCTCTACACCGTAACCAGCATGGGGCGGTCACCCGACGATCTGAGCATTGGCACGTACTGCCACGAAAGCGGACATCTGCTGTGGGTGGCCGGATCTCTATGACTACGGCACGGCCGAAAGGGAAGGCGACGACTTCACGAGTGCGGGGATGGGGACGTACTGCGTGATGGGAGCGGGGAACCACCTGGGCGATGGCCGAACGCCCTCGCCCGTTTGCGTGTACCTGAGGCGACACGTGGGCTGGTGCGGGCAGGACGTCGACATCGCCGGAGCGGACAACTACGTGGCCAAGCACGGAGACTACGACACCGCCCTCATCTACCAGCACCCGGAGCGCGCAGACACCGAGTACTTCCTCGTCGAGAACCGGAGTCGCGACGACTTCGACGTGAACCTGACCGCCAGTGGACTCGCCGTCTACCACTGCGACATCGACGGATCGAATGAATTCCAGCAGGGCACGTCGGCCCATCATTACCAGTGCGCACTCATGCAGGCGGACGGTCATCTGGACCTCGAAACCAACGCCAATCAAGGCGACGGCGGCGATCTGTACGGACCGACCGAGGGCACCGCACTGTCACACAGCAGCCGCCCGGCATCTCTGTGGTGGGACGGAAGCGAGTCCGGCCTCACCATCTCGCAGGTCAGCGGTCCGGGCCCGGTGATCACATTCCGCACGGGGACACAGGGAGCGGCGGGTATCTCCGTCGCCGGAAAGTCCTCGCCCGCCGCGGTGATCTCCGCGGAGAGCGCCGGCGGTCTGACCGACGCCATCACGCTGCAGGGCCTGGGCACGGTCCGGGAGCTGGAGGTCTCGATCGATATCGCGCACCCCCGCATCGGCGATCTGCGTGTGGTGTTGCTGTCGCCGACGGGGCGCCGGGCGGTGCTCCACAATCGCACGGGCGGAAGCACCAACGACCTTCGGCTGTCGCTCGATTCAAGGCCGCCTTCCCTCCTCGCTCCACTGGTCGGCGAGGGCGTGGCAGGCGAGTGGAAGCTCAGGATCACCGACGCTGCGGAGTCCAGCACGGGCAAACTGCTGCACTGGGAGCTGCATGTGCGGACCGGAACCTGAGCGCGCCGGGCCTGCGGCCGCAACTTCTCCCACCTCGGCCTACGCGGCTGTGTAGGCCAGCCACGACGCGACCGCCTCCGCGATGGGCTGACCCGTCTCCAGCTCGACAAAGCCGAACTGGCCGCCCTGGTTGCACTCCAGGAACCACCAGACGCCGTCGGTGTCCTCGGCGAAGTCGAAAGCCCCGTAGGCGAGACCGGCAAGGCCGGTGAAGTCATGGACGGCCCTGGCGATACGGTCGGGCACCACGGCGGGCTCCCACTCGTGACCGGTGGTGCCGTAGCGCCCGTCCACCTGGCCGGCCGCGGAGATCTTCCGGGCGGCGAACAGCCGCCCTCCGACGCAGGTCAGCCTGATGTCAGCCCGTTTGGGAATGTACTTCTGAAGCAGGGTGGGAGCGGCCGCGACTCCGGCGAAATCCGTCTCCGGCCCGATGCGGGTGGTGGGCAGCGTGATCGGTGGATCGCTGAGCGGCGGTCCGGAGGTGGACTTCACCACGATCTCCCGGTACTGCGCCGCGAACTGGCGTGCCACGCGCGGGAAAGTGGTGATGAGAGTGGGAGGCACGGCGAAACCGCTGCGGTGGGCGATGCGCAACTGCCATGGTTTGCAGCGGGCTTGCGCGGACACACAGGGATGGTTCATCCAGCGTGCCGTGGTGGAGTTGAGCATGCCGTACAGCGCCTGGCCGGACTCGGCAGTGAGCCACTCCGACGGCTCCACGGCGTGCGCCGCGGGCTCCCCCGGCCTGCGTACCCATATGGAACGCAGCCCGCTCATGCTCACCAGGCGCCCGTCGTACGACAGATACCCCCGGAAGTCGCCGCTGACGAACTCCGCCGACAGCGCGGCCTCCCCGGGGAGATCGGCGGGATCGAGTCTCACCAGCGGGATTCCCCGTTCATGCAGACCGGCCACCACCATGTCCGTCGTCACATCCTGCTGACAGGTCAGAATCAGCACAGTCATCGATGCGCCGGTCCGGTCAGTCGTCGAAATGCGTCTGGGAACCGGCGGTGGAGGTCGTCGTACCGGCTGCCAGGAGCACCGCCCGGTCGGTGATGGCGGGGCGTCCGTCGGACAGGACGTTCAACTGCAGGGTGGAGTCGTAGGTATAGGGATCGGCGGCTGCTGAACTCTCCACCGGAAGCGCGTAGTTCAACACAAACGGTCTCATGAGTCTCCTTGACTTCCCCAGGCGTGGTCCTACGCCACACGTAACAGTACGTACCGAAGACGCAGCGGTCTCACTACGTACCGTCACATCAGGCCCAAAGGGGCGTGAAGGACGTCACATTGCCGTCTCCCGGGAGACCGTGGAAGCGGGGAGTCGGCACAACGGGGCTCACAGCCACGTCAATACCGCTGGGCCTTGGCAACTCTGGGGGTCAGCTTCAGGTCCGCGGGCTTCCGGCTGATGGCGATGGGCTGCGCCCTCTCACCCGGATCGAGGTTCTCCGCGCCGACGATCCTGCTCTCCACCACCTTGCCGGAGGGGTCGGCGAAGTCGACCTGGACGGCGTACGACGCCTTCTGGTCGGTGCGGTTGGTGATGTTGACCACGACGGCGACCAGACCGCCGGTCTGGGCCCGCGGTTTCCCGGTCAGCGAGACGTCGGACGTCGCGTTGCCACTGCCCTGCACCTTCTTCAGCTCGGCAGCGGCCGCTTTGTTCGCACGGGCCACCTCGGCAGAGACCGAAGCCTCGAAGGCGGAGGCGGCAGCAGAGGCGGACGACGCCGCCGCGGACGCTTTGGCGCGGGCCGAGGCAGCCGCCGAAGACAGGGCGGAGGGCAGCTTGCCCGAGAAGGAAGACGTGTTGGGAGGCGTCGGGCGGGGGCCGGCCGGCGAACTGCTTCCGGTGCCGCCGTTGCCGGTGCTGCACGAAACGAGGGCGGCCGCACTCGATGCGGCAGTGACCAGCGTCAACACGACAGTTGCCAACCGTCTCCTGCTCGCCCGGCCCTTCACGCAAGCGGTCATCGGGTTCCCTTTCACTGCCGGTGCTGAGGATCGCCCCCTCGGTGGCCCACCCGTGTCGTGAGTTCAGTAGCGCAGGGCGCTCGCGATTCCGCCCATGTCGGCGAGCGTGCCGTCCGGAACGAAGCGCACCTCCGCGCCCGTGTCCAGGGACCGCTCGACGATCTCGTCAACGATGTCGTCCAGGGCATCCAGGTCACCGGGTTCCGCCGGCAGCAGGTGACCGCCGGAGTCGCGGACGGTTTCCCGGTAGTTCTCTTCCACGGCCAGCAGGGCGACCCGGCCGGACGTCACGTTCTGCCGGATCTCGTCGACCCCGGCGGCGAACGCCCGTCGTCCACGGGCCTTGTCCAGTTCCCCAAGGACGTCGACGACTTCCTTCTCGGCCCGGGCCCGGACGAACGGCCGCACGGCCTGCCACACGGCGTCCGCTGGTCCCGCCGCCAGCCCTCCCTGCGGGATGTGGGTGGCAGCCCCCTTGGCCACGGTTCCTACTCCGTCCAGGAGAGCGAGCGCCACCGCTTCCCCGGCCACATACAGGGTCCGGGGATCGGACTTGAGTACGCCACGCATGGCGGCGTCCGCCTCCCGCAGGAACTGGCGGGTCTGCTCGTCACTGAAGGTGCTGGGCACATCGCCGATCCGCTCCTTGCGCTCGGCATCGGGCGTCTCGAGGCTCCGGGTCAGTGGAAACGCTCCCCTGGCCTCCTCGACGACACGGTCCGCTCCGCCGCTCCACAGCGAGATGCGGTCGGAGGAGACAGCCAGCACCCAGAAGGGACGCTCGGCTGCCTGCGCCGAGACGAGATTGCGGGTCAGGAAGGTATCCGAGAGCACAACGCGCTCGGGCACCGTGCGACCCAGCGACCACACCTGGTGTTCTCCCGGCGCGGCGAAGACAGCCAGCCCGTCCTCGGCGTGCACCAGATCGATTTCTGCCAGGGCCATGTCCAACTGCTCGGCGACATCGATCCGCCTGTCCCGGGTGACGGCCGGATCGGCTTGAAGCTGGCCCTTGACCTCGGCCATCAGATTGCGCAGACGGACGGGGTCCTGTGCGTTGTCCGGTTCACGGCGATGAGTGGGCATCAGAACGGTCACTGCCGGATAGGGACGCTGCCGTCGCAGCTGGGAGAGTGTGGCAGAGCTGAGAGCGGGGTGCATCGGAACCCTTTCAGAACGTGCAGTGGCCGACCGCGAAGTCCTTCTGCAGCTTCTGAACCTCCTCGAAGGCGTCGTTCGCGACGGAGGGTCGTCGTAGCCGATGGCGACGAGTCCGGGCAGCCGTGCCCGCTTGGCCACCAAGTCGACAGTATGAACCATATGTCGAATTCGCCGATGGGGCAGAAGATGCGCGAGGGCACCGCACCGCGGCCGTTGGCCGTGCGGTGGCCTGTTGGCCGAATCGGCACGAGGGCGATCCGTACCTCGTCGAGGGGTCCGACCAGTACTGGCGCGTGAACGGCACGAACGGCTCAGCCCCGGACGATTTCCTGATCACGCCCGAAGCCGGCGGGTGCAAGCATCGCGCGGGCCCCGTTGGCGTTTCCGGCTCCGGGAGCGATCCCGCCGCCCAGCGACTCCGCCTGGGCCGGCATGCCGGCGCCGAGCAGCTGGAGCCCCAACGGGGTCACCGTATGCAGGACGTACTTGCCTTCGCGGCGGCTGGTCACAAGACCCCCGTCGCGCAGGACGCTGATCTGATAACTCACGCTGGGCAGCGAGACTCCGACGGCCTCGGCGACCTCGGAGGTGGTCCGGGTGTGTCTGTCGGCCACCTCGGTGAGCACCGCGGCCCTGGTGCGGCCCAGCAGCCGTTCCAGTCCGTCCTCCGTCCCCCGCGCGGCGTCGAGCGGTGCTTTCGCCACCGGATAGACGAGCACCGGGGCCAGGGCCGGGTCCGCGAGGGCGGTCGGGCGACGCCAGCAGAAGTACGAGGGAACGAGAAGCAGTCCGCGCCCCTCCAGGTACAGGTCACGGTCGACGGGGTAATCCACCTCCAGCACCGGGGAGTTCCACCGCCCCAGGGGCTGCAGTCCTTCCAACAGGGCCTGTGTGCCGCCTTCCAGCAAGGTGCGCGCCCGCTGGCTGACATCGTTGCCGACGGCGGTGCGGATGCGCGGCCAGTACGGCCGCAGCAGTGCCCCGTGATACGTCGCCAGTGCGCCTGTCAGCGAGTCGAGCCCGTCGCGGCCGGGACCGGCGAGCGAGGTCCAGCCCGGGATCGGCCGGGACTCGGCCAGCCGCGTCATCTCGCGGACCAGCTGTCCGCGCGGGGTGAGGCGCACCCGCTCGAGACCCGCGGACAGATCGGCACCGAGGACCGAAGGGGTAAGGAAGTCCGGGATGTAACCGACAGCGGGAATCACTGTCCGCAGCAGGCGCAGGGCACGATGCACGACCGGATCCGTGCGAAGCCTGTGGTGGGCCGAGTTGCGCCAGTCGCCGAACTCCAGCCGCCCCTGTCCGGTCTGTAATCGGCAGACACTGCAGACCAGTTCCCACAATGGATCGGGCTGCGGAGCGATTCGGATGTTCTGCAGGTCGTGGGAGGTGAAGTGAATGCGGAGCATGCGGCCTCCTTCGCTCACAGGCCCTGTGTGGACCACGGCGCCGACATCAGCGCGACCATAGGTGGGGACGGGCGGCTCCCCTACGTGGTTGCCCTCCCGACTGCCCCGTCGCGGCCCGGGAGACGGTTTGGCTTCTTCGTGCCGGTCGCTCCAGTGGGAGGGGCGGCGGGGTCACTCACACATCGTCAGTTCGTTTTTGCTGCTCCGTTTTTGCTGCTTCGTTTTTGCCGCTTCGTCTTTGTCGCTTCGTCTTTGTCCCTTGTCTTTGTCACTTCGTCGGGTTGGTCGGCCCGCCTCCGGACCCTCCTCCTCCGCCGCCACCGAGTTCTTCTCGGCCGACGTGCTCACCAGGCGTCGCGAGTTCCTCGACCGCATCGACGCCGACCACCGCGCCGGTGGACCTCATGCCACGGCGCAGCCGGCCCTCCAGCCAGCCGGCAAAGGTGGTGAGCGCGAAGTTGAGCACGACGAAGATCACGGCGACGATGGTGAAGCTGGCGATGGTGTTGGCTCCGTAGTTCGCGCTCATGGGGCGGACCGACGCCAGCAGTTCGGAAAAGCCGAGCAACGCGCCGCCGAGCGCGGTGTCCTTCACGATGACTACCAGCTGGCTCACGATCGCCGGGAGCATCGCGGTCACCGACTGCGGCAGCAGCACGGACCGCATGGTCTGGCCTTTACGCATACCGATCGCCTTGGCCGCGTCGGTCTGCCCCAGGGGGAGGGAGAGAATGCCCGCCCGTACGATCTCGGCGAGTACCGAGGCGTTGTAGAGCACCAGACCCGTGACCACGGCGTACAGCGGTCGGCTGTCGGGACTGATGTCGGTGTACGCGGCGTACGCCGCGTTGGCGAACAGCATCAGGATCAGCACCGGAATGGCGCGGAAGAACTCCACCACGGTGCCGGCCGCGCCGCGTACCCACCCATGGTCGGAGAGCCGGGCGATACCGAAGAACGCTCCGAGCGGCAGCGCGATGACCATGGCCAGGGCGGCAGCCTTGAGCGTGTTCCTGAGCCCTGGCAGAAGGTACGTCGACCAGGCGCCGGAGTCGGTGAAGAACGGCTTCCACTTGACCCATTCGAGCTGGTTCTTGTCGATGAGGCTCAGGACCACCCACCAGACCAGCGCCGCGAGTGCGATCAGGAACGCCACCGTGAACAGCACATTGCGCCGCCTGGCGCGCGGCCCCGGGGCGTCGTAGAGGACGGAAGTCATCGCCTCACCGCCACCTTCTTGCTCACCCAGCCGAGGAACAGCCCGGTCGGGAGGGTGAGGCAGATGAATCCGAACGCGAAGATGGCGGAGATGAGAATGAGCTGAGCCTCGTTCTCGATCATTTCCCGCATCAGCGCCGCGGCCTCGGCGACACCGATCGCGGCGGCCACGGTGGTGTTCTTGATCAGTGCGATCAGCACGTTCGCCAGCGGCCCCACCACGGAGCGGAATGCCTGCGGAAGGACGATCAGTCTCAGGACCTGGGTGAAGTTCAGGCCGATCGCCCGCGCTGCCTCCGTCTGGCCGATGGGCACGGTGTTGATGCCGGAGCGCAGCGCCTCACATACGAAGGCGGATGTGTAGGCGATCAGGCCGAGCACGGCGAGCCTGAAGTTGATGGTCGTGAAGTCGTCCGCGCCGAGATTGACGCCGAGCGTCTGGAAGAGGCCCAACGAGGTGAAGACGATGATCACGGTCAGCGGGATGTTCCGCACCACGTTGACATAGGCGGTGCCGAAGCCGCGCATGAGGGGGACAGGGCTGACCCGCATGGCCGCCAGGAGTGTTCCCCAGATCAGGGCGCCGACGGCGGAATAGAGGGAGAGCTGCACCGTCACCCAGAAAGCCCCCAGCACGTTGTAACCCTCAAGAAAGTCGAACACGATCTCCCGGCCTTCCGCGTGTGTGTGAAGGGCGAGGCGCGCCGCAGCGACGGGCGGCGCGCCGGTCAGGCACCCGCTTCAGCTGACGATGACGCCGATCTTCGGTGCAGGCTCGTTCTTGTAGCCGGCCGGGCCCAGGTTCTTCTTGACGTACGCGTCCCAGGAACCGTCCTTGACCATCTTCTCCAGGGCCGTGTTGATCTTGCCCTTGAGTTCGCTGCCCTTCTGGACACCGATGCCGTAGTTCTCGTTGCTCAGCTTGAAGCCGCCCAGCCTGAACTTGCCCTGGAACTCCTTCTGCGCGGCGTAGCCGGCGAGGATCGCGTCATCGGTGGTCAGGGCGTCGATGACCTTGTTCTCGACGCCGGTGAGGCACTCGGAGTAGCCGCCGTACTCCTGCAGCTGAGCATTCGGCGCGATCTTCGTCTTGACGTTCTGCGCGGAAGTGGATCCGGTGACCGAGCAGAGCTTCTTGTTGTTCAGGTCCTGGGGCTTCTTGATGGAGTTGTCGTCCGCCCGGACCAGGACGTCCTGGTGCGCCAAGAGGTAGGGGCCGGCGAAGTCGACCTTCTTCTGACGCTCCGGCGTGATCGAGTAGGAGGCCACGATGTAGTCCACATCGCCGCGCTGGAGCAGCGTCTCGCGGTCGGCGCTCTTGGCTTCCTTCCACTCGATGTCGCCGGGCTTGTAGCCGAGCTGCTTGGCCACGTACGTCGCCACGTCGACGTCGAGACCCGTGTACTTGCCGTCCGGGGTCTTCAGACCGATTCCGGGCTGGTCGAACTTGATGCCGACAGTGATCGTCTTGTCGCCGCCACCCGAACTGCTCTTGTTCCCGTTGTCGGATCCGCAGGCCGTGGCGGTCAGCGACAGCGCGAGCGCAGCGGCGGCTGCGGCAGAGACCATACGAAGCTTCATGGTGATCATCCCTAGTGCTCAAGGGTCGGGCTCAGTGGTGAAGGATCTTCGAAAGAAAGTCCTTGGCCCGGTCGCTACGCGGGTTGCTGAAGAACTGATCGGGTGTCGCCTCTTCCACGATCCGGCCGTCCGCCATGAAGACCACGCGGTTGGCGGCCGAACGGGCGAATCCCATCTCATGGGTGACGACGACCATCGTCATGCCGTCCCTGGCGAGTTGCTGCATGACCTCCAGCACCTCATTGATCATCTCCGGGTCGAGCGCGGATGTCGGCTCGTCGAAGAGGATGATCTTCGGATCCATGGCCAGCGCTCTGGCGATCGCCACGCGCTGCTGCTGGCCGCCGGAGAGCTGCGCGGGGTACTTGTCCGCCTGGGAGGCGACCCCGACCCGGTCGAGCAGCTGGCGCGCCCGTTCCTCGGCGGCTTTCTTGTCCCTCTTACGGACCTTGACCTGGCCGAGCATCACGTTCTGCAGCACGGTCTTGTGTGCGAAGAGGTTGAAGGACTGGAAGACCATGCCCACGTCGGCCCGCAGTGCGGCCAGCTCGCGGCCCTCGGCGGGCAGGGGCTTGCCGTCGATGCGGATCTCGCCGGAGTCGATGGTCTCCAGTCGGTTGATGGCGCGGCACAGTGTGGATTTCCCGCCCCCGGACGGCCCGATGACGACGACAACCTCGCCCGGGGCAACCTTCAGGTCGATGTCCTGGAGGACATGGAGCGCGCCGAAGTACTTATTGACGTCGCTCAGCGCGACCAGCGCATCGCCTGTGACGGGAGTGGCATTTTCCTTGGTCACTGTTACTCCGCTCTTCGGCTTCATAGTCCGACGTCCTCGAGTCGGTCGCACGCCGAGCGCCGGGCGCGAATGCGGGCGGGTCAGCCGGGTGGCGGAGATCAGGACCGGGGTGTTCGCGTGCAGGGAAAGAGCGCCTCTGCCACCGCCGGGCCGACCCGGCCGTACGAGAGGCGCTCTGTCAGGAGTGCTTACAGCGTGGGGATGATCGCAGCGAGGTCCGGCATCACGCCGACCCCCAGGCCGGGGACCACGTCGGACCCCAGGGAGGGGTCCCTCAGCAGACCGCGGACCTGAGCCGGTGTCAGTGGTGAGCCGCTGACCACCTTCGCGCGACCCTGGATCGCGGCCACGACGCCGCTGATCATCGGGGTAGCGATCGACGTCCCGCCGTCCTCCTCACTGATCGTCCTCACAGTGGCGGGCGCGACACTCGTCAGGGTCGTGAGCTCGCCGGCCCAGCCGCAGCAGTCCACGCGTGAGCCGGTGTTGGAGTGGGCGCTCACATGGAAGGAGACGGGCACCGGCGGCTGGTCCCGCACGATGCCGCCGACGACCACGGCGCCGGAATCCGGGAACGAGACCCCTGCCGTGTCGAAGTCGACACCCGTGTTCCCCGCGGCGATGACACAGGTGATACCGCGGAACGTGGCGAGCCGCAGGGCTGTACGCAGGACACTGCTGGACTCCACGGAGAGCATGGCCTGCTGCCCGTTCGACAGCGTCCGGGGCAGCTGCAGCGACAGGTTGAGTACGTCACCGGCCTGGAGCTGGACGTCGATGAGATTGATGAGCGAGAACGCATCGCCGGTGCTGAGCGCCGGAGTCCTGCCCTGAAGGTTGCCCGAGGCGAAGACAATGCTCGCTTCGGGGGCCACTCCCACGATGTCGACGGTGTTGTCGGCGGCCGCGACGATGCCGAGGACCGCCGTCGCATGGTCGGCGAACGGATCCGCGGCCGTGGCGAACGACGGTGTGATGTGGAACCGCTTGGCGGGGGCGTCCCGGTGGTTGCGGTCGTAGTCGAACAGCTCCAGCACACCCACCCGGATGCCGGTGCCGTCGCCGCCGGTAACCGACCATGCGCCATCGCTTCCCACGCCCACGGGAGCGTCGTCGAGGTAGTACTGGAACAGGGCGCAGGGGTTGTTCGGCCGGTTCACGGCGGCCGCAAGCCGCTGTTCCACCTCGGCGTACTCCACAAAGGGCAGGGCATTCAGCCAGTCGGCGAGCCGCAGTGCGACCGTGTCGGGTTCCGGCCGGGCTGTGTCGGGGACCTCGACGGCGAAGAGCAGAGCGGGGTCCGGGACGGTCTCCCCGGGATGGGCCGACCGCGCGTCGTTCACCATGGTCCGCAGGTCCGCGCGGGCCATGTCCGCGGCGAGCGGCGTCAGGAACAGGAAGTCGAACTGCTCGGCGGCCAGTGTCCACAGGGCCAGAAGTTCGGGTGAGAGTTCCGGCACGGCACCGCTTTCGAAGGGAAGGGCGGTTCCTTCCTGGAACTTCACCAGAACACGTGGCATGGGGCCGCTCCTCGCGGGCGTGGCGCCGGCCGGTGGTGCTGCACGCCGGCACAACGCTGAAGGGCACCTTGGCACCCGCGTCGCGTCCAGGGCGGGTCTCGGACGTCACACCGTCGCCCGCGGCGCAGCTCCACTCACGCCCTGGCCCCCAGCCGGCGGGGGAAGGCGAAGGCCCTTGGGCCGCTTCCGCACATCTCAGGCTAGGGCGGTATGTGGGACGCTGCCAGCCGGCACGATGACTTCCTTGGTCCGGCGCGGGCATCCGGGAGGTGTGGGGCTCGCGCACGGGTGCAAGGTCAGCCGAGGGCGAGAGACGATAGGGGCACCGGACCTTGCGCGCGGCGACGCCGCGGGCCGGAGTCGGCACCGGCCATCGGATGGCGGGCGGAAGGAGGGCCTGGGATGTGTGCAGCCGATGCCTTCTCTGCCGAGCCCGCCCGGCCGAAGGGCAGCACGTCCGAGCCGGGGGGGCTGTTTGATGTCCTGAGCGTCGCCGCCGTTGTGCTGGACGCGTACGGCCGGATCGTGCTGTGGAGCCCGCAGGCCGAGGAGTTGTTCGGGTACACGGCCGATGAAGCGCTCGGCCGTTACGCGGACCGGGTGCTGGTCCATGAGCGGCACGTGGAGCTGGTGCGCCGGCTGTTCGCCGACGTGATGAAGGGCGACGGGGGCTGGGCGGGTGCCTTTCCCGTACGGCACAAGGACGGCAGCACACTGCTGGTGGAGTTCCGCAATATGCGGCTCGAGGACCACGGGAAGGACTTCTACGCCCTGGGCCTGGCCACCGACCAGGCGACGTTGCGGCGGGTGGAGCGTGACCTGGCCCTGTCCACCCGACTGGTCTCCCAGTCCCCGATCGGGCTCGCGGTGGTGGACACCAATCTGCGCTACGTCAGCGTCAACCCGGCGCTGGAGCGCATCAATGGCCTGCCGGCCGCCGAGCACGTTGGACGGTACGTCCGGGATGCCGTGCCGTTTTTGGACACGGGGGCCATCGAGTCGGCGATGCGCGAGGTTCTCGCCACAGGCATCCCACTTCTGGACCAGGAGTCGGTCGGGCGCACCCCAGCCGATCCGGACCGCGAGCACGCCTGGTCGGTCTCCTTCTACCGGCTGGAGTCCTCCAACGGGGAAGTGCTCGGGGTGGCCACGTCCGTGGTGGACGTCACCGAGCGGTATCGCGCCACCAACGAAGTCGTCCAGGCCCGCAAACGCCTCGCGCTCGTCGCCGACGCGTCCATACGCATCGGCACCACCCTCGACCTCGACCAGACCGCCCGTGAACTCGCCGAGGTGTCCGTACCGGAGCTGGCCGACGTGGCCGCCGTGGACGTGCTCGACAGTGTCCTGAGCGCCCGCTCGGCCGTCGCGATCCACGAGGGTCCCGCAGAGTTCAGGGCGCTCGCGGTGGCCACCGCGCACCCCACCGATGCCATACGCGCCGCCGACCCGCCCGGTCAGGTCGCCAGGTACGAGACCGACCGGCTGGTCACCCAGTGCGTGAACACCGGTCGACCGGTCCGGGTGCCCCACGTGGAGGGCGACGATCTGTTGCGCATTGCCCGCAGCCCCGAGGCCGCGAGGCTGCTGGCCGCGGCAGGGGTGCACTCCTACCTCGCGGTCCCGCTGATCGCTCGCGGTGAAGTACTCGGTGCCCTCGACCTCAAGCGCACCCGCAACCCTGAACCGTTCAACGCCGACGACGAGATCCTCGCCGGCGAGCTGGCTGCGCGGGCGGCCGTGTGCATCGACAACGCCCGCTGGTACCAGCAGGTGCGCAATACCGCCCTCACTCTCCAGCGCAGCCTTCTGCCCCAGCAGCCACCGGACCAGCCCGGTCTGGAAATTGCCTATCGGTATCAGCCGGCCCAGGCCGCCAGCGAGGTCGGCGGCGACTGGTTCGACGTCATCCCGCTGACCGGCGACAAGACCGCCCTCGTCGTCGGCGACGTCATGGGCAGCGGCATCAGCGCCGCCGCGACGATGGGCCAGCTCCGCACCGCCACCCGCACACTGGCCGAACTCGACCTCGACCCCGCCGAGGTGCTGCGCCACCTCGACCGCATCGTCGACCGCATGGGGCAGACCATCACGACGTGCATCTACGCCGTCTACGATCCCCACCAGGACCAGTGCCTCATCTCCAACGCCGGGCACCTGCCGCCCGCCCTCGTACGCCCCGGCCGGCCCCCCGAACTGCTCGAGCTGCCCACCGGCGCCCCGCTCGGCGTGGGCGACGTCAACTTCCGGACCACAACACTCGATCTGCATCCCCACGACGATCTGGTCCTCTACACCGATGGCCTGGTCGAAACGCGCGAACAGGCCATCGATGAACGCCTGGAGTCCCTGCTCGAACTCCTCTCCGCCCCTCCCCGGTCACTGGAGGAGACCTGCGACGTGCTTCTGCACGCTCTGCGCCACCCCGGAGACCACGACGACGTGGCCCTGCTCATCGCCAGGGTCAGGCCCGGCCCCGCGACCGGGGCGGCGCCGTCGGCCTGACCTCTGCCTCCCGTGGAGAACGGCCCCTCCTTCCCGCTTCTGCCTCGTACCGCTTCTGCCTCGTACCGCTTCTGCCTCGTGCGGGTGTGTGCCGTCCGCGCCCGCCGCTCCCAACGGGCGGGGCCGGTCAGGCGTCGAGGACGAGCAGCTGTGCGTGGTCCTGGTCCCAGCCGACGCACACGTCCGCGCCGAGTTCGGCGGCGGTGCGCGAGCTCGGCGACATCTCCCGCATCAACAGCTCCTGCTCCCCCACAAGCAGCCGGTGGCGGATGGTCGCGCCGAGGTTGGTGGAGGACACCACTCTGCCCTTCGCGCAGTTCTCGTCCCGTTCGGCGGGAATGAACGTCAGATGCTCCGGGCGGATGGAGACCGCGTACCGATCCCCCTCGGCGCCGCGGTTCTGTACCCGGCAGATCCCGAGCCGGCCGAGGTCGACAACGGCCGTGTCGCCCGAGCGTTCCACGATGCTGCACGGCAGGAGATTGGTATCGCCGAGGAAGTTGGCCACCCAGTCGGTCGCGGGATGGGCGTACACGTCCTCGGGAGCGCCCTGCTGCACGATCCTGCCGTCGCGCATCACGACGATTCTGTCCGACATGGACATGGCTTCGTCCTGGTCGTGGGTGACGAACAGTACGGAGATCCCGAGCGACCGTTGGATGGTCTTGATCTCTTCCTGCATCTGCTCGCGCAGCCGCTTGTCCAGCGCCGCCATCGGCTCGTCCAGGAGCAGAGCCGACGGATTGAAGACCAGGGCACGGGCCAGCGCGACCCGCTGCTGCTGTCCTCCCGACAGCTGGCTCGGGCGGCGGTCGCCCATATTGGCAAGACCGACGCGTTCGAGGGCTTCCTCGGCGCGCCGGCGCCGCTCCGCCGGCCGGATCTTGCGCATGCGCAGGGCGAACTCGACATTCTCCCGGGCGCTCATGTGGGGAAACAGGGCGTAACTCTGGAACACCACACCGAGGTTGCGGTCCTTCGGCGGCAGCTTGTCGACCGGTTCGCCGTTGATCAGCACCGTGCCGGAGGTGAGTTCCTCGAAGCCGGCGACCATCATCATGGTGGTGGTCTTGCCCGAACCGCTGGGGCCGAGCAGGGTGACGAACTCGCCTGGCTGCACGGTCAGATCGAGGTCGTCGACCGCGGCCACGTCGCCGTAGGTCTTACGCACCCTGCGCAGTTCGATGGAACCCTTTTCCTGAATCCCGGCGGCCGGCGAGGCGGCGGTCGGGAGCGTAGCGGAGATTGTCATGGGAGCTCACCCTGTCTGGTCGGCGGCCACCGTGGTCAACGGCAGCATCCGGGCGATGGAACGGCGGCGGAGCATGAAGAGGACCTGCACGAGCAGTCCGAGCGTGGCGACGGTGACCAACATGGCCGAGGAGACAGCGATCTTCGGCGTCAGGTTGTACTGGATGTCGGTGAACATCTTCACCGGCAGCGTGGTCGCGCTCGGCGACTGCAGGAATAGCGCTATCACCGTCTCGTCGATGGATACGGAAAAGGCGAACAGCGCGCCCGCGACGAGACCGGGCCGGATGACCGGGAGGTACACGAACCGTGCCACGGACGGTGTACCGGCTCCCAGACTCTGTGCGGAGCGCACCAGGGCCGGATTCAGGCCGGAGAGGCTGGCGCGTACGGTGAGGAACGCGTACGGGGTGGCGATCACGGCGTGGGCGAGGCCGATCGGAAGAATCGTGCCGACCAGTCCGACGGAGTTGAAGAACTGGTAGAACGCCAGCGCCAGTACGACGGCGGGGACGATCATCGGGGCGAGGATCACCCCGGTCACCGCGGACCGTCCCGGGAACTGCCGGCCGTGCAGGGCCACTGCGGCAGCTCCGCCCAGCAGCACCGCGAGTACCACGGCGATCCCCGCGGCCTGCAGGCTCGCCAGAACGGCTGAGATCCAGGCCGTGTCGCCGAAGAACCCCGTGACCGCGTCGGTGGAGAACCGGTCCGGCGGGAAGGTGATGTACCGGCTGTGGTTGAACGCCATCGGCACCACGATCGCGGTGGGCACGACGAGGAACACGAAAACCGGTACGGCGGCGAGCAACGCCGGGGAGAACCGAGAACTAGCCGACCTCATGGGCACCTCCCGCGCGGAGGATCCGCTGGTAGACCGCCACAAGCACGCTCACGATGGCGGTCAGGACGAGCGCGAGGGCGGACGCTCCGGCGAAATCGGTCAACTCCATGGTATAGAAGTCGATCTGATTGGCAATCATCTGATCTCCGGGACCACCGAGCACGACCGGTGTGATGAAGAAGCCGGTGCTGATGATGAACACCAGCAGCCCCGCGGCCGAAACGCCCGGCACGGTGAGCGGAAGGATGACCCGGCGGAAGACCGACAACTCGCCCGCGCCCAGCGAACGCGCCGCCAGCTCCAGCCGGTTGTCGATCGCGGCCAGCGCGGCGAAGATCGGGAACACGGCGTAGGGCAGGAGGTAGTGCACCATCCCCAGCACGACCGCGAACCGGTTGTGCAGCAGCGTCAGCGGATGGTCGGTGAACCCGAGTCCCTGCAGGGCGTCGTTCACCAGACCGTTGTCCTGCAGGAGGACCGCCCAGGCGAAGTTCTTCACCAGGACTCCGGTCCAGAAGGGCAGCAGCACCAGAGCGAACAGGACGACCCGCGTGAGTGCGCTGCTGCGCCAGATCGCCCAGGCCAGCAGGTAGCCGCTCACGATGGTCACGAGCGTGGATACCGCGCTGATCTCGAACGTGTTGATCAACGACTTGATGACCAGTGGGTCTTCGAGCACCCGCTGGTAGGCCTGGTTCTGCATGCTCGAGGAGACGAGCGTCCCCAGCGGGGTCAGAAACAGGATGGCGTCGAATGCGGCGATCGGCGCGAGGAGCAGCAACCACGTCCCGCGGACGCGGAATCGGCGTCCGCGGGACGTGTCGCAGGCCTGCGCAGGCGCTGCGGCGGCGAGGGGCATGATCAGCTTCCCGCCTGCCACAGCTTGAACCTCTGCTCCGTTGCCTTCAGGTTCTCCGCCCACCACTTGTCGTCGCGTACCAAAATGCTGTCCGCCAGCTTCGGGCTGGTGGGAAGGGTGTCGGCGACAGCGGGGGGCAGCTTCGCGAGCGCGGGGGTGTTGGCCAGCGTCAGGTTCGTCGTCTGGTCGAAGTCGGCTCCGGCGTCCGCGTCGTTGCTCATGAAGTTCATCAGCCGGAACGCCGCCTCCTTGTTCCTCGAGCCCTTGGGTACGACGAAGTAGTCGCCGGCGAGGACACCGTTGGAGGAGGAGAAGTTCAGCCTGGCCCCGTCCTTGCGGGCGGCGTTGATCCGGTTGTTGAAGCTGGTCGACAGCGTGACCTCGCCCGACGTCAACTGCTGGACGGGCTCCTGGTTTGCCGTGTGGTAGATCAGCTTGTCGCGGCCGGGGTGCTTCGCCAGGTAACGCAGCGCCGCGTCCACATCCAGCGGATAGATCTTGTCGAACGGGACGCCCTCGGCCAGCCGCGCCGCTTCCAGCACCGAACTGTCCGACAGCTGTCCGTACACCGAGCGCTTGGTGGGGTATTTGCCCTGGTCGAAGAATTGGGCCCAGTTCTTCGGTGCCTGCCCGTCGGGGATGTGCTTCTGGTCCCAGGCCATCACGAACAGGAAGCTCAGGTACTTGATGCCGTACTCCGCCTTCGCGTAGGAAGGCAGCCCCTTGTCACTGATGATGCCGTAGTCGAACTTCTCGAGCAGGTCTTCGTTGACGGCCTGGACGTACTCCGGAGCCGTCAGTTCCACCAGGTCCCACTGCACGTCGCCGGAGTGCACCTGTGTCTTGAGCGCCGCCAGGCTGGTGTTGGCGAGCAGCGTCGAGCGGATGCCCGTCTTCTTCTCGAACGGCTTCAGGATGGTCTTCGTCAGCTGGTCGTTGTAGGAACCGCCGTACGAGGTGACCGTCACGGTCTTGTTCGCCGGCGCGGTACTGGCGGGCTTGGTGCTGCAGGAGGTGAGCAGGCTTCCCGCGAACGGGACCGCCAGCGCGGCACCTGCTCCCGTTCTCAGAATCGACCGCCGGCTGATGGGTGTCGTTGGCTGCGTCATTTCGGCACGGCCTCTCTTGCGAATTTCCACGCATGCGGGAATCGGGCGATGGCAACTTCAGGCTGAGCAAAGGGGGGAGATCTACGCCGTCTCGCGGCGGAGCGGAGAGCGCGGCCGCAACTGCTGGGGCCACCGACGAATCGCCGTGGCTTTGCGGGTTCCGCTTATGCCTTGGCGCGTCGCGAACCTTTGGATACAGAACGATCCATGATTCGTCGCGGTGGCTGCGTCACACCGCCGACCGCGTGCCGCAAACCATAGGGTTCGGTCGTCCGGCCGTCAACGATTGTTTTCCAGCAATCACACTCGGACGACGCCGGAGTGTGTCAGGCACGAACAAGGCAGTAGAGGTGAAGGCGTTCTCCTCCACCGAAGAAACCTCACCTGCGCGCGGCCACCGGTCTCGCCCCAGCGTCCTGTCCGTACCGCAGAGTTGGCCGTGCCGCCGTTCAGCGGCGACGGACCGCGGTCTCAGCCGCCGGGCCGCGTGGCAGCCGCCTCCGCAGCGGTGCCGCGCATCCGCGTCGCAGCCCGGTCGCGGCCTTGTATTGAGAGCCGGCCACGCCACCCGGAGGAGGCGGGCCGGGACAGAAGGGGTGCACTTTTCGGACGACTCAGACCGATTGCGCACTCTTTCTGAATGTGCAGGTCATCCACTGAGGACCCGGTCAGTGGATGGAACGTACACTTCCCGCTCGCTGGTGCCCGGCCTAGGTTTCGTACCGCGAGACGGCGGTCGACCGTTCGCGGCCCCGGGCGACCCCCGTACGGGCCGCGTGGCTCCGCCCCCCGCACGCTTCACCCCGCACCACCCCGGGTCCGACGTCACACGGCCCCGGCTTCCCGTTCTTACGCCCCCGGAATTCTTACCCCCGGAATTCGCTCCACCGCGCTTGCCGCTCAACCGTGTTTCCCGCTCCACGCGTTTGCCGCTCCACGCGTTGCCGCCCTGCTGCGGCGACGCCCCCAATTGCTCAGCACGGCGACCCGGGCAGCGGCCTGGCAGATCGGCGGATCATATGGCCATCGACCACTTCGCGATAAGCGACTTTGCGCTCGCCGCCGGCTCGCCGTCCCGCCCGTACGGCATGAGCCGGTTACTCAGGGCGTAACGGGCGCTGTCATTCGCTCCTACGGCCATGCAACCGAAGATATCTGCAATGAGGTTGCCGTTTCCCGGCCGTGAAACCGGAGCGCTGCCCCTTCTTTCGCTTGCCCTTCATCTTTCGCTTGCCCTTCTCGAGTTTTGCGCCGCCCGATTCCGACGGACGACGCATTCGGGTCTCTCGGCAAGTCCCCCGTTCGCGACGCCGCTTCGGCGGCATTGCGTCAGACCCGGCTCATGCACCCGGGGCTGCCCGAGGACGACCCTCGGCTTCCGGACCGCACGGCCCCGGCGATCAGTCACCGCGAGGGGCACCAACTCGGCTGCCCCTGCGCAGGGTTGTACAAGTCGCTGGAGTCCGCCGGATAACGGACACCAGAGACTCCCAGTCGGACAAGAACTGGTCAAAAAATTGTGAGGTAATTGTCGGAACTCCATCGAATTTGATCGTTCAGTGGCACGCTCATCGGCGTTCACCCCCCCACAGAACGAGCGATGGAGATCGCATGACCCCCCACAAGAACACCCGGCGCGCCGCTGCCCTCGCAGCCACGGCCGCCATGGTCGTCGTCGGCGTACAGACGGCTTCCGCGAGCGGCGCCACCGGCCGGGCGGACGGCCCCACCCCTGCCCCGACGGGCGCTTCCGCGCGGGCCGCCGCCATCAACTCCGCCCAGGCCGAAGCCGCTTCGGCGGCCGGCACGCTCGGCCTCGGAGCCAAGGAGAAGCTGGTCGTCCGTGATGTCATCAAGGACACGGACGGCACGGTGCACACGCGCTACGAGCGCACCTACGACGGCCTGCCCGTGCTCGGCGGCGACCTCGTCACGCACACCGCCGGGAACGGCACGCTCAAGGGCGTGGACAAGGCGAACGACGCCCGGATATCGGTGGCGACCACCGCCCCCGCACGTAAGGCCGCGGCCGGCGCCCGCAAGGTGATCTGGGCCGGCAACGGCAAGCCCGTCCTCGCCTTCGAGACGGTCAAGACCGGTGTGCAGAAGGACGGTACGCCCAGCAGGCTGCACATCGTCACCGACGCCGCCACCGGCAAGAAGCTGCACCAGTACGAGGCTGTCGAGACCGGCACCGGCGCCAGCCAGTACAGCGGTGAGGTCCCCCTCTCCACCACCAAGAGCGGCTCCGGCTTCGAGCTCACCGACGCGGAGCGCGGCGGCCACAAGACGTACGACCTGAACCAGGGCCAGAACGGCACCGGCAAGCTGCTGACGGACGACGACGACAAGTGGGGCAGCGGCACCAACGACGACCGGCAGACCGCCGCCGTCGACGCCGCCTACGGCGCCGCCATGACCTGGGACTTCTACAAGACCGAGCTCGGCCGCAACGGCATCGCGGGCGACGGCAAAGCCGCGTACTCCCGGGTCCACTACGGCGATTCGTACGTCAACGCCTTCTGGGACGACAGCTGCTTCTGCATGACGTACGGCGACGGCGAGGGCAACAAGAAGTCCCTCACCGAGATCGACGTGGCCGGCCACGAGATGAGCCACGGCCTGACCTCCCGCACCGCCAACCTCGAGTACAGCGGCGAGTCGGGCGGGCTCAACGAGGCGACCAGCGACATCTTCGGGACCTCGGTCGAGTTCTTCGCCAACAACAAGAAGGACATCGGCGACTACCTCATCGGCGAAGAGATCGACATCAACGGTGACGGCACTCCCCTGCGTTACATGGACAAGCCCAGCAAGGACGGGCAGTCCCTGGACGCGTGGAAGACCGGCGCCGGCAACGCGGACGTCCACCACTCCTCCGGCATCGCGAACCACTTCTTCTACCTGTTGTCCGAGGGCAGCGGCAAGAAGACGATCAACGGGGTCGACTACGACTCCCCGACCTCGGACGGCTCGACGGTCACCGGGATCGGCCGGGACAAGGCCTACAAGATCTGGTACAAGGCCCTCACCACGTACATGACCTCGACCACCGACTACAAGGCCGCCCGTGAGGCGACCGTGAAGGCGGCCAATGACCTGTACGGCGCGGACGGCACGGAGGCGAAGACCGTCGCCGCCGCCTGGGGCGCGGTCAACGTGAAGTAACCGGCATATGCACGGGCTTCTTCTCGGCGCATGCCGAGAAGAAGCCCGTGGACGCAACGGTGCTACCCGGGGGCGGGCGGCAGGTACTGCCGCTCAGTTGAACACGCGGGCCGCCGAATACCCGATGCCTGCCGGTCGATCCGCCGAAGCGCCCGGTCAACGGGGCGATCCGTCGAACAGCCCGGTCAACGCTCTCGGCTATACGTCGCGGGCCCGGAGCAGCAGCCCACCGCCGAGCAGCGCGGCAACCGCCCACAGGGCCAGCACGCCGGCGCCCTGCCATGGACCGATGGGCAGCTCACTGACGCGTCTGCGCGCCCGTTGCGTGAGCCCGGCAAGGGCCGCTGCCGGGGACAGCGAAGCCAGCAGCACCGCACGCACCCGGAAGCCGGAATCCACCGGTCCCGCCAGCGCGAACATCAGGACCGGCAAACCGACAACGATGGCGAGGAGTTGGGAGCCGTTGCGACCGAGCCGGTACCCCGGCGATCAGCTGTGCGCCGCAGCCCGCCGGCGTCACCGTCTGGAAGAGCGTGAGCGACCATACGCTCGCGAAGCGAAGGCCGAACAAAGGGGCCCGAACCAGTTCTTGTCCCACACCCCGGCCATCGAGGTCTCGCGGGAGACGGCGGCTCCGGCGTGCTGGGCAAGGACGGTGAGCACGGCACCCGAACGACGGCCCGGACCGCGGACCGCTCAGCCTTCGTCCTTCGGTGGCGGGGCCGGGCCGGTGTCGCCTTCCCGCCGGGATCCCTCCTCCTTTTCCGCACGTTCCTGCCGCTCCAGCCTGGACGACTCGATGTCCCGTTCCAGCGGTGTCCTGCCTACGGCGGTCGCCAGCTCCTCCAGGGCCTGCACCTGAAGTTCCGCCCCGAGCCGCGCCACCGGATCCAGAGCGCTCTCGGCACCTTCCCAGGCATCGAGCGCCTCCTCGACCCGGTCCCAGTCCGGGTTCCGCCGTTCGCGCATATCTCGCGCCGCCTGCGCGGTGTCCGCCTCCAGGGCCTCGGCGAACCGCGCGGCCTCGGGATTGGGTCGCGCGCCGCGTTCCGGCAGGTGGGTCTCCAGCAGCATCGCCGCCCGGCCCAGCGACTCGACCGCCTCGTCGGCGTCCTCCGCCTGCCTGCGGGTCAGTCCTCGATGACGTACGGGCTCCTGCTTGGCCCGGTCGAGGGCCTTGCGCCACGCGGCGTTCGCCGCGCGGCTCGCGAGCAGTGCCTGCCGTACGTCCGCGCGGCGCCGCCCTGCGGGGTCGGCATAGCCGCGGACCACCGCCGCCGCGTACCGTCCGTTCGCGGCGAGCCAGTCGGCGAGCCGGTCCAGCAGCCGCGGTGTCTCCCAGGCCGGGAAAACCAGGTAGGCCAGCATCGCCAGCGCGCCGCCGAGCAGGGTGAGCAGTACCCGGTCCCGCACTGTCTGGTGCCACCCCTCGCCGCCCATCCCGAGCAGGAAGACCACGTACGCCGCCGTGAAGCACTGCGAGACCGCGTACCCGGTGCGCATCAGCAGGTACGTCAGCGCGGCCGAGACGACGGCCAGCCCGCCGGACAAAGAGGCGTCCGGGTGGGCCAGCTGCACCACCCCGGTGGCCAGTGCGACGCCCACCAGCGTGCCGGCGAAGCGGCCAACGGCCCGGGCATAGGTCTGGTGGAAGTCCGGCCGCAGCACCATGACGGAGGCGATGGGCGCCCAGTAGCCGTGGCCCAGAGGGAGCCACGTGCCGAGCAGGTAGCCGAGGGAGGCCACTGCCGCAAGGCGCACGGCGTGCCGCATGATGGGCGAGTCTCGGTGGAGTTCACTGCGCATCTCGCGCAGAACGACCGGCACCTGCCGGAAAATCGTCGGACGCAGCAGTGGCGGGGTGTCCCCCGCACCTGGGGCCGTGGTGGGTGTCACGGGCATGCCACCGCTCTCGGCGGTCTCCAGGACCTCGCCGAGCAGGCTCACCAGCTGGACCGCGGCCTGCCGCGCAGGCCCCTCCAGCACCTCGTGCTCCTCGTCGATCCGCAGGACCTCCATGACCTGCGGGCGCACGGGGGCCGGGACACCGCGACGGATCGAACGCGCGGCGGCGTCCAGGACGTCGGCGGCCGCGGCCAGCAGTTCCCGCACCCGGTCTCGTTCCGGGCCTTCCGCCGGAGCACCGACCTGGGGGTCGGCGAGTGCGGCTACGACGGGGCGGATGCGTTCGGCCAGGCCACGTGGGCCGTGAAGGGCGGCGGGCCGACGGCGCGCCTGTGCCGGCGTGACGGCGGCGGCATCTCGGGCCGTCATCATCGGTTCCGGGTCGAATGTGGCCGTCGGGTCATGCCTCAGGCGCCGGGCGTAGTCGGCCACGCCGGCGAAGGCGTCGGCGAGCGCGTCCCGGTGCGCCCCCCATCTACGGATCGGGAACAGCAGGATCAACGTGGCCTGCACTACGCCGCCGAGCGCGATGACCACGGCGTGCTCAAGAGCCTGCTCGACGCTGGTGGGCAGGGTGATGGTCACCAGCATGATGCCGACCGTCGCGGTCGCGACGATCCCGGCGGTCGGGCCTGCGGCCCAGGCCATCCCGGCGAGAAAGGACCATGCGGCGAGCAGCAGGAGGAAGGGCACAATGTGCCCCGCCGCGAGGTAGCCCAGGAAGGTGCTGAGAGCCAGACCGACGCCTGCGGCCAGCGCGATCACCTTGCGCGGACGCCAGCTCCGCTGGAACGTGGCAGTACCGGCCGAGAAGGCGCCGAACGCGGTGGACGCGGCATACGCGGGGGAGACGAGCCACAGCGCGAGTCCGATCACGATCGCCACGCCGGCCGCCGCACGCAGTGCGACCAGGGGCTCGAGCCGGGTCCGCTCGATCGTCAGCCCGGTACGCACAATCTCCTTCAGCGCCCGCAGCCACGTCACGGAAACGAGCCTAGGCGGAACGGACCGGCAGGTCGCACCAGCCGCACCGCGTCCTGCCGGTGACCGGCGTCGCGGCAGCTGCCCGGACGGCAGCCGCGGCGCCACCCCTTGCCGTCCGGCGTGGGCCGGCCCATTGCGGCGAGTAGCAGGACCCCGGCATCCGGAACCCTGCGCCGCGTCCGATGAGCAGGGAACGGCGGCCCCGGGTGGGCGCGCGGCGGCGCCTCGATCTGTTCCGGCGTCAGCCGCGCACGGGCGCCGTTCCGGTCAGGTGTAAGGGCGCCGTTCCGGCCGGGTGTTTCGGGGCGGTCCCCTGCGGGCCGGCGGTGCCGGCGGTCATCAGACCATGGCCTCGTGGACGTAGCACCAGCGCCAGTCCTCGCCGGGCTCGAAGGACTGCACGATGGGGTGGCCGACGGTGCCTGCGTGCCCGCGGGCGTGCTTGAGCGGCGAGGAGTCGCAGCATCCTACGTGCCCGCAGGTCAGGCACAGTCTGAGGTGCACCCATGGAGAGCCGAGGCGCAAGCACTCCTCGCAGCCCTGGGGTGTGCGCGGCGTCACCGGGCGCAGGAGCGAGAGGTGCGGGTCGGGTTCCGTCATGGTGGGCCTCCTTCTACGGACGCATCACCGGCGACCGGCCCACGGCAGTCGGCGAGAACTGACACTCAGCAGGGCGCCGCCGTCCTGCGATGCCCTGTCCCGAAGAACGAGATCTCCGCGAGCAATTAGGCGGCCTGGCTCTTATCAGGCCTCGCCGGCAGCGCAGATTCATAAAAGGCTTCTGGAGATGCATTTTCCCGTGAAGCTGGACAGCGATAATACGCGATCGGCGCCGGTCAGGCTCAAGCTCCTCTTTTGAAACGCCCGGACGCGCGCAAATCCAGCGGTGTCCAGAACTCGGAGCCAACCGCTCCGTCCTGCCGGCAACAAAACTTCGCCTGCTGACTGTTGTGCGCCCCCGGCGCAGACTCCCGGACCAGGGACACGCCACTCGCATGCAGTAAGTGCGCAGCCCATGGCCGTCACTGTTGGGCGGGATTGTAGATGAGAAACGAATCGGGCGGCGAGCGCTCCGCGCGCCCGACCCCGGTTTCGTGGGGGTAGTCGGTCTGCTGGTGATGGGCGGGTCGCGCCAGCGCACCCACCGACGGCGGGCCGACTGCGGGCCACTGCGGAAACGACGGGACCGGGCGTCCGCCAGACGTGTCGGGCACCGAGGCCCCTGGCGCCGTGGACAGCTACCGCCTCGCCAACGCGATCGAGTTCGAGTGGCAACCCGACGATGCGCGGCGGAGACTGGAAGCGCGGTTTTGTGGGCGTACATGAGCTCACGACATCGTGGCTTCCGGATTACTCGCTCCGGCCATTGGCGAGCGCGAGGACAGGGTGCCGGCCGCAATGGCCGAGAGTGGTCGAAATTTCCTCAAGGAGCTCGCATGAAGGGCAAATCCGTCGAAGTCTTGACGCCCGGGCCGGATGAATCTGCGATACCCAGTCGCGGGTACACCGGCCCGAAGACCGGCATAGAGGAAAACCTGGCCGAATTGCTGGCCGACCTCATGTGCGTCGAACAGGTGTCTGTCGACAGCCATTTCTTCGATGACCTCGGCGCCAACTCGTTGGTGATGGCCCATTTCTGCGCACGGGTCAGGAAACGTGAGGATCTGCCCTCAGCGTCGATGAAGGACATCTACCGGCACCCAACGATCCAAAGCCTGGCGACGGCACTCGCGGACGCCGCACCCGCTCCCGTCGAGTCGTCGGTCCCGGCATCGCCCGAGGTGGTGACACAAGCCGGCACGCTGCAGTACGTCCTCTGCGGAACGCTGCAGGCCCTGATGTTCCTCGGATATTGCTTCCTGGCGGGGCTCGTCACAGTCAGGGGCTACGAGTGGGTCGCCGCCGGCTCGGATCTGACCGACATCTACCTGCGGTCGGCCCTCTTCGGCGGCGCCGGTTTCATCGGCCTGTGCACGTTCCCGATCGCGGCCAAATGGATCCTCATCGGTCGGTGGAAACCCCGCGAGTTCCCAGTCTGGAGCCTGACCTATCTGCGCTTCTGGACCGTCAAATCGCTGATCCACGCCAACCCGATGATCCTCTTCGTCGGCAATCCGCTGTACGTCCTGTACCTGCGCGCCCTCGGCGCGCGGATCGGCAAGGGCGTCACGATCCTCTCCCCCACCGTTCCGGTCTGCACCGACCTGCTCACGATCGGCGCCGGCACGGTGATCCGCAAAGACTCGTTCTTCCTCTGCTACCGGGCGCACGCCGGACGTATCCAGACCGGCCGGATCACCCTCGGCCGGGACGTGTTCATCGGCGAGAAGACCGTGCTCGACATCGACACGTCGATGGGCGACGGGGCGCAGCTCGGCCACACGTCCGCGCTGCAAAGCGGCCAGGTGGTCCCGGACGGCCAGCGGTGGCACGGATCCCCGGCACAGCGCACGGAGCTTGACTACGTGAGAGTCGCGCCGGCGGATTGCGGCACGCTGCGCCGGGCCGGCTTCGGCCTCATCACCGTGCTCCAGCTGTTCCTCCTGTACGTGCCGCTGACCATCGGGGGCGCGTACATGCTGGTGACTCAGGTCCCGACGCTGAGCAAGGTGCTGGACCCGGGGACGTTGCGCATCACATCGCCGAAGCTCTACATCGACGCGCTGTTCCTCTCCCTCCTGGTGTTCTTCGGTTTCGTCGTGATGGGGCTCGCCATATTGTTCGCCGTTCCGCGCCTGCTGAACCTGGTGATCAAACCGGACAAGGTCTATCCGCTGTACGGCCTGCATTACTCGACGCACCGGGCAATCGCGCGCATGACCAACATCAAGTTCTTCAAATGGCTCTTCGGTGACAGCTCCTACATCGTCCACTATTTGCGCGGCCTCGGGTACGACCTGTCCCATGTCGAGCAGACCGGGTCGAACTTCGGAACGGAAGTGCAGCACGAAACGCCGTACCTGACCTCCGTCGGAAGCGGAACGATGATCGCCGACGGGCTCTCCATCGTCAATGCAGACTTCTCGAGCACGTCCTTCCGCGTGTCCCGGGCATCGATCGGGCCACACAACTTCCTTGGGAACAACATCGCCTATCCGTCAGGAGCCAGGACAGGAGAGAACTGCCTCCTCGCGACGAAGGTGATGATTCCGCTCGACGGCGAAATACGCGAGGGAGTTGGCCTGCTCGGATCGCCATGCTTCGAGATTCCCCGGTCGGTGGAGCGCGACACCCGGTTCGACCATCTACGGACCGGGGACGAGAGACACCGAAATCTCGCCGCAAAGAACCGCTACAACATCCGCACGATGGGCTTCTTTCTGTTCGTGCGGTGGCTGCATTTCTTCGTGCTCACGGTGCTCGGCCTCGCGGCCATCGATCTGTACGGCGTTTTCGGGCAGGTAATGATCGCCATGTCCCTGGCGCTCACCCTTGTGTTCACCGCAGTCTACTTCGTAATTGTGGAGCGTGGCATCGCGGCATTCCGCGCACTGAAGCCGCAGTTGTGCTCCATCTACGAACCGTACTTCTGGTGGCACGAGCGCCTCTGGAAGGTGCCTGACGAGTACCTCAACGTCTTCAACGGAACCCCTTTCAAGAACGTGATCTGGCGAATGCTGGGGGTTCGAATCGGCAACAGGGTCTTCGACGACGGCTGCTATCTGACGGAGCGGACGCTCACCACCATCGGGAACGACTGCACGCTCAACGCGGGCAGCAAAATCCAGTGCCACTCGCAGGAGGACGGCACCTTCAAGTCCGACTTCAGCACGATCGGTGACGGCTGCACCCTCGGTGTCGGCGCCCACGTCCACTACGGCGTGACGATGGGCGACCGCGCAGTGCTCGCCCCCGACTCCTTCCTCATGAAAGGCGAGGAAATGCCCCCGCACGCACGGTGGGGGGGAAACCCGGCCACGGAGACGCGAGACGCCCATTACCAGCCTGCAGCAGTAGTGCGGAAGGGGCAGCAGGACCAACTCGGTCAGCGCCCTCAAGAGCACTGCGGCGCCGGTGAGTGAAGGGGCGACGATGGGAGTGCAAGTGGAGGCCGACCGGGAGTTCTGGCGCGGTGTGCTCGCCGCCGGTGGGTTCACGTCGGTCCCGCGGTGGGCGCTCCGTCCGGTGGCGGGTGTTGGCGTGTTCGAGGCGGTGGTGCCGGACGGCACGGTGGGGGTGTTGCGTGGGCTGGCGGGGGAGTTGGCGGTGCCGTTGGGTTCGGTGTTGCTGGCTGCGCATGCCAGGGTGCTGGCGGCGTTGTCGGGGGAGCGGGAGGTGTCCACCGGCTACGTGGCTGTGGGGGGTGGCGGGCCGTTGCCGTGCCGGCTGTCGACCGGGCCCGTGTCGTGGCGGGAGTTGGTGCGGGCCACTGATCTGGTTGTTTCGGAGTTGTTGTCGCACCGGGACTGTGCGGTCGATGAGCTGAGGGCGGAGCTGGGTCTGGCCCAGTTGTCGCCGGAGACGGTGTTCGATCCGGGCGGTGCGGGCGGTGTTCTGGCCGAAGCCACCGTCGTCGGGGTGGGATTCTCCCGGCACGGCGGCCGTTTGCGTCTGGGGCTGCGCTACCGCACCGAGATGCTTGATGCGGACGGTGCGGCCAGGATCGCCGGCTACCACCTGGCCGCGCTCGCGCTGATCGCCGCCGACCCGGATGCCGACCACGCACGCCAGAGCCTGCTGTCCGCCGACGAGCTGCGGTTCCAGCTGGAGGGGCTGGCCGGACCGGTCCGGGAGCTGCCGCAGCGCCGGTTCCACGAACTGTTCGAGGACCGGGTACGGGCCCACCCGGACGCCGTCGCCGCCGTGCACGGCACCCGGCGGTGGACGTATGGGGAGCTCAACGCCCGGGCGAACCGGCTGGCCCGGGCCCTGCTGGCGCGGGGGCTGGAGCGTGAGGGTGTCGTCGCGGTGGTCACCGAGCGCAACCTGGACTGGCTGGCCGCCGTCCTCGCGGTCTTCAAAGCCGGCGGCGTCTACCTGCCCATCGAGCCGCACTTCCCCGCCGAACGCATCGCCGCCACCCTCACCCGCGCCGGGTGCACCCTGGTGCTGACCGAACCCGGCAGCACCACCACCCTCGACCCCGCCCTTCAGACCCGGCCCGAAACCGAGCGACTGTTCATCGACACCGCCTGCACCGAAGAGCACGGCGACGACGATCCGGGCATCCGCGTCACACCGGACCAGCTCGCCTACATCTACTTCACCTCCGGCTCCACCGGCGAGCCCAAGGGCGCGATGTGCGAACACGCCGGCCTGCTCAACCACCTCTACGCCAAGATCGACGACCTGGACATCGACGCGCGAGGGGTGGTGGCCCAGACCGCACCCCAGTGCTTCGACATCTCCCTGTGGCAACTGCTCTGCGCACTCCTGGCGGGCGGGAAGACCCTCCTGGTCGAACAGGACGCGATCCTCGACATCCCCCGCTTCCTCGACACCCTCACCGCGGGCCGGGTCACCGTCCTGCAACTGGTCCCCTCCTACCTCGAAGCCGTCCTGACCGAACTCGAACAGCGCCCCCGCGACCTGCCCGACCTGCGCTGCGTGTCGGCCACCGGCGAGGCGTTGAAGAGGGAACTCGCCGAGCGCTGGTTCGCGGCCCGGCCCCGGACCCGGCTGGTCAACGCCTACGGGCTCACCGAGACCTCCGACGACACCAACCACGAGGTCATGGACCGGGCGCCGGAGCGTGTCCTGCTCGGCCGCCCCGTCAACAACGTGCACCTCTACGTCGTCGACGAACACCTCACCCCGGTGCCCCTGGGCGCCCCGGGTCTGATCGCGTTCTCCGGCGTCTGCGTCGGCCGCGGCTACATCAACGACCCCGACCGCACCCGGGCCGCCTACCTGTCCGACCCGCACCGTGAAGGCCAACGGCTCTACCTCGGCGGCGACTACGGCCGCTGGCACCCTTCGGGGAAGCTGGAGTTCCTGGGCCGCCGGGACGCCCAGGTCAAGATCCGCGGCTTCCGGATCGAGATCGGCGAGATCGAGAACACCCTGCTGCGGGTGCCAGGTGTCCGCGACGGCGCCGTCGTCGTCACCGAACGCGCCGACCACAGCAAACACCTGATCGCCTTCTACAGCGGCCCCCAGCCCCTCCGGGCCGCCACCCTCACCGACCGGCTGAGCGCCTCACTGCCCCACTACATGGTCCCCGCGGCCTTCCACTGGCGCGAACACCTGCCGCTGACCGCCAACAGCAAAATCGACAAGAAGGCACTGGAAGCACTCGCCGCCCACCTCGCCACCACCGAGGACGACCACCAGCCACCGGCCACCCCGACCGAGCAACGACTCGCCGCCGCCTGGGCCACAGTCCTCGGCATCCCCCAGAACCGGATCGGCCGCCACGACCACTTCTTCGACCGCGGCGGCACCTCCCTCTCCGCAGTCAAACTCGCCATCACCCTGGACCGCGCCATCACCCTCAAGGACGTCACCCGCCACCCCGTCCTCACCGACCTCGCCGACCTGGTCGACAACAAGTCCGAACAACACTCCGGCCTGCTGCAGCCACTGTCCGAATCACACGGCGCCCAGGCCGGTGCCCTGGTGTGCTTCCCCTACGCCGGCGGCAACGCGGTGAACTTCCTGCCGATGGCCAGGGCACTGCCGGCCGACGGCCCGGCGGTGTTCGCCGTCGAGCTGCCCGGTCACGATGTGACCGCCGAGAACGAGCCGTTCGCGCAGATGGCGCAGGTGGCCGAGCAGATCAGCACCGAGATCACCCGGCGTGGCCTGACCAGGATCCTGCTGTGGGGCCACTCCTCGGGCGCCGCGTTGGCCATCGAGACGGCCAGACAGCTGCAGGAGCGCGGGGTGGACGTCCAGCGGGTGTTCCTCGGCGCGCAGCTGCTCGGTGACGCCGCCGACCGGCGCGCCACCATCGCCGAGCTGACCGGGCGGAGCAACGCCGGGATTGCCGCGGAACTCAGCGCGAACAGCGGCTACACCGAGCTCGGCGAGCTGGATGCTCAGCACGTCGAGCATGCCGGTGCCGCATACCGGCACGACTGCGTGTCCGCGCACGGCTATTTCGCCGACGCCCTGGACGCCCCGCCGACGGTGAAACTGTCCGCGCCGGTCACCGTGGTCGTCGCCGCCGACGACCCGAGCACGGCGGATTTCCCACGCCGGTACCGCGACTGGCAGCTCCTGGCCGAGTGCGTCGACCTGCACGAACTCGCCGACGGCGGTCACTACTTCCTGCGCACCCGTCCGACCGAGGCGGCCAAGGTCGTGCTGAGTGCTGCCGAATGGCCGATTTCTTCCTGAGCCGCGACTGAAAGGAATACAAGATGTCGTCGTCATCCCCGACATCACTGCTCGGCGTGGAGTTGCAACCCGGTAGGCCTCCGATGCTGCGGGTTGAGGCCGCCGTCGACGCGGCGAGCTGGGCGGCCGAGCAGCGGGAGGCGCTGCGTGCTGTGGTTGCCGAGCATGGTTCGGTGCTGGTTCGTGGGCTGGGTCTGCGTGACGTGGCCGGGGTGGGTGCTGTCCTGCGGGGGCTGGCGGCCGTTCCGGTGGTCGAGAGGGAGGCTTTTGCTCCTCGGGAGTCGTTCGGCGAGGGGGTGTATTCCTCGTCGAAGTGGCCGCCGAATCAGCCGATGTGTATGCACCATGAGCTGAGTTACCGGCTGGAGTTTCCGGGCCTGATGCTGTTTGCCTGCCTCACTGCGCCCGCCGAGGGCGGGGCGACGGGGGTGGCGGACTCGCCGGCCGTGCTGGAGGCGCTGCCCACCGAGCTGACCGAGCGGTTCGAGCGGGAGGGCTGGCTGCTCACCCGTAGCTACAACGACGAGATCGGGGCGTCGTTGGCGGAGGCGTTCGGTACCGATGACCGGGGTGCGGTCGAGAGCTACTGCCGTGCGCAGGCGATCGAGTTCGCGTGGCAGCCCGACGGTGGACTGCGTACCCGGCAGCGCCGCAGCGCGGTGGTGCGGCATCCGGTCACCGGCCGGCGCTGCTGGTTCAACCAGATCGCGTTCCTCAACGAGTGGACGCTCGCCCCGGAGGTGCGGGAGTACCTGGTCGAGGAGTACGGCCCCGAGGGACTGCCGTTCAATACCCGCTTCGGCGGCGGCGACCCGATCGGTGAGGAGGTCGTGGAACTGCTCAACAAGCTCTACCAGGACAACACCGCGCGCGAGCCGTGGCAGGCCGGGGACCTGATGCTCGTCGACAATGTGCGCACCGCGCACAGCAGGGAACCCTTCGGCGGGCCGCGGGAAGTGCTCGTCGCGATGACCGATCCGGTCCGTCTGGCCGACTGCTCACCGACCGTCGAGGTGAGGGTCCCATGACCACCGTCCGCTCCACCGCGGCGGAGCCCGCAGCCACCGGACACGCCCCCGCCCCTGTGCCACCGTTCGCGGTGATCCCCGGTGTCCAGGTCCAGCGTGTGCTGGAGGGGCGTGAGAAGGAGATCGTGGAGTTGGTCGAGGGCACCTACCGGCTGCACAGCGCCGGTGATTCGGTGAACCCGCCGTCCTGCTTCCTGCGGTTCCCCGACCGCCCCTCCTCCCGGATCATCGCGCTGCCCGCCTCGGTCGGCGGGGATGTGCGGGTGGACGGCCTCAAGTGGATCTCCAGCTTCCCGGAGAATGTGCCGGCCGGTGTCCCGCGGGCCTCGGCCGTGCTGATCCTCAACGACCATGACACCGGCTACCCGTTCGCCTGCCTGGAAAGCTCCATCATCAGCGCCACCAGGACAGCGGCGTCGGCCGCCGCGGCCGCCGACTGCCTCAGCCGGAGCCGGCCGCGGCCGTTGCGCGTCGGGTTCTTCGGGGCGGGCCTGATCGCCCGCTACATCCACACCTTCCTGGCCGGCACCGGCTGGACCTTCGACGAGATCGGCGTGCACGACCTGTCCGCCGACAGCTCGGCCGGCTTCCGTACCTACCTGGAGCAGTCGGGCACCGCCGGCCGGATCACCGTCCACGACAGCCCCGAGCAGCTGATCCGCCTCAGCGACCTGGTGGTCTTCGCCACCGTCGCCGGCCGGCCGCACATCAGCGACCTGTCGTGGTTCACACACAACCCACTGGTACTGCACATCTCGCTGCGCGACCTCTCCCCGCAGATCCTGCTGGCATCGACCAACATCGTCGACGACATCACGCACTGCCAGAGGGCCGGCACCTCGACCCATCTGACCGAGCAGCTCACCGGCAACCGGGACTTCCTGCACGGCACGCTGGACGACGTGATGGCCGGCCGGGTCACAGTGCCGGCAGACCGCCCCGCCGTGTTCTCACCCTTCGGCCTCGGCGTCCTCGACCTCGCCGTCGGCAAATGGGTCTACGACGAAGTGACCCGCTCCGGAGAACTGCAGATCATCGACAACTTCTTCCAAGAACTGAGCCGGTATGGATGAACCGGCCGAGACCCCAGGAGGCTTATGCAGGACTAGTCCCAGGAGAGATCACGGGTCAAGTCGCCGCAGGCCAGGGCGCACGACACCGCGGACGCTGACGCAGGGCTCCCTCCGTCCGGCTTGGTTGGACACGGGCTCCCGCCCGGAAAAGCGAGAAGCCCGCCCACGGTCGGATGGACGTTCTGAAAGTGCTCTGCTGCAGATGAGGAGGCCATAGTGCCCGTCATATCCGTTCCCTACGCCTTCAATGAAGAGGAGCTCTATGTCGACCTTCGGTCGATCTTCGGACGCTCGCTCTTTCTGAAGTGTGAGGGCTTCAACTTCGCCGGCTCCATCAAGCTGAAGGCCGCGACCGAGATGGTGGAGACCGCCGAGCGGGATGGAACGCTGACGCCGGAATCGATCCTGGTCGAGTCCTCGTCCGGAAACCTCGGCGTGGCGCTGAGCATGATCGCCGCGAGCAAGGGCTACCGGTTTCTGTGCGTGACGGACTCACGCTGCAATCTGTCGACCAGGCTGATGATGGAGGCGCTGGGCAGCCAGGTGCACATCGTCGCCGCACACGAGGCGAACGGCGGCTTCCTCGGCGCCCGGATCGACTACGTCCGCGCGCTGTGCGCCTCCGACAGCCGGTACGTGTGGCTCAGCCAGTACACCAATCCGAGCAACTGGAAGGCGCACTACCGCAGGACAGCGCCGGAGATCGCCCGCCAGTTCCCCGCACTGGATGTGCTGTTCGTCGGAGCCGGCACCACCGGGACCCTGATGGGCTGCGCGCGCTACTTCCGGGAGCGGCAGCGGCCGGTGCATGTCGTCGCCGTGGACAGCGTCGGTTCGGTGGCCTTCGGCGGCGAGCCCGGCCGCCGGATGATCCCAGGCCTGGGCATGAGCATCCGTCCCCCGCTGCTCGACGAGTCCTATGTGGACGAGGTGATACGCGTCGAGGAGGCCGACACCATCCGCACCTGCCACCGTCTGGCCAGGCACGGATTCCTGTTCGGCGGCTCCACCGGCACGGTCGTCAGCGGCGCGATGGGCTGGCTCGCCCAGCACGACACGCGTGAACTCACCGCGGTGGCCCTTGCCCCGGACCTGGGCGATCGCTACCTCGACACCATCTACCAGGTCAACTGGCTGCAGGACCTCTACGGCAAGGATGTCCTCAACTCCGAGGATTCGGCCACCGGTTCCTGGGCGGCCTCCCCCGCGTCACCGACGCGGCAGGGCCAGCGGCCGGACCTGCAGACCGGCGACCACGGTGGCAACCTGCGCCATCGGCTCCAGGATCGTAAGACCTAGACGACTGATCCCGGTCAGTGGCCACGGGCGGCCAGTGACCGGGGTGATCGGAGAGGGCTGAACCGACCGGCTGCCCGGTCTCACCGCGCTCGTGGCCGACCGCTCGCGGACACCGCGACGATCAGCCCGTCCTCATCGTCGGGCTGCATCGCCGGGTGCTGCGGGTGGCGGCCTGCGCGGGCCTGATGACCGACGCGTACCCGCCTTTCAGGCGGGACATGGAGGGCTCGCGCACCGTTGAGCGGCGGGGCGGCACCCGAGTCACGGGGCCGGCCGGCGGATCAGCGATCCCGCAGCGTCAGCCGGCAGGATTCGCCGGGTTCGACGGAGACCGCCCGGTCGGGAAGCACGATGGCGATCGGCGAACGGTCGGACGCGGGCACGCTGACCTCGAGCTCTCCGTGCCGCATCCGCAGCCGAACACCCCAGTGCCCTCGGTAGCGCAGAGCGAATCCGTACTCGCTGAGTTCCGGCAGGGGTACGGGGTCCAGCCACAGTGCCCCGGACCGCGTCTCGAGACCGGTCAGTCCGCGTTGTACGAGATCGAGCGTGCCGCCCATGGCGCCGAGGTGGATCCCTTCGCCCGTGGTCCCGCCCTGCAGATCGGCGATGTCACCCTCGAGGGCTTCCCGGCAGTACTTCCACGCCTCGGCGCGTCGCACACGCGCCAGCACACAGCCGTGGACCAGTCCGCTGAGCGTGGATCCGTGGCTGGTGCGCCGCAGGTAGTAGTCGACGGTGTCGCGCCAGGTCTGCTCGTCCAGTTCGTGTCCGAGACGACGGAACAGCTCCTTGAGCTCGTTGGGCGAGAAGAGATAACCGAGCATCAACACATCGGCCTGCTTGGACGCCTGGTAGCGGTTGACCGTGTCACCCTCCGCTTCCAGGATCCGGTCGAGTCGGCGGATGTCACCGTAGCGAGCTGTGTAGGCGTCCCAATTCAGTTCCGCGAGGTCGCCGTAGCCGTCGAACTGGCTGATGACACCGGCGTGGAAAGGGACCCGGAGTTTACGGAAGACGTCCTCCCAGCAGTCGAGCTCAGCTCCGTCCAGGCCGGTGCGTTCGAACAGTTCCCGGCGGCGCGGTTCGGGGAGGGTGCGCAGGACGTCCAGGGTGCGGGTGAGCACCCAGGCCGCGGTGACATTGGTGTACGCGTTGTCGTCGAGCCCCGGTTCCTCGGCGCCCGGGTAGGCGTCGTGGTATTCGTCCGGGCCGACGACGCCGCGGATCCGGTAACGGCCCAGGCTCTCGTCGTAGGCGGCGGACGACGCCCAGAACCGGGCGATCTGGAGCAGCATCTCCGCACCCTTGGTGTGCAGGAACTCCGTGTCACCGCTGGCTTCGCAGTACTGCCACACGTTGTACGCGACGGCGGAGCCGACATGGTGCTGGAGCCGGGAGTGATCGGGCAGCCGGCGTCCCGAGTGCGGGTTGAGATGCAGCAGCTGGGTCTCCTCACGGCCGTCGCTGCCGCTCTGCCACGGGTAGAGCGCACCGGTCCGCCCGATGTCGCGGGCGGCCAGGCAGGCCTGTTCCAGCCCGCCGGTGGCGATAGCGCAGGAGCGCCCGTGAGACCTCGGGGAAGTGCAGATTGAGATAGGGCAGAACGAACAGCTCGTCCCAGAAGACATGACCGCGGTAGGCCTCGCCGTGCAGCCCCCGGGCCGGGACGCCGACATCCAGGTCCGCGGTGTGCGGGGAGAGAGTCTGCAGCACATGGAAGAGGTGGAGCCGCAGGATGCGGCCGGCTTCACCCGCGACGTCCAGTGCCCCTCTGCGCCAGAGCAGCCGCCAGGCCGTGCGATGGGAGGACAGCAGTGCGTCGAAGCCTGGGGCCCGGCTCACCCGGTCGACCGCGGAACGCAGTGGGTCACTGATCGCCGGGTCCCGCGAGGTGTGCAGGGCCACGGTCTTGTCGACGGTGGTGGTACGGCCCTGCACCAGCGGGAGTTGCAGGAGCTGTGCGGCACGCAGCTCGGCGAGATGGTCACAGGTCCGGGTGACCGGCCCCTCCACTGTGGTGCGGGACGCCATGCCGATACGAATGCCGGAGGTGCTGGTGCGGCAGCGCAGCCACACGGTGTCCGCGGCGCAGGTGCCTGTGCGGACATGTGTCAGGTGGTCGCCGTTCAGCTGCCGGTAGCGGTCCACTCCCGCATTGGTGACCGCGCCGTCGAGCGCGGCCTCGACCTCGATGTCACCGGACCAGTTCTCGGCCGTGAACTCGGTACGCAGGGCCGCCAGATGAGGTTGTGCCATGTGTACGAGGCGCAGCTGCCGCGCGAGCGTCCTGCGCCCCTGGGCATCCTCGTACCGCACATGCCGCTCCAGGGTGCCGGAGTGCAGGTCCAGGGAAAGCCGGTGGTCGAGGAGCGTCACGGTGTCCGGCGTGAACCACGGTGCGGCGTCGTCGCCCGTCCCCGTACGGAATCGCAGCGGCAGCCAGTTGGGCAGGTTGACCATTTCCTCGTTCTCGACCAGGCACCCCGCCACCTCGGATGTGAGGCGGTTGTAGCAGCCCGCCACATAGGTGCCGGGGTAGTGCACGGAGTCCGCGGCGCATTCCGGGGCGGCTCCGCGGGTGGCGAAGTAGCCGTTTCCGAGGGTGCACATGGACTCCCTGAGCCGCTCGTCACCGGGGTCGTAGCCCTCGTAGTCCCAGGTCCAGTCCCGCATCGTCGGCCCTTCGCGTCGTCTGCGCCGTCGCTGAGGAGGTCGGCCAGGTCCCGGACGACCAGGTCCGCGCCGTGCCGGAGCAGAGCTGCCCCGCTGTCGGGCTCCGGGGTGCGATCCACACCCGCCACCGGGCCGAAACCCCCGCGTCGGTCCGCCTTCACCCCGGCGAGTGCATCCTCGACCACCGCGGTGCGGCAGGCGGGCGTACCGAGCCGCATCCCGCGTGCGGCGAGAAACGAGGCGGCGCCGTCCATCCGGGGCCTGCCGTCCACATACCGCGGACAGTCCTCGCGCGGGTCGAACGGGCGCCTCGGATCGGGGTCGGAGGGCGGGTGGTCCCGCAGACAGGTGTCGAAAGCGGTCTTCCGGGCCGAGGCGTGCGGTCGCGCGGAGTCGGTGATCACTCCGTCGGTGTCGAAGACCACCGCTTCCACGGCGCTCAATGCGGCAATCACGGGCTCACGCACGCTGAGGTACGACTGCAACGGGGCAGGCGGCGTGATGAAGCGCTGTGTGGGCCAGTCGGCCCAGCTGGAGCCCGAAGTGCCCCTGACGGCGCTCGGCTCCCACGATCAGAAGGTCCGCGTCGCCCGAACGCTCGAGCAGCACCTTGCGGGCCGGACCCTCCACGGTGGCCCGGCTCACCCGGACGGCGGGGTGGTCGCCCGCAGCCCTGCCCAGTGCCTCGTCGAGCAAGGTGGCGGCTCTCATCTCGTGGAGCTTCGCCGCGTCCGAGGCGCGCAGGCGTTGTTCGGCGCTCTCGTGCGCGGGGCGGCGCCATGCGTGTACGGCATCGAGGGTGCAGCCGCGCGCCTCGGCCTCGCGGAAGGCGAAGCCCACCGCGCTGGAGCCTGCCGTGAGGTCACCGACGCCCAGGAGGATCCGCTTGTGGGTACCCGACAGGGCAGCCTTGTCCCCGCGTACGACGATCACCGGGCAGTGGGCACGTGCCGCCACCGCCAGACTCACCGAACCGAGCAGCAGACCCGCGAGGTCCCCGCGGCCACGTGATCCGATGACGACCGCGAAGGCGTTGTACCCCTCATGCAGCAGTGCGGTCACCGCCTCCTCGGGCAGCACCTCGGTGGACACCTTCACATCCGGGTTGCGCCGACGGACGCGCTCCTCGGCGGTATCGACGATGTTGTCCGCGAGCACCTGCTCGGAGGGGCGGTCGAGGCTGTACGAAGGCGTCTCACCTTCGTAACGCTCCCAGAGGAACGCGTGCACCAGCCGGAGGGGAGTTCCATGGCGTGCGGCCTCGTCCACCGCCCAGTCCACAGCCCCGAGGCTGGATTCCGATCCGTCCACGCCCACGACAAGGGGCAGCTCCATCGTCCCCACCACCTTTCATCCGGCTGATTGGAGGCGTTCCTGTTGTCAGTCCCACTTGCGCGGGGCGGCGAGGAGGCGCTTCGGCACCCGTACGGGGCATTCGCCCCACATGCCTCGCCGTCCCGCGGGCATGCCCCTGGAAAGGCAGGCCACGGCACAGGGCCTCCCTGTCCACTCAACATCCAGGCGGAGTGCCGCGCACCTGCCGGGCTTCCCCCGGAACCGGGCCTCAGTGCCCTACTGCGCCGACAGGGGCGACGAACCCGCTCGGGAGCCGGCCGGCCCGTGCGACGCGCCCGCTTCAGGTGGAGGCTGGAGTCGGGCAGCGCCGCCGCTGCCCGACGGAGCGTCGTGGATCACCGGTCGTGGATCACCGAGGGAAGTGCTGAGCATGCCGGACAATGAGCCAGGGGACTCGCCCAACCCGCAGTCCAGGCCGACAGGGGGCGATATCGGCCGACGGGTGGCACAGCGCCGTGAGGAGATCGGACTCACCCGTGAGGACGTCGCTCTGCGCGCAGGATCGGCACCCGGATACCTCCAGTACATCGAAGAACGGGCCGTCACACCCGGCATTGGCTTCCTGCTGCGTCTGGCCAACGCCCTCGAAACCACGGTGGCCGACCTGACCGGGGGCGGCGCGGATCTGCCACCGGGAGCCGGCCGGGCGGGGGAACACCCGGAGCTGGTGGAAATGACCGTCGAAGAGTGCCGTGAACAGTTGTCGACGCATGGCGTGGGCAGGGTGGCTGTCTCCACCGCGGACGGACCCGCCATTATTCCGGTCAACTACCTCGTCATGGACGACATGGTGGCGTACAGAACGGCCCCCGATGCCGTTCCCGCTGCCGCCGCGGACACCGAGGTCGCGTTCGAGGTGGACCACATCGACGATGCGCTGAGTCAGGGCTGGAGCGTTCTCGCGGTCGGCCCCGCACATGTCGTCACCGACCCCGAAGCCGTGCGCCATCTGGAGGAAAAGGCACACACCACCCCATGGGCGGGAGGTGACCGCGACCTGTGGGTGACCATCACGCCCAGCCGCCTCACGGGCCGCCGGATCCACGTCAGGCAGACCCATGCGCCTTCCTCGGACGCAGACCCGGAGGCTTCCGCGTCCTGACACAGCTGGAGGCAGTGCTCGGCGGGACCAGCGGTCCGCCGGCACGGGACCTCGCCTTTGGAGCCGTCGGCAAGGCATGAATGCCCGCCGCCGCACGGCGCCGGATCGAGCCAGAGGGTTTCACGGGCTTCATCGGGCCACGGGACCGGCCAGCGACGGCTACCCCTGAGACGCGTTGCGGACAAGAGGCCGTCGCCCGCGGTCGCGGTTGGTCCGAACCTGACTGATCGTCATCCCCCCTGCCCACCCGGCAAGTTCGGCGGATACTTCGAGCCCATCAGGTCGATCGTCCCGGACTATTGACTCTGAGTGTGATAGTCGCGATTCTCGTCGCACCGCTTGCACCGGCCATGACAATCCATCCCGGGGACGGACATGGCCCGGACGGCGTCGGCTCCTCGACCGCACCATCCGCTCACCGAAGGCATGAGTGATGACCATGACTCGACACCCGCACCGCAGACGAAGGCAAAGGCCCATCGCGGTTCTGTCGTTGCTTCTCACCGTGGTGGCCATGGTCCTCGGCACAGCGCCCAGTTCATCGGCCGAGTCCGGCTGGTGGACCCCGGCCGCACGACCCGCGCCCGACTCCCAGATCAATGTCACGGGCGAGCCCTTCAAGGGGACCGACTCCCAGGGCCAGGTACGGGGCTTCGTCGACGCGCACAACCACCTGATGTCCAACGAGGCCTTCGGCGGCCGGCTCATCTGCGGCAAGCCGTTCTCCGAACTGGGCGTCGCCGACGCGCTCAAGGACTGTCCCGAGCACTACCCCGACGGCTCGCTCGCGATCTTCGACTTCATCACCAAGGGCGGGGACGGCAAGCACGACCCCAACGGATGGCCGACGTTCAAGGACTGGCCGGCGCATGACTCACTGACCCACCAGCAGAACTACTACGCCTGGGTCGAACGGACCTGGCGCAGCGGCCAGCGGGTGCTCGTCAACGACCTCGTCACCAACGGCGTGATCTGCTCGGTCTACTTCTTCAAGGACCGCAGCTGCGACGAGATGACCTCCATCCGTCTGCAGGCACAGAAGACGTACGACATGCAGGCCTTCATAGACAAGATGTACGGCGGCCCCGGCAAGGGCTGGTTCAGGATCGTCACCGACTCCGCGCAGGCCCGCGAGGTCATCCAGCAGGGCAAGCTGGCCGTCGTTCTGGGGGTCGAGACCTCCGAGCCGTTCGGCTGCAAGCAGATCCTGGACATCGCGCAGTGCGGCAAGGACGACATCGACCGCGGTCTGGACGAGCTGCACAAGCTGGGCGTACGCAGCATGTTCCTGTGCCACAAGTTCGACAACGCCCTGTGCGGGGTCCGCTTCGACGGAGGCACCCTCGGCACCGCGATCAACGTCGGTCAGTTCCTGTCGACCGGTACCTTCTGGAAGACGGAGAAGTGCGCAGGCCCGCAGCACGACAACCCGATCGGCATCGCACCGGCGCCCGAGGCGGAGAAGAAACTCCCGCAGGGCGTGCAGGTCCCGTCGTACGCCGCGGACGCGCAGTGCAACACCCGCGGCCTCACCGAGCTCGGCGAATACGCCGTGCGCGGCATGATGAAACGCAAGATGATGCTGGAGATCGACCACATGGGCGTCAAGGCCGCGGGTCAGGCCTTCGACATCCTCGAGTCCGAGTCGTACCCCGGTGTGATCTCCTCGCACAGCTGGATGGACCTCAACTGGACCGAGCGGGTCTACCGTCTCGGCGGCTTCGTCGCCCAGTACATGCACGGCGCCGAGGGGTTCAGCGCGGAGGCGAATCGGACGAAGGCGCTGCGCGACAAGTACAACGTCGGCTATGGCTACGGCACTGACATGAACGGAGTCGGCGGCTGGCCGGGCCCCCGCGGCGCGGACACCCCGAACCCGGTTCGGTACCCGTTCCGCAGCGCCGACGGCAGCGCCGTCATCGACAGACAGACCACCGGCGAGCGCACCTGGGACATCAACACCGACGGCGCCGCGCACTACGGTCTGGTCCCGGACTGGCTGGAGGACATACGGATCGTCGGCGGCAAGGGTGTTGTGGACGACCTCTTCCGGGGCGCCGAGTCCTACCTCGACACCTGGAAGGCGTCCGAGAACCACAAGGCCGGGGTGAACCTTGCCGCAGGCTCGTCCGCCTCGGCCAGCTCGTCGGAGTGGAGCCTGTTCACGAGTTACGCACCCGACAGGGCCGTGGACGGCAACGCGGGCACCCGCTGGGCGAGCGACTGGAGTGACGACCAGTGGCTCCGGATCGACCTCGGGGCACCGAACCTGATCAAGCGCGTCACCCTCGACTGGGAGCGCGCCTACGGGAAGGCATACCGCATCGAGGTCTCCACCGACGGCACGAACTGGCAGTCTGTGTGGTCCACGACCGCCGGTGACGGCGGCCTGGACACGGCACAGTTCGCCGGCACGTCAGCCCGATACGTACGCGTCCACGGGCTGGAGCGCGGCACCAAATGGGGCTATTCCCTCCACGAAGTCGGCGTCTACAGCAGCTGACGCCACCGATGGAGCGCCCAGGGGCCGGGGCCGGCCGGATCAGCTCTCCTGATCCGGCCGGCCCCGGCCCCATGCCCCGGCGCGGTACAAGAACGAAGGGAACCACATGGCACGGATGCCGTCGGCCGAGCGGCGCCGACAGCTGATCGAGGCAGCCATCCGCGCGATGACCCGCGACGGTGTCTCCAGGACGACGACCCGGTCCATCGCCGCGGAAGCGGGCGTCTCACTGAGCGTCTTCCACTACTGCTTCGACTCCAAGCAGGCCCTGCTCGAATCCGTCATCACGGCGATCACCGATCACTACGTCACGGTGGTGAAGGAAGCGATCCGGCCGAAGGCCACCCTTCGGGAGACCATCCGGGCGGGATTCCAGGCCTACTGGGACCATGTGTCCGCCAACCCGGGGGAGCACATGCTCACTTACGAACTCACGCAGTACGCCCTGCGCCAGCCGGGGTTCGACCATCTGGCACGACGGCAGTACGAGCTCTACTCCGACACCTACACCGAACTGATCGAACAGCTTCGTCGCAGCATGAAGTTCGAACTCCGCGTACCTGTCCCCGTGCTGGCCCGCTATCTGGCCGTCATGACCGACGGACTGACCCTGAACTTCCTCGTTCTCGGCGACGACGCAGCGGCGGCGGACATCCTCGACACGATCGCCGACCAGGTCGTCAACCTCGTCCGCGACGACGTCAGGTCGTCGCCCCCGTCGCCCTGACATTCCCGTGTTGCCGGGCGTCGGGGGTGCCGATGCGTGCGATGAGCAGGGCGATGTCGTCGTCGGCGGAGGCGGGGGCGAGATGGCTGAGCAGGGTGTCGCACAGGTCGGCCAGCGGTGTGGTGCCGCTGAGCAGCTGGGTGAGTTCGGTCAGACGCTCGTCGATGTCGCGGCCTCGGGCTTCGATGAGGCCGTCGGTGTACAGGACGAGAAGGCTGCCCGGGGCCAGGGCCACCTCGGTAGTGGTGAACTCGACGCCTCCGACGCCCAGCGGTACTCCCGCAGGCAGTCGCAGCAGGTGCGCGGTGCCGTCGGGGGCGACGACGGCGGGCGGCGGGTGACCGGCGCGAGTGACCTGGCAGATGCCCGTGCGCGGGTCGCAGACGGCGTAGAGGAAGGTGGCAAGCAGGGGGTCGGAGAGGTCGGCAAGGGCGGCCTCCATGTGGTGCAGGAGCTCGACGGCGGGAAGGTCGAGACGGGCCAGCGCCCGCACGGAGCTGGACAACCGCCCCATGGCGGCTGCAGCGGCGGTGCCGTGGCCCATCACGTCCCCGATCAGCAACGCGGCCTTCCCGTCACGGAGCGCGATGACGTCGTACCAGTCGCCGCCGACCTCGTTGACGTCACTGGCCGGCAGGTAACGGTGGGCGATCTCGAACCCCGGCGGCGGCGTCACATGCTGCGGCAGCATGCTGCGTTGCAGGATCACGGCGGTGTCATGCTCCCGGCTGTACATGCGGGCGTTGTCGACGCACACCGCCGCACGGGCGGCCAGGTCGCCGGCCAGCGCGACATCGGCGGAATCGAAGGGTCTGGCCGTGCCGACGCGGCAGAAGGACGCCACGCCCAGCACCACGCCACGGGCGAGCATGGGCGCCATCATGAACGAGTGCACGCCCATCTGCAGCAGCCGTTCGGGCTTGTCGGTGTGGCGGGCCGCACCCGCTACCGCCCTGTTGTCCAAATGGGCGATCAGAAAGGGCTGTCGCTGGACGAGGGCCTGGGTGTAGGGGGCGGTAGCCGGGAATGACAGAGTCCGGCCCAGCGGAGCCAGCACATCGGCGACCGGCGAGCCGCTGAGAGGTGCCTTGCCCAGGCGGCGCAGCGTGGCGCCACCGACCAGCCCGACGCCGGGTGCGGCTCCGGCGGCGACTGTTTCGAGCACATCGACGATGACCACGTCGGCCAGGTCCGGCACCGCCACTTCGGCCAGCTCCTGCGCGGTGCGTTCCAGCTCCAGTGTCGTCCCGATCCGGACGCTGGCGTCGTTCAGCAGAGCGAGCCTGCGGCGGCCGGCTTCCGCCTCTGCCTGGGCCTGCTCCTGGGCAGTGATGTCGATGATCGACGCGGTGACCCCGATCGGCCGGCCGTGGGCATCCTCCAGACGGACGAACGAGCACGACCACACCAGGTCGCGGTCCGGGTCGGCCGGTGTCCGTCCGATGCGGCGGAAGTCCAGCACTGCCTCCCCGCTCGCCAGGACCCGGCGCATCACCTCCTCCATCTCCCCGGTATTCACCTCCGGCAGCACCTGCGCCAGACGACGGCCCACATGAGCCGCCTCCCGGACCCCGTTCATCGCTTGCAAGGCCGGGTTGACCTGCAAGAACCGAAGCTGCGTGTCGAACACCGCGATCCCTACCGGAGAGCGGGCGAACAACCCGTCCCACACCGCCGACGCCCCGCGCACCCGGCGGGCACCGGCGGCGTCGGCCGCGAAAACCAGCACCCCAGGGCTGCGATCACCGCCCGGGACCGGACATGCCCAGATCTCCAGCTCCAGCGGGTGCCCATCCCGGTGCCACGCCGTGACCACACCCATCACACCGTGCCCCGCGGCAGCCGCCTCCCACAGAGACCGGCCAAGGCTCCGGTCAGCGCCCGGATGCATCAGCTCCACCACATGCCGGCCAACGACCTCCGGCGCCCGGTAACCCAGCAGCTCCTGCGCCACCGGATCCCACCGCACGATCCGGCCGTCGGCTCCGGTTGCCACCAGCGCCACCGGCAGCACACCCAGCCACCCGCCGGCACCTGTGCCCGCACCAGCGGAGTCGGTCAGCTCCTCGATCGGCATGTCATCACTCATCGCCGGACCTCACGCCAGCAGGGGACCCTCCCAGTATCAGCCTCCGCACGCGGCAGGGCACGGACAGTGAGCCGATAGACCTGCTCCTGTCCCCCGTGCGGCCGGAGCCCGTTTCGATACGCTGCACGGGCCATCGGCATCCACACCTCACAGCGGTATGCGCAGGATTTCTCCCCGTACTCACCGGAGTCTTGAGATGTACGTTCGCCGGATCGTTCCCAATGTCCAGTCGGAAGCTCTTGAGGAGAGCTCGGAGTTCTACAGCCTTCTGGGGTTCGAGGAAGTCATGAACCACGGGTGGATCATGACGCTTGCCTCCACCGACAACCCAGCGGTCCAGGTGAGCCTGATGACCAGCGACAAGACGGCCCCCGTCGCGCCGGACATGAGCATCGAGGTCGAGGACGTGGACGCGGCCTACGCCATCATGCAGACGCGCGGTATGGAGATCGTCCACCCGCTCACCGACGAGGAGTGGGGAGTCCGCCGCTTCTTCGTCCGTGACCCGAGCGGCCTTGTGGTGAACGTCCTCAGCCACAGCTGAGGGGCGGGTGCCCGGAATCCGGCTTCCCGGGCGCGACAAGCCCCGCCGGGAGCCCGCAGACAGCCCGCGGGCATCTGCGTACGGTCCGGGCTGTGAGGGGCGGCAGGTAGCGGGTACCGCTCACCGGCGCGCGCCCCGCCCGACCGCGACCCTCTCCACGTCGTGCCGGAGGCGGACGACGTCGAGGTCCTTCGGACTGAGGACGTCCAGGCCGGCCGGCGCGGGCCGGCCTGGACGTGATGATCAGACGGCGTCGAACCGGTCGAGGTTCATCACCTTGTCCCAGGCGGCGACGAAGTCGTTCACGAACTTCTCCTTCGCGTCGTCGCTCGCGTAGACCTCCGCGAGCGCGCGCAGCTCGGAGTTCGACCCGAAGACGAGGTCGGCGCGGGTGCCGGTCCACTTGACCTCGCCCGTGGCGGCGTCGCGGCCCTCGAACGTGTTCGCGTCCTCGGACGTCGCCTTCCACGTCGTGCCCAGGTCGAGCAGGTTGACGAAGAAGTCGTTGGTCAGAGACCCGGGGGTCGTGGTGAGGACGCCGAGCGACGACTGCTGGTGGTTCGCGCCCAGGACGCGGAGGCCACCGACGAGGGCGGTCATCTCGGGGGCGCTCAGGGTCAGCAGGTTCGCCCGGTCGAGCAGCAGGTACTCGGCCGGCAGCCGGTTGCCCTTCCCGAGGTAGTTGCGGAATCCGTCGGCGGTCGGCTCGAGCGCGGCGAACGACTCCACGTCGGTCTGCTCCTGCGAAGCGTCCGCGCGGCCCGGCGTGAAGGGCACCTGGACGTCGAAGCCGGCGTCCTTGGCGGCCTGTTCGACGGCAGCAGCGCCGGCGAGCACGATCAGGTCGGCGAGCGAGACCTGCTTGCCACCCGTCCGGGCGGCGTTGAAGGTCTGCTGGATCCCCTCCAGGGTGCGCAGCACCGTCGCCAGCTGGTCGGGGTCGTTGGCCTCCCACCCGCTCTGCGGCTGGAGGCGGATGCGCGCGCCGTTGGCGCCGCCGCGCTTGTCGCTGCCACGGAAGGACGAGGCCGACGCCCACGCCGCGGACACGAGTTGGGACACCGAGAGGCCCTGGCCGAGGATCTGGCCCTTGAGGGAGGCGATGTCCTCGGCGTCGATGAGCTCGTGCGTGACGGCGGGGAGGGGGTCCTGCCACAGCAGCGTCTCGGTGGGCACCTCCGGGCCGAGGTAGCGCACGATCGGGCCCATGTCACGGTGGGTCAGCTTGAACCACGCGCGGGCGAAGGCGTCCGCGAACGCGTCGGGGTTCTCGAGGAAGCGCCGCGAGATCTGCTCGTAGGCCGGGTCGAACCGGAGCGAGAGGTCGGTCGTCAGCATCGTCGGGGCGTGGCTCTTCGACGCGTCATGGGCGTCGGGGACGGTGCTTGCCCCGGCGCCGTCCTTCGGCCTCCACTGGTGCGCACCGGCGGGGCTCTTGAACTGCTCCCACTCGTAGCCGAACAGGATCTCGAAGAAGCTGTTGTCCCACGTGATCGGGGTGTTCGTCCAGATACCCTCGAGACCGCTGGTGATCGTGTCGCCACCCTTGCCGGTGCCGTAGGTGTTCTTCCAGCCGAGGCCCTGCGCCTCGATCGGGGCGGCCTCGGGGTCTTCGCCCACGCTGTCCGCAGGGCCCGCACCGTGGGTCTTGCCGAAGGTGTGACCGCCCGCGATCAGGGCGACCGTCTCCTCGTCGTTCATCGCCATCCGGCGGAACGTCTCACGGATGTCGCGGGCCGCGGCGAGCGGGTCCGGGTTCCCGTTCGGGCCCTCCGGGTTGACGTAGATGAGGCCCATCTGGACCGCGCCGAGGGGGTTCTCCAGCTCGCGGTCGCCGGTGTACCGCTCATCGTCCAGCCAGGTGGTCTCGGGGCCCCAGTAGACGTCCTCGTCGGGCTCCCAGACGTCCGCGCGACCGCCGCCGAAGCCGAAGGTCTCGAAGCCCATCGACTCCAGGGCGACGTTGCCCGCGAGGACCATGAGGTCGGCCCACGAGATGTTCCGGCCGTACTTCTTCTTGACCGGCCACAGCAGGCGGCGGGCCTTGTCGAGGTTCCCGTTGTCCGGCCAGCTGTTGAGGGGGGCGAAGCGCTGCTGGCCGGCCCCGGCACCGCCGCGGCCGTCGCTGATCCGGTAGGTGCCGGCACTGTGCCACGCCATACGGATCATGAACGGGCCGTAGTGGCCGAAGTCGGCGGGCCACCAGTCCTGCGAGGTCGTCAGCACCTCCGCGATGTCCTGCTTCACGGTCGGGAGGTCGAGGGTCTTGAACGCCTCGGCGTAGTCGAACTCCTCGCCGAGGGGGTTGGCCACGGCGGGGTTCTTGGCGAGGATCTTCAGATTGAGCCGCTCCGGCCACCACTGGCGGTTTCCGCCGCCCTGCGTCGGGTGCGGGGCTCGCCCGTGCGCAACCGGGCAACCACCTTCGCCCTCCGTTTTCGCGTCTACGACGATTGCATCATGGTTCTCAGACATTGGAATCCTTCCGGAGTGGGCGGATCACGGTGCTCAGGAACTGCGGGCGGTGGAACAGCCGGGGCACAGGCCCCAGCAGATGACTCCGGCCTCGTCGACCGAGAGCCGTGGTCGTCGGACGCGGTCGGGCAGGGGCCCCGCCGACCGCGCATCCGACATCGGCGACGACACCGTACGACCGGCACATGACGTGGTGGTGGTTGTCCCCGACGCGTCCCTCGAACCGGGCAGGGCTGCCGGCCGGTTCGAGGCGGGGAACGAGACCCGCCGCGGTGAGGGCGCGGAGGGCCTGACAGTTGACTTGAAGGGCGAGATGACCCAGACGATCGCTCGGGGCGATACGGCCCACGCGATCGCACCGCCCGAAGTCGATCGCCTCGACGCCGAGGTGGTCACCGTCCCGGACGGTCTCGAGCAGCGTGAGGCGGGCGGCCGTCACCCGCAGGCCGACGCCGTGCGACCCCTCGGCGATGGTCCCGTCACGTCTCTGTCTCATGCCGGATCTGGAGTCTTCCTGTCCATTGGCTATCACCGGAACCGATCCTATGATGGATAGAATCCAAGTCAAGAAGCGCGCCAAACTCATATTCAATAGGAACCCGGACATCCACTGGTAATCTCCGGATATCCCACCGAACCCGAATAGGTGAACCGAAATGAGTGACCTGCTGGAGCGACTGCGAGGGCGTGGCTGGCGGATGACCTCCCAGCGGCGTGTCGTTGCGGAGGTCCTCGACGGCGACCACGTGCACCTCACGGCCGACGAAGTGCACACCCGCGCGGCACAGCGGCTGCCTGAGATCTCCCGGGCGACCGTCTACAACACCCTGGGCGAGCTGGTCTCCCTCGGTGAGGTCATCGAGGTCTCCACCCACGGCCGCGCCAAGCGCTACGACCCCAACGCACACCATCCGCACCAGCACCTGGTGTGCTCCAACTGCGGCACCATCCGCGACGTCCACCCGACCGGCAATCCGCTGGCCGGCCTCCCGGCGGTGGAACGGTTCGGCTTTACGGTGTCCGAGGTCGAGGTCACCTACCGCGGGCTGTGCCCCGCCTGCGCCTGACGATCTCCGGTCGAGGCGTTATGCGCGATGTCAGTCCGCCGCCGGGCCGTCCGTCGTGTCCGTCGACGCCCGATGGGCGGGCCACGCGTTGAGGGCGCCTGCCAGCTGGGCGCGCGAACGGACGTCCAGTTTCTGGTAGATGCGGGTGAGCCGCGCCTCGACCGTCTTCACGCTGAGGTACAGCTTCGCCGCCGCCTCCTGGTTGCTGGCCCCCACGCCGACCAGCAGCGCGAGCCGCAGCTCCGCCTCCGTGAGCAGGGACACGGCGCCGCCGCGGGCCGGGTCGGGTTCGGTCGTACGGGACGGTGTCTCCGTCACCAGTGCCAGCCAGGGCGATGCCCCGGCCCTTTCGAAGACCGCGGCCGCTGCCTGCAGCGCGTTCTGCGCGGCCGACCGTCTTCGGCGGCGGCGTTCGACCCTGGCGAGCGCGATCAGCGCCCGCCCGCGTGCCAGCGGCAGTCCCGCCACCGCGAAGCGATCGGCGGTCTCGGTCAGCAGCCCCGCCGCCTCCTCGGGCTTTCCGGCCGCCGCCAGATACAGGGCGTACGCCCGGTCGCAGCCGAGCAGCACCGTTGCGCGGCCCAGGCGTTCGGCGACGGGTCGCACATCGGCAAGCAGGGCCGCGGCCTCCTCCGGAGCGTCGTTCGCGATCAGCGCCTCGGCCAGCTCCTCGTGCCAGCGAAGCATGGAGGGGTCGACGGTCGACTGGGCGCGTTCACCGGACTGCACCCGGCGCAGGGTCTCCAGGGCGTTCGCCACATCCCCGGTCACGAGCTGGACCCGGCCGAGTGCGTACAGACTGCGGGAGAGGAAGACATGGTCGCCCTCCTCCTCGGATGCCTGAACACTGCGCCGGGCATAGCTCGCGGCGCGCGCGAAACTGCCGCCGGCGCTCTCCGCGAGAGCCAGCGTGTACCAGGCGGGCCCCGGCGAGAGACCTGCCTCCAGCGTCAGGGCGAGCGAGCGTCCGGCGTGCGCGAGCGACGCCGCGCACTGGCCCTGCCGGGCGTCGATCTCCGCGAGCGTATGGAACAGCTCGATGGCGTCCTCCACCGGGCCACGGCGCTCGACCAGCGGCAGCAGGGCGTTGAGCTGGTCGCGGGCGTCGGTGAGCCGGTCGTCGAACAGTGCATGACGGATCGTCAGGATCTGTGCGGCGTTACGGATGCCAAGCGGCCGCTCGACCATCTCTAGGGCTCGTGCCTCGGTAAGGACACGCTCCGCGTCCGGCGAGCCGAGGACGCGGTCCATGCGCGCCTGGACGGTCAGCGCCGTGGCCGCCGTCCTGCGGTCGCCGACCGATCCGGCCAGCACGGCGGATTCGACGGCGGCGGCCCGGGAGCGTACGGGATCACCGTCGGCCAGTACGTGTTTCACCGCCAGCCGGAGCTGGACGGCCGCCCGCAGCGCCGTGTCGCCCTCGGAGTCCTCCATGGCGTGGACATAGATCTCGTCGAGGTCGGTCAGTCCCTGCCCGGCCGTGTCCAGCACGGCGAGCCGCGCGCGAACCCGGTCGGCGGGCGCGGCGTCGCGGGCGAGGAGATCGGTCGCGGCGCGCATCGCAAGGTCCGCGCGGGCCGCGCGGGCGGCTTCCTCGGCGGCGTCGACGAGCCGGGCGAGCCGTTGCGCGCTGTTCCTGCCGGGCGTGGACTCGGCGGCGAGCAGGGCGAGTTCGGCGGCCAGCGCGCTGTTCCCGCGGCGTCGCGCCGTGTCGGCCGCAGCCGCGACCTCCGCTGCCAGTTGCTCGTCGGGGATGTCCGTGGCCAGCGCCCGGTGCCGTACGGCCTCGACGGGGTCGTCCACGACCCGCGCGAGAGCCGCATGACCGTCGCTGCGCTCGGCCCACCCGGCGTCGTGCACCAGCGTGGAGGGCAGCAACCCGGCCGTGAAGGCGACCGTCCCGTCCTCCGTGAGCGAGATGAGATTCGCCCGCTCGGCGGCGGCGAGATCGGACTCGGCCATATTGCGGCCGGTGCGGCGGATCAGCGAAGCCGTCGGGCGCAGCGCAAGTGCGGCCAGCAGGAGCGTGTCACGCACGGCGGGGGAGGCAGCGCCGAGCAGTTGACGTGCGAGATCGCGTGCGCGCCCGGACAGGGACAGGGCCTCGGCGTGGTGCACCGGCGTCCTGGCGTCGGCGAGGGACCGGCCGACGGCGAGCGCGAGACGCGGATTGCCGCCGCTGGCCTTGTGGATACGGCCGGCCATCCGGGACGGCAGCCGGTGGTGGAAGAGCAGTTCGGCGATCTCGTCGGCGTGCAGCGGCGCCACGTTCAGGACGTCGGCCTCGGACGGCACCCACAGCGGCTCCGGGCATGCCGCGTCCTGCGGTGCCGTACGTGTGGTGGATGTGTCGGGTCCGTACGCCTCGGGGGTCTCGACGGCGACGACGCGCAGCGCCGACGGAGCCAGATGCAGGGCGAACCGCATCAGGTCGGCGCTGTCGGCGTCGATGCGCTGGACGCCGTCGACGACGAGCAGGACGGGGCCGTGTGCGGCGAGCGTCCGCAGGATCTGGGCGAAGGCGAGCCGCAGGGCGATGGGGTCCCAGCCGTTGTCGGGCACGGGCGCCTCGCGGCACAGCATGGCGACAGCGGTCCGCTGCGGTCCGGGCAGTCCCCCGAGGATGTCGTACGGTGCGGGCCCGCCCTGGGGCCGGGCCCCGGGCCAGGAGGCGCACGACGAAATGGTCGCGACCAGGGCGGCGGCGGCCGCGCCGGGTATCTCCCGGTCGGCGGGCAATGTGGCGAGCCACAGTACGGTTTCGCCGCGGGACTCGGCGCGCGCGGCGACGGTCAGGGCGACCTCGGTCTTGCCGACCCCGGCCGGGCCCGTGAGCAGGGCACGCCCGCGGGCGTGCAGGACTCGTTCGAGCCGCGCGAGGAGCTCCCCCCGCCCGACCGGTGCAGGGCGGTGCGCCGCCGTTCTCACGTACCCACCACCCCCCTGTGGCCTGCGCGGGACTCTGCCCGTGAGAGCAGAGCATACGAATCAGGCCACCGCAGTCCAGACCGCTTGTCCGGGATGCGGACGGGCGCGCACGGACAGGCGGCGGGGCGCGCTCACGGCGATATGCCGCGAACGCGCCCCTGACCAGCTGTGATGCACTTGTGTTGGGTGGTTCAGAAGGTGAGACTCCAGGCGTCGATGTAGCCGGTGTCACCCGATGCCACATCGCGGACCTGCAGCTTCCAGGTGCCGTTGGCCACCTCGCTGGACGCGTCGACCGTGTACGTCGCAAGGACGTTGTCGGCGCTGTCGGACGACGACGAGGCCTTCAGGTTGCGCACCGTGCCGTCCGGCGCGATCAGATCGATGACCAGGTCGCCGCGCCAGGTGTGCTTGATGTCCACGTCGACCTTGAGGACGGCGGGGGCGTTGCCGGTGCGGCCGGTGACGGCGATCGACGAGCTGACGGTCGAGTTGTCCGCGATTGTCACATCCGTCGCGTTGCTGAACGTCGTACCGCCGGTGGTGCCGGTGACGGCGTTCACGGTCTTCGCCGCATCGGCGATACCGGTGCCGCAGCCGCCGGTGCAGGTGCCCGGCAGCGGCCTGGCGTTGCTCTTGATCGCGGCCTCGATCTCGGCCGGGGTCAGAGTGCTCTTGGCCGACTTGAGCAGCGCGGCGAGCCCGGCGATGTGCGGGGCGGCCATCGAAGTGCCCTGGTACGGCTTGTAGTTCTCCGTCGACTGGGTGGTGGCGCCGGAGTTCAGCGTGGAGAGGATGCCGTTCTCCGGGGTGGTGACGGTGCCGGGCGTGTCGGTGGCGCGGCGGGTCTCGCCGCCGGGCGCGGCGACGTCGACGATGCTGCCGTAGTTCGAGTAGAACGAGCGGTTGCCCTCGCGGCTGGTGGACGCCACGTTGATGATGTTGGCGCAGTTCGCGGGGGTGAAGCCTGAGGCGTTGGCGTTGCTGTTGCCCGCCGCGACGACCACCGTGGTACCGCGGGACACGGCGCCGTTGATGGCGTTCTGGTAGACGCTGGGGCAGGTGGCGCTGGCGCCGCCGAGGCTCATGTTGATGACCTTGGCCGGGTTCGGGTTCGCCGGGACGCCCGGGACGGTGCCGCCGGATGCCCAGGTGATCGCGTCGGCGATGTCCGCCGAGGAGCCGCCGCACTTGCCGAGCACGCGGACCGGCTGGATCTTCGCGCTGTACGCGATACCCGCAACGCCCTTGCTGTTGCCCGCCGTTGCCGCGATGGTGCCCGCGACGTGGGTGCCGTGCCAGGAGGAGTTGCCCGCCTTGGAACCGGTGCCGCACTCGCCGTCGGTGGCGTTCCAGTCGCCCTCGTCCTTGGCGTCGCTGTCGCGGCCGCTGCCGTCCCGGGCGTCCGCGGCGGTCGAGATGAAGTCGTAGCCCGAGATGACATTGGCGGCGAGGTCCGTGTGGGCGGCGTAGCCGGTGTCCACGACGGCGACGGTGACGCCGCTGCCGGTGGTCTTGTCCCAGGCGCCGGGCACGTTCATGCCGCCGGTGGCCTCGAACAGGTCCCACTGCTTGGTGTACTCGGTGTCGTTCGGGGTGACCGCCATCGCGTAGGCGCGGATGTCCGGTTCCACGGACGCGACCGACGGGTCGGCGCGGAAGGCGTCCAGGACCTCGCCAAGGTCCTTCTTGGACGCCTTGCCACCGAGGTTGACCAGTGCGGCGCCGCCGGCGAGCCGGCGCTCGAACGACAGGCTCTCGCCGGTCTCGGCGGCCTTGGCCGTTGCGTCGGTCTTGGCCGCCGTGTTGGAAGTGGCCTCGGACGTCTTGGACTTGTAGGTGACGATGACCTTCTCGACCGGTGCGGTCGGCAGTGAGGTCATCGACTGGGAAGCCGGAGCGGGCTTCGGCGAGGGCGGCGGCGGAGTGGCGGCGAGTGCCACGGAGTACGTGGCGGCGACGGCGGCGATCGTCGCGCTCGCGGCCACGACGGATATGAGTCTCCGTCTGGAACCGTTCAAGGTGTTCCCTTTCAACTGACGGTGCGGAGCGCGGACGGACGGCGCGGGAACCGCGGTTGGCTGTGGGGGTGCGATCCGCGGTCCCCCGGGCGGGTCGCCCTCGCGCCGCCGTCGGCGCGACGGCCCCTGGTCAAGGGCCGTCGCCGGCAGATCCCACGATTTACATGCACCTGACATTTAACAGTCAGAGGCTGGAATTCGCCGGTGCGGCAGACAGTAGGGAATGCGGAGATGAACCCGATACGGGGAAAACCCTTGTCACCCCCGTGGGGGCTCCCCCAGCGGGGTCCGGGGTGCGGCGGGTGCACGGCGTGTCGCGTCGCACCCAACGGCGGATGTCAGTGGGGGCTGGCACGCTGAAGGCGACCGACTGCAACCGTCATCCCCCAATCCCCGCGCGCGTGCGAGAGGAGAACCACGATGCTGACGACCACGTACGTCCCGGGTGCGCCGAACTGGCTCGACCTGGGAAGCCCCGACGTAGAAGCCGCCGCCGCCTTCTACGGAGCCCTGTTCGGCTGGGAGCTCAGGACCATGGGACCGGAGGCCGGAGGGTACGGCTTCCTGCGGCTGAACGAGAGGACCGTCGCCGCGATCGGCCCGCTCACCGAGGAGGGCGCGGCCTCCGCCTGGACGCCGTATTTCCAGGCCGCCGACGCCGATGCCACGACCAGGGCCGTCGAGCAGGCCGGCGGCACCGTCCGCGTCCCGCCGATGGACGTCTTCACCGAAGGGCGGATGGCGGCGTACACCGACCCGACCGGTGCCCAATTCGCCGTCTGGCAGCCCGGCGACACGAAGGGCCTGGAAGCGGTCAACGATGTGAACACGCTGTCCTGGACGGAGCTGTACACCACGGACGCCGCCATTGCGAAGGACTTCTACCGCTCCGTGTTCTCGTGGGACTACAAGGACTTGCCAGTCGCCGGCACCACCTACACCGTCGTCTCTCCCCCGGGCGGCGGCGAGAGCGCCACGCAAGGCGGCATCATGCAGCTCGCGAGGGAGAACCTGGAAGCGGGTTCCCGCTCGGAGTGGCATCCGTACTTCGAAGTGGCCGACGTCGATGCCACCTTCGCCGAGGCCACCCGACAGGGTGCCACCACGCTGATCCCGCCCATCGACGCGGAGGGCGTGGGCCGCTTGGCCATGTTCACCGACCCCTTCGGCGCTCCTTCGGCCATCATCCGCGGCGCTGCCCGCTGAGTCCGTGGCCCGGACGGTCGGACGGTCGGACGAAGCCGACCTCGGCGCGCCGCGGCAGAGCCGACTTACCCGGCTGCCGCGGGCAGGACGGCCTTCCCGATGGCCGCGCCGGCTACTGATCCGGGATGAACTCAGTGGAACGCCCCGGTTGCCCAGGTCTTTTGCATGATCGTTCGGCGGGCGGTGAACCGCCGGCGGCCCATGGACGTCTGACATGTCGAAGTTCGTTCTCGAGAAGGCGGACGGCATGCAGCAGGCATGGCCGAGTGTCATCGCCGTCCCACTGCCCAGCGTCGCCGGCCTTCTCTCGACACCGCAATGCGGCACAGAGCCGTGTGCAAGCACCATCGTCGATCAGCTCTATCGGAAGGACACGGAACGCATGGCGACGTTCGATCCGATCACCCGTCGACTCCGGCAGCTCTTCGCGGTCCTGGACACCGACGAAGACGGCTTCGTCACGTGGGGCGACTACCAGCGGATCGTGGACAAGTACATGACCGGCTATGCGTTGGCGAAGAGCGACGCCAGGATCAAGTCATTGGAGAAGGCGTACTGGGCGCAGTGGCTGGGACTCCTGACGCAGGCGAACCCCGGGCAGGACCGCCTGTCCCAGGACGAGTTCGTCGCGGCGCAACGCGCTGCGGGGTACGACACCTATGCGTCCCACCTGCTGGAGGACATCGCCCAGGCCATCTTCAATGTTCTGGACATCGACCGCGACAAGCGAATCAGCAGGGACGGGTTCGCCCGGTACCTGGCCTTCTACGAGATTTCCAGCGCTGACGCCGCGATCATCTTCCAGCGGCTGGACCTGGACGGCGACGCGTTCATCTCCCAGCGAGAGGTCGCCAGGTCACTCCGCGCATTCCACCTCTACAACGACGACCTCAACACGCCGGGTGGCATCTTCCTCGGCGTCACTGAGCGGAGTTCGGACGCCCCCTGACCGTGGGCCGGGCCTGGCCGCGCCGACAGGCCCCAAGCCGCAGGGCCGGGACGGCCCTGCGGCTTCAGACTGCGCGATAGCCGGGGCTCCGCGCGTCGGCGCGGTGACAAGGCGCTTCCTACAGCGCGGCCGAGTCGGCCGAACTGCCCGAAATGTGCTGAGCGCTGCCGTGCCGAGCGCCTCAGCATGCATACGGCGCCGGCTGCCGTAGCTCGCGGCGTTCCATGACGAGGCAGTCGTCCCTGTGGACATACCCGTGCGGTGGTGTGGCGGCACGCTGCAAACCACCGGCCTGCCGATGGGCGCCGCCGCCCGGTGAGCCGTCACCGTTCCGTAGACCCACTCACCCCGCAGGGACGAAGCGCCCATAGCGGCTGGAGTCGACACCTCGGACACCGAGGGTGAGTGGGCGACTATTTTCGGTCAAAGGTGCGATTCGTGACGCGATGTGCGAGATCGACCGAGACCTGCCGGGCGAGCGCTGCGCGGATCCTCTTGCCGGGAGGCCTCAACGCATGCCATTCATCCGGAAGTTGCCTCATTACGGCGGAAGATTTGCCGATCCGATGGAGATATCGCAGGAGAAACGACCGAAAGTGTTCTTTGTGTTTTGACTGTTGATCGACCTGGCGGTGAAGGTCTGGCTCATGTCCCCCTCACCCCCTGTCGCATCCAGCGGTCTGCTGCGCATGCGCGACTTCCGTCTCCTGTTGGCCGGCGCCGCGGCCGGTCAAGTCGGCGCCCAGGTCACCCTGGTCGCTCTCCCGCTGGTGGCGGTACTCGTGCTGAAGGCACCCGCGTTTCAGGTGGGACTGCTCACGGCTGCCGAGACCGCCGCGTTCCTCCTGATAGGGCTGCCTGCGGGTGCCTGGGTCGACCGGATGAGAAAGCTCCCGCTGATGATCCGGGCCGATGCGGTGCGCGCCCTGACCATGGCGAGTGTCCCGCTGGCCGCAGTCGCCGGCGTACTGACGATGGCGCAGCTGTACGTCGTCGCTCTGGTCACCGGAGCCGCAACCGTCTTCTTCGATGTGGCCCACCAGAGCTACCTGCCCGAACTGCTGCCCAAGGAGCGGCTGATGGCGGGCAACGGCGCATTGGAGACGGTCCGCTCATCGGCCCACATCGCCGGACCGGGGCTCGGTGGCGGACTCGTACAAGTCCTCGGGGCGCATCTGGCGATCGTGGCCGACGCGATCGGCTACGCCGTGTCCGCGCTGTTCCTGCTGGCCATGAAGCGGCCGCCCGAGAGCCGGCCCGAGCCGGTTCCGGGCGCGTCCCTGCGCAAGGACATCGGGGAAGGCCTCCGATTCGTGCTCGGCCACCCCTTGCTACGGGTCATCGCCGCAACGACCGGCCTCGGCAACTTCTTCACCGCGATGCTGATGGCCACTCAGACCATCTTCCTGGTACGGGTGATCGGCCTGCAGCCGGTCGCCGTCGGTCTGATGCTCTCCGCGTCCGCCGTGGGCGGACTCGTCGGTGCACTGAGCGCCGGCACGCTCGCCGGCCGCCTCGGACAGGCCCGCATCATCTGGCTCTCCGCCCTGGCAACCGGGCCGTTCGCACTGTTGTGGCCGCTGTCCGGACGGGGAGCCACCGCCGCCCTGTTCGCCATCGGCTCCGGCGTGGTCTCCTTCGGCGCGGTGGTCTACAACGTCGCCCAGGTCAGCTTCCGTCAGACGCTCTGCCCGCCCCGACTGCTCGGCCGGATGAACGCCACGCTGCGCTTCCTTGTGTGGGGCACCCTGCCGCTCGGCGCCGTCGTGGGCGGCGCCGTCGCGGGCGCCTTCGATCCGCGCGCCGCACTCTGGGTCTGCGCGACCGGCTTCCTCGTCGTACCGCTGCCGTTGCTGCTCTCCCCCCTGCGCCGCGTGCGCGATCTGCCGGCCGCTCCGGACGACACACAAGACCCGGAAGATCCGGCCATGTGCGACTCCGGCGCCCGGCCCGAGTCCATCGCCCTCGGCTGACTCGAAGCCCCCCGTTCCAGCTCCGGCCTGCGTGCCGGTCCTTTATTGCTGCCGTCCCGACCGAGCGTCATGGCGCGGCGTCCGACGCGCGGCCATGGCAGACACGACAGAGAGGACAGAGAGGACAACGTGCGCCTCAGCATCACGGGCCAGTACATGGCTCGCTACCAACGCATCGCCGCCGACAACAGGGAAATCGATCTGCTGCCCGTCACCGGAGCTCAGCGGCGTTTCGTCCTGGTGCGCTCCCTGGACCCCTCCGGACGGCCGGACATCGTCCCGATGTTCTTCGCCTTCCCCCGCGGCACCGTGGATCCGGTACGGCTGCGAGCTGCCGCGAACCAGCTGGCCGCCCGGCACCCGGTGCTGCGCGCCCACCCGGAGGTGCTCCGCGGCACCCCCGTGCTTCGCCTGGCGGAGCCGGACGTACCGGTGGAACGCGTCGTTCGCGCGCCAGGCGAGGACGCGGCCACCACCGTGCGCCGAGCCCTGAACGCCTGGACTGCGCAGGGCTCGCCGCTGCGGCTCTACCTGGCCGAGGACGGACCGGATGCCGAGGAAGAGGTGCTCGCCGTCGTCCTGGACCACACCGCCTGCGACGGCCAGTCGCTGGCACGCATCGTCGAGGAGCTGAGCAGCGCCTACCGCGACGGGGTCGGCCCCGGAGAACTCGCGCCCGCCGAAGCGGCCGCGGAACTGGCCGCCTACCGGGACGCGGTCCTGATGCAGCTCGACGCCGAGCAGCACGCGGGGTCGTCCGCCGCGCTGGAGTACTGGGGCGGGCGGCTGCGGGAGGTGCGCGAACGCGCTCCGCTCCCCGGGCCGCAGGCTCCCGCCCCCGGCACGCTGCCCACCGGCGCGGCCGAACTGCGGCTGCCCGCTCCGGCTTCCGGCGCACCGTTCCCCGCGCTGCTCGACGCCTGCCGGGCAGCGGCCCGCGTCCTGTACGGAGCCGGTCATGTGTCACCGATCGGGTACCCATGGGGCGGCCGCCCGGCCGCCGCTGCGCCGGTGGTTGGCTGCTTCCTCAACACCGTTGTTTTCCCGGCCGGGACCGATGACACCCCCGACGGCCCGAACGGCGGTGAGCCCTTCGGCGCGGAGGCGACGGCCACCGACTGGTGGGCCGACCTCGACCGGGCGGACACCCCCTTCGACGAAGTCGTGCACGCCGCCCGGTCGGCCGGGTCCCTGTGGTCGGGCCGACTGGACGGCCTGCTGACCGTCGACGACGCCCGTCGCCGTCCACCGCTGAGCCTGGGCGGAGTGGCAGGCCGCGAGATCCACATCGACGGCCGGCCGGTGCGCGCCCCGTTCGCCGTGTCCGTCACCCACGGGCCCGAACTCCACATCCGCATGGTGTGGGATCGCCATGTGCTCGACGACCACACGGCCGAAGACGGGTTCGGCGCCTTCTGTGCGGCCCTGCCCGCCCCGGAGCGAGCCGACGTCACCGTCGGCTGAACGCCGCGGTCGTACAGGGACACGGCACACCGCCGAGCGGCACACGGCCGGCGCACCGCACACCCCTCGAGCCACCGAGCCACCCCGAAGCCACCGAGCACAGCACGGCAGGACCGCGCGATCCGCGGACCGGCCTGCGAACCCCGGGTGGGGAGCACAACCGTGCCCCGACCCGCATCCGAAGAACCCGACCCGACAACCTCAGGGATCGCCCATGCTTCCCCTCTCCTCGTCGCAGGAGATCGTCTGGCTGCACGAACAAGTGCAGCCCGGCAGCCGCGCCTACAACTTCACCGCCTCACTCGACCTGTGGGGGACGCTGGACACCGAGGCCCTGCGCCGCGGACTCGCCGCCGCCCTCGACCGTCACCCCGGACTCCGCCTGGAACTCGTGGCCGTCCCCGGCGCGATGCCCGCCCAGCGGGCCGCCGACGCCTGTACGCCCCGCCTGCGCAGCGTGGATCTGACCGGGGAGGCCGACCCGGAGGCCGCGTTCGCCGAGCTGCTGCGCACCGAGGCCGAGACCCCTCTCGACACCTATGAGGCGCCGCTGCTGCGCTGGACCCTGGCGCGGCTCGCCGACGACCAGCACCGGCTCATCCACGTCGAGCACCACCTGATCCACGACGGGCACTCCTTCGCGATCCTGCTGGGCGATGTCTTCACCGCCTACCGCGCCCATGTCCTCGGTGAGCCGGTCGCTCTGCCTCCCGCGACCTCGTACACGGACCATGTGCGTGCCCAGGCCGATGCCCGGGCCGACGACGCAGGAACCATCGAGCGACAGGCGAGCCTTGAGTACTGGGCCGACGAACTGCGGGGCGCCTCCCACGACATGCCGTTGCCCGGCCTGACCCGGCCCGGCGCCCGGCGCAGGCACCACGGCGGACAGCTGCGGCAATCGATCGGCGCGGATCTGACACAGCGGCTGCGCGCCCACACCCGCGAGCGCGGTCTGACCCCGTTCTCCACGCTGCTCGGGCTTTTCGCGGAACTCCTGCGCCGGCACAGCGGCCGCTCCCAGATGGTCGTCGGCACCGCCGTCGGCAACCGCCCTCGGGGATTCGAGGACGCCGTGGGCATGTTCGTCAACACGATCCCACTACGGCTTCGCCTGGACCCGAAAGCCCCGGCCGAGGACACCATGGACGAGGTGACCGACACCCTCATCCGCGCTCTGCCGCATCAGGAAGTGCCGGTCCAGGAGTTGACCCGCGCACTGGCCCTGCACACCTCCGGCGCGGACAACCCGCTGTTCAGCGTCATGTTCAGCGCGCACGACGCGGCACTGCCCGAGATCGAGGTGCCAGGCCTGGACATCACCCTGTTCGAAGGGTTCAACACCGGCACCACCCGATTCGACCTCGATGTCGTCCTGCTGCCCGACGACCGGCGTGGAGTGGGCCCCCGGCACGGGGCGCCCGGTATGACGCTGGTCTGGGACTACGACGCCGACCTCTTCGGCGACGAAGTAGCGAAGCTGCTCGCCGAACGCTTCCTGGATCTGCTGCGCGCCTACCTGGACGCTCCCGCCACCGTGCTCGCCGACCTCGCCCTTCCGGCGACGGCCGACGATCCAGCACTGCACGCAGTCGCGCAGGGCCGGGACGCGCTCGACCCGGCCGCCGCCCACGACACCTCGCTGCCCGCGCTGCTGATCGGGGCCCGCCGGCTCACCTACGGCGACCTCGACGAGCAGGTCACCGCCCTCGCACAGCGGATGCGGGACGCCGGTGTGACGGCCGGTCAGCCGGTCGCCGCCGTACTGCCGCGCGGCGCCGACTCGGTGGTGACGCTGCTGGCCTGTCTACGGACCGGAGCCGTGTACTGCCCGCTCTCACCGTCCGACCCGGTCGCCCGTCTGGAACTGCTGCTCGAGCGGCTCGGCCCGGCGCTCGTGCTCACCTCCGCCGCCGCGGGGGCGAAGCTGCCCGCACACCTTCCGACAGCGCGGATCGATGCCGCCTCTTTCCCCGCCGCGCGACCGGCCCCTGTGGTGGCCGGTGCGGCGTACATCATCCACACCTCGGGTTCGACCGGCATACCCAAGCCGGTCGCGGTGGGCCGGGCGGCCCTGGAGAACCATCTGACCGGTGCGGCCGACCGGTTCGGCCTGGCCGCCGGTGACCGGGTGCTGCTGTTCGCCCAGCCCTCGTTCGACGTGGCGCTGGAAGAGGTCCTGCCCTCCCTGTATGCCGGTGCCTGCCTCGTCGTACCGGAGCGGGAAGTGCCCACCGGAGCAGAACTCGCCGAGCTGCTGGCCGCCGCCCGGGTCACCGTCGCCAACCTCCCGACCAGCTACTTCCTCGCCACCCGCGAGGAGTTGCGGCCGGTGCTGCGCGAGCGCCGCTGGGCGCCGAGGCTGCTGGTACTCGGCGGCGAGCGCATCCCGGCGGATGCGATGCGCGGGTTCTTCGCCGACACCGACGCCGCCGTGTTCAACGTCTACGGAGTGACCGAAGCGGCGATCAGCTCGACCGTGTACGAGATCACCCGCGAGAACCTCGTGGACGGTGCGGAAATCCCCCTGGGCACCGAACTGCCCGGCGAGCGGATCCACGTCCTGGACGCGGCGCTGCGTCCACTGCCGGCCGGTGCGGTCGGTGAACTGGCCATCTCCGGCGCCGGTCTGGCCGAGGGGTACGTCGGCAACCCGGAGGCCACCGCGGCACGATTCGTACGGATCGAAGCACTGAACGGCGAGCGGGTCTACCTCACCGGCGACCTCGGCTACCGGGATCGCGACGGGCTGCTGCACTTCCTGGGGCGCCGCGACAACCAGATCAAACTGCGGGGCTACCGCATCGAACTGGAGGAGGTGGAGGCCGCCGCATCGGCCGTGCTCGGCGGACGTTCCTGCGCCGTCGTACTGGACCGGGAAGCGGCCGGCGGACCGCGCCTGGTCGGCTTCCTGGAGAACTCCGACGAACAGCGGCCGTGGGACGAACAGGCGATGCACATCGAACTGAGCCGCCGTCTGCCGGGTGCCCTCGTACCCGGCCGATGGGCGCGGCTGGATGCCATGCCGACCCTGGCCGGCGGCAAGCCGAACCGAGTGGCGCTGGCCCGTCTGGCCGCTCAACTCGAGCCCACCGCACCGGCCGAGGAGAACGCCACGACCGAAACCGATCCCGCGGCATTCGCCGATCCGTCTCTGGCGCTGCTCGCCGAAGGCTGGCGCGAGGTGCTGGGTCACAGTCGGTTCACCGCCGCCTCCCACTTCTTCCGGACCGGCGGGCACTCGCTGCTCGCCGCGCAACTGGCGGCCTGGCTGGAACCCCGTATCGGCACACGGCCGCCGCTGCGGCTGCTCTTCCAGAACCCGGTCCTGTCCGACCAGGCGCGCGCCCTTGGCGCGCTCGACACGCCGACCGTTGCTGCCCACACCGCTACGACCACGCCGACGGAGTCGTGATGACCGAGATGCTGAATGACATGCCGACGGGGGCCGCGCCGATGACTGGGCGGTCTGCCGAGCCGATGACCGCGCCGATGACCGGGCGGTCTGCCGAGCCGATGACCGCGCCGATGACCGGGCGGTCTGCCGAGCCGATGACCGAGCCGATGACCGGGCGGTCTGCCGAGCCGATGACCGAGCAGACCTCCGCGCTGATGAACGGCCGTCAGGGCGCCCTGCCGAGCGTCGTACACGGCACGCCCCTTCCCGAAGCCACCGCCGCCGGAGTGCTCTCCCGCTTCGAGGAATGGGTACGCCGCGGCCCCGAGGCCCCCGCCGTGGTCGACGGGACCCGTACCTGGAGCTACCGGCAGCTGGACGAGGCGGCCGACGACGTCCTTCGCGCCCTGAGCGACCGGGTCCGCCCCGGCGACCTGGTCGGCGTCTGCCTGGACCGCTCGGCAGCGCTGGTCGTGACCGCGATCGCCCTCGCCCGGATCGGCGCGGTCTATCTCCCGCTGGGCCCCCGGCCCGGTGAGCGCCGCATCGACGCGGTCACCGAGGACGTCGCCGTGGTCTGTCTGATCGGCGACCCCACCGTGCTGCCCGCCCGCCATCAGGCCGCCGAGCAGATCGCGCTGCCGCTACCGGGAGAGGGGACGAACGCCGCTCCGAAGGCCGTCGCGGCCTTCGCCTCTCCCGCAGCGAGCGCGCGCCCGGCTCCGCACGAAGCCTTCTACGCCGTGCTGACCTCCGGCTCCACCGGGCGGCCGAAGGCCGTCGCCGTCGCGGAACCCGCTCTGTCCACACTGCTGGACTGGTACCGCAACGAGACCGGCCTGGCGCCCGGCGACCGGCAGTCCCTGCTGATCGGTGTCGCGTTCGACCCGCATGTGATGGAACTGTGGGCCGGTCTGACGTCCGGCGCGGCCCTGGTTCCCGCACCGGACGCTGTTCGCTGGGACCCGGCCGAACTCACCGCGTGGTGGCGCGACGCCGCCGTGACGGTGTGCGTCGTGGCCACTCCGATGGCCGAACCGGTGCTGGACCGGCCCTGGCCCCATGACCTGGAGCTGCGTCACCTTGTTGTCGGCGGCGACCGGATGCGCCGACGCCCCGGTGCGGATGTGACCGCCACGGTGCACAACGCGTACGGGCCGGCCGAGGCCGCCGTCGTCACCACCACCCACGCCATGCGCGCCACGGACCACGACGCGTGCGACGACACCGCGCCGTCGATCGGAACTCCGATCCCGGGCGCCACGGTCGTCGTCACCGCGGCGGACGGCCGTGTCGTCGCCCGCGGTGAGGCCGGTGAACTGTGCATCGGCGGCACGTGCCTGGCGCTCGGCTATCTCGACCCGGAGCTGACGGCACACCGGTTCACCGTCCCGCCCCCGGGAATCGACGCGGGGCGGACGGACCGTGTGTACCGGACCGGGGACCGGGTGCGGATGCTGGACGACGGCAGGCTGGAGTTCCTCGGCCGTCTCGACGATCAGGTGAAGATCAGCGGAGTACGGATCGAACCGGCCGAGGTGGAGGCCGCGCTCGAGCAGAACCCTTCGGTGCGCAGCGCGGTTGTCACCGCGCCCCGTTCCGCCGACGGCAGCGCCCGCCTGGTGGCGTACGTCCTGGCATCCGACGAAACGAGTTCTGACGCGCTGCTGTCCGCGGTACGGGCCTGGCTGCCCGAGCAGGCCGTGCCCTCGGCCGTGCGGATCCTGGACGCCTTCCCACTCGACGCCAACGGCAAGGTCGACCGTGCCCAACTGCTGAAGCAGGCCGCGGCCCCCGCACAGCCGATCGCCCGCGACAGCGCCACTGCCGACAACGGCGATGCGCACGACAGCGCGACGGAGAGCGAGCGACTTGTCCTGCGGGTCGTGCGCGATCTGCTGGACAGCCCCGGTACCGAACTGGGCGACAACTTCACCGAGGCCGGCGGAACCTCGCTCGTCGCCTCGCGCCTGCTGACCGTGATCGAGCAGGAGACCGGAGTGCGTCTGCGCGCACCGGAGTTGCTCCGTCAGCCCGACCTTCGGGCAGTCGCGGCCGTACTCGACAAGCGCCGCGCCGCCGTCGGACCGGGGGTGGCCTGAGATGGCAACCGTCATGGCGAACACCACCGACCACAGGAAGGAAAGCCCAGTGCCGGCTGACCGCACACCGTCCGTGTACGCCGCCGGCCTGCCCGCCCTGGTGGCGCGGCACGCCGAGCAGACCCCGCAGGCCCTGGCCGTGATGGACGGCGACACCACGCTGACGTACGAGCAGCTGGTCGCCTCCGCCCGCGCTCTGGCCGCACACCTGCACGACCATGGCGTCCGCCCCGGCGACCGGGTGGCACTGCTGATGCCGCGTTCGGCCCGCACCGTCGTCGCACAGCTCGCGCTGTGGTGGGCGGGCGCGGCGTGCGTGCCGCTCGACCCGGCGCACCCGGGTCCGCGTACCGAAGCGATGCTCGCCAACGCCGGGGCGACACTGACCGTCGGCGACAGCAAGCTGCTCGAATCCGCGGCCGTCACAGGCGCCACCCTGGCCCTGCACGACGAGCCACTGCTGACCGGCGCCGAGCTGCCCGCGGCCCGGCCCGGCCCCGACGCGACGGCGCTCGTCCTGTTCACCTCGGGGTCCACCGGCCGCCCCAAGGGCGTGACGGTGGCCCACGGCGGCATCGCCCGGCTGGTCACCGCTCCGCAGTACGCCACCGTCACCGCCCGCGACCGGGTGCTGTTCCACTCGCCGACCACCTTCGACGCCTCGACCTTCGAGGTGTGGTCGGCCCTCGCCAACGGAGCCGCCGTGGTGGTGTGCACCGCCGAGCGGCCCTCCTTCGAGGATCTGGCCCGACAGGTGGAGCGGCACGGCGTGACCGTGGCGTTCTTCACCACGGCGCTGTTCCACCAACTGGCTGCCCGCCGCTCCCGGGTGTTCTCGGTGCTCCGCACAGTGGTGGTGGGAGGCGAGGCGATGGCCGCCCAGCATGCCCGGGCGGTACTGCGCGCGTTCCCCTGGCTCGAGTTGGTCAATGGATACGGGCCGACGGAGACGACGACGTTCGCCACGGCCCACCGGGTCACCGATGCGGACTGCGACGGCCCGGTGCCGATCGGCCGCCCGATCGCCGGTGCCGTCACACACGTCCTGGACGGCGCCGGGCAGCCCGTCGCGCCTGGCGAACACGGTGAACTGTGGATCGGCGGCAGCCGTCTGGCAGGCGGATACGCGGGACGGCCGGAGCTGACCGCCGAACGCTTCGTGGACCATGCGTCGCTGGGCCGGCTGTACCGCTCCGGCGACCTGGTCTCGGTACGCCCGGACGGAGTTCTGGACTTTCACGGCCGCGTCGACGACCAGGTCAAGGTCCGTGGATTCCGCATCGAGCCGGGCGAGGTCGAGCACATACTGCGCGAGCAGGCGGAGGTGGACGACGCCGCCGTGACCGTGCGCCGGCCCGCAGCGGACGACGCCCGCCTGGCCGCCTTCGTGGTGGCCGCACCCGGCCCTATACCCCGTGCCGAGACGCTGAGAGCGCGGCTCGCCGAACAGCTGCCCGCCCATCTGGTCCCCGACGAGCTGACCCTCGTCGAGCGGCTGCCCCTGACGGTCTCCGGCAAGGTGGACCGGCGCGCGCTCACCGCTTTTCACGGCACCGCCACCGCCGAAGAGGCCACCCAGGCGCTGACCCCGCTCCAGCAGGCCGTCGCCGAGGTGTGGAGCCGCAGCCTGGGCAGCGAGGTGAACCGGCCGGACGCCGACTTCCTCGCCTACGGCGGCCATTCCTTGCTCGCCCTGGTCGTCACGGACGACCTGCGCGAGGAGCTCGGAGTGGAGCTGTCCCTGCCCGACTTCTTCGCCGCCCCAACGGTGGCAGGACAGGCCGAGCTCGTCGAGCGCGCCCTGCTGGCCAACCACGACGATCTCCACCTCGACGCGCCGGAGGACACAGATGCCCACTGACAGCACCCCCAGCTCCGCCGCGCTGCAGGAGGAACTGCTGCGCAGGGCCCGGGCCCGCGCCGGCACCCGCCCGGCCGCCCCGGTCCCCACAGCCGTCCACGACCAGGGGCCCGCCCCGCTCTCCCACGCCCAGCGGCGGATGTGGCTGATGGACCACCTCGGCCAGGGAGGCTCCCTCTACAGCGTGCCCTTCGCCACCCGGCTGCACGGGCCGCTCGACGTGGACGCCCTCACCGTCGCACTCACCACGCTCGTACGACGCCACGCCATCCTGCGTACCCGTTACGGCCGGAGCGGCGACGAGCCGTACCAGGAGACGCTCCCCGCGCCCGACACGATCGCCGTGCCGGTGGTGGAGGCCGACGGCGACGGTCTGCAGACACTCGCCGCGGAGGCACGCCGTCCGTTCGACCTGGCTGCGGGTCCCCTGCCGCGCGCCCTGGTGCTGCGGCACGGCCCCCGAGACCACACCGTGCTGCTGACCTTCCACCACATCACCATCGACGGCGGGTCGCTGGAGACCGTCGCCGACGAACTGACGCAGCTGTACGCAGCGGCCGTGGACGGACGCCCTCACGAACGGCCGGAGCCGCCGCAGTACACGGACTACGCGCGCCGCGAGCACGCGGCGGCCGGCCGCCTCGATGAAGGACTGGCTCACTGGACGCGCCGGCTCGCCGGAGCCGTACCACTGCGGCTGCCCCGGCCCGCGCGCCCTTCCGCCGACCTGGGCACGCGTCCGGCGGTCGCCCGCACCACGAAGCTGGACGCCTCGGTGCTGTCTGCACTGCGCGAGCTGGGCAGGCAGCACCGGGCCACCCTCTTCACGGTTTCCCTCGCCGCCGCCTTCGCCGCGTTGCAGCGCTTCACCGGCGAGGACGACCTGGTCATCGGCTGCGCCGCCACCCACCGCGAGGGGGCGGCCATGCGCGGTCTCGTCGGACTGTGCGTCAATACCCTTCCGGTACGTGTGGACCTGTCCGGCGACCCGGAGTTCGGGATCCTCGTGGACCGGGTGCGGGACGCGCTACTGGAGGCCCAGGAGCACCGGGACGCTCCCTTCGACCTGATCCTGGAGCGACTCGGCGCCGCCGCGCGGGATGCCGACGGCACGCCGCTGGTCCGGGTCACCGCGGACGTCCTGCGGGCGCCCACGGCGCTCCCGCTGCCCGGCACGGTCGCCGAGCCCGTCGAAGTCGGCCTCGGCGAAGCCAAATTCGACCTGTCGTTCGGCCTCATGGACACCGACGAGCCCGCCTGCCTGGTCCAGTACGGGCCGGCAGCCCTCGCGACGGAAGCGGGAGACCAGCTGGCAGATGCCTTCGCCGACCTGCTGGCCGCGGTCGCCGTCGACCCGGAACTGACACTGTCACGGCTGCCCGGCCGGCGGCCATGGGCGGTCCAGGCCGACGAACACTGTCATCCGGCCGAGACCGGGCTGCGGATGCATCCGCAGGTGAGCGATGCGGCAGTGCCGCAGCCGGCGACCGGACCGCTGATCGCCTATGCCGTCCTGCGGGAGACCGGGGGCCCCTCACCCGCCGAGTTGCGGAACCACCTCCGGTCCGCCCTCGCCCCGGCATTCGTCCCGGCCGCGGTGACACTGCTGGACGCGATGCCGCGGAACGCCGACGGCTCACTGGACGCCGGCCGGCTGCCCGGCGCGGCACCGGCCTCCGCCCTGCACGGGGACCGTGCGCACGCGGTGACGGCGGCGTTCACCGCTTTGCTGGGCAAAACCCCCGCACCGGACGACGACTTCTTCGTCCTCGGTGGCCACTCCCTGGTCGCCGTGCAGCTCGCCGAGCGCTTGCGCACAGGGCTCAAGCTGCCGCTGACCGGTCTCGATGTGATGCAGCACCGGACACCGCGCGCACTCGCCGCGCTGCTCGACGCGCGTGAGACGGAACGGGCGGCCGCGGCTGCCTCGACGGCCCCGCCGGCGTCACGTACCCGGCGGGCAGGCGAGGGCACCGTGCTGGTGACCGGCGGCACGGGCGGCGTCGGAGCGTTCATCCTGCGCGAACTCGCCGCCCAGGGGAGGCCGGTGCTCGCGCTGGCCCGCCCCGAGTCGGCACACCTGGTGGCCGGGGACGGTGTGGACGTCGTCGAGGGTGATCTGACCGACCTGGACGGCCTGCGCGCCGCCGTGGAGAGTGCGGACGCGGTGATTCACGCAGCCTGCACCTTCACCCGTCCCGAGGTGGACGTGGCGGCGATGGAAGCGATGGTCGGCGCCTGGCACAGCGGCCCGTTCGTCTTTGTCAGCAGCGTGGACGCCTACGGACGCCCCACGGAGCAGTCGGTGGCCGAGGAGTCGGCTTCCCGACAGCCGTTGAGCGCGTACGGACAGGCGAAGCTCGACTGCGAACACATGCTGATGCGGGCGGCCGGCACCGGCGGCAGGGGCGGGGCCAGCGCCGTACGCTCGCCCCTCGTGTGGGGTCCGCACGACCGGCTGCGCGACCAGTTGCGCTGGGGCGCGACCGGGATGCTCTACCAGGCTGCCCTCGCCGGAGAGCCGATCACCCTCCCACGGCCCGGCACAGCCGGGCGCGACTGGTACGGCGCCCCGTGGGTCCACGCGGCTGCCCTGGCCCGCGCCGTGACCGCCTGCCTGGACACGGCCGTCCACGGCGTGGCCAACGCCCTGAGCGGTCACGTCGCGTGGCAGGACCTCGCCGCCGAGCTGCGCAAGCTCCTCGGCAGCGACAGTGAGATCCAGCTCGTCGAGCGGGCGCATCCGGACCTCGACCACCCCTGGCACTACCACGCGGACCGGCTGGCCACCGCGCTGCGCGAACAGCCCGGGGAGGACTGGCACTCCGTGCTAGCTGCGATGGTCGACCCCTCCCGGGCCTGAGCGCCCAGGACAGCGGGCCACGCGATCAGCCCTCGGCACGGGCCGAGGGCTGATCGCGTCCGCGCCACGCGCACACGGCACGGACCACCGGCAGGGCACATCGTCGCCAGTGGGCCTCATCAAGGCGGGTAGGGCGGCACTGAGCCGGCCCGACTCTCTGTCGGCACCGGCACCGGCACCGGCACCGGCAGCGGCACCAGCAGCGCTCCGCGCGAGCCGTCGGAGAGGGGTCGCTGCCCGACTGAGCCCCGGTCACAATGCGTAATGGTCTGCGCATCAAGGACGGTCCGACGGTTGGATCCACCCCAGCGATCGCTCGACGGCCCGCTGCCAGTTCTCGTATTCCGATTCGCGCCGCGCGGAGTCCATGTCGGGCAGCCATTGGCCCGCCCGGTGCCAGTTGCGGCGCAGGACTTCCAGGTCCGACCAGTAGCCGACGGCCAGCCCGGCGGCGTAGGCGGCGCCCAGCGAGACGGTCTCGGCGACCATCGGGCGCACCACGGGCACATCGAGGACGTCGGCCAGGATCTGCATGAGCAGGTTGTCGGATGTCATGCCGCCGTCGACCTTGAGCTCATTCAGAGTCAGCGAGGAGTCGGCGTTCATGGCGTCGACGACCTCACGCGTCTGCCAGCCGGTGGCTTCCAGCACGGCTCGGGCCAGGTGCCCCTTGGTGATGTACGAGGTGAGGCCGACGATGACACCGCGTGCGTCGCTGCGCCAGTGGGGTGCGAAGAGACCGGAGAACGCCGGGACGATGTAGCAGCCGCCGTTGTCCTCGACGGTGCGCGCGAGGGTCTCGATCTCCGGCGCGCTGCTGATCAGTCCCAGACGGTCACGGAACCACTGGACCAGCGAGCCTGTGACGGCGATCGGGCCTTCCAGCGCGTAGACCGGGGGCTGATCGGCGATCTTGTAGGCAACGGTGGTGAGGAGCCCGTTCCGGGACCGTACGACGTTGGTACCCGTGTTGAGCAACAGGAAGCTGCCGGTCCCGTAGGTGCACTTCGCCTCGCCCGGGGAGAAGCAGGTCTGCCCGAAGAGTGCGGCCTGCTGATCGCCGAGCGCGGCCGTGATGGGGATGCCCGGGAGGATCGAGCGGTCCTCCCCATAGCTTTCCGCCGAGGACCGGATCTCGGGCAACATGGCGCGGGGGACCCCGAAGAACGCCAGCAGTTCCTCGTCCCAGGTGAGCGTGCGCATGTTCATGAGCATCGTGCGACTGGCGTTGGTGGCGTCGGTGATGTGCTGACCGCCGGCCGTGCCGCCGGTGAGGTTCCAGATCAGCCAGCTCTCCATCGTGCCGAACAGCACCTCGCCGTCCTGGGCTCGCTGTTCCAGCCCCGCGACGTGGTCGAACAGCCAGCGGATCCGTGGCGCGGAAAAATAGGTCGAGGGGGGCAGGCAGCAGCGTTCCAGGAAGAAGTCGTCGCCGGGGTGGTTTCTCAGGCCCTCGACGAGCCGAGCGGTGCGGGTGTCCTGCCAGACGATCGCTCTCCCCAGTGGAGTGCCTGTCCGCCGGTCCCAGAGCACCGTCGTCTCGCGCTGGTTCGCGATGCCCAGAGCGGAGACCTCGCCGACGGCGGCGCCGACGGCGGACAGTGCCTCGGGCACGACGCGCCGCAGATTGCGCCAGATCTCGAGGGCGTCGTGCTCGACCCAGCCTGGCCTCGGGAAATACTGCTCGTGCTCGCGCTGGGCCACCGACATCAACCGCCCACGATGGTCGAACAGGATGCAACGGGTGGAGGTGGTGCCCTGGTCAATGGACATCACATACCGTTCAACCATGATCCGGACCGCCTTCCGATGCGTCGAGGATGCGGTGGTGGAGCTACCAGCGGGCCGCCCCCAGGTCTCTGGAGATCGCCCGTGCGGCCTCACGGAGCAGGGTGATCAGGGCCGGCTGAGGCTCGCCCTTGGCATCACAGATCCGCTCGACCGGGCCGGACACGCCGATGGCGCCCACCACGAGGCCTCCGTGCCCCCGGATGGGGGCGGCGACGCCGGCCTCACCCATGCTCATCTCCTGAACCTCGGCGGCCCATCCGTTCTCCCGGATGTCCTCGAGTGCTCGGGTGAGCTCTTCCGGGACGACCAGGGTGTGCCGGGTGTACGCCTCCAGCCCGGCACCGAGCGCCACCTCCACGGTCGCGGTGCCGAAGGCCAGCAGGACCTTGCCGATCGAGGAGGCGTGCAACGGCAACAGCGAGCCCACGTCCAGGGTCTGGAGCGTGTCGTCCGGCCGGAAGACGTGGTGGACGATGAGCACCTTGCCCTCAAGGGGGGTGCCCAGGCGGACCGCCTCCCCGCTGCGGGCGGCCAGTGCGTCCGCCCAGTTGATGGAGCGCGACCGCAGCTCGTTGACGTCGAGGTAACTGGTGCCGAGGTGGAGCAGCGCCGCCCCGAGCTGGTACTTTCCCGTCGCCGCGTCCTGCTCCACGAAATCCACGTGCTGCAAGGTGCGCAGAATGCCGTGGGCGGTGCCCTTCGCCAGCCCGAGCGACGCGGCCACCTCGCCCAGTCCGAGCCGACGAGGACCGCCGGCGAGCAGACGCAGTATTGCCGCCGCCCGTTCGATGGACTGGACTGGACCGGCCATAAAACGATTCTAGGCCCGCCTTTACCGGTCTACAGCGCACATGATGAGGGGATTTTTCCGGATCCGGGTACTCCGTTCGGTAATGCCGACCGCCGTCCATTGACCGGCCTCGAATCGCTCCCTAGCGTGCGTTGATGTCGGCGTCCCGTCGGCAGCGCTCGCCGAGGAGGGCACATGGCGGCTCAGCTCAGCACAGTGGCCCGCAAGGCAGTCGATCATGTCTGTCCTGTGCCGCATACCCCGGGGGCCGTCTCGGTCGTACGCGGACGTATCCGCGCGGTGCTCGTGGAGTGGGGCCTTTCCCCGGACGTCACCATGGATGCGCTCCTGGTGGTCTCGGAGCTGCTGACCAATGCGCTCGTCCACGCCCTGCCACCGGCGACGCTGCGGTTGTCGTGGGTCCGCGCCGAGGAAGGCAGAGCCCTCCGCATCGAAGTCACCGACGCGGGACGCGCGCTCCCGGCAAGCCAGTCGGCCGCCCCGGACGAGCACGGCCGGGGAATCGCCATAGTGGCGGCCCTGTCGGCCCGCTATGGCATACGCGTTCACACCGGCGGGATCACCCGCTGGGCGGATCTCCTCGCAGTGTAGGAAGTTGGCCCGGACAGGGCACGGAGCAGCTCAGTCAAACGCTCCGCGCCCCGCTCCACAGCAGCCGGGGGCCCCTCAGCCCCGCGGCGAACCCGGGCCCCTCAGCCCCGGTCGTAGGTATGGAACCCCCGGCCCGACTTGCGGCCGAGCAGCCCCGCCTCGACCATCCGCTGGAGCAGCGGTGGCGGGGCGTAGAGGGGTTCCTTGAACTCGTCGTACAGCGACTCCGCGATGGCCGCGACAGTGTCCAGGCCGATCAGGTCCGCCAGTTTGAGCGGCCCCATCGGATGGGCGCATCCCAGCTCCATCCCGGCGTCCACGTCGGCGGCGGTGGCGAAGCCGGACTCGGCCATCCGGACCGCAGCGAGGAGGTACGGGATGAGCAGGGCGTTGACGACGAAGCCGGCCCGGTCCTGGGAGCGGACCACCGTCTTGCCCAGGGTGCCGGTCGCGAACTCCTCGACTGCCGTCACCGCCTCGGGCGCGGTGTGCAGAGATGCCACGACCTCCACCAGCGGCAGGACGGGTACCGGGTTGAAGAAGTGCAGTCCCAGGACGCGGTCGGCGCGGTGCGTGGCCATGCCCAGGCGCATGACCGGGATGGAAGAGGTGTTGGTGGCCAGAATCGCCTCCGGATCCTCGACGATCTTGTCGAGGGCGGCGAAGACCTCGGTCTTCGCATCGGCGTTCTCGACCACGGCTTCGACGACGAGCTGCCGGTCGGCCAGGTCGTCGAGGCTGCCGCTGAACACGAGGCGGGCCAGAGCGTCTTCGGCGGAGACACGGTCCAGCTTGCCGCGCTGGACGGCACGTTCGAGGGACATTGCCACACGCTCCCGGGCCTCGCGGGCCGCTGTGGCATCTGCCTCGCAGACCACCGTGTCGAGCCCGGCGCGGGCGCAGACCTCGGCGATCCCGGCCCCCATCTGGCCGCCGCCGACCACGCCGACCCTTGTCAGGGATCCGTTCATGACTGCACTTCCGATCGTCGGACGAGGTGCCTGGCGTATGCGTCGGCGGTGAAGAATGCCGGCAAGTCCCGGGCCAGGGCGGTGCGTTCGAAGATGGCGCGGACTTCGTCCGCGCGGGCCCACGGGTACTCCGCCCCGAGGGCGGCGATCTCGTCCTCCAGCAGCTCCACCACGGTGTCGCGCTCGACGAGGCCGTGACGTATCCACTGCCAGATCTGGCAGCGGGCGATCTCCGCGGTGGCGGCGTCCTCCATCAGCCCGTACAGGGCGACGGCTCCGCTGCCGCGCAGCCAGGCGTCGAAATAGCGGATGGCGACGGCGATGTTGGCACGGACTCCCTCGGGGGTGGGCGGGCCGGCGGTGCGGCGGACGGCGACGAGGTCCGCAGCGGTGACGTGAACGTCGTCGCGGGTGCGCTCGATCTGGTGGGGCCGGTCACCCAGCACGCTGTCGAAGACATCACGGCAGACGGGGACGAGTCCGGGGTGGGCGACCCAGGAGCCGTCGAAGCCGTCCTCGGCCTCGCGTTCCTTGTCGAGCCGGACCTTGGCGAGGGCCGCCTCGTTGGCTTGTGCGTCGCGGCTGGGGACGTGGGCGGGCATGCCGCCGATGGCGTGGGCGCCGCGCTTGTGGCAGGTGCGTACGAGGAGTTCGGTGTAGGCGCGCATGAAGGGGGCGGTCATGGTGACCTTCGCCCGGTCCGGGAGGACGAAGTCCGGGCGGTGGCCGAGGTTCTTGATCAGGCTGAACAGGTAGTCCCAGCGCCCCGCGTTGAGCCCGGCGCTGTGTTCGCGAAGCTCGTGGAGGATCTCTTCCATCTCGAACGCGGCGGTGATCGTCCCGATGAGGACGGTGGCGCGGACGGTGCCGCGGGGGATGCCGACCAGGTCCTGCGCGAGGACGAAGACATCGTTCCACAGGCGGGCTTCGTAGTGGTTCTCCAGCTTGGGCAGGTAGAAGTACGGGCCGTGGCCGGCGTCGATCTGCCGCTGCGCGCAGTGGAAGAAGTACAGACTCCCGGCCCCTCACCGTGCCGGTTCTGCTGAGGCTGACCGAGGCGTTCGGTGTCGACCCGGGGTTCTTCTCGGAACGTGACACCAGCAGACTCGTGGCCGACCTCCGAGAAGTGCTCGCGAACGAGGTGACCACTGCCCGGGTGTCGCCGTCCGATCTCGCCGAACTGGCATCCCGTATGCCGGCCGTGGCCTCGGTCCTCCTCGATCTCGGCCGGCGCAGCCACGCCCTGGCCGAGCGGCTGGCCGAAGCGGCCGACGGTCGCGGCAATGAGGACCCGGCCCTGCCGCGCTCCCCGCACGAGGAGATCCGCGAGTTCTTCTACCGGCGGCAGAACTACCTCCATGACACCGATCTCGCCGCCGAGGAACTGGCCCGTGGTGTCGGCGTCCGCCCCGGTGAGGTGGTGCAGGCGCTCTCCGCGCGGCTCGTCGAGCGGCACGGAGTGCGTTTGGCCACGGATTCCGACCGGCTGCATCATTTCGACCCCGCCGCCCGGGTACTGCATCTGTCCAACCGACTGCGCCCCGGCCAGCAGGCGTTCCGCATGGCCACCCAGCTCGCCCTGCTCGAGTTCGGCGACGAGCTGTCCGCGCTCGCGTCGGAGGACTACGAGGAAGTCTCCGCCACCTGGTCACTCGCCCGGATCGGCATCGCCAACTACTTCGCCGCCGCGCTGATCCTCCCGTACAGCGCATTCCACACCGCCGCCGAGGAGGTCCGCTACGACATCGAACGGCTCACCGACCGCTTCGGCCTCGGCTACGAGACCGTCTGCCATCGCCTCAGCACCCTCCAGCGGCCACGCCTGCGCGGCGTGCCGTTCTCCTTCGTACGAGTCGACCGCGCCGGCAACATGTCCAAGCGCCAGTCCGCCACCGGCTTCCACTTCTCCCGCGCCGGCGGCACCTGCCCCCTGTGGAACGTGTACGAGGCATTCGCCGCGCCGGGGCGCATTCATGTGCAGATCGCCTCGATGCCCGACGGACAGCGCTACCTATGGACCGCCCGTGCCCTCACCCGCCACCGCGGCGGCTGGGGCGAGCCCGGCAAGACATTCGCCATCGGCCTCGGCTGCGAGGTCCGCCACGCCTCCCGGCTCGTCTACTCCGACGGACTCGACCTCGACAACACCGCCGCAGCCACTCCCATCGGCATGGGCTGCCGGATCTGCGAACGCCTCGACTGCCCGCAACGCGCCGTGCCGCCGCTTGGCCGACCGCTCACCATCGACGAGAACAGCAGCACCTTCGTGCCCTATCCGGTCGCAGACGGGCCGGACCGATAAGTCCGGTGGTCCGCCCGGTCATTCCCCGGAAGCACGCAGTCGCCGGGCCCCCCGTTCCCTCAACCGGAACGGACTGGTCAACTGCCCCTGTACACAGGCTAGTTGGAATCGGGCGGAGCTTCCGGCGCCTACGCCGGAACCGGGGGTCGTCGCTCGGCTTGCGCCTCCCCCATCCGAGCGGGGTACCGAACCCGTCCGGCATGGCACCAGGGCCCGCGGCGCCACGCGGCGGATGCTGATGACTCCAACCCTGCAGGAGAGGCCCGTGAACGACCCCAGCCCTCGAGGAACCCGAAGGTCGGCATCCATCGGAGAAGGCGATGGCGCTGCCGGTCAGGCCGGGGTCATCGGCATGGGACTCGCCGCTGTGCTGACGATCGCATTCGCGCAGGGCTCCTGGCAGTGGTTCGCCACATTCATCGGGATGACCCTTCTTGCTGTGATCTTCGCCTTCCACCGACGGCCGGCATGGACGCTCGACATCCGATCCGCATACATGCGCGGTCTGGTCGCGTATTCGCTGATCGTCGGCCTGTGCGTAGCGATCGCGCTGGCCCCCATGCTGCAGCGCTGGGCCTGGCTGTTTCCGATGTCGGGCACTCGTAGCGAGTGCGATGAGATGGGCAGGTACGAGGCCATCCGGTCGAGGGCAGCGATGGCGAACGTGACCGGTCGCGACGGCGCTGTCATCGCGCACGCACAGGAGTCCCAGAGCCGTAAGGCCGTTGCCGACTGCCTGGCAGCCACGACGACCCTGTGGCTGCCCGTGTACGGAATTGGGGCAGCCGTGCTGGTAGGTGCGGGCGTGTGGTCCCGCGACCGGGCTCGGGCGAGGAAGGGGCCCGAGCCGAACTCCTGCTCGCCGGGGCCGGTAAACGCGGGAACGCGACAGGACTGCACGAAGTAGCTGCCGGGACCCCTTCTCCTACCGCCACGTCTTCTCTCACCGCCACGTCTTCTCTCACCGCCACCTCGGCCATGAGGCGGTGCGCGCGACTTAGAGAATCCCTCGCTCGCTGGCGCGGGCCAGCGCCTCAACGCGGTTGCGAGCGCCCAGCTTCTCCAGCGTCCGCTGGAGGTAGGTCTTGACCGTGTTCCTCGTCAGCCCCAGAACGCCTGCGATCTCCGGGTTCGTCTCGCCCATCGCCACCCTGCGCAGGATCTCGTACTCGCGGCGGGTCAGCCCGCTCTCTTTGAGCCTCCTGGCCAGCAGCACATTGAGGAGATGGTCCGGGCTGGTTCGAACCACTCGTTCCCCGGCGTTGACCCGGCGGACGATGTCCACCAGATCCGATCGCTCGGCGTCCTTGACGACCACGGCGTGCGCTCCGGCGCCGAGCGCCTCCTCCAGAGCCGCGTGCTCCGGGTAAGCCGTGAAGATCACCACCTTGACACCGGGGACATGGGTCCGCAGCGCCCGGATGACCTCGGGGGCGAGCATGTCGGGCAGGCGCAGATCGAGCAGCACGACATCCGGCTTCAGGCGTTCCGCCTCAACGACCGCTTCCCTGCCGGAGCTCGCGTATCCCGCCACGGTGATCCAGGAGGCGTTGCCCAGCGCCAGCGCGACGCCGTCGCGGACAATGGGGTGATCATCCACCACAAGCACATGTACGGTCGTTTCGTTCACGCCGGCACCCATGCCTGGACGGTGACGCCGCCGTCCTCGTTGCGGAAGACGTGGACCTTGCCGCCCACCCGTTCCAGGCGCTCGGACATGGCGGACAGGCCGAGGCCGTGGGAGTGCCTGCCCTTCGGCGGCAGGCCGACTCCGTCATCCGCGATGGTCACGCAGACTCCCCCGGACAGGGTGAAGACGCTGACCACCACGGAACGGGCCCGCGCATGCTTCTCGACATTCAGCAGCGCCTCCCGTATCGCGTTGGTCAGTGCCTTGACCGGGGCCGGCCCAAGAACCGGCACCTCGGTGACGATGATGAGGCGGGCGATGACCCCGGTGCGCTCCTGGAAAGCCCGGCAGTCGCCGCGCAGCGCGACTCCCAGGGCGACCTGCTCCGGCGGCGCGTTCAGCGCATAGAGGGATACGCGCAGCGCGGCGGCGGCCTGAACGGCCTGCTCCTCCAGGTCACTGAGCCGTGCCTGCACGCTGTGCTCGGCCGACAGCTCGTCGGCCAGGGTGCGGATACCCGCCCCCAGGGAGAACAGCATGGCCCCCATGGTGTCGTGGAGTTCCAGCGCGAGCCGACGTCGTTCCTCGTGTACGGCGACCTCTGCCGCATGGCGGGCCCGCTCCGCGACGACGGCGGCGGCCGCGGCCTGGCTCGCCGCCTGCTCCAGGGCCTGGGTCGTCCGGTCGCTGAACGGGGCGGTCTCCCGGTTGGAGCCGTAGAGGACACCGAACAGCCGGCCTTCGTGCATCACGGGCACAGCGATCATCGCGCCCAGGCCCTCCGTCTCGGCCTGGGCCTTGAAGTGATGGGTGATGGCGTCGGAGCTGCGGTAGTCACTGACCCACAGGGGGCGGCGCCGGAGCATGACCTGCCCGCCGAGACCGCATCCGGAGGGTACGACCAAACCGTTCACGGCGGGGGTCCGTGTGTTCACCGTGTGTCCGAGCACGATCCGGTCCTCGCCGTCCGGTTCGCCCACCCAGGCAACATCGACCCCGCTGAGCTCGGGCACATCGTCCACGACCCGGTGCATGGCGATGGACTGGTCGAGCAGGCCGAGCATCTGGCTGTATCCCTCGGTGAGCTCGAACAGAGCGCTCGGCAAGGGCCGCTCCCGCCCCTTGCCTGCCTCGTCTGTCATGGTAAGTCGCCTCACGCCCTGCGGGACCGTGTCCAACGCGCTCGTGCTCCGCTGCACACATGGTGAACTGTGCCGGCCGATGAGTCCATCTCCGAATGGAGACCTCTGAAGTCACACCTCCCCCTGGAGCTACCCGCCCTCCCCGGCGAAACCCAAGCTCTCGCCCATCGCCACCGCAGGCGATGGAAGCGACGGAGGGTCGATGCTCCAGGTACGCAATCTCAAAGTGCGCTACGGCGGGGCCGTCCTCGCCCCCCTGCGACCCGTCACGGGGAACCGAGGCCGGGGATGACCACGGAAATGTCCCGCCGTCCCGCCCTCCCCAGCACCATGCAGGACGTGCCGCTGCTCGTCCGCAGGCTGCTGGAGAACGGCATGAACCTGCACGGCCGCAGTGAAGTGACCACGGCCACCGCCAACAACGGCACCAGGACCGCCACCTACGCCCAGGTCGGCCGCAACGCCGCCAGGCTGGCCCACGCGCTGGCCGGCCTCGGCGTACAGCCGGGCGACCGGGTGGCCACGTTCATGTGGAACAACCAGGAGCACCTGGAGGCATACCTCGCCGTACCCGCCATGGGCGCTGTGATCCACCCCCTGAACATCCGCCTTTTCCCGGAACAGCTCACCTACATCGCCAACCACGCCGAGGACACGGTGGTCATCGTCGATGACTCCCTCCTGCCGGTCTTCGCCGAACTGCTGCCCGACATGCGCACCGTGCGGCATGTCGTCATCAACGGCGAGGCCAAGTCGTCGGTCCTGCCCGACGGTCCGGCTGCCGTGCACGACTACGGCCGACTGCTGGAGAAGCGGTCCGAGACGTACGACTGGCCGGACCTGGACGAGAACCAGGCGGCAGGCATGTGCTACACGTCCGGCACCACGGGTAATCCCAAGGGCGTGGTGTACAGCCACCGTTCGCTGTACCTCCACTCGCTGGGCATCAGCCTGCCGGACCTCATGGGCATCTCCTCCCGCGACCGCCTGCTCGCCATCGTCCCGCAGTTCCACGCCCAGGCCTGGGGCCTGCCGTACGCGGCTTTCCTGACCGGCGCCTCGCTCGCCATGCCGGACAGATTCCTGGCCCCCGCGCCCCTCGCGGAGTTCATCGCCGCCTCCCGCCCCAACAAGGGAGCGGGTGTGCCCACGGTGTGGCAGGGCCTGGCCAACCATGTCGCCCAACACCCGGAGGCCGACATCTCCTCCCTCCAGGAGGCCGTCGTGGGCGGCTCCTCCTGCCCGCCGTCCCTGATGCGAACCTACGAGGACGAGCTCGGCATCCAGCTGCTGCACGCCTGGGGCATGACCGAGGTGTCGCCACTGGGCGCCCTGGCCCGCATACCCGAAGGCGCGGAGGGCGAGGACGCCTGGCGCTACCGGCTCACCCAGGGCCGCTTCCCGGCGCCGGTGGAGGCCCGGCTCATCGGCCACGACGGGACGGTCCTGCCCTGCGACGGCCGCAGCGTCGGCGAGCTGGAAGTGCGCGGCCCGTGGATCACCGGCTCGTACTACCTCGACGACGACCCGGAGAAGTTCCACGACGGCTGGCTGCGCACCGGTGATGTGGGCACGATCGCCGCCGACGGCTTCCTCACACTCACCGACCGTGTCAAGGACGTGATCAAGTCCGGTGGGGAGTGGATCTCGTCCGTCGAACTGGAGAACCACCTCATGGCGCACCCGGGCGTGGCCGAGGCGTGCGTCGTCTCCGTCCCGGACGACAAGTGGGGTGAGCGCCCCCTGGCCGCGGTGGTACTCCGGCCCGGCAGCACGGCCACCTATGGGGAGTTGCGGGGCTTCCTCGCCGGAAAGGTCGCCGCATGGCAGCTCCCGGAGCGCTGGACGCTGGTCGAGGAGGTGCCCAAGACATCTGTCGGCAAGTTCGACAAGAAGACGGTGCGCAAGCAGTACGCGGACGGGGAGCTGGAGGTGGACGTCATCACATAGCCCCTTCTCCCCCAGTCACGGACCATCCGTCCCCTGACCGATCCAGGACACGCAATGAGCCGCATTCCCCTGCATCCCGAACAGGATCCGTATCCGGTGCCGGCCCTGTATCTCAGCCGACTCGACCATGAGTCCTTGTACTCCAACACCGAACTGCGCCAGGCCATCGCCGAGACCGTCCCGGAACTGGACGAGCCGGGCGTGCTCGGTCGCCGGTACGCCGAAGCCCTGCGCCGGGCGGCAGCAGGAGGCGGCGGCATGAGCGAGGCGCGTCGGAGGTGGGCCCTTCTCATGGCGGAAGACCTGGCCCGCGACCGGACCGGCGTGGCGCACCGGGCCACGGGCCGGCCCGCCGCCGACCGCCGCGCCACGTCGCCGGGAGGGGCGTCGTGATCCCCTCGTTCCCACCGCCGCCGCCGTGGGAACCGGGTGCGCCCCACGAGCCGGATCCGCTCTGGGAAGCGGGCCCGCCGCGGAAACCGGTGATGTCCGTCTTCGAGCAGCTCCAGACCGACCAGGGCCTGCAGCGACTGCGGGCGGCACGCCGGCGCCCGGTCTTCGCCGTCGCGGGGGCTGTCGTCGCGCTGTACGTGCTCAACGCGCTGCTGGCCGGCGAGGCGCGGGGCTTCATGGCCGTGCAGGTAGCCGGACCGCTGAACACCGGTCTCATCCTCAGCCTGATCCAGTGCGTCACCACCGTCCTGGCCGTCTGGTGGTACACGCGTCACGCCAGGACCTTCCTCGACCCTGACGGCAGGCGTCTGAGGGCCCGCTTCGAGAAGAGAGACAACGCGCGGTGACCACAGCTCTGCCACTCGCCGCCTCGGACGCGTTCCCCGTGTTCGTCGTCTTCGCCGTCTTCGTCGCCAGCACGCTGTTGCTGGCCATCTGGGTCACGACGGACCGGGTCACGCCGGGCGACTTCTACATCAGCGACGGCCGACTGACCCCGGCTCGGAACGGCATCGCCCTGTTCGGTGACTACATGTCGGCCGCGACCCTGCTCGGCTCCCCGGGCGTGATCGCGCTGACGGGGTACGACGGCATCCCCTACCTGCTGGGACCGATCGTCGCCTGGGTCGTGATGCTCCTGCTGGTCGCCGAGCCGTATCACAGCACTGGGCGGTTCACCATCGGCGACAGCCTCGCACGGCGCCTGCGCCCGCGGCCCGTTCACCGGGCCGCGGGGGTCGCCACGCTCGTCATCTGCCTGGTGTACCTCGTCGCTCAGCTGGTCGGCGCCGGGGCATTGGCCGCGCCCATCCTGGGCCTGGAGGGACAGGGCGCGCGACAGGTGATGGTCGCCTCGCTCGGAATGCTGATGATCATCTACGTGGTGATCGGCGGGATGCGGGCGGCCACCGTGATCCAGTTGGTGAAGGCCGTCATCCTGCTGGGCGGGGGCACCATTCTGGCTCTCCTGGTCATGTCGAAATTCAGCTGGAATCCCGCGGGTCTGCTGAACCGGGCGGCGGGCAGCAGCGGCCTGGGGGATGCCTTCCTCCAGCCCGGTGTGCGCTACGGCGACGACAGGGTCAGCAAACTCGACTCGCTGAGCCTGCAGTTGGCGGTTCTGCTGGGAGCAGCTGGACTGCCGCATCTCCTCATGCGGCTCGGCGCCGTGCCCACCGCGCGCGCGGCCCGCGGATCGGTCCAGTGGGCGACCTACCTGACGCTCGCGTTCTGTCTCCTGGCCGGGGTGATGGGATTCGGTGCCGTGGCGCTGCTGGGCAGGGGCACCATCACGGCAGACAGCGCCTCGGGCAATTCGGCCACTCTGCTGCTGGCCGAGTTCCTGGGGGGCGCGTTCCTCGTCACACTCGTCTCCTGTGTCGCTTTCACCACGGTCCTGGCCGTGGTCGCCGGGCTTGTCCTGGCTGCCTCAACCGCGCTGGCACACGACCTCTACCAAGTCGGGTTCAGGAATGGCGAGGCGTCGGAGAAGAGTGAACTCCTGGTCGCCAAGGGCTCGGTGCTGCTCATCGGACTCGTCGGGACAGTGCTGTCCATGTACGCCCAGGGCCTGAACATCTCGTTCATGGTGGGTCTCGCCTTCGCCGTCGCGGGGTCCGCGATCCTGCCCGCGCTCCTCTACAGCATGTACTGGAAGGGCTTCACGACGAGAGGAGCGCTCTGGAGCATCTACGGGGGGCTCGTCGCGTCGGTGGGGCTGGTGCTGCTTTCCCCCGCCGTGTCGGGAGGTCCGACCGCGCTGTTGCCGGAGGCGGACTTCGCGTTCTTCCCCCTCAGCAATCCCGCAGTGGTCTCGATCCCTCTCGGCTTCCTGCTCGGCTCGCTGGGGTCGCTCCTCGACCCGAGGGAGGTGGACGGGGCGGAGTTCACCGAGGCCGAGGTCCGCATCCTCGCGGGAGCCGGCGCCGTCCCGGAATACGAGCCGGCTGCCGGAGCGCCGCCCGACCGGCCGGATGCGGCACCCCGATGGGGCTCCCGCTGAGAGGCGCCTGAGCCCAGAACTCCCGCACGGACGCCGGGTCTGCGTTCCGGCGACGAGGCGGTTGCGCGCAGTCCGGCAGCGGTGCGCAAGACGCCGGGAGGGGGCGCTCTCCATTGGTCGGCGGCGGCGGTACATGGGGTGCCCGGGCGTGTCCCGGGCACCCCCGTCATCGTCACCGCCCGTCCTCTCCACCGGCGCCCGTCCTCTCCTGCCGGCCGCGTTGTGCCGGTCATGAGCCGACCGTCCGGCTCAAGTACCGCATGGCTCGGCGAGGGGGCTTTTCAAGCTTCGTCCCGTCGCTTCCTCGTCGGTTGTATGGACAGCATCACCTCTGAATGGAACGCTCACTACAGAGCAACGCAGTTGGCACCGAAAGAGCGAGTCCGTTCCCGGCCGGACGGCGTCGACAGGCACGCCGGCCCGACACGAGCGGACTGGTGGTCGCGTTCGTCCGCCCTTCCCTCTCGCCGACTCACCGCAGGTCCACGCGGCGTCGGCAGCCGGACGTCCACCGCTCTGCCTTCCTTCGCAGAAGCGGACGGAACCCAACAGAGGAGACCGATGAGATTCCGCAGCGTACGACGTCCCGTTACCCGAGCCGTGACCGCCGTCGCGACGACCGTCGCCGCACTGCTGCTGTCGGTCGGCGCGCCTCCGGCAGCCTCCTCCGACTCCGGCCACGACCCGCTGGTCGTACGTACCGCGCATGGCATGGTCCGAGGCGCTGTCCGGCCCGAAGGCAGCCGCGTCTTCCAGGGCATTCCCTTCGCCGCCTCCCCCACGGGGGACTTACGCTGGCGCTCGCCCCGGCCCCCCGAGCCATGGTCCGGCGTGCGGGACGCCACCGAACCGGCCAGTCCCTGCCCCCAGTTGCCGCTGACACTGCTCCCTGACGGGGGGCCGGTCCTTCCGGGTGACTCCAACCGCACCGGCAGTACGTCGGAGGACTGCCTGTACCTGAATGTATGGACCCCACCCCGTACCGGCGGCAGGACACTGCCGGTGCTGGTGTGGCTGCACGGCGGCGGCAACTCCTACGGCGCCGGGAGCGACTACAACGGAGCGGCGCTTGCCGCGCGGGGTCTGGTCGTCGTAACCGTCAACTACCGTCTCGGAGCTCTGGGTTTCCTCGCACACCCCGCCCTGTCGGCCGAGAGCACCCACCAAGCCTCCGGAGACTACGGGCTGATGGACCAGCAGGCCGCGCTGCGCTGGGTACAGCGCAACATCGGTGCGTTCGGCGGTGACCGGACCAGGGTCACGCTCGGCGGCCAGTCCGCCGGGTCCCTGGACACCTGCCTCCACATCGCCTCGCCGACCGCGCGGGGTCTGTTCCACCAGGCCGTCCAGCAGAGCGGCAACTGCGCTTCCGCCGACGCTCTCAACCCGCTCCCCCTGGCCGCCGCCGAGAGGAGGGGACAGAGCTTCGCGGCGTCGGTCGGCTGCACCGACCCGTCCCGCGTACCGGCGTGTCTGCGCGCCGTACCGACCGGGGCGCTCATCCGCGGCGCCCCGGGGGCGACTTCCCTGTGGACGCCGAACACCGGACCGTCCATCCTTCCGATCCCGCCGCACAGGGCGTGGGCCGAAGACCGGGTGAACGCGGTCCCGACGCTGAACGGCAGCACCCATGACGAGTACCGGTACTTCACGGCGCTCAACGTGGACCTGCTCGGCGGCGGGCCACTCACGCCCCAGACCTATGCCGCCTTGATCAGGCTGCAGCAACCGGACCGGGCCGCCGCCGTTCTCGACACGTATCCGGCGTCCGCCTACCCCTCCCCGAACCTGGCCTATTCCGCCGTCGGCACCGACCAGCGGTTCGCCTGCCCGGCGCGTGCCGACGGCCGCCTGTACAGCGGCCGGGTCCCCGTCTACGCCTATGAGTTCAACGATCCCCAGGCCCCACCGTTCATCCCGGCCCCGCACAGCCCGCAAGGCGCCTTCCACGCGTCGGAACTGGCCTATCTGTTCCCGATGGACGCCCTGCCACTCACCACTGCGGCACAGCGGCGGCTGTCCGTCACGATGACCGGATACTGGGCCCGCTTCGTCGCCACCGGCAACCCCAACGGGCCCGGCGCCCCCATTTGGCCGCGATACGCCGCCGACCGTGACCGCATCCAGGTTCTGGCTCCGGACCGCACCGCTCCCACCACTGGTTTCGCGGCCGACCACCACTGCGCGTTCTGGCAGCCGGACGCCACCTCCTGACGGTGCCCACGCTGTGCGCGGCAGGTCCGCCTCCGTCGCACGGGGTGGGACCTCTTGGGCGGCCTCCGCCCTGTACCGCGGGGAGCCGCCCCGGGTCCTGCAGGATCCTCGCCCCCTCCTCGGCAGACCGTGCTTCCGGGCCACCGCCGTGAGCTGTCCCGGCCTACCCCACCGACAACCAGCAGTTCACGACACGTCCGTGACGCGTGTCGCCGAGGGAGCCCTCGTCACAAGAACGCCGTGGTGGGAGGCCAGGGCCATCAACGCGATGCGCAGCGGCCCGATCTCGAGGGAAGTGGCCGGTTCGAACCAACGGGCCACCGCGGTTCCGCTCGCCGTTCTGAGCGTGAAGCGGGCGAGTTCGTCCGACACCTCGGGGCGACGGCTCAGGTCGAAGACGACGCTCAGGGAATCCTGGGCCCACGCCAACAACGTGTCGCGGTAGTGGCGCAGTTCGGCCAGGGCCGCCGTACTGGCGTCCTGCCGCAACATGCCCACCGCGAGCAGCAGCTTCAGGCTGTGCGGGTGGCGTTGGAAGCTGTCCCTGACGGATCCGAGGAAGGCGTCCAGCCGCTGCGCAACGTCCGCGCCGGGTACGTCGACCGGAGGAAGGGCCTCCAGCAAGGAGACTCTTGCGCGTTGGAGAACCGCGACGTAGATGCCGTCCTTGCTGCCGAAGTGCCAGTAAATGGAACTGGCGGGGAGTCCGCATTCGGCGGAGATCATCGATATGGACGTGGCGGCGTAACCGTGCTGGGACATCAGCTCAGTTGCCGTGCCGAGAATCGCGTCGTGGGACCGCATGCCGCGATCCCGAGCCGATGCCTCCGTCATGCGCCGACTCTAGATCAGCCGCGGAACTGAAGAGAGTGTCCGGGGCGGTCGGTCCGACGGAGCGCACAACCGCCCGGGATGTGCGCTCCTCGCTCGGACCGCACGCCCGGCCTCGCGGCCGCCATTGTTCGGGGAATGTACGGGCGGCGGCGCGCCCGCCGGGAGGGCGGCTTGATGTGGTTAGCATCGATGGGGTAGCCGCACGTGAGAGGCAGTGATGACGGAGTCCAGAGGCCTCGTGCTGATCGTCGAGGACGAGCGCCACATCGCCGATGTGCAAAGGCTCTACTTGGCGCGCGAGGGCTTCGGTGTCCACGTCGAGACCGACGGGATTGCCGGGCTCGCGGCCGCGAGACGGATGCACCCGGTGGCGATCGTGCTGGACATCGGTCTGCCGGGCCTGGATGGCATCGCCTTCTGCCGTGCCCTGCGTGACGTCGGCGACTGGACGCCGGTGCTGCTGGTCACCGCGCGCGGTGAGGAGGCCGACCGGATCCTCGGGCTCGAGTTGGGCGCGGACGACTACCTGACCAAGCCGTTCTCGCCGCGCGAGCTGGTCGCCCGGGTCAAGACCGTGCTGCGCCGGGCGGCCGGGCCGCCGGGGCGGACCGAGAGCGTCGGCCGGCTCAGCGTGGACCCGATCAGCCGCACCGTGCGCTGCGACGGCGAGCCGGTCGAGCTCACCGCCACCGAGTTCAACCTGCTCGCGTACCTGCTCCAGCACGTGGGCCAGGTCTTCACCCGTGAGCAGCTGCTCGCGCGGGTCTGGGGGTACCCGGGCTACCGCGACACCCGGATGGTCGACGTCTTCGTCTCACAACTGCGCGCCAAGCTCGGCGAGGCGAGCCCGATCCGTACGGTCCGCGGCGTCGGCTACAGCGCGACGGCCTCCAGCAGGTGAACCGCCCCCGCTCCCGTCGTGGCTCGCTCGCACGCAACATCGTGGTGCTGACCACCGTGGTGGCAGCGCTCGCAGCGGCGCTGACCGGACTGATCGCCTGGCAGACCGCCGAGCACGGCGCGGAGCGGCGCGAGCGCGACCAACTGACGCGCCAGGCAACGGTGCTGAGCCGTCTGCCCGCCTTGTCCGAAGCCCTTTTTACCGGCGCCCAGGTACTGGCCGGGCCGAACAGCGTGCAGCTGGCCGTCATCGCCCCGGACGGAACGGTGAGCGGAACCGCCACCCCAGCCGTCGACATGGCGTCGAAATCGGACCTGCTGGCGGGAGAGCCGGTCTCCGCCAACAGCGTCCTGGGCGGCCAGGACGTGCTGCTGGTGGGGCAGCCGGGCGTGCGCGGCGGCGCGATCGTGCTGACCGAGCCGTACACGGTCGTCACCCAGAACACGAACCAGATCCGCCGCAACGTGATTGCGCCGCTGATCGTCGGAATGCTCGGCGCGGCACTGGCCGGAGCGCTCCTGGCCCGCCGCATCGCCCGCCCGCTCGCGACGGCCGCGCAGATCGCGCACCGGCTCGCCGACGGCGAACGCGGCGTACCGGCCCCGGTCGACGGCCCACGGGAGACCGCGGACATCGGGCGCGCCCTCAACGTCCTGGACGAAGCGCTGGCGCACAGCGAGAACCGGCAGCGGGAGTTCCTGCTCTCCGTCTCCCACGACTTGCGCACCCCGCTGACCGCACTGCAGGGATACGCCGAGGCACTTGCCGACGGCCTGGTCGAGCCGGACCAACTGCCCGAGGTCGGCGGCATCCTGGCCGACGAGACCCGCCGCCTGGACCGCTTCCTGGGGGACCTGCTGGACCTGGCCCGGCTGGAGGCGGACGACCTCCGCCTCGACACGGCCCCGACCGACATCTCCGCACTCGTCGCCGAGGCCGCTGCCTTCTGGGCCGGACCCTGCGCACGCCACGACGTCGACCTGCGGCTCGAGCAGTCCGGGCATCCCGTCGTCGACACGGACGCCTTCCGGGTTCGCCAGCTGATCGACGGCCTGGTGCAGAATGCCCTACGGGTCACGCCCGAGGGCGCACCCCTGGTCCTCGCCGTCCGCGCAGCTGCGGGCGGCGCTGCCGAACTGCAGGTCCGCGACGGTGGACCTGGCCTGAGCGACGACGACGTCCGCATTGCCTTCGACAGCGGCGCCCTCCACGAGCGCTACCGGGGCACCCGCCCGGTCGGCAGCGGCCTGGGCCTGGCCATCGCCCACCGCCTGACCGGCCGCCTCGGTGGCGTCATCGGTGTCGAAGGGCGCGGCCCGGAAGGCGGCGCCTGCTTCACCGTCACCCTCCCGCCGTCACCCGACGGCCCTTGAGGACTCGCGAGCCCTCGTCCCCGCCGGCGCGCAGCCGCCCGTACATTCCCCGAACAATGCGCCAAAGGCCCCCTTACACGCGCCGCGCACAGTGAGGCCCCATGAAAACTGAATCGACCGAGGGGCCTGGACTGCTCCACCGGAGCGGGCGCTGGTGTGCCCGGCACGCCTGGCGGGTTGTCGCCCTGTGGGTGCTGCTCCTTGTCGGCCTCGGGCTGGCCAACCACAAGTGGGGCGGCACCTTCGCGGACAGCTTCTCCCTGCCCGGCACCAGTGCGCAGACCGGTGCCAACCTGCTCAAGGCCCACACCAGCACTTCCGGGGGCACATCCGCCCCGATCGTGATCAAGTCCGACCAGGGTTCGGTCCCCAGTCACCGGGCCGCGATCGACGCGGCCGTCAATAATCTGGATCAGCTGCCGAACGTCCTCTCAGTGGCCGACCCGCTCACCACGCCTGGGGCGGTCTCCGCGAACGGCGACATCGCCCAGATGACCGTCCGCTTCAGCAGCAACCCGGCGAGTTTCGACCGCTCCTATCTCGCCCAGGTCGACACCGCCGTCGAGCCACTGCGCACCGACCACGTCACCGTCGAATACGGGGACCCGCTCGGGCAGCTGGCCGCGCCCAAATCGGCCGACCGCGCCTCGGAGGCCATCGGTCTGGCTGTCGCCGTGCTCGTGCTGCTGATCGGCTTCGGAAGCGTCGCCGCCACCGGACTGCCGCTGCTGACGGCCGTGCTCGGCCTGGCCGTCGGCCTGGGCGGCCTCGGCCTGCTCGCCTCACACTTCAGCTTCGCGCAGGCGTCCCCGACCCTGGCCGCGATGATGGGCCTCGGCGTCGGCATCGACTACGCGCTCTTCCTCGCCACCCGCTACCGCGCCCTGCTGCACTCCGGGATGGAACCCGCTGAGGCGGTCGGGCGCACCGTTGCCACCAGCGGCCGTGCCGTGCTGGTCGCCGCCGCCACGGTCGCCATGGCGCTGGGCGGGCTCTATGTCTCCGGCATGAGCTTCATCGGCACCCTCGGCGTCGCGGCCGGGCTCAGCGTCGTCGTGGCCGCAGCAGCGTCCGTGACACTGACCCCCGCACTGCTGGGTCTGCTCGGCCGCCGCATCGACCGCCTTCACGTGCGCTCGCCGGTCGCCGAACCCACCGGCGAGTCGGACGTGTGGCACCGCTGGGCCGTCAAGGTCAGCCTGCGCCCCTGGCTCTTCCTGGTCAGCGGCCTGCTCCTGCTCGGCACACTCTCCATTCCGGTCGCGTCCATGCAGCTCGGCCACGTCGACGCCGGAGCACAGTCCACGGGCCGGACCGACCGCCGTGCCTTCGACCGGATCACCGAGGGATTCGGCCCCGGTGCCAACGGCCCCCTCACCGTCGTCACCCACCTCGACAGCCGCCAGGTCGCCAGCCTGTCCGAGCGCGAGGGCCTAGCCACCTCGCTCCAGCACACGCTGGCCGCCGTGCTCGGCGTCGCCTCCGTGACACCCCCGGTCCCCAGCCCCGACCACGACCTGCTCATCACCACCGTCACCCCCACCACCGGCCCGCAGGACCAGGCCACCACCGACCTGATCCACACATTGCAGAACGACACGGTGCCGCAAGCGCTGTCCGGCACCGGTGCCACCGGCTACGTCACCGGTACCACCACCGCCACCCAGACCTTCACCGATACCCTCGTCGCCAAACTGCCCCTGATCATCGGTGTGGTCGTCGTCGCCGCGTTCCTGCTGCTGCTCACCGTCTTCCGCAGCCTGCTGATCGCGCTCAAGGCCGCCGTGCTCAACCTGTTCTCCATCGCCGCCTCCTACGGCGTGGTCGTCGCGGTCTTCCAGTGGGGCTGGGGCGGCGCGCTGTTCGGCGTCACCGAGAAGGTTCCCGTCGAGTCCTACGTGCCGATGATGATGTTCGCCATCGTCTTCGGGCTCTCCATGGACTACGAGGTCTTCCTGCTCTCCCGGATCCGCGAGACCTGGCTGCACCGAAAGGACAACCACCTGGCCGTCGCCACCGGCCTCGCCGCCACGGCCCGCGTCATCACCTGCGCAGCACTGATCATGACCAGCGTCTTCCTGGCGTTCCTGCTCTCCACGAACGTCGCCGTCAAGATGCTCGCCCTCGGCCTCGGCGTCAGCGTCATCATCGACGCCACCGTGGTCCGCCTGATCCTGGTACCCGCGTCCATGTACCTCTTCGGGCGCGCCAACTGGTGGCTACCCGGCTGGCTGGACCGGCTGCTTCCGCATCTCGACCCGGAGGGACCCGCCGTCGCGCCCACCTCCCTGCCCGCAACCGCCCCCACGCCCACCTCCCTGCCCGCACCCGCCCCTGCGCCCGCCCGAGGAGACCAGCGATGAAGCACCGACTGATGAAGACGCGGGCAGCCATGCGCCGCCACCTCGTCCTCACCGTCGCGACCGCCGTGGTCCTGGTAGCCGCCGTCGCCACGGGCGTGGCCGAGTTCACGGCCCGCAACATGATCCAGAACCGCATCGCCGAAGCAGCCCCCTCCCTCGGCGACAACGTGGCGGTCAGCGTGGCCGGCGACTGGGTCCTGTGGGACCTGGCACACAAGAACATCCCCAGACTCGACATCAGCAGCGACGACGCCCACCTCGGACCCCTCTCCCAGGTCTCCGTCCACGCACGGCTCGACGACGTCCGCCTCGGCGGCACGGCCACCGTCGGCAGCACCCACGCCCAGGTGACCGCCCGGACGCAGTCCCTCGCCGCCGCGATCCAGACCGTCGCCCCGTCCATGCCTGTCGCCTCGGTCACCACCGACCCGGCGAGGGGAACCGTCCTCGCCGCCGTCGGCCCGGCCGGCGCCGGACAGCTGACGCTGCGTCCCGTACTCAAGGACGGGAAGGTGACCCTCGCCGTCGACGGGCTCACCGTGTTCGGCCGCTCAATCCCCACCAGCCGGCTCGGGATGGGCAACGGCGGCCCTGGATCTGCGCCGGGCGCGCAGAAGGACTACCCGCTCGGACTCAAAGCCACGTCCGTGCACGTCCGGCCGGACGGCCTGCACATCGCCCTGACGGGCGGCCCCAGCACCCTGGCCGGCGCCTGACGACCGGATACGCCACACACATCAGCGGGGCTTGCAGCGGTACAGCATGCTGGCCGGATGTGGCTCGAAACGTGGGTGCAGGTTTCCAGGCGCTCGGCGAAGTCGGCGTAGGCAGCGTCGCAGACCGGTGTCGCGAGCGGCGCGGATACGGTTCTCGGCGTGGGCGCGTTGGCGGTGCCGCAGCTCCAGAGCCGCGATCGGGGTGTTCTTGGTGTTGGTGGCGAAGCAGGTGATCCGCATGCCGTCGGCGTCGGTGAGCGCAACTGGGCGCCGGGGTGTGGCCGTTCCTTGCGGACGATCAGCCGCATTCCCGTCGGCCAGTCTTTGAGGACGTCGCCGTCGAGCTCGGCCACCCAGGCACCGTCGCGGACCTCGCTGTCGGGTTCCATGGCCGGCGTCCAGGCCGAATCATCGTGCGCAGGCGGGTCGGATCGTCCCCGGCAAGCCCGGCGACCCCGGCACCGTCACGGACCTATCCGTCCGGCTCGACAGCCGGCGTCCAGCCCAAAGCCGGCACCTCAGCACGCCTGGGTGAATCGCGTCGGTAAGGATCATCCCCACCGAATACGACAGGCACCGGCCACGCGCGGCGAGCCGGCCGAGGTACCCGTGGGTGCCGCCGCCGGAGTCAGTGCCGACCAGGGTGCGGCGCCCGCGCCGGTACTTCCTCAGCAGCTGGGCCAGGGTCAGGCGGGCGATGTCGATGTGGTCGGCGGCAGTGTTGCTACCCACGTTCCCCGGCCGCAGCAGACCCGCCGCGGGCTGCTCCCGGGATCCCTCGCGGCCGTGGTCGACGAACGCGAACCTCGGGTGATGTCCGACCATCTTCCTCCAGGTCGCGGCGGCGTCCTCCTTCTCGGAGTGCGCCACGACCAGCACCCCGTCGATATCCACAATCACCTCGCGGCCCGCGTTCGGGGCCGCCTCGCCGACCAACCGCCGTGCGCGCTCGCGGACTTCAGCCCGTGCCCGGCGGACAGCCGCAGGCGCACGAGGACCGGCTGCGGCCAGCACACCGATCAGGCGCGAGACCCGGACACCCACACTCGCGAAAGCGCGAGGCTAGAAGCCAGGTATGACGGCGTCGAAGCGGCTTCCTCAATCTGGCTCTGTGTCAGTCGACCCGGGCTGCAGCCTTCTCGGTGCCGTAGAAAGCTGCCTGCATGAGGCCTTCCATGTCGGGGCAGAGCTTCTCGCGGCTCAAGGGCTCCTGGGGACCCACGTGGGCGGCTTCGGCCAGGATGATCGAGGTGCCGTCCGGGACGGCGAATCCGGCCTGTTTCGCAATCCAGGCAGGGCTCTTGCCCACGGCTGCGGGGGTGACCTTTGGCTCCCGCCCGGAGGGAGGGGCGGGGAACAGGTACTGCTCCAGCAGCCCCTTCTCGTCAGCCGTCGCGAGGTAGGCGTGCTGGTCGCCGAAGAGTGACAGCACGTGGTCCTAGACGTCGGAGTCCAGGATGACGGCCTGTTCCGAGGCGCAGATCATGCCGTTGTCGAAGGACTTCGACAGCACCAGGTCATTGACCGCGCGTCGCAGGTCGGCACTGTGGTGTACGTAGGCCGGGACGTTGCCGGCGCCCAGCGTTGATCGTGCCCTGGATGAGGGCGGGGATCACGCGCGATGTTCCTGTCCGCGTTCGCCGCCCTGCACGATCCCGCTTCCCGGACCTACTACGACAAGTGCCGATCCCGCGGAAAGACCCACACCCAAGCCCTTCTCCGCCTGGCCCGCCACCGCATCAGCGTGCTGTTCGCGATACTCCGCGACGGCACCTTCTACGAACCCCGCGTCCCCCACGCGATGGCTGCATGAACCAGCCCACAGGCAGTTCGACTCACATCAGCATCTTGTGTCGTCTGCCCACACCGAAATCTCCACGGCCCCCCTGCGGACAGCTGCTTCCGGGTCCCGGGCAAGCTGCCCGCAGACCGTTGCGACGTCCGGCAAACCGTCCGTTCTCACCAGCGCGTCATGCACCCCGGTCTGGATCCAGTCGGCCTGGTGATCGTCAGCCTCGGCAACCGCGACAGCGATGAGCCTTACGGCGGCCACCGTCCCCACCCGGGCCAGCGCCTCTGCCGTCTGCCGGGTCACCGCCGTGTCCTCGACGTACAGCAACAGCCCCACCAACGCTCCCGCAGCCTCAGGAACCTCAGCGAAGGAAGCAAGGTCATGCCCGGCACGAACACGTTGCGACCACGAAGGAGACGAGGCCCCAGCCAAGGCCGCCTCCAACCCACTCATCATCTCCGACACGACCAGACAGTCTCATGCCCCACGTCGAAGTTCGACCCTGGACCGAAGCTGCCCACCCGCTTGACCAAGGACATAGAGGCACCCCCCGCTCCTTGCCGGCCACCTCCTCGCGCCGCACCTTCAGGTGCCCCTCAATCCCGACGGCTTCACCCTGGCCGCCTAATGCCCCACGCTCCCACCCCCGACGGGGACTCCGCTTCTGACCTGCACACACGCCAAGTGCTTCTCACAAGCTGCGATCCGGGGTAGGACTTCTTGGCACTTTGGTACAGCCCCGATCGCGCAGGTCACTGCGGGCTAGTGGTCGCGCACCAGCGGCGGGCGACGGCAGGCGCCATGCGCTTGCCACGCAAGGTGTCGAGGCCGCGCTGCCGAGTAGAGCTCCAACCGCGCATCCACTCCTGCATCTTTCAGGCCCTCTCAAGAAGCATGGACGTGAGCCGGGAAATCGCCGAGGCCATTACGCTGTCGCCCGCATGGTCCGTTCCTGGGACCTGCAGACTTCCGCGGCGGCAATGCGAGGACGACCAGTCGGGCGACGTACCTGCCCAAACATGTGTGCGTGGGGCCGGAGAACCGCGTCCACTGACGGTGGAAATGCAAGCTCTCCACCACTCTGCAGATCAAAGTCTCCGTCGACAGCCCGCAGCACAGCCGAACGCCTCAACGCTGGAACGGGAACCGTCGATTCCTACAGCCAACGGCGACTCCATCTCCCACCGCCCTTCGGCCTACTCCTGATCGTACTCAGGCCGTGACACCACGAGGGGCGTTCCGACCCGCAAGATGAGGAGTTCTGATGCAGTCCGAGACGCGTACCGTGGTTGTCGGCGTCGGCAATGACTTCCGGCGCGACGACGGGATCGGTTGGGCGGTGGTGGAGACGCTGCGTAGCCGCGCCTCGGTCGAGCCCCTCGCCTCCGGGACGGAGCTGCGCATCTGCGGCGGGGATCCCGTCCGGCTCATCGAGTGGTGGGAGAACGCGGATCTCGCCGTGGTGATCGATGCGGCACGCGTCCAGCCCGGCCATCCGGGCCGTGTGCACCGAATGGAGCTGGGCTCCCGGCAACCGGCCCGGTCCGCGACCGCGAGCTCACACGGATTCGGCCTCGGCGAAGCATGGGGCCTCGCCCAGGTGCTCGGGCGGCTGCCGCATCGGCTTGTGATCTACGCCGTCGAGGTTGCCGATGCTTCCGTGGGCAGGGGCCTCTCCCCCATGGTTGCGGCGGCGGTCGAATCCGTCGCCGACAGCGTTATCTCCGAGATCGTGCGCCACCGGGAAGGTCCGGTGCCCGACTGAGCTGATGTGCGGCGTGCAGAGCATCGGCTCGGCAGTCGGAAGAGGGGGCCGGGCCGCCGTCCGGCTCAGCTCCGTTGTCCCGAGCAGCCCTGTGGTCGACGTGCCTGCGCGCAGACGCTGGGGGAGTCACCGAAGGTGAGAGGTCTGCCATGACCGAGACAATGAAGGCGCCTCAGCAGGCAAGTCGCCCCATCACCCAGCACGAGGAGCACGCACTCCTCACGGATGGCACAACTGTGCGCATCCGCCCGGTCCTGCCCAGTGATCACGAGCGGGTGTTGGCTCTGTACGAGGTGATGTCCCCGGAGAACCTGCGGCTGCGGTTCTTTACCACGAACCGGCGCTTGGCAGAGCGCTCAGCAGACCGGCTGTGTGCCTCGGCCATTCCGGGCCGCCGAGCGTTGCTCGCCGAGTCGGACGAGGCGCTCGTCGACCTCGCCGAGTACGAGCGGTTCGACTACGATCGCGACGAGGTCTGGGCCTCCCTGGCTCCCGATGAGGCCAGGTGTATTGCCGGGCTTCTGCTGTTCCAGGCCGAGGCCGTGGAACCTCGGCCGCCCAACCCTGCGGGACACGCCGAAGGCGGTTCCGATATCCGGCGACTCCTACCAAATATCACTGCGAGGACATGTACTGACTGTCGATCAGCCCCTTGCGGAAGGTGGCCCACGATACGGCTCCCACGCCAGTGGAACTTCTCAGCCAACACGGGGCCAGGGTTCCAGCACGGCGCCCTGAAGCCTCAGGCGTCGGTGCCCTCGCCGGACAAGGGGCACAGTGACCACCGGGCCGGCGAACCGTACGAGTAGTGAGGCGACACCAACACCGGGACGCTGCCTACCCGCGGCCCGAAACAGCGCGACCTGATGATCCCGCTTCACGGCTGGTCCCGCGGGGCCGACGGCGTCCTTCAGGGACCTTCGGGCCTCGTTTCGGCCTGGTTGGCCCACTGTGCCGAGGCGCGTGGCGCAGTTGACTGGACGTGTCGCAACCAGAGGAACCGAGGAGGCCCGATCATGGCTGTACTCGCACGCAAGCAGAAGTTCCCCTTCCCCGACCTGCCGGATTGGTTCGAGGCCTTTCCGAGCCGGTTCACCATGCCTGCGATGGCCGACCTGTATCCCATGAGGCTCGAGGAGTACACCGAGAACGACCGGTACATCGTCCGGGCGGAGCTCCCGGGCATCGAGGTCAAGGAGCTGGACGTCACCGTGGAGGACGGCGTCCTCACCATCAAGGCAGAGCGCACCGAGCGCGATGTGGACAAGAACCGCAGCGAGATTCGTTACGGGTCCCTCGCGCGCAGTATGACCCTGCCCAAGAGTGCCGACGAGGACGACGTCCGCGCCGAGTACGTCGACGGCATGCTCACGATCAGCGTGGGCCTCGGCCAGGAGAAGTCGGAGACGAAGCACATCGAGGTCAGGCATCCCGCGTGACGGGCCTCGGCGGGCTGCCCGTAGGAAACGGCCACGCCTGCCCGGGCCCCTCAAGTCGAGCCGGCCCGGACAGGCCTCTCTCATGAGCCCGGTCCGCGTCACCCGAGCTCAGCCTCACCGCTCGCGGGTTCCGAGGCGACGTGAACGAAACGACAGGGGGGTCCGTCCCCCCAGGGACGTCAGGAAAGGAGTGGCGAGGCGATGAGGCATCGCAGTGTTGCTGACCTGATGACGCCCAAGGCCGTCGGGGTTCAGCGGGGCACCGCGTTCAAGGAGATGGCGCGGCTCCTCGACGAGTACGGCATCACCGCCGTGCCGGTCGTGGACGAAACGAGCGGCGAAACGAGCGGCCCGTCGGTGTGGTGTCGGAAGCGGACCTGCTGCACAGGCTGAGGTCCTGGAGCGGCGCGAGTACCGCCGAGGGGTTGATGACCAGCCCGCCCGTGGTGGCGCTGCCCGGAAGGCCGCGCGGTGTCCTCACGGCGGACGGGCGGGCGGCGGGGGTCTCGCCCACCCACTCGCCCATCGCCACACGACGAGTCTGGCCCTGCCGCTCACGCGGCAGGGCCAGAACCCAAGATCTTCAAGAGCCTTCTAGGAAGTGACCGGCGCGGCCCCACGTGTGTCAATCACGAGGGCACTTCGCCACAGCCGGACTGGTAAACCCGGCACTGCTGCGTTGGCCCCGCAGGGGCCAAATCCGCGCCTCACTATTTCTGACCACCAGCCAGCTCTGCGACCCCGCCCCCGCCGTGCACCCTTCGTAGCGGCCGTACACCCTTCGTAGCGAGGACGGCCTGGTGGTACCACGTCACCTTCCTCGGCGCCCGGACCAGTAGGGCTCAACCGTCCCCCATTCCGTATCCCATGCCTCCAGGGTCCGTCGCTCGAGGCGGCGTCCCCGAAGGCCGAGCACGCCTAGGGAAACGGCAGAGAGCCCGACGAACGCAGACAGGCCCGCAACCGCCGACGCCGCGGCCACGTCGACGATTCCGCGTGGTTTCGGCGCGAGCTGACCGTCCCGGGTCACCCAGATCTGCTCCACACTGCCGGACTCGGTACCGGCGGGGACCTCGAGGGCACCCCGGTGAACGGTTCCTTGGAAGCGCCACGTCGCCTGGGCCAAGGCCTCACGCACGACACCCGATCGCGTGTCGCCGGCCCCTGCTTCCGCCTTCGTGACGGTGATCGCCCTGACCTGCTGGCGCTGCTGCGCCTCGAGGAGGGCGCGGTGTTGCTCGCTGTTCCAGGTCATCCAGGCAGCTGCCACCGCCAGGGACAGCGCCACCACCACGGAGAGGGCGAATTCCACCACCAGACGGCTGCGGGCTCGGTCGACGGGGCGGCTCAGCGCGCGCGCTTCCCGTCCGGCTGCGCGGAGCAGGTGGCGCCAGAGAGTGTCCCGTGCGGCTCCAGGCGGCCGCGGTCCGGAAAGTTCCTGCGACATGACGGGCCTCCCTGCATCGACCGCGGCACGGGCGGTGTCCACCGCGTCCCGGCTTCGGCGTCGTCTCCACGCTCGGTGATGTGGAGCCTCCCGTCATGAGTCATCAGTCCCTGTCATCAGGCCGACCGGCCCAACGAGGCTGCCCCCTTCGGGCGCGGCACCGCATCACCCGGAGGCATCCGGTGCCGCCGTCGCCTCAGCTGCCTTGAAATGACACAGCGTCCCATCGACCGAGTGCACAGTGCACCTCCGGCACTCATACCGCCGTGAGGTGATCAACCACCTCGGTCACGTCGGCCAGTCCCCCAATCCGGGTGAGGAGCCGCTGTGCGTCGCCACGGGCCATCTGTCCGCGCACATCGACAGCCCCGTTACGAACGGTGACCGTCACCGTCTCCTGGGCGGAGGGGAAATCCTTGGCGAGAATCTTGGACTCGATCTCCTCCTGGATCCCGGCGTCGTCCCTAACCAGGGCGCTCAGCAGGACGTTCCTTCTCACGACACCGACCAGGTGCCCTTCCTTGTCTGACACGGGCAGTCTCTTGAGGCGCGAGAGTGAGGCGAGCCATGCCGCCTCGGCGACGGTCGCTTCGGGGTGCACCGTGATCGCCGGCGCGGTCATGAGGTCCTCCGCGGTCTGGGCGCGTGCGCTGTCGTGCAGCCGCCGACGCACAAGGGCGCCACGCGCACCGGGCTCGTGGCCCGATGCCTCGACGGCGGCCTTCGCCAGCAAGTCGGATTCCGACACCACGCCCTTCACCCGACCGTCGGTGGCGGTCACGGGCAACGATCCGACGCCTGCGTCGGTCAGAGCCCGGGCAATCGCCAGCAAGGATGCATCGCCGCGCACCGATGCAGCCGAGACGTCCATGACGTCGCGGACCAGCAGCGGAATGGCCTCCGTGTCGGACGCGGGTGGAACCTGCTGCGCTCCCGTCCTGTGAGGAGGGAGCGGTGACCGAGCCACCGGATGGCGAGCCGCGGCCTGCCGGGCGAACGCCGTCGCCACTGCGCCGAGATGCCGAAGCAGCGTGTGCTGCTCTCGGGGTTCGTCGGCGCGGCTCCCCTCGCCCACGACGCGGCGGGCGTCGGCGCCGGACACAGGGCCTTCGCGCTCGTTCATGGCTGCCTCCTCGCTCGGAGGGACTCTTCGAACAATCCTTCTCGATCGGGGGCTGTGCCCCAAGGTCCGATCGGCCCTCTCTGAGCGGCGGACGGTCCCCGTCGGACGCTCGGCTCGGGCGCCCGAAGACCGTCGCCGCCGTGCAGGCTCCGCCGCCTCCGCACCTGCGCCGAGGCTGACGACGACGTCCTTCGTCGCCCGGGAGCGAGACCCGCGCCGAGCGCGCCCGCACCGGCATCGGAGGGCCTGGTTTCCCGTTCTGGACCGAACGTCCCCTTGCAGGGACGTATGGCCCCTCTCCCCCAGCACCCGTACCGGATCAGCGTGGAGCTACACGGGCAGCGGCCCGCCCCGTGGGGGAAACGATGATGACCGATGACCGCAGGGACAGGCGGGACAGATGAGCACGTACGTGTATGACTTCGCTGAGGGCGGCCGGGGACATCGCCGATCTCCTCGGGAACAAGAGCGCGAACCTCGCGGAGATGGTTGGCATGGGTCTGCCAGTCCCTCCCGGGTTTATACGATCACCACGGAAGCGTGTCGGATGTTCCTGGCCACCGGTGATCCTCCCGTCGAACTGAGGCACCAGATCCGTGACCACCCCGCAACCCTCGCGGGCGCGGCCGGAAAGCCTCCGCACGCCGCCGCCTCGGGCGCGGAATGCGGAGAATGCTCCCGACGACGCCTTCGCTCTGTGTGGCGATCGACGGACGGATCGACGTAGACACCAAGGCTCTCGCCCCGGAGCAGGGGTCAGACCACGCAACTCCTCGCTGGTGCGCCTCCTCGCGCCATGCCGAGGAAAGCAGCGCGCCAACGGGACCCGAGGCAGCTAAAAAGGAGGCAACGAGGGCAAGAGTTGTCAAGGCCGCACACGCCGGACAAGCACAGTCACCGGGTGCAGCCGGGCCCGGCAACGCGTTCGCGCGCGACGAGGGGCACGGGCAGGCTGGAAGTGCTGCTCCGCACCCAACGGGAGGGGCTGTGAGCAGCAACGAGAAGGGCCACCTGCGGACAGGGAGGCCGGATCGTGCGGCGGAGGTGATCGGGCCCATGGTGCAGCGGAAACCCTTGTTGATCGTGGACGCGGACGGTTTGGTGTCGGAGTGGAGCAAGGACGCCGAACGCCTTCTGGGGCACAGCGCTGCCGACGCGGTGGGGCGGCCTGCCACGATCTTGGTCGAAGAACCGGCTCACGCCGACGAGTCCGTGAGGTCCGCGCGGAGGAGCGGTCGGGTGTCCGGCTGGGCGGAAGGCCTGGACCTGCGCGTGGACCCCGTTCTGCGCGCGGACGGATCGGTGGCCTGGGGCATCTGGGCAGCCCGTCGGCGCGGAACAGAAGCTGACGAGATGGGCACGGCGCTCCTGGACGCTCTGTTCACCCAGTCACCGGTCGGTCTTGTCGTCGTTGACGCGGATCTACGCATCCTGCGCGTCAACACCGCCTCCGAAGGCATGCGCGGCGCTCCGGTCGAGCAGTTGCTCGGCCGGCCGGTGACCGAGGCCTTCGACATGGCTGACCCCGACGGAGTGAAGGCGATGGTCCGCGCAGTGCTCGAAAACGGTGTGCCGATCCTCGACCGGCTCGTACACGGCCGCCCGCCGGCTGTTTCCGGCCCCGAGCACATCTACTCGGTCTCCGTCTTCCGCCTGCAGGACGCCACCAGTCGTGTGCTGGGGGCCGCGGCCTCCCTGGTGGATGTCACCGAACGTGAGCGAGGGCGGGCACGCGCAGCTGTGCGCAACGCCGCGCGCCAGGGGATCGGCGGCTCACTGGACGTGATCACGACCTGCCGTGAACTCGTGGACGTGGCGGTACCCGGCTTTGCGGACACCGCGGTGGTGGATGTCCTGGACACCGTGGTGCGCGGGGAGGAACCGCCACTGGGGCCGCTCTTCGGCAATGAACCAATGCGGCGCACCGCCTTCAAGACCGGAACCGGACAGCCACAGGCATACCCGGTGGGAGGCACCAGCAGGTTCCCCTTCCCGACCCCGTACACGCAGAGCCTGGGCGACCTCGAACCTCGCCTTCTGAGCGTGGACGAGACCACCCCGTGGCTGGCCGCCGACCCGGAACGCGCGCAAGTGATGCGCATCGGCGGGGTCCACTGCATGATCGTGGCTCCGCTGGTCCTGCGCGGCGCCGTGCTGGGAATGACCTGCTTCTACCGCTCGGCCCGGCCCGAGCCCTTCACCCCCGACGACCTGATTCTGGCCCTCGAACTTGCAGCACGCACCGCCGTGTGCCTGGACAACGCCCGTCGGTACACGCGCGAACACACGATCGCCCTCACCCTGCAGCGGCATCTCCTGCCCCAGGGCCCGAGTTTCCAGACGGCTGCCGAGGTCGCTCATTGCCACCTGCCCGCCGAGGCGGGGGGTGGCTGGTTCGATGCCATTCCGCTCTCCAGCGCCCGGATCGGCCTCGTGGTTGGCGACGTGGCCGGGCATGGCATCCACACCGCCACCACCATGGGCCAGCTGCGTACCGCCATCAACGCGCTGGCCGCACTGGACCTGTACCCGGACGACCTGCTCGCCCGCCTCAACGACACCGTGATCCGCCTGGCGCGGGAACGGTCGGCCCTGCCGCCCGCGGACCCGCTGCGCGACGAACCCGTGAGGGCCACCTGTGTGTACGCGGTCTACGACCCCTTCACCGGTGACTGCGCCATCGCCCGCGCCGGATACCCGGCCCCCGTGCTTGCTCACCCGGACGGCACCACAGAGATCCCCGACGTCCCCGCCGGCCCTTCCCTGGGCGACGAGGAGGCACCCTTCGCCGCCGCGCAGTTCCGGCTCCTCCCGGGCAGCATCCTCGCGCTGTACACCGACGGATTCCTCGCGGCTTCCCGTGCCGCCACAGAAACAGCCCTGGAGCGCCTTCGCCATGCGCTGTCCCGTCATGACCGCCGGCTGAACGACCTGCGCGACGACGCCGTCTACGCCCTCCAGCCCGCCCCGCCCATGGGCGACGACGCCATCCTGCTCCTGGCCCGCACCCGGATTCTCAGCGGGGACCAAGTCGCCACCTGGACCATTCCTCCTCACCCGGAGGCCGTCGCTGCGGCCCGCGCCCATGCGGTGCGGCAACTCGCCGACTGGAAGTTGATCGGGGATTCCCTCCCCACCGAGATCATCGTCAGTGAACTGGTCACCAACGCCATCCGCCACGGCGCACCACCCGTGCAGCTACGTCTCATCAAGGACCGAACCCTCACCTGCGAGGTCTCGGACACAAGCCCCGCCGCCCCCCACCTCCGTCATGCCCGCACTGTCGACGAAGGGGGCCGTGGCCTCTTCATCGTTGCCCAACTCGCCCAGCACTGGGGTACGCGGTACACCGAGCACGGCAAGACCATCTGGACCGAGCAAACTCTCTCTTGACGCCAGGCCCGTCGACAGGTGAGGCAGAAAGCCAGCGAGGGCTGTCTGGCCGCCGTGCCGACGCACTCCTTGTCCGCCTGGCCCCTCAATGGCCGTGCCCACGACGACGTCTCCCGTGTCATCGCGCCGCTGTGAGGGTGCCATCGCGGACGGTGCCGCCGAGGGTGACGACTCCGTCAGTGACATCGACGAGGATGCCTGTCGGGAGACCGTGAACAGGCGGTCGACCCACTTCTCGCCGGACCTCGGCGGCAAGGTCGTCGTCGGGACGGAGAAAGACCTTGAGGAGGTCGGCGCGGCTGAGGATGCCCTGGAGGATCCCGTCGGCGTCGACCACGGCCGCCGTTTGATCCGCTGACGGACCATGGTCCCGGGCGGCCTGCGGCAAGGTGGCATTTGCGTGAATGGTGATCGCGGGAGTGGTCATGAGGTCCCTGGCGAGCACCGCGCCGGCTTTGGCTGTGTCGTCCAGGTTCTGCAGCTGCACGATGAGGCCGGGCTCAGTGTCGTGCTCTACGGCTCACACACATACGAGCTGCGGCGGCCCGGACCCCCGACGGTCCCCTGAGCAGGTGCCCGACAAGACACGCCGGGGCGGCCACCGAACGTCAAAGCCAGACATCTGACACTCTGTCCCTGGCCGCCGCGGAGGCCGTCGCCTGCCGCGACACGGGAAGTCCCAGCGGCTGTCTATGCCTCCCGTCCGGACAGCCAAGATCAAGGACCGAGGATGACGGACTCCCGAGATGACGGAGCGTGTACCGACACGCAGACCGAGTCGGTGACCCTCGACCGTGAGGGCCTTGACGCGTTGGTGGGCGTCCTGAAGCGGCACGGCCGCACGGTGGTCGGTCCCACGGTGCGGGACGGCGCGATCGTGCTGGCCGAGTTGGACTCCGCGGACGAGTTGCCCGACGGCTGGGGTGTCGAGCTGGAGGCGGGGCAATACCGGATCCGGCGACGGGACGACGCCGCCGTGTTCGCGCACAGTGCGGGGCCGCAGTCGTGGAAGTCGTTCCTGCATCCGGAACGGGTGCGGCAGTGGACCGCGGACCGCACCCCCGGCGGCGACCTGTCGGTGCGCGAGGACGCGCCTCGGAGCGTCTCGTACGCGTTCCTCGGAGTGAGGCCGTGCGATCTGCGGGCTATTCGGATCCTGGACCGGGTGATGACCGGCGGCCGGTACCGGGACCCCGCCTACCGGTCCCGACGCACGGGGGCCTTCCTGATCGCCGTTGAGTGCACGGAGCCCGGAGCGACCTGCTTCTGCGTCTCGATGGGCGCAGGTCCGGCCGTGGATGCCGGGTACGACCTCGCGCTCACCGAGGTGCTGGACGCCGAGGGCCACCGCTTCCTGTGCAGGAGCGGCAGCGAGGAGGGCGCCGCCGTGCTGGCGGAACTCCCGCACCGGAGCGCGGACGACGCCACGCGCACCGCCGCTGCCGGGGCCGTGCGCCAGGCCGCCGAGCGCATGGGCCGGTCCATGCCGCCGGTCGACCTGCGCACCCTGATGCGTGACAACCTGGAGGCCGAGCGCTGGGACGACGTCACCTCTCGCTGTCTGAGCTGCGGCAACTGCACCATGGTCTGCCCGACGTGCTTCTGCACGACCACCGAGGACATCACCGATCTGACCGGCGACCACGCCGAACGCTGGCGCCGCTGGGATTCCTGCTACGACCTGGACTTCTCAGCGCTGCACACCGGTCCGGTCCGTGCCACGCCACGCAGCCGGTACCGCCAGTGGCTCACCCACAAGCTGGGCACGTGGCACGACCAGTTCGACAGCTCCGGATGCGTCGGCTGCGGGCGCTGCATCGTCTGGTGCCCCACCGGCATCGACCTCACAGTGGAGGCGCACGCCCTGCACGACGAGGCCACGAGGACAAAGGGGCCCGGTGACGTTCCCGGCCAGTGCTGAGCCTGGGGCGGGCGTGCTCAGTTCACTCTCCGCGGAGCACCATGGGCAGTTGATGGCGCTCGCGCACCAAGTCAGCCTTCCGGTGTCCACCCGGCTCTTCGAAGAGGGCGAGCGTGCCGACCGTTTCTGGGTCATCCGCTCGGGCATGGTCGCCCTCGACGTCCAGGTCCCCGGCCGCGGTCGTGCCGTCGTGGAGACGCTCGGCGCGGGTCATCTCCTCGGCTGGTCGTGGCTTTGCCCCCCGCGCCAGTATCATCTCGGGGCGGAGGCCAGGAGTGCCATCACCGCCTGGGAGTTCGATGCCTCTGCGGTCCGCGACCAGTGCGCTGCGCATCCGGCGTTCGGTCTGGCGCTGGTGACCCTGGTCGCCGAGACCATCGGAGACCGACTGCGCGCGACACGCACCCGGCTGCTCGACCTGTACGGGCCGCAGGGAGGCGGTCCGCCCGCATGACCATGGTCCCCCTTGCCTATCGCCTAGTGGATCGCCGACGTGAGACGGCCGACACGGTCACGGTCGACCTGGAGCCGACCGGGGAGGCCCTGCACACATTCGCGCCGGGTCAGTTCGCCATGGTGTACGCCTTCGGCGTCGGCGAGATCCCCGTCTCGGTCTCCCGCATGACCGGAGAACGGCTCACACACACGATCCGGGCGGTAGGTGCGGTGTCCCGGGCACTGTGCGATCTTCCGACGGGCGCGTCGGTCGGTGTACGCGGCCCGTTCGGCACCGGCTGGAACGCACAAGCGGCGCGCGGCCACGATCTGCTCGTCCTCGGTGGGGGGATCGGCCTTGCCCCCCTTCGCCCGCTGATCCATGCCGTCCTGTCCGAGCCGCACGCATACGGGCACGTGAACGTCCTCGCCGGTGCACGGACTCCGGACGATCTGCTGTACCAGGACGAGTTCCCCGACTGGAGACACCCCTTCTGCGGCGTCACGGTCGACCGACCTACCGGCGACTGGACCGCACGGGTCGGAGTCGTCACCTCTCTGATCGACGAAGCCCACTTCTCGCCGAGGCACACCACCGCATTCGTCTGCGGTCCCGAGGTCATGATCCGCGCAACCGCCCGGGCACTGGTCCACCGCGGCGTACGAGCCGACCGCATCCGGGTCTCCCTGGAACGCAACATGCGCTGCGCGACTGGCCACTGCGGGCACTGCCAGCTCGGACCGCTGCTGCTCTGCCGTGATGGTCCCGTCGTCACCCACGACGTGGCCGAACCCCTCCTCGCCGTAAGGGAGCTGTGACATGAGTGGTCCTGTGCAGCCCCCGAATTCCGGCCGCCGCCCCCGAGTCGGCGTGTTCAAGTTCGCCTCGTGCGACGGCTGTCAGCTCACCCTCCTCGACTGCGAGGACGATCTGCTGGCCATCGCCGAAGAGATTGAAGTCGCCCACTTCCTCGAGGCATCCAGTGATGTCGGGTGCGGGCCGTACGACCTCTCACTCGTCGAGGGTTCGGTCACCACCGCCGAGGACGCGGAAAGAATCAGGCGCATCCGCGCCGAGTCCCGCCGTCTGGTCACCATCGGTGCCTGCGCCACGGCTGGAGGCGTTCAAGCTCTGCGCAACTACGCTGACGTCACCGATTACCTGCAGACGGTCTACGCTCGCCCCGATTACATCGCGACCCTCGCCACCTCGACCCCGATCTCCGCCCACGTGCCCGTCGACTTCGAGCTGCGCGGCTGTCCCATCGACCGCTCCCAGCTCCTGGAGGTCATCACCGCCTTCCTCGCCGGACGCAAGCCCGGCGTCCCGAACCACAGCGTCTGTTTCTCCTGCAAGCGTCGCGGTACCGTCTGCGTCACCGTCGCGCACGGCACGCCCTGCCTGGGGCCCGTAACGCACGCTGGCTGCGGAGCCATCTGCCCGGCCTACGGACGCGGTTGCTACGGCTGCTTCGGACCGTCCGGGACCACCAATCTGCCCGCCCTCGTTCCGCTGATGCGCCGCGACGGGATGAGCGACGAGGATGTCCGGAGGTTCCTGCACACCTTCAACGTCACCGCCTTCGCTGCTGTGGAAGAAGCCCTGGAGGAGGAAGACCTGCCGTGACCGAGTCCGCCGCCGTATCGCGCGTTCTGCGCATCCCGGCACTCACCCGCGTCGAGGGTGAGGCCGCGCTGCATCTGGTGATCAAGGGCCACACCGTCATCAGGGCCCAGCTGAAAATCTATGAACCCCCGCGGTTCTTCGAAGCCTTCCTCCGCGGCCGCGCTCACACCGAACCTCCCGACATCACCTCGCGCATCTGCGGTATCTGCCCGGTCGCCTACCAGCTGAGTGCCTGCCGGGCCGTCGAGGACGCATGCGGAGCAGTCGTCGACGGGCAACTCTCCGCTCTGCGCCGCCTGCTGTACTGCGGCGAGTGGATCGAGAGCCAGACCCTGCACATTCATTTGCTGCACGCCCCGGACTTCCTCGGCTACGACGACGTGTTCCGCATGTCCCGTGCGCACGTCACTCACGTGCAACGCGGGCTGCGGCTGAAGCAGGCGGGCAACGCCGTGATCGAACTGCTCGGCGGACGCGCGATCCACCCCGTCAACGTCCGCCTCGGCGGATTCCATCGCACTCCCGCGCGCTCCGAACTCCGGCCCCTGGCAGAGCGCCTGCGCATCGCTCTGGAGGACGCCTGGGACACCGTGCGCTGGGTCTCCGGCTTCGACTTCCCCGACGGCGAGTGCGACGTCGACCTGTTCGCTCTCGCCGAGCCCGACACGTATGCCATCGAGTCCGGCGTGCCCACCGTGTTCCCGGCCGGCGGGACACGGACGCTGCACAGCTTTCCCGTCCACGTATTCCCGGACCACGTCGCCGAGGAGCAGGTCCCGCACTCCACCGCCCTCCACTCCAGGCTGGACGGCCGTCGGCACCTCACCGGCTCCCTCGCCCGGTTCGCCATCAGCGGCCACCTGCTCTCCCCATTGGCCCTCCAAGCTGCACGGGAGGCCGGACTGGGCGATCCTCCGCTGCTCCCCCGCGCAGGCGCCGCCCTGGACAGGGGCTCCACGAACCCGTACCGAAGCATCCTCGTCCGGGCCGTCGAGGTTCTGTACGCGGTCGAGGAGGCCCTCCGGATCATCGACGCGTACGAGCCTCCGCCACGACCACATGTGGACGTGCCTCCCCGGGCTGCGGTCGGGCACGGTGCCACCGAGGCTCCGCGCGGACTGCTCTACCACCGCTACGCGCTCGACAGCGAGGGCCGCATCACCGAAGCCTGCCTGGTCCCGCCGACCGCACAGAACCAGGGCGCGATCGAGGAGGACCTGCGCCATGCCGTTCAGGCAGAACTGGCGCGCGGAGTGGTGGACGAGTCCGAGCTCGCCCGGCTGTGCGAACGGGTCATCCGGAACCACGACCCGTGCATCTCCTGCTCGGCCCATTTCCTCGACCTGGACATCGAACGGCATGGCTCGCAGGCCAAGGCCGCAGACTGAGGCGTCGCTCGCCGTGCCACGCCGGCCGAACCCGAACCCGAACCCGAAGCCCTCGCCCACGCCGACCGCCGCGGTCTGCGACGCGGCGCCGCGGAGGCCGTGAGCCTGCTACTCGACAGCGGGGTCCCCGTCCGCACGCCGGGCGGCGTTCCTCACCTCCTGCTCGATGTCCTCGCGGGACATCACCACGTCTCTCTGCGCTGCGTACTGCGCGACTGCGACGTGGAAGGCGTCGTCAACCGCGCGCCACACCTGACGCTGAGCCTCGAAACTCCTCGCCTTTGAGCCCCGCCAGCTTCGCGCGCGCGACTTCAGCAGAGCGTTCCAGCCTGATCAATTCATAGGGAATTCCTGCCACGAACCGGGATCTAGGTGTTGGCGGCAGTTCACAGCCTGCATCCAATCGAAGCATGTGGGTGAGACTCGCCCCCGACGCCCACCGCCGATGGCCGCCCAGCACGATCGTGTTGCCTCACAGTGCGCCGGTGCACGTCACGTTGCCCCGCGCGTACAGGGGCCTCTCGTCCCTGCGTGACGCCCCCATCAGGACCTTGCCCGGCGCGATTCCCTGTTCGAGGTTGAATGCATCTGCACGGTCCGCCGCAGGCAGGGCCGTCCCAGGCCAGAAGGAGCCGTGATGAGGCACAGCAAGATCGGCAACCTCATGGTGCAGGATGTGGTCTCGGTGACGGCAGAGACGCGCCCGACAGGGGCTCGTAGCAGCTGTACGGCGATCCGTCCCGCACCATGCCGAAGGCCGAGCCGACGCACCGTGCGCGGCACCTCGGCTGGGGTGCGGCGGTGTTCAACCTGCGGGTGTCGGCCGCTCACGCGGGCTGGGAACCGGTCACCACGCTGTTCCCGGATCCGGGCGATCCATGGCTGCTCGCCGAGGTCGGCCTTGCCGAGCCCGCCGGCCCGGACAATGATCTCGAGGTCCTCCACCCCGCGCTCCGCTGCCGGCACACCAGCAGGCATCCCTATCACGGGCGAGGAGATCCCTGCGGACATCCTGGACGGGCTTCACGGCGCCGCTCTGCTCGAAGGCGCGCGTCTGCTTGTTCCCGATGCATGGCATGTGCAGGCGGTGCTGGATCTGGTTCACGACGCCGAATACCGCGAGGCCCTGGACCCCGAGGTGCGGGAGGAGATCGCCCGTTGGACGTGGGCCGACACCGGGGAGGATGCTTCGCGGCGCGAGGGGATCCCCGACGCCGCCTTCGGCCCCCGACAGCGCAACTCCACTTCTCCGGTTCGGGACTTCGCGGGACACAGGGCCGTTCCCGGCCGCGGCTCGGGCCATGTTCGAGCAGCACCCTCATCTCGCTCTCCTGGGCACGTCGAACGACCGGCCTGCGGACTGGTTGTGAGCGGGCCAGGCGATGCAGCGGATCCTGCTCAAGGCCAGCTTGGACGGTCTGGTCACCTCGCTCACGAGCCAGGCCATGAAGTGGCCCGAGTTGCGGTGGGCCGTGCCCTGCTCGATCAAGTTCTTCTCGTGCGTCGCACCGAGGTTGTGGCCTTCCCGGTGCAGAGACGGCACGACGTGCACCAGCAACAGCGGGAGGCCACGTCGGTGAGCCTCGTCGGCTCCGCACGCCAGCACCGGCTTCCCAGAACTCCGAGGATCGACGCCGACCACGACAGGAGGACGCACTCCGGGATCCGTCATGTCTCCTCCCACGGCCACAGGCATGCGGCCGTCGTCCGTTCTGCCACGGTAGGCACGCTCACGCCGCTCGAAGCAGGGCCCATCGGTCCCGCCGTGGGGAAAACCGGCCTTCGTCGCCGGACCGAACCGCGCAACGCGTCGGGGATCACTTCACCGCGATGAATTGCGGCGCCCCTGAAGCGTCATCGAGTCGGTTTGGGGCGCCGATGTGTCGGCCGAGCCGGACCGGCCGACAGTGTGAAGGCGGAAAGGGCCCACCCGCTTCTCGCGGATCCTGTGCGCGGTGCACGGCTGCCGGCCGCTTCTCCGCGCCCTCTTCGGGCCCTTTCCGTCAATTCCATGCAACCACTCCGGGGCGTGTGCGCCACCAGGGCCCAACAGTCCAATCCCGGTCCCGGTCGGCCCTACCTGCCGCGCCCTGGCGCGCGGAGGCTCAGGACACGGACAGCTGATGTCCGTACCTGCGATGACCGTGTCGATGCGTGCAAGGGGCGGTGATGTCCGTTGAACGTCTCCGATCTGATGAGCTCACCTCCCGTCGGCGTCACTCCGGGCACCAGCCTGCGGGAGGCCGCTGGGCGGATGGCGAGCAGGCAGTCGGCGGTTCTGGCGTGCGACGAGGGCGGTCTGCACGGCATCCTCACCGACCGCGATCTCGTGGTCCGGGCCATGGCCGCCGGGCTGGGTCCCCACACGCCGGTCAGGGAAGTGATGTCCGCACCGGTGCTCACCATCGGCACCGGTGCGGACCTGGCCCAGGTCTATGGCACCTTCCGGCGCAACAACATCCGACGGCTGCCCGTCGTCACCGGCACCACGCCCGTCGGCATGCTGACCGTCGACGATCCGCTGCGCGATGCGACACAGCGGCTCACCGACCTGCTCGGGCCGATCTCGTGGAGCGCCTTGCGAGAAGACCGCCCAAGCCCCAAGCCTCAGGCACCGGGACGCCCCCAGCAACCCGACCCCGACTCCGAAGGACGGCGCATCGCCGGGCAGTGACCGGACGTCGCGTCACGGCGCGAGGTCCCTCCGCGCGAGCAGCCAAAACGCCGCTCGCCCCGCGCGCGCCATTCCGTGGAGCGGTCCGACGGGGGCTCCAGCGCCGCGTCGTTGCACAGCATCGCGACACGCAGCAACGCCGCCAGGTCGGGCGCATCGCCTGTAGTGACCGTCTCGCCGTCGCGGACGACCCGGCCCCCGCCGAAGACAACACCGCAGAGCGCCGAATCGCCGCCCGCCCGGGCTGCTGCATCCCATCTGCGAAGTCGGTCATCGTCGAACTCCCGGCAGCGTCAGCGCACCGAGCTCGCCGGCAGCTCGGGCCCCAGCAGCCTGCGGGTGCCCAGCAGCGGCTGACGGCACGGAAGCCCTTGGGATCCTTTGTCCCTGAGTAGTCGTCACATCTGATCCGGTCCGCCGGACGGATCAACTTGTCGGCAGCACGAGCGTGCAGGTCTCTCCCGGTGCGACAGTGACGGCACGGTCGGTCAGTACCACGCGGATCGGTGATTCCTCCGAGTCGGGCACACCGATCCGCAGCTGTCCGCTCTGCAGTCGTACGTTGACACCCCAGTGACCGCGATAGCGCAGCGAGAATCCGTATTCGGACAGCGCCGGAAGTGGCACCGGATCCAGCCAGAGGGCGTCCTCGCGGGTTTCCAGGCCGGTCAGACCGCGCTGTACCAGGTCGAGGGTCCCGGCCATGGCGCCGAGGTGGATGCCTTCGCCGGTCGTTCCGCCCTGGAGGTCGGCAACATCCTCTTCCAGGGCTTCCTGACAGTACTTCCATGCTTCGGCTCGTCTGACCCGGGCGAGGACCCAGCCGTGGACGAGACCGCTGAGGGTGGAGCCGTGGCTGGTGCGCTGAAGGTAGTAGTCGACGGTCTTGCGCCAGACCTCGTCGTCCAGGTCGTACCCGAGGCGATGGAACAGGCCTTGCAGCTCGGCGGGCGAGAAGAGATAGCCGAGCATGAGGACGTCGGCCTGTTTGGAGGCTTGGTAGCGGTTGACGGTGTCGCCCTCGGCCTCGAGGATCCGGTCCAGCCGCCGGATGCTGTCGTACCGTGCGCGGTAGGCGTCCCAGTCCAGCTCGGCGAGGTCACCGTAGCCGTCGAATTGACTGACGACGCCTTGGTGGAAGGGCACCCGCAACCGCCGGCAGACCTCTTCCCACTTCGGGAGTTCGTCGCCGTCCAGCTCGACGCGCTCCAGCAGTTCCTGCCGACGCCATGCGGGAAGGCGCTGGAGAAGGTCCAGGGCGCGGCTGAGGACCCAGGAGGCGGTGACGTTGGTGTACGCGTTGTCGTCCAGGCCCGGCTGGGCGGCGTCCGGGTAGCTGTCGTGGTACTCGTCGGGGCCGACCACGCCGCGGATGCGGTAGCGGCCGAGCTCGGGGTCGAAGTCTGCGATGTCCGCCCAGAAGCGGGCGATCTGCAGCAGCATCTCCGCACCCTTGGTGTGCAAGTACTCGGTGTCGCCAGTCGCTTCGCAGTACTGCCACACGTTGTAGGCGATCGCCGAGCCGACGTGGTGCTGGAGCCGGGAGTGGTCGGGCAGCCAGCGGCCCGATCGGGGGTTGAGATGCAGCTGCTGAGTCTCCTCGCGGCCGTCGCTGCCGCTCTGCCACGGGTACATCGCCCCGGCCCGGCCCGCCTCACCGGCTGCCTTGCAGGCCTGCGGCAGCCGTCGGTGACGGTAGTCCAGCAGTGCCCGGGAGACCTCCGGGAAGTGCAGGTTCAGATACGGTAGTACGAACAGCTCGTCCCAGAAGACATGGCCCCGATACGCCTCGCCGTGCAGCCCTCGGGCCGGCACCCCCACATCCAGGTCCGCGGTGTGCGGCGACAGCGTCTGCAGCACATGGAACAGATGCAGGCGCAGGACACGGCCCGCCTCCCCGGGCACCTGGATGTCCGCGCGTCGCCACAACTGCGCCCACGCGGCAACGTGGGAGTCCAGCAGGGCCAGAAAGTCCGGAGCCGCGGTCACCCGGTCGACAGCTGCCCCGAGCGGGTTGCTGATCGCCGGATCGCGTGAGGTGTGAAGCGCCACGGTCTTCTCCACGATGGCGGGCCGGCCCGGAGCGACCGGGATCACCAGGCGGTGGGCGGCACGGCGTCGAGCGCGACGAAGCCCCGACGAAGTCGACGGGTGCCCGGTGACGACCGTCCGGGCAGCCATGGCGATGTCCGAGGTGCTGGTGCGGCAGTGCAGCCACACCGTGTCGGGCCCCGCCGCCCCCGTTTGTACATGGGCCAGGTGGTTCCGGTTGAGGGACCGGTAGCGGTACACGTTGCCATTGATCACGTCGCCGTCGAGGGCGGACTCGACCTCGATCTCTCCCGACCAGTCCTCAGCGGTGAAGACGGTCCGCAGCGCAGCCAGGTGCGGGTCCCCCATGTGCACCAAACGTGTCTGCTCCACGCTCAGCAGGCCTGCCTCACTGTCCCGGTATCGGAACGTGCGGGTGAGCGTGGCACGGCGCAGATCCAGGGTGTGCCGGTAGTCGAGCGCGGCGCAGGTGTCCGGTGAGAACCACGGGCCCGCCGAGCCGTTGGCCGAACGGAGGCGGAATCGCAGGAGCAGCCAGTTCGGGAGATTGACCAGGTCCTCGTTCACCACCTGTCGCCCGGCCACGGTCGACTCCAGACGGTTGTAGCACCCGGCCGCATAGGTTCCCGGGCAGTGCACCAGGCCCGCCTTGCTATCAGGCACCGCGCCACGGGTGGCGAAGTAGCCGTTGCCGAGCGTGCACAGCGATTCGCGCAACCGCTCGGCAGCGGGGTCGTAGCCCTCGTACTCCCAGGTCCACTCCGACATCCGTCGTCCTCACCCCTCTCCCTTCACGAGATGTACAGGAGCGCGGCCCACGCCGGAGTTCAGGCTCGCTGCGGGATGACGACGACCGGGCACTCGGAGTGATGCAGCAGGGCATGGGCGACCCGGCCGAGCTGCAGACCGAAGTGACCGTGCCGCCTCAGAACGCCGACAACCATCAAATCGGCATCGGCCGATGCGTCCAGGAGGACCTTGTGGGCGGGGCCTTCGACCGGCTGGCGGTGTACATCGACGCGGGGGTGATCCAACACGGCCTCGCGCAGGGCATCGGTGAGGATGGTCGAAGCCCGTTCCTCGTGCTCACGTGCGGCATCGTCCGCGAGCAGCGGGTGGTCCCCATGCTCATGTGCCGGGCTGCGCCAGGCCCGCACGGCCTCCAGGGCACTGCCGCGCGCCTCCGCCTCGCGAAGGGCGAACCGTACGGCGCCCGAGCCCTCGGTGGAGTCTCCGACCCCAACTACCACCCGCCGGAAGACCCCCTGCCGGTTCTGCTCCGAGCCGCGGACCACGATGACCGGGCACACGGCCCGGGCTGCCACCGTGAGACTGACCGACCCCAACAGCATTCCGGCGAGCTCGCTGCGCCCGCGGGAGCCTGCGACCAGGGCGAACGCCTCATGGCCCGCCTGCAGCAGCGCGGTCACGGCGTCGTCGGGCAGCACCTCGCCCGATACCTTCACCTGTGGGTTGCGAAGCCGGGCGCGTTCCGCGCAGGACGCGATGATGTGCTCCGCCATGACCTCTTCGGCCGGACGATCGCTGCTGAAGGACGGGCGCCCTCCCTCGTAACGCTCCCAGAGGGAGGCATAGACCAGGCGGAGTGGCAGCCCGTGGCGCGCCGCCTCGTCCACCGCCCAGTCCACCGCCTCCAGACTGGAATCCGATCCGTCGACACCCACGACCAGCGGGAGTTCCATCGTCCCCATCGCCTTCCTTCCCGGCCACTGCGAGCACCCCTGTGAAATACCGTCGCACCGCCCAGGGTCCACCGCGACATGCCGATCGGACCTTCGGCCGGGGGTGCACCACGGTTTGCGGCGATGGTGGAGTCAAACGGCCGTCGTCAGGGCCGGTCGGCCCGGCTCCGGGGCCCTTCAGCCCCTGGGGCCTGGCTCCTCCTCGTCGGACGCTGAAGGTGTCGGCAGGAGAAGGAACCTGAGAGGACCACGTGCTCATGTGAGGGAGCCTGTGATGAAGCACAGCAAGATCGGTAGCCTGATGGTGAACGACGTGGTCTCGGTGATCCCGCAGACGCCGTTCAAGGAGGTCGCCAAGCTGCTCGCGGTGCACCGAATCAGTGGTCTTCCGGTGCTCGACGCCGACGACAAGGTGCTCGGGGTGATCTCCGAGAGCGACCTCATGCTCCGGCAGGCCGGCGAGACACCGACCCCCGGTGGCCACGAGGCTCGGGCGCCTTGGCGGGCGCAGCCGAGCGGCGACACCAGCACCCCGGAGGTCAAGGCGCGCGCCGTCACCGCCGGAGAGTTGATGTCCCGGCCCGCGATCACGGTTCACGTCGGCGACACCATCGCCGAGGCCGCCCGGGCCATGGCGAAGCACCGCGTTGAGCGCCTGCCGGTGGTCGACGAGGAGGGCCGTCTGGTGGGCATTGTGACCCGCCGCGACCTGCTGCAGGTCTTCCTGCGGCCGGACCCCGACATTCGCCGGGAAATCGTCGAGGAGGTCCTCGACCGCACGCTGTGGCTCTCTCCAGGCACGGTCGAGGTCCATGTGATCGATGGTGTGGTCACCCTCGACGGGCAACTGGAGCGGTTCACCACCATCCCGGTCGCGGTCCGGCTGACCCTGCAGGTGGACGGCGTGGTCTCCGTCATCGACAAACTGACCTACCGATACGACGACTCCGGTACCCGGCAGACCGAGCAGACGACACCCGGTGCTGCCGACAACGACGGACGCAGCGGCGCCGTAAGGGAGCGTTCACCGTGACCACGAGGTCCGGAGTCTTCGGCGCCCTGACCAAGGACCATCGCGATCAGCTCATGTCACTCGCCCGTGAAGTGTCGTTCGCGACAGGCGAGCGCATCTTCAACGAGGGCCGCAGGGCGGACCGCTTCTGGATCATCCACACAGGCACGGTCGCCCTCGATCTCCACGTGCCGGGTCGGCGCGCAGCAGTCATCGAGACCCTCGGTGCCGGAGAACTGCTGGGCTGGTCCTGGCTGATCCCTCCCCAGCACTGGCACTTGGGGGCCGAGGCCAGCAGCCCAGTGCGTGCCTACGAATTCGATGCGGCGGCGGTCCGTGAGGTGTGCGGGAAGGACCCGGTACTTGATCACACGATGTGTATCTATGTCGCCGGGGTGATAGCAGACCGGCTCAGGAACGCCCGGATGCGACTGCTCGACCTGTACGCCCCCTACGGCGCAGGCCAGGTGCCCTGACGAGGCGGAGGAGGAGGTCTGAAGTGCCTGAGACTCCGCACATCGTGAGCGATGTGATGACCCTGACGGTCGTGGCCGTCGGACGCGACACACCCTTCAAGGAGATCGTCCGGACCATGGAAAAGTGGAAGGTCAGTGCCCTGCCGGTCCTGGAGGGCGAGGGGCGCGTCATAGGTGTCGTCTCCGAAGCCGACTTGCTGACCAAGGGGGAGTTCCGCGACAGCGACCCGAACCGCAACGAGCAGCTCCGGCGAATGTCCGACCTCGCCAAAGCGGGGGCGGTGACTGCGGAGGAGCTCATGAGCATCCCTGCCGTCACGGTGCACCTTGGCCCAGGCTGCCAGGCTCATGGCCGTCAGGCGCGTCAAACGGCTCCCCGTGGTCGATGACGAGGGCATGCTGCAGGGCATCGTCAGCCGCAGCGACCTTCTGAAGGTCTTCCTGCGACCGGACGAGGACATCGAGGAGGAGGTCCGCCGCACGGTGGTCTCCTACCTCTTCCACGCCCTCAGCCACCATCCACGTAATCGTGCACGAGGGAGTCGTCACCCTCCGCGGACAGATCCGCGACACCTCACTCATCTCGGTTGCCGCCCGTCTCATCCGGGCCGTGGAGGGCGTCGTGGACGTCGAGTCCCAGCTAACCGGCGAGTCCGGCGCACCGTCCGAACCGACCGGAGCGGGAAGCGAAACCTGACGGGAGGAGAGATCCGAGGCACCACACGTGCCGGTGACATCGGGGTGTCGCCGGCTGATCAGCCAGGAGCGGGTCACGCCTGGAGAATCTCCGGCTCGTCTAGCTCACGCCCTCCCATGTCCAGCCGGAACGGCCGGTACTCGGGGCCTTAGGGAGGCGTAGGCGCTGACCCGGAGGAGGGGGAGACCGGCGGGCTCTTCCCTTGGGAATGCCGAAGAACGGCAGCAATGCGGACGACGGGTCAGGACCCGGCCGACTCCCGCGTTCGGGCAGACGCACTCGTCCGGAGACGCGTGCGCAGGTTCCGGAACTGGCGGAGGTCAACGATCCGCATCAGCGGGCGCGGCGTGCTGCGGCCTCGCGTGCGGACAACCAGGCGAGTCGAATCGGCTGTGGCCGACTCAAGGTGGAATGCCCAGATTCCATCGGCGTAGGCCTTCGGCGGGGGCCAGTGGAGCGGGTCGAACGGTAGGCCCGAGGGAAACTTCAAATCCGCCCGCAGGAGCAGTGACCTGGGCGGATCCACCAGTTCCGCAGTGAACCAGGTCATGCCGTTCGGCATGGTGTCGAGGTGCTGGCCCTCCTTGACGTCCTGCCACTCCGGCACAAACTTCTTGGCACTCGGTCGGCCGAAATGGTCGAGCAGATCCCAGCTGTACCAGCCGGCCCGGTTGCAGCCCATCTGCTGCAACCAGCGCCAGAGCTCCTCGGGTCGCGCGGGCAGCGTCGTGGCCATCGTCGACTGGCCGTCGGCGTACGGGATGAGGTCGTCTCCCGGAAAGGCACGGGCCGCTTCGTCACTTGTCGCGCCCCAGCGAAAGGTTCGTGGCCGTACCACCACGGCGTAGGCGGCGGTCGCGACTCCCAGGATCAAGGGCAGCCTTCTGAAGAACGGTCTGTAGCCGCTCATAGGTTCAGCCTTCCACCTCGAGCGCGGGTCGCCACTCACGGTCACTCAGGGCTCGATGTCCAGCGCGTCCCACACCGGGCGGCGCGGCGTGCTGGGGCCTTTGGGACCGTATCCGAGGCGCAGCACCATCTGTACGTGGCCGGTCCCTGATATCGGGTCCCGCAGCGGCCAGCGCAGATCCGACGATTCCAGGGCCTGGGTGACGAATGAGCTGGAGAGGCCTTCGAGGGTGGCCAGCAGCAGGACGCACTCCATGGCCTGGCCTGCGCGCAGCCAGTCCTCCGGCCGGTCGCGTGCCGTGCTGAGAAGGGCCAGGTGAGGGGAGCGTTCGAACTCGGTCGCGCTGCGTCCCTCCACTGTCCTGGTGCCGGCGAAGTCACGCATCGGGGCTTTGCCACCGCGCTTGCGCGGCCCGTAGGCGTACTTCGGGACCCGTCAGGGGCCGTGTTCACCGATGGGGCGTCGATACGGGTCCAGGCGGCCAGGTCCTCGTCGCTACCCCGGTCGGTCAGATTGCGTGCCTCGGCCTCCTCGGCCGGCTCCAGCACCTCCTGCAGATGCCATGCGGCGGGAAGGACAGTGATGCTCCCTGAAGGTCGGCGGCATCACGGAGGGCCGTCTGCACGGCCTCGGGTATGTCCGTCTCCTCGAATGGGAAGCGGCTGATGTGCCGCTGGTGAATCGCCGGATACAGCGTGGCGAGATCACTCTCGCCGCTGCCGAGGCCGGTTAGCTGCACGGTGGCGAGCAGAGCCGGGTCGGTAGGTTCAGGCAGCAGACGGGTTGCCGGGTACCAGCCCGCGTGGATCACCGCTACCCGCAGGTTGAGCAGTGCGGCGCCGCAGCCGATGTGGAGGGCGCGGGTGTCGGAGTCGGCGTGCGGCATGACGCGGTCGAAATCGGCGCGTACCTGGAAGGTGTGGCTGCCCTGGGAATAGACAAAGCGCCACGGCTGCGCATTGTGCATCGAAGGAGCGGCAGCGGCGTCGTAGACCAGGGCCGTCACACGCTCTTGAGTAAGTGCTTGTTGGATCACCGGAGCCTCCCTTCGCGAGCCGGCTGACCCCTTGGGCGGGGTAGCTGTGCGGTTAGGCCGGATCGTGGTCGTGGAATGCGCGCCGCGCGAGCGGCAGCCCATGGCCACTCACTCATCCGCCGGACTGATGCGGCGTCCCGTAACGCGCGTGGGCTGGATCGACACCCACATCTCGCGTTCACCTCCCGCCCATGGCTTGGTGTGGGCGCGGTCGGTCAGCCGTCGCACGGCGTCGGGCTCCGTGACAACCCGCGCAGGGCCGACGACGAGCACGCTCCAGCCCTGGCTCATGGCCTCGTCCATATGGTCGACCTCGAATGCGACGTCCGTTCCCACAGCCGCCGCAGGCACCGAGTCAGGCGCGGTCCGGAAAGCGATCGCGTCATCGATGACCTCGTAGTTCACCGGGACGACTGCCGGGCCATCGGGTGTCGACACCGCGATGCGCCCCACGCCATGCGCGGAAAGCCGGGCGCGGCATTCGTCAGGGCCGAGGTCCCGCAGCTGAGGGTGGAGGAGCGCCATGCCCTGGCCGGGCGGCAGATCGATACCGCCCCCGCGCAGGGCTGCGACGCTGGTGCCCAGCGCGGCGGCCAGTCTGATGAGACTGGCCAGACTCGGGTCGGCCGGGTGTTCTTCGAGGTATGCCAGGTAGTCCGGCGCCATTCTGGCACGGCGGGCTGTTTCTCCCCGGGTCAACCCTTGTCGCTTACGTTCGGTGGCCACACGCCGACCGATGTCGCCAGCGTTGGGTGCCCCACCAAGCCGGGTCTTGTCGGACGCGGCACCCACCTCATCCACGATCGGCTGGGAAGGCTCGCGGGTTCTCCCGGGCCCGTGCTCGACGTGACGGACATGGGCGTCGGGCCCGGGGAACACGAGCGTCACCTCGTCCGTATCCGACCAGCGCACGTCGTAGGGAGGAGTTCCATCCGCGTGGTGGAGTCCGACAATCTCGCCGTCGCGCCTGGTAGCGCCGGTGGCCGGGCTTTCGACAACAAGTTGATCGCCGAGGTGAGCTCGCATGATCGCCGCCGTTTCCTCAATATGTTGCTGTACCCAACGTGCCACGCACGGCGTGCCGCCGCATGGGATGAGAGAGCCTGATCCGGGGGGCCGAAGAGGCCGGTCCCGGGCCTACTGGCCCCAGAACGGGCCTTGGGCGGCTCACCCTACGCTTGACACGTGACCACGGACTGACTGGCACGACCCGGAAGGGAGAGGCGACATGCACCACCGAACGGTCGCAGAGCTCATGACCCGAGAGGTCGTCCGGGTGCGGCGTGACATGCCGTTCAAGGAGATCGTCAAGCTGTTGGCGGAGAACGATGTCACCGCCGTACCCGTGGTGGACGAACTGGACCGCCCCATGGGTGTGGTGTCCGAGGCCGACCTGCTGCGCAAGTCCGCGGACCAAACCGACCCGTCCGGCCGGACACCGATTCCGCATCTGGAGGCGTGGGAGCGGGCCAAGGCCGAGGGGGCCAGGGCCGAGGAGCTGATGTCGGCTCCCGCAGTGTGCGCGCGTCCGGAGTGGACCGTGGTCGAAGCGGCCCGCCTCATGGCAGTCCAAAACGTCAAGCGGCTGCCCGTCGTGGACGAGACGGACAGGCTCCAGGGCATCGTCAGCCGCAGTGACCTGCTGCGGATTTTTCTGCGCCGTGACGACGCCATCCGCGAGGAGATCGCCCTGGATGTGCTGCAGCGGACGATGGCACTTGCTTCCTCAGAAGTGACGGTCGAGGTACGCGAGGGGCAGGTCACCCTCAGTGGATCCGTCGCGTTCAAAAGCCTGATCCCCATCATCGAGCGGCTGTGCCGGAGCGTTGACGGCGTGGTCTCGGTCTCTGAGCACCTCACCTACCGGACCGACGACGCCCGGAGTTCGCCCACCGGCGCGTGAGACATCCAGGACCGGGGGCGGATCAAGGCCGAGGGCGGTACCGCCGGCCTGCCGTAGCCGGCACAGATCTTGGCGGCTGATCCCGCGCCGACCTCAGCCGGTGATCTCGATGCGGTGTGGCCTTGCGGTCACAGGGGCCACCCAGCAACCTGGCGGGTGCTCGGGCCGGTCGCGGGGGCGCCCATGCCCTCGATGTCGCGCTCGGCGAAATCCACCAGCTGCTGGCCGAGGTCGCGCATGGCCCTGCCCGCCGCCAGTTCGTCACCGATCTCCGGCACGTCCGTGTCCCCCGGGTTACGGTGCGCGACCCCGTGTCCGGTGAGCGCCGTGGCTCCGGTATCCAGCACCACACGTGCCTTCGTCGTTCCCTCGTCCTCGAAGAGGTAGAGGCGAACCTTCCACTCCACGGTATGCGGCATCACTTTCCTCCTCACCTCGGTACGGACCGATGTGATCCGGGTATGGCTCGTTCCGGGCTCCGGGGCCCCGCGGCTGGGGCCAGGGTCTCCTCCTCGATGCGCCGCCGGACCCGGTCGGCCAGCGCGGTCAGCCGCCCAGAGGCCACCGCCCGAGGTACGACGGGCGCTCCGATCCGCCGGGCCTCTGGTGGCAGCTCTGCCAGATCGGCGGCGAATTTCTCCCGGCACTCCTCAAGCATGGGCCGCTCACCGACCCGCTGCCCGTGCCGCATCACCGTCTCCAGCAACGGCACGCCCCCGTCAGGTGGCTGCTCATCGCTAAGACCGATCACATCGGCATATCCGGGGCAGCGGAACACCTGCTTCTGCCCAGGTGCCGACACCTTCGCCGCGGAAAGCTTCATGACCGGCCGGCCGTCGTACTCGACCATCTTGTAGGCCGAGTCCAGATACGGGGCGTCGGCCGAGACACCCACGCGGGTGCCGACGGCGTAGATGTCGATCGGCACTCCACAGCGCACCAGTTCCTCCACGGCGTACTCGTCGAGACCGCCGCTGGCGACGATCCGTACATCCGGCAGACCAGCGGCGTCAAGGATGGAGCGCGCCCGTACTGCCAGGGCACCGAGGTCGCCGCTGTCCAGCCGGATCGCCGAGCCGGGCCCGCGGTCCCTCCAGCAGCGGCTCTCCGGCGAGCACGATCCGCCCTTCCGGCACCGCCCGCACCCGGCCGGTGAACTCCAGGCCGAGCAGCGGCTCCAGATCGCGCGGCGGCCGGTGCAGCGCCGAGGCGAAGGCGTTGACGTCCTCGGGGCCGACGCGAAGTCCGGAAAGAAAGTCCAGCGCCGACTCCAACCCCGCGGCAACCAGAAAGCCGCGTTCGGACGGCAGGTTGCGGACGAAGAGGCTGAACGTCGCCGGGCCGGTCTTCGCCTCCCGCAGATACGACATCGCCATCGTCACTTCGTACAGATCGGTGACCGTCGCATCGGACATCGGCGCCACCTCCTCAGGACCAGTGCGGCCCCTGGCCTCTTCCCTTACGGAAGCGCGCGGACCGCTGGGGCTCCACCAGGTCCCACCGGGGCGCGGCCTCCAGCGGGCCTCACTCGGCGGAGAGATGATCGACGACCTCGGTGACATCTTCGATCTCCTTGATCTGCGCCAGCAGTCGGGGAATGCCACCCTCGTCCATCCGGCCGCTGACTTCGACCGCGCCGTTGTGCACTGTCACTTCGACCGTGTCCCTGGCTTTCGGGAAATGGCGTTCGAGAATCTCGGACTCGATCTTCTGGCGGATCATCGAGTCGTCGCGCACGAGTGCCTGCAGCAACGCATTCCTCTGCACCACACCCACGAGGCGTCCTTCGTGATCCGTGACCGGCAGCCTCTTGAGCCGGGAAAGCGCCATCACCCAGGCGGCTTCGGCAACCGACGCCCCGGGGTAGACCGCGACCGCCGGGCTCGTCATCAATGCCTCGGCCGTCTCACCTTCTGCCTTCTCGTGGAGGCGTCGCTCCCGCAGCCTGCCGATCGCGCCGGGGCGGTGACCTGATGCCTCGATCGCCGCCTTGGCCAGTAGGTCGGATTCCGATACGACTCCCATCACCCGGTCCTCGGCGTCGACGACCGGCACGGAACCAAAATGCTCCCGCGACAGCATCCGGGCGATCTCCATGAACGGCAGGTCGCCCCTGACCGAGGCAGCCGGCACGTCCATCACCTCGCGCACCCGCAGCGGCGCCGTCGGGGCGGCCGACGTGACAACGGGTGAAGGCTCCGGCTGCTCGGTGGGCCGCTCATCGTGGACGGGCGGCTCTTCATGGGCAGGCCGCGCGCCGACCGCCTGCTTCGTGGAGATCGCGGCAACAGCACCGATGTAGCGCACCAGCATGTCCTGCCGGCGGGTTTCCTCGGGACTCCAAGCCCCGCCCGGCATGGCGCGGCGGGCCTCGGCTCCTGCAGAGAACTTCTCGCGCTCGCTCACAGCGGCCTCCCAGATCGACAGGCCTTCCTGCTATTTCACCAGTATTCCGCCATTTGCGCTCCAGCCAAGTGCCGGACGGCCCGGGTGGCCCGACGGACGGCCCATGCCAGGGCGACAGGCCGCATTCGATGTGGAACCTTGAGTAGGAGGCGACGGAAAAGAGGGCCAACGTGGTGAAGTTTCCGAACTTCCTCGCGCGATTCCGTCCCGTCGGCACCCCAGGGGCGGCCGCCGCCGGAGTCCCCCCAGACCGCACGACGGAGCTGGCTGCCGAATTGGAGTCTTCCTTGTCGCAGCTGACTCAGGCCCAGGAACAGGCCGCCGCGATCCGTGCAGCCGCATCCCTGAAGGCAGCGGCCATGCGCCAGGAGGCCGGCGCGGAAGCGGCTCGGATCGTGGCCGAGGCCAGAGGCAGGGCCGCACACGTACGACAGGATGCGGCCGCGCCCCTGCTGCTGGCGGCCCGCGAGGAGGCGGCCCGATCGCTCGCAGTGGGCGAGCAGACCGCGGCGCAGCTGCGGCGCCGGGCGGCGGAGCGGATGCCCGTCGTGGTCGACCGCTTGGTGGCCGAAGCGTTCCGGGGGCTGGACTGCCCTGGACCGGACGACGCCGGAAGACCGCGATGGGCCCCGGGTGGGTCGGGGCGGTGACCAGGGCGCGGGCCCTGATCACCAAGAGCCTGGGCATCTCGGGCACCAGGGAGGTGGCAGCCGCCGCGACACTGGGCGATGCCCTGCGACAGCTCGCTGCCACGCCCTACCGCAGATACGTCACGACGGACGCCTCGCTGGCACAGGCGCAGCGGGCGGTGTCAGCAACTCTTCTGTGGCATCTGCGGGTACTGGCGGGATGGCTCCCGTACACCGGGACGGATGCCCTGAGGCTGCTGGCCGCCGGATTTGAGATCGCCAACGCCGAGCAGCGGCTGCGGTCGCTCACCGGCGGTTCGGCGCCGCAGCCGTACCGGCTGGGCTCCCTGGCCACCGCATCGCGCCGGATCGGACATGCAGCCGCACCGAGCGAACTGCGAGCCGCGCTCGCATCCTCGGCATGGGGAGATCCGGGCGGAGACTCACCGGCGGCGATGGCCACCGGCATGCGGATCTCGGCCGCCGCCCACACCGCTGAGCGGTTGCCGCCCGCGCGCCGGTGGGCCACCGGCCGCGCCGCCGTGCTGGTGGGCCGTGAGCTGTTCGTCCACGGCCGTCCCCTGACGGAGCAGACGGCCCGTCGTGCCAGTGAGCTCCTGGGCCGGCGGACGGTCGAAGCCTCTTCCTTCGAGGAGTTCCGGGCGTTCCTGCCCCGCCACGCGCGCTGGCCGGTGGCCGATATCGCCGACGCGGGCGAGCTGTGGCGGGCGGAAGCCCGGTGGTGGACCGCCCTGGAGGAGGACGGCGTCGCCATGACAGACAACAGGGGCTATGACCTCACTCCTGTGGTGGGCGCCGTCGCCGTGCTGTCCGTGGACGCGTGGCGGGTCCGGGCCGCGCTGGAGCTCGCCGCACGCGGCGGCGGATCGCTGGAGGTGGTGTTCGATGCCGTGGTCTGAGGTCATGGCGCCGGTCCGTATGCAACGGGTCGCAGTCGTTGCACCTCGTGCGGTGCTCAGGGAGACACTGGTGCGGATCGCCGATGCGGGATGCGTGGAGCTCGACCGGGCCGAGGAGGCGAGCCTCGGCCCGGCCGCCGGGCTGCTTCAGCGCCTGGCATCCCCCCCGGCCGCTCCGGTGCTGGCTGCCGAGACGCCCGACCTCTATGTCCTGGAGCGGGAGCATCAGTTCGGGCTCCTGGCGGGTGAGGCTCAGCTGGAGGAGCGCCTGGCCGGTGCCGTCCAGCGCGGGGACGTGGCCGCGCTCGCCGGCTGGTGCCCGGCCGGGGAATCTGTCCGCCTGGCTGAGCGGCTCGCGGGCACCGGGGCGGCGCTGGTGCGGTTGCCGGTCCCCCGAGGGATCGATCCGCCGACGCAGTTGCGCGCCACGGGGCCGCCCCAGGGCTCGTTCACACCTCTGGTGACGACCTACGGCACGGTGCCCTATGCGGATGTCGACCCGACCTGGCCGGCCGGGATCTCCTATGTGGCGATGTTCGGTGTGATGTTCGGGGACGCCGGTCACGGTGCGCTGCTGCTCCTCGGTGCCCTGCTGCTGCGGTTCGGCCGCCCACGGCGCCTGCTGCCGCTGCGCCACCTTTGGCCTTTCCTGGCCGGAGCGGGCGTCGCCGGGACCCTGGCGGGGATCGCCTACGGCGAGTTCTTCGGGCCCACCGGGGTCCTTCCTGTTCTGTGGCTGAACCCTCTGGACGAGCCGGAGCGGCTGCTCGTGGCCGCGATCGGGCTCGGCGCGGTACTGCTTGTACTCGCCCATGTGGGCGGGACCGTGAACCGGTGGCGGGAGGGCGGCCCGGCCAATGCCCTGTACGCGGCCTCGGGAACCGCGGGCCTGACACTCTTCCTGGGACTCGCACTGGGCAGCGCGGGCCTGTTTCTCCACCGCCCCGGGTATGCCGTTGCCGGGGCGGTGCTCGCCTCGGCAGGACTGGCACTGACGGTGACCGGGCTGTACGCAGCCACGGCCGGCGGGCTCGGCGGAGCGGCCCAGACCGGCGTCCAGCTCTTTGATGTCGTGGTGCGGACCGGCACGAACACCGTGTCCTTCGCCCGCCTCGCGGCCTTCGGACTCACCCATGCGGCACTCGGAGATCTGGTCTGGCGCGCCACATCAGGGCTTGCATCGCGAGGGGCCCTGCCGCTGATCGGAGCGACGCTCGTGTTCGTCGCCGGTACGGCGGTTGCTTTCGCACTTGAAGCACTGGTCGCCGGAGTACAGGCACTGCGGCTGGAGTTCTACGAACTCTTCTCCCGTGTCTTCACAGCTCAGGGTCGGCCGTTCCGCCCCTGGCACGTGCCCACGGGACATCTGGAGGTCACCTCGTGATCACTTGGCTCGTCGTCATGCCCGTTCTGGCGGCCGGTTTCTGGGCCGTACGTCTGCTGGCCCGGCGGCGTGGGAAAGGAGCCGTACGGTGGCTTCTGATCTCCAACCTCGCTCTGCTCGGCGGTGCGTTCGTCCTGTTGGCGACGGCCCTCGGAGGTGCGGCCGAGGCCGCCCCCGGTCAGGCCGCCGCCGGTCAGGGGGCGGGATCGGCAGCACTCATCGGGGCCGCCATCGCGGTGGCCGGGGCGTCGATCGGTGCCGCCATCGCTGTCGCGTACACCGGAGCCGCGGCGCTGGCGGCGCTGAGCGAACGGCCCGAACTCTTCGGGCGGGCCATGGTGATCGTCGGACTCGCGGAAGGGATCGCCGTGTACGGCCTGGTCGTTGCCATCCTGCTCATCGGGAAGGCCTGACCATGGGCACCGTGGCCGCCATCGGAGAACAGGTCCGGGTGGGCGGGCTGAGTCTGGTCGGTGTCACGATCCATGCGGCCGATGATCCGGAGGAGGTCCGCCGCGCCTGGCAGGACCTGTCCGAGGGGTCCACGCTCGTCATCCTCACTCCGGCGGCCGCGAAGGCGCTCGGGGCCGTTGCGCTGGACAGCGTCCGGCCACTGGTCGCGGTGATGCCGCCATGACCCGCCCGCCCGACGAACCCGCGGACCCTCTGGAGCCCGCGCGTGCCGAGCTGCGGCGCGAGGCCGAGGCCGATGCCGCGCAGCTGCTTGCCGAGGCGCACAAGGACGCGGCCGACACGCTGGCGGCGGCCCGTGCGGAGGCCGCGGAGATCCTCGACAGGGCCCGGCGAGAGGGGGAGGCCGACGGGGCCTCGGCCGCGGCGGAGGAACGAACGCGTGCCCGCGCCACGGCCAGAGCCCTTGAACTCGCGGCCCAGGGCGAGACGTACCGGGAGCTGCACCGCCGCGTCGTCAAACACGTCCAGCAGTCCGGTCGGGATTCCGCCCCCGTACAGGCATCTCTTCAGAGGCGGGCCAGGTCACTGCTCGGGCCGGAAGCGCGGATCACCGCGCACGCCGACGGCGGAGTCGTGGCCGTGGTATCCGGAAGGCGGGCCGACCTCAGCCTGACGGCCTTGGCGACACGTGCGCTGGACAGGGCAAGCACGGAGGCGGAGTCCCTGTGGGCGCCGTAGGCCCGCCACGGATCCTGCGAGTGGCCGGGCCTCTGGTCGAGCTGGACCGCACCGCCGGTACCGCCATGCATGACGTCGTGCTGCTCGGCGACGCCGGGCTTGCCGCGGAGGTGGTGGCCATCGCCGGTGACGTCGTCACCGTCCAGGCGTACGAGTACACCGGGGGCCTGGCTCCCGGACATCCGGCACACCCGCAGGGCAGTCCGTTGTCCGTACCGCTCGGTCCATGGCTGCTCGGCGGCGTCTACGACGGTCTGCTGCGGCCGCTCCAGGGGGCCGGGGACCGGCTCGTCACCGGCACCGGCTCGCGCTCTCTTCCGTCCGACGAGCGCACCTGGCCGTTCACGCCGCGTGTGACAGAGGGGCAACAGGTAGACGAGGGCGATGTTGTCGGCGAAACCGGCGGCCCTGGCCCCGTGCCCGTCAGTGTGTTGGTACCCCCGGGCTGTTCGGGTGCCGTCTCGCGCATCGCGCCGCACGGCCGGTACCCGGCGGAAGCGGTGCTGGCCGTCGTCGCGGGCACCGAAGTGCGCATGGCCGCCGCCTGGCCGGTCCGACGCGCCCGCCCCGTGCGGGAGCGCCTGCCGGCCGCACAGCCGCTCACCACCGGACAGCGCGCCATCGACCTCCTCTTCCCCGTGGCGCGGGGCAGCGCGGTTGCCGTTCCCGGAGGCTTCGGCACGGGCAAGACAGTGCTTCTGCAGCAGATCGCGAAGTGGTGCGACGCCCATGTGATCGTCTACGTCGGATGCGGAGAACGCGGTAACGAAATGGCCGATGTGATCGCGGAGCTGTCCGCGCTCGACGACCCGAGGACAGGGGGCCGGCTCGCCGACCGCACGGTGACCATCGCCAACACGTCGAACATGCCGATGATGGCCCGGGAGGCGAGCATCCACACCGGCGCCACGGTCGCCGAGTACTTCCGGGACATGGGGCTCGACGTCGTGGTCATCGCCGACTCGACATCCCGCTGGGCCGAGGCACTGCGTGAGTTCGCCTCCCGGGTGGGCGCGCTGCCCACCGAGGAGGGCTATCCCGCCGGACTGGCCTCGGAACTCGCGGCGTTCTACCAACGGGCCGGAGCGGTACGGACACTGGGCGGCCGAGAGGGCTCGGTCTCCGTGATCGGCGCTGTCTCGCCCCCCGGCGGCGATCTCACCGAACCCGTCACGGCACACACACAGCGTTTCGTACGGTGCGTGTGGACCCTCGACCGGGAGCTGGCCTACGCCCGGCACTACCCCGCCGTCTCCTGGTCGGATTCCTTCTCCCGCGAGGTCGGTGCCCTGGCCGTCGCCCACGCGCAGTCAGGAGATCCGGCCTGGGCGGAGCGCCGCGGCAGGGTGGCCGCGCTGCTCTCGGAGGCCGACCGGCTGGCCGACCTCGTCGACCTCGTCGGCATCACCGCGCTGCCCGCACAGGAGCGGATCAGCGTGCTCGGCGGCCGCCTGGTCCGCGAGGGTGTGCTTCAGCAGAGCGCACTGTCGGAGCTGGACGCTTACTGCGCGCCGGAGAAGACAGCCGCGTTGGTGGATGCCGTCCTGGCGGTCGTCGGCCGCTGCCGGGAACTGGTCGAATCGGGCGCGGCGGCCGAAGCCGTCGAAGAGGCGGACTTCACACCTCTGTTGCGCGCCCGGGAAGAGGTCGGCCCGGGCGATGCCGCCGGGGTGGACACGCGTCGGGACGAAGTTCTCGCCTGCCTACGGGAGTTGGTGCCATGACCGACTGGGGAGAGATCGAGTACACGGCCGTCCGGGAGCTGCGCGGGCCGCTCGCCGTCATCGAGGGCGTGGCAGGCGTCGGCTGGGACGAGTTCGTGCGGATCAGTCTCGACTCCGGCGGAGAGCGGCACGGACTCGTCCTGGAAGTCGACCGCGACCTCGCCGTGGTCCAGGTCCTGGAGGGTACGGCCGGAATGGCTGCCGACCGTACCCGGGTTTCGTTCGCCGGTACTCCCCTGCGCATTCCCGTCGGAACCGGCTGGCTGGGACGTGTGTGCAACGGCCGCGGCGAGCCGATCGACGGAGGCCCTCCGGTCTTCGGTCCCGCCGCCGCGGTCGGGGGCTCCCCGATCAACCCGGTGCGGCGTGAGCCGCCGGCCGAGCCCGTGCTGACCGGTGTGGGCGCCGTCGACGTGCTCACCACGCTGGTACGCGGTCAGAAGCTGCCGGTCTTCTCCACAGCCGGGCTGCCCCACCTCGAACTGGCCGTTCAGATCGCGGCTCAGTCCACGAGCGGAGGCGAGTCCTTCTGCGTCGTCTTCGCCGGCATGGGGCTCACCCACGCGGATGCCGACGGCGTCCGCGCGGGCCTCGCGGAACGGTTCGGCGCGGGCGAGCTGGCACTCATGCTCAACACCGCCGACGACCCGGTGATCGAACGGCTGCTCACCCCTCGTGTGGCTCTCACCGTCGCCGAGCATCTGGCCTTCGCGGAGGGACGGCACGTGCTGGTCGTCATGACCGACATGACCGCGTACGCGGAGGCCTTGCGGGAGGTGTCCGCCGCCAGGGGCGAGATTCCGGGCCGACGTGCCTACCCCGGCTATCTCTACAGCGACCTAGCCTCGCTGTACGAGCGGTGCGGGAAGATCCGGGGAGTGCCCGGATCCCTCACCGTGCTGCCGGTGCTCACCATGCCGGCCGGCGACATCACCCACCCGGTTCCCGATCTGACCGGGTACATCACCGAAGGCCAGATCGTGCTGTCCCCGCAAGCCCACGCTCGCGGTGTGTACCCGCCCGTGGACCCTCTCGCCTCGCTCTCCCGGCTGATGCGCAAGGGGGCAGGGCGGGGCCGGACGCGGGCCGACCATCTGGACGTCGCCGCCCAACTGCTCGCCGCTCTCGCCCGGGCCCGGCAGATCCGCGAGCTCGCCGACCTGATCGGACGAGCGGCCCTGAGTCCGACCGACGAGCGGTATCTGGACCTCGACCAGGCGTTCTTGGACCACTTCCTGGCCCAGCGGCCCGACGAGAACCGTCCCTTCGACGAGGCCCTGGACCGCGCCTGGCATGTGCTGCGCACCCTGCCACGGAGTCAGCTCGGCATGATTCCGTCCGAGTTCCTCGACACGCGGGCCGACGAGGCGGAGGACGACGGATGACCCGGGCACGGCGTGTGCCTCCCGGCCGGGCCGGGCGGCTGCGCCTTCGCCACAACCTGGAAGTGGCACTGCGTGGCGCCGACCTGCTGGAGCGGAAACTGCGAATCCTCCGAGGCCGTCAGCGGAGCCTCCAGGAGACCGAGGAGAGCGCACGCCGCGCCTGGCTCGAGCTGCTGGCGGAGGCCGAGATCTGGCTGCTGAGGGGGCTGGTGCTGAGCGGGGAAGGTGCCCTGGAGGCAGCCGCTGTCGCGGACCGAGCGGACGTCACCGTCGAATGGACCACATCCATGGGAGTACGGCACCCGTCGGGAGTTGTCTGGACGCCGGCGGTCCGGTCTCCGGATGAGACGGCCCCGGGGAACACGGCCCTTGCCCGAGCCGAGGCCGCCTACCGCGAGACGGTGCGCGCTGCGGCGGAGTACGCGGCTGCCCGCACCGCCTCCCGTTTGGTCGGGGCCGAGGCGGAGCGGACCCGGCAGCGGACCCGTGCACTGCGCAGGCACTGGATTCCACGACTGACCGAAGAACTCGCGGCAGCGGACCTGGCGCTGGAGCAGTCGGAGCACGAGGACTTGATTCGGCGGCGATGGGCCGCCGGTGTGCCGGACAGACCGACGACGCCGTAGTAGGCAGCCGGTCGGTCATGGGAAGGCTGAATGGATCTCCTGCTCGGTGGCGCTGTGGGACACAAGGAGCAGCTCGTCGCCGGGCCTGAGCCGTACTCCCGGCCCGGGCACCGTCGGCCGGCCGGCCCGGATCACGGTGGCGACGACGGTCCCGTCGGGCAACAGGCTCTCGGCGAGGACCTGCCCACAGCGCGTGAACGAGCGGTGATCACGGTTCCTATGATGCCCACACCCGCTTTGCTCAGGCGCAGCAAGGCCACGGTGTCGGCGCGGCTCCGGTTGCCTCCTCGATCAGGGAAATCAAGGGGGTGGCAACAGGTGCCGCGACATCGACGCCCCGGCGGTGGAACGCATTGTTCCCATGCAGGAAGCGAACTTTCCAGGGCTGGGCGTTGCGCAGGGACCGAGCAGCTGTGGCGTCCTCAACCAGGGCGTTCGCCAGGGCCGCGTCGAGTGGGCTGAAAGGCACGAGAGCCTCCCTCCGGGAGTCGAGTGGGCGGACAGTTGTGGATCAGTCATGGGCGACGACTGCGATCGGTGAGGCGGCATGGTGCAGCACCGCGTGCGTGACGGGCCCGATGAGGGCACCCAGCGTGGCGTGCCGGGCACGGCGCCCGACGACGATCAGCTCCGCGTCCGCCGAGGCGCACACGAGCTCGGAAGCCGACGGACCGAAAACCGCCCTCTCGACAACCCTCACGGACGGGTGCTTCTGTCGCCAGGGCAGGAGCAGGTCACTGAGCGTCCTGGCCACCTGTCGGCCCATCTCGAGGGAGATGCCGGGATCGGCGATGACCGCGTAGGTGTAGGCCGGTGGCAGTGTCCAGGCGTGCACGGCTCGCAGGGTGCAGGCACGTAGGGGGCGGCCTCCTCGAAAGCGAAGGCGATCACCTTGTCGCAGGGCTGCCGGACGTCGATCCCGACGACCACGTCCCGGTAGCGGCCCTGGGCACGACTCGTTACGTCGGAATCGTCGCCACCGGGCGGCGGATCCGCCCGCTCCGTCCCGCTACGCACCAGGACTGGGCCGACCAGGGGGATGACGGACGTTGTCGGCCAATCCTGTGCGTGCACGAGGTGCAGGGCCGCGCCCCGCAACAGCGCCTCGCGGGCCGCCCATTCGGCGGCGGCGAGGCTTTCGGGCGAGCCGTCCAGGCCAACCGTCACGTTGAGAGTCATGATGCGGACCTTCCAGGGGGCCTACTGTGCGGCGTACCGTCGCCCGTGGCCGCGCCGGGTGGCCACGGTTACAGTCTCCCGGTCTCCCGGCAGCCGCAGCAGGGGCCGAGGGGCCCCGGGCGGGACCGGACGGTTCCTCGCCGCTGGACGCCACTCGTTCCTCCCCGTACGTGTTCGGGGAGAAGCGGCCTGCCCAGCACGGCCCGACATACAGGACCATTGGCCCTTCCCCGGGCCCCTGCGGCCCTCTCGCGCCACCGCCCGCGCAATGCCACCGTAAGAGAGATCCCTTCGGAGCAGAGCGTGCGAGGAACCGTGAACACATCCGAAAGCCCGAAAACCGGGCCGGTCATTGCGGGCGTGGACGGTTCGGCCAACGCCGCGGCGGCCGTGCTGTGGGCCGCGGCGGAGGCAGAGCGTCGAGGGCAGCCGCTGCACATCGTGCACGCGGCAGGTACGGACAACAGGGCCGCGTATGCCTCGGTCGAGTCCATTCGGCTGGTGCTACAGCACGGCCGGGAGCTCCTGAACGCGACGGCCGCCCGGTTCGCCGAACGCTTCCCCGGATTGCTTGTCACCACCGAGCTCAGCCACCGCGAACCGGCGGAGACCCTGCACACGGTGGCCGGCAACCACGGCACGATCGTTGTGGGCAGCCGTGGCCTTGGCGGATTCGGCTCGCTGACGCACGGCTCCGTGGGACTGGGCACGGCAGCCGGAGCGAACGGACCGGTCGTTGTGGTGCGTGGAGTCGAGGACGCCGATAGCACAGGTACCGTGCTGGTCGGCGTGCGGGACGAGGAGGACCTCGATGTGGTCCGCCACGCGGCGCAGAGCGCACAGCTGCGCAAGGCGTCACTGAGACTGCTCAACATCTGGAACATGTTCCAGCACGTCGGGGTCGTGGCCACCATGCTGGACGACGTAGGCGAGATCGCTCAGGAGCGGAAGGACAAGATCTCCGCCGTGGCCGCCCGCATCCGGGACAACTTCCCGGAACCACGATGAGTGTGCGGATCGACAAGGGCATCTCGGTGGCCGAAGCTCTCGTCGACGCATCCCGCGGGGCCTACCTGCTGGTCATGGGAGGCCGAGGGGCACACCATGCCATCGGACCGGGCTCTGGGCCGGGTCACGCACGCGGTCCTGCACCACGCGCACTGCCCGGTGGAACTGGTGCCGCGTACGAAAGAGCAGGGCCCCTAGCCCAGCAACCCCTCCTGTAAGCCGCTCCGAGACACCCGGAGGAGATATGTCGGACCCCAAAAAACGCCGTCACATCACAGTGGGCGTCGACCCGCTGAAGCCGAGTCTTCTGGCTCTCGCCTGGGCCGCCGACGAGGCCGTGCAGAGGCACCTGGCAGTGCGCCTGCTGCTCGCGGTGCCCAAGGAGGAGCATAAGCACACCGACGTCGCCCACAGAGAGGTCACGCCGCACCATCTCGCCCTGCGCAAGCGAGGTGCGGACTCACTTGCGTCGGCGGCCTCCTTCGTGCGGGCGCGCCATCCGGACCTTGAGCTGACCACTCACCTGATCGACGGTAGCCCGGCCCTCTCGCTGTGCCACGAATCCGCGAAGGCGCACATGATTGTCCTCGGCACACGTCGCCTCAGCCGAGCCGAGGAGATTCTGAGCGGCGGTTCCATCGTGGTCCCGGTGAGCGCGCAGGCGGACTGTCCGGTCGTTGTGGTCGGCGATCCGGAACACATCACCCAGGAGCCGCCGTACCTCGTCGTGGGCGTCGACGGCAGCGTCTCTTCTCGCGCTGCCGTGGCGCAGGCCCTGGAGGAGGCGAGCCTGCGCGGTGCCACATTGCGTGCGGTCTGGGCGTGGCCACGCCCAGTGTTCTCCCTCGGCGACGAGTCGGCAGGCTTCAACGAACGCCGTCGGCTGCTCTCGGAATCCACTGCTGGGTGGGCGGACAAGTACTCCGACGTCCCGGTGACCCACGAGGTCGTGCGCGGCCACCCTGTGGAAGAGCTGGCCCGTAGCTCCGAACATGCGCTGTCTGTCGTCGTCGGAAGACGAGGCCGCGGCGGCTACACAGGCATGCGCCTGGGGTCGGTGGTGCATGGACTGCTGCACCGCGCGGTCTGCCCGGTGATCACCGTTCCCACGCCACCCGGGAATTGAGGATTGGGGGGTGCGGTCGGAGCCTGACAGGAGCACCGGTACGTCAGTCGGCCGCACCCCCGCATCCCGTCTCGGACGCGGCGGTTCTTCCCGAAGCGCGCTCCATGGCTCCCCACGGGTCCCCGTGGGCCGAGGACCGGAAGAGCCAGGATTCGAACCTGTCGGACGTACGCCTCAGCGGGTTGGCCCCCTTGCAAGAGTGCTCCTGGTGCGGTGGGTGAGGACCGGATGCGTACGGCGAACCCTATGCACTCACCAGCGGGTGAGGGCGGCGAAGGCGGGCTGGTAGAAGGTGTCGGCCATGGCTATGTCGGCCGTGAGCCAGGCGGCCGTGAACACGTAGAGGTTGGGGGCCAGGGCGATGGCCAGCACGGCGGAGACCGCGAGCAGGGAGCCGGTGGTCATCACGGCGCGCGGGCCTTGTCGGTCGAGGATGAGGCCGACGGGGATTCCGGCGACGGCGGAGACCAACAGGGCGGCGGAGAAGGCTGTGGTGGCGGCGCTGGTGGACCAGCCGGTGTCCGCGGTCACGTGGGGAAGCAGGACGGGGAAGGCGTAGTAGACGATGCCCCAGCTGGGATCTGGGTGGCGCCAGGGCGGGGAACGCGGCACGAGGCCGCGACCGGTTCCCTGTTCCGGTCGCGGCCTCGGTGGTGTGAAGGTCGGTCATCGTCGGATCAGCACCACCCACCGGCGGCGACAGGCTTACTCGCGCCGACGTCGGCGTCCGGGCCGGTGCAGCACGAACTGCCTTGCTGCTTGGTCAGGGTGTCGGCGTCGGCCTTGACGACGTACACCTCCCAGGGTTCCTGGCCGGGGCCGTGGACCCAGACCTTGTCCTGGAGGGCGTAGCAACAGGTGGTGTCGTTCTCCTCTGCGGTGGCCAGTCCCGCTTCGCCGAGGCGGGTGGTGGCGGCATGGACGGCGTCGGGGGTTTCGACTTCGACGCCGAGGTGGTCCATGCGGGTGTTCTCGCCCGCGTTGCCTTCGATGAGGACGAGCTTGAGCGGTGGCTCGGCGATGGCGAAGTTGGCGTAACCGTCGCGGAGTTTGGTGGGCTCGGTGCCGAAGAGCTTGGTGTAGAAGGCGATGGACGCGGCGAGGTCGGGGACGCGGAGGGCGAGCTGTACGCGGGACATGACGAGCCTCCTGCTGAATGGATGGATGGGTGAGGACTCAGCAGCCGCCGGAGGTGGCCGGGGCGTCGACGCCGATCTGGAGAGTGGTGGGGGCGGCGCAGCAGCCGCCGTTGCTGTCCGCCTTGGTGGCGTCGGGCTCGTCGAACAGGCCCGCCCCGCCGCACACCCCGGTCTCCGGGAGGGTCAACTCGACGCGCCCGGCGGCCTCCTGGTCTCCCGCGAGGGAGGCGGCGATGGAGCGGACCTGCTCGTAGCCGGTCATCGCGAGGAACGTCGGGGCGCGGCCGTAGCTCTTCATGCCGACGAGGTAGACGTCCTTCTCCGGATGCGAGAGCTCGTTGACGCCGTGTGGGTAGACGGTTCCGCAGGAGTGGACGTTCGGGTCGATCAGCGGGGCCAGTTCGACCGGAGCCTGGAGACGATCGTCGAGACCCAGACGGAGCTCGTCGACGAAGGACAGGTCGGGGCGGAAGCCGGTGAGGACGATGACCTCGTCCACCGGGTCGAGGCGGCGGCTGTCCTCGGCCACGAGCACCAGCTGGTCGCCGCTCTTGTCGACTGCGGTCGTGCGGAATCCGGTGACGGCGTCGGCGTACCCGTCGTCCACGGCTGCCTTGGCGGCGAGGCCCAGTGCGCCGCGGGCGGGCAGCTGGTCGGCTTGGCCGCCGCCGAAGGTCGAGCCGCCGATGCCGCGCCTCAGGACCCACACGGCGTGCGTGCCCGGGGTGTCCTTGGCCAGGTCGGCGAGGTAGGCGAGGGCCGTGAAGGCGGAGGCGCCGGAGCCGATCACGGCAGTGCGCCTGCCCTCGTACCGGGCGCGTACAGCCGGGTCCTTGAGGTCCGGGACGCGGTATGAGATGCGGTCGGAAGCGGTGCGCTCGCCGAGGGCCGGGAGGCCGTCGCCGCCGATCGGGCTGGGTGTGGACCAGGTCCCGGAGGCGTCAATGACGGCGCCGGCCGTGATCCGCTCCTCGGTCCCGTCGGTGTTGAGGATGTGCACGGTGAGGGGCTGCTGATCGCGATCGACGTCCACGACCCGGTCGCGACCGAGGCGGGAGACGCCGGTGACGCGGGCGCCGAAGCGGACCGCGTCGCCCAGGGTGTCGGCCAGCGGCTGGAGGTACTGGGCGGCCCAGTCTCCACCGGTGGGGTACGTCGCCCCGTCCGGCGCGGTCCAGCCGGTGGGGGCCAGAAGCTTTTCGGCGGCCGGGTCGACGAGCTCGGCCCAGGTGGAGAACAGGCGCACGTGGCTCCACTCACGTACGGCACTGCCCGCTCCGTCCCCGGCCTCCAGGACCAGCGGCTCGATGCCACGCTCGACGAGGTGGGCGGCGGCGGCCAGGCCGATGGGGCCGGCACCGATCACCACGGTGGGCAGGGCGGTGGTGGGTGCGTTCACGATGACTCCCTGTTGTTTCGACGTTCGTCGATGGCTTGCGCTGCCAGCATGGCACCTGTTTCGATGAGCGTCAACATAGACACTCCTCGAAACAAGCGATTCGGAACTCATGGAGCATCTCGATGTCGCGGTCATCGGTGGCGGCCAGTCAGGCCTTGCCGCCGCGCACGCCCTGCGCAAGCAAGGGCTTGAGCCGGTGGTACTCGAAGCCTCCGGGCAGGCGGCCGGTTCCTGGCCGCACTTCTACGACAGCCTCACCCTCTTTTCCCCGGCGAGATACAGCCCCCTGCCCGGCCTTCCCTTCGGCGGCGACCCGGAGCGGTATCCGCACCGCGATGAGGTGGTCGCCTACCTGCTGCGGTACGCAGACCGGCTGGACGCGGACATCCGCACCGGCCAGCGCGTCAGCGAGGTCCAGACGGACGGAGACGGGTTCACGCTGGCGCTGGAGGACGGATCGCGCCTGGCGGCACGCGGGGTGGTCGCGGCCACCGCGGCTTTGGCCGGCCGAACCGCCCCGCCCTGCCGGGCCTGGACTCCTTCACCGGGACCGTCCGGCGTGTCACGGACTACCGCCCCCCGAGCCCTTCGCCGGGCAGCGGGTCGTGGTCGTCGGCGCCGGCAACTCGGCGTGCAGGTCGCAGCCGAACTCGCCGCCCACGCCCGCGTCAGCCTCGCCAACCGGGCCCCGGTCAAGTGGTTCACGCAGCGCCGGTAAGGACCTGCACTTCTGGCTCAAGGTCACCGGCCTTGACATCGCACCGCTCGGCCGCTTCCAGCTCAATCCGCCCACCATGGCGGTCATCGACGACGGCCGCAAAGCGTCCCTTGCCGCCGGCATGCCCGGCCGCCGCCCGATGTTCACCAGCATCGAGGGCTCCAAGATGACCTGGCCGGACGGCACGGTCGAGGGCGTCGTGCTGGCCACCGGCTACCAGCCAGCCCGACCTCGGCTACCTCGCCCCCCCTGGACGCGCTCGACGAGCGGGGGCATCCGAGCCACCACGACGGGACCTCGCTGACGCATCTCGCCCGGCGGCAGGCGAGGCAACCACCCCTGGGCGCCTGGTTCGATGTGTGTCAACATAGACATATGTCGAACATGAAGGTGCTGCCGCTGCTCGAGCCGGAGACCGGTGCGCCCTGCTGCCCGCCGCTGACCGAACGCCCGCTCACGGCGGAGGAGGCGGTACGCACGGCCGCCATGTTCAAGGCCCTCGGCGACCCGGTCCGGCTGCGGCTCTTCTCGGCCGTCGCCTCACACGAGGGCGGCGAGGCATGCGTCTGCGACATCTCCGATGTCGGCGTCTCCCAGCCCACCGTCAGCCACCACCTGAAGAAGCTCAAAGAGGCGGGTCTGCTCAGCTCCGAGCGGAGGGGCACCTGGGTGTACTACCGGGTCGAGCCGTCCGTGCTCGCTGCGATGGGGCACATCCTGGGCCGGTACGCCGCCTGACGTCCAGCGCCGCCGTGTGTCTACGAGCGTCTTTGAGCAGGAGCTCGGTCAGATCGCAGGCCTCCGAGGCCTTGCATGACGAGCCCGAGCCATCGCCGCAGCAGTCCACGCCGGCCTCGCGGCTGGCGAGAACGCAGCCCGGATCGAAGAACGCATCCGCGTTGCCGAGCAGGAAGGCCTCCCACTCCTCCTGTGGTGAACCGACCGCTCCGCAACACGACCAAGCGCCGGGAATTGCCCGAGATCATGGCGTCATCCGGTGCTGGTGGCCGACCTCGCGCGCGAGATCCATCCCGAGGACGCGGTCGAGATAGGCGAACGTCTCGAACCTGGCCCCGCCCGGCACGTCCGGGTCCCTCTCCACGCTGGCCAGCAAGTCCAGGACGGCGGGAACCCTGTCGCAGCACATCGGAGGGCACCGGCCTGGACGGCTCCTGCGCCCAGTCGGCCACCAGCTGACGCCAGTGCCGCAGTGCTCGCCTTGCCTCGGCGAGCGCGGCGCCGGTGACCGTGGCCGGCGTGCGGTAAGCATGGCCGAGACGACGCTGGTCACAGGTACATTCCGCACAGACGAGGAGCCGGCCGTGCGCGCACGAGACCTGGCAGTCGAGTACGAATCGGTAAGCGTCGACAGCGACGCCTTGGAGGCGGCCCGTCTGATGGCAGAGCACCGGCTCCCTGGGCTCCTGGTGCTCGACGCCCTCGGCGAACCCAAGGCGATCCTTCCCGCCTCTCAGATGGTCAAGGTCCTGGTGCCCGAGTACCTGATCGAGGACCCTACCCTCGCGGCGGTCGTCGACGAGAAGCACGCCGACCGGCTGTGCCAGGCCCTGGTCGGACGCCGGGTCGGCGACTGCCTGCCCAGTACTGCGGCTCCGCCCCCGATCGCCGACCCTGACGACACCGCGCTCGAGGTGACGGCGCTGATGGCGCGGGTACACAGCCCGCTGGTGGCCGTGGCTGAGAAGGACAAGGACGGCACTCACCTGCTCGGTGTGATCACTGCCTCCCATCTGTTGCACGAGCTCCTCGGTGCAGCGGGCGGCAACGGCGCCACGACGCGAGACTGATCGCAGGGATCGCCGTCTTCCGCCGGTCCCGTCCAGTTCGGTCCCGCCGCGTGCCCCCGGGGGGTACAACTCGCCTTTGCCGCAAGGGAGTCTTGGGTTGTGTCCTCACTTTTTCCTCAACAGGCTCAGCACGCCGCACCGGCCGGGCAGATGATCGTCTGCGGTGACGATGCGCTGGCCACCCGTCTCGCCGCCGAACTGCACGACGTCTACGGGGAGCGGGTGACGCTCCTCGTCCCGCCAGCCGCCTCCCCGGGCAGACAGCCTGCCGCAGCGCCGAACCGCATCCGGGCCTCCGCGCTGTTCGGGCGGGCGTCCGCCGCGATGAACCGGCCGGGCGGTGCCGACGATGTCGGCTCCAGTGGCGAATTCCTCCTCCCGGTACGGGAGACGGAGGCAGCCGAGCCGACAGAGGAGGCACTGCGTCAGGCCGGTGTGGAGCGGGCCGCTGCTCTGGCCCTTGTGTACGACGATGACGAGACCAACATCAGGGCCGCGCTGGCCGCCCGCCGGCTCAACCCCCGGCTGCGGTTGGTGATCCGGCTCTACAACCGCAAGCTGGGCCAGCACCTCGAGCAACTGCTCGACCAGGCCGCTGTGCTCGCGATGCCCGGTCTGGACACCGCCTCGCTGGACGCCTCCACCACCGTGCTGTCCGACGCGGACACCGCGGCGCCCGCGCTGGCGGCGACCGCCGTGGCCGGTACGAGCAAGGTCGTGCAGGCCGACGGGCTGCTGCTCCGTGCCGTGGAGCGCACACCGCCGGGGCGCGGTGAAGTCCCCGATCCCGGCCTGTGCACTCTTGCCGTGCTTTCGTCCACAATCAACGACCCGGCGGGCGCGGAGGGTTCGGACGGCAGCGGGCCGCAAGGACCCCTGCTGCTGCCCGACGACGCCACGGTCACGGCCGCCACCGGGCGAGGCACTTTGGTGCTGGAAGCCATTTCGCACGCCGGGCCTCCGCTGCCGCCCCGCCGTCTGGCCGGCCGCAGTGCTCCGCTCAGGGAGATCTTCTCGCGCCGGCTGCGCTGGGCCCTTGTCGGTGCCGCGGCAGCCGTGGTCGCGCTGGCCGTCGCCTCGTGGCTCACGACCGGCGAGCACCCGCTGCACGCCGTCTACATCACGCTGCTCGATCTGTTCGCCATCGGGGACCCGGCCGTCGGTGAACCCACCGCCCGCCAGGTGCTCCAGCTCCTCTCCGGCCTGGTGGGGCTCGCGCTGCTGCCGGTTCTTGTTGCCGGTGCTCTGGAAGCTCTCGGCGCCTTCCGCGGGGCAGCGGCGCTTCGCCGCGCGCCGCGCGGGCTGTCCGGGCACGTTGTGCTGCTCGGCCTCGGCAAGGTCGGCACCCGGGTACTGGCGCGGCTGCGTGAGCTCGACATCCCGGTGGTGTGCGTGGAGGGGGACCCTGAGTCGCGTGGCATCCCACTCGCGCGTCGGCTGCGCGTGCCCGTGGTGCTGGGCGATGTCACACACGAGGGTGTGCTGGAAGCGGCCAAAATCCATCGGGCGCGCGCCCTGTTGGCCCTGACCAGCGTCGACACGACGAACCTTGAGGCTGCTCTCTATGCCCGTACCGTGAAGCCGGATCTGCGGGTGGCGCTGCGGCTGTACGACGACGACTTCGCCACCGCCGTCTACCGCACCCTGCGCGCCGCCCACCCCGAGGCGCTGACCCGTAGCCGCAGTGTGTCCACGCTCGCCGCCCCCGCTTTCGCCGGCGCGATGATGGGCCGTCAGGTCCTCGGCGCCATCCCGGCCGAGCGCAAAGTGCTGCTCTTCGCCGCCCTCGATGTCGCCGGACACCCGCAGTTCGAGGGCCGCACCGTCGCCGAGGCGTTCCGGCCCGGCGCATGGCGCGTGATTGCGCTGGACACCGCGGAGCCCGCCGATCGTCGCCCCGACCTTGCCGCCTCCCGTCCGTACGGGGGTGACCGGACTGCCGCCGGGCTGCTGTGGGAGCTCCACCCCGGCTACGTCCTGCGCCCCGAGGACCGTGTCGTCCTCGCCGCCACACGCCGCGGACTGGCCGAACTCCTCGGACGGCGGCCCGAATCCCGCTCGGCCTGAACCGTCAGAGATCCTGGCCCGGCCGGTCCAGGAGGCGGGCGCCGACCGCAGCCGTCTCGAGCGCGTAGCGGTTGACACGGTCGCCCGGATCGGCACCCGTGAGCTTGTGGATACCCTCCAGTCGGTACGTCATCGCCCGCACACTCAGCGACAGCCGCCGGGCCACCTCGGCAGCCACGCAGCCCGTGTCGAAGTAGGCGGTGAGGGTGTCGATCAGCGGGCTGGGCTCCGCCGCGGGCGTGCTGGAGCGGTCCGGGGACTGTACGAGGTCGGCTATGGCCTGCCGGTCGCGGGTGAGGACCGGGCAGACCAGGAGATCGGCCGCGTGGAGCACGGGGCCGGCACCGTCTCCAAAGCCGATGCGCAGAACCTGACCGTTTCCGCGCTGCTGCTGAAGCTGATGAACAGCGGCGTCGCGCCCACGGCCCAGCTGAGCCAGCTGCTCGACAAGGCGGGCGACTCGGCCTCGCCGACACCCCGCTCACCGCGCTCAACGGCTCCGTCACGGCCTGAGCGCGGGCACCTACCGGGCCTGCTGGCTGCCGAACGGGGGTCAGCGGCCGCAGGACCACCCTTGAGGACCAGGAAAGTATTCCCATGGCGACGGCGACAACGTTGCCGGCGGTGACCGGCATGGACGCCGGTACATACGAGGTGCTGCGCGACCGGCTCGCCGCGCGACCGTACCGAGCTGTTCGCGGACGGCAGCGGGACGATCCGGCTGGGACGTCACCGCTTCGCCGTCACCACACAGGCGCCGGAACTCACATTCGTCCCGCACGGGGACGGCCTGGCGTTCGCGCTAACCGGCACCGACTACCGCACTGCCGTTACCGACCCCGAGTTCACAGACACCCGCCCCTATTGGACGCAGCCGTTGCCGTCCGAGTCGCCCGAGGCCTACCGGTCGGAACACCTCGCCGCGCGGCTCCTGTCGGAGCACGGCGCCGAAGCCCTGTCGGGAGGCGACCTGCCCGCCGTCGTACGGCAGGCCGCGGTAGCGGCGTACGACGAGGGAATACGAGCGCGGCGTCCACGACCATGACGCGACGGCAATCCTCAGCGTCGTGCTGCGCCTGCGCGAGGATGCCGGACTCTGCGCTAACCGGCCGCCACCAGGGCAGCGGCCTGAACGGAACGTCCCCGCCGCCCGTCGCTGAACCGCGCCAGGCTGCCTGCATCGAGGCGATGCGCAGACATGTGGGAACGCAGTGGACCAGGGCCGCGGGAAATGATCTCCAGGCGCTCGACATGGTCCCTGATCAGGTCTTTTCGTCGATTGCCCCTCATGGTCCGGCCTCCAGCTACTGCTGGTCCGTTCCCCCCACGATCAAACGACGGCAGTTCCCGGTCACGGGGCCGAGGGTCCCCGGCGGGCGCCCCCTCGGGCCCCACGGGCTGCCCCGACGGTGTTGGTCCCCCGGCCCGTGGCAGTCATATCTGTGGAACCACCGCGATCGGACACGGCGCGTGATGCAGCACCGCGTGGTTGACAAGCCCCAGCTGGAGACCGACATGCCCACTTCGCCTGCGAGCTCCGACGACGAGCAGGTCAGCGCCTGACCCGGCCCCTCCAGGAGCGCCCGACGTGCCGGTCCCTCCACCGCTTGGCGGCTCACCGCGATGTGCCCGTACCTCTCAGCGGGACCGCGCAGAGCGTCGTCGAGCACCTGCGCCAGCGGGCGCCGGTGGGCCTCGAGGGCGTAGCCGGAGAGGGGCGGAGGCTCGGAGTGCTCGAACGGGGCACTCCAGGCGTGCACCGCCACCAGCCGGCAGCGCCGCACGTGGGCCTCACGGAACGCGAACTGTACTGCCGTGCCGCTGCCCTCCCCGTTCTCAACGCCGACGACGACGCTCCCGAACCGGGCGTTCCGGTACTCCACTCCACCGCGCACCACGACGACTGGGCAGTCGGCACGGGCGGCCACGGCCAGGCTGACCGAGCCCAGGAGCAGCCCGGCGAGATCTCCGAGCCCCCTGCACCCGAGAACCAACGCGAAAGCATTGCGCCCCTTGTCGACCAGGGCAGACGCCGCGTCCCCGTGCAGCACCTCGCTCGACAACCGAACCGCTGGCGCGCTCCTGCTGGCCCGTTCCGAGGCAGCGGCAATCAGGCTGGGTGCCTCGTGGTGCAGCGGCGCCGCATGCACGAGGTGGAGCGGCACTTCGTGTCGGACCGCCTCGTCGGCGGCCCAGTCCACCGCCTCAAGGCTCGCCTCGGATCCGTCGATGCCAACCACCAGAGGAATCGTCACTGCTCTTGCTCCTCCTCGTGCCGGATTCCGCGCCTGTCCGAGCCCTGCCACATCGGAGTCCGCATGCGGCGCAGGAAGATGTGGGGTACTCCTCGAAGAAGCGGCGGGGCTCGGCGCAGTCGGCGCAGATGCTCTATCGAGTACCCCTCACGGTCGCTGCACGGCTACTGACGAGGGCACAGGGACGACAGCAGTCCGGACAGCGGACTCGCTCACCGTCATTCCAGCTTCCTACGAGACGGAGGCAGTCGCCATGGAGCAAGTCGTCACCGTGGGCCTCGACGGCTCACCCGAGAGCCTCGCCGCAGCCCGTTGGGCCGCCGACGAAGCCGAGCGCCGCAAGCTCACGCTGCGCCTGCTGCACGCGTGGCCCCTGCTGGTGCCGGAACCGACCGGCATCCCCGCGGAGATGGATCAGAACTACTGGGCGAAGCGGATCGTGCACAACGCGCGGGCAGAACTCCAAGCGCGCCACCCGGGCCTCTCTATTATCGACAACCTGGTCTCCGACGACGCCCAGAACGCACTGCTCGAAGCGGCATCGGAGTCCGTGATGATCGTGCTCGGTTCGCGGGGGCTGGAGCCCGTCGAGAGCTACTTCCTGGGCGACATCAGCATGCCCGTCGTGGCACGGGCCGAGCGGCCGGTGGTCCTGGTACGTGCCGAAACGCGCGAGGAAGGGCCACCACCCACTCCAGGTACGGCAGGCGGCGTCGTGGTGGCACTGAAACTGCACGGCTCATGCGACGACCTGCTCGAATTCTCCTTCGCCACCGCCGCAGCGCGGGGCATGCCGCTTCGGGCCGTCCATGGCCGAAGCGTGCCGCTCCATGCACACGTTCCCTGGGGCGTGGACCACGAAGTGACCCAGGAGATCACGCAGGACGCGCAGAAGCACCTGAGCCAGGCCCTCCGCCCCTGGCGCGAGAAGTTTCCGCGCGTGGAGGTGGATGACAGCATCGGTCTCGAAAGCCCTGCCAAGGCCGTGGTACGGGCCGCCGAGGGTGCCGGGCTGCTGGTGGTCGGCCGACGCAAGCGTCGTCCCGCCCGGGCACCTCGTCTGGGTCCCGTGGCACAGGCCGCCATCCATCACGCGCGCTGCCCTGTCGCCGTCGTCCCCCATGCCTGAGCCGAGCCACCGCAGGGAGCCAATGGTGTCGGTACGGCAGGCCGACGCGTCCGTGCTCCGTACCGGCACCGGCCTCGATGTTTCGGCGCTCCCGCGCGCCGAGGTGCGCGAGACGCATACCGCGGTCGTGTTCTTCGTCGGTGACCGCGTCTACAAGCTCAAGAAACGGGTCGACCTGGGGTTCCTCGACTACACGACCGTGGCGGCTCGGCGGGCCGCGTGCGAGCGGGAAGTCGCTCTCAACCGTCGCTTCGCTCCCGACGTCTACCTCGGCCTGGGAGAATTTCGCAGCCCCAACACCGGCATACCCGAACTCCTCGTGGTGATGCGCCGCATGCCGACGGAGCGCCGCCTCTCCCGGCTTGTGAGTGAAGGCGCCGACGTCGACGGTGTCCTGCGGACTGTCGCCCGGCTGCTCGCCGCCCGTCACGCGGACGCGCCCCGCAGCCCGGACGTCGACGAGCAGGGCACTCGGGACGCCCTGTCGTCACGCTGGGAAGCGAGCTTCGCGCAAGTCCGCGCGCTGGCCGACGACAGCCGCGTGCCAGACGGCGTGGAGGAGGTCGAGAGGTTGGTGCGCCGCTATCTCGCCGGCCGCGAGCAACTGTTCGACACGCGCATCGAGCAGGGACGGGTGGTCGACGGCCACGGCGACCTGCTCGCCGAGGACATCTTCTGCCTCGACGACGGCCCCCGCGTCCTGGACTGTCTGGAGTTCGACGAGCGCCTTCGCTACGTCGACGGTCTCGACGACGTCGCCTTCCTCGCCATGGACCTGGAACAGCTGGGTGCCCCGGAGGCCGCGGCGTTCTTCCTCGCCCAGTACAGCGAGTACTCCGGCGACCCCGCACCGCCGTCCCTGTGGCACCACTATGTCGCCTACCGCGCGTTCGTCCGCGCCAAGGTCTCCCTGATCCAGGCGCGCCAGGGCGCGCCCGGCGCGCAGGCGGCGTCACGGCGACTGGTCATGACGGCGCTGCGCCACCTGCGTACCTCTGCTGTCGGCCTGACTCTCGTCGGCGGGCTCCCGGGCAGCGGGAAGTCCACGCTCTCCGGCGCACTGGCCGATCGCCTGGGCGTCACGCTGCTCAGCTGCGACCGCCTCCACAAGGAGCTGGCAGGCATCCCGGTGGAGGAGTCCGCAGCCGCCGGATACGGCGAAGGCATGTACACGCCCGAGTGGACCAACAAGTCCTACGCGGCCCTGCTCGACCGCGCATCCGCACTGCTGTCCTGCGGCGAGTCCGTTGTCCTGGACGCCACCTGGTCCGACGCGGGACAGCGCGAAGCCGCCCTGCGCATGGCCGAACGCACCAGCGCCGACCTTGTGGCCCTGCACTGCCGGGTTCCGGGCGACGTGTCGGCGGCCCGCCTGAGCACCCGCGCGCCTGGGGCATCCGACGCCAACCTCGACGTGGCCACGGCCATGGCAGCCGCGGAGCCGCCGTGGAATGAGGCCGTCACGGTCGACACCAGCGGTCCTTTGGAGGCCGCGGTCGTCCCAGGCGATGGCGGCCGTACGCCCGTACGGCACCGGCCAGGCCCCGGTCTTCCGCCGCTCCTACATGGAGCCGGACTGAGGTGAGTTGCGACGATACGGGAGCGGCCTGCTCACCCGAATGGACGGCCTGCTCAGGAGGGCCCAGGTGAGCTGAGCGGGCTCCCCCTTGAACGGGCCCATCTTCCCTTGAAACAGCCTGACGGTCCCTGTTGCCCGCAAGTTCTTGGAGGGCGACGGTGCAGAGGGGGTAGCGAGGGAGTGAGTACCATGCGTGCACTCGTCTACCACGGCCCCGAAAAGACCTCCTGGGACACGATCCCGGATCCCGTGATCGAGGAGGCGACCGACGCGATCGTGCGCGTCGACAGGACCATCATCTGCGGCAGTGATCTGCACATCCTGCGCGGAGACCTCTCCAGCGTGAAGCCAGGGACGGTCCTTGGCCACGAGGCCTTCGGCGAGGTGATGGAAGTCGGCCGCGAGTCCACACGATCGTCCCCGGGGAGCAGGTGATCGTGTCGTCCGTCTCTTCCTGCGGGTGAAGGGCCCAGGCCGAGGGCAGCCGCGACCTGGGCCTCCGCATCGTCTCCTCCGGATAACGGCGATCCTTTATCCGCCCTGGATGCAAGACGGCCCCACAGCTTGAACAGGGCTGGTCGGACCTCGGCCTGGACCGTTCGGCCCTGCAATTCGCCGGGCGAGCAGTGATGCTATGGAAGTGAGCCGAGGGCAACCCCTCAGACCCGGCGAAGCGGTGCCAAACGCACCGTGCAATTCGGGCCCGCGAGAAGCGGGCGGCCCCGGGCTCCATGAATGCCTCGCGCTACGGCTGTGGACAGTTACCGAGGCCGGTCTCGGGTCCCGATCGGGGTCAGTCGCAGTGCGGCCCGGGCCACGCTCGGCGACTCTGGAGGCAGAGGCAGAGGCAGGCGTCGGGAGGAGCGCCCATGCACTGGGAGACGATCCGTAAGGGCGCCGCACCGGGGGTCAGCGCCACACCGAATCTCGCCGACTATGACCAGGCTCGTTCCGATTTCACCTGGTTGCAGGCGCGTGAGGCCTTGGCCGGGCTGCCCGGGGGCGGGCTGAACATGGCGCACGAGGCGGTCGACCAGCACGCGGGTTCCGCATCAGGAGACAAGGTCGCGCTGCGGTGCATCGCCCGCGACAACGCCGTCTCGACAGTTACCTACGCCGAGTTGGCCCGCCGTACGGCCCGCTTCGCGAACGTCTTGCGGTCGCTCGGCGTCAGCCATGGGGACCGGGTCTTCACCCTGCTCGGCCGCTGTCCCGAGCTCTACACGGCCGTGCTGGGCACGCTGAAGAACACCAGCGTGCTGTGCCCGCTCTTCTCCGCATTCGGCCCTGACCCGGTGGAGCAGCGGCTGCGTCTCGGCGATGCCCGGGTCCTGGTCACCACCGCGGCTCTGTACCGGCGGAAGGTAGCCGAGCGCCGGGCGTCGCTGCCCGGGCTTGAGCAGGTGCTCATCGTGGGGCCGGGTGCCGAGGAGCTGCCCGGCACGGTTTCCTTCGAAGATCGGATGTCCGCCGCGTCCGACCGATTCACCATCCCGCTGACCTCGCCGGAGGACATGGCTCTGCTGCACTTCACGAGCGGCACCACCGGCACCCCCAAGGGTGCGATCCATGTCCACGAAGCGGTCGTCGCCCATCACGCCACGGCCGCGTACGCGCTCGATCTGCACCCCGAGGACGTGTACTGGTGCACCGCCGACCCCGGCTGGGTCACCGGCATGTCGTACGGCATCATCGCCCCGCTCGCCCACGGAGTGACGGTCGTCGTCGACGAGGGCGACTACGACGCCCGGCGCTGGTACCGGATCCTCGGTGAACAGCGGGTCAGCGTCTGGTACACCGCGCCCACAGCCCTGCGGATGCTCATGCGCGCCACACCCCGCCAAGGCCCGTACGACCTGCCGCATTCGTACGACCTGTCGGCCCTGCGGTTCATCGCCTCCGTCGGTGAGCCGCTCAACCCCGAGGCCGTGGTGTGGGGCCAGGAGGTGCTGGGCCTGCCGGTCCACGACAACTGGTGGCAGACCGAGACCGGCTGCATCATGATCTCGAACTTCGCGGCATGCGACATCCGGCCCGGCTCGATGGGGCGGCCGCTGCCCGGTGTCGAGGCGGCCGTGCTCAAGCGCGGCCAGGACGGCCGGGCGCTGATCACCGGCGGCGGGGTCACGGAGGTGCAGAACCCGGACGTCGAGGGCGAGTTGGCGCTGCGGCCGGGCTGGCCGTCCATGTTCCGCGGCTATCTGCACGACAAGGAGCGGTACGAGGCCGCGTTCGCCGACGGCTGGTACCTGACCGGCGACTTGGTCAGGCGGGATGCGGACGGCTGGTACTGGTTCGTGGGGCGCGCCGACGACGTCATCAAGTCGGCAGGCCACCTGATCGGCCCGTTCGAGGTGGAGAGCGCGCTCATGGAACACCCGGCGGTCGCCGAAGCCGGTGTCATCGGACGGCCGGACCCCGTCGCCGGAAACATCGTCAAGGCATTCGTGTCGCTGCGCCCCGGCATCGAGCCGGCCCCGGATCTGGAACGCGAACTGATGGCCTTCGCCCGCCGCAGGCTGGGCCCCGCCGTCGCACCCCGGGAGATCGCCTTCGACCAGAACCTGCCCAAGACCCGCAGCGGCAAGGTCATGCGCCGAGTGCTGCGCGCCCGCGAACTCGGCCTGCCCACCGGCGACCTGTCCACCCTGGAGGGATCCGCATGAGCCCCGCACGCGGCACCCGCACCCGAAAGACCCCGGCCACCCCGAAGAAGGCCACGACGAGCAAGCAGAGCACGAGGACAGAGCTTCCCGCCGACCGGCCTGCCACCAGGCACAAGGTGAACCTGCTGGAGGCCATGATGCGCATCCGGCGCTTCGAGGAGCGATGCGCCGAGCTGTACAGCGCCGCCAAGATCCGCGGCTTCGTCCACCTCTACATCGGAGAGGAGGCCGTCGCCGTCGGCGTCAACGAGGCACTGACCCCCGAGGACGCGGTCGTCTCCACCTACCGCGAGCACGGCCACGCACTGGCCCGTGGCATCCCGGCCGAAGCCGTCATGGCCGAGATGTACGGCAGGACAACCGGCTGCAGCGGGGGCCGCGGCGGATCGATGCACCTGTTCGACGCAAGCCGCCGCTTCTACGGCGGCAACGCGATCGTCGCCGGCGGGCTCCCCCTGGCCGCCGGCCTCGCGCTCGCCGACCGCATGCGCGCACAGCCCCGCGTCACGTGCTGCTTCTTCGGCGACGGGGCCTTCGCCGAAGGCGAGTTCCACGAGACGGCGAACCTCGCAGCCCTCTGGGATCTGCCGCTGCTGCTCGTCTGCGAGAACAACCTCTACGCCATGGGCACAGCCATCGAGCGGCACGAGGCACAGGCCGACCTGGCCATGCGCGCCGCCTCGTACGGCATGGTGGCCTGGGCCGTGGACGGCATGGACGTCGAAGCCGTCGAGCAAGCCGCCCGCCGGGCCGCCGAGAGCATCCGGGCCGGAGCCGGACCTCACTTCCTGGAGCTGCGCACCTACCGCTTCCGCGCCCACTCCATGTACGACCCGGACCGCTACCGGGACAAGGAGGAGGTCGAACAGTGGAAGACCCGGGACCCGATCACCCGCCTCGTGGACCGCATGCGCGAGAACGATGAGCTGGGCGACAAGGAGCTCGCCCGGATCGAGCACCAGGTCACCGACGAGATCGACCGCGCCGTCGAAACGGCCGAACAGGCGCCCGAGGAACCGGTCGAAAACCTGCTCCGCCATGTCACCAGTGCTCCGGTGGAGGTGAGCTGACCATGGGCACCGGCGGGCAGCAGCAGGAGCGGAAGACCACCTACCGGGAAGCGATGCGTGAGGCCCTGCGCGAGGCACTGCGCTCCGACGACCGCGTCTTTCTCATGGGCGAGGACGTGGGCCGGTACGGCGGATGCTTCGGCGTCAGCCTCGGCCTGCTGGAGGAGTTCGGACCGGAACGGGTCCGCGACACCCCGCTGTCGGAATCCGCGTTCGTGGGCGCGGGCATCGGTGCCGCCTTGGCGGGGATGCGGCCCATCGTCGAGATCATGACCGTGAACTTCAGCCTGCTCGCCCTCGACCAGATCCTCAACAACGCCGCCACCTTGCTGCACATGTCGGGCGGCCAGCTCCCCGTGCCGCTGGTGATCCGCATGACGACGGGCGCGGGACGCCAGCTCGCCGCACAGCACTCGCACAGCCTGGAGGGCTGGTACGCGCACATCCCCGGCATCCGCGTCCTCGCACCGGCCACCATCGAGGACGCGCGCCACATGCTGGCCCCGGCGCTGGCCGACCCCGACCCGGTACTGGTCTTCGAGCACGGAAGCCTCTACAACGCCTCGGGGGAACTCGCCCCGTCCACCGCCCCGGTGGACCTGGACCACGCTGCGATCCGCAGGCCCGGCACCGACATTTCCTTGATCACGTACGGGGGGTCGCTACCCAAGGCCCTCGCGGCGGCGGAGGTGCTGTCCACCGAAGGCATCAGCGCAGAGGTGATCGACCTGCGCACGCTCCGGCCGCTCGACGACGCGGCGATCACCTCCTCCGTAGCCCGTACGCACAGAGTCGTGGTCGTCGACGAGGCCTGGCGCACCGGAAGCCTCGCCGCGGAGGTGTCCGCCCGCATCGCCGAGCGATCGCTCTACGAACTGGACGCCCCCGTGGAGCGGGTGTGCAGCGCGGAAGTACCCATTCCGTACGCCCGGCGGCTTGAGGAGGCGGCCCTGCCGCAGACCGCCGACATTGTTGCGGCAGCGCACCGGGCGGTGGACTGACCATGGCCCAGTTCACCATGCCGTCCCTGGGCGCCGACATGGACGAGGGCAGGCTCCAGGAATGGCTGGTACAGCCCGGTGACCTGGTCCATAAAGGCGATCCCGTCGCGGTCGTCGAAACCGCGAAGTCCTCGATCGAGGTGGAGTGCTTCGAGACAGGGACGATAGGGCAGCTGCTCGTCGAGCCGGGCACGATGGTGCCGGTCGGCACGCCGCTCGCGCTGATCGAGCCGACCTCAGAAGGACCCAAGAAACGCGAGGCGCGTCGAAAGCCCGAGAAGGCCGAGGGGAGACAACCGGTCCCGTCGGCGCCCAGCCGCGCGACGCCCCCCACCCGGCCCGAACCCGCCCGGGTTGCGGTACCGTCTAATGCCCACGAACGCGGGCACACCGAAGCGGGCCCCTTGAGCCGGCACCTCGCGGAGCGCAGCGGCGTCGACCTGGAGGCCCTCCACGGATCCGGGCCCGGAGGGCGGGTCAGCCGAACCGACATCGAGCGGGCAGCGGCCGCCGCGAGTGCTGCCCAGCCATTGCGCGTACGGGCCACCCCCCTCGCCCGGCGGCTCGCCGCCGAACTTGACGTCGACTTGGCCGCGGTGACGGGGACCGGCAAAGACTCCGCCGTGCGTGCCGCGGACGTGCGCAACGCAGCCCCCGGCCCGGCGACCGCGGCCCCACGCTCGCGCCACGTTGCCGCACCTGCACGTCCTTCCGAGGACCGGGCGGCGGCCATGCGCCAGGCGATTGCAGGCCTGATGACCCGCGCCAACCGCGACATCCCGCACTACTACCTGTCCACGACCGTCGACATGGCCGCCGCCATGGACTGGCTGCACGAGCACAACCGGCGCAGCCCGGTCGCCGAGCGACTGCTTCCCGCAGCCCTGCTACTCAAGGCTGCGGCCCGCGCAGCTCGGGAGGTCCCCGAGCTCAACGGCTTCTGGACCGACGACCACTTCACGGCGGGCGACGGCGTACACCTCGGGGTGGCCGTGTCATTGCGCGGCGGCGGGCTCGTCGCCCCTGCGCTGCACGACGCGGACACCATCGAACTCTCCCAACTGATGACCGCCCTGAAGGATCTGGTCGCCCGTGCCCGCACGGGCCGGCTGCGCGGCTCCGAGGTGTCCGACTCCACGATCACCGTCACCAACCTCGGGGATCAGGGCGTGGACAGCGTCCTCGGGGTCATCTACCCCCCGCAAGTTGCCCTGGTCGGCTTCGGACAGGTCATCGACCGGCCGTGTGCCGTCGACGGCCTGCTCGGCGTACGACCCGTCGTCACAGCCACCCTGTCAGCGGACCACCGAGCGACGGACGGAGCCGTCGGGGCCCGGTATCTGACGGCGGTCGACCGCCTCTTGCAGAACCCGGAGCAGCTGTGAACCGAACCGAAGCACTGGACATGGTCAAGGAGTCAATCGCCCGTGTCCTCCCCGACGCCGACTTCGCCACTCTGGCACCCGACGAGACGTTCCGCGACGCACTCGAGATGGACTCGCTGGACTTTCTCAGCTTCATCGAGGCCCTCAGTGAACGGACCGGTGTCCGCATCGAGGACGAGGACACGCCACAGCTCACCACGCTGTCCGGCAGCGCGGACTTTCTCGTCGCCCGCACGGAGTGAGGTGCCACGGCCGAATCTGCCGACAGTCGCGAGATGACGCGTGCGCGTGCCCGGAGTACAAGCGCGGCCGGTCGAAAGCCTTCACTCTGCGCGAGCGCCACGAGATCAAGAAGATCGCCAAGTGCAACCCCTCGAGCACAGCGGCCGAGGTCATTCGGGTGCCCCGGATTCACCCGGGCTCTCTTTCCAGGATCCGGTCCCCCATGCCGGGGCGGTCCGGCCCTATCCCCCGCTGCTCTTCGTGGGGGGCCTGGAGATGTGCGCGCGATGAGGTGAAGGGACGATGGCGTCAGCGATTGCGGTGTCCGGTCTGGCCAAGGACTTCGGTTCGACGCGGGCCCTCGATCACCTCTACCGCACTGTCCGGACCGGCAGGTGCACGGCTTCCTGGGTCCTAACGGCGCCGGCAGACCACCACCGTCCGGTCCTGCTGGGACTGCTGCGCCGCGACGGCGGGACGGTCACCCTGCTTGTTGGAGATCCGTGGCGAGACGCGGTCACGCTGCACCACCGGCTGGCCTATGTGCCGGGCGAGGTGAATCTGTGGCCCAACCTCAGTGGCGGCGAAGTGATCGATCTGCTGGGCGCGTTGCGCGGCGGACTCGGCCGGGCAGGCCATGCCGACCTGTTGGAGAGGTTCCAGCCCGACCCGGCCAAGAGGTGCCGCGCCTACTCCAAGGGCAACCGCCAGAAGGTGGCGCTTGTGGCGGCCTTCGCGTCCGACGTCGAGCTGCACCTCCTGGACGAGCCGACGTCCGGCCTCGACCCGCTGATGGAGGGGGTCTTCAAGGAGGTGGTCCAGGAACTGCGGGAGGCGGGCCGCACCGTGCTGCTGTCCAGCCACATCCTCTCCGAGGTCGAGGCGCTGTGCGACCGCGTCACCATTGTCCGGGCCGGCCCGGCCGTTGAATCGGGAACGTTCGACGAGCTGGGCAGGCCAGCTGCAGCGGCACGCAGGGCAAGAACGGCGCCGGAGGAATTGTCGAAGACCGCCGCTTCTTCGCCGGCTGCGGCGATCACAGCGCCGAGGTCCTCAATTTCCCACTCGACTCCGTAAGGAAGTGTGTCCCCGCGGTCTCCGCGGCCCCGGCGATCGTAAGTGAACCCTGTAAAATCCGCGGCCAAGAGCTCGGCCAGAGGCTCGTGGACCGCCCGCGTGCACGATGCGCCGCTGACCAGGGTGACCGGCTCCTCCGATTCCGTACCGACCGAGGCGTCGGGCCCCTACCGTGACGTCGTCCTCGGGGTCGATATCCGCGAGGACTGCGACGCGGTCATCGCGTTCGCCTTCGATGCGGCAGCCAGGCGTGCCGCCGGTCTCCGAGTCGTGCACGGCTGGACGACGCCACTGGTCTACACCCAGTACGCAGCTGTCGACGCCGGCCAAGCGGTCGCGCAGGCGCTCAGCGATTTGCTGATGCCGTGGCGACAGAAGTTCCCATCCGTGAATGTCGTCGAGCAAGCACTGTTCGGTGGAGCCTCTCAGCAACTGGTGCACGCGTCCCAAGACGCCGAACTCGTGGTCGTCGGGCGGCGTTCCACCACGGGCCGCGCACAGGTCATATCGGACCGGTCACCCACGCGGTCCTGCATCACTCGGCCGCGCCCGTCGCTGTCATCGCGCACCGGTGAGCAGCAGGGCGGCACCCGAGTCCGGGGTCGGCCAGTGGATCAGTGATCCCGCAGTGTCAGCCGACAGGATTCCCCGGGTTCGACGGAGACCGCACGGTCGGGGAGCTCGATGGCGATCGGCGAACGGTCGGACTCGGGCACGCTGACCTCGAGATTGTCCTGGCCGCATCCGCAGCCGAACGCCCCAGTGCCCTCGGTAGCCGCAGGGCGAAGCCGTATTCGCTGAGTTCGGGCAGGGGTACGGGTCCGGCCACAGTGCCCCGGCCCGTGTCTCGAGGCCGGTCAGTCCGCGTTGCACGAGGTCGAGGGTGCCTGCCATCGCGCCCAGGTGGATTACTTCGCCTGTGGTCCCACCCTGCAGGTCGGCGATGTCTCCTTCGAAAGATTTGCGGAAGCGATTGACGATGTCTCCTCGGCTTCTAGGATGGAGGATCGAGGACGCCGTGGGGCGCACAACGCTCGTGCGGCGGCTGCGCCTCGTACATTTGGCGCAACCTCATCTGGCGGCCCTGCGTACCGAGTTCACGGCCGAGAACTGGTCCGGTGACTTCGAGGTCGAGACCGCACTCGACGGCGCGGTCACCAACGCGGGAGTGGACCACCGCTCCCACAGCCCGCAGCGCGGCAATCACGGGCTCACACCCGCTGCGGTACGACGGCAACGGGGCAGGCGGCGTGGTGGAGTGCTGTGTGGGCCAGCCGGCCGAGCTGGAGACCGAAGTGTCCCGGACGGCGTTCGGCTCCGACGATCAGAAGCTCCGCGGCGGCCGAACGCTCGAGCAGCACCTTTCGGGCCGGGCCCTCCACGGTGGCGCGGCCCACCTGGACCGCGGGGATCCCCGCAGCCCTGCCCAGTGCCTCGTCGAGCAAGGTGGCCCTCATCTCGTGGAATTTCGCGGCGTCGCCGGCGAGCAAGGGGAGGTCAGTCGTCTCGTGCGCAGGGCACCGCCATGCGGAATTCCATGGCGAGCAGCCTCCTCCTCCACCGCCCAGTCCACAGCCCCCAGGCTGGACTCCGATCCGTCCAGACCCACGACAAGGGGCAGCTCCATCGCCCACCACAGGCACAGGGCGGACACGAAGAGCAGCCGCGCCCGATCCATGCGGAATGTCGCCGTTCAACGCTGCATAGTCAGCACCAAGTCAGCACCGGAGAGGTGATCAGGGGTGCTGACGTGGGATTTCAGGTCAGCACCAAACCAGCACGGGAATCAGCACCGGGCCGCCAAACCATGGTGAATCACGCAACTCCGGCAGGCTCCTTCCCCACTCCAATTTTCGCGCCCTGACTCAGCCCCCATACTCCCATCATGGTGGTCGCGCGCACACTGACCCTCCGAACTGTGGTGTCCCACCACATGTGCCCCTGACCTGCGGCTTCCTACGGTGTGGCGACACGCAAACGTCCCCGCCAACTGTCCGGAAGTGGTGTCCATGGCCGCCCCCGCAACCGCTCCACCAGCACCCAGCTCACTCAAGCGCATCGTCGCCGCGAGCCTTATCGGCACCACCATCGAGTGGTACGACTTCTTCCTCTATGGATCGGCCGCCGCGCTGGTCTTCAACAAGCTGTTCTTTCCCGGCTCCGACCCGCTCGTCGGAACCCTGCTGTCGTTCCTCACCTACGCCGTCGGGTTCGCCGCCCGTCCGCTCGGTGCGCTCGTCTTCGGGCATTACGGCGACCGGCTCGGCCGAAAGAAGCTGCTGGTGCTGAGTCTGCTGCTGATGGGCGGGGCGACCTTCGCCATCGGGCTGCTGCCGACGCACGCGACCGTCGGCAGCGCCGCGCCCGTACTGCTGACCGTGCTGCGGCTGGTGCAGGGATTCGCACTCGGTGGTGAGTGGGGTGGAGCCGTGCTACTGGTGTCGGAGCACGGTGATCCCGAGCGACGCGGGTTCTGGGCCTCCTGGCCGCAGACGGGCGCGCCGGCCGGGCAGTTGCTCGCCACCGGGGTGCTCTCCGCGCTCACAGCGCTGCTGTCGGACGCCGCGTTCACCTCGTGGGGCTGGCGCATACCGTTCCTGCTCTCCGGTGTTCTGGTGGTCGTCGGTTTGTGGATTCGTCTCTCTGTCGATGAATCACCGGTCTTCAAGGCGGCGTTGGCGCAGGCCGAGGAGCGCAAGGCGGCAGCGGGCCAGGTCGAGAAGATGCCGCTCGTCTCCGTGCTGCGACACCACTGGCGCGATGTGCTGGTGGCCATGGGGGCCCGGATGGCGGAGAACATCAGCTATTACGTGATCACCGCGTTCATCCTGGTGTACGCGACGACCGCTGTGGAACTGAGCAAGCAGACCGCGCTGAATGCCGTACTCATCGCCTCTGCCGTGCACTTCGTGGTGATCCCGGCGTGGGGCGCTCTGTCGGACCGCATCGGGCGCAGGCCCGTGTATCTCATCGGTGCGATCGGGGTCGGTGCCTGGATGTTCCCCTTCTTCGCGCTCATCGACAGGGGGAGCTTCGGCAGTCTGCTGCTCGCCGTCACGGTGGGACTCGTCCTGCACGGGGCTATGTACGCGCCGCAGGCGGCCTTCTTCGCCGAGATGTTCTCGACGCGCATGCGATACTCCGGGGCCTCCATCGGTGCGCAGTTCTCTTCCGTCGCGGCCGGTGCGCCCGCGCCGTTGATCGCGACCGCGCTGCTCGCCGACTACGACTCGTCGACGCCGATCGCCCTGTACGTCATCGCCGCGGCACTGCTCACCGTGGTGGCCATCGGCTGCGCCCGGGAGACCCGGCATCGCGATCTGACCGCTGTCGAGCCCGAGCCGGCGGAGAGCACTCCGGCGACCCGTCCGGCGGATGCACGGACTGCCTGAGGGCCGGCAGTTGTACGGATCGAACGCACCGCGCGGGCCCCGAAGGGGGTCGGCGCGGTGGCGCGTTCAGTGGGCGACGGCCGCGGACATCGCATGCAGGCGCAGCGCGAGCTGGATCTCCAGCGACCTGGCCGGGGACTGCCAGTCGGGGCCGAGCAGCCGGCCTATGCGTTCCAGGCGCTGGGCCACGGTGTTCACATGCACATGGAGATCGTCCTTCGTACGGGCCGGGCTCATACCGCTCGCGAAGTACGCGTCGAGCGTGTGCACCAGGTCGGTGCCGCGCCGCCGGTCGTAGTCGACGACCTCGCCCATCGTGCGCCGTACGAAACCGTCGATGTCGCCGGGGTCGGCCAGCAGCAGGCCGAGGAATCCCAGGTCTTGTGCCGCCGCGCCCTGGCCGGAGCGGCCGAGCAGCCGCAGGGCATCGAGGCAGCGCCGCGCCTGTGCGTACGCCCCGGCTATCGGGCTCGGATCGCCGACGGGCGCCATGACGGGCGAGGACGCGCCGACGGTGACCGACTCCCGTACCGTCCCGCTCAGTTGTCTCGAGGTCTGGCGGGCGAGCTCGGCCGCGCTGTCATCGGGGCCGAGCGGAAGCAGCAGTACAGTGCCGCCGTCACGGGCCGCGGCAAGGCCGGAGCGGGTCGCGGCCAGGTGAGAGGCGGCCGACCACAGGCGCTGCCGGTCGGCGGTCCGGCGGTCTGCGGTCTCCCGGCCGGAGGTGTCCGAGGTGCCCGGGTCGGGTCCGTCGATCCTGGCGGCCAGCACCACATGCGGTGCGTCGAGGTCGGCCTGCAGCCGCGCCGCCCGTTCCCGCAGCAGCCGGGGGTCGCGGTCCGGTGCGTCGAGCAGATCGTCGAGCAGTTCACCCCGTACTCGTTGTTCGGCGTCGTGGGCGGAGCGCCGGGCGAGCAGCAGGAGGGAGGTGACCATGGCCGCACGCTCCATGGTGCGCCGGTCGACGGGGTCGAGGTCGGGATGGCTGCGGAGCAACAGGGCGCCCAGCAGCTCACCGCCCGCCGATACGGCGGCCACCCAGTCCTGCCCGTGCCGAACCGCCCGGCCGTCGGTGCCGGTGGCTTCGAGGCCGGATTCGGTGAACTCGACCGTACCGTCCAGGACTTCGGAGAGCGCGGCGGCCACGTCATGAACACCTCCGCCTCGCAGCACCACCTCGGTCAGCCGGTCGTGGACCTCCGAGGCACGCTCGATGACGCCGCTGTGGTCCTTGATGATCTCGTTGGCCCGCTCCAGCTCGGCGAGTGCCGAGCGGGTCTCGACCAGCAGGTTCGCGGTGTCGATGGCGACGGCGGCATGGGCTGCGAAGGAGCCGAGCAGCGCGACCTGTTGCCGTTCGAAAACCCTGGCGCGGCGGTCGGCGGCGAAGAGCACGCCGATGACCTGGCTGCCGAGCATCAGCGGCACTCCAAGGATGGCCACCAGGCCCTCGTCGCTCACGGCCGTGTCGATCGTCCTTGTGTGCTCGAACCGCTCGTCGTCGAAATAACTGTCGGTGACATAAGGACGGGCCGTCTGGGCGACGAGGCCACCGAGTCCCTCCCCCATGCCCAGCCGCAGCTGCTGGAAGCGCGCCGACACCGACCCCTCGGTGACTCGCATGTAGGTGTCGCCCGCTGCCGGGTCGTTGAGGCTCAGATAAGCGACTTCCGTGCCCAGCAGCGAGCGGGCGCGCTGCACGATCGCTCGCAGCACGGCGTCGAGATCACGCAGACCTGCCAGGTCGTGCGCGGTCTCGAAGAGCGCGGAGAGCTCGGCCTCGCGGCGCCGCCGCCCCTCCAGCTCGGCCCGCACCCGCAGCGCGAGCTGTTTGGCGTGCTCGAGGGAGGCGAGAGTCTCGGCCCCGGCTCCGCTCGCGCGGGCGAGCAGCGCCGGCCGGTCATACGCCTCTGCGTCGGCGCCGCGTGCGAGGAGCTCCAGGTAGGAGGCTTGATCGTGGGACATGAACACAGGATTCCTGCCGTACGGGCGTTCGCACCAGCCCTGTGGACAACGAAGCCGTTGTGGACAAATGAGGGACCTAGTGGGCGGTCCAGCCGCCGTCGAGGGCGAGCGACGTGCCGGTGATGAAGGATGCCTGCGGCGTGCACAGATACAGCACCGCTTCGGCGACCTCCTCCGGCTCGACGAGCCTCTTGATCGCGGAGTCTTTGAGCAGTACGTCCACGAGGACTCGGTCCTCGGCCACCGAGTGGGCCGCCGCCTGGTCCGCGATCTGCTTCTCGACCAGTGGCGTACGCACATAGCCGGGATTGACGCAGACGGAGGTCACCCCGTGCGGAGCGCCCTCGAGGGCCGCGGTTTTCGAGAGCCCCTCGAGACCGTGTTTGGCGGCCACATACGCGGACTTGAAGGCCGAGGCGCGCAGCCCATGGACGGACGAGATATTGATGATCCGGCCCCAGCCCTGCGCGTACATATGCGGCAGCGCGCCCCTGATCAGCCGGAACGGCGCTTCCAGCATCACCGTGAGCATGGTGTGGAAGACGTCGGGCGGGAATTCCTCGATGGGGCGGACCAGTTGCAGCCCGGCATTGTTGACCAGGATGTCCGCTCCGGCGGCGGCGGCCTCCGCCGCGTCGAGGTCGGTGAGGTCCAGGAGCTGCGGTTCGACGGCCCCGGCCAGTCCCGGGGAGTGCGCGGCGAGGGATTCGAGGCCCTCGTAGTCCCGGTCGACGGCCGTGACCTTCGCACCGGCGGCCGCGAGCCGCAGCGCACAGGCACGGCCTATGCCGCCCGCCGCGCCGGTGACGAGTGCGGTACGGCCGCCGAGGTCGAGGGCGACGGGAGAAGCATCGGGACGAGCTGGGGTACCTGGTGTGGTGGGCGCGGTCATGCTTCGCACCCTAGGCAGTGGTCATCCCCCGACCGATGTGGTCAGCGCCCATACTTCACTGCTCGACGGTGGGTTGGAACCATGCCGGTCCTTCGGTGAGCGCCTGCTTGATCCGGAAGAGCGAGAACTCCTTCAGCTCCGGCAGCGCGTCCACGGAGAACCACCCCACCTCCAGCGACTCGTCGTCGTTGACACGTGCCTGGCCGGTCACCGCGCGGCAGCGGAAACTGATGTCCATGAACTGGCACTGGTCGCCGTTGGGGTAGGTGACCGGCTTCCGCAGCGCCTGGACCAGCACGACCCGCTCCGCGACGCAGCGCACCGCGGTCTCCTCGTACACCTCGCGCACGGCCGTCACCGCAGGCTGCTCCCCCGGCTCCGGAATCCCGCCGATGACGGACCATTTGCCGGTGTCGGCACGTCTCCCCAGCAGCACCCGCCCCTGGCCGTCGAAGACGACCGCGCTGACACCCGGCAGGAGGAGGAGCTGGTGGCCTGCGGTGGCCCGGAGCTCACGGATGAAGTCGGGGGTTGCCATGACTTCGACCCTAACCGGCGTCGACCGTGCCCCGCTCGCTCGTGCCGTGCTCGGTCGTGCCCTGCTCAGCGCCGCCCTGCCCGGCCTTCCGCTGCCGCCCGGCCCGCACCGCCCGTGTGACGACCCAGCCCACACCGCCCGCCGCGACCAGCACCAGGATGCCTTCGGGCCAGGTTCCCAGCCGTGTCGCCGGCGTGAGCGAGGAGCGCAGCGGCACTTCGGCGACCAGCGCGCCCGGCGTGAACATCTTCGTCTTCTGGACGATCTTCCCGTCCGGCATGATCACGGCACTGACACCGCTGGTCACAGGGACCACGACGGAGCGCCCGTGCTCGACGGCCCGCACCTGCGACATCGCCAGTTGCTGATACGTCATCTCGCTGCGGCCGAAGGTGGCGTTGTTGCTCGGTACGGAGATGAGCTGGGCCCCGCTGGTGACGGTGTCACGCACCGCGTCGTCGAACGCCGCCTCGAAGCAGGTGACCATGCCCACCTTGGTGCCCGCCAGGTCGAAGAGGCCCACCTTGCCCCCAGGTCCGAAGTCCCGCCGCACCCGGTCGACGTCGGAGCTGAAGAGGCGTACGAAGGAGCGCATCGGGATGTACTCGCCGAACGGCTGGACATGCCGCTTGTCGTAGGTGTCGACGGGGCCACGCGTGGGGTCCCATTCGATCAGGGTGTTGCGCAGCTTGCCCGTGTCGGGAGTGACGACCGCGCCGACGACGGTCGGCACGCCGATCGCCCTCACCGCTTCATCGATGACCAGCTTGGCGTCGGCGTTGCGGTACGGGTCCAGGTCCGAGGAGTTCTCCGGCCACAGGACGAAGTCCGGCTTGGCCACCTTGCCCGCCTTCACATCGGCGGCGAGCTGCTCGGTGCGGCGGACGTGGTTGTCGAGGACCGCGCGGCGCTGGGAGTTGAAGTCGAGCCCCAGTCGCGGCACATTGCCCTGGATAACGGCTACGTTCGCGGTGCCGTCCTCGGCGGAGTCGTCGACGAGCGGCAGAGCGGCGAGGGCCGCCGTGACCGGGAGGAGAACGGCGAGAAGCGCTGACGCCGCGGCGCCGCGCGGGAGCTCGCCGGTACGCCGGTGGGCACGGATTTGGCGGACTGTCTCGTACAGTCCGAAGCCGCACAGTACGACCGCGAAACTCAGCACCGGTGTTCCGCCCAGCGCCGCGAGCGGCAGGAAGAAGCCGTCCGCCTGTCCGAAGGCGATCTTGCCCCAGGGGAAGCCGCCGAACGGCACGCGCGCCCGTAGAGCCTCACTCACGATCCAGACGGCCGCGCCCCACACCGGCCACACCGGGAGCCGGGAGACCGCGGCGACACCCATGCAGGCGAGCGCGACGAACACCGCCTCCACCGCGGCCAGCGCCACCCACGGCGCGGGGCCGACCTCCTCGCCCGTCCAGATGAGCAGCGGCAACAGAAAGCTGAGGCCGGTGAGGTAGCCCAGGCCGAACGCGGGCCGCAGCCGGCGTCCGTACAGGGTCCAGCCGAGCAGAGCGAGGCCCGGCAGGGCCAGCCACCACAGAGGACGCGGCGGGAAGCTCGCGAAGAGCAGCACCCCGGACAGGACGGCGGCACCCGGCCGCAGAAAGCGCCGCGGCAGCGGTCGGTCGGCGGCGGGGGCGGACGGTCGGGCGTCGACGGTGGTGATGGTGGCGCTCACCCGGCGGATTCTACGGCGCCGGGCTGTGCCCCGGCAGTCCGGTCCTTCGTCGGCCGACACACAGACCGGCCGCACCCGCTCCCGCACCGACGCCGCACGGGCCCCGGACACCGACTGCCGGATCGTTCCTGCGCAATCCATCCACAAACACCTGCCACTGCCGTTACCGTGTGCGCCAGCCCTGCCACCCGAAGCGATTCAGCTGCTGCGGCAGGGCCCGTCACAGGGTCGGGGGGTCGACGGGATGGCTGCACCGGACGGCCGGTCCGCCACGCGGGAGCGCGGCCGCGCGACCGATGTGGCCGGCGTTGTCGTCCTCAGCGGCTGCGCCGTGTGGTCGCTGATCAGCGCGACCGGACGCGAGGCACGGCCCGAGGGCGTGCTGCTCGCCGTCTTCGCCGTCGCCGCCGGCTATGCCTGCGGCCGTATCTGCGGCACGCTCCTGCCGGTGGCGGCCGCCTCGGCCGCCGCGCTGGCCGCGCTCGGCCTGGCGATCGCCTCACGCCAAGGTGTGCCCGGCGCGATCGCCGGGACGCCCATCCAGCCGGGGCACACGGGTGCGGCTGCGGCGCTGCTGGTCCTCGGTGCCGGTGCGGCCTGCTGCGCCGCCGCGGCAGCCCGTCCGGCCGCGCTGCGCCTCGCGCTGCGGATGCTCGCTCTCGCCGTCGCCTGCACCGCGGCGGCGCTCGGTTCCGTCGCCGGGGCCGCGGTGGCCGTCGGCGTACTGCTCTGCTCGCTCGCGGCAGTACGGATGCGTCATCGGACGGTGGCGCTCGCCGGCCTCGCCCTTGCCACCGGTCTGGTGGTGGCCGCCTCATGGGGCGTGGCCGAGGACACCCTTCCGGACGGGCTGTCGGTCTCACTGCAGGGCCAGCTCACCCAGAACCGGGTGGCTCTGTGGCGGGACGCGATCACTCTCGCCAAGGACGATCCGGTACGGGGTGCGGGCCCCGGCCGGTTCGGCAAGCTCAGCGCCACCGCGTACCAGTCGCTGGGCTCCGACGGCAAGCCGCACTCGGCACCCCTGCAGCAGGCGGCCGAGCAGGGCGTGGTGGGCGTGGCCCTGCTGGGTGCGGCGTTCGGCTGGATGCTGTACGGCTTGTGGCGCTCGCCGCGCTCCACCCAGGTCGTGCTGAGCGCGGGAGCCGCGCTCACGGCGCTGGCGGTCCTGGCGAGCGTCGGCAACGCGCTGAGCTTCACGCCTGTTACGGCGGGCGCGGGGCTGCTCGCGGGACTGGCGACGGCGCGTACGGCGGGAGAGGGCTCGGCAGAGCGCGGTGCGCGCACGGACCGGTGGGCGGACGCGGCGGACAGCCGGTAGCCGTGCCTCTGCGGGAACGGTGGCTCCAGAGGGAGCGGTGGCTCAGATCCCGACGGCCTTATTGGTCCCCGCGAGTCCAAGTCGGCCGCGGATGGCTCGTACGGCGGCCTCCGCGTCGTCCACGGTCACGGTGAAGGTCCTGCCGTCGCCCAGCGTGACGACGATGCCCTCACCCCGGCGCACGACAACCGCTGTGCCTCGCTCCGGACGCCAGCGGTAGCCCCAGCCGCCCCACTGTCGCGGGGTGACCTTCGGAGCGAACTCGGCGCCCACCACATGGTCGAGCGGGATGCGCCGGCGCGGCAGACCGATATGACCGCAGCGCACCTCGACCGCGTCGCTGTCGACCCTGACCGCCACATGGACGAAGGCGAGAGTCCCGAAGAGGATCAGCAGGCCGGCTGCCACGCAGCCGATCACCGACATCAGCAGCGGGGCGATGCCCGAGGTCCAGGCGGAGTCGACGGCGAGCTCGATGCCGAGCGCCAGGCAAGCGGCGCCCACGGCGGCAAGCAGCCACTGAGCACGGTTGGTCGCCCGGCCGGTCCAGACGGCGGGAAGGGGCTCTGCGGCGTGCCCCTCGACGCGGAAGTGGTCCCTCATGGCTAGCAGCGTACTCACGTTCCGCCTGCTGGGTATGGTCCCGGCCACAAGGATCAACCTTAGGGATCGCGCCTGCCGCCGGGTCCGCGGACCGGGCGTGGCAGGGGCTGGAGCGCTCAGAGCGCCGGGCTGACGGCCTGGAGCAGGCGGCCTTCGGCATAGCTGAGGGCCTGGTCGGGCAGGGCGGAATCACGGCCGCTGAGCAGCACTGTGAGCCGGGAGTTCGGCTCGGCGTCGGGGGCGGGCAGCTCGCCGATACGGCGCAGCGCCTGAGCGGCGACCGCCCCGGCCGAACCGTGCAACACGACCGGTGGCAGACCGGGCGGCTGCACTGCGGCGCGGATGCGTTCGGCGACCAGCTCGTAATGGGTGCAGCCCAGGACAACGGCCCTTACATCGTGTGGTGTGAGGGCGGCCGCCGCGGCCACGGCACGGTCGATGGCAGCCTCGTCGGCCTGCTGAACGGCGTCCGCGAGACCGGGGCAGGGAACCTCGGTGACGGTGACCGAGTCGGCGAAGTCCCGGATGAGGCTGCGCTGGTAGGGGCTGCCGGTGGTGGCGGGGGTGGCCCAGATGGCGACGGGCCCGCCGCCGGCCGAGGCCGGTTTGATCGCGGGGACCGTGCCTATGACCGCGAGACCGGGCTCCAGCTCCGCACGGAGCGTGGGCAGCGCGTGCACCGATGCGGTGTTGCAGGCGACGATCAGTGCGTCGGGGTGGTGCGCGGCGGCCGCGCAAGCGGCGGCGAGCGCGCGGGCGGTGACATCGTCCGGTGTACGCGGCCCCCACGGCATGCCGTCGGGGTCGGAGGAGAGAACGAGATCCGCGTCCGGCCGCAGCCGACGTACCGCGGCGGCCGCCGCCAGCAGTCCGATTCCGGAGTCGATGAGCGCGATCTTCACCCGGTCACCATAGTCGACTGCCCTTGCGGTACCGGTGCAGTGGGGCAGACTGCGGCGAATGAGCGCCCTTGCCTGGATCGCCTTCGGATCGCTGGCCGCATGGGGATGGCTGCTGCTGGGACAGGGCTTCTTCTGGCGTACGGACCAGCGGCTGCCCCGGCGCGAAGCTTCTTCGAAGTGGCCGGATGTGGCCATTGTCGTGCCCGCCAGGGACGAGGCCGAGGTACTGCCGGTCAGCCTGCCCTCGCTGCTTGCGCAGGACTATCCGGGCCGGGCGGAGATCGTGCTCGTCGACGACGGCAGCAGTGACGGCACGGCAGAGCTGGCGCGTGCACTGGCCGCACGGCACGGTGGGCTGCCGCTTCGGGTGGTCTCTCCCGGCGAGCCGGAGCCCGGCTGGACCGGAAAGCTGTGGGCGCTGCGGCACGGCGTGGCGCTCGCCCGGGCGCGCGGGCCGGAGTATCTGCTGCTGACCGACGCCGACATCGCGCACAAGCCGGACAGCCTGCGCGAGTTGGTGGCCGCGGCCCGCACCAACGGGCTGGACCTTGTCTCGCAAATGGCGCGGCTGCGGGTCATCGGCGGCTGGGAGCGGCTGGTCGTGCCGGCGTTCGTCTACTTCTTCTCGCAGCTCTACCCCTTCCGGTGGGTCAACCGGCCGGCGGCACGCACGGCGGCCGCGGCGGGCGGCTGTGTGCTGCTGCGCGCGGAGGCCGCCGAGCGGGCGGGCGTACCGGAGTCGATCCGGCAGGCGGTGATCGACGATGTGTCACTGGCGCGCGCGGTGCAGCGGACCGGCGGCAGGATCTGGCTGGGGCTGGCGGAGCGGGTGGACAGTGTGCGTCCGTATCCGCGGCTGGCGGACCTGTGGCGGATGGTGTCGCGCAGTGCGTACGCACAGCTGCTGCACAGTCCTCTGCTGCTCGCCGGCACGGTGGTGGGGCTCGCGCTGGTGTATCTCGCGCCGCCCGCCACGCTGTGCGCCGGCGTGTTGACCCAGGACGCGGCCGCCGCCTGGGCCGGGGGCCTGGCATGGGCGGTGATGACCGGGACGTATCTGCCGATGCTGCGCTACTACCGGCAGCCGCCGCTCCTCGCGCCCCTGTTGCCGTTCACCGCTCTCCTCTATCTGTTGATGACGGTCGATTCGGCGGTGCAGCACTACCGCGGTCGCGGCGCGGCGTGGAAGGGGCGTACGTACGCCCGTCCGGAGGCCGCGCCGGACCGCTGACGTCATCACCGGGGACGTCCACCCGGGATGCCGGCCGGGGACGTCACTTCCTGCCCGGTGTCCAGTTCATGCCCCAGCCGTAGGCATAGTCGACGGTGCGCTGCGGGCTCACGCCGCGCTCGGGCACGAGGAAACGGGCCTCGCGCTGGACGACGAGGTCGGAGCCGGTGTTGGTGATCAGCGCCAGCGCGCAGACGGTGGACGGCACAGTGCACTCACCGAGCGAGAAGTCGATGGCGGCGCCGTGCTGCGGCTGCAGGGTGACGGTCGCGTCCAGGTCGGCAAAACTGCGCGCGCCCTCGTAGATGGTGACGAAGATGACGACCCGGCGAATCCGGTCCTTGTGGTCCAGGTTGATGGTGAGGTTCTCGCCGGACGTTCCACCGGTGCGGTCGTCGCCGTCCAGGTGGATGTACGGGGGCTGCTGGAGCGCGCCGAAGGCGTTGCCGAGTGCCTGGACGACCCCCTTGCGGCCGTCGGTGAGTTCGTAGAGTGCGCACAGGTCGAGATCGAGGTCACCGTGCATGGCGACGGCGCGGCCCAGTTTGGCGCCCCAGCCCTGGAACTGTTTGCGCACCTGCCAGCTGAGGTTGACGCGCATGGCACCGGAGGTGCCGCCCTGCTTACTGAGGGAGACGGACGGGGTGTCCTTCGTCAGCGTCACCTTGGTAAGACGCACGGGCGCGGACGGCGCGGCCGTGGGGCGGGGCGGGGGCGCCGAGGGCGTCACGGGCACGGCGGCGGCAGGAGCGGCAACGGGGGCCGGTGGGGCGGCCTGCACCGGGGCCGGCTTCTGCGGTTCGTCGACCGTGATGCCGAAGTCCGTCGCGAGGCCCCCGAGTCCGGTGCTGTAGCCCTGCCCCACCGCCCGGAACTTCCAGGCGCCCTGTCGCCGGTAGAGCTCGCCGAGCACGAAGGCCGTCTCGACCGTCGCGTCCTGGCTCTCGTACCGGGCGATCTCCGCCCCGGACGCCGCGTCGAGCACCCTGATGTACAGCCCCGGTACCTGCCCGAAGCTGCCTCCGTCCGCCGACGCGGCCAGCACGATCCGCTCGATCGCGGGCTCCACGCGCGCGAGGTCGACCGAAACCTCGTCCGTCACGCCCCCCGCCGCGGTCCGCTTCCCTTCGTGGCGTACCGCGCCCGAGGCGTGCGCCGGCTGGTTGTAGAAGACGAAGTCCGCGTCGGAGCGGACCTTTCCTGATGCCAGGAGGAGCGCCGAGGCGTCGACATCCGGCACCCCGGGGCCTGAACGCCATCCCAACTCGACGCGCACCTGCCGCGCCGGCACCGGAGTATTGGCTCCTTTAAGCATGGACATGCTCGCCCCCATCGCGAGTCGGGGTGCCCTAAGAGTTCACCGTGCGGCCAACCTAATCCTCCGGGAGCCTCCGGCGCCCCGGCCGACCCGTCGGTAACCCCTTCTCAGCTTGCCCTTTACCGGATCTGAACGCTTCGCGGCGACCGTTTTCCCCAGATTCGCTCACATTGGGGATCCGTGGTCACTCGCATCTCCCGAAACAACCCTCTTATCGGGCTCCCCAACCAGCACATCGTGGGCTTAACTTATGTGCCATGACCTCCCCCCGCGCCACCTACGGCGGCGGTTACTACTCCGCTCCGTCGTTCCCCGACACCCCTATCTACGACTCCCTGGTCGCGGAGCGGGGCACGCCTCAGATCGCTCCGATCCGAGTGCCTTCCGCGTATGACACCGGCAGCAGCTACACCAACAGCTACCTGCCGGCGCTTCCCGCGGCACTGCCCGCACTGCCGGCAGCTCCCTCGCAGTCCGGCCCTTCCTACGGAAACCCCTCCTACGGAAATCCCTCCTACGGCTACCCACAGCAGATGCAGCAGCCCATGCCGCTGCAGCACGCGCCCGCGCCGTACATCCCGCAGCAGACCGCCGTGCCGCGCGGCTACCCGGGCCCTCAGCCCCAGGCCCAGCCGCAGCGTCCGGTGGCCACCGGCTACGAGGCGATGCGCCCCGCGGCGGCACGTCCCGCGCCGGCGCCCGCCGCGTACGAGGACCCGTACAACCGCCCGTATCAGAGCCGGGGGTACTGAAAGGCCGGATGTCATCGGTGGCTGGCACTATGGCTTCATGCCGAACCCAGTTCTCCGTTCCATCCATGTCCACCCGGTCAAATCGGTGGCGGGGTATGCACCCGGCGAGGTGGCTGTGGAGCCGTGGGGGCTTGCCGGGGACCGTCGGTGGACACTGATCGACTCCTCGGCCAAGGTGATCACGCAACGCCAGCAGCCACGGCTGGCGTTGGCGCGCGCCGAGACACTGCCGGACGGCGCGATCCGGCTCACCACGCCCGGGCGTGAGCCACAGAGTGTCGCCGTCCCGGAGCCGGTGAGCACCACGCCGGTGGAGATCTTCCGCGACAAGATCGAGGCGGTGCCCGTCGACGGGCCCGTGAACGCCTGGTTCAGCGACTACCTCGGCGCCGAGGTGCGGCTCGTCCATCTCGACGACCCGGCCCACCGGCGCCCCATCGACCCGGAGCACGCGCTCCCCGGAGAGACCGTCAATCTCGGCGACGGCTATCCGCTGCTCGTCACCACCCTCGCCTCGCTGGACGCACTGAACTCCCTCATCGCGCAGGGCGATCATGCCGACGAGGGCCCGCTGCCCATGACCCGGTTCCGGCCGAATGTCGTCGTGGACGGCGCGGCTCCCTGGGCCGAGGACGACTGGAAGCGGATCGCGATCGGCGAAGCCACCTTCCGGGTGGCCAAGCCCTGCGGGCGCTGTGTCATCACCACCACCGACCAGCGCACCGCCGAGCGCGGCAAGGAGCCGCTGCGTACCCTCGCCCGCCACCGCCGCTTCGGCGACCAACTGGTGTTCGGTCAGTACCTCGTGCCGGAGCGGACCGGCTTGATCCGGGTCGGCGACGCCGTGACCGTCGTCGAGTAACCGGGACCGTCGTCGAGTAGCCGGGACCGGACAGGATCCGCCCGTTCGTCCCTCTCCACGGGAACCTGGCGTGCCCGCACGCGCGTTGGACAGATCACCGGGGTGCACGGCGGTACGAATGGCGGGCGAATGGCAGGAGTGGCGTTCCTCTCTCTTCGTGCCACCCGCGCTCATGCCGTGCCGTACAGGGCTATGACGGACGCGGAAGGGGGTGCGGGAAAGTGCGAGCAGCCAAAGGAGTCTGGCGCTGGCGCCACAATCCCCTGCGCCGTACGACCGATCTCTTCGAGGCCTGGGTGGCGCTCGTCGCCGCGCTCCTCCTCGTCACCGCCGCGCCGGCCGTGGGCTGGGCAGCCGGCACCCTGACCGACGAGTCACTGCGAGCGGCGGTGCGCATCCAGCGCCAGCAGCGTCATCCGGTCACCGCGACGGTGCTCAAACCGGCTCCGGCGCCGAAGCCCGCCCCGTACGATCCCGAGTCCTCGGCCGCCCATCAGAAACGTCGGCCGGTCATCGCGAGATGGACCGCGGTGGACGGCAGTCGGCACACCGGCACGGTCTCCGCCGTGCTGCGGACCACGCTCGCCGGGGACACCTTCACCATCTGGACCGACCGTGCGGGCCGGGTCGTCAGCCACCCCTTGGACGCGGCGACCGCCCGGGTGCACGCCGTCCTCGCGGGCATCGGCGCCGCACTCACCGCGGCGGGACTCATCACCTGCGCCAGACGGCTGGTCGTCCGGCGCCTCGTACGACGCAGATACGCGCGTCTGGACGAGGCCTGGGCCGCGGCCGGTCCCGACTGGGGACGTACGGGCGCGGGCAGCTGACCGGTCTCGTCCCGTCAACGTGCGACGCTCGCTCGCGCTACGGTGGTGCGACTCCCTCGGGGGTCAGGGGGCGCCCCCCGCAGAGAGGCGCGGCGGAACAGAATCACGAGGTGGGGGCAGAGCAGCACGATGGCACAGGGCACGGTCCAGGTGACGCACACCGGCACGTCGCGGTGGCGGCGCCGCACAGGCGAGTATCCCTCCCTCGCCGCAGCCCTGGAGGCCGCAGGCGACGGCGACATCCTCACGGTCGCCCCGGGGACGTACCGCGAGAACCTCATCGTCCAGCGGGCGGTCACCCTGCGCGGCGCGGAGGGCGCGGTCGGCTCGGTGCGCATCGCGCCCGCCGACGGTGTGCCGCTCACCGTGCGCGCCTCGGCCACCGTCCAGGACCTCCATGTGGAGGGCCAGGACACGGCCGCTCCCGCTCTCCTGGTCGAGGACGGGACTCCCGAGCTGATCGATCTGCGGATCGTCACGCGCTCCGCGGCCGGTCTGGAGGTGCGCGGTGCGGCCCGTCCCACCGTCCGCCGCTGCACCGTCGACAATCCGGCGGGCGTCGGAATCGCCGTACTGGACGGCGCAGGCGGCGTGTTCGAGGAGTGTGAGGTGGTGGCGGCCGGCCAGTCGGGCGTCTCCGTGCGCGGCGGCGGCCATCCGCGGCTGGAGCGCTGCCGGGTGCACCACGCCTCGGGCGCGGGCCTGTCCGTCACCGGCGAGGGCAGTGGCCTCGAGGCCATCGGCTGCGAGGTGTACGAGATCAAGGGCGCCGGTGTGCAGATCGCCGCGCGCGCCTCGGCGCATCTCTCCGACTCCACCGTGCACCGCACTTCGGCCGACGGCATCACCCTCGACACCGACGCCGTGCTGACCCTCTCCGACTGCGACATCTACGAGATCCCCGAGAACGCGGTCGATCTGCGCTCACGGTCCGTACTGACCCTCACCCGGACCACGGTGCGCCGCTTCGGGCGCAATGGCCTGTCCGTCTGGGACCCGGGCACGCGCGTGGACGCCAACCAGTGCGAGATCCACGACAGTACGGGCGACTACCCGGCCGTGTGGGTCAGCGACGGAGCGACCGCCGTCCTCGACTCGTGCCGCGTCCACGACGTCCCGGACGCGCTCTTCGTCCTCGACCGCGGCTCGCGCGTCGATGTCGTCGACAGCGATCTCTCGCAGGTCCGCAACACCGCGGTGTCGGTGAGCGACGGCGCGACGGCGCAGCTCGACGACTGCCGGATCCGGGAAGCCTCCACCGGCGCCTGGTTCCGCGACCACGGCAGTGGCGGCACACTGAACGGCTGCACCATCGACGCCGCGCAGACCGGCGTGATCGTCACCAAGGGCGCCGATCCGGTGATCGAGCGATGCACGGTCACTTCGCCGGCCGAGGCCGGCTTCTATGTCTCGGCGGAGGGCCGGGGCACCTTCCGCGGCTGCCGGGTCACGGGCAGCGGCGGCTACGGCTTCCACGTGATGGAAGGCTGCCGTACGACACTGAGTCGCTGCCGGACCGAGCGCTGTGCGCGTGGTGGTTACGAGTTGGGCGAGGACGACGGTCAGGTCGTCGAGGACTGCACCAGTGACGAGAGCGGCGTACGGTCCAAGGGCGAGCAGACCACGGCCGTGCTGACCGCGGCCCAGTCCCCCGGGCTGCTCTCCGCGGTCCCCGGACAGCGCCCCGCCGAGGCCGGGCCGGCCTCGGCCGCGGAGCCCGTACGCACCTCCGTCGCCGTCCTCGGTGAACTGGACGCGCTGGTCGGCCTGGACAGCGTCAAACGCGAGGTCCGCACGCTCACCAACATGATCGAGGTCGGCAGGCGCCGCCAGGAGGCGGGCCTGAAGGCCGCCTCCGTCCGCCGCCATCTGGTCTTCACCGGCTCACCCGGCACCGGAAAGACGACCGTGGCCCGGCTCTACGGCGAGATCCTGGCCTCCCTCGGAGTTCTGGAGCGCGGCCATCTCGTCGAGGTCTCCCGGGTGGACCTGGTCGGCGAGCACATCGGCTCCACCGCGATCCGCACCCAGGAGGCCTTCGACCGGGCGCGCGGCGGGGTGCTCTTCATCGACGAGGCCTATGCCCTGTCCCCCGAGGACTCCGGTCGGGACTTCGGCAAGGAGGCCATCGACACACTGGTGAAGCTGATGGAGGACCACCGGGAGGCGGTGGTGGTGATCGTCGCCGGCTACACCGCGGAGATGGAGCGGTTCCTTTCGGTCAACCCCGGTGTGGCGTCCCGTTTCTCACGGACCATCACCTTCAGTGACTATATGCCCGAGGAGCTGCTGCGGATCGTGGAGCAGCAGGCCGATGACCATGAGTACCGGCTGGGCACGGGCACGGGTGAGGCACTGCTGAAGTACTTCACCGTGCTGCCCAAGGGGCCCGCGTTCGGCAACGGCCGTACCGCGCGCCAGACTTTCGAGTCGATGGTCGAGCGGCACGCGGGCCGGGTCGCGGAACTCACCGAGGCGAACACCGACGACCTGACGCTGCTGTACCCGGACGATCTGCCGGATCTGCCCTGACCCGGGCCGGACTTCCCGGCCTCGCGCCGCACTTCCCGGCCTCGCGCCGGTCCGCCCTGGCCCGGCCGGACCGCTCGGTACCACCCCGGCTGCTCGGTGCCACCCGTACCCCGCGCTTACCCCGAACTGCCCCGCACCTGCCGCGGAACGGCCGGGCTGAGCCGGTCGAGGAGCTCCCTGCGTTCCGTGGCGAAGGCCGGGTCGGCCTGGTAGTCGGAGTGCCCGAGGATCGGTTCCGGCAGCGGGTGGCGCCCCGAACGTCCGTACACCACAGGGTCTTTGAGCGCGTCCCGGTCCACCTCGGGATGGTCTCCCTCGGCGGGGATCAGCACCGGCCCGCCGATCGGATCGGTGCGCCGCCACAGATTGCGCCAGCAGTGCACCTCGCTGCGGAGTTCGCTCAGGGCGACGGGCCCGAAGTACCCGGGGAACCACCGCCCGTACAGCCGCTCCAGCGGGGATCCGTACGTCAGCAGCGCCACGCGGCGACGGGTGGCCGCCGGCAGCTGCCAGACGGCGGCCGCGGCGAGCACACTGCCCTGCGAGTGACCCGAGATGACGAGCCGCCGCCCGGCGGTCTCCGCGGTCCAGGTGCACATCCGCCAGGTCAGATCGGGCACGGCACGCTCCGCGTAACAAGGAGGCGCGAAGGGATGTGCGGCGCGCGGCCAGAAAGTGCCGACGTCCCAGAGGATGCCGATGGTGCGCCGGGCCGAGGCGTCGCGGTAGGCGCGGCGGCCCCAGGTGACGAAGAGTATGAAACCTAAGCCGATCAGCCAGGAGCCGATCCCCTGCGCTGTCTCCGCAGCGGACGCCACGAAGTCATGGCTGTCGCCGAACGCCTCGCCCGGTACCTCACCGCTCGCCCACGCGCCCGCGACCGCGCCGGCACCCAGGACAAGGGTGGCGCCGGAGACGATGCCGACGATCCAGGGGGCGACATCGGTGAGGGCGGCGCGGGCCCGAGTGCCCGCTATGCGCCTCGTACGGACGGAATCCGGGCGCCCCTCCACGTAGTCCGCCTCGACCGGTTCCGCGAGTCGGCGGGCGGTCAGCCAGGTCCGCACGGCAAGGACGACGGCCGGGCCCAACAGGACGATCAGCAGCACCGGAATGACGGAGGCCTGCCAGCTCAGCAGCACCGGTGGCCCTGGGATGGAGCCCTCGCCGTCCATGCCCGGAGTGCCGGGCCCGTCGAGCCAGTCGGCGACGCGCTGGGCCACGCCGCCGGTCATCACCCCTCCCAGGGCGCAGGCGAGCATCGCGACGGCGGGCCCGCCGAGGCCCGCCAGAGCCGTACGCACATGGGGCGCACGACGGTGGAGCAGGCAGGCGGCGACGGCGAGTGCGATGACCAGGGCGCCCTGGGCGAGTGCGATGACGCGGAAGGTGACATCGCCGGGGAGGGTGGCGGTGGAGACCCAGTCGGGGCGGGACCAGCAGGCGTAGAGCATCGAGAGGCCGAGCAGCGCGAGCGCGGCGCCGGGCAGACAGCGGACGGCCGCACGGTCGAGGCGGGCGTCGATCCGCTGCTCGCTGCGGCCTCTGCGGTAGACCACCCACACCACAGCCGAGCCGCCCGCGAGGAGAGCTGCCTCGAGGAGCCGGCCGCAGATCTCCAGCGGGGCGCTGGCGGCGCCCCTGTCGTGACGGGCGGCGGCCCCGGCGACCGCGGCGGCGACGGTCAGGAAACCGGCCGCCGTGTGCGCGGCGCGAAGCCGGGCGACGAGCCGGCGGCCGTACCAGAAGCCCGGCCTGCCGAGGGCGGGCCGCACGGTCTGCTTCTTCGGCCCCTCGGACTCCTCCTCGTCGTCCTCGGTGGCCCCGTCCCCTTCCGGCCCGTCCGCGCCGGTCGGCGGCCGCTGGGACTCGTACGCGCTCCAGGTGCGGTTGGAGAGGTACCAGAGCAGGCCGACGAGCGCGGCCGGCACCACCGCGGCGAGCGAAAGGCGTCGGCCGGGATGCGACCACCAGCCCTGCTGAGCGCTCGACATGAAGCCGAGCCAGGACCTGTCCCGGGTGCATGCGGGCGAGCCGGCGCACTGCCATGCCACCAGGTCGAGCGCGACCTCGCAGGCGGCGGCCGTCAGCAGCACGGTGAGGCTGAGTGCGACGAGCCGCACCAGCACTCCGTACAGCCGTGTGGTTCCTGAGCGGCCCTTGGCCCGGGGACGCATCCAGTGCGCGAGGTTGACGACCATGAAGGGGAGCAGCAGCAGCCACAGGGCCCGTGCGCCGTTGCCCGAGGTGAGGTTGGACCAGCAGTACGCCTCCGGAATGGGCCGGTCCTGATAGCGCTCGGGGTGGAGTTCCGCCTCCGCGTCCTCGGTGCGGCGGAACACCGCGGCCTTCTCGTCACCGGTGATCCGGACCGTTCTGGGGTCGCCGAGCATGTCCTGCGGGGTGGCTCCGCCGACGCCGTGGACGAGCAGCTCGAGCGCGTGCGGGACCGGTGTGCCAGGGGACACTTCTGTGACTCTCTCTCGATGGGAGGATCGGTCGGCGCGGGGTCGCGCGGCGGTGCAGGACCAGAATCCCGGATCAAGGCTGTCCGCCGCACGGCTCTCACGGAATCTCCTCGAGCCGTGTTCCGCCGGGCCCGTGCGAGGATGAGAAACCCTTGGTGGCAGGCGGTGGACGACGACATGGAAGGACCGGCCCCGGCAGTGAGCGACAACCAGAACCTGCTCGCGGAGCAGCGGCGTGCCCTGATCCTCGACGAGGTGCGCAGGCGCGGCGGAGTACGGGTCAATGAGCTCACCCGCAAGCTCAATGTCTCCGATATGACCGTGCGCCGGGATCTGGACGCCCTGGCCCGGCAGGGGGTCGTCGAGAAGGTCCACGGCGGCGCGGTGCCGGTGGTCGAGGCGAGCACGCACGAGCCGGGCTTCGAGGCCAAGTCGGCGCTGGAGCTGAGCGCCAAGGAGGACATCGCACGGGCGGCGGCGCGTATGGCGGTGCCCGGCAGCGCGATCGCGCTCTCCGGTGGGACCACGACCTATGCTCTGGCGCACCATCTGCTGGAGGTGCCGGATCTGACGGTGGTCACCAACTCGGTGCGGGTCGCGGATGTTTTCCACGCGGCGCAGCGGGCGGGTGCGGCGGGCAGTCAGCGTCCGGGTGCGGCCACGGTGGTCCTGACCGGCGGGGTACGTACTCCGTCCGACTCGCTGGTCGGACCGGTGGCCGACCAGGCGATCCGCTCGTTGCACTTCGATGTGCTCTTCCTCGGCGTGCACGGAATCTCGGTGGAGGCCGGGCTCTCCACACCGAATCTGGCGGAGGCCGAGACAAACCGCCGGTTTGTGCAGGCCGCGCGCCGGGTGGTGGTGGTTGCCGACCACACCAAGTGGGGGACGGTAGGCCTCAGTTCCTTCGCGCGGCTGGCAGAGGTCGACACTCTGGTGACGGACGCGGGGCTGTCTGCCGAGGCACGCGAACAGATCGCGGAACATCTGCCGGGGCTGGTCGTGGCGGGCGGTCCGGACAGCGCCGGCGGGCAGGACGGCTGACGCCGGGTGGCCGTCATCCGGATCACGCGGCCAGTCCCGCGGCCCGCCGAGGAGATCTGGCCGCGCGTCACCGACTGGCCCGCGCATGCCGCGCAGGTGCCGCTGACGTCGATCACTGTGGTCACACCGCCTCCCCCGGGCGTGGGGACGGTGTTCGTCGCGCGGACCGGGCTGGGCCGCGTCGGCTTCGACGATCCGATGGAGGTGGTCCGCTGGGAGCCGCCCGTGGAGGGCGGGACCGGACGCCTTCGACTGGAGAAGCGCGGCCGGGTCATCAGGGGCTGGGCCGAGATCGAGGTGCGCCCGGAAGGTTCGGGCTCCGTGGTGGTCTGGGTGGAGGAGCTGTGGATCCGCCTGCTGCCGCGGCTGTTCGATCCGCTCGTCCGCCGGGTGGGCCGGCTGGTGTTCGGCCGTGCGCTGGACGGACTTCTCGCGGGGCGCGCGAGAAGTCGGTGAAACCGGAGGCGGCTACGGACAACTGACGGCCCGCCAGCTATGGTGTGCGGGCCCCGCTCCACCCCTCCCAGCTGGAGGTACGGTCCCATGGCACGCCGACTGAGCCCTGTGGAGCTCGAATTCGTCGAGTCCGCCCCGCTGCGTCTGGTCTTCTCGGCCGAGGTGACGGCCTCCCCGGGGGCGGTGTACCGGGCGCTCGCCGAGGATGCGGCGGGCTGGCCCTCCTGGTTCACCGCCGTCACCTCGGCCACGTCAACCGGCGGAGGCGCGGGCCGCGAGATCAGGCTCAGGGGCGGCATCTTCTTCGCCGAGAAGATCATGGCGGCCGAGCCGGACGAGCGCTTCGCGTACCGTGCCGACGAGACCAACGCCCCCGGTCTGCGCGCCCTGTTGGAGGAGTGGCGCCTGACGCCCACCGCTACCGGCACCCGGGTGCGGTGGACCTTCGCGGCGGACGCGCCCGCACCCATGCGTATCGCTCTGCGGCTGGGCCGGGCGGGCCTGGGTGCCTCGTTCCGGGGCGCGGTGCGCCATCTGGACCGCCGGCTCGCGCGGTCCGGCGCGCAGTAGAGCTCACCCGGTCCGCCGCGCAGCGGCGCTCGCGCCTTCCATGCCCGCCCGGTCCGCGGTAGTGCTCGCCGGTCCGCCGCGCAGTGGCCGCGGTGGTCAGCCGGGCCAGACGCCGGTGGTGAGGAACTCCTCGATGGTCGCGCTGTACGGGGCGATGTCGAGGCCCTGCTCGTCCAGCCACGCGTCGGAGTAGTACTTGTCGAGATAGCGATCCCCCGGGTCGCAGATCAGGGTGACGACGCTGCCCTTCTGCCCGTTGGCCACCATCTCGGCGATGATCTTCAGCGCGCTCCACAGGCCGGTTCCGGTGGAGCCGCCCGCCTTGCGGCCGATGGCCTTGTCCAGGGCTCGCACGGCGGCGACGCTCGCCGCGTCGGGCACCTTCATCATCCGGTCGATGGCGCCGGGCACGAAGCTCGGTTCCATGCGCGGCCGGCCGATGCCCTCGATACGGGAGCTGCAGTCGCTGTCGGCGAGAGGGTCACCCTGGGTCCAGCCGTCGAAGAAGCAGGAGTTCTCCGGGTCGGGGACACAGACACGGGTGTCGTGCTGCATGTAGTGGACGTAGCGGGCGATGGTCGCCGAGGTGCCGCCGGTGCCGGCCGTCGCGACGATCCAGGCGGGCTCCGGATACCGCTCCAACCGCAGCTGCTGGTACATCGATTCGGCGATGTTGTTGTTGCCGCGCCAGTCGGTGGCCCGCTCCGCGTAGGTGAACTGGTCCATGTAGTGGCCGCCGGTCCGTTCCGCGAGTGCGGCCGACTCCTGGTACATCTTCCGCGAGTCGTCCACGAAGTGGCACTGCCCGCCGTGGAATTCGATCAGCCGGCACTTCTCGGCGCTCGTGGTGCGCGGCATCACGGCGATGAACGGGACACCGATCAGCTTGGCGAAGTACGCCTCGGAGACAGCGGTCGAGCCGCTGGACGCCTCGATGACAGGCTTGCCCGGCCGGATCCAGCCATTGCACAGGCCGTAGAGGAACAGCGACCTGGCGAGCCGGTGCTTGAGGCTGCCGGTCGGATGGGTGGACTCGTCCTTGAGGTAGAGATCGATGCCCCACTCCTCGGGCAGCGGGAATCGCAGCAGGTGGGTGTCGGCGGAACGGTTGGCGTCGGCCTGCACCTTGCGCACCGCCTCCTTCAGCCATGCCCGGTAAACCGGATCGGTGCGGTCCACATCGATGGTGGCAATCGCCTCACCCGCCACTGGCTTCTCACTCGTGCTCATGCGCCGTTCCTCGTCCTGTCGAAATGCGGACCCCACTGGCAACAGTAAGCCCCCCACCTGCACAAACGTTCACTTTGGGAACCCATAGGGGTCACTTGTGGGCCGGGACTTGCGCCGGTAGGACCGTACGTACTGGTGCATGTGGCCGTAGTTGTGCAGACTGCCAACAGGAAACGGTGCGAAGGGGGCAGCGACACGATGGGGATGGCAGAGCCCGAATTCAGCGCTACAGGCGTACGGATCGAGCGCTGGCCACGCTCACTCACGAGGGCCGGACAAGTGCTGATCAAGGACGGCAGGCTGGCGCTCCTGACCAGCTACGGCCGAGTGATCGAGAGCGCTCCGGTCCGCGCGGTCAGGGCCGGTAAGCCCTGGTTCGCCGACGATGCGAGCACGGTGGCGACACTCAATGGCAAGCGCTACCGGCTGACGATGGGGCAGCGCAGCCGCAGGCCGGAGGGCCGGGCAGTGGCCGGGCGCTTCCTGGAAGCGGTGCGCGGGGCCGGCGGCCGTCGGAGCTGAGAGTAGTCACCCGGGTGCTGCAAGTTGCGGAGCCGTGGTCGGTGGTTCACGCTTGTCTCACATCACTCAGGGTGCACCGGCGGTAACGCTGTGATCCAGCCCGCCGGACAAATCAGCAGCCAGCCAACTGCTGGATCCGATCTTCGTCTTCTTCCGGACCTCATTCGGGGAGTCGCAGCCGTGATCAGCCAGCCAAGCAGGCACTGCACGGTGGAGCTCCAGGCCCTGCCGTCGCGGATCGGTCAGGTCCGCAGAATCCTTTCGGCGCAATTGCGCTACTGGCATCTCGATCCCTTGATCGACCAGGCAGCGCTGGGCGTCACCGAGTTGCTGACCAACGTTCACCGGCACGCCGAGCCGGACAAAATGTGCACGGTGGAGATCGAGTTGCTGCTCGACCGGCTCACGGTCTCTGTCCATGACAACGATCCACGTCTCCCGGCAGTGGGGGACGCAGATCTCTTCGCCACTTCCGGGCGCGGGCTCGGGCTGATAGCGGCGGTGAGTGACAGCTGGGGTGTACGACCCGAGGGCGAGACGGGCAAGATCGTCTGGTTCACGCTCTCCACACCTCCCCCCGCGGTGGCTCTGCCGCCGTATCCGGTGGTGTACGGGTCGACTGCCGACGAGCCCTTCACCAGTACGGCGAGTTCGGCGACGGCGCAGAACGGGACGCGTCAACGTGCCTCCGCCCGGTCGGCCGTTGCGCGCTGACCGGGCGGACACTTCGTAACCTCTACTACTCGGTGGCGATGGCGCGCAGTACGTCCAGACGTGCGGCGCGCCGCGCGGGCCGCCAGCCCGCGACCGCACCGGCCACCAGGCCGACCAGCCCGACCACCAGGAGCCGCACCGGCGGTACGGCGAACACGAAGGCGGTGTCGCCCGTGGCCTCGGACGCCTTGACGAGCACCCAGCCGAGCAGTCCGCCGAGCGCCAGGCCGCCCGCGGTGCCGAATGCGGCGACCAGTACCGACTCCCAGCGCACCATGGCGCGTAGTTGGTTTCTGGTCTGTCCGACGGCACGCAACAGGCCCAGTTCCCTGGTGCGTTCGTGGATGGCGAGAGTGAGCGTGTTGGCGATGCCCAGCAGCGCGATCACCACGGCGAGGGCGAGCAGGGCATAGACGAGGGTGAGCATCATGTCGATGGCTCCGGCCGCGGTCCGCGCGTACTCGTCGCGGGTCTGCACCTCGGGATCGCCGTACGCCGCCGCGGTCTTCTCGACCGCTGCCGTGCCGTCGGCAGTGGACACGCCGTCCTTGAAGCTGACGGCGATGAGGGTGTCGGAATCCTGTCCGCGATGCGGGGCCCAGGCCTCGCGGGTGACGACATAGTCGCCGGACAACTCGGACCGGTCGAAGACGGCACGGACCGTGAACGTCTGCTTCCTGCCGTCGGTGAAGGCGAGTTCGGCGGTGGAGCCGGGTTTCCAGCCCCGCTTGCCGGCCTCCGTGTCCGCCACGGCCATGCCGCCCGCGCCCAGTTTGTCGAGCGATCCCTGTACGGTGCCGAGGTCGAAGGCCTCGGCGAGCGCCGCCGGGTCGGTGATGGTCAGCTCGCGTCCCGCGCCGTCGACTTCCGCGACTCCCTTGCCGAGGCCAACCGCGGTCTCCACCCCGGGCTGTGCGGCGATGGCAGGGGCGAGCTTCGGGCTGAGCCCGCTGCCGCCCGCACCGAACGCCGGCACGCTCACCGCGACATCGCCCGCGAAGGAGCGGGAGACCGTCTGGTCCATGGTCGCCTTCAGCGAGGCGCCGAAGACGGTGAAGAGGGACACGACGGCGACGCCGGTCATCAACGCGGTGGCGGTGGCCGCGGTCCGCTTGGGGCCGCGCAGTGCGTTGCGCTTGGCCAGGCTGCCGGAGACGCCGCGCAGCCGGTCGAGCGGCCGGCCCAGGATCCGTACGGCGTACGAGGACGCGACGGGTCCGAGCACCACGAAGGCCACGAGGGCCAGTACCGCGCCGGCCGCACTGAGCCAGATCGGCCCACTGGCCACGACGCCGGTCAGAATGAGGCCGGTTCCGGCCAGGGCCACGCCCGTGCCGGCGTACGCACGCGTCCGCGAGGCCGCGGAGTGGTCCACGGCCGTTTCGCGCAGTGCGGCGAGCGGCGCGGTGCGCCCGGCGCGTACGGCGGGCAGCAGCGCGGAGCCGAGGCAGACGATCACACCGACGGCGAGCGGCAGCAGCATCGAGACGCCGCTGATCACCAGGCTGCCCTCCGGGAAGGGGAATCCGATGAGCGGGAAAAGCGTCTGCAGTCCGGCGGCGACGCCGATGCCGCCGAGCAGTCCGGCCACGGACGCGGCCAGGGCGACGACGACCGCCTCGATGAGCGTCGAGGAGACGACCTGGCGGCGGGAGGCGCCGAGTGCGCGCAGCAGCGCGTTCTCACGGGTGCGCTGGGCGATAACGATCGCGAAGGTGTTGTGGATCGAGAAGGTCGCGACCAGCAGCACGATGCCGGAGAAGACCAGCAGCAGTGTGGTGAAGAGATTCAGGAACTGACCGGAGATCATGTCCTGGTTCTCCTGGGTGGACTCCTGTCCGGTGATCGCCTCGACCCCCTTGGGGAGTACGGGTGTCAGGGCGTCCACGAGCTCCTGTTGGCCGGTCCCCGGACCTGCCCGCACCTGGATGGACGCCGCCCCTCCCGGTTTCGGGGTGAGGTACTTCTCGGCATCCGCCCAGGTCATACCGGTGAAGGTGACCTGGCCCATGCCGTCCTCGCCGCCGAAGGTGGCGAGGCCGACGACGGTGACCCCGACCGGGTCGGGGGTGCGCAGCACGGTCCGGTCCCCGACCTTCAGACCGCCCTTGTCGGCGGCGCCGCGGTTGATCACGACCTCACCGGACGCGGCCGGGACGCGGCCTTCGGCGAGCCGGTACGGGTTGAGCTCCGGGTCGTCGATCCAGTTGCCGGCCACGGTGGGCGGGCCCTGCCCGCCGACGGGTTTGCCGTCCGAGCCGACGAGTTGTCCGGCGCCCTGGATGTTGGGCACGGCGGCGGCGACGCCGGGTGTCTTCTCGATCCGGCTGACGAGATTCGTCCGTACGGGCTGCCGGGTGCCCTGGCCCTCGCCGGAGACGGTGACCACGTTGGAGCTGCGGACGACGGCATCGGTGCCGCTGTTGGCACCGGCGAACATGGTGTCGAAGCTGCCGCGCAGTGTGTCGCCCATGACGAGCGTGCCTGCCAGGAAGGCCACGCCGAGCAGTACGGCGGTGAAGGTCCCGGCGAAGCGCCGTTTGTGGGCGCGCAGCGAATTGAGGCTGATGCGCAGCGATGCCCGGCTGCCGCTCATGCCGTCGCCCCTTGGCCGTCGAAGGCCTTCAGGCGGTCCAGGACGCGCTCGGCGGTCGGGGCCTCCATCCGGTCGACGAGCCGTCCGTCGGCGAGGAAGACGACCTCGTCGGCGTGGGCGGCGGCGACGGGGTCGTGAGTGACCATGACCACCGTGCGGTCCGTCTGGCGTACGGCGCGGCCGAGCAGCCGCAGCACCTCCTCCCCGGAGCGGGAGTCGAGATTGCCGGTCGGCTCGTCGGCGAAGACGACGTCGGGCCGGCCGGCGAAAGCGCGGGCCACGGCGACACGCTGCTGCTGGCCGCCGGACAGCTCGCTGGGCCGGTGGTGCAGCCGGTCCCGCAGCCCGACGGTGTCGACGAGCGCGTCGAACCACTCACGGTCGGCCCGCTCCCCCGCCAGGTCCGTCGGAAGCGTGATGTTCTCGGCGACGGTGAGGGTGGGGATGAGGTTGAACGCCTGGAAGACGAAGCCGACGCGTTCGCGGCGCAGCAGGGTGAGCCTGCGGTCGTCGAGTGCGCCGAGGTCGGTGTCGCCGATGAGGGCCGAGCCCGAGGTGAGGGTGTCGAGCCCGGCGGCGCAGTGCATCAACGTGGACTTGCCCGAGCCCGAGGGCCCCATGATCGCGGTGAAGCGGCCGACCGGGAAGTCGACGCTCACCCCGTCCAGGGCCCTCACTTCGGTGTCGCCCTTGCCGTAGATCTTCACGGCGTCGACGACTCGGGCTGCGGTGCGGGTCGTGGTCGTCGTGGTGGTGGTCATGCGGCACCGTCCTTGCCGATACGGCCGAACTGCTCGTCCAGGACGGACAGCCGTCGCCAGTACTCTTCCTCGTCGATGTCGCCGGCGGCGAAGCGACGGCCGAGCATCGCGATCGGAGAGCTCTCGCCGTGCGTCGCGCGGGTCGGATGCCAGGGACCGCGGCGGCCGCGCCACACGGTGCGGCGCAGGACGGAGACGACGCCGATGACGACGGCCGCCCAGATCAGCGGGAAGAACAGAATCCACGGGCCGGGCCCGTCGTAGGCAAGTGTGTTCATCTCGGTTCAGCTCCTCGGTGGCGATGGTGGTGGGTGGTTCCCTGTCGTTTCCGAGGCTCCCGCCGACCGGGGCTCACGTCGTCGTACGGCCAGCGGCAGTGCGCGTACCACCTGGGGAGTACGCAGGGTTTCCGCGGTTGCTCCCGGCCTTCTGGATTCTGTACCTACTAGTATGTACAGTTGATTCATGAGTACTCCCGAACGGCTGATCGAAGCCACCCGCGCGCTGCTGTGGGAGCGCGGCTACGTGGGCACCAGCCCCAAGGCGATCCAGCAGCAGGCGGGCGCCGGCCAGGGCAGCATGTACCACCACTTCGCGGGCAAGCCCGATCTGGCGCTGGCCGCGATCCGGCGTACCGCCGACGAGATGCGCGCGGCCGCCGAAGTGCCGCTCGCCGGCGACGGCACTGCGTACGAGCGGATCAGCGCGTATCTGCTGCGCGAGCGCGATGTACTGCGCGGCTGCCCGGTCGGGCGCCTCACGATGGACCCGGACGTCATCGCCAGCGACGAGATGCGCGCCCCGGTCGAGGAGACGCTCGACTGGCTGCGCGGACGCCTGGCCGGGATCGTCCAGGAGGGCCTGGACGCGGGCGAGTTCACGGCCCCGGTCGATCCGGCCGGGACTGCGGCGGCGATCGTCGCCACGGTGCAGGGCGGCTACGTGCTGGCCCGTGCGTCCGGCTCGCCGGACGCCTTCGACACAGCGGTTGGAGGGCTGCTCGCGCTGCTCGCGCCGCGTAACACCACTGTCGCGTAAGGGGACCGACCGAAGCTGCGCATCGGCGGCGATCGTCCCGCCTGCCAGGGAGGTCCCGCGGAGTCGTCACCGGTCCGATGTGGCTCGATTCGAGCGGATGACCCCGTCCGGACCGGCCCCGGCGAACGGCACAGGCGCGGGGGCCGCACCGCGCACCTTTCACGCTGATACCGCGTACCGGGAGTCCTTTATGCATGCCATGCAGTACGAGATCACTCTGCCCGCCGATTACGACATGGAGATCATCCGCAAGCGGGTGGCGACGAAGGGCCATCTGCTCGACGGCTTTCCCGGCCTCGGTCTGAAGGCCTATCTGATGCGCGAACGCGTCGATGGCTCGCCGGTCAACCAGTACGCGCCGCTGTATCTGTGGGCCACGCCGGAAGGCATGAACTCCTTCCTCCGGGGGCCCGGATTCCAGGGCATCGTCAACGACTTCGGACGTCCGGTGGTCCAGCACTGGACAGTGCTGGCGTATGAGGAGGGTCCGGCCGCCGCGGCCGTGCCCCGGTCCGCCACGCGTCGCCGGACACGGATACCTGAGGACGAACCTCCCGCTTTCGCCGTGGAGAAGGCACTCGCCGCGCATCGGCAGCTCGCATGCGCGAACGGGGTGGTCGCGGCCGCCGTCGCCATCGATCCGCGGCACTGGGAGCTGCTGTACTTCGCGCTGTGGGCCCAGGACGCGCCCGAGGCGAGCGATGACGTATTCCAGGTGCTGCATCTCTGTGCCCCGCACCGTGCGGAGCTGCCTCGGGGGCAGCAGTGGTGAGCCTCGTCCGTACCGTCCTCGGCGACGTCCCGGCAAGCGGGCTGGGGGCCTGCGACGCGCACGACCATCTGTTCCTGCGTGGCGACGGGTGCGTATCTCGTCTTTGACGGCCCCTCGCGAGCCCATCACGCCACGGACCGGCGCCTGCCCGACAACCTGGCGGCGCTCGCGGACGCGGGTCACGCGGATCAGCCGTTGCTGGGCGGCGACATGACGACTCCGGAAACCCCGGGTATGCCGTATCTGCTGCGCAGACTGCGGCGGGCGGCTCGAACCGGTCCTCGGCAAGGACGTCATGGACCGGATCCTCGTACGGAATCCGGCCCGCGCCTTCGCCCTCTACCGGTCCTGGACCAGGTCTTCCAGCTCGTGTTCCAGCCGTCGGCGTACGCGCGCTTCATGAATGAGGCGTCCCACGAGCGCGCCCCCGTAGACGACGAAGCCGACACCCACGAGCCAGGACTGGATGACGAGCACGGTCCCGAACGGGCCGTAGGTGACGGCGTTGGAGGCGATCAGGGGCGAGAAGACAAGTTGTGAGAAGACCCGCAGGCCGAGCATGCCCACGGCCGTGGCCACCGCCCCGGGCAGCAGGGCGCGCCAGCGCACCCGGCCGCCGAGCAGCACGCGCTGGGAAAGCCAGAAGAACAGCACGGTGCCGATCAGATCTCCCAGGCCGCCGAACACCGTGGCCGGGGCGGAGTCGGCCGGCAGCGGCGCACTGACGAAGGCCAGGCTGGCGGCGACGAGCAGGGCCAGCCAGACGACATGTCTCCACATGGTGTGCCAGCGGGCCGTCGGCAGATCCCATACCTTCTCGTAGCCGGTCTGAACGGCCGACCCGAAGGTCAGACCGAAGACGGTGAGGGCGGCGAGACCGAACGCGGTCGTGCGCTGCAGCGCCTGCCCGGGCACGCCGAACAGCCGCTCGACCTCGTCCAGGGATGACTCCGAGACCCCCAGTGCCTGGCCCAGCCAGCGGGCGAAGCCCTGCCCACTCGCCGGGTCCGCCGCCGCGACGACGACCAGAAGGGGGACGAGTGTCAGAAAGCCCAGTGCGGCGAAGCCCATGGCGCGGTGCATCAGTTCCAGCTCACGGCCGCGCTCCCAGGCCAGGCCGATGGGAGACGCGTAAAACCTGCGGGACAGGTCCTGAAGCCGGTGCGCATGGTGATCCGCGCCGGAGGGCTTGTGGGTCATAGGTTGTCGATTACCCGAAAGTGCACGGTGAGGTGTCCATTGTGCCCCCGGACGGGTGTCGCCGCCTGTGCCGTGGGCCGGTCGTTGAGCCGGCGCCGCCGATCGGCGGAGGCCGTCCGTGCCGACCGGTCGACGCCCGCCCCCCGTCCCCGCCCGTCCTCGTACGAGCCGGTTACGCCGACGCCCGGCCCGCCGGGCGATACGCGGGCCACCGTCAGCTGAGCGCACCCAGCGGGTCGTCGAGTACCGGCTGCCACGCCAACTCGGCCGCCCCCACCAGGCTGTTGTGGTCGAGCGTGCAGGCGAGGATCGGCACACCGCCGCTGCGCCCCCACAGGCTGCGTTCGGCGACCACGGCGCGCAGCCGTTCGGGATCGGCGTCGAGCAGCTCGCGGTGCAGTCCGCCGAGGATGATGCGGTCGGGGTTGAGAATGTTGACGAGTCCCGCGAGCCCGAGACCGAGCCGGTCGATGAGCTCCTCGCCCGCGTTCCGCACGGCCGGGTCGTCGTACTCCGAGCGCAGCAGATCCCGGGACTGCTGCAGCAGCGAGACTTCGGGGCCCGGCCGCCGGCCCGCGGCGGTGAGGAAGGCGAGCGGGTCGGCCTCGACGTCGAGGCAGCCGCGGCCGCCGCAGTGGCAGGGCCGGCCCTCGGGGTTGACGGTGAGATGCCCGACCTCGAGGGCGAGACCCGAACTGCCGGTGTGCAGGCGACCGTCGAGGACGAGCGCGCCGCCGACGCCGCGGTGGCCGGTGGCGACGCAGAGCAGGTGCTGGGCGCCGCGGCCCGCGCCGTGACGGTGCTCGGCGAGCGCCGCGAGGTTGACATCGTTGCCGGTGAAGGCGGGGCCCTGGATGCCCGCCGCGCGGACGCGTTCGGCGAAGATGTCGCGGACGGGAGCCCCGGCCGGCCAGGCGAGGTGCAGCGGGTTGAGGGCGGTGCCTTCGGGTTCGGCGACTGCGGAGGGCACGGCGAGACCCGCGCCCACGCATCGCCGACCGCTCTCGCGCAGCAGGGTCGCGCCCGCTTCGACGACCTCGCCGAGCACCTGCGCCGGGTCTTCGGAGACGGTGACGCAGCCGGGCGCGGTCGCGACGGTGCGGCCACCGAGCCCGACGAGCGCGGCCCGGAACCCGTCGGCGTGCACCTGCGCGGCGAGGACGACGGGGCCCGTGTCGTCGACGGAGAGGCGATGCGAGGGCCGACCCTGCGAGCCGGCGGCGGCGCCCGGGCGCGAGTCGACCCGGATCAGCCCGAGCGCTTCGAGTTCGGCGGCCACCGCGCCGGCGGTGGCGCGGGTGACTCCGAGTTCCGCGGTGAGCACGGCGCGGGTGGGCGCCCGGCCCGTATGAACCAGTTCCAGCGCGGGGCCGAGCGCGCTGCGACCTCTCTCCAGCCTCGTCCTGATGGTCATCGCCTTGCCGTTCATGCTGGCGAGTCTCCCATGATCCGGAGGCTGAGCTGCCGTCTTGTACGGATCGGGGCCGACCCCTATCCTGAGTTTGTGCCGCTTCTAAACAAACTACGGACGGCCGTACCGGGGGGACCTGGCGGAAACACCGCCCCGCCCTCCCTGTCCCCCCTCCGTGCCGCGCTGACCCTGTTCTTCGCCCTCGACGGCTTCATCTTCGCCGGCTGGGTGGTCCGCATCCCCGCCATCAAGGAGCAGACCGGCTCGTCCGCGAGCGATCTGGGCCTCGCTCTGCTCGGAGTCTCGGCGGGCGCGGTGGTGACGATGACGCTCACCGGCCGGCTCTGCCGCCGCTTCGGCAGCCATCCGGTGACGGTCGCCAGTGGCGCACTGCTGGCGCTGAGCATCGCGCTCCCGCCACTGACGCATTCGGCGCTCACCCTCGGCCTTGTGCTGCTGGCCTTCGGTGCGGCGTACGGCGGGATCAATGTCGCCATGAACAGCGCCGCGGTCGATCTGGTCGCGGCGATGCGGCGGCCGGTGATGCCCAGCTTCCACGCCGCCTTCAGCCTCGGCGGGATGATCGGCGCGGGCCTCGGCGGCCTGGTCGCCGGCGGCCTCTCCCCCACCGCGCACCTGCTCGGCCTCACCGGCATCGGCCTGCTGGTCACGGCAGCCGCCGGGCGCGTGCTGCTGCGCCATGCCGCACCCGTCACCGGGCGCACCGCGACGGCGCCCGGCCCGCGCCGCCTTCAGGGCCGCACCCGCCAACTCGTCGTTCTCTTCGGCGTGATCGCGCTCTGCACGGCGTACGGCGAAGGGGCGATGGCCGACTGGGGAGCGCTCCATCTCGAGCAGGATCTGCACGCCCACCCGGGCATCGCCGCCGCCGGGTACTCCCTCTTCGCCCTGGCCATGACGGCCGGCCGGCTCTCCGGTACGGCCCTGCTGGAGCGGCTCGGCCAGACCCGCACGCTCGTCGCGGGCGGTACGACGGCGGCGGCCGGCATGCTGCTCGGCGCGCTCGCCCCGACGGCGTGGCTCGCGCTGCTCGGCTTCGCCGTGGCCGGTCTGGGGCTCGCGAACATCTTCCCGGTGGCGGTGGCCAGGGCGGGCGCGCTCGCCGGTCCGGGCGGAGTCGCAGCCGCGTCGACGCTCGGCTACGGCGGGATGCTGCTGGGGCCCCCGACGATCGGGTTCCTCGCCGACTGGTTCTCGCTGCCGGTGGCGCTGACGACGGTGGCGGCGCTGGCGGGTGGCGCGGCGCTCATCGGCTACTCGGCCCGGAACGCCTCCGTACCCCGAGGCGACTGAGCACCCGTACGCGGGCGGATCTGCCGCCGGTCGGGCCGCGCTGGCACAATCTCCCGCATGGAGACCGCTGAGCTGATCAAGTCCCTTGTCCGTGAGGGTCAATTGCTGGCCGCGGCCGCCGCCGGGGCGGGCCCTGCGGCGACCGTGCCGACCTGCCCCGGCTGGCAGGTGCGGGACCTGCTCCGGCACGTCGGCGTGGTTCACCGCTGGGCGACCGCCTTCATCACCGAGGGCCACACACGCTTCCATCCCGCCGACGACCAGCCCGAGCTCGACGGAGACGAGTTGCTGGAGTGGTTCCGGGAGGGACACGGTCTGCTGGTGGCCGCGCTGAGCGAGGCACCCGCGGATGTGGAGTGCTGGACCTTTCTGCCCGCGCCCTCGCCGGTGGCGTTCTGGGCCAGGCGGCAGGCACACGAGACGGCTGTCCACCGCGCGGACGCCGAGTCGGCGCTCGGCGGGAAGCCGGGGCCGGTCGCCGCGGACTTCGCGCTGGACGGCATCGACGAGCTGCTCGGCGCTTTTCACGCCCGCTCCCGGAGCCGGGTGCGCACCGAGGAGCCGCGTGTCCTGCGCGTACGGACGATCGACACGGACGAGGTGTGGACCGTACGGCTGTCGGCCGACGCTCCGCGCACGGAGCGCACCGAAGAAGGCCCTGCGGACTGTGAGTTGAGCGGCACGGCGGAGCAGCTCTATCTGACGCTGTGGAACCGGCTGCCGCTCACCACCGTGTCCGTCACCGGCGACGCGGAGCTCGCGCGGCTGTGGCGCGAGCTGTCCGCCATCACCTGGTCCTAGCCACTCCCTGCGGAGGCCCACGGCATACGGAGGCCACGACATACGGGGCCCACGGAGATCTACCTGGACGGGCCCGACAGCATTCTGGAGAGCACCGCGCGCTGCAGCGGCTGCACCTCGGCATGGCGGGCACGGCCGGCGTCGGTGAGCGCTACCCGCACTCCCCGCCGGTCCTCGCTGCACATCCCGCGGGTGACAAGCCCGTCCTTCTCCAGCCGCGCCACCAGGCGCGACAGCGCGCTCTGGCTCAGGTGGACCCGGGACGCCAGCTCCTGGACGCGGAAGGAACAGTCACCGCCGTCCGACGTCTCTTCGGCGAGTACGTCGAGGACCTCGAAGTCACTGGCGCCGAGCCCGTGCTGATGCAGCTCGCGGTCGAGCTCGCAGATCGTACGGGCATGCAGCGCAAGGACGTCCCGCCACTCCTCGACGAGCACTCGCTCGGACTTCTTCGCCGCCATGACCGCACGTTAGCAGAGAAGCCGCACTTTGTTGCACCGGAATTAAATGCACTTGCACTCAATGCGTGTGCATGTATTGTCCTGCTCATGACCTCTCCGCTCAACGTCCCCGTAGTGCAGGAGCGCTGGAGCCCGCGGCTGTGGGGCACTCTCCTGGTGCTCTGTGCCGCGATGTTCCTCGACGCCCTCGACGTCTCGATGGTCGGCGTCGCCCTGCCCTCGATCGCGACCGACCTCCATCTGACCACCTCGACCCTGCAGTGGATCGTCAGCGGCTACATCCTCGGCTACGGCGGCCTGCTGCTCCTCGGCGGCCGTGCGGCCGACCTCCTCGGCCGGCGCCAGGTCTTCCTGATCGCGCTCGCCGTCTTCGCGCTCGCCTCACTGCTCGGCGGGCTGGTCGACTCCGGTCCGCTGCTGATCGCCAGCCGCTTCATCAAGGGGCTGAGTGCCGCGTTCACCGCGCCCGCCGGGCTCTCCATCATCACGACGACCTTCAAGGAAGGCCCTCAGCGCAACCGTGCGCTGGCGATCTACACCACCTGCGCCGCCACCGGCTTCTCGATGGGCCTGGTCCTCTCCGGACTGCTCACCGAGGTGAGCTGGCGCCTGACCATGCTGCTGCCGGCGCCCATCGCCCTGATCGCGCTGCTGGCCGGCATCAGGCTCATCCCGCGGAGCAGCCGTGAGGACTCGGGGAAGGGGTACGACCTGCCGGGCGCCGTCACCGGCACGGCCTCGATGCTGCTGCTCGTCTTCACCGTCGTCCAGGCCCCCGAGGTGGGCTGGGCCTCGGCGCGCACCCTGCTCTCCTTCCTCGCTGTCGCCGTGCTGCTCACCGTGTTCGTCACCATCGAACGGCGCAGCTCGCACCCGCTGATCCGGCTGGGTGTGCTGCGCTCGGGCAGCCAGATCCGCGCCAACCTCGGCGCGGCCTTCTTCTTCGGCTCGTACGTCGGCTTCCAGTTCCTCGTCACGCAGTACATGCAGTCCCTGCTCGGCTGGTCGGCGCTCCAAACGGCGCTGGCCTTCCTTCCGGCGGGCGCTCTGGTGGCGCTCTCCTCGACGAAGATCGGCTCGGTCGTGGACCGGTTCGGCACGCCGCGCGTGATAGCCGCCGGCTTCACGCTGCTGGTGATCGGGTACGCGCTCTTCGTCCAGATCGACCTCACGCCGAGCTACGCCGCTGTGATCCTGCCGTCGATGCTGCTGCTCGGCGCGGCCTGCGCGCTGATCTTCCCCTCGCTCAACATCCAGGCCACCAACGGGGTGGAGGACCACGAGCAGGGCATGGTCTCCGGCCTGCTCAACACCTCGATCCAGGTCGGGGGCGCGATCTTCCTGGCGGTCGTCACCGCGGTGATCACAGCGGGCGGTGACACGGGCCGCTCACCGCAGGAGGTGCTCGACAGCTTCCGGCCGGGCCTGGTGGTGGTGACCGCGGTCGCGGCAGCAGGACTGCTGATCACGCTGACCGGGCTGCGCGCCCGCCGTGCGGTGCCGAGCGTCCTGGTCGCGAAGTCCGCCGGACTGCCGGTTCGGGAAGAGCCCGAGCCGGTGGCGGTCGGAGACTGACCCACAGCGGCTCTCTCCAGGGGGACGGCGGCCGGCGGGCTCCTTGCCCGCCGGCCGCCGCACTGTGACACTTCGGACATGGGGCGACGTACACAGGCGGAGCGGGACGCCTTGACCATCGAGACCGGATACGCGCTCATCAGCGCGGTCCTGGTCGCCGCGGTCGCTTTCGGAGTGGTCGCGGGACCGAAGCTGATGTTCGCCATGCCGTACGCCGCCGAGCGCGGGCTGCTCATCGCGGGCGCCGCGGCGGCCGCGGTCGCCTTCGTAGCGCGCGTCGTTACTGTGCTGTGGCGCTTTCCGCGTACGCCGCCTCAGCCGAGCCAGCCGGGCCGTACCAGCCCCGACTCATAAGCCAGCACGACGAGTTGGGCCCGGTCACGAGCGCCGAGCTTCACCATCGTGCGGCTCACATGCGTCTTGGCGGTGAGCGGGCTGACGACGAGCCGGCGTGCGATCTCCTCGTTGGAGAGGCCGATGCCCACCAGGGCCATCACCTCCCGCTCCCTTTCGGTGAGTTCGGCGAGGCCCGCGGCGTCCGTGGGCGCTTTGGAGCGGGCCGCGAACTCCGCGATCAGACGCCGCGTCACTCCCGGCGACAGCAACGCGTCCCCGTGCACCACTGCCCGTACCGCCCGCAGCAGTTCCTCCGGCTCCGTGTCCTTGACCAGGAAGCCCGAAGCACCGGAGCGGATGGCCTCGAAGACGTACTCGTCGAGCTCGAAGGTGGTGAGCATGACCACCTTCACCCCGTTCAGCCGCTCGTCCTCGGTGATCCGGCGGGTGGCGGCGAGACCGTCGAGCACTGGCATACGGATGTCCATCAGCACCACATCGGGGCTCAGTTCGCGCACCAGCCGCACCGCCTCCTCGCCATCAGCGGCCTCGCCCGCCACAACAATGTCCGGCTGAGCGTCGAGCAACGCCCGGAATCCTGCCCTGACCAGCAGCTGGTCATCGGCGAGCAGTACGCGGATCACATCGTCTCCTTCGGCTGCACAGGGAGGTCGGCTCGTACCCCGAAGCCGCCGTCAGGGCGCGGACCCGCCTCGATCGTGCCACCGAGGGCTGCGGCACGCTCCCGCATTCCGACGAGGCCGTTGCCGCTGCCGTCCGCGTCCGAGCCGGTGGCCGGCCCTTCGTCGTCGATCCGGAGGTCGAGGCGGCCGGGCGCATAGCCGATCCGTACCCGTGCGGTGCGCGAGCCCGAGTGCCGTACGACGTTGGTCAGTGCCTCCTGGACAATCCGGAAGGCGGCGAGATCCGTGCCGGGCGGGAGCGCGATCCGGTCGCCGTCCGTCTCGACCTCGACGCTCAGTCCGGCGCCCGCGGCCTGTTCGACGAGTTCGGGCAGCCGGTCGAGGCCGGGCGCGGGCGCGCGTGGGGCGTCCCCCGGCGTACGCAGCGTGTCGAGGACCTGCCGCACTTCGCCCAGCGCCTCCTTGCTGGCCGCCTTGATGGTGGTGAGCGCGGTGCGGGCCTGCTCGGGGTTGCTGTCGAGCAGCGCGAGGCCCACGCCCGCCTGGACGTTGATGACCGAGATGGAGTGCGCGAGGACGTCGTGCAGCTCGCGGGCGATCCGCAGTCGCTCCTCGTCGGTGCGGCGTTTCTCGGCGGCGGCGCGCTCGACGCGCTCACGGGCCCAGACCTCGCGTCGGATGCGTACGAGCTCCGAGGCCGCGAGGACGGCCACCACCCAGGCGGCGACGACCAATTCCTGCCCCCAGGGCGCGGCTTTGTCGCCGTGCGGCGGCAGATCGGCGTAAAGCCAGTGGGCGATCAGCAGATGCCCCACCCAGAGGCCACCGACGGCCCACCAGGCGGCATGCCGGTGCCCGGAGGTGATGGCGGCGAAAGCCCCGACCGCGACGGTGAGGAAGACCGGACCGTACGGATAGCCCGCGGCGAAGTAGACCAGCGCTGTCGCGGCCGTGCCGAAGACGGCGACGACGGGCCACCGGTTGCGCAGCAGCAGGAACGCCGGCCCCGCGAGCAGCAACACCTGCGCGAAGGCGTCGAGCGGCTCACGGTGCTGGCCGTGAGCGGCGAAATTCGACCCCACCAGCACGAACACGGCCAGCACGAGGGTCGAGGGCCAGGGCACCCTTGCGTTGTTCCGCCGTTCCTCCCAGTGACGCAGCGGCGGTGGTCCGCCGCGCGGCCAGGGGGGACCACCGCAGTTTCGGGTGCGCTGCTCTTCCATACGGCAACGCTAAACCGGGGCCGGGGCGGTGGGCGTCAGCCAGGCGTGGCGATCACGCGTACTCCCTGCGCAGTACGGCGTCGGAAGCCGGCGCCTCCGGAGCCCGACGCGGGAGTGCAGCCGCCGCTGCGGTCCGGGCGCCCACCGGTCGGCGCGGCCCGCGACGCGCATGGCCACCGTTGCGTACACGGCGAAGGTGAGGGAGGGGATTCCGGCCGCGGCGGTGACCTCAGCGGTGCCGCAGGCCGACCTCGTGCGCGAGGCGGGCGGCGGCCTGGCCGAAGAAGGCGTCCCGATCCTCGACGACCCGGTTGAACTGGCCGAAGAGCTCGAAGGAGATGAGGCCGAAGAGCTGGGACCAGGCGGCCACCAGAGCCACCACGACGGCCGGCGGCAGGTCGGGAGCGATATCGGCGGTGAGCCGGTGCGCTTCGGGGCGCAGTTCCTCGGCGAGCGGCGGTAGCGCGAGGCCGCCCGAGCGGTGGGCGTCGCGGCTGACGGAGATCAGCGCGAGGCCGACGCGGGAGGCGGGTCCGACGGTGTCCTGGGGCGCGGTGTAGCCGGGTACCGGAGAGCCGTAGATCAAGGCGTACTCATGGGGGTGGGCGAGGGCCCAGATGCGTACGGCCGAACAGATGGCGGTCCAGCGGGCGGGGTGGTCGTGGGGGTCCCGGGCAGCGGCGAGGGCGGCCTCGGCCGCGGCGCCGACCGCGTCGTAGGCATCGACGATGAGGGCGGTCAGCAGATCGTCACGGCTCGGGAAGTAGCGGTAGAGGGCCGAGGACACCATGCCGAGCTCCCGGGCGACGGCGCGCAGGGAGAGCTTCGCCGCGCCCTCGGCGGCGAGCTGCCTGCGAGCCTCGTCCTTGATGGCTGCGGTGACTTCGATACGGGCACGTTCCCTGGCCCCACGGATCGTGGTCATGGGGTGCAGTCTTTCACGTTTCGGAGCACTGACCAACAACGAGAGCAGTGCTCTTGCTTTGGATCACCGATCAGAGGCACACTGCTCTCAAGCGAGAGCACTGCTCTCTCAACGACTCTCTCGACCAGTGGAGATCACCATGACGCAGGCGCACTACGTGAAACCCGGCCGCTTCGACAACATCGTCAACGGCGCCATCGGCTGGCTGGCCCGCCGCGGCGTCAGTCTGATGGGCACCGCGGAGCTCTCCGTGCGCGGCCGCACCAGCGGCGAGTGGCGACGCATCCCGGTCAACCCGCTCCCCTACGAGGGCGGCCCGTATCTGATCTCCGCCCGCGGCCACTCCCAGTGGGTCCGCAATCTGCGCGCCGCGGGCGGCGGGCAGCTCCAAGTAGGCCGCAAGACCCAGCAGTTCACCGCGGTGGAGTTGACCGACGAAGAGAAGCCCACACTACTGCGCACCTACCTCGAGCGCTGGGGATGGGAGGTCGGCCGGTTCTTCGGCGACGTCAACGCCAAGTCCACGGACGAGGAGTTGCTCGCCGCGGCGCACAAGCACCCCGTCTTCCGGATCACTGTGACCAAGTGACACCGGGCCCGGGCACCACGACGGCGCGGAGCGGCGTCAATGGCGACGCAGGGGGGCGACATCGTGACGCAGGGCCGGGCGACACCCCGGCCCGGGCAGCCAGGACGGCCCGGCCGGCCCGCTAGGCCCGTCGGTCCATCATTTCCAGCGCCCTCCGCGCCACCGCATGCGTACGCACCAGACCGGCCAGCGTCGTCGACCCGCGCGTTATGTCCGCGAACGCCTTCCACGCGGGCCGGAAACCGGTGATCGCCGCATGCAGCAGCCCCGGCCGGCGCTCGAAGATCGCGAGCATCCGCCGCCCGACCCCCATCTCCACACCCAGCCCGGCCTTGATCGCGAACGCGTAGTTCAGCGCCTGCCTGCGGGCGTCCACGGCATCGTGGGCCTCCGAGATCCGTACGGCCCAGTCCCCCGCGAGCCGCCCCGACCGCAGAGCGAAGGAGATACCTTCCCGGGTCCACGGCTCGAGCAGCCCGGCCGCGTCCCCGCACACCAGCACGCGCCCGCGCGACAGCGGCGAGTCGTCGCTGCGGCACCGGGTCAGATGCCCCGAGGAGATCGCCGGCTCGAATCCCGCGAGACCCAGGCGGGCGATGAAGTCCTCCAGATAGCGCTTGGTCGCCGTCCCCTTGCCGCGGGCCGAGATCACTCCGACCGTCAGTGTCCGTCCCTTGGGGAACACCCAGCCGTAACTCCCGGGCATCGGGCCCCAGTCGATGAGCACCCGGCCCGCCCAGTCGTCGGCCACTGTCGCCGGTACCGGAATCTCCACCTCCAGGCCGAGATCGACCTGGTCGAGCTTCACGCCGACATGCGCGCCTATCCGGCCCGCGCTGCCGTCCGCGCCGACGACCGCACGCGCCAGCACGGTTTCGCCGTCGGCGAGCACGACGGCGACCGTGCGCCGGTCCGGGACGGCAGGTCCGTGCTGCTCGACGCGGGACACGGTCGCTCCGGTCCGCAGCACGGCACCGGCCTTCTGCGCCTGCTCCACAAGACCGGCGTCGAACTCGGGTCGGTTGATGAGCCCGAAGAGCATCCTCTTGGAGCGGCGGGTACGGGCCAGCTTGCCGTTCAGCGAGAAGGTGACGGCGTGCACCCTGTCCAGCAGCGGCAGTTCGAAGCCCGGCGGGAGGCTGTCGCGCGAGGGGCCGATGATCCCTCCGCCACAGGTCTTGTAGCGGGGCAGCTCCGACTTTTCCAACAGGAGCACCTGACGGCCCGCGGCCGCCGCCGCATAGGCCGCCGAAGCTCCCGCGGGCCCGCCGCCGACCACGACGACGTCCCACACCGTCTCGCCGTGCTCACCTACGGCATCTGCGTTCTCGCTGCTCACGATCTGCTTATGCTCCCGATCCGACGCGTGATCCATGTTCTCGACGGCATCCTACGGCGCGGTCACTTCCCGCCCCTGTGCGAGGATCAACCACACATTCGCCGTACACACACGGCACAACGTCGCACCCACGAGGAGCGTGCCCATGACCGCCAATCCGATCGCCGAGACCATTGTCTCTTTGATGCCCCGCGCCCAGGCGGAGCTGACGGAGCTGGTGGCCTTCCAATCGGTGGCGGACGAGGCCGTGGCGCCGAAGAGCGAGTGCGAGGCCGCCGCGAACTGGGTGGCCGGTGCGCTCCGCGCCGAGGGATTCCAGGATGTCGCGCTCCTGGACACCCCCGACGGCTCGCAGTCGGTGTACGGGCTGCTGCCGGGCCCGGAGGGTGCGCCGACGGTGCTGCTCTACGCGCACTACGACGTGCAGCCGAAGCTGGACGAGTCCGCGTGGGTGACCCCGCCGTTCGAGCTGACCGAGCGGGACGGCCGCTGGTACGGGCGTGGCGCCGCCGACTGCAAGGGCGGCTTCATCATGCATCTGCTCGCCCTGCGCGCCCTCAAGGCGAACGGCGGCGTGCCGGTGAGCGTCAAGGTGATCGTGGAGGGCTCCGAGGAGCAGGGCACCGGAGGTCTCGAGCAGTACGCCGAGGCGCACCCGGAGCTGCTGAGGGCCGACGCCGTCGTGATCGGCGACACCGGGAACTTCCGCGTGGGTCTGCCGACGGTGACGGCGACGCTGCGCGGTATGACGATGATCCGGGTCCAGGTCGACACTCTCCAGGGCAATCTGCACTCGGGCCAGTTCGGCGGCGCCGCGCCCGACGCGCTGGCCGCGCTCATCCGCGTACTGGATTCACTGCGTGCCGAGGACGGTTCGACGGTGGTCGACGGGCTCGGCGCGGACTCGGCCTGGGACGGACTGCAGTACCCGGAGGGCGAGTTCCGCAAGGACGCCAAGGTCCTCGACGGTGTCTCTCTGATCGGCAGCGGCACGGTCGCCGACCGTATCTGGGCCCGTCCCGCCGTCACCGTGGTCGGCATCGACTGCCACCCGGTGGCCGGTGCGACCCCCTCCATCCCGGCGAGTGCCCGGGCGCAGATCAGCCTGCGGCTGCCGCCCGGCCAGGACGCGGCCGAGGCGACCAAGCTGCTGTTCGCGCACATCGAGAAGCACACGCCGTGGAACGCCCGGGTCACACTCGAGCAGGTGGGCCAGGGCCAGCCGTTCCAGGCGGACGTCTCCAGCCCGGCGTACACCTCGATGGCCGACGCGATGCGCATCGCGTATCCGGGCGAGGAGATGCAGTCCGCCGGCATGGGGGGCTCGATCCCGCTGTGCAACACGCTCGCCGAGCTCTACCCCGAGGCCGAGATCCTGCTGATCGGCCTGAGCGAGCCCGAGGCACAGATCCACGCGGTGAACGAGTCCGTCTCGCCCGAGGAGCTGGAGCGGCTGTCCATCGCCGAGGCGCTCTTCCTGGTCAACTACGCCGAGTCCAAGAAGGCTTGAGCGCTCGGCGGAGATCGCGGCAGGGGAACTCCGCGGCCGTGCCACTCGGCGTCAGCCGACGGGGATGCCGGCCTCGAGGTTGAGCACGGTCCCGCGCTCGCGTGCGCGCAGGGCCCAGCGCAGCCGTTCGTAACGGGGAGGCGGCAGCAGTTCTGCCGCCTCCTCCTCGCCGACGAACCGCCAGCCGCGCAGCTCCGATCCGGGCAGCAGCACCCGCCGCGCCTCACCGCTCGGCAGCCGCCCGCCGTCGAAGAGCAGCCGCAGCCCGCCGAATCCCGGCGGCCGCGGGGGCTCCCAGTCGACAACCAACAGCCTGGGCACCTTCCCGAGTTCGATACCCAGCTCTTCGGTGACCTCGCGCATCCCGGCACGTGCGGGCGCCTCGCCGCGCTCCACGACTCCGCCGGGGAACTCCCAGCCCGGCTTGTAGGTGGGGTCGACGAGCAGCACCCGGTCCGCCTCGTCGAAGAGCAGCACTCCGGCGGCGAGGGTTTCGGCGCTCGGCTCGGGCGTCTGGACGATCTCACATGCCGGGGCGGCCCCCGTCTTCACGGCTTCGGCGATCCGCCGCGCCGTCTCCTGGGGATCGAGCCTGCTGGTGTCGATCACGTGAGCGTCCGCGCGGATCCAGTCGAGGGCCGCGAGATAGGGCTCGATGTGTTCGTACGCCCATTGTCTGACGCGCTGGTCGGCGTCGGGGATGTCCGGCTCCTCGCGGTTGGCTATCCGCTCGCGCAGGATCGTTTCATCCGGGGACAGCAGCACATGACGCACCGCAATCCTGCGGGAGGCGAGACCGCCGAAGATCTCGTCGCGGTACTCCTGGCGCAGCAGCGTCATCGGCACCACCAGCACGCCGCCCAGCTCGGCGAGCAGCGCCGCGGCGGTGTCCACCACGAGCCGCCGCCAGATCGGCAGATCCTGGTAGTCGCTCACCTCGGCGAGCCGCTTCTGGGGCAGCTGGCACCCCAGAGAGCCGCCGATCAGTTCGGGGTCGTAGAGCGTGCTGTTCGGGATCAGATCGATCAGTTCGCGTGCGGTACTGGTCTTGCCCGCTCCGAACGCACCGTTGATCCAGACAATCACGGTTCCCCCTCTGCCGTAGCCCTCAGTGGATTGCCCGCAACACCCTGCCACGGAAACCCGTTGCAGGAACCGGGCCGTTGATCACGTGCACAACTGTGGCCGTGCTGTTGCCGGTTCACCACTACCGTCCCGCGCCCGGACGCGTCTCACCATACGAACGGATGCCCCCGCCGGGCCGTGACACCCGGGCGCGGAGCATCGTTGGAACGGAAGAGACAAGGGGGTGCGGGATGCGCCGTACGGTGTTGGAGAAGTTTCCCGCCGGGGGCCCGCGCGGCAGCTGGCCGGCCGAGGAGTTCGCACGGGCGCGCCAGGACGAGGGTCTGGCGGCGGAGGTCGTGATGGACCTCGATTCGGACGCCTTCCTGGTGGTCGTTCCGCAGCGGACCGCGGAGGCGGTCGGCTAGAACGTGCCGGGGACGCGTCCCGGCCCCCGCGCCGGGGCCCGGGACGCGAGCCGACGCCCGCACCGGGCCGGGAGGGGCGCCGGCCGCCGTGCGTCTCAGCCTTTGGTGGAGCCGAGGGTGAGCCCGGCGATGAAATGGCGCTGGAGCAGCAGGAAGACCACCAGCGTCGGCAGTGCCACGATCACCGAACCCGCCGCCAGCAGGTTGTAGTCCGTGAAGAACTGGCCGCGGAGGTTGTTCAGCGCCGAGGTGATGGGGAGCTTGTCGCCGTCGGAGATGAAGACGAGCGCCCAGAGGAAGTCGTTGTACATCCAGGTGAACTGCAGTGTGCCGAGCGCCGCGAGGGCGGGACGGCAAAGCGGCAGCGTGATGCGCCAGTACTGCGTCCACACACTCGCGCCGTCCACGATCGCCGCCTCCAGGATCTCCTGCGGCAGGGTGCGCATGAAGTTGGCGAGGACGAAGACACAGAACCCGATCTGAAAGCCGACCTGGACGGCGATGACGGCCCAGTACGAGTCGAACATCGTCATCGAGTCGGACATCCAGTACGGCAGCGGGATGCGGTTGAACAGGACGTACAGCGGAGTCACGATCACCTGCTGGGGCAGCAGATTTCCCGCGGTGAAGAGCATCAGCAGCACGATCGAGCCGCGCATCCTCAGCCGTGACACGGCGAAGGCGACGAAGGAGGCGAAGAACAGCGCGAGGAGCACTCCCGGCACTGCGATGATCAGGGTGTTGATGAAGTACTTCATCATCCCCGAGTCGCTGAAGGCCTGTTGGTAGTAGTCGAAGGAGAGCTTCTCCGGCAACGAGAAGTAACCGTGCTCGGAGGTCTCGTCGTACGGCCGCAGCGAGGCGTACACCGCGAGCAGCAGGGGCGCCAGGAAGGCCAGCGAGACAGCCATCAGAAAGGCGTGCACGCCGAGCCGGCCGGGACGTACGGCACGCTTTCGGGGCGGTGGGGCCGCGGCCGGTGTGGTGGCGGGCGCCGGGGCGGTGTCGAGCGTCATCGGTTCTTCTCCCCACGGATCTCCTGGACCAGATACGTCACGACGAATCCCATGGAGACGAGCAGCAGCACCACGGCGATCGCGGAGCCGAAGCCGATCCGGCTGGCCTCGCCGATGATGTTGTCGGTGACGAGGACCGAGAGCAGCTCCAGGCCGTTTCTGCCCTTGTTCACGGCGTAGACGATGTCGAAGGCGCGCAGCGCCTCGATGACGGTGATGACGCCGACGATGACATTGACGGGCCGCAGGGTCGGGAAGACGACGCGGAAGAAAGTCTGCCGCTCACTCGCGCCGTCGATGGCGGCGGCTTCCTTCAGCGAGGGGTCGACGGCTTTGAGGCCGGCCAGGTAGAGGATCATCACATACCCGGTGTGCCGCCAGGCCGCGGCCAGCAGGATCATCCAGATGTTCAGGTCGGGATCGCCGAGCCAGTCGGTGGGATTCCCGGTGTCCGCGAGGATCGCGTTCAGCGCGCCCTGGTCGCGGGAGAAGATCAGTTGGGCGATGAAGCCGACGACCGCGAGCGAGAGCACCACCGGCATGTAGAGCGTCGACTGGTAGAAGCGGCTGAACCGTACGCCCCTGTCGATGAGGACGGCCAGCAGCAGTCCGAACGGGGTCGCGATCAGTCCCAGGAAGGCCAGCCAGAGCAGGTTGTGGCGGGCGGCGGGCCAGAACTGCGGATAGTTTGTGAAGAGGTTCTCGTAGTTCTTCGTGCCGACCCAGTGGATGTCTCCGATGCCGTCCCAGCTGGTGAAGGAGAGCACGATGGAAGCGAGGGTGGGCCCCCACACGATGGCCACGTCGAGCAGGATCGGTATGCCCAGCAGCACACCGAGTACCGCGAGGTCGCGGCGGGTGAACCGCCGCGGGCCTCGTCGTGGGGCACGCCGCGAGGTGCTCACTCTCGTTCGCCCCGCGGTGTCGTCCGGGGTGCCCCGGCCGGCCCGCGTCTCCGGCCTGGGGGTCCCCCCGGGCCCGGCGGGCCGACGGGGAGGGTCCGGGGGTTGTCCCCCGGGAGATTGCAGCAGCGGCACGGGTGGTCGCTCCAAGTCGGTTTCGGCCGGTGGCAGTCAGTCTTCGGAGGCGAAGATGGTCTTCTTCTGCCTCTCGATGCTGTTGACCAACCCATCCACGTCCTTCGGCTTGTTGATGAAGGTCTGAATGGCCGGGATCATCACCGTCGAGGAGAAGTCCGGCCTTGTGTCGCGGTCCAGGAACTGCGAGATCTGCTTGGCGCCGGAGACGAGTTCGACGGCCTTCTTCTGCAGCGGGGAGTACTTCGAGATGTCGGCCTGGTCGCTCACGGCGATGTTGTTGGGGTCACTGGCCAGGTAGATGTCCTCCGCCTGGCCCGTGGCCAGCCACTTCAGCAGGTCCTTGGCGCTCTCCAGGCTCTTGTCGTTCTTGAGGTCCTTCGCCTTCTTGGCGAGCAGGAAACCGTCGATGGGCGCCTCGACCGCGTCCTGTCCGTGCTCGGGGTTGATCACCGGGAACGGGAAGAAGTCGATGTCGGCCTGCTCCCCCTTGGGGAACTGGGCGCCCGGGTGCGGGAGTCCGAAGACCGCCATGCCCGCTTCCTTCTTCTGCAGACCGGTCGCGGCCTCCTGCCAGGTGCGGCCGTTGGCTCCGGGCTGGCAGTACGGGAGGATGCTGCGCCAGGTGTCGAAGACGTCCTTGACGCGCTTGTCGGTCCACGCCTCCTTGCCCGCCATCAGGTTCTTGTGGAACTCGTATCCGTTACTGCGCATGTTGATGTAATCGAACGTGCCCATCGCCGGCCAGCCGTCCTTGTCGCAGAACGCGATGGGGACGAGCTTGTCCTTCTGCATCTGCTTGGCGAGCGCTATGTACTCGTCGAGCGTCTTGGGGGCCTGGTAGCCGTACTGCTCGAAGACGCTCTTCCGGTGGAAGACGGCCCACGGGTAGTAGTAGTACGGCGTGAGGTACTGCTTGCCGTCCTCACCCGTCGACTGGGCCTTCAGCGCCGGGGAAAAGCCCTGGTAGCCCGCCCAGTTGTCGCTGATGTCGTGCAGCAGACCCTTCTTGGCGAAGAACTGCATGCGATAGCCCGCGAACCACATGAAGACGGAGTCCGGCTTGCCCTGCAGGTAGCGGTTGATGTTCTCCTGGAAGGTGTTGTGGTCAACGGTGTTGACCTTGACCTTCCGTCCGTCCTTCGACTGCTTGCCGTACGCGGAGAACGCGTCGGCGAAGGCCTTCTTCGGCACCGGGTCGGACGAGTTGGAACCCAGAGTGATGGTCTTGCCGTCCCCGCCGGGCCCACCGCCGCATGCGGCGAGCAACGAGGGCAGCGCGACCGCACCCGCACCCGCCGCTGCGCCACGCAGCAGATTCCGCCGGGACATCCGATGTCCTGCCACGCTCCCGGGCGCGGCAGAACCGTTGAACGATGACTGCGCCATGTCCCCTCCTCCGGGGTGCAACCCAACACAACCCAACGCGAGGATTGGATCACACTCCCAGAAAGTGGTGCAGTCAAGGGTTTTGGCGAGACATCGAACAACCGTTACCGCATCTCTTCCAACAGACTCCAACACGGCCTACCGTAAACGCTCGCGACTGACACATACGTGCAGCCATCCCAAAATGCGCGAGTACGGAGGAACGTTACGATGCGTCACCTTCCCACCCGCAGTACCCCCGTAGAGTCGTCGGAGCGCTGGCCGCCGCGCTGCTCGGCGCGGCGGGGCAGGGCACACCTGCTCCGGCCGCCGGCACCGATGCCGCGCCGGTGGATGCCGCGTCGGCGGGCCGGCGGTGAACTGCCGCGCGTCGCCGCGCTGGGCGCTGCTGCCGCCCGCCGTCGAAGTGAGCGCCGACGAGGGCCTCGGCGTGCACGCAGCGAGCGCCGTGGAGTACTACGCGGGCGGCAGGCACCACCGTCACCCCGCGGGTCGGCCTGGACGACGGGAAGGGGTCGAAGGGCACGGTCGCCTTCGAGATCCGGGCGGACGGGAAGAAGGCCGCCTCGACGGACGTACTGACCAACGCCATGCCCGCACAGCCGATTTCGGCGGATGTCGGTGGTGCGAAGGCCGTACGTCCGGTGGTCACCGACGGCGGTGACGGAGTCGACTCCGTCCATGCGGACCGGGCCGGCCTCAGGATCGGCTGCTGACAACCGCTGCCGCCTCACCGTCACGGCCGAGCGAGGCGGCAGCGGCCGCACCCACCAGACCGGCGTCCGTGCCCGTCAGGGCCGGAGCCACCCTGAGCCGCTGCACGAAGGAGAGCGTGGCGTAGTCGCGCAGCGCACGGCGCAGCGGCGCGAAGAGCACATCGCCCGCGCCCGCCACGCCTCCGCCGATGACGGCAATCTCGATCTCGACGAGGGTCGCCGTAGCGGCGATCCCGGCGGCGAGGGCCTGGGCCGCGCGCTCGAAGGAGGCGATGGCGACCGGGTGTCCGGCCCGGGCGGCGGCGGCCACGGCGGCGGCCGAGGCATCACCGTCGGGGCCGGGCCGCCAGCCGTTCTCCCGAGCCCGGCGTGCGATGTTCGGGCCGCTGGCGATCCGCTCCACGCAGCCGCGCGCGCCGCACGGACAGAGATCCCCGTCCAGGTCGACGCTGATGTGGCCGATGTGCCCGGCATTGCCGGTGGGTCCCGGGTGGAGCTTCCCGCCGAGGACGAGTCCACCTCCGACACCGGTCGAGACGACCATGCACAGGGCGTTGTCGTAGCCGCGGGCCGCGCCCTGCCAGTGCTCGGCCGCAGTCATCGCGACGCCGTCGCCGACCAGCGCGACGGGCAGCCCGTCGGCGGCCCGGCGCACCCGCCCGACCAGCGGGAAGTCTCGCCAGCCCGGGACATTGACCGGGCTGACCGTGCCGGCGGAGGCATCCACGGGACCGGCGCTGCCGATGCCGACGGCCGAAGCCCGCGCCCAGAGCGGGGATGCGGCGAGCTCGGCCAGAACCGTCTCGACGGCGCGCATCACTGTCTCGCCGTCCTCGCGGGAGGGTGTCGGGCGCTGCGCCCGCACCACAATCCCGCCACTGCTGTCCACCAACGCGCCTGCGATCTTGGTGCCGCCGATATCGAGCGCGGCGACGAGGTCGGTATGCATCGGTGTGGGATCCCCCGGGGAGCTGTCGGACCTGCGGATTCAGTTAACAGTCTCCATTCCCCTGACAACGTTGTCCAGGGCCTATGCTCGACGCCACACCCTCGCACACCGGACGACGACAGGACAGCGCACTGTGGCCGAGACCGACCGTCACCCGCCGACGGCGGGCCGCACCCGAGGCCCCGAGCCCCGCTACGGCAATCGGCCCACCATGAAGGACGTCGCCGCGCGGGCAGGCGTCGGCCTGAAAACCGTCTCCCGGGTGGTCAACGGCGAACCCGGCGTCACGCCCGACACCGAGCGCCGGGTGCAGGAGGCCATCGAGTCCCTCGGCTTCCGCCGAAACGACAGCGCACGGGTGCTGCGCAAGGGCCGCACCGCCTCGATCGGGCTGGTGCTCGAAGATCTCGCCGACCCCTTCTACGGCCCGCTGAACCGCGCCGTGGAGGAGGTCGCCCGCGCCCATGGCGCCCTGCTCATCAACGGTTCGAGCGCCGAGGACCCGGAGCGCGAGCAGGAGTTGGTGCTCGCGCTCTGCGCCCGCCGGGTGGACGGGCTGATCGTCATCCCGGCCGGCCACGACCACCGCTATCTGGAGCCCGAGATAAAGGCGGGCGTCGCCACGGTGTTCGTGGACCGCCCGGCCGGGCAGATCGACGCGGACGTGGTGCTCTCCGACAGCTTCGGCGGCGCCCGCAAGGGCGTGGCGCATCTGATCGCGCACGGCCACCGCCGTATCGGATTCATCGGCGACCAGCCGCGTATCCACACCGCCGTCGAGCGTGTACGTGGCTACCGCGCCGCCATGGAGGACGCCGGGCTCGTGGTGGACGAGAGCTGGGTGTCGCTGGGGTCCACCGCGCCGGAGCGGGTGCGGGCGGCGGTCGAGGCGATGCTGGCGGGGCCCGAGCCGGTCACCGCGCTGTTCGCCGGCAACAACCGGGTGACGGTGACGGCCGTACGAGTCCTGGCGGAGCGCGACCGGCCGGTCGCGCTGGTCGGGTTCGACGACATCGAGCTCGCCGACCTGCTCGGCATCACGGTCATCGCCCAGGACGCCGCGACTCTGGGGCGTACCGCCGCCGAGCGGCTGTTCCGCCGTCTCGACGGCGTGGACGACGAGCCCGCGCAGGTGGCGCTGGAGACGGTGCTGATCCCGCGCGGCTCGGGCGAGCTCCCGCCGCCTGCGGACCAGTAGGCCGGGCACCGGCCCGGTTACTTGGCTGTGGCCGTGAGGTCGCCGCGGCGAGGCGAGGCGAACCGCTCGAGATCCTCGCGGGTGAGACCGGTGAGCCCGACGACCTCGGCGGTGTCCAGGGCTCCGCAGTCGATTCCGCGCAGCAGATAGCCGCTGAGTGCCTTGGCGGTGGCGGGCTCGTCCATGACATCGCCGCCCGAGTGGTTGGCGTACGCGGACAGCCGGGCGGCCGCCTGCTCGAAACCCTCGCGGTAGAAGGCGAAGACGGCGGCGTAGCGGGTCGGGAGGTGGCCCGGGTGCATGTCCCAGCCCTGGTAGTAGGCGCGGGCCAGCGCCCGGCGGGTGAGCCCGTAGTGCAGCCGCCAGGCGTCGTGCACCTTCTCGGTCGTACCGACCGGCAGCACGTTGGTGGAGCCGTCGGAGACGCGCACGCCGGTGCCCGCGGCCGCGACCTGCATGACGGCCTTGGCGTAGTCGGCGGCAGGGTGGTCGCTCGCCTGGTACGCGGCGCTGACGCCGAGGCAGGCGCTGTAGTCGAAGGTGCCGTAGTGCAGTCCCGTGGCCCGGCCCCGGGCGGCGTCGATCATCCGGGCCACGGCGGCAGTGCCGTCGGCGGCGAGGATGGACTGGCTGGTCTCGATCTGGATCTCGAAGCCGATCCGGCCGGCCTCCAGGCCGCGAGCCTTCTCGAACTCCTCGACGAGCCGCACCATCGCGGTGACCTGCTCGGTGTAGGTGACCTTGGGGAGCGTCAGGACGAGTCCGGCGGGCAGACCGCCGGACTCCATCAGCCCGGTGAGGAAGATGTCGAGGGTACGGATGCCGCGGTCGCGTACGGCTGCTTCCATGCACTTCATGCGGATGCCCATGTAGGGGGCCGCGGCGCCTCCCCCGCTCTCCGGCCGGGAGGCACCCCGCGCGTACGCCTCATTGATCAGACGGGCGGCACGGGCCGCGTCGGCGTCCTCGTCGGCGTCGCCGCGGCCGCCGTAGCCGTCCTCGAAGTCGACGCGCAGGTCCTCGACGGGCTCGCGCTCCAGCTTGGCCCGTACGCGGTCGTACACCGGTGCCGCGAGCTCGTCACCGAGGCCGAGGACGGCGGCGAAGGACGCGGCGTCCGGGGCGTGCTCGTCGAGCGCCGCCAGCGCCCGGTCGCCCCAGGAGCGGATGGTGTCGGCGGCGAAGACGTCACCGGGTACGTAGACGGTGTGGACGGGCTGGCGGGTGCCGGGGTCTCCCGGGTATCGGCGGGCGAGTTCCTCGTCCACCGGCGCGAGGGAGGCGCTGATGCCCTCGCTGACCGCTCCGGCGAGGCTCGTTGCCACCTTCTCCTGCTGACCCATCCTGGACCCTCCGGTTTTCCGCTCCACGGAATCAACAATCCGTATGGCGAAGTTAATAGGCGGTCGCGACCTGCGTCAATGGTCACCCGAAAGCGTGCGGGGCCGCGCGGTGGTGTTCACCGCACGGCCCCGGGCCGTAGAAGACTTCCGCAGGTCAGCCCTTGCGGGTCTGCACCTCTGCGGTGAGCTGGGGAACGACCTCGAAGAGGTCGCCGACCACGCCGTAGTCGACCAGGTCGAAGATCGGGGCCTCGGCGTCCTTGTTGATGGCGACGATGGTCTTCGAGGTCTGCATGCCGGCCCGGTGCTGGATCGCGCCGGAGATGCCGGAGGCGATGTACAGCTGCGGGGAGACCGACTTGCCGGTCTGGCCGACCTGGTTGGAGTGCGGGTACCAGCCGGCGTCCACGGCGGCGCGCGAGGCACCGACAGCGGCACCGAGCGAGTCGGCCAGCGACTCGATGATGTGGAAGTTCTCGGCGCCGTTGACGCCACGGCCGCCGGAGACCACGATCGCGGCCTCGGTCAGCTCGGGGCGGCCGGTCGACTCACGCGGGGTGCGCGAGACGACCTTGGTGCCGGTGGCCGCCTCGGAGAAGGTGACGGCCAGGGTCTCGACGGCACCCGCGGCCGGAGCGGCCTCCACGGGGGCCGAGTTCGGCTTCACGGTGATGACCGGAGTGCCCTTGGAGACACGGGACTTGGTGGTGAAGGAGGCGGCGAACGCGGACTGCGTGGCCACCGGGCCCTCGTCGCCGGCCTCGAGGTCGACGGCGTCGGTGATGATGCCGGAGCCGATACGGACCGCCAGGCGGGCCGCGATCTCCTTGCCCTCGGCGGAGGACGGGACGAGCACGGCGACCGGGGAGACGGCCTCGTACGCGGCCTGCAGCGCGTCCACCTTCGGGACCACGAGGTAGTCGGCGAACTCGGGCGCGTCGGCGGTGAGGACCTTGACCGCACCGTGCTCGGCGAGCGCGGGTGCGGTGGCCCCGGCGCCGGAGCCGAGGGCGACGGCGACGGGCTCGCCGATGCGGCGGGCCAGCGTCAGCAGTTCAAGGGTGGGCTTGCGGACGGCGCCGTCCACGTGGTCGACATAGACGAGAACTTCAGCCATGGGATTGCTCTCCTGCGAATGCGAAGTATCTGGGGGCAGTTGGGGGCAGCGGGCCTTAGATGAACTTCTGGCTCGCAAGGAACTCGGCCAGCTGCTTGCCGCCCTCGCCCTCGTCCTTGACGATCGTGCCGGCACTGCGGGCCGGACGCTCGGCGGCCGAGTCGACCGCGGTCCAGGCGCCCTCGAGGCCGACCTCGTCGGCCTCGATCTCGAGGTCCTCCAGGTCCAGCGACTCCACCGGCTTCTTCTTGGCGGCCATGATGCCCTTGAAGGACGGGTAGCGGGCCTCGCCCGACTGGTCCGTCACCGAGACGACGGCAGGCAGCGACGCCTCGAGCTGCTCCGACGCGGTGTCGCCGTCACGGCGGCCCTTGACGACGCCGTCCTCGACCGAGAGCTCGGAGAGCAGCGTGACCTGCGGAACGCCCAGGCGCTCGGCGAGGATCGCCGGGAGCACGCCCATGGTGCCGTCGGTGGAGGCCATACCGGCGATGACCAGGTCGTAGCCGGTCTTCTCGATGGCCTTGGCGAGCACCAGCGAGGTGCCCATGACGTCGGTGCCGTGCAGATCGTCGTCCTCGACGTGGACGGCCTTGTCGGCGCCCATGGAGAGCGCCTTGCGCAGCGCGTCCTTGGCGTCCTCGGGGCCCACCGTCAGCACGGTGATCTCCGCGTCGTCCGCCTCGTCGGCGATCTGCAGCGCCTGCTCGACCGCGTACTCGTCGAGCTCCGACAGCAGGCCGTCGACGTCTTCGCGGTCGACAGTCAGGTCATCGGCGAAGTGCCGGTCGCCGGTGGCGTCGGGCACGTACTTCACACAGACAACGATCCTCAAGCTCACGCCGGCTCTCCTACTGCATCGTCTCTATTGAGCTGCCTTCTGCTGGCAGCATAGGCGCCTTACTGGGCGGATCCCGGTCGGGGCGGCCTGCGCTCCGAACGAAGTATTACTCGTCAGTACACCCAGCTCCTTCCCCATATGCAAGCGCTTAGGTCTGTGACCTTGCCAACGCTCCGTAACCGGCGGCTTGCGGGAACTCTCAGTCCCGCAGAGCGTTGAAGCGCCCCTGGTGGTAGAGCAGCGGACGGCCGGCCCCCGCGGGGTCTCCGACGACGGCCTCGGCGATCACGATGCGGTGGTCCCCCGCCTGGACGCGGCCGACGACACGGCACACCAGCCAGGCCAGTACGCCGTCGAGGACCGGGACGCCCTCTGGACCGGTGCTCCACCGGGTGGGCTGCGCGAAACGGTCGGCGCCCCTGCGCGCGAAGGTCGCGGCCAGCTCCTGCTGGTGCTCGCCGAGTATGTGCACGCCGACGTGCTCGGCCCTGGCTATGACCGGCCAGCTGGACGAGGACGTACCCACGCCGAACGAGATCAAGGGCGGTTCGGCGGCTACGGAGTTGAGGGAGGTGGCGGTGAATCCGACGGGGTTGTCGCCCTGGGCGGTGATCACCGCGACGCCCGCGGCGTGCTGCCGGAAGACGGAGCGGAGCAGGTCGGGGGAGGCCAGCTGAGCGGTGCCGAGATCGGGCGAAGCCGTCATGGAGTTGTCCTTCTGCGGTGGATACGAACGGGGCGGCCGTGGCTGCTCAGAAAGCCGGACAGCGCGCACTCGCGTTTCGGACGAGGTCCACATGGGGCCGCCCGTGGAGAAGGAGGTCTTGAGGCACAGCGTCAGCGTGACGATTGATGGCAGGCGCAGTCAAGCGTGTCCCAGGATGTGCGACACGGGTCACGGGACGTCACACCGCCTGTCCGAGCGCGGCGATCACATCCGCCTTGCGGGGCTGGCCCGAGGCCCTGGTGACGATGCGGCCGCTCGCGTCGAGCACCAGCACGGTGGGTGTCTTGAGGATGTTCAGGTCACGGACCAGAGCGAGCCGCTCCTCCGCGTCGATCTCCACATGCGACACGCCGTCAATCATGTCCGAGACTTCGGCGAGAGTGCGCCGGGTCGCCCGGCACGGCGCGCAGAACGCGCTGGAGAACTGGACAAGCGTCGCCCGCCGGCCCAGCTCCACGCCCAACTCGGCCGCACCGAGCCGTCTCCCCGCGTCCCGACCGCGCACCTTCAGCCTCCCGCTGCTCCGCTGCCGCCAGAGCCCAAAGGCGCTCGCCGCCGCGAGCACCACCGCACACACCACGAGTCCCGTCATCCACGAATACAGCGTTCACAGGACCGCAAAGATTCCCGGTCCCGCACGCGGATCTTCTGCGCGATGCTGTCGGGCATGGACATCGACGCAAGGGGCCCCCGCTTCGGAGCCGCCGTCACCACGCTCGTACTCGCCGCGGTTCTCGTCACGGGCAGCGGCTTCCCGCTCGCCTGGCAGGCCCTCTGCTTCGCCGCGGGAGCAGTGTTCGGCGTACCGCGTTCTCCGTACGGATGGCTTTTCCGCACCGCGGTACGGCCGCGCGTCGGGCCGCCGGCCGAGTTCGAGTCGCCGGCTCCGCCGCGCTTCGCGCAGGCCGTTGGCCTGGCGTTCGCCCTGCTCGGACTGGGCGGCTATTTCTGGGGGCCGTCGTGGCTCGCTCTCACCGCCACCGGATGCGCCCTGGCCGCCGCGTTCCTCAACGCCGTATTCGGGTACTGCTTGGGGTGCGAGCTGTACCCGCTCTTCCGCCGCGCCACCACGGCCCGTTCATGACGGGACAGGTAAACACGTGACAAGAATCTCGCCCGCCCGAGCCGCCAGGGCTGGTCAGTACGCCGCGCATGGGGCACGATCTGCCCAATGCCGAAAACCTACGGCTGCGTAACTTCCGCCGGGAGAACCCTCCCCGGGCACAACAGAAGGGCCTTCTCCAGATGGCAGAGATCGTCTATCGGCCGGTCATCGGCGCCGCTCGAACCCTGTTCAAGGCGCTGGACCTGAAGATCGACACTCAGGGTTCGGAGAACATCCCACGCTCGGGCGGCGCTGTGCTCGTCAGCAATCACATCAGCTACCTGGACTTCATCTTCACCGGACTCGCGGCGCTCCCCCAGAAGCGCCTGGTGCGCTTCATGGCGAAGGAATCCGTCTTCCGGCACAAGATCTCCGGCCCGCTGATGCGCGGAATGAAGCACATCCCGGTGGACCGCACGCAGGGTGAGACGGCGTACGCGCACGCGCTCGACTCGCTGCGCTCGGGCCAGATCATCGGCGTCTTCCCGGAGGCGACGATCTCGCAGTCGTTCACACTCAAGAGCTTCAAGTCTGGTGCGGCACGACTGGCCCAGGAGGCCGGCGTACCGCTGATCCCGATGGCTCTGTGGGGCACCCAGCGGATCTGGACCAAGGGCCGGCCGCGCAACTTCAGGCGCAGCCACATCCCCATCACCATCCGCGTCGGCGAGCCGGTCGAGGCCCCCGCCGACCAGTACGCGGGCGCGATCACCCGGCGGCTGCGCGAGCGCTGCCAGGAGCTGCTGGAAGCGGCCCAGCGCGCCTATCCCGTACGCCCCAAGGACGCGAGCGACACCTGGTGGGTGCCCGCGCACCTCGGGGGTACGGCGCCGACTCCGGCAGAGGTCCGCGAGGCGGGCTGAAACTCACGAGCCGTTACTGGGGCGGCAGACACTGATCCGCGCCCCGGGGCTCAACTTCTCCAGCGACTCGGCGAGTTCGGCGGCTGCGGCCTCGAGCTCGCCGTTCGTCATCGGGGCCATGCCCTCGAGCAGGAAGAGCGCGTTCACCGACTCCTCGGTGAGCCGGGTGCGTACGCCCTGGCGCCAGTTCCAGCGCCGGCAGGTGACGCCTTCGTCGTCGCACCAGATCACCTCGCCGGGCTCGGGACGCTCGACCGTCTCCTCGCCCCCTGCGACGGTGCCGAACGGCTCCTCGCCCGTGGCCCGTACGAGCCGCATTCCGCCCTGGATGTGGTCGGTGTCCTCGCCACCGACCGGGATCAGATGGGCCACGCTGATCGCGTTGTAGAGATCGACCAGCCGGTTGATGCGCGGCAGCCCGCCGTCGGCGAGCGCCCGCCTGGCCAGCGCCTCGGCGGAATTGCGCGTACGGGACGGCTTGGCGCCGAAGGCGGAGTACGCCGCGCGCCAGGCCACCATGTGCGGGTCCTCGTGCGGGGCGCGCCCGTCCAGGCGTTCGGCGAGCCTGCGCGCGGCATCGTCCAACAGGGCCGAACTGTCGGCGTTGCTCTCCCCGTTGACCAGGCCGCGCGCCTCGACGGCTAGATGGGTGAAGCCGGGCGCGAGGTCCCGGACCTCGTCGGAGACGGTGAGCGTGAGCGTCATGGTTCTTCGTGCCTCACAGTTCGGCCGGGTACAGGGTCCAGAGAGTCTCCTGGTCGGGCGCCGCCCTGAGGGCGGCGAGCACGGCCGGATGAGGTACATCATAGAGCACTGGATAGTCCATTCCATTGGACTCCTGGCGTATATCGAAAGCGAGGCGCTCCTTCACCAGCGAGAACTGCGCATCGATCCCGGGCCTGTTGCCACGCGGATCCAGCCGCGCCCACTCCTCCCTGCCCGGAAGCTTCAGCGCGACCAGGCCATGGACGACGTTCAGACGCTGGTAGCAGAAAGCCGCGGGGATTGATCCGGCGCGCAGCAGGGCGACGAGCGCATGGGCCTTGGCGCAGCAGATACCGGTGCGCTGCGCGAGAACGTCGGAAGCGCGCCACGGGACCCGTACATCCCCCGTGTCGCTGGAGTGCGGGATGGTGTCGCGCACGAATTCAAAGGCCGCTTTGGCGTATGTGTATGCATCGCGACTGTCGCGGCGGAGACGGGCGGCCGTCTCCCGCACCAGCGGGTGCTTGTGGTCGACGACCTCGTCGGCGACGAGATACGCGGACAGTTCAGGGTTCTGCTGAATCAGCTCCATGCCCGCCGACCCTAAGGATGCGGCCGGTCAGAAGTCAATCAACTTCCGATCGGCCGCATACCTATGCAGAGAGAAGCTACTTCGCCATCTCTTCCTTCAGCGCCTGGACGAAGGCGTCGACATCGTCCTCGGTGGTGTCGAAGGAGCACATCCAGCGAACGTCGCCCGCCGCCTCGTCCCAGAAGTAGAAGCGGAAACGCTTCTGCAGACGCTCGCTCACATCGTGCGGGAGGCGCGCGAAGACGGCGTTGGCCTGGACGGGGTGAAGGATCTCCACACCGTCGACCGCGCGTACGCCCTGGGCGAGACGCTGGGCCATGGCATTCGAGTGCCGGGCATTGCGCAGCCACAGATCGCGCGCCAGCAGCGCCTCCAACTGCACAGATACGAAACGCATCTTGGAGGCGAGCTGCATCGACAGCTTGCGCAGATGCTTCATGTGGCTGACGGCGTCCGGGTTGAGGACGATGACGGCCTCGCCGAAGAGCATGCCGTTCTTGGTGCCGCCGAAGGAGAGGACATCGACGCCGACGGCGTTGGTGAACGTCCGCATCGGGACGTTCAGCGACGCGGCGGCGTTGGATATCCGGGCCCCGTCGAGATGGACCTTCATCCCCCGCTCGTGCGCGTGCTCGCAGATGGCGCGGATCTCGTCGGGCGTGTAGACCGTGCCCAGCTCGGTGTTCTGGGTGATCGAGACGACCTGCGGCATCGCCCGGTGCTCGTCGTCCCAGCCGAACGCCTGGCGGTCGATGAGCTCGGGCGTCAGCTTGCCGTCCGGAGTCGGTACGGTCAGCAGCTTCAGCCCGCCCATCCGCTCCGGCGCGCCACCCTCGTCGACGTTGATGTGCGCGGACTCGGCGCAGATCACGGCGCCCCAGCGGTCGGTGAGCGCCTGGAGGGCCGTCACATTGGCGCCGGTGCCGTTGAAGACCGGGAAGGCTTCCGCCGTCGGGCCGAAGTGGCTGTGCATGATCCGCTGGAGGTGCTCGGTGTACTCGTCCTCGCCGTAGGCGATCTGGTGACCGCCGTTGGCGACCGAGAGCGCCGCGAGCACCTCGGGGTGAGCGCCCGCGTAATTGTCGCTCGCGAAGCCCCTTACGGACGGATCGTGGTGGCGCCGGGCATCGGTCTTCGGCGATGTCACGGCTTGGGGGTCAGCCACAGGCGCTGTCCATTCGCTTCCTGGGCGGGCCGGTCCCAGACTCCGGTGATGGCTTCGGCCAGTTCCGTCACGTCCGTGAAGCCCGCGAATTTCGCATTCGGGCGCTCGGCACGCATGGCGTCGTGCACGAGAGCCTTGACCACCAGGATGGCAGCCGCGGCCTTCGGCCCCTCCTCGCCCCCCGCCTTGCGGAAGGAGTCGGCGAGCGCGAGCGTCCAGGCCTCGGCCGCGGCCTTGGCGGCGGCGTACGCGGCATTGCCCGCGGTCGGGTTGCTGGCGCCGGCCGCGCTGATCAGCAGGTAGCGGCCGCGGTCGCTGCGCAGCAACCCGTCGTGGAAGGCGAGCGAGGTGTGCTGGACGGTACGGATCAGCAGCTTCTCGAGAAGCTGCCAGTCGGCAAGCTCGGTCTCGGGGAAGGAGGCGCTACCACGCCAGCCCCCGACGAGGTGGACCAGGCCGTCGATCCGGCCGAACTCCTTCTCGGTCCTGTCCGCCCACTCCCGTGTGGCTTTCAGGTCGAGGAGATCGACGGTGTCCCCGGTGACGGTCGCACCGCCGTGCGCGTACCGGGCGGCGTCGACCGCCTCGGCGAGACGCGCGGCGTCGGCGTCGGAGGCGACGACTGTCGCACCGGCCTCCGCCAGGCGCAGCAGGGTGGCCCGGCCGGCCGGGCCCGCGGCTCCGGCCACCGCGACCACGGCGCCCTCCAGCGAACCGTTGCCGTTTGTCTTCATGATCGTCGCCTCCTCCGCGCCCGCGCTCACGCGGACACCCGCTCGGCACTCGCCGCGGTGATCCCCCTGGTGGAGGCAATCACATTCTTCAGCTTCTTGGAGAGCGCCTCAAAGAACATGCTGAGCGGAAACTCGTCCGGAAGCACGTCGTCCACGAGTTTGCGGGGCGGCTGGGACAGATCCAGGGCATCGGGGCCCTTGGCCCAGCGGGAGCCGGGGTGCGGTGCGAGATAGGTCGAGACCAGGTCGTACGCGGCGAACCAGTGGACCAGCTTGGGCCGGTCGATGCCGTCGCGGTAGAGCTTCTCGATCTCGGCGCAGAGCTCGTTGGTGACCTTCGGGGCCCGGTCCCAGTCGATCTTCAGAGTGTTGTCGGTCCAGCGCACCACATCGTGCTTGTGGAGGTAGGAGAAGAGCAGCTGGCCGCCGAGACCGTCATAGTTGCGCACGCGGTCACCGCTGACCGGGAAGCGGAACATCCGGTCGAAGAGTACGGCGTACTGCACATCGCGGCCGTGCGCGTTGCCCTCGGCCTCGAGCTTCACGGCCTCCTTGAAGGCGGTGAGGTCGCAGCGCAGCTCCTCCAGGCCGTACATCCAGAACGGCTGCCTCTGCTTGATCATGAAGGGGTCGAAGGGCAGGTCGCCGTGGCTGTGGGTGCGGTCGTGGACCATGTCCCAGAGCACGAAGGCCTGCTCGCAGCGGGCCTGGTCGCCGACCATCTCCTCGATGTCCTTGGGCAGTTCGAGGCCGAGGACACGTACCGCCTCGTCGGTCACGCGGCGGAAGCGGGCGGCCTCGCGGTCGCAGAAGATACCGCCCCAGGTGAAGCGCTCGGGGGCCTCACGCACCGCGATGGTCTCCGGGAAGAGCACCGCGGAGTTGGTGTCGTAGCCGGCGGTGAAGTCCTCGAAGGTGATGCCGCAGAAGAGAGGGTTGTCGTAGCGGGTGCTCTCCAGCTCCGAGAGCCACTCGGGCCAGACCATGCGCAGCACGACCGCTTCGAGATTGCGGTCCGGGTTGCCGTTCTGCGTGTACATCGGGAAGACGACCAGGTGCTGCAGTCCGTCCACGCGGTTCGCGGCGGGCTGGAAGGCGAGCAGCGAGTCCAGAAAGTCGGGGACACCGAAGGCGCTGTCGGCCCACTTGTGCAGATCGGCGACGAGCGCGCGGTGGTACGCGGCATCGTGCGGGAGAAGCGGGGAGAGCTCCTCCACCGCGTCGATCACGCGATCGACTGCGGCCTCCACGACGACACGGGTCGGGGCGCCCTCGGCGCCCAGATCGATGGAGCCGTCCTTGGACTGCCAGGGCCGGATCTGCTCGACGGCATTCTTGAGCGTCGGCCAGGCCGCGTGCTCGATCACCCGGGCAGCCGGGGATATGCCCCCTGCGGCAATGTCCTGCACAAGAATTTCCGTCATGTCACTTCCTCTACGGGAGAACCTCGCGTCAAGACACCGTATCCATGCGAGGTTCCTCCGTACAAGTAGAGGCTTGGGAAATTATCCTGCCCCACCCCATGGTCACCGAAAGTTTTGCGGTTGGCTCGGGCATGCGCGATGGCTTCCGTGAGTCCCCTCCGCGCCTGCCGCGCTCACCCACGGCCCCCCGCACCCCGGCCGGCCGGGGTGCGGGGGCGCTGCCGCGTCAAGCCAGGACAGACGCGCCCACGAGCGAGTGAAGCGGCTCGCGGCGCACGGCCGCCGCCGGTAGGACGGACGCGCCCGTCCTACCCGCCTCGCCCCGGAGCCGTACCGCGTGAGCACCCCGGCCGCCCTTGTCACAGCACCCATCACCGGTTTCGTCCCGGGGATCGTGGAAGCCAGAGCGACCCACTCCACTGGGCCGCGCGTGACCGGTTCCATCGCGCAGACGGGCCGTTAGGCTGCGAACTTGCCGCGCCGGTGCCAGGATGCGCCGCGCGCGGGAGCCGCCGTCGACGAAAGCGAGAGAATCTTGACTTTCCTCACCATCGGTCATCGTGGGGTCATGGGCGTCGAGCCGGAGAACACCCTGCGTTCCTTCATCCGCGCCGAGCAGGCCGGTATGGACGCCATCGAACTGGATCTGCATCTCAGCAAGGACGGCGCCCTCGTCGCCATGCACGACGCCGACGTGGACCGTACGACCGGCGGAAGCGGCCCGATCGCCGACAAGACCCTCGCCGAGCTGCGGGAGCTCGACGCGGGCGACGGCGAACGGGTACCGGTCTTCGAAGAGGTGCTCGACGCCGTACGGGCGCCGCTCCAGGCGGAGATCAAGGACGTGGCCGCGGCCCAGGCACTCGCCGAGGTGCTGCGCCGCCGCGATCTCGTCCACCGCGTCGAGGTGTCGTCCTTCCACGACGACGCGATCGCCGAGGTCGCCACGCTGGTGCCGGGTGTGCGCACCGTGCTCATCGCCAGCCGCTGGGGCGCGGACGTCGTGGACCGCGCGAAGGCGGTGGGCGCCGCCTCCCTCGCGCTGAACATCCGCAGGCTGACCCTGGAGACCGTCGAGCACGCGCACGGCGAAGGGCTGCGGGTGATCGGCTGGGTGGTGAACACCCAGGACCATCTGCGGCTGGTGCGCGCCCTCGAGCTGGACGGCGCGACCACCGACTTCCCCGAGATCCGGCGCACGGGCCGGTTCACGGCCTAGCGCAGTTCCTGCGCCTGTCCTTTCAGGACAGTTCCTTCACCAGCAGCTCGAAGGCAAGGTCGTCGCGCTGCGGGAGGCCGGCGCGCTCGTCGCCGTACGGGAAGGGGATCAGCTTTCCCGTACGGCGGTAACCGCGGCGCACGTACCAGGCGATCAGCTCGTGACGGACCGAGATCACGGTCATCTGCATCTCGCGCACACCCCAGCGCTCGCGCGCGACGCGCTCCGCCTCGGCGATGATCTGCCGGCCGAGGCCCGCGCCCTGCAGCCCGGGACGGACCGCGAACATGCCGAAGTAGGCAGCGTCACCGCGATGTTCGAGCTGGCAGCAGGCGATCACCTCGCCGTCGCGCTCCACCATGAGGAGGGTGCTGCCCGGAGCGGTGACGACCTCGCGCACGGATTCCGCGTCGGTCCGCTGCCCCTCGAGGATGTCCGCCTCGGTGGTCCAGCCGCTCCGGCTCGAGTCGCCGCGGTAGGCGGACTCGATCAGCTGAACAAGTACCGGCACATCGGCCTCGACGGCGTCACGGTAGGTGAGCTCGCCCGAGACCCTGGGTGGTGCGGTGTCCATGGTGTGGCTGTCCGTTCTCCGTTGCGTGCAAGTGTCCGACGAGACTAACCCGGCTGTTCGGCCTAGGGTCCGGGGCATGGTGCATGTGCTGAGCAGCCGGATCCTGCTTCGCCCGTCCGATCCTGAGCGGTCGCGGCGCTTCTACGGCGAGACGCTGGCCCTGCCGGTCTACCGGGAGTTCGGCACCGGTCCCGAGCGGGGCACGGTGTACTTCCTGGGCGGCGGCTATCTCGAGGTCTCCGGTCGGGCGGCGGCGCCCTCGCCCTCCGCGCGGCTGTGGCTCCAGGTCGCGGACGTGACAGCGGTGTACGAAGAGCTGTCGGGGCGCGGTGTCGAGGTGCTGCAGCCGCCGCGGCGCGAACCCTGGGGGCTGATCGAGATGTGGATCGCCGATCCGGACGGTCACCGCATCGTGCTGGTCGAGGTGCCGGCCGACCATCCGCTGCGGTACCGCCCGTGAGCGCGCTTCCGCCCCGTGAGCACCGTGACCGCCCGTGAGCACAGCGACCGCCGGAAGCCGGAAGAGAGTGAGCACCCCGGCCGCCGGCGGACGGCTGCAGGCGCGCTGGAGGGGCGGGCGCGCTTTCCGGGTGTGCTCCCCGTGTACCCCCGTGCGCTCGCGTAGGTCACGCAGCGCCGGGCATCGACCACTCGACACCGTCGAAGGGGGAGGTGCGCCGTGCACGGACCTGCGATGTCCGGCTGGTTGCTCGTGGCGCTGTGCGGGGCGACCGGCGCGTACTGCCTTGCACGGATGCACAGTTGCTCCGGCGAGGCACGCAAGGCGGCCGGCGGCGAGGCCCTGATGGGCTTCGGGATGGCCGCGATGGCCGTGCCCGCCACCGTGCTCGCGGTGCCGGAGTGGACCTGGACGGTGTACGCCGCGGTCTTCGGCGCGGCCGCGCTGCACGCGCTGTGGCCCGCCCGGCGCGACGCCCACCATCTGCACCATCTCGTCGGCTCTCTCGCGATGGTCTACATGGCGGTGGTGATGGCGCCGGGCGGCGGCCACACCGGTCATGCGTCCGCCGGTGTGCCGCTGCTCACCGGCGCGCTGCTGGCCTACTACACCGTGTATGTCCTGCGCTCGGGCCTGCGGCTGATGCCCGTGCCGGCCCCTGCGGGCGGCGCGGCGACGGCGACCGTCGCCTGGGGCGCCCAACCCGAGCTTGCTCTCGCCTGCAGGCTCGCCATGGGTATCGCCATGCTGGCGATGCTGTTCGCCCTCTGAACCGGCGCGCGGTCCATCTCACCCCCAGCGCCGAAACCGTGTCCTGCATCACTTGGCTTGCGCGGCCATACCCGCAAGTAGCCGCACGCTCATAGGCTGTCGCCCATGTTGGTCTCCCTCGTGCTCCTGCTGCTCGGCGCACTGGCCGCCGTCGTGGCCCCGCGACTTGTGTCGCGTGCCGACTGGCCGGAGCGCGAGCCTGTGGTGGCGCTGTGGGTGTGGCAGTGCGTGGTGGCGTCCGTGCTGCTGTGCTTCGCGCTCTCCATGATCTTCAGTGCGGCCGCGGCGTGGCAGTTCGTACGGGGCCAAGTCTTCGCGGGCGCACCGCACGGTGTGGTCGAGGCCTACGCCCTCGGAGCGAACGAACCGTGGTCCGCCGTGCTCGCCGTGATCCTGGCCTGCGGCGGCCTGTGGACGGGCGCGATGCTCACCCGGGAGATCCACCGGACCCAGGTGCGGCGCAGGCGGCGGCGCACCGGACTTCTTGTGCGCTCCCCACTGATGCCGGGCGAGGACAGCGAACCGCTGGTGGTCCTGGAGGGCGAGCGGCCCGACGCCTGGTGGCTGCCCGGCACGGCACCCCAACTGGTCATCACCACAGCCGCGTTGCGTCGGCTGAAGGGCCGTCAGCTCGACGCCGTACTGGCGCACGAGCAGGGGCACGCGCAGGCGCGGCACGACTGGCTGCTGCACTGTTCGGCCGCGCTGGCCAACGGCTTTCCGCAGATCCCGGTGTTCGCGGCGTTCCGCGACGAAATGCACCGGCTGGTCGAGCTGGCCGCCGACGATGTCGCGTCGAAGCGCTTCGGCCGACGCACCATCGCGCTGGCCCTGGTCGAACTCAATGAGGACCGCGGGGTGTTCGGGCCCTGCCCCACGCCGGACACCCAGCTGCCGCAGCGCGTCAACCGGTTGCTGACGCCGGCGCCACGGCTCACCGCCGGCCGCAAACTGCGGCTGACCGCGGCCGCCGCACTGGTGCCGCTGGTTCCCCTGCTGGTGGCATTCGTCCCGGCCCTGCGCGCGCTGGGTTAGCCCGGTGGGCCGGTCAGCGGCGAGGATCACCTCTATGAGCTCCCCCCGCCCGGCGCCCCCCACTCCCCCGGCACACGACCCGGTCACCGCACCGGCCCGTACGGCCGCGGTGCTCGCCGCCGTGTCCGCGGCGCTGCTGGTTCTCGTCGCGGTCTCCTGGGCTCCTCTCCTCTCCTTCGACCGTACGGTCGCCGACGGGCTGCACAGCTGGGCGGTGAACGAGCCGGGGCCCACCAGGGTGAACCGGGTGCTCACCGACTGGGTGTGGGACCCGTGGACAATGCGCGCCCTGATCGCCGCGGCGGCCGTGTGGCTGTGGTGCCGGGGAGAGCGGCTGCCGGCGCTGTGGGTCGCCGTGACGAGCGCGGTCGGCACGCTCGTACAGCAGGGTCTGAAGTCCGCCGTCGGACGGGAGCGGCCGCACTGGCCGGATCCGGTCGACTCGGCCCACTTCGCGGCTTTCCCGTCCGGTCATGCGATGACGGCCGTGGTCACCTGCGGTCTGCTGCTGTGGCAGCTCAGGCGGCACGGCGTGGAGGGGCGGCTGTGGCACTGGAGTGTCGCGGCCGGGGTCGTATCGGTCGCCGGAGCGGGCCTGACCCGGATCTGGCTCGGCGTTCACTGGCCCTCGGACGTTCTGGGCGGCTGGCTGATGGGTGCGTGTCTGGTGGCCCTGTCGGCCGCCGCGTACGAGCGGGTGGTCTTGTCCCGGGAGCGCTGAGACGGAAAGGATCGCGGTCATGGCGATCAAGAGTGTGCTCTTCGACTTCTCCGGAACGCTCTTCCGAATCGAGTCCGTGCGGGACTGGCTGGGCGCGGTCCTCGACGCGCGCGGCAGTGCGCTCCCCGAAGGCGAACTCTCCCGTTACGCGGATGAGTTGGAAGCGGCCGGGGCACTGCCCGGTGGGTCCTTCCCGCAGCACGTGCCGCCGCATCTCACCGAGTTGTGGGCGACCCGCGACCAAAGCGCGGAGCGGCACCGGGCCGCGTACACCGGTCTCGCCCGGCAGGTGGAGCTGCCGGACGCGGGCCTGTACGACGCGCTCTACGACCGCCACAGGGAGCCCGCGGCCTGGCGCCCCTATCCGGATGCCGGCGAGGTGCTGAGCGCGCTGCGGGAGCGGGGCATGGGCGTCGCGGTGGTCAGCAATATCGGCTGGGATCTGCGGCCGGTCTTCCGCGCCCACGGTCTGGACGCCTTGGTGGACGCGTACGTCCTGTCGTACGAGCACGGCGTACAGAAGCCCGATCCGCGGCTGTTCCGCACCGCCTGCGAGGCGCTGGGGCAGGACCCGCGCGATGTGCTGATGGTCGGCGACGACCGGCGGGCGGACGGCGGGGCCGCGGGTCTGGGCTGCGCGGTCCATTTCGTGGACCATCTTCCGGTGGCGGAACGGCCGACGGGACTGCGGCCGGTGATCGGGCTCATCGGCTGAGATCCGCAGCGGTGGAGGCACACTGAAGGCACAACAAAGCCACCCGAACCGGACGATCCCCCGCGTCGCCCGGTTCGGGCAGCACCCCACTGACCAGGCCGTGAGGCCTCGCAGTGGGACGCCCTGAGTATATTGGCTCGAAGCCAGTCAACGCAGGAGTAAATCATGTCCCCGCGGAGCGCATCGGTCAACGAAGAGCTTCGTCGGCGTTCCCGGGAGCGGCTTCTGCAGGCGACGGTGGAGCTCGTCGGAGAGCGCGGATACGAGGCCACCACGCTGGCCGACATCGCCGACCGGGCGGGCTCGGCGCGCGGACTGGTCTCGTACTACTTCCCCGGAAAGCGCCAGCTCCTGCAGTCGGCCGTGCACCGCTTGATGCACCTCACGCTCGAGGCGGCGCTCGATCGCGAGCCGCGCACCGATGACGGGCGGGAGCGGCTGGCACGCGCGATCGACGCGATTCTGGGGCTGACGGTCGACCATCCGCTTCTGATGCGGACCCATATGTCGGGGGTTCTGCAGGCCGAGGGTTTTGTGCAGTGCCCGGAGCAGCAGCGTCTCGCGTTCCTGCTCCGCGACACGATGGAGCGGTACGGATCACCCGATGTCGACGCCGACTACCCGCTGCTGCGCGCCCTGCTGATGGGCGCGGTCTTCGCCCTGCTGCTGCCCGGCGCGCCGATGCCGCGGGCACGGCTGCGCGCGGAGTTGTTCCAGAGGTACGGGCTGGACTGGGAACTCGGCGTTCCGCCGGACAGCAAGCCGCCCGGCGGAACACGTCAGGAGTCCCGGGATCAGTGGTCGAAGTCGTCGAAGTAGTCGGGCTGGGTCTGCACATTGAGCTCGTGCATCCGCACCCGCTTCGCCGCGTTCGTCCGACGGTCATCGAGCTTCAGCACATCGAAGCCCTTGGCGATGTCATTCGCGTAGATGTAGCCGTTGTAGTAGTACGCCGACCAGGCACCGCCGGTCGACATCGTGTCCGCGCTGAGCGGGCCCCGCTCGAAGTAGGCGATCTCCTTGGGCTTCGAGGAGTTCGTGAAGTCCCAGACCGAGACACCGCCCTGGTACCAGGCCTGGACCATGATGTCGCGGCCCTTGACCGGGATGAGTGAGCCGTTGTGGGCCACGCAGTTCTCGGTGTCCGCCTGGTAGCGGCCGATCTTGTAGTAGCTGCGGAAGACCAGCTTGCGACGGTCTCCCTTGCCAACGATGTCGTAGATGCCGTCGGCGCCGCGGTTCGGCCCGATCTGGGCGTTGCAGGTGGCCGCGCCGCCGCCACCGAGCTCGTCGGTGAAGACGACCTTGTTGGCCCGCTGATTGAAGGTCGCCGAGTGCCAGAAGGCGAAGTTGACGTTGTCCTGGACGCGGTCGATGACCCTCGGGTGCTCCGGGTCCTCGATGTCGAACAGGATGCCGTCACCCATGCAGGCGCCGGCGGCCAGGTCCTTGGACGGCAGCACCGTGATGTCGTGGCAGCCGGTGGTCTTGGAGACGCCGGGGTTGGTGGGCGAGCCCGGGTTGCCGCCGCCGTCGGGGCCCTCACCAGGGAAGAGCACCGGGAAGTTCACGATCGCCGACTTCTCGGGGGCCTTGCGCGGCACCTTGATGACGGAGATTCCGTCGTGCGGCGGCTGGCAGTCCGGGAAGGTCACGCTCGGCGAGTAGGAGGAGACGTAGATGTAGACGTTGCGACGCTCCGGCACGATGGTGTGCGTGTGCGATCCGCACGCGGTCTCGACTGCGGCGACGTACTTCGGGTTGGCCTTGTCGCTGATGTCGAAGATCTTCATGCCCTCCCAGGACGACTTCTCCGTCGCGGGCTGCGAGACGCTGTTGCAGGAGTTGTCGTTGCGCGAGGAGTCGGTGGAGAGGAAGAGCAGGTCACCGGAGACCGAGATGTCGTTCTGCGATCCGGGGCACAGGACCTGCGAAACGGTCTTCGGGGCCCTCGGGTTGCTGATGTCGAAGATCCGGAAGCCGTCATAGTTGCCCGCGAAGGCGTACTTGCCCTGGAAGGCCAGGTCCGAATTGGTGCCCTTGAGGGCGTCCTTGGGGATGTTGGTGAGGTGCTCGACGTTGTCGCTGTGGACGACCGCGTCGACGGGGGGTATCTCGCCGTTCTCGATGGCCGATCTGGCTTCGGCGGCCTGCTCCGAGGAGACCTTCGCCCGGGCGGGCGCGTCCCCGGGGTCTGGCGTGGCGACCGCGGGTCCGGCCGTCAGCAGGGTGGCAAGGAGCCCGGCCGCGGCTGCCGCCACGCCCAGACGTCTGCGCCGCACTCGGGTGGTGTGCAACAGGGTCACTGCGTCCTCCCTTGTATCCGTTCGGAGTTGAACGGTTCACGGACCTCGGCAGTATCTTCCTTTCCATGTACATCTCAATAGATGGCAACAGAGACGTAATGAAAGTTTTTGATCAACGGTGTACGGAAGCGTGCTAGGACGATCCCCAAAAACCCCAAGTGCCTCAGGAGGTCACCGTGTTGAACCGCCGTAGGACCGCGCGTGTCCGCAGGTCCGTCGTCGCGGCAGCGGTCACTGCCGCCGTACTCGCCCTGGGCGCCTGCGAGTCGGACTCCGACGCCCCTGCCAAGGCCAAGGGGGCAGTGGGACCGTCCGTAGTGGCACCCGGGAAGCCTGGCGAGCCGGCCAGGACGCTCTCGGCGGAGGAGGCCGCGAAGGCCGCCCCTGACGACACTCCGAACGCGGCGGACTTCTCCTACGCACACATGATGATCACGCACCACGGCCAAGCACTGCAGATGACCGCACTGGCGCCGGAGCGGGCTGGATCCACGCAGGTCAAGCGGCTCGCGGAGCGCATATCCGCCGCACAGAAGCCGGAGATGGCCGCGATGCAGGGGTGGCTCAAAAACAACGGCGGGGCGAAGGGGAAGAGCGGTCATGACCACGGTCAGGGCGCAATGCCCGGAATGGCCACCCCGGCCCAACTGGCCCAGCTGCGCGCCGCGAAGGGCACGGCGTTCGACGAACTCTTCCTGAAGTTGATGATCACCCACCATCAGGGTGCGCTCACCATGGCCACCGAAGTCCTCTCGGACGGGAACAACGTCCTGGTCGAGGAGATGGCGAACGATGTGATCGCGCAGCAGACGAGCGAGATCAACCGGATGCGTTCGATGTGAGCGGCACCTCCACCGCGTCGGACACGCGCACCGGGTCGGGCGTACGCACCGGGCCGAGCGTCCGCGCGGGGTCGGCCCGGCGGCGGTTGTGGCGCGGCGCGAGATAACCCTCGTCCCGGGCGCCGGCGATGAGCCGGAGGGACCTGCGGCGGCTCCGCCCGGTGGCGCCCATCACCGCGAGCACGGGATCGCGGCCGTCCTGCTGCGCGGCCCGGTAGGCGTCGGCCGCGAGCCTTCGGCCGGCGCTGCCGCGCGGCACCGAGGGGCGGGCCCGACCACGGCCGGGCGACGACGCGCCCGCCCGCCCGGCGGCACCGGGCGTGACCGGCGCCGTCTGCTGGGTACCGCGTTGCTCCACGGCCACCCGGCAGGCGTCCTCGAGCGGATCCTCGATCCGGTCGGCGACTACCGCGAAGCCCTCCAGCGGCAGCGGCGGGTCCGCCCGCAGGTCTTCGATGGCGATCCGCCCGTCGGTGACGACGGCAAGGACATCGATCCGGGCGCCGTCGGCGAAGGTCAGCCGGACGTTGAACCACGGCGGGGCGGCCTCGTACGCCCCCCGGACCGATCCCGTTCCGCAGGTGACCGTGCCGCACCCCTGCAACTCCCACACCGGGGGATACGGAAATGCCGCAAGTGAATCATACTGATCATTAGCGTTAAGAAACGTAGTTTCTTGCATAATTAGCACGTAACCAGGCAAATAGTCACCCTCTGTGGCGGCACGCACGCCATGACGCCGCAACACACCCCGTTAGCGCATCTCCCCCATCCCCGCCCACCGGTGCGATGCTGGAATCCCCCTGTGGGAAGGAGCGCAGCTGTGCTTCGCGTCGCCGTCGTCGGATCGGGACCCAGTGGGGTCTACGCCGCGCAGTCACTTGTCCAGCAGAGTCGGGTGCCGGATGTGCGAGTGCACGTCCTGGACCGGCTCCCCTGCCCGTACGGACTCGTGCGCTACGGGGTCGCGCCCGACCACGAGAAGATCAAGTCCCTGCAGAACAATCTGCGCACTGTGCTCGAAGACGAGCGGATCGACTTCATCGGCAATGTGGAAGTGGGCACGCACGGCCTGGACCCCGGGCGGCTGCTGGAGCTCTACCACGCGGTCGTGTACTGCGTCGGCGCCGCCAAGGACCGTCGGCTCGGCGTGCCGGGCGAGGATCTGCCCGGCAGCCACTCGGCCACCGAATTCGTCTCCTGGTACAGCGCACACCCCGATGCGTCGGGCAACGGCTTTGCGCTCGGCGCCCGTTCGGCCGTGGTGATCGGCGTCGGCAATGTGGCCGTCGACGTGGCCCGTATCCTCGCCCGGGGCGCGGAGGAGCTCCGCGCCACCGATGTGCCCCAGGCGGCGCTCGGCGCGCTCGCGGTCAGCCGGATCCGCGAGGTGCACATGGTGGGCAGGCGCGGCCCCTCGCAGGCGAAGTTCACCACCAAGGAGCTGCGCGAGCTCGGCTCACTGCCCGCGGCGGAGGTGCTGGTCGAGCCCGAGGACCTCGCTCTGGACCCGGCGTACGCCGATCCGTCGGGAATCGCACCCGCCGGCCTGCCGGCGGTCAACCGCCGCAATCTCGACGTCGTTCGCGGCTGGGCCGGGCAGCCGCCGCCAGGGCGGGACCGCCGGATCCATCTGCGGTTCTTCCTGCGTCCGGTGGAGCTGCTGGAGCGGGGCGGGCGGGTGGCGGGCGTACGGTTCGAGCGCACCGTTCCGGACGCCGACGGAGGCGTACGGGGCACCGGCAGATACGAGGAGATCGAGGCCCAGCTGGTGCTGCGGGCGGTCGGCTACCGCGGAGTGCCGCCGGCGGGTCTCCCGTTCGACTCCGAGCACGGCACGGTGCCGCACTCCGGCGGACGGGTGCTGCGGGACGGTGTGCCGTCGCCCGGGGAGTATGTGGCCGGGTGGATCAAACGAGGTCCGACCGGAGTGATCGGCACCAACCGGCCGTGCGCCAAGGAGACGGTGACGTCGCTGCTCGACGATGCCGCGACGCTCATGCTGCGCCCCGTCGCCGCCGACCCGCTGGACGCACTGCGGGAGTCGGGGCACCGGCCGGTCCCGTGGCCGGGCTGGATGGCGATCGAGGCGGCGGAGGCGGCGCTCGGACTGACGCTCGGCCGACGGTCCGTGAAGATTGCCGACTGGCCGGGTCTGCTGAGTGCGGCGGGTAGCGCCGCGCACCTCTAGATCCGATGGATGCACGGGGCCCGCCGGGTCATACGGGCTGCCCGATCGGCCTGACGACCACGGTGTTGACATCGACTCCGCTCGGCTGCCCGATGGCCCACACAAGGGATTCGGCGAGCTGTTCGGCGGTCAGCAGCTCCCCGGGAGGAAGGCTGCCCATGGCGTCCCAGAAAGGAGTCTCCACCCGTCCCGGAGCGATCAGGGTCACGCCGATGCCGTGCTCGGTGACCATACGGCGGGTGTTCTCGGCGAGGCCGGTGACCGCCCACTTGGTCGCTCCGTAGATATTGCCCGGGGTGTTGACGAAGCCCGCCACACTGCCGACGAGAACGATCCGCCCGCGCGTCTCCTTCAGGGCGGGCAGGGCGGCCCTGATGAGCAGAGCGGGTCCGAGCACGTTGGTCAGCACCATCTCGCGCCATCCGGCGGGGTCGCCGTCGGCGAGGGTGTCATGGGTGGCGAAGCCCGCGTTGGCGACGACGGTGTCCAGCCGCCCGAACTCCTTGACGGTGGACTCGACGGCGGCCCTGACCGACTCGTAGTCGGCCGCGTCCCCGACGATCGTCAACAGGCCGGCCGGCTTGCCCAGTTCTTCGGCGAACCGGCTGAGCCTCTCCTGGCCGCGGCCGGTGACCGTCACCCGGTGCCCTTGGTCCAGCAGCCGCCGTGCTGTTGCCGCTCCGATACCGCTGCCACCGCCCGTGATCAGAGTGACAGGAGAGTCGGAAGTGTTGGTCATGCCTACCCCCAGAGATCCGCGGCGAGGGCAGCTGCCCTTGCCGTGGCGGGATTCCATCACTTGGAACGCGCTCGATGTCAACATGCCCCGGACACGGCCTGCTTGTCGCCGCCGCCGAGGCGATCCGTCCGGTGTGTGGGCGCGCCCCGCGTGAATTCTCGTCACGACGCCGGTCGGGCCAGGGACTTCACCGGCATCAGGAGGTGCTGGTGCCATCCGCCCGCCCTCGCGCCCTGAGCTGCACCGACGGGTTAATGTGCGCTCGGCCGTGACGCGACGCGCGGTGTACCCCGAAGGAGGAGATGACTCCATGTCCCGGCGCGGAGCTGAGCTGGACGAACTCGACCGCAAGATCATCGCGGCGCTGATGGCGGATGCGCGGGCGAGCCTGAGGGAGATCGGCGTGGCGATCGGCCTGTCGGCGCCCGCCGTGAAACGCCGGGTGGACCGACTGCGGGAGCAAGAGGTGATCACAGGCTTCACCACGGTGGTGCAGCCCGCAGCGCTGGGCTGGCACACCGAAGCGTATGTGGAGGTGTTCTGCGACGACGCCGCTCCGCCGAGGAGGCTGGCAGAGGTTGTCCGCAACCATCCCGAGATCCAGTCGGCCGTGACCGTCACCGGCCGCGCCGACGCGATCCTGCATATCCGAGCGCTTGATGTCGCGCACTTCGAAGACATCCTCGAACGGATCCGGTCGGAGTCCTTCGTGAAGGCCACCAACAGCTTCATCGTGCTCACGCACCTCCTGCCGGGCAGCCCGGAAGCGGGATCGGGACGCCTCGCGCCCGACACCGCTTAACCCCGGGCTTTCACGAGGGGCGCTTTCCGGTAGGTGATCGAGAACGCAGAAAGCGCCTCTCAGCTGCAACGACAGGACGGGCTGAGGGTCCTGTACGTGGTAGCGGAAGAGGCACTTCCCAGGTGAAGAACAGTTACGGGTTGTGTCCGCGTGTCCGCGTGTGCGCGTTGCGGGCGGCGGTCGTGGGGTGGTCATCAACTGCTTGACGTTGCTTTGGCCGGACGCTACGGATGGGGCTTCCCGGTGTGGCCGGTCAGGGCAGGATCTCGATGTACCCGTCGGTTCCGTGCACGCGGATCCGCTGCCCGTCCCGGATCAGCCGGGTGGCCTGCTCCACGCCCACGACGGCCGGCAAGCCGTACTCCCGGGCGATCACTGCGCCATGGGTCATCAGGCCGCCCACCTCCGTCACCAGGCCCGCGATTCCGACGAACAGCGGCGACCAGCTGGGGTCCGTGAAGGTAGTGACCAGGATGTCGCCCGCTTCGAGATCGGCATCCGCCATGTCCAGGATGACGCGGGCCCTTCCCTCGATGGTCCCGGCGGAAACCGGTAGGCCGATCAGGGCGCCGGCCGGCACGTCGTCGCGCCGGTACGCCCCGGAGACGGCCTCGCCATCCGATGTGAGCACCCGGGGCGGTGTGAGCGCGTGGTACGACCGGAACGCGTCCTTGCGCTGCTGGATGAGCTGGTCATCCACCTGGTTCGAGCGCGCGACGTCGTGGAGTTCCTGGAACGTGAGGTAGAAGATGTCCTCCTTCTCAGGAAGCACGTTGGCCTGCACGAGGCGCTCGGCCTCCTCCAGCAGGGCCTGCTTGTAGACGAAGTAGCGGCTGACGATGCCGTACTTCGGGTACTCCCGGTACCCGATGAAGGTTCTGACCCGGTCGATCATCCGCTTGGCCTCGTCGGCTTTCCGGTCCCCGTCCGGCAGGGCCCGCAAGCGTGACAGCACGTCCTGTTCCTTCTTCTGCGCCTTCTGCCGCCCGTGCTCGAAGCGCCGCTCGGCGACACCCGGCTCGAAGTTCCTGACGTTGTCGAGGATCACGGGCACGAGCGTGGTGGGGCGCTCGCGCCAACGTGGCCTCGTGATGTCGATCTCGCCGACGCAGCGCATGCCGTACCGGTCGAGGTAGGCCTCGATGGCGTCGCGCGCTTCGGTCCCGCCCGCGAGCTTCGCCAGCTCGTCCAGGAAGGCTGTGTCCTCGACGTACTCGACGCCCTGCAGGAACGCCACCACCTCCGGCTGCGGGCGGATCACGTCCGCGACGTCGAGCAGCTCCAGTCCCATCTCCGATGTGACGTTGTCGGGGGCGGACAGCGTGAGCGTGTCAGCCGCGTTCTTCTCGCCCAGCCACTCCTGCAGCTTGTCGTTGAGCCACCACGTGGCCTCCATCCCCGCCATGATCGCCTGCATGCTCAGCGGATCACTGAGAACCCGCTTGTGCTCCGCGAAGGCCTCCAGCAGGAAGTCGAACAGCGCCGGTCCGGTCTTCGTCCGGATGTCGCGCTCCAGGGCGGCGATGGACACCTGGCTGCGCTCGATCAGCTCGGTGACGATGGCCGGATCGGTCTCGATCGGGGCGGACGCACCGCCGGCCGACGGCCCGCCGGGACCCGCTTCCGGGAGCGACGGGACGAAATCGCCGCGGTCGAGGACAGTCTCCAGAGCGTCCCTGACCAGCGGATCGCCTCTCCCCACGACGTCCAGGAGACCGGCGCGGCTCGCGGGCGAGGCCAGTCGTCGGGTGACGTCGACGAACAGCCTCCCGCCGGCCTCGTGCATCGGCACCATGGCCGTCAGCTGCCACATGGAGAGCCCCAGGGGCTTCATGGGGTCGGTCATCATCTGCTGATGGCCGACGGAGACGTAGACGTGGTTCTCCTGGTCGCCGGCCTCGGGAATGGGGAACAGCGTCGTGATCGGCCGGCTCTGAACGATCTGGAAGTCATCGTCGACCAGGCACCATTCGATGTCCTGCGGGCGGCCGAAGTGCGCTTCGATCCGCCGCCCGAGCTGCACGAGCCGCACGACCTGCGCATCCGTCAGCGCCGGCTGCTCCTGCCGCTGCGCGTCGATCGCCACTTCCTGCGTACCGCCGGCCGGCAGGGCGTGAACGGCACGCTGTTTGGCGGCGATCGTCTTGGCGACGACTTCGCCGTGGCGCACCTTGAAGACGTCCGGGTTGACCAGGCCGGAGACCAGGGCCTCGCCGAGGCCGAAGCCGGCGTCCACGGTGGCGACCTTCCGGTTGCCCGTGACGGGGTCGGCCGTGAACAGGATGCCGGCCGCATGCGGGAAGACCATCCGCTGCACGACCACGGCCATGTGGACCGTACGGTGGTCGATGCCGTTCCGCTGGCGGTAGGTCACGGCCCGCTCGGTGAACAGCGAGGCCCAGCACCGGCTGACGTGCCGGAGGATCGCCGTCGGCCCCACGACGTTCAGGTACGTGTCCTGCTGGCCGGCGAAGGAGGCCGTCGGCAGGTCCTCTGCCGTCGCGCTGGATCGGACGGCGTAGGCGGCTTGCTCGCCGAGCTGGGCGAGTGCGCGGGTGATCGCCGCCGCGAGATCGCCCGGGATGGCAATCCCTTCGATGGTCCGGCGAATCTGCGCGCTGAGCGTGCGGATCGCCTCCCGGTCGTCCGGGTTCAAGCGCGACAACTGATCGAGCCGATCGTCGATCGACGGCGCTTCCGCCGTGATCCGCCGGAAGGCGTCCGTCGTCACGCAAAAGCCACCCGGCACGCGGATGCCTCCGATCCGCGACAGCCCGCCCAGGTGCGCGCCCTTGCCGCCGGCGACCGCGACCTGCATCTCGTCAACCTCTTGAAGATCCAACACGTACTGCTCGATCACTGCGATACCTCCGAGGCAGCCGTGCTCCGTTGCACTGCGGTGGCCGATCGGATCACCGGCGCCTCCAACTCCGTCGAACCTCTTGTCGAGCACGTCCCCGTCCCTGGTTGCCTTCCCATCGACGTGTCGGCCGGCAGCTCCGCCCAGTGGGGCGGCGCGCACACGCGCACCTCCGCGCCGAGCACCCGCAACTGCACTGCCGGTCCCACCATTTGTTCGACGTCACCGCGTCCCCCATACGTCGACAACAACACACGCACGTCGTGCCCCCATTTCCGCAGGTTGTGGCATCGGCCGATGATTCTGCGCCATGACCCGGGTCTTGCGGCAAGCCCCCCGGCGCGCTATACGTTGAGAGTGGCAAGGAGAGAGCTCTCCTTGCCTTTGCCTTTTGCCGTCCAATGGAACTGACAAGCTTCTCGCGAAGCGTTGGCGCCCCGCGTACGGGTACGGGTCGTTGGCCCAGGCGGATGTCCCACCGGCCTACGGATGCAGCCGCGGAACCAGAAGTTCTTTCCCTTGTCGGCAAGGCCCGAACGTCGAGCGCGCCGCCATCTCCCGGAGGTCGTCGCGCCACGCGAGTGCTGGGCCAAGCTCGCCAAACGGACGCTTGACGGTCGCCGTGGTTCAAATCTGCCGGCACCCAGGCGAACGGCCCCACGCCACCCCGCCCAGATCGTGGCCCGGCTGTCCCGCCGCACCAGATCCTCCTCCTGCGCGCCACTCAGTTAACAAGTGGTGGCTCAAAGCCTCATACGCGCAACATAGTTGCGGGTGTACGCAACTCATTCATCTTGTCACTGTCCGTGATAATTCAATAGCGTGGTAGGTGGCCCCCAGCCCGGCGAAAGGAAATCGAGGATGCCGCCCATCCGTACAGCGCAGAAGCGCCGGTATCTTGTCTGCCCGCCGGAGCACTTCGACGTCCGGTACGCCATCAATCCCTGGATGACATCGGAGGAGCCGGTCGATGTCGACCTGGCCCGAAAGCAGTGGGACACGCTGATATCTCTGTACCGCGAGCTGGGCCACACCGTCGAGACGGTGGAACCGGTCGCCGACCTCCCCGACATGGTGTTCGCGGCCAATTCTGCACTCGTACTCGACGGCAAGGTGTTCGGCGCGCAGTTCCATGCACCGGAGCGGCAGCCGGAGGCCGCCCACTACCGGACCTGGTTCGAAAACGCCGGATTCGAGACGCGCGTCCCGTCCCACACCTGCGAAGGAGAAGGGGACTTCACCCCGGTCGGCGGATACATCCTCGCCGGCACCGGATTCCGCACTCTTCCCGCGGCCCATCACGAGGTCCAGGAATTCTTCGGCGCGCCGACGGTGAGTCTTCACCTTGTCGACCCGCATTTCTATCACCTGGACACAGCGCTCTTCGCGCTTGACGCCGAAAACGTCGCCTACTACCCGGGGGCTTTCTCGGCGGGCAGCCAGAAGGTACTCAGAACCCTCTTCCCGCACGCCGTCATCTCCACACGCCAGGACGCCCTGGCCTTTGGACTCAACTCCCTCTCCGACGGACGCAATGTAGTGATGGCCCAGGATGCGACGGGCCTCATGGAGGGCATCGCGGCCCGCGGCTACGTCCCCGTCCCGGTGGATCTCTCCGAGTTCCGCAAGGCGGGCGGTGGAGTGAAGTGCTGCACCCAGGAGATCCGCGAGTAGCGCCATGAACGGCCGCGGGCCGCGGAACTGAAACTGCCGCCGGTCCTCCGTATCTCTGCCACCGACCGGCTGAAGGGGGCCGGCTGGCCCGGCGTACGCCACGGTGCGCCTCGCCTCGCCGCCGAAGGAGCATTGCGTCGATCTGCTCGATGTCCCGACCGGCGGCAACGCCGCGCGTGCCCGCATCCCCACCGCCCCCGGCTACCAGGCGCCGTTCGCCGCGCGGGCCTGTCACCTCCTCGCGCTCGGTATCGCCCGCGCCGCCGCTCCGCGCGGGCTGCACGGCTCCGGCGGATTCGCCCCCGGCGGCACCGATGAGTTCCGGGGCCCGGGCCGGTCTGTACTGAGGACGTGAGCGCCAAGGAGGCACATCGTGCTGCTCGAGAACAAGAACGCCGTCATCTACGGAGGAGGCGGTGGTATCGGCCGGGCGGTCGCCGGTGCCTTCGCCCGCGAGGGTGCCCGGGTCCATCTCGCCGGGCGCAACCGCGAAAGCCTGGACGAGGTGGCCGAGACCATCCGCGCCGCGGGCGGCCGGGCCGACACCGATCAGGTCGACGCCCTCGAAGAGGCAGCGGTCGACCGGTTCACCGGCGCGGTGGTCGAACGGGCCGGCAGCCTCGACATCTCCTTCAGCCTCATCTCGTTCTCAGAGGTGCAGGGGACGCCGCTGACCGAAATCTCCCTCGCGGACTTCGAGCGCCCGGTGCACAACGCAGTACGCGCGATGTTCCTGACCTCCAGATCCGCGGCGCGGCACATGATCCGGCAGCAGTCCGGCGTGATCCTCGCCTTCGGCGGTTACGGCGACCCGCCGCGCGACTACAACATCGGCGGGTTCCAGGTGGCGTTCGGCGCCATGGAGTCGCTCCGGCGTAATCTGGCCGGCGAGCTGGGCCCGCACGGCATCCGCGTTCTCACGCTCCAGACGGGCGGCGTGCCCGAGACGATCCCCGAGGGCCTCGAGTACCGCGATGTCATCACCGAGAAGATCACGGAACAGACGATGCTGGGGCGGCCGGCCTCGCTGGAGGACGTCGGCAACGTGGCTGCCTTCGCCGCCTCGGACATGGCTCGCTCGATGACGGCGACAGCCCTCAACATCACCGCCGGCTCGGTCGTCGACTGAACCGTCCCGAGCTTTTCCTCCGGGCCGGCCTGCGCGAGAGCCGCCCACGGGCCACTGTCGGTGGGTGGGTGCAGACTGGCCACTATCCGAGACAAGGACGTCCTGGAGGTATCGGCCATGACCGATGTACTTCTGACCGTAGGCACTCGAAAAGGGCTCTTCATCGGCCGCAGGCGCGGTGGCACATGGGAGTTCGACGGCCCGCACTTCAATGCGCAGGCCGTGTACTCGATCGGGATCGATACGCGCCGTTCCGTGCCCCGGCTGCTGGTCGGCGGCGACAGCTTGCACTGGGGTCCTTCCGTTTTCCACTCCGACGATCTCGGCAAGACCTGGATCGAGCCGTCGAAGCCGGCCGTGAAGTTCCCCAAGGACACCGGGGCGTCCCTGGAACGGGTGTGGCAGTTGCATCCGGCCGGTCCCGCCACGCCCGACGTGGTGTACGCGGGCACGGAGCCGGCCGCGCTGTTCCGCTCGGACGACGCCGGCGAGACCTTCGAGCTCGTACGGCCCCTGTGGGAGCATCCGACGCGCTCGCAATGGGTGCCGGGGGGCGGTGGTGAGGCGGTGCACACGGTGGTGACGGACCGCCGTGACCCGGAGGCCGTGACGGTCGCCGTGTCGACGGCCGGGGTGTTCCGCTCCAAGGACGGCGGCGCCAGCTGGGCGCCTTCCAACCGGGGAGTGTCGGCGGTCTTCCTGCCCGACCCCAATCCGGAGTTCGGACAGTGCGTCCACAAGATCGCGCAGGACGCGGGCGATCTGGACCGGCTGTATCTGCAGAACCACTGGGGCGTGTACCGCAGCGACGACGCGGGCGCCAAGTGGACCGACATCGGCGAGGGCCTGCCGTCCGACTTCGGTTTCGCGGTCGCCGCGCATCCGCACCGTCCCGATACCGCCTATGTCTTCCCGATCACGGCGGATGCGGACCGGGTGCCTGCGGGGCGTCGCTGTCGCGTCTACCGTACGAACGACGCGGGCGGCAGCTGGGAGGCGCTGTCGGCCGGGCTGCCCGAAGGGGACCACTTCGGGACGGTGCTGCGGGATGCTCTGTGCACGGACGACGCGGATCCGGCCGGTGTCTACTTCGGCAATCGCAACGGCGAGGTGTACGCGAGCGCGGACGACGGCGACAGCTGGCAGCTGCTCGCCTCCCATCTGCCGGATGTGCTCTGTGTGCGGGCGGCGGCCATGGGTTGAACCGTGCCGTCGCCGCACCAGTAGAGTGACGCCCCGTGGCAGCACGACCCTTGAAAGAAACTGTAGAGCCCGGGTGGGCCGATGCGCTCGCTCCCGTGGCTGAACGCATCGCCGCGATGGGCGACTTCCTGCGCGCGGAGATCGCCGCGGGACGCACCTACTTGCCGGCCGGACCGAACGTGCTGCGCGCCTTCCAGCAGCCCTTCGACGAGGTACGTGTCCTGATCGTGGGTCAGGATCCGTACCCCACGCCCGGGCATGCCGTGGGGCTGAGCTTCTCGGTGGCGCCCGAGGTGCGGCCGGTGCCCGGCAGTCTGGACAACATCTTCCGGGAGATGCACGCGGACCTGGGGCATCCCCGTCCCGCCAACGGGGATCTCACACCGTGGACCCGGCAGGGAGTGCTGCTGCTGAACCGGGCACTCACCACCGCGCCCCGTAAGCCCGCCGCGCACCGCGGCAAGGGCTGGGAGGAGGTGACCGAGCAGGCCATCCGGGCCCTCGCCGCACGCGGCAAGCCCCTGGTGTCCGTACTGTGGGGGCGTGACGCCCGCAATCTGCGTCCGCTGCTCGGCGACCTTCCGGCGATCGAGTCCTCGCATCCCTCCCCGATGTCCGCGGACCGCGGCTTCTTCGGATCGCGTCCATTCAGCCGGACCAATGATCTCCTGCAACGCCAGGGGGCGCAGCCGGTGGACTGGCAGCTTCCGTGAGCGTGAGCCGGGTGCTCGGAGTCGACTCCGGCGGTTCCGGGCTACGTGTCGCGCTGGCGGAGGCCGGGAACCCGGGGAAGGCCGAGACCGAGGTGTCGCGCGAGCCGGTGCGCACCGGCGCCGCGGGTATCGACGCGAAGCATCTGCTGGACCAGCTGCTGCCGATGGCGCGCGCCCTGCTCGACCGGGCCGGTGGCGGCACCGTGTCCGCGGTCGCTGTCGGCGCGGCCGGGATGGCGACGCTCGGCGACCGGCTGCGCGCCGAAGTCCCCGCGGCGCTGGCCGAGTCGCTGGGTGTACGGCGCCTCGCGCTCGCGGCCGACGCGGTCACGGCGTACGCAGGTGCGCTCGGCCAGCGTCCCGGGGCGGTCGTCGCGGCGGGCACCGGCATGATCGCGCTGGGCACGGACCTGTCGGACTGGCGCCGGGCCGACGGCTGGGGTCATCTGCTGGGCGACTGCGGCGGCGGCGCGTGGATCGGCCGGGCCGGGCTGGAGGCCGCGCTGCGCGTCCATGACGGCCGACGTGGTGGTTCCGCGGCCCTGCTGGCCAGGATGGAGTCGGTGTTCGGTCCGGCGCGGGAGCTGCCGGGAATGCTGTACCCGCGCTCCGACCGGCCCGCGGTGCTCGCCTCCTTCGCGCCGGAGGTCGGCAGGTGCGCCTCGGACGGCGACGAGGTGTCGGCGGGCATCCTCGCGGCGGCCGCCCGGCATATCGCCGAGTCGGCCGCGGCCGTCTGCCCGCCCGCCACCGATGTGCCCGAGGGGTGCGAAGTCGCTCTCACCGGTGGGCTGTTCAGGATGGGTGCTCCTCTTCTCGTACCGCTGAGGGCGGAGCTTGCCGGACAACTGCCGTACGCACGGCCGGTATCCGCGGCCGGCGATCCACTCACCGGCTCGTTGGTCATCGCGTCCGCGCTTGCCACCGGTTCGCTGCGGCTGCCGCGTCATCCGGATCTGCTGCACGTACCGACAGAGCAGGACAGCTGAGGCGTACTGCATTCATCGGATAAATGCGGACAGATGACACTTGACCGCCCCCTCCCCGAACAGTCGCACCCCCAAAACCAGTAGCATGCGGCGCCATGAGCTCCCCCACTGGGCCTGCATCCGGCCTGCCTGTACGAATGCCGCGACCCCGCCAGACCGGGCGGCACCGCCGCCCGGAGCCCGTAGCGGCTCCTGAGGGCGCGCCCGCGCTCGTGCTCGCCGTGCCCGGCGCTCCCGTGCCCGCCACGCGCAGCCTGGCCGAAGAGGTCATAAGCATCGCTCGCTCCGAGCTGCCGGGCCTCGAGGTCGGCATCGGTTATCTCGACGGGGACAACGCCGAGTACCCCACGCTGGAAGTCGTCCTCGCGCACACCGCGGCCCGGCGCACCGAGCGGTACGAAATCGCGCAGGCCGCCGGCCGTGAAGTGGCCGCGCCCGAGGGCCCTGCCGCCGTTGTGGTGCCCCTCCTCGCCGGCCCCGACAACGTCCTGATGCGCCGGATCCGCCAGGCCGTCATGGACAGCCGCGCGAGCGCCGAGCTGACCGATGTCCTCGGCCCGCACCCGCTGCTCGCCGAAGCCCTGCACGTCAGGCTCTCGGAAGCCGGTCTGGCGCGTGCCGACCGCGCCCGGCTGTTCACCGTGGCCACGGCGGCCGACGGCATCATCCTGGCCACGGTCGGCGGCGAGGAGGCCGTCCAGGCCGCCGGGATCACCGGCATGCTGCTGGCGGCGCGTCTCGCGGTGCCGGTGATGGCCGCCGCGCTCGACCAGGAGGGCGCGGTCGGCGCGGTCGCCGAGCAGCTGCGCGGCTCCGGCTCGGTGCAGCTCGCCCTGGCGCCGTACCTCGTGGGCCCAGAGCTGCCCGATGGCCTGCTCGATTCGGCCGTGAAGGAGGCGGGCTGTGCCGCCGCCGAGGCGCTCGGGCCCTACCCGGCAATCGGAAAGCTGGTGCTTTCGCAGTACGCGACGGCGTTGGGTATCGCGCCGCAGCCTCAGGGCTCGCCGAGTCTCTGACGGCTCTGCCGCATGTACGCAGAAGGGCCCGCACCACGCGAGGGGTGCGGGCCCTTGCGCAGTGCCCGGGCGGTCAGGCGAAGATCACGCAGGAGGCGGCGGGGACGTCGAGGGAGCCCGACCTGCGCGGAATGCCCGTCCCCGGGTCGATGTCGAACCAGGTGACGTCTCCGGAGCGCTCATTGGCGGCGTACAGCCTGCGTCCCGTGGGGTCCAGGGCCAGGTCGCGCGGCCAGTGCCCGCCGCACGGCACCGTCGTGACCAGCTCCGCCTTCTCGTGCGTCGTGTCGAGCGCGAGGACGCCGATGCTGTCGTGGCCGCGGTTGGCCGCCCAGAGATGGCGGCCGTCGTGCGAGACGACCACCCCGGACGGGTAGCTGGGCCGGGCCGCGCCGTCCGGCAGCACCGCTGTCTCGGCGACCGGTTCGAGGACGCCCGAGTCCGCGTCCCAGCGGCAGACGATGAGGGTCGGCTCGAGCTCGTTCAGTACATAGGCGTGGCCACCATCGGGGTGGAAGGCGAGATGGCGCGGTCCTGTGCCGGGGCGCAGCGCGGTCTCGCCGTGCTGTGTCAGTTCGCCCGTCTCGGGGTCCAGTGCGCATATCCGCACGGAGTCGGTACCGAGGTCGACGCTGAGCACCCAGCGCCCGGTCGGATCGGGCAGTACCTGGTGCGCGTGCGGTCCGCGTTGCCGGTCGGGGTGCGGTCCTGCGCCTTCGTGCTGCAGTACGCCACTGGCGGCGACCGGTGCGCCGTCGGCCCCGACCGGGAGCACGCTGACGCTGCCGGAACCGTAGTTGGCGGTCACCAGATGGCCCGAGGCGATCGCGAGATGTGTGGGTCCCGCGCCGCACACCGGTACGCGCCCGCCGATCGGTAGCGGCGACGGCCCGTCCACCTCGAACGCCCCCACCGCGCCCTCGGCCGTCTCGGAGACGGCGTAGAGGACCGTGCCGCCGGACCCGATCGCCAGGGCGAGATACGACGGGTCCGCGACCGCGTCGCTCGCCCCCGTCTCCGTCAGGGCCCCGGTTTCCCCGTCCACGGTGGCTGCGATGATCCCGCGGCCTCCGGCCGAGGTGAACGACCCGATGAATGCCCGTCCGGCGCTCTTGTCGCCCACAGCGTTTCCCCTCTCCGCCACTGATTCGCCTGCTGCCCGGCCGACGGTAGCAGGCGGTCTAGACCAACTCCGTCTACGCGCTCCGCTCGCCGCGGGCCCGCGCGGTCGCCTCGGGATGGTGGACATAGGCGGGACGCCACTGGGTCGGGTCGTACGTCCGGTGGAAGACGGGTGTCGCGGAGCCCGAGATCGGCGGCACGATCCACGCCCAGTCCGCGCCCACGCTCCGGCCCCGGCTCTGCTCACGGTCGAGGTGCGTGAGGAAGCGGCGCGACTCGGTGTGGTGGTCGGTGACGGTGACTCCCGCGAGATCGAAGGAGTGCAGGACCGCTCGGTTCAGCTCGACCAGTGCGCGGTCCTTCCAGAGCGAGCGGTCGTTCGTCGTGTCCAGGCCCAACTGCTCGGCGATACGCGGCAGCAGGTCGTAGCGGTCGGTGTCGGCGAGGTTGCGGGCGCCGATCTCGGTGCCCATGTACCAGCCGTTGAAGGGGGCGGCGGGGTAGCAGATCCCGCCGATCTCCAGACACATGTTTGCGATCGCGGGTACGGCGTGCCAGCGCAGGCCGAGCCCCGCGTACCAGCTCTGCTCCGGGTGGCGCAGCTCCACCTCGAGTACGGCGTCGCGCGGCAGCTCGAACCAGCGCGGTTTGCCGTCCCCGTCCTCGATCACCAGCGGCAGCAGATCGAAGTCTGTGCCCGGGCCGCCCGGCCAGCCGAGCCGGAGGGCGAGCTCGGTGATCCCCGCGTTGCGCGGGTCGCCGACTGCGGGCCCGTGCTCACTGGCGTAACCCGCGTACCGTACGAGCTGCTCGTTCCAGATCCGCGGTCCCGGACGGTCCGGCGCGTCCGGGGCGAAGACGGTGATGAGCGGGCGGATCCGGCCGCCGTTGTTGGCTTCTCGCAGATGTTCGGCCGCCTCGCGCGCCACGGAGTCGGCGTCGTCGATGTGTCGGCGGTCGCGTATGCGCAGGGAGCGCCAGTAGAGCCGGCCGATGCAACGGTTGCTGTTGCGCCAGGCGACACGTGCTCCGTGGACGAGTTCGGCCCGGGTATGACGGTAGGTGCCGGTCGCCTCGATCTCCGCGTGTACGGCGGCGATCCGGGCGGCCGGGTCACCTGCCGACGGCTCCTCGCGATGGTGCAGCCGGATGAACTCCTCCGCCTCTTCTGCCAGCTCACCGCGGGTGGCGGGCAGGCCGGCGGTCTGCGGCTCCGAGTGGCCCATCGGGCAGCGGGCTTCCGGCGCCGGAGCATTTGCCCATTCGTGCGCTGACACCCGTGCGCCGGTCCGGCGCAGGGCTCTGAGCAGAAACTTTCGCATGGCGCGTACCCCCGGTCCTGGAGGGGACGTTCGTGGATGCCGCTCTGGTTACCCTTTGAACAGACTGATCCACCCTGTGTGTGCCAGGTGAAATTGCCTCATTTCGCAACTTTGCCTCAATGCGCAGGTCAGGCAGGTACGAGTGCGGCGCGCGGAGAGGTACGCAGGGGCGCATCGAGCTCTACGAGCGCCCGCTCCAGCCCCTGCAGGTGCGTGAGGGCGGCCTCGGCCCCGCGGTTGCGCTGCGGGGCCGGCAGGGAGTCGACGGGAGCCTCGGCCTGCCGGGTGGCGGGCGGCACCAGCGCGTGTACGGCGGCATCGACGCGTCGGCAGGCGGCGGCCAGCCGGGCGTCGTGGGAGGCGTCCGGGTCGGCGGCGACGGCGGCGAGGCCACGCACTTCACGGGCGCAGTCGTCGAGCAGCGCGATCACCTGGCGGGCGCGCGTCTTACGGGCGCGCAGCGGACTGAGGGGATGGACGAGCGGGGCGAGAGTGAGCCGTACCCGGCCGAGCAGCAGCTCCAGTTCGGCGGCGAGCGGCGCCGGATCGGCCTTCTCGTCCCCGGCCAGTCGGAGCGCGGCCGCGGTGGTGCAGCCGTGGACACAGTGCAGTGCGCGCCGGATCCAGGCGTCGGTCGCGGCATGGGTGGTGACGGGCAGAATCAACGCGACACCGAGGGCGGCACCGAGCGCGCCCACCGCCGTCTCCTCGAAGCGCAGGATCAGCAGCCCCGGGTGCAGGACACCCAGCAGTCCGTACAGCAGACCGGCCATGACGGTAACGAAGAACATCATCCAGCTGTACGAGGGCGTCGCCGTGTAGAAGATGCCGAAGACGCACACCGCGACCAGGGCGGCCGTCGGCGCGGGCATGCCCGCGACCGGGATCGCGATCAGGAGTCCCGCGGCAATGCCGGTTACGGTGCCGACGACTCGGCGGAAGCCACGGACCAGCGTCTCGCCGCGCGACGCGGTGTTGACGAAGATCCACCAGGCGGTGCCGACGGCCCAGTACCAGCGGTCCGGGGAGATCAGCAGCCCCGCGGCGATCGCGACGCCGCAGGCGAACGTCGCCTGGAAGGCGAGCCGGGTGGTGGGGCGGGCGAGTCCGCGGCCGGGGAGCGGCGCGGGCGCCGCCGGCGGCGGCGTGCGCCGCTCGATGCACCACAGGCCGAAGCGGACGGCCGAGGAGGCGGTCAGGGCCAGCGCCACCGCCCCGTACAGCTCCGGCAGCTGCGCCGGGCCCGCGTGCAGGAACTGGGTGACGAAGAACATCATGAACGCGAAGATGCCCAGCGCCTGCCCGCGCGGGCCCCAGCGCCTGGCGTAGACGGCGCAGAAAACGACGCTCAGCCATGCGGCGGCGCGCAGCAGCGGCAGTTCGTGCAGGGTGGTCGCGAGCGCGAGGACGGGGAAGCCGACGGCGGGCAGCAGGGCGGTGGTGACGGCTTGGCGGCGCACGGTCGGGTCGCCGAGGGTGAAGAGCGCGAGCAACGCGGCGAGGCCGCCGGTGATGGAGGCGATCAGGGAGAGCCCGGCCAGTTCGGCGACGGCGACCGCGAGGGCGACGCCGAGTACGGCGCGCGTCGAGACACGCAGTCGCACGCGCCCGGGATCCGGGGCCACAAACATCCGCTGCACCCCGGTCATGGTCTTCACGATGGTCGTCCCGCCCCCGTTGCTGTTCACGCACCCACTTCAGACATGGCAAAGGCGCCGCGGGTCCGGTCCGGCTCCGTCGCCGTTCCGGCGCTGCGCAGCGCCATCTCTCCGCAGAGGAAAGCATCACTGCCCACAGTGGCTCAACTCGGTCTCATTGGGCTGGTCCATTGGCACAGTCGAGGGCAGGAAACCCGAACCAGAAGAGGCCAACGGACCGTGACGGTGGACACACTCGGCACCCGCATACCGTGGCTGCCGAGGGAGCGTCAGCGCCCCGTCGCGGGTGAGCAGAAGGCGGCAGGCCGCTTGGGGAGAGCGATCGTGAGGCCCAGGGGCGAGAGGCTGCGATGGAGCTCGTCTCCCGGACCCTGGGCCCATTTCGATGGCCATCAGGCTGTTTGCGTTTGCGTCTTTTCGCGTCGTCGACGGGTCCTCCTTCCGTCGTAAGGCCCGGCCCGCTATGCGGAGCCGACACGGGTATGCAGCTCGAACCACACCACCTTCCCTTCGCTTGTCCGGTGGCTGCCCCAGCAGCGGGACAGCAGGGTCAGAAGGTGCAATCCGCGCCCCTCCTCGTCGTGCTCGCGGGACTGGCGCCCCAGGGGTCCTACGAGGTTCGCGTCCTCGATCTCGCAACGTATCCCGCCGTGCCGGGAGGGCCGGCGGAACGTCAGCCGGACCGGCCCCGCTGCGTGGTGCAAGGCGTTGGTGACCAGCTCGGTGACGAGCAGCTCCGTGTCGTCGATCTGCTCATGGAGCGCCCACTGAGCCAGCTGGGCGCGAACGATCCGGCTTGCTTGAGACACCGCGGACGGTTCGGGGGGCAGGAACCAGGACTTTTCACATGGGTTCTCGTCCGGGGGAGCGTCACATGGGCTCTCGTCCGAGGGAGCGTCGTGCCCCGCCGGCTGCTTCGGGACAGGCGCGATGTGGGGCATGCGATCGATGAACGGATTCATGCCGCACTGCCCTCCACGGCCTCCATGGACCTGTCGTCGGGAAGCAACTCACCCATGTCCTCGAACACCGTGACGCCATTGCAGAGGAGGCCCCAGCCCTGCTCGGGGTGATAGGCCACGAGGCGCGCGGCATCATGGTCGGTCGCAGTTGAGGATGGACATGGTGGCTGGTGCTGGCACATTGCTCGGACCTTCAATTCTCCGTCCGGCTGGGGCGGTCTCACAGACCCGACCATCATGTGCCGACGACACGCGTGCAGGGAGGGGATAAATCCCCGGATCGGATACCTGAACCACCCGAAGTGGGCCCGGAACGCTTCTCGGGGTGACCACGGAATGGCTCAGCGTGGGCGCGCGCTGCCGCGGAACCCGCGTTCCAGCCCCCTTCACCAGCCGGCCACCGCCTCCCTGGGGGGCCATGGGGCCGGGGAGCCGTACAGCGCCCATTCCGCCGCCCCGTCGCGTCCCAGCCTCGCTCCGCGCCGGACTGCCGCGGCGTATCTGCGCTCGCCGAGCTCGCCGCGCAAGCGGATTTCGGTCTTCTCGTGTCCGTCGGCCAGATACCGGAACCCCGATCGCGAGATCCCTATGGAACGCCAGACGACGTCCGCCGCGCCCAGCAGCCGGGCACCGCGTTCCGCCTCGTCGGCCGAGGCGGCTGCCCAGGCCAGCGCCTCCAGGCACAGGGCGATGCCCCACCCGTCCCCCACGACCCGGCGGGTGTTCAGGGCGTCCCGGAGGAGTTCCGCCGCGTGGCGTGGCTCGCCCCGGCGCAAGAGGTGGAGGCCGAGCGCCCACAGGGCGTAGGAGCGGGACCAGGGCGCGTGTGCCTCGTTGCACAGGTCCAGGCAGTCCTGCCCGAAATCCGCGGCACGAAGATCGCCGGACAGGGCGCAGGCCACGGTGAGCTGATACAGGGCGGTCATCAAGCCGTTGCGGTCGCCGGCCGCCCGGTGACCTGCCACGGCCTTTTCCAGGAGGTCGATCGCCTGGCGGAAGTCGCCGTCGTAGAGCAGGCAGCCGCCCAGGAACTGCTCGGCGTGGACCAGGGTGGCTTCATCGCCGAGCCGGAGCGCGAGGGCACGGCACTCCTCCAGCTGCGGCAGCGCGGAGGACGTGTCGCCCCGGAGCACCGACAGCCAGCCGTCCACCCACAGCGCCTTGCCACGGGCCACCGAGTCCTCGGGCGCGAGCGCCAGTGCCCTGCCGAGCCAGTGGCGCCCCTCACTGAGGAATCCGCTGCACAGCCAGTGGAACCACAGCGACGCGGCGATCTCCAGCCCCGCCTGTGCCTGACCGGGCTCGCTGAGGCAGAACTCGAGGGCGGTACGGAGGTTGGCGTGCTCGCTCTGCAGCCGGGCGAGCCAGGTCTCCTGACGCGGACTGAGCCACTCCGCCTCCGCGCGGTCCGCCAGCCGGTGGTACCAGTCCCGGTGGCGCCGCTGCAGGGCCGTCTTCTCCCCGGCCTCGGCCAGGCGCTCCGCGCCGTACTGCCGGATCGTTTCCAGCAGTCGGTAGCGCACCTGGGCGCCCTGCTCCTCCCGAATGAGGACCGATTTGTCGACCAACCCCGCCACCAGGTCGAAGATGCGCTCCTCGGGAATGCCGTCACCCGAGCAGACCGCTTCGACCGCCTCCAGCCCGCAGCTCCCGGCGAAGACCGACGCGCGCGCCCACACCCGCTGCTCACCCGGGGAGCACAGATCGAAGCTCCAGTCGATCGACGCGCGCAAGGTCTCATGGCGGGCCGGGTCCGCCGTGGAGCGCTTCGGGGACACATCGAGGCGCTCGTCCAGCCGCCGGAGGATCTCCTGGGGCGTGAGGGTCCTCAGTTGCGCCGCGGCCAGTTCGATGGCGAGCGGGATGCCGTCCAGACGCCTGCAGAGCCGGACGACCGTCTCCAGGTTTTCCGGGCCGAGGGTGAACCCCGGCGACGCCTGCGCCGCCCGCCGCTGGAACAGTCTGACCGCCGCATAGTGTGCGGCCGCCTCGGGGCGGAGCGCTCGACGGGGTTCCGGCACGGCCAGTGCGGGCACCGAGAGGACGGACTCGCCGTACACGCCCAGGGGCTGACGGCTGGTGGCCAGCACGCGCAGCCCGGGAGCCCTGCGCAGCAGGCGGTCGGTGAGCGCCGCGCAGCCGTCCAGGATGTGCTCGCAGTTGTCCAGGACTATCAGGGAACGAGCGTCACGCAGGTGGTCGCAGAGCAGGTCCGAGGGGTGCCGTGCCGACTGGTCCCGCAGTCCGAGCCCGGTCGCGACAGTCTGCGGCAGCAGCCCTTCGTCCTCCAGCGCGCCGAGCTCGACCAGCCAAACGCCGTCCGGGAACGCCCTTCGCACCTCGTCGGCAACTCCCGTCGCCAGCTTGGTCTTTCCCACACCGCCCACACCCGTGAGGGTCACCAGACGGGAGTGCCGCAGCGTGCGTTTGACCTCGGCGAGCTGCTGTCGGCGGCCGATCAGCGAGGACTCGCCGCCGAAAGAGGCGCTCCTCGGAAAGTCAGGACCGGCGCCATTGGCACCATAGGCGGACATAACACCATCGTTGCACCTGCGGTAGGAGGAGCCGGATACCTCTCCTCTCCGGGCCCTCCTCTCCGGGCGGGGAGGAGGCGGAGCGCAGTGGCGATCTCCGGAGCGCGGAGGAATAGGCTGGATGGTGTCGGCACGGTTCGCGGACGGCCTGTACTCCGTGGATCGGACCGGTCCGAGGAATCGATGGCTGTCGTGACACCAAGCGTCTCGGCACGTCGGCAGGACGGCAGGCTGCCCGCCGAGGTGACGAGCTTCGTGGGACGTCGGCGCGAGGTGGCCGAGGTCCGCAGGAGACTGTCCGGATCGCGTCTGGTGACGCTCACCGGTGTGGGGGGAGTCGGCAAGACGCGGCTGGCGTCACATGTCGCAGCCGAGGTCCGCTCGGCGTTTCCGGACGGCGTGTGGCTCGTCGAACTCGCGGGACTGGAGAATTCCGGGCTGCTGGCCCAGACCGTCGCCGAAGCGCTGGAGATCCGTGACCATTCCTCCCGGCCGCCACTCGACATCCTCACCGACCACCTCCGGGACAAGCGCATCCTGGTGATCCTCGACAACTGCGAGCACCTGCTGCCGCAGTGCGCGGTGCTCGCCGACTCCCTGCTGCACTCCAGTCCCGGCCTGAAGATCCTGGCCACCAGCCGGCATGTGCTGGGCCTCCACTACGAGCACACCCTGGCCGTGCCGACGCTGGACCTGCCGAGCACCGAGAAACCCCGGCTGTCCACCAAGTCCCTGGCCCGGTGCGACGCCGTACGGCTGTTCATCGAGAGGGCGGGCGCGGTCCTGCCCGGGTTCTCCGTCACCGAGGCAAACCGTGAAGCGGTTGAACGGATCTGCCGGCAGCTGGACGGCATCCCCCTGGGAATCGAGCTCGCCGTCGTCCGGCTGCGGGCGCTTTCCGTACAGCAGCTGCTGGAGCGGCTGGACGACCGGTTCCAGCTGCTCACCGCCGGTTCCCGTGCGGTGCTCCCGCGCCACCAGACGCTGCGGGCGCTGATCGACTGGAGTTACGTTCTGTGCACCGATCAGGAGCGGCTCCTCTGGGCTCGCGCCTCGGTATTCACCGGCGGGTTCGATCTGGAGGCGGCGGAGGAGGTGTGCTCCGGCGACAGCATCAGCCGCGAAGAGGTCCTCGACGTGGTGACCGGACTCGTCGACAAGTCCGTGCTTCTCAGAGAGGAGCCCCACTCGACGGTGCGCTACCGGCTGCTGGACACACTGCGGCAGTACGGCAGGGAGCAGCTCGTCGCGGCCGGGGAGACGGCACATCTGCAACGGCTCCACCGCGACCACTACCGGCGGCTGGCACGCGAAGCTCATGCCGAGCTGTTCGGTCCTTCGCAGGTGGCCTGGTTCTCGCGGCTCCACGTGGAGCACAACAATCTGCGCGCTGCCCTGGAGTACTGCTTCGCCGAACCCGGGGAGGCCGAGGCCGGCACGGACATGGCCTCTGACCTGCTCTATCACTGGATCACCAGTTACTACCTCGGTGAGGGACGGCGCTGGCTGGACGAGGGGCTCGCCGTCTGCACCGAACCGAGCAGGGCCCGGGCCCGGGCGCTGTGGACCAACAGCTGGCTGGCCGTCATCCAGTCCGAGACCGCCGCGGCGGCGGCAATGCTCGAGGAGAGCGGAAGGCTGGGGAAACAGCTGGCAGACGAATCCGTACTCGCCTACACCGCGCTGTACTCCGGCATGATCGCCATGTATCGGGGAGACGCCGAATCCGCGATCGGGCTCTACGGGGAGGCAGTGGCCAGGCACCGGGCCGTCAACGACCCCGTGGGACTCGCGCTGGCACTGATCCGGCTCTCCCTGGTCCACTCGTTCCTCGGTGACTCGCCGGGCGCCATCTCCTTCGGGGAGGAGTCTCTGCGGTTGTGCGACGCCTACGGAGAGGGCTGGCACAGGGCTTACACGACGATGGCGCTCGGCATCGAGGTCTGGCGCCAGGGCTCCACACGCCGCGCCGCCGAGCTGGAGAAGGAGAGTCTGGCCTTCAACCGTTCGCTCGACGATCCGCTGGGGGTCGGCGTCAGCCTCGAGGTACTGGCCTGGATCGCCGCCACGGAGGAGCACTACGAGCGCGCCGCTCGGCTCCTGGGCGTCCTGCAGACCGTCTGGCACGCGGTCGGCGCTCCGCTGTCCGGGTACGGGCACCTCGTCAAGTACCACGACGAATGCGAGTCGCGCACCAGCAGGGCCCTCGGTGCCGCGGCCTTCCGCGCTGCCGTCAGGAAGGGTTCCGGGCTCCCTTACGGCGAGGCGCTCGGCTACGCGCTCGAGGAGCACCTGGTTGTGGACCCGGGCGGCGAGGATGAGCAGCCGTCACCGCTCACCCGGCGGGAGACCGAGATCGCCCATCTGGTCGCGCGTGGGCTGAGCAACAAGGAGATCGCGGCCACGCTGGTGATCGCCCGGCGCACGGCGGAGGGCCATGTCGAGCACATACTGAGCAAACTCGGCTTCACCTCCCGTGCCCAGGTGGCTGTCTGGGTCTTCGAGCACTACCGCCGGGCCGAGGGGGACGAGCCCTCCCCCGACGGCGGGCCGTGACCCGCCGACGGCACCGCGAACCGACGACGGCACCCGAACCGACGACTGCACAGCGAACCGCCGACCGCGAGGTGATCCGCCGACCGCAGTGAACCGGCTCCGCGCCAACTACCCTTAGAACCACGCGAGGTGAGCGCCTCGACGATCTCGCGCCACCGTGGACTCCGCGCCGTGGGCTCAGCCGCTCCCGCCGCTGCTCCCGCCTCCGTCCCCGCGTCGTACTTCGGCGAGCCGGGTTGATGCGCTGTCCAGCAGCATCTCCAGCGCGGTGGGATACGCACTGTGATTCATCCGGGCGACCAGCAGGTGCGCGGTCGCCGCGATGTGCGGATGGGTCGCGGCGGGCAGCCGGGCGTACGTGGCCCGCCAGACCTCCTCGTCCGCCGTGCGTGCCGCCGCCGGCAGTGCCAGCGAAGCCGCGTCGAGCGCGGCGAATGCCAGGCTCTGGTCGATGAACGCGTGATAGATCCGGACCGCCTCGGAGTCCGGGAAGCCGGCTGTGCGCAGTAGCCCCAGGATCGTCTCGTCAGCCGCGACTTCATAACCCTTGCCGGTCACGCGGCTGGCGGTCAGCACTGCCGCCTGGGGATGTTCGAGATACGCGGCATGGATGCGCAGCCCCAGGTCCCGCAGGTCGGCACGCCAGTCACCGGTGCCCTCCCAGCACGCCAGGGCACGTCCGACGAGCATGTTTCCGATGGCCAGCGTCAGGTCGTCGATGCCGCTGAAGTACCGGTACAGCGTGCTCGGGTCCGCCCCCAGGGCGGTACCGAGACGGCGGACGGTCAGGCCCGCGCTCCCGTGCTCCCGCAGCATGCGCAGCGCGGTCTCCACGATCAGCCGCTCCGAGAGGACCGCACCGTTCTTCGTGGGACGTCGCCGCCTCCGGGCCTCTTCCGGCACCACAGGCTTGGGCACGGAACACTCCTCCACCACCGTCGTCATGACCCGGACGCCAGCTTATGCCAACACGGTTGACGTTAACAACAGCGGGCGCGTTGGATCGGATCCGACGGGCGGCGCGTCCACAATCGGCGCCAGCAGGCCGCCCGCGCACCGTGCCTGGGAAACGGAGTTTGGCCATGCGTGTTCTTCTCGTGGGAGCCGGCGGCGTCGGTACCGCCATCACCCGGATCGCGGCCCGCCGGTCGTTCTTCGACAACGTGGTCGTCGCCGACTACGACCTGTCCCGCGCCCAGGCCGCCGTCGCGGCCCTGGAGCCGGACGGTCGCTTCAGCGCCGAACGGATCGACGCGAGCGATGAGGGGGCCGTCACAGCGCTGCTGCAGGAGCAGCGCTGCGACGTCCTGCTCAATGCCACCGATCCCCGCTTCGTGATGCCGCTGTTCCGGGCGGCCCTGGCCGCCGGGGCGCACTACCTGGACATGGCGATGTCGCTGTCCCGCCCGCACCCGGAGCGCCCCTACGAACTGTGCGGCGTCAAGCTCGGCGACGCCCAGTTCGAGCGGGCAGCGGACTGGGAGAAGGCCGGACTGCTCGCCCTGGTCGGCATCGGTGTCGAGCCAGGAATGTCCGACGTCTTCGCCCGCCACGCCGCCGAGGAACTCTTCGACGAGATCGAGGAGGTCGGTATCCGCGACGGAGCGAACCTCACCGTCGACGGCTACGACTTCGCGCCCTCGTTCAGCATCTGGACCACCATCGAGGAATGCCTCAACGCGCCCGTCGTCTACGAGGCCGACCGCGGCTGGTTCACGACCGCACCCTTCAGCGAACCCGAGGTCTTCGACTTCCCCGAGGGGATCGGACCCGTCGAGTGCGTCAACGTCGAGCACGAAGAGGTCCTGCTGGTGCCACGCTGGGTGGAGGCGGGACGCGTCACCTTCAAGTACGGCCTCGGCGAGGACTTCATCCGTACGCTGCAGACGCTGCACCTGCTGGGTCTCGACCGCACCGATCCGGTGCCGGTGCCCTCGGCGGACGGTTCGGGCACGGTCCACGTCTCGCCGCGGGACGTGGTCGCCGCCTGCCTGCCGGACCCGGCAGCCCTCGGGGAACGCATGCACGGCAAGACCTGCGCGGGCACCTGGGTCAAGGGCACCAAGGACGGCCGCCCGCGCGAGGTCTACCTGTACCACGTGGTCGACAACCAGTGGTCCATGCGCGAGTACGGCTGCCAGGCCGTCGTGTGGCAGACGGCGATCAACCCCGTCGTGGCGCTGGAACTCATCGCCGCAGGCACCTGGTCCGGCAGCGGCGTCCTCGGCCCCGAAGCCCTCCCCGCACGACCCTTCCTGGACCTGCTGACCGCGTACGGCTCGCCCTGGGGCATGCGCGAGCAGTGACTCGCCCTCTCCCCGCGGTGCATGGCATTACCGCACCCAGTGGCTCAACTCGATCGCGATAGACTGGGCAGTTGGCACAGTCCAGGGCAGGAGCTCGGGCCGGAGGGAGGCCAACGGGCCATGGCGGTGGACAGACTCGACACGCGCATCCTGCGGCTGCTGATCGAGCAGCCGCGCACCAGCGTGCGTGAGTACGCCCGGATCCTCGGCATCGCGCGCGGCACCCTGCAGGCCAGGATCGACCGGCTGGAGCGGGACGGCGTGATCACCGGCACGGGCCCGCACCTCTCCCCCGCCGCCCTTGGGCACCCAGTGCTGGCCTTCGTTCATATCGAGGTCACGCAGGGGCATCTGGACGAGGTCGGCGACGCGCTCGCGGCCGTGCCCGAGATCATCGAGGCGTTCTCGATCACCGGCAGCGGTGATCTGCTGACGCGCGTCGCCGCGCGGGACAACGGGCATCTCGAGGACGTCATCCAGCGGCTGATCCAGCTGCCGGGCGTGGTGCGTACGCGGACCGAGATGGCACTGCGCGAGCGCGTTCCGTACCGGCTGCTGCCGCTGGTCGAGTCGGTGGGCCGGGCCGCCGGTACGTCACGCTGAGCACCGTCATCGCCCGGGTGAGCTCCAAGCCTTTCCACGTCGGCACGGTCCTGACACGGATGAGCACCGCCTTGGCACGGTTTGAGCACCGCCTTGGCGCGGTCGAACCGCGTCTTGGCATGCTGGGGACCATGAGCACTTCGCGCACCACTTCGGTCATCTTCGATCTCGACGGAACACTGGTGGACAGCGAGCCGAACTACTACGAAGCGGGGCGCCGGCTGCTGGCCCAGCACGGCGTGGCGGACTTCAGCTGGGAGCATCACACCCGGTTCATCGGGATCGGGACGCGGGAGACGCTGGAGATCCTGCGCGGGGAGTACGGGATCGAGGTGCCGGTCGAGGAGCTGCTCGCCGCGAAGAACCGCCACTATCTGGAGCTGGCGCGCGCCTCGACGGACGTTTTCCCGGAGATGTGGAAGTTCGTGCGGCGGCTCCACACGGACGGAGTGCCGATGGCGGTGGCATCCGGCTCCTCCCGTGCCGCCATCGAGGCGGTGCTCGCGGGTACGGGTCTCGACGCGTTCATCCGCACCGTCGTCTCGGCCGAGGAGGTCGCGCAGGGCAAGCCCGAGCCCGACGTCTTCATCGAGGCCGCGCGCCGTCTCGACGCCGGTCCCGCCGACTGCGTGGTGCTGGAGGACGCCGCGCCGGGCGCGGCGGCGGCACACGCCGCGGGTATGCGCTGCATCGCCGTCCCCTACGTCCCGGCGACGGCCGGAGACCCGGCGTTCCAGGCCGCGGGGCTGCTCTTCACGGGCGGCCAGAGCGAGTTCACGGCGCAGGCCGCGTACGACTGGCTCGTTCCGCAGGCTCCCTCTGTCCGATCTTGAACGTCGGGGGCCTTGCGCAGGCGGAATCGGCCGATGAGCATGGCGGCGCCGCCCTTTCTGGAGGAACTCATGGGTTCTGCCGCCGTACTCGTCGCCAATCGCGGAGAGATCGCCGTACGGGTGCTGCGCGCCGCCGCCGAGGCCGGAATGCGGACCGCGGCCGTGTACGCGGAGGACGATGCGGGATCACAGCATGTCCAACTGGCCGACGAGGCGGTGCCGTTGCCGGGGTCGGGACCTGCCGCGTATCTGGACGGCGGGGCGGTGCTGGCGGCGGCGCGGCGGGCCCGGTGCGGCCTGCTGCACCCCGGATACGGCTTCCTCAGCGAGGACGCCGGTTTCGCCACGGGCTGCGCGGAGGCGGGAATCGGCTTTGTGGGGCCGTCGCCCGAGGTGCTGGCGCTCTTCGGCGACAAGGGGCGGGCGCGGGTCCTCGCCGAGCGGGTCGGTGTGCCGGTGCTCGCGGGGACGCACGGGGCGACGGGTCCGGAGGAGGCGCGGGAGTTCCTCGCGGGGCTGGGTCCCGGCGGGGCGGTGATGGTGAAGGCCGTGGGCGGAGGCGGCGGGCGCGGTATGCGGGCCGTGCATGCCCTCGGCGATCTTGCGGAAGCCTGGGAACGCTGCCGGTCGGAGGCTCTGCAGTCCTTCGGGCGGGGCGAGTTGTACGTCGAGCGGCTGCTGGAGGGTGCCCGTCATGTCGAGGTGCAGATCCTCGGCGACACCACCGGGTCGGTGACCCATCTGTGGGAGCGGGACTGCAGCGCCCAGCGCCGCCACCAGAAGCTGATCGAGATCGCTCCGGCGCCCGCGCTGCCCGCGCAGTTGCGGGACCGGCTGCTGGGCGCCGCGCTGCGGATGGCGCGCGAGGCGGGCGTGACCGGGCTCACGACTTTCGAATTCCTCGTCGCCGGTGAGGAGTTCCATTTCATCGAGGCCAATCCGCGGCTCCAGGTGGAACACACCGTCACCGAGGAGGTGACGGGCGTGGATCTGGTCTCCGTACAACTGCGTCTGGCTCAGGGCGAGACGCTGGAGTCGCTCGGTCTCACCGAGCCTCCGCCACCCCGCGGTTTTGCCGTGCAGGCCCGGGTGTACGCCGAGGAACCCGGGACTGTGAGCCGGTTCGAGGTACCGACAGGCCCCGGCGTACGGGTGGACACGGCGACGCGTGCGGGGCTGACGACGGGCACCCGGTACGACCCTCTCCTCGCGAAGGTGATCGCCCGGGTGCCGGCCGGCGCCGGTTTCGCGGCGGCGTGCGAGCGGACCGCCCGGGCGCTCGGCGAGTTCGGGATCGAGGGCGTCAGAACCGGGATTCCGCTGCTCCGGGCGGTACTTACGGACCCGGAGTTCGCCGCGGGCGGCACGGACACCGGCTTCCTCGAAAAGCTCTCGGACCTCCCGGGCGCGGTGGACGCCGATGCGAGTACCGCCGAGGCACCGATGAGCGGCACCGTCGTGGCGGTCGATGTCGCACCGGGAGACACAGTGCGGGCCGGGCAGCAACTGCTCGTCCTCGAGGCGATGAAGATGGAGCATGTCCTCAGGGCGACCACGGCCGGGACCGTACGGTCCGTACCGACGGCGGTGGGCGACACGGTGACAGAGGGACAGGCGGTGGTGCTGCTCGACCCGGCGGGGGACGAACCTGCCGATGACGGGCCCCTCGATGTGGGCGTCGACCTCGACCTCGTACGCCCGGATCTCGCCGAGTCGCTGCGCCGCCATGCGGTCGGCCTGGACGAGAACCGTCCCGACGCGGTCGCCAAACGGCATCGGATCGGCCGCCGCACGGCCCGGGAGAACATCGACGCACTCTGCGACCCGGGCAGCTTCACCGAGTTCGGGGCGCTCGCCATCGCCGCCCAGCGCCGCCGCCGCTCGCTGGAGGACCTGATCGTCTCCACGCCCGCCGACGGCATGGTCACCGGCACCGGGACGGTCGAGGGAACTCCGTGCGTGGCGATGTCGTACGACTACACGGTGCTCGCCGGCACTCAGGGGCACCAGAACCACCGCAAGACCGACCGGATGCTGCAGCTCGCCGAGCGGCGGCGGCTCCCCGTGGTGCTCTTCGCGGAGGGCGGCGGCGGGCGGCCCGGCGATACGGACACCACAGCTGTCGCAGGGCTGGATCTCATGACGTTTCACCAGATGGGACGGCTCAGTGGTCTGGTGCCGCTGATCGGGATCGCGTCCGGGCGCTGTTTCGCGGGCAATGCGGCGCTGCTCGGTTGCTGCGATGTGGTGATCGCGACGCCCGAGGCGACGATCGGCATGGGTGGCCCGGCGATGATCGAGGGCGGCGGGCTCGGAGTGCAGCGGCCCGAGGAGGTCGGTCCGCTCTCCGTCCAGGTGCCGAACGGCGTGGTGGACATCGCGGTCGCCGACGAGGCGGATGCTGTGCGGGTGGCGCGCCGGTACCTCTCGTACTTCCAGGGTCCGCAAGGCAGTTGGGACTCCCCCGATCCGCGCGCGCTGCGGCATGCCGTGCCCGAGAACCGGCGCCGGGCATACGACATCCGGGCGGCCGTCCAGGGCCTCGCCGACACCGGATCGGTGCTGGAGCTGCGCCGCGGTTTCGGGACCGGCGTGATCACCGCGCTGGTACGGATCGAGGGTCGTCCGATGGGCCTGATCGCCAACAACCCAGGGCAGCTGGGCGGCGCGATCGACAGCGACGCCGCCGACAAGGCCGCCCGCTTTCTGCAGCTGTGCGACGCTCACGGCCTGCCGGTCGTCTCACTCTGCGATACGCCCGGATTCATGGTCGGTTCCGACGCGGAACGGACCGCGACCGTACGCCACTTCTCCCGGCTCTTCGTGACGGGCGCCCATCTCGGCGTACCGCTGGTCTGCCTGATCCTGCGGAAGGCGTACGGACTCGGCGCGATGGCCATGATGGGCGGCTCGACACGGGCCCCGCTGGCCACCGCCGCCTGGCCGAGCGGCGAGCTCGGCGGCATGGGCCTGGAGGGTGCGGTGCGCCTCGGTTACCGCAACGAGCTGGCCTCGATCGAGGATCCCGAGGAGCGCCGGCGGGCCTTCGACGCGCGCGTCGCGGAGCTGTACGAGCACGGCAAGGCGGTCAACGCGGCGGCCGCGCTGGAGATCGACGCGGTGATCGACCCGGCGGACTCGCGGCGCTGGATCCTGGCAGCGCTGGACGCCTGGTCGCCCGAGTCGGACGGCGCGGCGCGGCGGCCGTACGTCGATACCTGGTAGCCACGCCGCCGAGGCGTCGGCGTCCGCCGGGCAGGATCAGCCGACCCAGCCGCCGGTGAGGCCGAGCACCGCCGAACCGTCCAGGTCGGTGAGCTTGATGCCGGTGAAGCCGCGGGCCCAGTCCGATGTCTGGATACGGAACGCGGGCCGGTCCGCCGTCAGCGCCTCGAGTACCGAATCGGCAGCCTCGGCCGGAGTCTGCGCACCGCTGAGGAACTGCGAGATGGTGCGGTCCACGTAGGCCCGCATCGCATCGGCGTACGGACCGGCCGCGGCAATCGCGGCCTCCGGGTCGACACCGATGTTGCTGACGAACTCGGTGGCCACAGCGCCGGGTTCGACGACGGAGACGGTCACACCGAGCTTGGCTGCCACCGGTGCCAGGCTCTCCATGTAGCCCTCGACGGCGAACTTCGCGGCGCAGTAGGCCTCATTGAACGGCTGCCCGACGACCCCGCCGACGCTGGTGACGGTGATCAGACGGCCACCGGAGGCTCGCAGGTGGGGCAGCGCCGCCTTGGAGACATGGAGCACGCCGAAGAAGTTGACCTCCATGACCTTGCGCACATCGGCAACCGTCTCGTTCTCGAGCGTGCCGAGGTGTCCGGCACCCGCGTTGTTGATCACGGCGTCGAGGCGGCCGTGGTCACTGATGACGCCCTCGATCGCGGCGGCGACAGAGGCCTCGTCAGTGACGTCGAGCCGGCGGATGTCGAGTTCGACCCCGGCATCCGCGGCCGCCTTGCGCAGCGCGTCGGCGCGGCCGGTGTCGCGCAGGGTCGCGACGGTCTGCCAGCCGGCCCGCGCGGCGGCAACGGCCGCGGCCAGGCCGATGCCCGAGGAGGTGCCGGTGATCAGAACAACCTTGGAAGACATGGTGCGGCCTTTCGTCCATCACACTGAGCAGTTCAGTGCGTGTACACACACCATAACCATTCTGTGCGTGCACACGCAACAGGTAGGATCTGCCCATGGCAACCAGGAAGCTCACCCAGGCAGAGATGCCCGTGGCCGACCACGCCTTCTACGGACTGGTCTGGGCCGGCACTGTCCTGACCGAACGCGTGGACCGCGCCCTGAGCAAGGCCCACGACCTGCCGGTCTCCTGGTTCGAGGTGATGCTCTGGCTCGCCTCGAACCCGGATCCTGTTCCGGCCTCCGTGCTCGGCAACAGCACCATGCTCAGCCGCAGCCAGGTGTCCCGGGTCGTCGACGCCCTCCAGAGCCGCGGTCTTGTCAGCCGCACCCCGTCCCCACGTGACGCGCGCTCCGTCGAAGTGGCCCTCACGCCGGACGGTCACCAGCTCTTCGAAGAGGCGGACGCCACGCGACGCGCCTGCCTGGCACCGGTCTTCACCGACCTCCTCGACACGGAGGACCTCGAAGCGCTCAGCACGGTGTGGCACAAGCTCAAGGCCGCCAAGGGCGACTGACACCTGTTCGCCGAGTCACCAACGGCTCCCCGTACCGGTCAAGTCCCCCGAGGCACTGCCAAGTCGGTGAGCAGAGCCGTGCCGGGGGCGAGCTCGGACCAGTCGCCGCGCCAGGTGAGAACGGCGATGGCACTGGTGGGGAACTTCTCGCGGGCACGTTCCAGGGCGTCGCCGAGCGCCTCAGCGGCCAGTGCCAGCAGCAGCTCCTCCATTCCCGGGTTGTGGCCGACCAGCAGCAATGTGCCTACGGATATGGGTGTTTCACCTACGACACCGAGCAGCGCGTGAAGGTCCGCATCGTAGACGCGGTCCTCGTAGCGCGCTGATGGCTGGGTTTCGAGGTGCTCGGCGGCCAGTTCCCAGGTCTGTCGGGCCCGGACAGCGGTAGAGCAGATCACGAGGTCCGGGATGTAGTGGGCATCCCTCAGCCAGCGACCGGCAGCAGCGGCGTCCCTGCGGCCACGCTCGGCGAGCGGACGGTCGAAGTCCTCCATCCCCGGCGGCCGGGCGGACTTGGCGTGTCTCAGGACGATCAGCCGACGTAGTTCTGCCACAAGGCCTCCCGCGGTCGGCGATCCGTGCCGGACCCCCAGTATCCTTCCGCTGCGCGTGCTGTGCGGCCGAGGTCCCGGTTTTCCGCGCATCGGTTCATGCGCGTTTGGTGGAGTCGAGGTGGGCGAACACGACGACGTTGTCCGTGTAGTCCTTCGCCTTCCTGTCGTACTCGCCTCCGCAGGTGATCAGACGCAGCTGCGGGGAGGGCGTGTCGGCGTAGACCCGCTGATTGGGAAAGTGCGCCTTGCTGAAGGTCTCGACGGAGTCGACCTTGAACGTGGCGACGGTGTTGTCTTCGCGGGTGATATCGACCGTGCTTCCCGGCTTGAGCAAGCCGAGCTCCACGAATACAGCCGGACCGGTCTTGGTGTCGACATGACCCGCGACGATTGATGTGCCGCGCTCGCCAGGTGTGGGACCCCCCTGGAACCAGCCGACCAGATTGTTGTCGTCTCCCGGTGGTGCGTTCAGCTGCCCGGAAGAACCGATGGACAACGGCGTGAAGGGCGCGTCGACGGCGATCTCCGTGATCGCGAGCCGCTTCGGGGCGGAACGGGACAACGCCAGACCGGCCGGCGGGGCCGGCGTGGCGGCGGCCCCGGGTGTGGTGGGGGCGGAATCCACAGCGCGGGCCGGCGGAGGGGCCTCTGCCGGGGTGGTGAAGGAGTTGTACACAAGGAGGAAACCCAGCCCAACCGCCGCAGCGGGCCACATCAGGGCGCGGCCGAAAGGGCGGGGGGCGGGAGCGGTACCGGACGGCTGCTGGGCGGCCATACGAGCGGGCCTTTCGCGTTACGGGGTGCGCCAGTGAGGCGTGGGCGGGCGACGGAACATTCTGTGGTGCGGAAAGGGCAATCGCCGCGGCCACCGCCCGGGAGGGACGGCGGCCGCGGCAGCAAACGAACGGCTAGTGGTTCGGCCCCATCAGGCCGCCGTGACGCCCGACCCGGTGCGGCGCAGCCGGTACGCCCCCGCGCCGAGACCGATGAGCATCAGTACCGAGCCGGCAGCCAGGCTGCTGCCTGACATGGCCAGAGCACCGCCACCGGCGTGGACGCCACCGTTCGGCTTCTCCTTCTTCCACTCGGACTTGTCGTGGCCGCCCTTCTCGGACTTCTCGTAGTCGCCCTTCTCCTGGCCCCAGTCATCGGCCACGGTCATGGTCAGCGCGCCGCCACCGGTGTGGACACCGCCGTTCGGCTTCTCGCCCTTCCCGGACTTCTCGTAGTCGCCCTTGCCGTAGTCGCCCTTGCCGTGGTCGCCCTTCCAGGACTTCTCGTAGTCGCCCTTCTCGGACTTCTCCGAGTCGCCCTTCTCGGACTTCTCGGAATCACCCTTCTCGGACTTCTCCGAGTCACCCTTCTCGGACTTCTCCGAGTCACCCTTCTCAGACTTCTCCGAGTCACCCTTCTCAGACTTCTCCGAGTCACCCTTCTCGGACTTCTCGGAATCACCCTTCTCAGACTTCTCCGAGTCACCCTTCTCAGACTTCTCCGAGTCACCCTTCTCAGAGCCCGAGTCATCAATCAGGGCCATGGCCAGCGCGCCACCACCGGTGTGGACACCGCCACTCGGCTTCTCGGAGTAGGACTTCTCGTGGTCGCCCTTACCGTGGTCGCCCTTGCCGTGGTCGCCCTTCCAGGACTTCTCGTAGTCGCCCTTCTCGGACTTGTCCGAGTCGCCCTTCTCGGACTTCTCGGAATCACCCTTCTCAGACTTCTCCGAGTCGCCCTTCTCGGACTTCTCGGAATCACCCTTCTCAGACTTCTCCGAGTCGCCCTTCTCAGACTTCTCGGAATCACCCTTCTCAGACTTCTCCGAGTCGCCCTTCTCAGACTTCTCGGAATCACCCTTCTCAGACTTCTCGGAATCACCCTTCTCAGACTTCTCCGAGTCACCCTTCTCAGACTTCTCTTGGCTGTCGCTGCTGGACGAGCCGCTTTCCTTGTTCCAGTCGTCTGCCGAAGTCACGGCGAACGCGGCGGGAACGGAGATCATGAGGACCGCAGTGGTAGCGGCTGACGCGAATAGGGTGCGGGCAGAGCGCATGGGACACATTCCTTTCGCCGCGGCTGCGAAGACCGACACTTCATCGGTCACCGGATCGCAGGGGCGACTTGATTCACCGTCAGCCTCTTTTCCCCCCCGCACCAGCCGGGAGCGCTGCATTCGGGCTACACCGTGCGCTCTTCGAGTGAGAAAAAGCCGATAGTCACCCATTGGACGGCACGCCACGCCGAGTGGAGGTTTCGTCCATCACCGGCTCCCTCATGAGCTGATTGCGCCTCAGTTTCAGCTCTGTTCCCGGCCCCGCCGCGGTTTCGGGCCCCGCCTCTACCCATGGGTAATTTGGCTGATCATCATCTCACCGCGGCTGCTTCTCCACCTCTACGATCCGATCACCGCACCCCGGTGGTGCAGTGCCTCCTGGCACGACGGTCCGAGCCAGATGGAGCACGAGTGAGACGAACACAACGCCACGGTGGACACCGCGCCAAGGCCGGGGCAGTGAGTGCCGCTGTCGCGGTGGCACTCGTCCTCGTCGGAACAGTCGCCGCGGCACCCGCAGCGCAGGCAGCGGGGACGGCACCGGCATCAGCGGACCCGGGGCCGCAGCGCGCGGCAGCCCACGCCACGGCGGGACCCTCCCTGCGCCTCACCGACATCCCGATGAAGGACGGTGTCGTCCTCAAGGCGAACGTCTTCACCCCCGCCCCAGGCACACCCGGCGCCGACGCGCACGGCCGCTACCCGGTGATCGTGCAGCCGGCCAGCTGGGGGCAGAACGACCTCGAGTACGTCCTGCAGGGCAAGAAACTCGCCGCGAGCGGCTATCTCGTGGTCACTTACACCGTCCGCGGCTTCTGGCTCTCCGGCGGCGAGGTCGACGTTGCCGGGCCCAAGGACGTGGCGGACATCTCGTCGGTCATCGACTGGGTCATCGCCCGGACTCCGGCCGATCCGCGGCGGATCGGGATGACCGGTCTCTCCCTGGGCGGCGGTCTGACCCTGATGGGGGCCGCCGCCGATCCGCGGATCAAAGCGGTGGCCGCGATGAGCGGTTGGGGAGACCTGGTCGACTCGCTGTACAGCGGCGAGACGCGGCATCTGCAGGCCGCCGCCGCACTCACCGCCGTAGGGGCACCCGTCGGCCGCGAGAGCGCCGAGTTCCGGCGGATGCTTGCCAACCTCTTCTCCGACCGCAATGCCCCCGACGTCGTCAGATGGGCGCAGACCAGGTCCCCGGGCGCACACGTGGACCGCATCAACACCAACGGCACGGCCGTCTTCCTCGCCGGCGCATGGGGTGACAGCATCTTCAACCCCAGCCAGATCACTGCCTTTTATCAGAAGCTGACCGGTCCCAAGCGGATCGAGCTACGTCCCGGCGACCATGCCACGCAGGAGGTCACCGGACTGCTCGGGCTGGACAACGCCACCTGGGCGAGCGCGCTCAGCTGGTTCGACGAGCACCTCAAAGGCAGCGGCGGCTCAGCTCGGCCGCCGGTGGAGCTGGAAGTGCGGCCCGGCGGCGCACGCGAGACCTATCCCTCCTGGCAGGCCATCAGTTCCCGGACCCAGCGGCTGCGGCTCGGCGGGGCGAACGCCTTCGGCACCGGTGCCCTCGACGGCGGCCCGCCCGGGAACAGCGGCACGGCCGGGACGGGATGGCAGACGCCGGTCGTCGGCGGTACTAACTCGGGCGCCGACGGCGGCATCACCGAACTGTCAGGGCTGCTCGACCAGGTCGTCAAGCTGCCTCCCGTCGTCGTGGTCCCGTCGCTGCCCCGCTGGTCCGGAGCCGTATGGCAGTCGGCACCGTACGAAGCCACACAGCACATCCGCGGAGCCGTCAGGCTGCACACGACCGTCACCGCCTCCGAGCCGGAGGGCACGGTGATCGGCTACCTCTACGACGTGAACGCCCTCGGCGTGGGGAAGTTGATCTCCCACGCACCGCAGAGCTGGTCCGGCAGGATGCCGGGGCGGGCCTTCCCCCTCGACATCCCGCTCTTCGCCACCGCCTACGACCTGCCCGCCGGGCACGGGCTGGCTCTGGTCCTCGATACCAAGGACCCGCTGTACGGCGGTCGCACACCGCTCCTCAGCAAGGTGTCGTTCGGCTCGCCGGAGAACGACCCGTCCGAACTCCTGCTGCCCCTGCGCTGAATGCCGACGCATGAGTCCGCGAAGGACGCGCGAGCCGAACTCGCCGCCGACGCCAGCCGCATCAGCCGTGTCCAGAACTCAAGGGGAGCCCGGGAAACCCCCCGTCAAGGTTGTTCGGTACGGCCGGATTTCGGCACTGCGGTCTCGCCACGTGCGAGGGGCCGGTCGCCCGGTCTATGCGCCACGACGGACCCGTGCGGCCTTGCGGGCCTCGGCGGTCTGCCGGGCCTCGGTGGCCCGGCGGGACTCACCACCGGAGCGACCGGGCTGACCCGGACGGGTGCCGCGGCCGCGGAACGGGGCGCCGCCGCGCTTGGGGCGCTCCGTCACGGGTGCGGTGATGGTGATGGGGATGCCGGAGGGGGGCTGTGCGCCGGTGATGCGGCTGAGTTCGGCTTCGCCGGAGCGGACCTGGGCGGTGTGCGGGGTGATGCCGGCGGCTGCCATGAGGCGTGCCATGTCGCGGCGTTGGTTGGGCAGGACCAGGGTGACGACGCTGCCGGATTCGCCGGCGCGGGCGGTGCGGCCGCCGCGGTGCAGGTAGTCCTTGTGGTCGCTGGGCGGGTCGACGTTGACGACGAGGTCGAGGTTGTCGACGTGGATGCCGCGGGCGGCGACGTTGGTGGCCACCAGTGCGGTGACGTGGCCGGTCTTGAACTGGGCGAGGGTGCGGGTGCGCTGGGGCTGGGACTTGCCGCCGTGCAGTGCGGCGGCGCGTACGCCGCTGTTCAGCAGGTGTTTGGTGAGCTGGTCCACGGCGTGCTTGGTGTCCAGGAACATGATCACCCGGCCGTCGCGGGCCGCGATCTCGGTGGTGGTGGCGTATTTGTCGGTGCCGTGGACGTGCAGGACGTGGTGTTCCATCGTGGTGACGGCGCCCGCGGAGGGGTCGACGGAGTGGACGACCGGGTCGTGGAGGTAGCGGCGGACCAGGAGGTCGACGTTGCGGTCCAGGGTGGCGGAGAAGAGCATCCGCTGGCCTTCGGGGCGTACCTGGTCCAGGAGTTCGGTGACCTGGGGCATGAAGCCCATGTCGGCCATCTGGTCGGCCTCGTCCAGGACGGTGATGTTCACCCGGTCCAGGCGGCAGTCCTTGCGCTCGATGAGGTCCTTGAGGCGGCCCGGGGTCGCCACGACGACCTCGGCCCCGGCGCGCAGTGCGCCGGCCTGGCGGCCGATGGACATGCCGCCGACCACGGTGGCCAGCCGCAGCTTCAGCGACCGGGCGTACGGGGTGAGCGCGTCGGTGACCTGCTGGGCCAGCTCCCGGGTGGGCACCAGGACCAGCGCCAGCGGCTGCCGGGGCTCCGCGCGCTTGCCCTCGGTACGCGCCAGCAGGGCCAGGCCGAAGGCGAGCGTCTTGCCCGAGCCGGTACGTCCTCGGCCCAGAACATCCCGCCCGGCCAGCGTGTTCGGCAGCGTGGCCGCCTGAATCGGGAACGGCTCGTTCATGCCGAGGCTGGTGAGCGTCGTCAGCAGCTCGGCCGGCATGTCCAGTTCGCCGAAGGTCGCAGCCGCGGGGAGGGCCGGGGTGATGGTGACGGGCAGGGCGAACTCCCCCTGCAGTGCGGCGGGACGACGCCCATAGCCGCCGGAGCGGTTGCCGGGGCGGCTCTGGCCCTGCGGGCGGAAGCGGGCGCCCCGGTCGGAACCGGCGGATCCGCCCCTGCGGGGGTTGGAGTAGCGGTCGTTCGTGCGAGCTGAGCGGTTCATGCAGAACCTTCCTCGATATGGCACGTATCGAGGAATTCTCAGCAGCAATGAGCGCCACGGAATTGCAAGAACGAGCCGAATAAAAGACTGGAACGAAGTCGGCCGACCGGTGCAGAATATAGCGACGACGCCTGGCTTCGGACTGCCAGGAATCCACCGGATTGGGCGGCCGGGCCTTACAGGGACGCGAGCGGACCTATTTGCGGCCGGAGCCATGCACGCAGAACAACAGCGCACGGCCTGATATCACGCATGCCGTAAAATGCCATAACGGCAGCTCGGGCAATCCCTGCGAAACAGCAACGAGCCGGGGCCCGCACCCCAAGGTGCCGACCCCAGCTGCGTCGTGCTTGTCAGCGTCAGGCAGGAACGATGTTCTCCGCCTGCGGGCCCTTCTGGCCCTGCGTGACGTCGAAGTTCACCTTCTGACCTTCCTGCAGCTCACGGAAGCCCTGGGTGGCGATGTTCGAGTAGTGGGCGAAGACGTCGGGGCCGCCGCCGTCCTGCTCGATGAAGCCGAAACCCTTTTCCGCGTTGAACCACTTCACGGTGCCAGTAGCCATGTCAAATCTCCTTTGGGGCAGTACTCGGAGTCCGCACTGTGCGAACCCCGACGTCGCCGCGATGATTACCCCGTCCGGAAAACAGCACCGGAAATACAAAAGTGCCCGATGGCTTAAAGCCATACGAAGCACTTGAAGTGTCAATGGGAACCACAACTGCAAGTGGGATCAAGAGTAGCACGGTGCAAGCATCCGGAGCACGGCAAGTACTACCATTTCGCCCGTGACGCCAGGGACCCGCATCACACACTGCGTAAATTTCTGAAGCTGCGGCAACAGATATCAGCTCCCGCAGAGCGTGGGGCAGAAGCCGGGCGGGGCAGGGCCACGGCTCATCGGGCAAGTCGTGAGCCACATCCCCCGTCGCTGCGTGCTTGTTGCGTATCACTCGCGGCCTCCGGGATCGGCCATCTCCCCGGTCGGCCAAGGAATCTCAGGCGGACCTGCCGGTCCGGGTTGTCGCGGTTGGGGTCCGCCGGACTCCGTCAGGGCGATCCTCAGTCAGCCGTCAGCGGCGGAGGGCCGCCAGATCCGTACCGGGCAGGTGGATCCAGCCCTCCTGCCGGGCTGCCGCGCGCTCGTCCGGAGAACGCGGCCACCGAGAGTCCCCGATCAGGACGGCGCGAGCGACCAGGGCGCAGAGCAACGCGTCCAGATGGTCGTGGCTGTCGAAACACTGCCCGCGCACCGGCTCGGGGAGCGCCACCCCCAAGCCCGCCTCGACCGAGCGGACGATGTGCTCCCGGACGGCACGCGCTGCGGGCGTAGCGCTCTTGTAGCTACCGGAAAGGCGGATCCCCCACCGCCGGAGTGCGGCGGCGGGGTAGACCTCGGCAATCGGTCCCGACCCGTCCCGGGGCACGGGGACACCGGTCGCCGCGAGTCCATCCAGCAGATAGGCCGCTCGCAGCGCCACGACGCCCAGAAGATCGGTGGACACCGACAGCGGAGGCCGCATCGAGGTCGCCTTCCATGTGAGGTCGTCGGTGACCCTGAATCGCAGCGCATCCAGACCGGGCCTCCCGTCCGCACGCTCCTCGAACCTGACGGCAGGCGGCAGCCGCTCGCCCCGGTGGTGGGCCAGGACCGTCGCCACAAAGCTCGACGGCCAGCCAAGAGGGCAGTCGAGGCCTGTCTTGTCGGCAGCCCGGACAACTGCCAGCAGACCCTCATCCCCCTCGGGCACGACGAACTCCACCGCCAAGCCGTCTCCGCCACCCCAGAGCACCCGGCACACAGCCGTACGCCGTGCGCTGGCAGCAAGGTCGACCCCGACCGTGACCGACTGTCGTTGCCTCATGCCGCGATCCTCCCGCAGCAGGGCGGCAGACCACCGCACCCGGGCGCTACGTGCAATGCCGGACCCCCGCGACAAGCTCAGTCCGGGAACCGGGGCCCGACCGCGGTGCGGCACCGGCCGCCCTTGCCTTGCCTGAACGGGAGCACGTCACCGAGCAGCCGCCCGCCGTCGATCACCAGGGTCTCACCGGTGATCCGACTCGCGGCGTCCGAGACGAGAACGGCGACCGTCGCGGCGACGGCCCGGGCGAGTCCGATACCCCGTGAGGCGCCGGTGACGACCGCGGTGCGGCCGGTGAGATCGAGTCCTGCCATGTCAGCTCACCGCTGCCGTGGCAACGTCGCGGTACTGCCGCAGTTCCTGTTTGGCGATGGCCCTCTTGTGGACCTCGTCGGGACCGTCCGCCAGCCGCAACGTCCGCAGATGCGCGTACATCATGGCCAACGGGAAGTCGTCGGTCACTCCGGCTCCCCCGTGCACCTGGATCGCGCGGTCGATGATCTTCAACGCGATGTTCGGGGCTGCCACCTTGATGGCCGCGATCTCGGTGCGCGCTTCCTTGTTCCCGACCGTGTCCATCAGATGCGCGGCCTTGAGCGTGAGCAGGCGGATCATCTCGATGTCGATCCGCGCTTCCGCGATCCAGTCCTGGACGTTGGACCGTTCGGCAACCGGACGACCGAATGTCACCCGTGACTGCGCGCGCCGGCACATCAGCTCCAGCGCCCGCTCGGCCGCGCCGATCGCCCGCATGCAGTGGTGGATACGACCGGGCCCGAGGCGGGCCTGGCTGATCGCGAAGCCCTCGCCCTCACCTTTGAGGATGTCCTTGGCCGGCACGCGCACATTCTCGAAGGTGATCTCCGCGTGGCCCTCGCGATCGGCGTACCCGAAGACCGGGAGGTTCCGGATCACGGTGACCCCGGGGGCGTCGATGGGGACGACCATCATCGACTGCTGGCGATGTGGGACCGCCGTGGGGTCGGTCTTGCCCATCACGATGAGCACCTTGCAGTTCTTGTGCATCGCGTTCGATGCGAACCACTTGCGGCCGTTGAGGATGTACTCGTCGCCGTCGCGCTCCATGCGCAGCTCGATGTTGGTGGCGTCGGAACTGGCCACTGCCGGCTCGGTCATCGCGAAGGCCGAGGCCATGGTGCCCTCGAGCAGCGGCCCCAGGTACTCCTCCCTGTGCTCGTCGGTGCCGAAGAGGGTGAGCACCTCCATGTTCCCGGTGTCCGGGGCATTGCAGTTGCACGCTTCCGAAGCGATGTGGCTGCGCCCCATGATCTCCGCCAGCGGCGCGTACTCGAGGTTGGTGAGTCCGGGCCCCCACTCGGGATGCGGGTGGAAGAGGTTCCACAGTCCCCGCCGACGGGCCTCGACCTTGAGCTCCTCGATGATCGGGGGCTGGAAGTGCGGGTCACCCGACGCGCGCATCTGCTCGTCGTACACCGGCTCAGCGGGGTAGATGTGCGAATCCATGAACTCGAGCAGATCCGCCTGGTACATCTTGGCGCGGTCCGAGGTCTCAAACAGCGACATCTGAACTCCTGTTGGGTAGGGAGGGAAAATTCGGTGGGCGCTTGTCGAGGTGACTGGCCACGCCTTCGACGAAATCGGCCCCGTGGAAGGCCTGGAGCATGACCTCTTCCGCCCGGGTCACGGACTCGCCGTAGGTCCCGTCCGCGTCGTCGCGCAGTTGGTTCTTGATGGTGGCCATGGACGCCGGGGAGCAGCGCGTCGCCAGATCGGCGGCGTACGCGACAGCGGCATCGACGACACTGCCGTTGGGGACCAGGTGGTCGAGGAGTCCGATACGTAGTGCCTCCTCGGCGTCCACCATGCGACTCGACAGCAGCAGGTCGGTTGCCCGGCTGTGGCCCACCAGCCGGGGCAACAGCCAGGAGATCCCGTACTCGGCGATCAGCCCGCGCTGCGCGAATGCCGTGGTGAACCGGGCCGAGGGCGAGCCGAAGCGAATGTCGCAGTAGAGCGCCTCCACCATGCCCAGGCCCGCGGCCACCCCGCCCACCGCACCGATCAGCGGTTTACGCAGGGTCAGCGGCACGTCGCGCGGCCGGCGCCGCGCCATGTCCGCCTCGGAGACCTCGCCGACCGCCTGCAGCCGCTGGAGGTCGGCGCCGGCGCAGAATCCGCGTCCGGCGCCGGTGACCACGACGGCGCGTACGTCCGGGTCGTCTTCCGCGGCGTCGAGCAGCGTGAAGTAGCGGTCTTCGAGTTCGCCGGTCCAGGCGTTCAGTTTGGCGGGCCGGTTGAACGTGAGCACCAGTACGGGCCCGCGATGTTCGGCAAGGACGAGCTGACCCGGCGCGCCGGTCATGCCTGCGCCAGCAGGGAGCTCTGGTAGCGGCGCATCCCGCGCAGCCACCGGTCGTAGTCCGAGCCCTTGTGCCGGTACATGTCCAGAACCTCTTCGTGCGGCAGGATCAGGAAGCGCTCGTCCTCGATCGCGGCGAGGACGGCGCCGGCGACCTCGGCCGGCTCGAGGACGTCACCCGCGGACGTGACGGCCCGCGTGGCGGCTTGCCCCAGGGCGTCCCCGGAGTCCTTGCCCGAGGACAGCATCCTGGTGTTCACCCCCATCGGACACAGACAGCTGACATGGACCCCGCGATCGCCATAGGTGACGCTCAGCCATTCGGCGAAGCCGACGGCCGCGTGCTTGGTGACGGCGTACGTGGCGGAGCCGATCTGGGTGAGCAGCCCCGCCGCCGAGGCGGTGATGACGAAGTAGCCCTCGCCGCGCTCGAGCCACCGCGGCACCAGCAGCGTTGCCGCTCGGATGTGGGCTCGCAGGTTCACGTCGATCGAGAGGTCCCAGTCCTGCTCGCTCGCGTCGAGGCCGGGTGCCCCGGCGATACCGGCGTTCGCGAAGTAGAGGTCGACCGGACCGAACGCGCTCTCCGCCAGGTCGATCAACTGCTGGATCTGCGCGGTGTCCGACGCGTCCGCGCCGGCGCTCACGGTGCTTCCCGGATGGTCGGCGTTGACCGACTCCGAGACCGCCCGCGCGGTGTCCGCATCAAGGTCCGCGACGACGATCCGGGCACCTTCGCGGGCGAGCCGTGCGACCAGCGCGCCGCCGATGCCGCCTCCCCCACCGGTGACGATGGCGACTCTCTGTGCAACGTTCACAGCGAACCCTCTCCATGGCGGGGCGTGCGGTGCCGGGCACGGTCCCCCGAGAGGGTGCGACCGTGGCCTCCGCCCACTTGTATAGTTGAATCCGACGTCAAGTTCAACTGTTGGAACGCATCACCACGCGGAGCAGGTCGCCTCGCCCCACTGGACAGCGGACAGAGAATTCACGGTGGACGTCGCCGCACTTTCGTCCGCCCCAGGGGTAGGCGCGGCCACCGGGCAAGGCACGTGCCCGGCGCCGCGTCGTTTCACCTGCTGACGTCCGACGGCCGCGCCCCGAGCCATCGACGACGGCTACGGCCAGGTACCGTTCCCCGGCCCCTGACCGGTCGGCTCACCCATCCGCCTGCGCGCGACGTCACACCCGTGGAGGACGCGACGTCACACCCGTGGAGGAGAGAAGAAGACCCGCGGCGGCGGCTTCCGCCGCGGCCGGGCGCTACCGCCGGATCAGGATCAGCGGTGGCCGGGGAAACGCAGGGCGTTCGCCCAGAGCCGGGTGACCGTGGAGACGAGTTCCTCGAAGTCCGCCGGCGTACCTTCTTCTTGCCCTTCGCCGAGCGCGAAGGCGTTGTAGGCCATGACGCTGACCATGCCCGACAGCGCACGGGAGGCCAACATCGGATCGACCTCACGGTCGGCGACACCCCGCGCCTGCAGGTCGGCGATGCCGCGGGCGTTGCGGCTGATGAACGCATCCGTACGCCGGGTCCGGAACTCACGGAACTCCGGCTCCACTTGTGCGACCTGCTCAAGCAGTGCCATCAGCTTCGCGTTCCGCTTGTACGCTTCGAGATAGGCGCGATTGCTCGCCTCGAGTACCGCATATGGATCGTCGGTACCCTGCACCCGGCCCATGCCGGGGTGCATCATGTCCTCCTGCGCCTCCAGCAGGACGGCGGCAAGCACCTCTTCCTTGTTCGCGAAGTAGGTGTAGAAGGATCCCGCCGCGCATTGGGCCTCTTTGGCGATGTCGATCAGGCGGGTGTCGAGGTAGCCGTCCCTCTCGAACACCTTCCGCGCGGCCGTCACCAAAGCGGCCCGTGTCCGAGCTCCGCGCTTCGTCGTCGGCGGCTCGCGAAGTGACGAGAGGGGCGCCATCGGCGGTGCCTTCTCGCTGTAACTCTCCTCGGGCGCGGTGGTATCCATCGCCGAAAGGTTACTTGAATCCGACACCGGAGTCACAAATGCGCCAAGCGCGCGCAGGCCGCCGACGCCGACCCCGCCGACGTGGCCGGACACATCACGTCCACCGACGGTTGTTCGGTTACCGGCGGGCGGGTGCGTAGCCGGGCGCGGGGTCGCGGGTCAGTTCCGTACGGTCGATGGAACGCTTGAGGATCTTCCCGCTAGGGCCCTTGGGCAGCTCGTCGACGAACCGGATGATGCGCGGGATCTTGTAGGCGGACAGTCGCTCCCGTGTCCAGCTCGACACCTCGGCGGCACCGAGCTCCGAACCCGGCCGGGCAGCGATGAGCGCGGCCACCTCCTCGCCGTAGTGGTCGTCGGGAACGCCGATCACGGCTGCCTCGATGATGTCCGGGTGCTCGTAGAGAACTTCCTCGACCTCACCGGGGTAGACGTTGTAGCCACCGCGGATGATCAGGTCCTTGATTCGGTCGACGATGCGCAGGTCACCCTCCGTGTCCGTTTCGCCCAGGTCGCCGGTCCGGAACCAGCCGTCGGGCGAGATCGCCGCGGCGGTGTCCGCGGGGCGGTTGAAGTAGCCCCGCATCACCGTGGGTCCCTTGATGTGGACCTCGCCGACGGTACCCGGCGGACACTCGTTGCCTTCGAAGTCACGCACCTGGATCTGCAGCCGCGGGACCGCCCGTCCGGTGTACCCGGTCTTGCCGCCGCGGTCGATGTCGTTGAAGGTGCCGAACGCGGTGGTCTCGGTGAGCCCATAGCCTTCCAGGATGGTGCAGCCGAACCGGGCCTCGAACGCCCGGGCGATCTCCCCGGGCAGCGAGGCTCCGCCGGAGACGGCGATACGGAGCTGGGCGAAGTCCGCCGGGTTCGCATCGCCCGCCGCGTGCAGCATCGCGTTCCACATGGTCGGTACGCCGGCCATGATGGTGAGCCGGTCGCGGCGCAGCATCTCCAGCATCGATGCCGGGTCGAATCGGCCCAGCAACGACATCGAACCGCCCGCGGTCAAGGTCGCCATCATGACCGACGCCTGGCCGAACACATGGAACAGCGGGAGTCCGGTGCCGGTGCGGTCGGCGCTCGATCCGCGGCTGCACTCGGCGCCTATCTCCCCGGCGGACAACAGGTTCCCGACCGTGAGCTGGGCGCCCTTCGGCCGCCCTGTCGTACCCGAGGTGTACAGGATGGCCGCGGTCTCGTCGCCGTCCCGGTCGACCACGGGAACGGGGCCGGCACCGGTGACCGTCGCGCCCGGGGACAGCGTCCAAGAGGGCACCTTGAGCGTCGCGGCCGCCTCGGCGACGGCGGGGGTGAGGGCATGCCATGCGATCGCCAACGAGCACCCGGCGTCGCCGAGGACGTACTCGGCCTCGGCCCGCGTGGACATCGTGTTGACCGGCACCACAACGCAGCCCGCGGCCTGGATCCCGAGGTAGGCCACCACGAACTCGGGCACCGACGGCGCCGCCAGCAGCACCCGGTCCCCCGGGGACAGGCCGGCGGTGGCCAGGGCGCCCGCGTACCGGACGCTCGCGTCGCGCAGTTGCCGGTAGGTCCACTGATCCGCGCCGTCGCGCAGCGCGATGTTGTCGGGAGTTGCAGCCGCGTGGCGGCAGACCGGGTCGAAAACACTGGCCATGGGCGGTGCCTTCCGGGGATGTGAGCAGCTGATGCGGTACGGGTCCCCCTCGCCCGCCAGTAGAAGTGAATCCGACCTCAACTTCAAGTCATGCGCCGGCGGAAATTGCGGGGCGTGCATCGCCCAGGCATCCGGCTGTGGTCGACGGCGGGACTTGAGGGAGGGCGCCGGCGTCCTGCCCGCCCGGGCGGGCAGGGGTGGTACCGGAATGCGTGAGCCCGCACTTGGCGGGCGCGAGCACTCGCTCCGCCCGCGGGCGGCGTCGGTCCCGGACATGACCGTTCTCCCCGCGCCCTGCCTCCCTTCGATCGGTCGGCCGGTCGGTCAGGCGGTGATCCTGAAGCGTTCGGCGAGTTGGCGGCGGGTGTCGGCGGCACCGGTGTGCAGCACACCCCCGATTCCGATTCGCGCCGCTCCGTCGAGGTTCTGCCGCAGATCGTCGATCATGACTGCCTCCTCGGGGGTGACGCCGAGTCGTTCACATGCGATCGCGTAGATCCGCCGGGAAGGCTTGCGGATCCCGACCTCGGCGGAGATGACGACCGCGTCGGCCACGGCGTCGAGGTCGACGCCGTCATAGGTTCCGTTCCCGAACGAATTGGATACCAGCGCCACGGGGCAGCCCGCGGCGCGAAGACCACCGAGCAGGGCGAGCATGTCCTGGTCGATCGACATTCCCGCTTGCATCCGGGCCGTGAGGCCCTCGGCGGATACGTCGGCGCCGTGGGCACGGAGACGTTCGGCGAATCCTCGCTCGAAGGCTTCCACGTCGATACGGCCGCACTCGTGGTCGGCCAGGAGGGCGCGTGACAGCTGGTCCCGGCCGAGGAGGTCCAGCGGCAGGCGAGGGTCGCCGCCGAGTGAGGCGCCGAAGTCGGTGAAAGCCCGCAACACACTGGAGGTGATGACCCCGCCGAAGTCCACGAGGACCGCGGTTCGGGCCTTTTCCACCACGCTCGACACAGTATTCACACCCTCTCTCTCGTGGCCGGCTTCGCGCCGGCCGTGGCGACGGCAACCGTGGTCGGCGACTCCCTGAGGACCAGAGCGACCTCGACCAGCCCGACTGCGCCGTCGGCCTCCCGGTCGTTGTATAGTTGAATTCGACGTCAAGTTCAACCAGCTCATCCGGAGAGGGCAGCTCGCGGCTGCCGCTGCGGGAAATGCGCGTGCTCTCGGTCTTGGCAATCGCCTTCCGCGGCTCAAGGCTGACCGACCAGTCGGTATGAAGGGGCGGATCGTGACCGAGCTGAGCATCTCCACTCCTGCGGGCGTGTTCGACGCGATCGTGGCGGGTCCGCCCGACGGCCGCCCGGTGCTGCTGCTCCACGGCTTCCCGCAGACGCGGCTGGTGTGGCAACGGCAGATCGCGGAGCTGGCCGCGCACGGTTACCGGGTGGTGGCACCCGATCAGCGCGGGTACTCCCCCGGGGCCCGCCCCGACCAGCCCGAGGACTACCGCATCAGCGTCCTGGTCGACGATGTGGTCGCGATCACGGAGGAACTGGGCTGGGCGTCGTTCGACCTGGTCGGCCACGACTGGGGAGGCGCGGTGGCGTGGTGGACCGCCGATGCCCACCCCGGCCGCGTACGTACCCTGACGGTGGTCTCGACCCCGCACCCCGGCGCTCTGGCCGGCACCTTGCGCACCGACCAGGACCAGCGCGAACGATCGCAGTACATGATCGCCTGGCGTGAAACGCCCGCGACCGAAGAGCGCATGCTCGCAGGCGATGCCGAGGCACTTCGCGCCACGTACGCCGGAAAGGTCCCGCAGGCCAGCGCCGAGGCCTATGTGCGGCACCTGTCCCAGCCGGGTGCTCTCACCGCGGCACTGAACTGGTACCGGGCCGGCCGTCCCGACGGGACGATCGGCGTCATCGACGTGCCCACGCTCTACGTCTGGAGCACACAGGACAGCGCGTTCGGCCCGGCGGCCGCGCGGGAGACCGGGCAGTGGGTCGACGGGCCGTACCGGTTCGAGACCCTCCAGGGCGTCAGCCACTGGATCCCCGAGGAGGCACCCGAGACGCTGAGCCGCCTGCTGCTCGAACATCTGCGAGCGCACGGCGAGTACGGAACCACGGCGAACACCCCGTCGGCCGACCCTCAGAAGAGGTGACCCATGGAGACAGCGCGTGCAGCCTGGCGCCGGCTCGAGCCCGTACACGGCATGATCTACTTCGCCCCCGAGGGAAGGCGACGGTACGCGGACCTCGGACTGAGCGGTCGCGCCGGGTACTTCGCCTCCCGGAGCGCCGCCTTCGGCCGAGCCTCCGCCGAGCTGGTCATCTCGACCTTCTACAACTTCAACCCCGGTCTCGTGCGGAAGGCGGTCGACGGGGTCTGGGAGGCGGCGACGCCGCAGCAGGTGCTGGACGCGCGGCACTCCGCCGCGAGCGAGGCCCTGCGGCGGGCCGGGATCCACGAACTCCCCGCTTTGGAAGAGGTCCTGGCGCTGACCCGCACGGCCGCCGAGGCGGCCTGCGAACACCCGCAGGGCCGACCGCTGTTCGCCGCGCACGCCGCCCTGCCCTGGCCGGAGGAGCCGGTACTGCAGCTGTGGCACGCCCAGACGCTGCTCCGGGAGTTCCGTGGAGACGGCCATGTCGCGTGCTTGCTGAGCGAGGGTGTGGGGGGCTTGGAGGCCCTGGTTCTGCACGCTGCCACCGGTGAGGTTCCCGTCGACTTCCTCAAGGCAAGCCGCGCATGGCCCGAGGAGGAGTGGGCCGACACCGGGGAGCGCCTGCGCACACGAGGTCTCCTCGACGGCGACTCCCTCAGCCCGGAAGGCGTACGCCTGCGCCGGCACATCGAGGACCGCACCGACCGCCTGGCCCTGCCCGCCTACGCCGCCCTGGGTGACGCCGACTGCGAACGTCTCGCCGAACTGGCGAGCCCCTTCGGCCGCGCCGTCATCGAAGCCGGGCTACTCAAGCTCGGCTGAGCGCGCGCTGAACGCCCCCTCCGCTTCCGCTCGTTCTGCTCGGACCGGGCGGCCATGGCCTCGGAGAGGGCGCTCCATGCCCAGCTCACGCGCTACCCGAGGAAGTTGAGCCGCACCGCTCATCCAATGGTCCGCCGGCGTCGGACACTTCGGCGCCTTGGCGGGCCTGCGGGGCGAGGAACAGGCGCGCGTACATCAGCTGGGGGTCTCTGGTGCGGCCCGGTGGTCACACCGGCGAGTGGGGCGAGGAGCCCGTGGGCTGCGTGCAGATGGCTTCTCGCTTCCGGCGCTGGTGCTTCATCGCCGGCTTGCGGCATGAAGTCGCCGCAGGGAGCGGCGCAGCGGCAGCTCCGGGGCGCGTCTGGGCAAGCCACCATATCTTCGGTCACCCGCGATGTTCGCGGTCCCGGCGGTCCTGGCGATTCCAGCGCCCTTGGCGTTGCCGTCGGTAGCGCCGGTCCCAGCGGTCCTGGCGATCCCGGTAGTCCCGGTAGTCCCCGTAGCCGGAATCGTCCCCGCGGCCCGCACTTCCGCCGCCACCTCGGCCATAGTGGACACCGCCGAAGATCAACACGGCGGCGGCAACCCACCAGAGGGGGTTCAGGAACCCAAGGCCGAACAGGGCCAGGATCAGGGTGAGAAGCAAGACGAACACGGCAGGCCTTCCGGAGCGGAGAAGTGCATCGCTGCCGGGGGCTGGGGCCTCACCGAACAGCGTAGTCCTGCCCATCGCTGTCGGATAGGGCCCCCATCCACGCCTACTTCCTGGGTGAGATGGCCGCTTGACGCCTGTTCAGGAAGCTGCCGCCTGGCCTCGTGCGCTCGCACGGCTCATTCACTGTGGTAGTTGACGTGCATGACGATGAAGCCTTCGGGTTCTGCAGGTCGTTCGTCCTGGTTCGGGCGGCTGCGCCGTTCGCCGGCCGGGCGCGGGTGGCGGCGCGGCAGTGATCTGGAACTGACGCACCGGGCGTTGGGTTTCGCGGCGCTGGGGTTCCTCACGCTGGTGCCTCTGCTGATCGTTGTCTCTGCGGCCGATCCCACGAACGTTCGGGGGTTCGCGCAGTGGCTCGGTGTGTCGGCGGCCTCCAAGAAGGAGATCACTCGGCTGTTCGCCGGGCCCGGCCAGGCTTTGCGGACCACGACTGCGTTCAGTCTCGCCTCGCTGGCCGTGTTCGGCCTGTCGTTCGGATCAGCGGTACAAACCGCCTATGAGAAGGTCTGGGGCCTGCCACCGGCCCGCTGGTGGGCGAGGTGGCACCATGTGGTGTGGCTCGGCGTCCTGATTGGATACCTCTTGCTGTCCGCAACCACAACGCTACGGCGAGCACCCCTGACCGGCGCGTTCGCCGCATCGCTGAGCGCCCTGCTGCTCTTGTGGTGGTCGCAGCGGTTCCTGCTCGGCGGACGAGTCGCCTGGCACGCCCTGCTGCCCGGCGCGGTGGCCGGCGCGGTCGGGCTGCTCGGGCTGCTCGGGCTGCTCGGGCTGCTCGGGCTGCTCGGGCTCAGGATCTTCTCCCGGCTCGTGTTCTCACCGCTGATCGCAATCAACACTGTCACCTACGGTCCGATCGGAACTGTCCTGGTCATCCAGTCCTGGCTGGTCGGCGTGGGCTTTGTCGTATTCGGCGGCGCGCTGGTGGGCCGCCCTGCTCCACGAGGAACTCCCACGCCTGAAAATCGTGCTGAAGCGGGGAAAGTGAGCTCGGGTGCGCGATGAGGATTGTCCCGTTCCACCCGATGCCGAGGCGGTCCGGGCACCGCCTCAGCGTTGGGGTCAACAAGGGCGTGTCGGTGGTTCAAGTCGCCGCCAAGCGTGAACGATCGTCGGCCCATGCCCCTTGGCGGTGGTTTAGCGGGGCAGCGTGGAGTCGGGGTCACCGACGTCCGCCGGCCCGCCCGTCTGGAAGACCAACACCGGCCCGTAGCGCCGGGACCAGATGGCCCCCTGGTACCTGTTCAGGCAGTGCGTCGACGACTAGCGTGCGTGGTGCAGCCCGGGCCCCCGGCAGCGTCGAGAAGTTACCGCGCTCCCTCGGGGCGCACTTTTGCGCATCGGTGCCGGACCTGCCTCGTCACGAGGGTGGCCATCCCCCAGTCGCCGTCGCCACGCGACTCCGGCGCAGCCTCGATGCGCCCCCATGCGGGCACCGTCTCTGCTGCTCGCCACATCGCACGTTTCTGACATCTGGCGGTACGCATGTACGCGCTGATCGTTCCGGCCGCAGTCCCCTTCGTCCTGCTCGGCACTGTGATGGGCCTGTCCTGGTGGGAGGACCACCTACTGCCACCGGCCAAGGAGCCGGCGGAAGCCCCGCCGAAGCTCCGTTGAAACCGGCGGCCCCCGACCGCGTAGCACAACTCCCCAGCACTCCCGTCCCGTTGACAGGGGTAACCGCCTGGCGTTGACTGACAACGACGGCGCAGGGCTGTAGTGCTCCGGAACCCCCGGGCAAAGCCTTCACCTTCGCTTCGCCCAGCCCCCGCGGAACGCAGGACATGCCCCTGTGACCGCGTGGAGGCGCAGCCATGCTGCTCAGAACACTTCCCCTTCTGCTGATCCTGGTTCTGTTCGGCTTCGGCTTCGGCTTCCCGATGCTGATCCTGTGGTACGTCGCGGTCGTACTCCTGGCCGTCTGGATCCTCAGCTTCGCCGTCCGCGGCGGTAGCCGATCCGCCCACAGCCATCGGTGAAAGCCGGCGCAGGACTCTCGAAGAGGAGGACCCGGGTCGTGCGACGGCCGGCGCCAGGAGAAGTCAGATGCCGGCATTCGCGGCGGCCGTGCTCATCGTCGTCGCCTTCATCATCCACGTAACCGAGACGTCGACCGAGGCGATCTTCAGCCCGACAAGTCTGATGCTTGCCGGGCTTGCCCTCCTCGCTGTGCACTCGGGCGGGGTGGGGTCCGGATGGTCCTCCAAGGGTCGCGGACGCCGGCGCTGAGCGAGGCGACGACCTGGACCTTTCGTCGGCGGCTCCGGCCAAGGGGCGCCGGGGTTTCCGACCGGGCGCGTCCCCATCGGACATGGCGCCGGTGCACCCCGGCTCGCGGTGGTCCCTTCCGCGTCGTCGTCCGGCGAATGAACGTCGTTGACGAAGATGTTGACCTCGATGACTCGAGACGCGTTGCCCATTCCACCGCTGAGCACGTTCTCGCGGACGTCTGATATGTGCACGTGTTGCCCGCTCCCGGGACAGTGTCCGATCTCTGAGAAGGAGAGCCTTCGGTCGTCCATCGGACCGGACTGAGGAGTATGCTGCTGTGCGGACGTCCCAGACCCCGGCGGCATGTTGTTGCTCAACACAGATGGCTGCGGGGAACGGGCCTTTCGTCCGGTCGCCCGGCGCATCCCCTTGGAGGGATCTGAGCGGGTCCCATGTCCTGATGCACAGGCTGTTGGACCGTCATTCGCCCGCCTCCGCCGAAAGTATGCCCCACCGGGAGCGCGCCAAGAGGGGCCGGGAGTCCGGCACCGTCGCATCCGCTGCCCGGATGGTCTCCTGAAACCGAGGCATCATGCCCATTCCGCAGCTGAATGTCTACCGGCACGACAGAGGGAGCCGGGCGTTACTCACCCTGGCCGGTGAGATCGACCTGGACACGGTCCCGCTCGTGCGCGAATCGCTCGAGGAGTGCCTGCACGGCGGCATCCGCACCATCGACGTGGACCTGACCCCCGTCACCTTCTGCGACTGCAGCGGTCTCAACGCTTTCCTGCGCGCATCACAGCTGACCACCGCGGCGGGGGGGTCCCTCCGACTGCACTACCCGCCGCCGCTGACGGCTCGCCTCATCGACCTCACCGACTCCGGTTTCCTGCTCCGCGGCCTGCCGTTCGGACCCTTGGTGCCTCCTCTCCGAGGGAGCCTCGTCCCGACCGCTCCAGCCTCGCCGCATTGGCTTGCTCCAATCGCGCCTGCCCTCTCGGGCGGTGTGCGGGAGCGAACGCCCTGAGACTGGCCGGACTTGCTCGCCATGCCTGGACTCAGTGGCCCGGGTGACGCCTCAAAGCAGGTCGGCCCGGATCCGGGCGCTGGTCGCCGAGCAGGCAGCCCGACGTCATGCCCGCGTCAGCGTGGTGGATGTGTGCACCGCGGCGGTGGCCGCGCTGCCGGTCGGCGGGGCCGGGGTGTCCGCGATGTCCCGGGCCGCAGCCAGCCATCCGTTGTGCAGCACTGACGACATCAGCAGGCAACTGGAAGAGCTGCAACTCACACTGGGCGAGGGGCCCTGCGTGGATGCCTTCACGCACGGCTCGGCCGTCTTGGCGCCGGATCTGCGGACCGGTGAACTGCAGGACCGTTGGCCCGTGTTCGCCGGTGCGGCCCTGGAAGCCGGAGCACTCGCCGCCTTCGCGCTCCCCCTGCAAATGGGGGCGATCAGTCCTGGAGTTCTGGACCTGTACTCGCGCGTGCCGGTTCAGTTGGATGCGGAGGAGCTGGCCGACGCGTTGGCTTTCGCCGATATCGCGACTCTGGTCCTGCTCGATACGCAGATCGACGAGACGGGCGCGACGGCCGTCGGAATGCTGCTGGACGGGCGCTTCGAGGACCTAGGCAGCTACCGGGCCGAGATCGACCAAGCCACCGGCATGCTCACGGTCCAACTCGGCGTCGGCATCGAAGAAGCCTTCGTCCGGCTCCGCGCCCATGCCTATGCCCAAGGGCGCCGACTGGCCGAGGTGGCCGCCGACGTGGTCGCCCGTCGGCTCAGCATTTCCCCGAACCCAGATCCAGATCCAGGCGATGACGATGCCTGACACCCCGCACGGGCCAATGGATGCACTGCGATGCACTTCCCGTCCCATTCCGGCGGGACCAGTCTCAACAGAGGTGTACACGATGAATGATCAGCTCCTTGCCAAGACATTCGTCGAACTGGCCGACAACCTGGTCGCCGACTTCGACCTGATCGACTTCCTGCGCCTGCTGACCGACCGCTGCGTCGGTATGCTCGGCGCCAGCGCGGCCGGTGTGCTGCTCGCGGACCGGGACGGCGAACTCCGCGTCATGGCCGCCTCCAGCGAACAAGTACGCCTGCTCGAGCTCTTCCAGCTCCAGAACGACGAAGGACCCTGCCTGGAGTGCTTCCGCACCGGCGCACCGGTGGCAGTCCCCGACCTGAGCAGGGAGGCAGGCCGCTGGCCGCGCTTCGTCACGGCGGCCCAGCACAGCGGGTTCGCAGCGGTCCAAGCCGTGCCGATGCGTCTGCGGGACGAAGTCGTCGGCGCCCTCAACCTCTTCCGCGCCCATCCCGGCCCCTTCGACCCGGTCGGCACACCCATCGCACAGGCCCTGGCCGACGTCGCCACCATCAGCCTCCTGCAACAGCGCTCCACCCACCGCAGCAACGTCCTCAACGAACAGCTGCAGGCCGCGCTGAACAGCCGGGTCCTGATCGAACAAGCCAAAGGCAAGCTCGCCGAACGCCAGGGCATCGACATGGAACAGGCCTTCACCGCACTGCGCGGCTACGCCCGCGCACACAACCGCCGCCTGTCCGACCTCGCCCGCGCTTTCATCGACGGAACCGAACCCCTCACCGGCCTGAGCACCTGACCAAGGTCACGGAAGTTGTCGCCTACCGCGAGCGCAGGGAACCACCGCTGCTCTTGTTCTCCTTGCGCGGCCGGAACTGGGCCAACGGTTTCAACGGTCAACCTCCGGCGGCGCCGACCGAGCACGGGCCGGACGAACCGGCATAGCGGTCGTGCAATTCCTGCGGGACGAGGCCGGCCCCCGCTGCCATGGACCGTTGAGCGTTGCGCAGGTATCAAATTCGACCCGGTTTCGACCCCATCGGCCCAGCCGCTCCATAGAATGTGCCCTGACCTGCGGAAGTGCAAGGCGGCAGACGAGTCCGGGCTGTACGCCGTCTGTTTCTCTCAGCGTCGACCGCCCCAGGGTGTGCGCCGGGCCTCCTGATCCGACCGCTCTCCCATGCGGGCGTACGGGTGCACAAGGCCGCGTTCGCCGAGATGTACGTCGGCAGCTCGGCGCTGGTGGAAGGCCCTGACGTCGGGCTCGGAGCACAACTCCCCCGCACACGACCCGATGTGCGATCAAGCTCGCGCGCGTAACTGACAGCCGTACGAGCGGGCGCCCGCATCGCGAAGGAGGCGGGCACCCGCGCCGTTCAGCCGACTGAGGTCACCGTCCCCGCCCCGACCGTCCGGCCGCCGTCGCGGATCGCGAAGCCGAGGCCGGGATCCAGCGGTACCTTGCGGCCCAGCTCCACCGCCATCGTGACGCTTCACAAGCCACTGTTGCCGAGAAGAGAGCGGCGGTTCCGCTACCCCGGCCGCAAGCCTGCCGGCTCAAAGCCAGCTCCCTCCCAAGGGCAGACACATCACCCCAGGAAGCTCAACCGCACATGACGGTTGGTGTTATTCGTGTTCGTATCCGCCAAGCTCCGCTAAGACAGCCCCGACCCCACTCCCCGGCACGGGCATACCGAACAGCTGCGACCGCGGGTCCGAGAGGGAGCAAGGCACCTTGGCTCATCCGTCCGGGCAGGCCCCAGGGCAAAGTCCGTGCGACCGAAGAAAAGGGCTGCCTCAGAAGGAGCGTTGGGCATTCGCAGCGGCTGCCCGCTTGTGTGCGGGCAACCGAAGCCGTCCGCAGCGCTGCAGTGCATGCCACTCGCCCCCTGCAGAAGGCCGTGAAACGGCTGCTCTGCCAACAGGGCGTGCGGTCCTGGACGCCATCCTCCTGATTCGACGCGGACGCGCAGATCGCCCGGGCGTAGGCTTCGCTCAGCATGGACGCGACGGGGGGCGGAGCACATGACGGCTGAGTCAACACAGGCTGAGTCAGCACAGAGGTGGGGGTCGACCCTCGATTCGGTCGTGGTGTACGCACAGGGCGCGGTCTGCCGCCGCCTGGCCCGGGGCAGCGTGTCGCCTGACGGCCGGGTGCGGGTGACCGGACTGCCCCGCTCGCTGGACCCGGGCTCGCTGCGGGCCCGTGTCCTGGGCGCCCCCGGGGTGCGCGTCACCGAGGCCCGGGTGGAAGTCGAGGCCGAGCCGCTCGGCACGGGCAGGCCCGACGAGTTGCGGCGCGAGGTCGAGCGGCTGAGCGACGAGTACGCGGCGGCGCGGGGACGCCGGGACCGACAGCTGAGCCTGATCGAGGAGGTCAGGGCTCTCCACCCGGTCCCACCTGCCCGCCGGCGCGAAGACCCGCACCGCCGCACCCCGGTCGACGCGTGGCTGGAGCTCGCCGACTTCGTCGACGAGCGGCTGACGGGACTGCACAACCGCCTCGTCGAGCTGGAGGAGGCCCTGCGCAACGTCGAGCACGAGCTCACCGTCGCCGCCGACAGGCTCGCCCGCGCCTCCACCGACGCGCCGTCAGCGCATGTGGAGACCATGGTCTGCGCGGTCCTGACCCTCGAAGGCACCGGTGACGCGGAGGTGGAGCTGGAGCTGGAATACGGGGTGCCGGGCGCCGTCTGGGTGCCGGCCTACCGTCTCACTCACCGTCAGGGCGACGGCAGCGGCCGTCTGGTGCTGCGCGCCTCGGTCGCCCAGCGGACCGGCGAGGACTGGACCGGCGTACGCATCGCCCTGGCCACCGCCGATCTTCGGCGCCGCACCGACCTGCCGAGGCTCCGTTCGATCCGGATCGGACGCAGTCAGCCCGCCCCCTCGCCTTCTGGCTGGCGCGAGCCCCCGGCCGGGCTCGCCGACCTGTTCTCCGGATACGACGCGGCAGGCCCCGGCCCGGCCACGACCGCCCCACCCGCGGCTGTCGGGGCCGGCTCCGCGTCCGGTCCCGTTCCTCCCCCGCCCCCGGCACCGCAGGCCTACGGCGGTCCGCCGACCGCAGTCCCGGTGCCCGGCGGCGCAGTCGGCGCTCCCCCGGAAGTCTTCGGCGGCGGGATGCCCGCCCTCGCGCAGCCGGCCGGGTCGCGACCGGGCGACAGGCCGCGTACCGGCGGCAGGTCCTTCGCGGCTGCACCCGCCGCCATGGCGCCCGCGGCTCCTGGCCGGGCTGCGCCGCCACCCCCTCCGGCACCGGTAGCCGGTCCGCCGCAGCCGAGCGGCGCCGAGCTCGACTATGCCGCCCTTGTCCTGTGCGGCCCCGACGAACAGTGCGGTCGCAGAGGCCGGCTGTTTCCCGACTCTCCCTTCGACCCGGTGGCGGCCCAGTACCGGCGCCGCGCCGAAGCGGTGGCCGCGCTGCCGTTGCCCGGACAGGCCGTGCGGCCCCGCGAGTCGGCGGGTTCCTTCGACCACCGCTTCGATGCCGCCGCCCGCGCCGACATTCCGTCGGACGGCACCTGGCACACCGTCACCGTCGGCGAGATCCCGGTCGGCCTGCGTACCGAGTACCTCTGCGTGCCGTCCGTGGAGCAGACCGTGTACGCGACGTTGGTGCTCTCCAACGCCACCGACCAGGCACTGCTGGCCGGCCCGGTGGAGGTCACCGTCGACGACGACTTCCTGCTGACCGCCGCACTGCCCACGCTCGCCCCCGGCGGTGTCCGCCGGGTGGGACTCGGGCCGGCCGAGGGCATCCGGGTCACCCGCCGTACGAACCTGCACGAGTCGACCTCGGGCCTGCGCAACAACATCACCGTGCTCGACCACCGCGTCCACGTGGAGCTGGCCAACCGGCTCGCGAGGCCCGTCACCGTGGAAGTCCGCGAGCGGGTGCCGGTCACCTCCGATCCGGACGTCCGGATCGAGGAACGGGCCGACTGGACGGCACCCGGGGAAGACACGGGGCCCGATCGGCATCCGCCGGGCACCCGCGTCTGGCGGCTGGACCTGCCCGCAGGCGCCACTGCCGCCTTCGACGGCGGCTACGAGATCCGCATCCCGACCGGCAAGGCCCTGGTCGGCGGCAACCGCAGGAGCTGACACACGCCATGTCCACGGCCCCGAAGCCGATCGCCCTCCCCGTCACCGCCGTCACGTGCCTCGAGGATCGGGCCCACATCGAGCGCGCCGTCGTGCTCGACCTGGAGGCCGGGGTCCAGCGGCTGCGTCTCGGGCCGGTCAGTGCGCTGGCCGTCGACCGGACCCTCCATGCCGAGCTGACCGCCGATCACCCCGCGACCGTGCTCGACGTGCGGATCGTCCGCAGCTGGACGCCGCGCGGGCCGCTGCCGTCCACCGACGACGACTCCGCCCTGCGCCACCGCGTACACACCCTCGAAGAGGAGCGGCTGGCCCTGGGGCAGCGACGCGACCGGCTGCATGCCCGCCTCGACCTGCTCGGCCGCCTCGCCGCCGATCTGCTGCGGGAGGTCGGTGAAGGCGCCGGCTCCGGGGAGACCGAACGGCCCCGCTGGGCCCGCGAACTGGACCGGGTGGACGACGAGCGCGACGCGCACGGCGAGCAACTCCGCACCGTGGAAGCCCGGCTGGCCGCCCTCGCCGCCGAACTCGGGGAAGCCCAGCGGGCCATGCACCTCTCCGAGGAGGAACCCGCCGAGCTGGTGGGCCATATCGAGCTGACCGTGGAGGCCGCGGTCGCCGGGCCGGTCGGGCTGCGCCTGAGCCACCTCACCTCGTGTGCGCTGTGGCGGCCCGCCTACCGGGCCGTGCTCGACGGGGACTTCCTGACACTGGAGACCGACGCGATGGTCTGGCAGCGGACCGGTGAGGACTGGTCGGACGTACGGCTGACGTTGTCGACGGCCCGCTCCGCGCTGGCCACCGATCCGCCACGGCTGGGCGAGGACCGACTGACGCTCAAGGACCGCTCCGCGGCGGAGCGCCGCACGGTCGACGTCGAACTGCGCGAGGAGGAGATCGGGGCCCTCGGCCCGGCCCCGGTGCTCGGCCTGCCGGGGGTGGACGACGGCGGCGAGGCGCGGGTGTTGAGATCCCCCGCGCCGGTCTCGGTGCCCGGTGACGGCCGCGCCCACCGAGTGCTGCTCTCCGCATTCACCACGGCCGCGCGCAGTGAGTACGCCTGCTCACCGGAGTTGTCCCCCCTGGTCACCCAGGTGGTGCGGTTCGACAACCTGTCCGGCCACGCGCTGCTCGCCGGGCCCGTGGACCTGGTCCGCGGCAGCGGATACAGCGGCCGCGGCACGCTGGACTTCACCGCCCCCGGCGCCCCCGTTGAGCTGGCCTTCGGCAGCTGCGACGACTACAGGGTGGTCCGGCAGGCCGAGGAGTCCCGCGACTCCGCCGGAATCACCCAGCGGACCGTGGTCACCCGCACGGTCCGGCTGCACCTGTCCCGGTTCTCCGCCCCAGGGGAGCACGGCGAGCGGGCGGTCGTCCTTCGGGAGCGGATCCCGGTCTCCGAGGTCTCGGCGGTGGAGATACGCCTGCACAAGGATTCATGCTCCCCGGCGCCCGACGTGGTCGACGCCGAGGGCATCGCCCGCTGGGACATCACCCTCGCACCCGGCAGCCGGCGCACGGTCACCCTGGTCTACGAGCTGTCGGCGAGCGCCAAAGTCACCGGGCTCTGAGCTCGGTGGGCCGCCGCACGCCTGCCGGTACAGGCCTGATCCGGGCTCCCGCCCCCAGCCGGGGGCCGTCTCGCACACCCGAAGGACATGCGGGCCGGTCACCACTGGGCCCGCCGGTACGCGACCTGTCGCCCGGTCGCGAAAGGCCGCTCCAGCCCGGACTGCACGATGGGTTGGGGGTCCTGAGCGCCGGGCAGGGCCGCATCCGCGAACGGAGCGTCGTCCAGCAGACCCAGCACGGCGGTGCCGGTCTGCGGAGCTGCCCAGGGCTCGTACAGCTGGTACATCTATAGGGGCCGCTACGCGCAGGATCCCGTGCCGCACTCGGCCGGAGTCAGGACCAGACGGGCTCGGACGATCCTGGCTCCCGCGGGCACCTTGCTCAGATCGGCCTTGAGCCAGGCGGTTCTCGGCGCCGGATCCGCCGCCGAGCGTCAGGCGGGTGTCTCTGGCGGCCGGGCATCCGCCCGAGGCACAGGGCTGCCCGCCGACCGCCATGGCCATCGCGGCCCACGCCCGGGCCTTGAGGCGGTTGCGCGCCCTTGAACATGCCGCCGAACACCGACACGCTCAAGTCGTGCGCCTCTGGAGCGCGCGATGGCGTCAAGGCACCCGTAGGCACCGGTCGGTGGGCCCGGCTTCAAAGCTTGAGCACAAATTGCACACATCCCCTCTACAGACCGGCCCCGTTGGTCTAGATTGGCCGTGCTTCAACTGCTCGGGCATGAGGCGACCAATAATGATCCATTAGTCCGGCACTACGGAAAGCCAGCAGTCGTGTCCCCGGTGCCAGACGTGGGGATGATCAATTCTTGGAGCCCGAGAGGGGCTTCGGGTGCGGGGAGCACCCGAGGTTTCGACGGGTTCCCGCGCACCTCGAGAGTCTGGCAGGACATGCGAGTCCGCTGCCGCCAGGGCGGGTTGTTCAAGTAGCGCTGAAATAGCCGGGATGTCATGCGCGGGGGGCGGGGCCTCCCGGGGGGAGGAACAGCGCGGCGCGGGGGGCGATGGGCCTCCCGAGGGGTGGAAGCGTGCGGGGGGCGATGGGCCTCCCGAGGGGTGGAAGCGTGCGGGAGGCGGGGGCCTCCCGGGGGGAGGAACAGTGTTGGGCGAACACGTCGAACCACTGGGGACCCGGGGGGGTTCTGTGCGGCAGGGCGGATTAGTCGGCCCTTTACCGTCGACGCGCGGGCGTCTGGCGAATGGGGCAATCAGCCAGCTCGTGAACGACTGGGAGCATCGGTACCGCCGTACCGTGATCACCAGCGATACCGTGGCCACCGCCTTGGTGGTGGCGGCGATCGGCAACTTCTTCGGGGCCCGAGACGCGGCCAACTGGCACGAGAAGTGGGGAATACTCGCATTCGGCACCGAGCTGCTGGTGCTGGGAGCGCTTGCGGTGAGCCGGGCATGGGCTCCGGCCGTGCTCGGCCAGGGCGCCGAGGAATTCCGCCGGCTCGGACGCTCACTGTTCACGGCGACCGTCGTACTGGCGCTCGGCGGGATCGCCCTCACCTCGCGCAACATCAAGCTCTGGATCTTCGTCGCGATCCCCGCGATCGCACTCGTCACCATGACCGCGCGGTATCTGCTCCGCCTCGGGCTGCACAAACAGCGGAACGAAGGACAGTGCCTGAGACCGGTGCTCGCTGCCGGGAGCCCTGCCACCGTGCGCGACCTGATCACCCGAACCCGCAAGTCCCCGCACCTCGGCTGGCGGGTGGATGCGGTGTGCACGACGGACGGTCTCGGGCTCGACGGCGACCAACTGGACGGAGTGCCGGTCGTCGGCCGACTGACGGACGTCGCGGGCCACGTCCGCCGCGACGGCTACCGTGTCGTCGCGGTCACACCGGACCCGCACTGGTCACCGGAGCGGCTGCAGCGGCTGGCCTGGAACCTCGAAGGCAGCGATGCCGAGATGGTCGTGGCTCCCGTGCTGATGGAGGTGGCCGGCCCGCGGCTGCACGTCGACGCGGTGCTCGGGATCCCGCTGCTGCGGGTCAGTATGCCGACCTTCACCGGGGGTCACCGGGCGATCAAAGAGGTCGTCGATCGGATGGGCGCAGCGATCCTGCTGATGCTGTTCGCGCCGCTGATGGTGCTCGTCGGGCTGCTCGTGCTGGTGGACAGTCGGGGCGGGGCGTTCTACCGCCAGCGCAGAGTCGGCAAGGACTGCCGCGAGTTCACCATTCTCAAGTTCCGCACCATGGTCACCGGGGCTGACGGGGCACGTGCCGCGCTGGCCGACCGCAACGAGGGCGCCGGCCTGCTGTTCAAGCTCCGCCGGGATCCGCGGGTGACCCGGGTGGGAGCAGTGCTGCGCCGGTACTCGATCGACGAACTCCCCCAGCTCATCAACGTACTCACCGGATCGATGTCGCTCGTCGGCCCGCGGCCTCCGTTACCGGAGGAGTCCGCTGCGTACGGCCCGGACATCCGGCGGCGGCTGCTGGTCAAGCCCGGGCTCACCGGCCTGTGGCAGATCAGTGGACGCAGCGACCTGCCGTGGGACGAGGCGGTCAGGCTCGACCTGCGGTACGTGGAGGACTGGTCGCTCGCCCTGGACACAGTGATCTTGTGGAAGACGCTGCGTGCGGTGCTCCATGGGCAGGGGGCCTACTGATGCGCGGGGGACTGCGGCTCAACTGGCCGGCCGGCGCGCGGATGGCAGGCCAAGAGGGCCTGCCTGGGGAGAGGGACGGGTCATGAAGGTCAGCGTTTTCGGGCTCGGCTACGTGGGCTGCGTGTCGGCCGCGTGCCTGGCCAGCATGGGTCACGAGGTCATCGGGGTGGACGTGAACCAGGTGAAGGTCGACCTGGTCAACGACGGCAAGGCCCCGGTGGTCGAGGAGCGGATCGGCGAGCTCATCGCCGAGGTCGTGCGGACCGGAGCGTTACGCGCTACCGGCGACGTCCGCGAGGCGATCATGGGCAGCGAGATTTCGCTGGTCTGCGTGGGCACGCCGTCGGAGCCCAACGGCAGCCTGTGCACCACGTATCTGGAGCGGGTAACCGAGCAGATCGGCGCCGTGCTGGCCGAGCGGGGTGGGCGGCAGACCGTCGTGTTCCGCAGCACCATGCTCCCGGGCACCTGCCTGAACCTGCTGTTACCGATCCTGGAGAAGTACGTCGGCGGCACGGCCGGGGTGGACGTGGGCGTCGCGGTCAACCCGGAATTCCTGCGCGAGGGCACCAGTGTGCGGGACTTCTTCGACCCGCCCAAGACCGTCATCGGCGAGCTCGACCCGGCAAGCGGCGACGCGGTGATGGCACTGTATGACGGCTTGCCCGGCGAGGTGTTCCGGGTGCCGGTCCCGACGGCCGAGGCGATCAAATATGCGGACAACGCGTTCCACGGCCTCAAGATCGGCTTCGCGAACGAGCTGGGCGCGGTGTGCCAGGCGCTCGGGGTGGACTCGCACCAGGTGATGGACGTGTTCCTGGCCGACCGCAAGCTGAACATCAGCCCCGCCTACCTGCGGCCCGGCTTCGCCTTCGGTGGCTCCTGCCTGCCCAAGGACCTACGCAGCCTGGTCCACGCGGCGCAGCGGGCCGACGTCTCGGTGCCCATCCTCGCCCACGTGCTGCCCTCCAACTCCGCGCATCTGCAGCGCGCGGTGGAACTGGTCGAGCGCACCGGCAAGCGCCGGGTGGGCCTGTTCGGGTTGTCCTTCAAACCCGGCACCGACGACCTTCGTGAGAGTCCGCTCGTCGAGCTGGCGGAGACGCTCTTCGGCAAGGGGTACGACCTGCGGATCCACGACGCCAATGTGAGCCTCTCCCGGCTGATCGGCGCGAACCGCGAGTACATCGAGACCCGGCTGCCGCACCTCGCCCAGCTGCTCGCGGATTCCGTCGACGAGGTGCTCGAGCACGCCGAGGTGTGCCTGGTCGGGACCAGAGACCCGGCCGTGCTGTCGGCGCTGCCCCATGGCGAAGGCCCGGTGATCGTCGACCTCATCCACCTTCCCGACGCCGAAGCGCGCCGGGCCGAACCGGGGTACATAGGCCTTGCTTGGTGACGCAATCAGCGGCGACCGGCCGGACCGGCGCGCGCTGATCCTGGTGGAGAACCTGTCGGTGCCGTTCGACCGGCGGGTGTGGCAGGAGTGCACGACGCTGCGCGACGCGGGCTGGAAGGTGCACGTCATCTGTCCCCGGGGGAGTACGCGGGACACGGAGCCGGAGGCAGAGATCGACGGGGTGCGGATCCACCGCTACCCGTTGCGCGCGGCCACCGGAGGACCGGCCGGCTACCTGCGGGAGTACGGATCGGCGTTGTGGCATACGGCCCGGCTGGCCCGCAAGGTTGGCCCGGTCGACGTGGTCCACGCCTGCAACCCGCCCGACCTTCTGTTCCTGCCGGCACTGTGGCTGAAGCGGCGCGGCGCGCGGTTCGTCTTCGACCAGCACGACCTGGTACCCGAGCTGTACCTCTCCCGGTTCGACCGCGGCGAGGATCTGCTCTACCGCGCCGTGTGCGCGCTGGAACGGCGGACCTACCGGGCCGCGGACGTCGTGCTCGCCACGAACGAGAGCTACCGGGACGTCGCGCTGCGCCGTGGCGGGCAGCGGCCGGAGGACGTCTTCGTGGTGCGCAGCGCGCCCGACACCAACCGGTTCCAGCCGGTACCGCCCGAGCCGGAGCTGAAGCGCGGCAAGCCTCATCTGCTGTGCTACCTCGGCGTCATGGGCCCCCAGGACGGCGTCGACTACGCCTTGCGGGCCCTCGCGAAGCTGCGCGACGAGTTCGGGCGGACCGACTGGCATGCGGTGTTCGTCGGCGGCGGCGACACCTTCGACGCGATGGTCGAGCTGTCCCGGCGACTCGGGCTCTCGGAGCAGGTGCAGTTCACCGGGCGCATCCCGGACGCCGACCTGGCGCGCTACCTGTCCACCGCGGACGTGTGCCTCTCCCCCGACCCGCACAATCCGCTCAACGACGTGTCGACCATGAACAAGGTCCTGGAGTACATGGTGATGGGACGGCCGATCGTCTCGTTCGACCTCCGGGAGGCGCGGGTCTCCGCCGGCGACGCCGCCGTCTACGCACCCGCCAACGACGAGGCCGAGTTCGCCAAGCTCATCGCGCTGCTCCTGGACGACCCGGAGAAGCGGGCCCGCATGGGCAAGATCGGCGAGGAACGGATCAACGGGCCGCTCGCCTGGCGGAACTCCCAGCAATCGCTGCTTGCCGCCTACGCCGCTGCCTGCCGGGACCACGCTCCGGTATCGGCGGGCCACCCGGACCGGGCAGGGAAGAGGCAGCGCCGTTGAGCGATGACACGATACGCCTGGTCACGGTCGGCCGGATCATCCGTCGGCGCCGGCGGCTTCTCACCGTCCTCGCCGTGGTGGGTGCGCTCGTCGGTTACGGCACCTCTTTGCTGTTTCCGCCGCGCTACACGACATCGGCATCGGTACTGCTGCCGGGCGCGTGGGAAGAGCGCGAGCTGCTGACTCAGTCGGAGATCGCGACCAGTTCGGTGGTGGTCGACCGCGCGGCCGCTGCGCTCGACTGGAGCGGCGTCAGCGGCCGCGAGCTGCGGGACCAGGTGAGCGCCAAGGCCTCGGACGGGAACATCATCAAGATCTCTGGTACGGCCGACACCCCGGAGCGTGCGCAGCGGCTCTCCGACCAAGTGGCCCAGCAGTACGTCACATTCGCCGCGCGGATCGCCGGCGACAACACCGACCCCGAAGCGACTGCGGGACCCGAGGCGCTGCGGAAGATGGTGATGCAGACCAGCCGCCGCATCACCGACCTGGCCGAGGCGGCCGATCCGGGGCAGACCGTGGAGAGCGTGCAGGGCCGCACCGAGCTCGAGAAGCTGCGCACCGCGTTGCAGGAGGCCATGGACAAGCTGGACCAGGCCGACCCGGCGACCAACAAGGCCAACATGGTCGTCATGGGGCCGTCCGCCCGGCCGACCGGCGAGGCACCGCCGACAAGGATGCAACTCATCGTCGCCGGGGCGCTGATGTTCTTCCTGGTCTCGGTCATCGGCCATCTCACCGCCGCGCGGGTGAGTCGCCGACTGCGCACCGAACCGGAGATCGCCGCGGCGCTGGGCTCGGCGCTCCTCGGCACCGTCGACGTACCTGGTGAACGGCCCGCGCACCGACCGGAAGACAGTGCCCTGCGGCCCCGGATCCGCCGGCTCCTCGGCCTCGACATCCGGTGGGACGTACCGACCCCGCAGACCTCCGGCGACGAGGCCAGCAGGCAGATCCGCTACCGGCGGGTGTGCGCCCGCCTCCGCGACCAACTGCCCGCCCCCCGACGGCTGCTGGTCGTCGTCCCGGACGGCGACGAGATCGCCCGCCGGGCCGCCGGGCAGCTCGTCGCCGAGGCCGGGAGCGATCTGCTGCTGCGCGTGGTGGGGGTTTCGGTGACCCAGCCGATGATGCCGGACCGCGACAACGAGTCCGGTGCCCTGGTCGTGCTCAGCGCGGGCAGCTGGACCGCAGGGGAACTCGCCGGCATCGCCGAGGCGTGTGCGGATGCCAAGCACGAGGTCGTCGGCATCGTCCTCGCCGGCACGGTCTGGACCCGTCCGACACGGTCCGCCGGCCGGCCTCGGGATGCCGCCACGCTGGCGCTCGCAGTGGGCGACGACGCAAGGGGAGGCTCAGGGTGACGACGAGTACGAGTTCGGAGTCATCGGCCGCCACTCCACTGCTTGACCTGCAGTCGCTGGTGGTGGCGGTACGGAGGCGGCGCCGCCTCTGGTCCGCCATGGCACTGCTTGGGCTGCTCGTCGGCGCGGCGGTGGCGGTCCTGATGCCGCCACCGCCGACCGCGGTGACCAAGGTGCTGGTCGCGCACCAGGCGGACCAGCCGAACGACCCCGGAACGCTGATCCGCACCGACGCCGCGCTGCTGCAGACCACGCGGATCGCGAGCAAGGCCCTGCGGTCCCTCAAGTCCCCGGAAAAACCGGAGGACTTCATGCAGGACTACGGGGGCATCGGCTTGACCAACAACCTGCTGCGGATCGATGTGACAGGTGACAGCGACGCGGAAGCGGTGGCCCGCGCCAAGGCGCTGGCCGGCGCGTTCGTCGCGGACCATGTGCGGCGGATACAGGAAGCCGCGAACGCCGAGTCCAAGACCCTGCTCGAGCAGCGTGACCGGATGCGGGACGAACTCGCCCAGGTCAACAAGAAGATCGGGGACAGAACCCCGGAGAGCAGCCCGGAAGACTCGGCGAACCTCGAGTCTCTCTTCGCCCGCCGGGCCGAACTCACCTCGCGGGTAGCCGATTTCGATCAGCGCGCCGGAGAGGCACGCACCAGCACGCCCCGGCTGATCGCCGGCACACAGATCGTGGACGCCCCGCGCGCGGTGCAGCACTCCCTGCCCAAGACCGCTGCCACCAACGCCGTGATCGGGCTCGTCCTCGGTCTCGTCCTCGGGCTCGCGGTGGCCGCGGTCGGCTCGGTGGTGGCGGACCGCCCCGTGCTGCGCCGGGAGATCGCGGCGAACCTGGGCGCCTCGGTCATCGCGGAGCTGCGCCGCGTGCCCCGCTGGTCGATCAAGCTGTGGCAGCGCCGACGGACCCGGGCGGCACGGACAAGGCTCACCTCGTCCCTGGCCCGCACCGTGCGCGACTCCGCGGAACCGGTGTCGCTGCTGGAACTGGGCTGTGCGCGCAGCACGAGTGTGATCGCCCTGGACCTGGCACGGGCACTGGCGACGGCTGAGGAACCGGTGGTCATCGTCGATGGTCTGCCACGCCAGCAGCTCGCCAACCGCCGCCCGAAGCCAGGAGACCCCACCGTGGTCAGCGGCGAGAGCGCCGCGACCGGATCGCAGCAGGAGCGCCGGCTCGGCGTCGGCTCGGTGGCACCCGGCGCGGCGTGGACCGACCTGCAGCACCTCGGCACCCAGACCGTGCTCGTCGTGCGTGCCGGGCACGGCAGCGCCGCATGGCTGCACACCGTGGCGCGGCAGCTCGCGGACCAGAGCATTCCGGTGATCGGCGTGGTGCTGATCGACCCCGATCCGCGTGACCGGACCGACGGCACGCTGTGGGACGGGCTGCACACCGCGCTGCGCGGGCGGAACGAGCGGCCGGCCCGGCAGAACGGGACGGGCCGGCGGCGGACGGAGCGGCTGCCGATGTGGGCCGCACAGGTCCCGGACAACGACCAGGAAGCGCGGTAGGACATGTGTGGCATCGCAGGGACTTACCGATGGCCGGACGGGAAGGCCGTGACCGACCGGCTCACCGATACCCTCGCCCACCGCGGTCCGGACGGGGCGGGCCGGTACAGCCACTCCGTCGGTGACGGCGAGGTGCACCTCGGGCACCGTCGGCTGGCCATCGTCGACCTGTCCGAGACCGGCGCCCAGCCGATGGTCTCGGACGGCCTCGTCCTGACGTACAACGGGGAGCTGTACAACGCGCCCGAGCTGCGTGCCGAACTGGCGGCGGCCGGGGTGCGCTTCCGCGGTACCTCCGACACCGAGGTGCTGCTTGAGGCCTGGCGGCGCTGGGGCACCGACTGTCTGCCCCGGCTGCGCGGCATGTTCGCGTTCGGGATCTTCGACGAGCGAACCGGTGAGCTGGTGCTCGCCCGCGACCAGCTCGGCATCAAGCCGCTGTTCCTGCTCCGGCGCGGTGCGGGGCTGGTGTTCGCCTCCGAGCTCAAGGCGCTCGCCGCCGCCACCGGCGGATCGCTGCAGGTGGACGAGGCGGCGCTGGTGGCGTCACTGCTGTACTACTGGGTGCCGGACTCACGGTGCGCGTTCCGCGAGGCGGAGAAGCTGCCGCCGGGGAGCTGGCTGCGGTGCCGGCCCGACGGCCGGGTGGAGCGCGGCCGGTACTGGCACCTGAAGGACGTCGCCGCCGAGGGCCGGGAGCGGGCCCGGGGCGGCGAGCAGCCGGACCTGGCCGCCATCGTCGAGGAGTCGACTCGCCGCCACCTGCTCTCCGACGTACCCGTGGCGACCTTCCTCTCCGGCGGCCTCGACTCCAGCTACCTGACCGCGCTGGCCGCCCGCGACCAACCCGGGATCTCCGCCTACACGATCGGGTTCCGCGCCGAGGACGCCAAGTTCGAGGCGATGCCCGACGACCTTCGCTACGCCCGGCAGGTGGCCGAGCGGTTCGGCGTCGACCTGCACGAGATCGAGATCGCTCCGAACGTGCTCGACCTGCTGCCGCAGATGACGTACCACCTGGACGAACCGATCGGCGACCCCGCCGCGATCAACACGTTCCTGATCTGCGAGGCCGCCCGGGAGGCCGGGGTCAAGGTGATGCTCTCGGGGATGGGTGCCGACGAGCTGTTCGCCGGTTACCGCAAGCACCTGGCCAACCTGATCGCGCTGCGCTATCAGCGCGTCCCGCGGCCCCTGCGGCGCGGGGTGTCCCGGGCCGTGGACCGGCTGCCGGTGGCAACGGCCCGCCGGGGGTATCGGTCGGTGCGCTTCGCGAAGCGGTTCCTCTCCTTCGCCGATCTGCCGGAGGAGACCGCGTTCCGGCGCAGCTACACCATGTACGACCAGGACGAGTTGCTCGCCCTGGTCAATCCCGACCTGGCCGGGACGGTGGACGACGTGCTGACCGAGCACGCGGACATCTACGAGGACAACGAGCTGGACGACTTCGTCAACCGCATGTGCCTGGGCGACGCCCGGATGTTCCTGCCGGGCCTGAACCTCGCTTACACGGACCGCTCCAGCATGGCCGCGTCGACCGAGGTGCGGGTGCCGTACGTGGACGTCGAGGTGGTCAAGGCGGCGTTCGCCGTGCCCGGCGATCGCAAGATCGTCGGACGGCAGGGCAAGGCCGTCCTCAAGGAGGCGGCCACCTCGATCCTGCCCCGGGAGATCGTGTACCGGCCCAAGGGCCTGTTCAGCGCGCCGCTGCGCGCCTGGATGAGCCGGGATCTGGCACCGCTGGTGCGCGAGGTGGTGAACGACGGCGTGCTCGTCAACTCCGGGTTCCTGCGCCGCGACGCGCTGGCGCGCATGGTCGCCGAGGACGCTGCCGGGCAGCGGGACTTCTCCAAGCATCTGTGGCATGTGCTGACCCTCGAGTACTGGTACCGCGACGCGACCTCCGGGTCCGGGCGGAGTGCTCGCTCGGCGGCGTAGAAGACGGCGTAGAAACAAGGGGACTTTGTGAAGCAGGTTGTGCAGAACTACAAGAGCGGCGAGCTGGCGGTGCTCGACGTGCCGGTGCCGGGGTGCAAGCCGGGCGGTGTGCTGGTCCGCACCGCCTACTCGCTGATATCCACCGGGACCGAGCTCATGAAGGTGTCCGAGGCCGGCATGTCGATGCTGGGCAAGGCCCGCTCCCGTCCCGATCAGGTGGCCAAGGTCATGCAGAGCGTAGCCACCAACGGGGTGCCCGCCACCTACCGCAAGGTGATGGGCAAGCTGGACTCCTACACGCCGCTGGGCTACTCGCTGTGCGGGGTGGTCGAGCAGGTCGGCGCCGGGATCGACGATGTGAAGGTCGGCGACCTCGTGGCCTGCGCCGGCAACGAGCACGCGTTGCACGCCGAGCTGAACTGGGTGCCGAAGAACCTCTACGCCCCGGTGCCGGACGGCCTCGCGCCGCGGCACGCGGCCTTCGGCACCGTCGGGTCGATCGCGATGCAGGGCGTGCGCCGAGCCGAGCCGCAACTCGGCGACGTGGCGCTGGTCATCGGCCTCGGGCTGATCGGGCAGCTGGTGGTGCAGCTCCTCGCCGCTTCGGGGGTCCGCGTCGTCGGGGTCGACCCCGACCCGGTGCGCTGCGAGCTCGCCGAGGGCCTGGGCGCCGCGGCCTGCGGCGATCCCGCGTCCGCGGCCGTGGAAGCCGCTGTCGCCGAACTCACCTGCGGTCACGGCGTGGACCAGGTGTACCTGGCCGCCGGCGGCGGCAGCAACCAGCCCGTCGAGCTGGCCGCCCGGTTGTGCCGGGACCGTGGCCGGGTCGTCGACATCGGCAAGTGCCGCCTGGACCTGCCGTGGAACGCGTACTACGAGAAAGAGCTCGACGTCCGGTTCTCGCGCAGTTACGGCCCCGGGCGCTACGACCCGGAGTACGAGCTCGAGGGGCGGGACTACCCGATCGGCTACGTGCGCTGGACCGAGCGCCGCAACCTGGCGTGCTTCCTCGATCTCCTCGCCCGCGGCAGCGTCGACGTGGAGCCCCTGGTCTCCCACATCGCCGACTTCGACGACGCCGTCGAGACGTACCAGAGCCTGAAGGACGGCGACCTGAAGGCCGTGGCCGTGCTGTTCCGGTACCCCGAACAGAAGGAGGAAGCGGGGGAAGCGGAGGCCCCGGCGGTCGCAGTGCCCGCGGTGCGACGCAGCGGCAGAGCGTCCACCCCGGCCCGGCCCGCCGAGGCACCGGTGCGGCTGGCGTTCGTCGGCGCGGGAAACTACGCGACGTCGATGCTGCTGCCGCACCTGGCACAGCGCGACGGCGTCGAGTTGTCCACGGTCGTCACCACGACGGCGCTGTCCGCGGCCAACGCCAAGCGGAAGTTCGGCTTCGCCGAGGCGACCACCGATCTCGACGCCGTACTCGGCGACCAGTCCATCGACGCGGTGTTCGTGGTCACCCGCCACAGCTCGCACGCCGAACTGACCCGAAGGGCGCTCCTGGCCGGCAAGGCGGTGTTCGTGGAGAAGCCCCTGGCGCTCACCGAGGACGACCTGGCCGGTGTGCTCGCGGCGGTGGAGGAGTCCGGCAACGACCGGCTGCAGGTGGGCTTCAACCGCCGGTTCGCGCCGCTGTTGCAGGAGGCCAGGAAACGGTTCGGCGCCCGGACCGGTCCGGCGAGCCTGCGCTATCTGGTCAACGCGGGCCGGCTGCAGCACGGCAGCTGGTACCTCCAACAGGGCACCGAGGGCTCGCGCTTCGCCGGCGAGGGCGGACACTTCATCGACACGGCGAGCTGGCTGCTCGAGGCCGACCCGGTCTCGGTGTACGCGACCGCCCCGGCCGGCAACGAGGGCGGCAGTGACATTCAGATTGTGCTGCGATACCCGGACGGGTCCACCGCCACCATCAGCTACGTCACCACCGGCGCGCCCAGCTTCCCCAAGGAGACGCTGGACCTCGTCGCGGACGGCAAGGTGCTGCGGCTCGACGACTTCGTCCGTGCCGCTGTTTACGATGACCGCCGCAAGCGGTGGGTCAGTTCGCGGCTGCCCAAGGCCCGGGACAAGGGCCAGTCCGCCGAGCTGGCCGCGTTCGTCAAGGCCGTGCGGACCGGCGGGCCGATGCCGGTGCCGCTGGAGTCGCTGGTCGCCACCACCGCGGCCACCCTCGCCGTACAGGCAGGCCTGGCCGGCGGCGCGCCGGTGACGCTGGCGAGGGCACGATGACTGTGAGCTCGGGGAGTCCGGGCTGGTACCTGCGGCGGTTGTCCCGGATGGGACCGCGGGAGGTCGGCGGCCGGGTGGGCGACGCGGTGCGCAGGCGGCGGTGGCGGTCGGCGCCGCCGGAATGCCCGAGCGTGAACGGCGCCCGGTTCACCGCGGTACTGCCCGCCGGGACGATCGCCGCAGTGCCGCCGGACGCAGCGAAACGTCTCATCGCCGAGGCGGACCGACTGATGGCCGGGCACGCCGAGTACTTCGGGGTGGACCGCGACGACATGGTCAACCCCGACTGGTGGTACGACCCGAAGACCGGGCGCCGGGCGCCGTGGGGGTACGCCTTCGACGTGCCGTACCGGAACGAGGACGCGGTCGGGGACATCAAGCAGATCTGGGAGCCGTCCCGGCATCAGTACCTCACCGTGCTCGCCGCCGCCTACGCGATCTCCGGGAACGAGCAGTACGCCGAGCGGGTGGCCGAGCACCTGCGGTTGTGGTGGGCGGCCAACGCGCCGCTGCGCGGAGTGCACTGGGTCAGCGGCATCGAGCTGGGCATCCGGCTGCTGTCCTGGGTATGGATCCGCCGGCTGCTCGACGGCTGGCCGGGCGTGGCCGGTCTGTTCGAGGGCAACCCGGCGGCGCTGAACCAGATCTGGCACCACCAGCGCTGGCTGGCCGCCTTCCCCAGCCGGGGGTCTTCGGCGAACAACCACGTCATCGCCGAGACCGCCGGGCAGTTCGCAGCGGCCTGCGCGTTCGGCTGGTTCCCCTCCTCGGCGCGTTGGCGAGCCGGCGCGCTGCGATCGCTGGAGCGGCAGCTGCGCGGCAACACCTTCCACTCGGGCCTCAACCGCGAGTTGGCCACCGAGTATCACGGACTCGTGCTGGAGCTCGGCCTGGCCGCGGTGGCCGAGGCGGATGCCGCCGACGTGCCGGTCCCCGCGTCGCTCCGGCTGGTGCTGCTGCGGATGACCGACGCGCTCGCGGCCGTCGTGGACAGCCGGTTACGGCCGCCGCGCCAGGGGGACGCGGACGACGGGCACGGTCTGATCGTGGACGGCGCGGGCACCGACCGCTGGGGCTCGCTGCTGGCCACCGGGGACGCCGTGTTCGGCCGGCTCGACTGGTGGCCGGCGGTGATTGGCACCGATGTGCGCACCCCGCTGCTTGCCGCGCTCATCCGGCCGTACTCGAAAAATGGAACTGCACCGGCCGTGACACGCCCGGCAAGCCGACCGGCCCATTTCGCCGACGCGGGCATGACCATCCTGCGCGGTCCGGCAGAGATCTGGTGCCGCTGCGACGGTGGCCCGCACGGATTCCTGTCCATCGCCGCGCATGCCCACGCGGACGCGCTGTCCATAGAGGTCCGGCACGACGGGGTCGACGTGCTCGCCGACCCGGGGACGTACTGCTACCACGGGCAGCCCGAGTGGCGTGAGTACTTCCGGTCCACCCTCGGCCACAACACCCTGCAGCTGGACGGCGGTGACCAGTCCGCCTCCGGCGGCCCGTTCCTGTGGACCCGCCATGCCCGCAGCCGCGTCCTGGTCGCGGACACATCCGGCACCTCCGACGGGGGGACGGCCCGCTGGTGCGCCGAACACGACGGCTACCAGGACTCCGTGCACCGCCGCCGGGTGGAACTGACCGCCGCGAGCCAGGAGTTGCGGGTGGTCGACGAGGTGCGCGGCCCGCGCCGGGAGATGCGCCTCGCGTTCCACCTCGGCCCGGCGATCACCGCGGACCTGGCGGAGAACCGGGCCGTGCTCACCTGGACCCGGGACGGCGAGGACCGCTCCGCAGTGCTCGACCTGCCCGGGCAGCTGCGCTGGCGCGCGCATCGCGGCGAGATTGACCCGCCGCTGGGCTGGTACTCCGCCGGATTCGGACGCAAGGAACCCTCCACCACGCTGGTCGGCACCGGTTTCGCCGACGGCGCTGTGCTGTTGGGGGAGTTCACCACCGTGCTCAGGTTTCGCGGCTAGGGAGGACGCGTGGTGATCAAGAAGCGGCACTGGGCGTTGCCGACGGCACCGCTGGTGCTGGTCCTGCTGGCGGCGACCGGCTGCGTGAGCACACCGAGCGCCCCGGCGGAGCCGACCGTTGCGCCATCCACGTCCGCACCCCGACCCGTGGCCCGGGTGTGCGCCAAGCCCGCGGCCGGGCCGGCGAAGGCACCCGCGGGTGCGGTGACGGTCGACCCCGCGGTGGTCGGTGACCTGGCTGCGAAGACCAAGAAAAGCCCGCCCAACACCACGTTCTGGCTGCGGCCGGGGAAGCACAGGCTCGAATCGGACCGTTACGCCCAGATAATCCCCAAGAAGGGGAACACCTACCTCGGCGCGCCGGGCGCGGTGTTCGACGGCCGGAAGACCAACCAGTACGCGTTCGGCGGTGCCGCCCGCGACGTCACCATCCGCCACCTGACCGTGCAGGGTTTCGTCGCGCCGCAGAACGAGGGCGTGGTCAACCACGACTCGGCCGACGGGTGGGTGATCGAGCACGCGACGATCCAGAACAACTCCGGCGCCGGGCTGATGGCCGGTGCCCGCCAGCAGGTCCGCGCCAGCTGCCTGCGCGGCAACGGACAGTACGGAATGAACGCGTACAAGGCCGGCGACCCCCTCAGTGACCTGGTGCTCGAGGGCAACGAGATCGTGGGCAACAACAAGGACGACTGGGAGCGGCGGCGGCCGGGTTGCGGCTGCAGTGGAGGCGTCAAGTTCTGGGCCGTCAACGGCGTCGACATCCGCGGCAACTGGGTGCACGCCAACCACGGAGCCGGGTTGTGGGCGGACACCAACAACAACGACTTCCGCATCGAGGACAACGTCATCGAGGCCAACGACGGTGCCGCGCTGATCTACGAGACCAGCTACAACGCGGTCATCCGGAAGAACACGATCCGGCGGAACAACTGGGTCGAGGGCCGCAAGTACGCCGACCGCGGCGACAACTTCCCGTTCGCGACCATCTACCTGTCCGAGTCCGGCGGCGAACCACGCATCCGGGCCCGCACGGACAAGATCGAGATCTACCGGAACGTACTGGAGAACAACTGGTCCGGGATCACCCTGTGGGAGAACGCCGACCGGTTCTGCAACAGCCCGGCCAACACCTCGTCCGGTGACTGCACGCTGCTGGTGAAGAAGACAGAGCGCTGCGCACAGCCGGGGATCGCCACCGCACCGCTCTACGCCGACTGCCGGTGGAAGACCCAGCGGGTGGACATCCACAAGAACCGCTTCGTGCTGGACACTTCCGTCGTCGGCTGCACCGTGAAGTGCGGCCGCATGGCGGTCCTTGCCAACTACGGCACCTATCCGGACTGGTCGCCGTACCCGGGCGAAGGGGTGGCCGAGGCGATCACCCAAAAGCAGCACAACCGCTGGCACGACAACGAGTACCGCGGACCATGGAGCTTCATCGCCCACGACCCGAGCCGGGAGCTCGACGTCGGGCAGTGGCAGGGCGCGCCGTACCAGCAGGACGCGGGCAGCACCTTCCGCGCACGGGACGGTGGTTGAGATGGCCGCGGACCACACATCGAAGATCGTCGGGACGGCCTGGGGGCTGCTGATCCTCAACACGCTCGGCTCCGCCGGCGCGAAGACCATCATTCCGCTGCCCCGCTCCCTCATCCAGATGGCCACCATGGGCGCGCTGGTCGCCGCGTTCGCGCTGGCACTCGCCGTCAATCTCCGGCTGCGCATCCGGGCCAGCGCCTTCGTGTTCCTGCTCACCCTGCTGCTCGTGCCGAGCGTGATCTCCAGCGCGAACCTGGAGTCCGGATTCGGCGCGCTGTTCCGCTGCACCCGGCTGGCTCTCTTCGTCGGCACGCTGTGGCTGCTCAGCCGCTGGTGGGACGGCAGCCTGACGTTCGTCCGGCATCACATCCGGATGTACTTCGCGGTCCTCGGGTCGGTGGCCGCCGGCCTGGTCATCTCACCGGGCGCCGCCATGCCCGAGCTCTACGGCGGGCGCCTGGTCGGCGCGTTGTGGCCGCTCACCCCGCCGCAGATCGGACAGTACGCCGCAGTGATCATCGGGCTCACCGTGCTGCTCCTCCTGGGCCGCCGGACCGACAGGGGCAGCGCGGCGGCGGTCATCGTGCCGGCACTCGTCCTGCTCGCGCTGACCCATACCCGGACGGCCACGCTCGGCCTGCTCATCGGGCTGGTGCTGGCGATCGGCTCGCTCATCCTGACCAGCGCCGCCGCCCGCCGGTTCTTCGCCTGGGCGGTGCTGTGCGCCGCCGTGGCCGCGGTGGCGTTCAGCACCGCGCTGCAGGCGTGGTTCCTGCGCGGACAGAGCAAAGAGAACCTCTCCAGCCTCACCGGTCGGGCCAAGGTCTGGGACGCCCTGCTGGCAGCCCCCCGGACGGCCTCGGAGTACCTGTTCGGCGCGGGCCTGGGCGACAAGTCGTTCGGCGGGCTGCCGATCGACAACAGCTGGCTGGCCGTTTACCACGAGCAGGGTCTGACCGGCACCGCCATCGTGGCGGCGATCATCATCGTGCTGGGCGGCGTCGCGTTGCTGCGGCCACCGTCGCTGTCGAGGGCCTGCGCGATCTTCCTGATCAGCTACTGCGCGATCGCGTCGTACACCGAGGCCGGTCTGGGCGACGCCTCGCCGTATCTGCTGCATCTGACCGTGGCCGCCTCGCTGCTTGCGGCACCTGCCGCGGCCACTCCCCTCGCGACGACCGAAGTCCCTCGACGGCGCACACCGCAATGGGCCCGTCGATCGGAGGTGACCTGAGCATGCACATCCTCGTAGTCCACAACCGCTACGCCTCGGCGCAGCCGAGCGGGGAGAACAACGTCGTCGACCAGGAGGTGGCGCTGCTGCGCGAGGCCGGCCACCGGGTCGGGGTGTTCGAGCGGCGCAGCGACGACATCGCCGCCCGGTCTCTGCTTTCCAAGGCCGCGGTGCCGCTCCTCGTGCCGTGGAACCCGGCGGTCCGCACGGAGCTCGCCGGCCGGCTTCGCACCGAGCGGCCTGACGTCGTGCACGTGCACAACGTCTTCCCGCTCCTGTCCCCCGCGGTCCTTGCCGCCTGCGCCGACGCCGGCGTGCCCGCCGTCGCCACACTGCACAACTACACGCAGGTCTGCCCGCCCGGCACGCTGCAGCGGGACGGCCGGCCGTGCACCGAGTGCGTCGGGTCGGCGCCGCTGCCCGCCGTCCGGCACGGCTGCTACCGGAACTCCCGGCTGGCGACGGTGCCGCTCGCGGTCAGCCTGTCGGTCAACCGGCGGCGGTGGTGGTCCGGCGTGGAGCGGTTCTTCTGCATCTCCGCGGCGCAGCGCGACGTGCTGGTGCGGTCCGGCATGCCGGCCGAGCGGCTGGCGGTGAAGCACAACTTCGTGCCCGACCCTGGCACTTGCCGAGCGGGCGCCGGCGAGCATGTGCTCTTTCTCGGCCGGCTCGCGGAGGCCAAGGGCGTACGGCTGCTCATGGCCGCGTGGGACGAGATCGCAGCGAGCGGCGGTGTGGGCGTGCCGCTCGTGATCGCCGGCGCGGGGCCCCTGGAGCCGGAGGTGACCGCCTGGGCGGCGGGCCGGGACGACGTGCGGTACGTCGGCCTGTACGACCCCGCCCACTGTCGGCAGGCCATCGCGCGCTCGGTCGCCGTGGTGGCTCCCTCGACGTGGCTGGAGGCGTTCGGCCTGGTGGTCGTGGAGGCGATGGCGGCGGGGGTCCCGGCCGTCGCCGCCGGTCACGGCGCCTTCGTCGAACTCGTCGAGGACGGGGTGACCGGGCTGTTGCACCAGCCGGGCGACCCCGCCTCGCTCGCGTCCTGCGTGCGCCGGATCGCGAACGATCCGCACCGCAACCAGGAGATGGGCCAGGCGGCCCGGCGCCGGTACGAGCAGGGCTTCAGCCCGGCCGTCGGCCTCGAACGCCTGGTGGAGGGGTACCGCACCGCGATCGCGGGTCGGTCCGGCGGCGGGGACACCGTGCCGTCGGCAGGTAATGGAAACACTGGCTCGCGGCGGGGCACCCGCGCGAGCAGGGATGGGGGCAGTAAATGACACGATGCCGACTCTGCGGCTCGACGGCGTTGGGGAGCGTCGTCGATCTGGGGGCGACCCCGCCGTGTGAGAGCTTTCTCGCCGCGGACCAACTGGACCAGCCGGAACCGGCGTACCCGCTGCACCTGCGGGTCTGCACCGATTGCTGGCTCGCGCAGATCCCCCCGCTGATCACGCCGGAGGAGACGTTCACGCAGTACGCGTACTTCTCCTCCTACTCGACCTCCTGGGTGGAGCACGCGCGCACGTTCGTCGCCGACACCGCAGCGCGCCTTGCTCTCGGCCCCGACGCCTTCGTGGTCGAGGTCGCGAGCAATGACGGGTACCTGCTCCGGCACATCGTCGACCGGGGAATCCGTTGCCTCGGCATCGAGCCGTCGGTGAACGTCGGCGCCGCGGCACGGGACGCGGGCGTGCCCACGCTCACGGCGTTCCTGGACCCGGACACCGGCTCGGCCGTCCGCGCCGAGCACGGCCCTGCGAACCTGGTCGTGGCCAACAACGTGTACGCGCACATCCCCGACGTGGTCGGGTTCACCAAGGGGCTGCGCGCCCTGGTCGCCGACGACGGCTGGGTCTCCATCGAGGTGCAGCACCTGCTGACCCTGATCGAGGAGAACCAGTACGACACGATCTACCACGAGCACTTCCAGTACTACACGGTCGCGTCCGCGATCCGGGCGCTGGCGAGCGGCGGACTCACGCTCGTGGACGTCGAGCTGCTGCCCACGCACGGCGGCTCCATCCGGCTGTGGGCCCGGCCGGCCGAGGTGGCCGGCGAGCCGACGGATGGGGTATCCCCTGCTCTGGGGGCCCCTCCCGGCCGAAGGCTGGGGGAGGAGCCGAGAGCTTGGGGAAGGGTGGCCGACGTGCTCGCCCGGGAGAAGGCCGCCGGGCTGCAGGAGCTGTCCGGATACACCGAGTTCTCCGCCCGGGTGGCCAAGGTCCGCCGCGATCTGCTGCGGTTCCTGATCGAGGCGGCCGAGCGCGGCGAGACGGTCGTCGGCTACGGCGCCCCGGGCAAGGGCAACACCCTGCTCAACCACTGCGGCATCCGGCCCGACCTGCTCCCGTACACGGTCGACCGCAACCCCTACAAGCACGGCAGGTACACCCCGGGCACCCGCATCCCCATCCTGCCGCCCGAGCAGATAGCCGCCGACAAGCCGGACTACGTCCTCGTCCTCCCGTGGAACCTGCGGGCCGAGCTGGTCGAGCAGCTGTCCTTCGTGCACGACTGGGGCGGCCGGCTTGTCTTTCCCATCCCGGAACTGAGCATTGTCGAGGTCAAGTCATGAAGGTCGTTCTGTTCTGCGGCGGTTACGGGCTGCGGATGCGCAGCGGAGCCTCCGACGACATGCCCAAGCCGATGGCGATGGTCGGCCCGCGGCCGCTGATCTGGCACGTCATGCGCTACTACGCGTACTTCGGGCACACGGAGTTCATCCTGTGTCTCGGGTACGGGGCGCACCACATCAAGAACTTCTTCCTCAACTACGAGGAGACGACGTCCAACGACTTCGTGCTGCGGGGCGGGCAGACCGAGCTGCTGTCCACCGACATCGCCTCCTGGACGATCACCTTCGTACAGACCGGCATCGAGTCGCCGATCGGGGAGCGGCTGCGCCGAGTGCGGCACCACCTGGACGGCGACGAGATGTTCCTCGCCAACTACGCCGACGTGCTCACCGACGCCCCGCTGCCGGAGATGATCGACCGGTTCGCCCGGCGCGACGCCGGTGCGTCGATGATGGTGGTGCCGCCGCAGTCCTCGTTCCACTGTGTGGACCTGGGCGAGGACGGCCTGGTGGGGGGCATCACCGCGGTGAGCGACATGCCGCTGTGGGAGAACGGCGGCTACTTCGTGCTCCGCCAGGAGATCTTCGACCACATCCCGGAGAACGGCGACCTGGTCGCCGACGGATGCGCCCAACTGGCCAAGCACGGTCGGCTGGTGGCGCACCAGCACCGCGGCTTCTGGAAGCCGACCGACACCGTGAAGGAGCGGGCCGCGCTCGACGACGCCTACGCCCGGGGCGACCGCCCGTGGGCCGTGTGGGAACGGGACGGCGCGGGGGCGAGCGCGACCGGCAGCAGGGACGGCGCCGGGGCGAGGACCGCGTGATCCGGCTCGGGGCCGGGCGCCTGGACCGGATCGTCGCGGTAGGGGCGCACTGCGACGACATCGCCATCGGCGCCGGCGGCACGCTGCTGACGATGTGCCTCGCGCGGCCGGGTATCCGTATCGACGCGCTGGTGCTCTCCGGCGGTGGCAGCGAGCGGGAGAAGGAGGAGAAGGCCGCGCTCGCCGCCTTCTGCCCGGGCGCCGAACTGCGGCTGACCGTGCTCAAGTTGCCGGACGGCCGACTGCCCGCGCACTGGGAGGAGGCCAAAGCCGCGGTCGAGGAACTGCGCCTGCAGAGCGAACCGGATCTGGTGCTGGCGCCGCGTACCGATGACGCGCACCAGGATCACCGCGGCCTGGCGAAGCTGATGACCACCGCATTCCGCGACCACCTCGTGCTCCGCTACGAGATCGTCAAGTGGGACGGCGATCTCGGCCGTCCGTCGGCGTACCAGCCGCTGTCGCCGGAGATCGCCGAACAGAAAGTGCGGCTGTTGCAGGAGCACTACCCCTCGCAACGGCACCGGCCCTGGTACGACCGGGAGGCCTTCCTCGGTCTTGCGCGGATCCGCGGCATCGAATGCCATGCGCGCTACGCCGAGGCGTTCGCCGTCACCAAACTCACTCTCAATCTGGGGGAATGAACAATGCGCGTACTGCTGACCGGACACCAGGGCTACCTGGGCACCGTGATGGCCCCGGTCCTCGCGGCCGCCGGGCACGAGGTCGTCGGTCTTGACGCCGGCCTCTTCGCGGACTGCGTGCTGGGCCCGCCGCCCGCGGACCCGCCGGGGCAGCGGGTGGATCTGCGCGACGTCACGGCCGACCACGTGGCCGGGGTCGACGCCGTGATCCACCTGGCCGCGCTCTCCAACGACCCGCTGGGATCGCTGGCGCCGGACCTCACCTACGACATCAACCACCACGCCTCCGTACGGCTGGCCCGGCTGGCCCGCGACGCCGGAGTGCGGCGCTTCCTGTACGCGTCGACCTGCTCGGTCTACGGCGCCGCCGGCGGCAGTGACTCGGCGAACTTGGTGACCGAGGACGCCCCGCTGCGCCCGGTGACGCCGTACGCGGAGTCCAAGGTGCGCGTGGAGGACGACCTGCACGCGCTCTCCGACGGCGACTTCAGCCCGGTGTTCATGCGCAACGCCACCGCCTTCGGCTACTCACCCCGGCTGCGCGCCGACATCGTGCTGAACAACCTGGTGGGCCACGCGCTCCTGTCCGGCGAGGTGCTGGTGCTCTCCGACGGCACCCCCTGGCGCCCGCTGGTGCACGCCGCCGACATCGCACGGGCCTTCACGGCCGCGCTGACCGCGCCGCGGGAATCGGTGCACGACCGGGCGTTCAACATCGGCAGCGAGATCAACAACGTCACGGTCGCCGAGATCGCCGAACAGGTCGCCGAGGCGATATCCGGCTCACGGGTGGTGATCACCGGGGAGACCGGTGCCGATCCGCGGTCGTACCGGGTGGATTTCTCCCGGTTCCGCGCCGCGGTGCCCGGCTTCGACTGCGAGTGGACGGTGAAGCAGGGCGCGCTCGAACTGGCCGACGCCTACCGGAAACACGGGCTGACACGGGAGGACTTCGAGCGACGCTTCACCCGGCTGGCCGTGCTGCGCGCGGCGTCCGACGCCGGCACCGTCGACGACACCCTGCGGTGGCGCCGATGACCGCGGCCGGCGAGGAGATGTACGCGCTGGTGGAGCGGTTGTACCCGCTGTGCCGGAGCATCACCGGCGACGGTGTGCGCGCCACCCTGGAGATCGTCGGCGAGTACGTCCCGCTGCAGGTGCACGAGGTGCCGACGGGGACTCAGGTGCTCGACTGGACGGTGCCGCAGGAGTGGAACATCCGGGACGCGTACGTCGCCGACTCCGCCGGCAGGCGGGTCGTCGACTTCGCCGCGTCCAGCCTGCACGTGCTCGGCTACAGCGTGCCGGTGTCGGCGACCATGCCTCTGGCCGAGCTCCGCGCGCACCTGCACACCCTGCCGGACCACCCGGCCTGGGTGCCGTACCGCACCAGCTACTACAAGCCGGAGTGGGGGTTCTGCCTGGCCCAGGAGACCTTGGACGCGCTGCCGGACGGCGACTACGAGGTGTGCGTCGACTCCACGCTCACCGATGGCCATCTCACCTACGCCGAGCACGTGGTGCCCGGGCAGGTCGCCGACGAGGTGATCGTCTCCTGCCACGTCTGCCACCCGTCACTGGCCAACGACAACCTGGCCGGCATCGCGGTGGCGACGTTCCTGGCCCGGGCGCTGGCGGAGGAGCAGCCGTACTTCACCTACCGGTTCCTGTTCGCGCCCGGCACCATCGGGGCGATCACCTGGCTGGCCCGCAACGCGGAGCGGGTGAATGGGGTATCCCCTGCTCTGGGGGCCCCTCCCGGCCGAAGGCTGGGGGAGGAGCCGAGAGCTTGGGGAAGGGTCAAGCACGGGCTGGTGCTGGCCTGCGCCGGCGACCCGGGCCGGCTGACGTACAAGCAGAGCAGGCGCGGCGACGCGGAGATCGACCGGGTGATGCGGCATGTGCTGGACGCCTCCGAACGCCCGCACCACATCGCCGAGTTCACTCCGTACGGCTACGACGAGCGGCAGTTCTGCTCGCCCGGGTTCGACCTCGGCGTGGGTTCGCTCAGCCGGACCCCGTACGCCGGCTACCCCGAATATCACACCTCGGCGGACAACCTGGACTTCGTCACCCCCGAGGCGATGGCGGACACTCTCGCCGTCTGCCGCGAGGCATTCGCCGTCCTTGACCGCAACCGGCGGTACGTCAACCTCAGCCCCTACGGCGAACCACAGCTGGGGCGGCGTGGGTTGTACGACTCGCTCGGTGGCCGCAGCGACGCGAAGCAGGCCCAGATGGCCATGCTCTGGGTGCTCAGCCTCTCCGACGGCGAGCACAGTCTGCTGGACGTCGCCGAGCGGTCCGGTCTGCCGTTCGACACCGTCGCCGCCGCGGCCGACGCCCTGTGCGGCGCCGAACTGATCAAGGCATGACGGCGATGACCACCGAGGGGGAGAAGACGACGGCATCGGTGGACCCGGCCGGACACGCCCGGCAAACCGCCAAGCGGGCCCTCGTCGGCCGGCTGTCCTGGGGACTGGCCGACCAGGCGGCCTCCAGCGTGAGCAACTTCGTGGTGGGCATCTACGTGGCCCGCTCGCTGGGGCTGACCGCGTTCGGTGTGTTCAGCCTCGCCTGGGTGACGTACGGCGTGGTGCTCAACGTCTCCCGCGGGCTGGCCACCGATCCGCTCGTGGTGCGCTTCAGCGGCGTGCCGGAAGCGTCCTGGCGCGGGGCGGTGGCCCGGTCGACGGGTACCGCACTCGGCGTCGGTACGGCCATCGGCGCGGCCTGTCTGGTGGCCGGGCTCGGCCTCGGCGGCCGCGTGGGGCCCGCGTTCGCCGCCCTCGGTGTCATGTTGCCGGGGCTGCTGCTCCAGGACGCCTGGCGGTTCTCGTTCTTCGCCGCCGGCACCGGGCGCAAGGCGTTCGTCAACGACGTCGTGTGGGGTGTCGCACTCGTCCCGGCCATGGTGGTGGCGGCTCGTGCGGGCAGCGTGGCCGCTTTCGTGCTCGCCTGGGGCGCGTCCGCCACGGTGGCGGCGGGGTACGGCTACATCCAGTCCGGCATCCTGCCCCGGATGACCGAGGCGCGCGGGTGGCTTCGCGAGCAGCGCGATCTCGGCTACCGGTACCTGGCCGAGAACGTCAGCCTCAGTGGCGCGAGCCAGTTGCGGGCGTACGGGCTCGGCGCGATCGTCGGGGTCGGCGCGGTGGGTGCGGTGCGGGGCGCCGAACTCCTGCTCGGCCCGTTCCTGGCGGTGCTCATGGGGCTTTCGCTGGTCACCGTCCCGGAGGCGGCACGGGTGCTGCGGCAGGCCCCGCGCCGGCTCGGCACGTTCTGCCTCCTGCTGGGCGGGGGGCAGGCCGCCGGCGCGCTGCTCTGGGGCGCGGCGCTGCTGCTGATGCCTGGCCGGCTCGGCGAGCTGGTGCTCGGCGGCGTCTGGCATTCCGCCTCGGAGCTCATCGTGCCGGTCACCCTCGGCGTCGCGGGCGCGGGCCTCGGCACCGGCGCGGCGGCCGGGCTGCGCGCGCTCGGCGCGGCCCGGCGCAGCCTGCGCTGCCAGCTGTTCGCCTCCGCCTGCTATGTCGGCGGCGGGCTCGGCGGGGCGGCCGCCGCCGGCACGGTCGGCTCGGCCTGGGGCGTCGCCGCCGCAACCATCAGCGGCTCGGCCGTGTGGTGGCTGCAACTGCGGTCCGCCCTGCGCGAGCGCCACCGCAATCCCATCCCCGAAGTGAGGACCTCATGACCGACCGACCCAGGCTGAGCATCGGCCTGCCCGTGTACAACGGCGAGGAGTACCTGGCCGAGTCGCTCGACGCCCTGCTCGGCCAGACCTACGAGGACTTCGAGCTGGTCATCTCCGACAACGCCTCGACCGACGGGACCCAGGAGATCTGCCGCAAGTACGCCGCGCGCGACTCGCGTATCCGGTACCTCCGGCTGCCCCGGAACATCGGCGCCACGCCGAACCACAACCATGTGTTCGCCGAGTCCCGCGGCCAGCTGTTCAAGTGGGCCTCGCACGACGACCTGTACGGCCGGGACCTGCTGCGGCGCTGCGTGGATGCGCTGGACGAGCGGCCGGACATGATCCTCGCGCACACCGGCCAGGCGGTCATCGACGGCGACGGCCAGGTGAAGGTCCCGTACGAGTACGGGCTCGCCACCGACTCTCCGCACGCGCCGGAGCGCTTCCGCAGTCTGCTGTTCGAACCGGGTGGCGACGACTTCTACGGGGTGATGCGGGCCGACATGCTGCGCCGGGTGCGGCCGATGGACAGTTACCACCACGCGGACCGTACGTTCGTCGCCGAGATCGCCCTGCACGGGTCCTTCCACCAGGTGCCGGAGCTGCTGTACTTCCGCCGCGACCACCCCACCCGCGCCGAGCGGGCGAACCCCGGCAAGCGCGCCCGGTGCGTCAACCTGGACCCGCGCCGGGCAGGCCCGCTGCACCCGACACCCCGGCTGCTCGCCGAGTACGTCTGGGGCTTCGTCTCGGCGATCCGGCGGGCGCCGTTGTCCCAAGCCGACCGGCGCGCGTGCTACCGCCACCTGGCCGCGTGGATGACCAGCCGGGTCGGGCCGGGCGCCGGCGAGCGGGTCGAGGATCGCGACCCGGTCGATCCGGGTCTGCTCACGGTCTCCGTCGACGCCCTCGTCGCCGGCCGTGAGGGGAGGCAGGCATGACACCCGCGAACGGGACTCCGGTGCGCGTGGGGGTGTTCGGGCTGCTCGGCTCCGGCAACCTCGGCAACGACGGATCGCTCGAAGCCGTGCTCGGGTACCTCCGCGCCGAACACCCGGAGGCGGACGTGGACGCGCTGTGCGGCGGACCCGAGGCCGTGACGACCCGGTTCGGGATCCCCGCGACGCGGCTGCACTGGTACGGCGGGGAGTACCGGACGGCGTCGCGTGCGGGCGCGATCGCGGCGAAGGGTCTGGGCAAACTTGTCGACGTCTTCCGCACCGCTGCCTGGGTGCGCCGGCACGACGTGGTGATCGTGCCGGGCATGGGCGTCCTGGAGGCGACACTGCCCCTGCGGCCGTGGGGCTTCCCGTACTCGCTGTTCCTGCTCTGCGCGAGTGGCCGGCTGCTGCGCACCCGGGTGGGGCTGGTCAGCGTCGGCGCCGCGACGATCGGCAACCGGCCGACCCGCGCCCTGGTGCGCTGGTCGGCGCGGCTGGCCGCATACCGGTCGTACCGGGACGCGCAGTCGCGCGACGCGATGCGGGCGATGGGCGTAGACACCGCGCGCGACGAGGTCTACCCGGACCTCGCGTTCGCCCTGCCGACGCCGCGGTCCCCCGAGCTCTCGGCTTCTCCCCCAGCCTTCGGCCGGGAGGGGCCCCCAGAGCAGGGAGGTACCCCCAGCGCGCCCTCGGACCCGTCGGCCCCGCCGGGCCCGGTCTGCGTCGGCGTCATGGACTTCCACGGCGGCAACGACGATCGCGCCCGGGCCGATGAGATATACCGGCGCTACCTCGACGGGACGGTCCGGTTCGTCCGCGCGCTGGTCGAGGAGGGCAGGGCTGTCCGGCTGCTCACCGGTGACGAGTGCGACGCGTCGGTGGTCGCCGCGATCCTCGAAGCGGTGGACTCGCCGCTGGTCACCGCTGCCGAGCCGTCCTCACTGGCCGACCTGATGAAGGAGATGGCGGCTGCCGACACCGTGGTGGCGATCCGGTACCACAACCTGATCTGCGCGCTGAAGACCGGTACGCCGGTGCTCGCTCTCTGCTATGCGGCGAAGAGCGACGCGCTCATGGCGGAGATGGGCCTCGGCGCGTACTGCCACCCGGCGCGCGAGGTCGACGCGGACCGACTGCTCGAGCAGTTCCGTGCGCTGGAAAAGCATTCGGCCGAGCTGCGGCAGACCCTCACCGAGCGGAACCTGGCCGCCGCCCGGCGACTCGAGCACCAGTTCAACTCCTTGACCGCGGCCCTGTTCCCGGCGACCGACCACGCCCACACCTTGCGGAAGGCTCCATGAAGGCGACCGAAGTACCGGAGATCACCGGCGCGTACCTCTTCGAGCCGACGCCGTACGCCGACGAACGCGGCTTCTTCTGCCGGACCTTCGACGCCGACGTGGTCCGCTCGGCGGGCCTCGATCCGGACGTCTTCATCCAGGACAGCGTGTCCCGCTCGGTCCGGGGCGTGCTGCGCGGCCTGCACCTGCGCTCCGGCGCAGGCGAGGCCAAGCTGGTGCGGTGCTCGTACGGGAGGATCTTCGACGTCGTCGTGGACCTGCGGCCCGACTCGCCGACCTACCGCAACCGGGCCTTCTTCGAGCTGTCCGGCGAGACGCAGGTGACCCTGTACATCCCGGCGGGGTGCGCGCACGGCTTCCAGGCGCTGACCGAGACCGCCGACACCTCGTACCGGATCGACCGCCCGCACGATCCGGCCGAGGACGTGACGATCGCCTTTGACGACCCGGAGCTCGCCATTCCCTGGCCGCTGCCGGTCACATCGATGTCCCAGCGGGACCGGGAGGCGCCGAGCCTCGCCGAGGCCCTGCAGCAAAAAGAGAGTTGAGGTTGGCGTGGACACCGAAGGCACCGAAGAGCTCCTCATGCCCCGGTCGCGGATGGCGAACGAGCGGCTGCACGCCATGATCCCGGGAGGCGCGCACACGTACGCCAAGGGCGACGACCAGTACCCCGAGAACCTGGCCCCGGTCATCAGCCACGGCCGCGGTGCCCATGTGTGGGACATCGACGGCAACCGCTACATCGAGTACGGCTCCGGCCTGCGGTCGGTCAGCCTCGGCCACGCCCACCCACGCGTGATCGAGGCGGTGCGGCGGGAACTCGACCGCGGCAGCAACTTCGTCCGGCCGTCGATCGTGGAGGTCGAGGCCGCGGAACGCTTCCTTGCCACCGTGCCGACCGCCGAGATGGTGAAGTTCGCGAAGAACGGCTCCGACGTCACCACCGCCGCGGTGCGCCTCGCCCGCGCCGTCACCGGGCGCCCGCGGGTGGCCATCTGCGGCGACCATCCGTTCTTCTCCGTCGACGACTGGTTCATCGGCACCACGCCGATGTCGGCCGGTGTTCCGGCGGCGACCACCGAGCTCACCGTGTCCTTCCCTTACGGGGACCTGGCCGCCACACAGGAACTGCTCACCCGGTACCAGGACGAGGTCGCCTGCCTGATCCTCGAACCTGCCGGCCACACCGAGCCGCCGCCCGGGTACCTCGCCGGCCTGCGCGAGCTGGCCGACCGGCACGGCTGCGTACTGATCTTCGATGAGATGATCACCGGCTTGCGCTGGTCCGAGGCGGGCGCCCAGGGCCTGTACGGCGTCGTCCCCGACCTCTCCACGTTCGGCAAGGCGCTGGGCAACGGGTTCGCCGTCTCCGCGCTGGCCGGGCGCCGCGAACTGATGGAGCGGGGCGGGCTGCGTCACTCCCGCGACCGGGTGTTCCTGCTGTCCACCACGCACGGTGCGGAAACGCACTCCCTGGCAGCCGCGATGGCCGTGCAGACCACCTACGTCGAGGAGGGCGTCACCGCGCGGCTGCACGCCCTCGGCGAGCGGTTGGCCGCCGGTGTGCGCGACGCCGCGGCCGGCATGGGCGTCGGCGACCACATCGTCGTCCGGGGCCGGGCCAGCAACCTGGTCTTCGCCACCCTCGACGAGAACCGGCAGCCGTCGCAGCAGTACCGCACCCTGTTCCTGCGCCGGCTCCTCGCGGGCGGGGTGCTGGCCCCGTCGTTCGTGGTGAGCAGCGCGCTCGGCGACGCCGACATCGATCGCACCGTCGACGTGGTGGCCCAGGCATGTGCGGTGTACCGGAAGGCACTGGACGCCGCCGACCCCACCCCCTGGCTGGCCGGGCGACCGGTGAAGCCCGTATTCCGCCGCTTGGCGTGACGTGACGTCAGCGACGCTCCCGCCGACCGGCGTCGGCCATCCGATCGACCGGCCGGTCGGCTGTCCGGTCGACCAGCCACGCAGTCGCCGGTGTCACCGCCAGCGCGGTGCACCAGCCGCCGAGGACGTCGGTCGGGTAGTGCGCGCCCAGGGCGACCTGCGCCCAGCCCATGGCGGCGCCGCCAACCAGCGCCGCGGCGAGCACGACTGACGTGCCGGCCGTCCTGCCGAGGCCGAGCCGGCCGGCCGCGAGCAGCGCCACCACGAGGGCGAGCGCGGTGAGGAAGGCGGCGTGCCCGCTCGGATAGGACAGGTTGCCGTCGCCGTGGATGGTGCGTCCCACCAGCGACTTGAGCAGTGTCGCCGTCCCGACTGTCATGCCGACGCCGGCAACGACGAGCACCGCCGCGCGAGGACGCCGCAGCAGCAGGCAGCCCGTCACGGCGGCCACGACCAGCACCGCCGCTCCGGCGGGCTCTCCCAAGAAGTCGATGGCCAGAGCGACGCGCCGCCACGGCGGCCGCACACTGTCCGCCGTCGGCTGGATGATCCACCTGTCCACCCTGCCGGGCTCGCTGTGACCGGCGTACAGGAGTCCGAGCACGACGACCACCAGCGCGGCGAGGGCCGCGATCAGCCCGAGCCACGCGCGCAGCGATGGGGGCAGCACCGCGGGCGCCGGCCGGCCGGTCACACGCCCACCGCGTCCGGTTGACCTGCGGTGGTTTGCCGTGATCGGTGGATGGTGTTCCGGGTCTTGACTTCTTGAGGCAGGGTGAGGGTGCGGCCCTTCATCGGACCGGTGGGCAGCCATGAATCAGCGCCTTCCTGTTTCCGACCGCGCCCCACGACGGGGAGCGTTGTTCCCGGACGACTCCGGTGACCGTAAGTCCGGGCACGCCACGGCCTATGTGTCCCGTCAGTATCCCGGCTCCCGCGGGCAGGTCCGAAACGGCATGGTCGCGGCCACCACCGCGCGGGCCGATGAGCGCGTGCACTACCCGCCGCACACCGTCGCAGACCATCCGACAGATGCGATGCGCCTCCCCCCGTCGGGGCCTACGCCATGTCGCCCCCGCCGCTACCGCGATGCCGCGCCCACGAGAACTCCCGCTGCCGCCCGCCGACATGGCCGGGACGTCAGATGTACGGGCTGCGCGCGGCAACACTGCCCAAAAATGCGGTCGCGGCAAACCACCGTCGGATAGTCCGCGGGTCAACCCTCCGCGAACTCCGTGGACCGCGAGAAACCAGCAGGACAACGCGGATGCTGTACTACCTGGATGTCGCGGCCGGCACGTCACTCAGCGGCCCGACGAAGGACTCCGTACCGATCGGCAGCGGACACACAGGTTGGGTGGGCCCGAGGCAGGGGGAGGTCCAACTCCCCACGTCGTGCGGCAAGCAGATCTACAACGATGCCCGGCACGTCATCGTGACTCTGAAGGTCGGTCCGAACGTGGCCGCCCACGCCGAGTCCTCGGCCGCGTCCCTGGTCCCCAAGCTGCGCACCATCCTCCTGGAGAGCGCCGCCAACCTCTCCAAGATCTACGGATGCGCCGATCCGAAGTCCACGGTCCCGGCCGACCGCTGAGCACCGTCCACAGGCTCCTCCCCGGCGGTACCCGCCGAGGAGGATCACGACCTGATTCCTCCCCGGCCGATGACGGAGCGCTCCCGTCGGCCAAACTGTCCGCAGTCGAGGACGTGGCCCTGGGCGGACACGCTCCCGGGCCCGGAGCCGGTGGCCAAGGTCAAGGCCCCGGCCAAGCCTGGCCGTTCGCTGGAGCACATTCGGGCGGCAGTGGCACACTGGAGGCGGACGGCCAGGACGTCAACGGCACGACGTACACGGAGCTGGTGGGCGTGTCCGCCCGGAAGGCCGCCGGGACCTGGCCGCCTGATCCCGGACACAACACCGGCCCTCCCAGCTCACCCGGGAGGGGACGTGGCGCGAGGATGGACGTATGGCTGACACCTTCAGTACACGAACCATCGACGTGACGACCGGCTCAAGTGAAACCGTGCACGACTTGACCGACGCATGTACGTCGTTCCTCCGGGAAGTGGCCCGGGGCCGGGACGGACTGCTCAACGTCTTCACGCCGCACGCAACTGCCGGACTGGCCCTTATCGAGACAGGGGCGGGGAGTGACGCGGACCTCCTGGCGGCCCTCCACCAGCTCCTCCCGGCGGACAACCGTTGGCAGCATCGGCACGGTTCACCGGGACACGGCCGGGACCATGTCCTCCCCGCCATCGTCCCGCCCCACGCGACACTCCCTGTCATCGGCGGAGCGCTGCAGCTGGGGACCTGGCAATCCGTGGTCCTGGTGGACACGAACAGGGACAACACCCAACGTCAGGTCCGGCTCTCCTTCCTGGGGTGACCACCCTCCGCCGGACACGACAAAGGGCCCCGATCTCCAGGTGGGGCCCAGGTGTCCGTCCGGGGCCAGGTAGTCCCCCTTGGGCTTGGCCTCCCTGTGCTTCCCCTTGGCGTGCCTGGCCGGGGAGCCAGCCGTGGCCGTCGGTGTGGCCGCCTCCGCGTGCGGAGTGTCACGGGCGACTGAACTCTCCCTCTCCGCCTTGGCGTTGGGTTTGGCCACGGGCTTGGTTTCCGGCGTGCCACGCCCGGGGGTGGCCTCTCCTGCCTCCAGCTCTCCGTCCGGCTGAGTGGCCGGGACCGGCTGGGCGATGTTCTCCCCCGTCCATGGCAACGACGCCCAGGCCAAAACGGCGGCCACGGCGGACGCCGAGGCGGAGGGGGTTACGGACTTTGCACTCACGATGCAACCCGGACTGATGTTGCACTTTCAACGACTCATTTGCGCCTTTGCGACGAGTTGCCAACGCAAAGAAACCCGCATCCATGTCCCGGGGGAGAGACACGTGAGCAGGCCGCAGAATAGGAAGGGAGGGACCCAGTGCACTTTCCTTGCCCCCGGACACGCGAAACGGCCCGGCTCCGTGATGGGAACGGGGCCCGAGAGTGAGAGCGGGTCTCCTGGCGTCAGTCGTCCAGGGAGTCCAACTCCTGGAGAGCCGCCTCCGCCTGGTCCCGGGTCGCTTGCATCTGCTCCCGGAACGTTTTCCGCTGGGCCGGGGACATGACCCGGAGGGACGCCGTGGAGAACACGGCCACGCCGTGCTCGATCTGCGTTGCGAGCGTCACCAGCTGGGCCCCGGTGGCTTTGCCCTTGCGGGCCTCCACGGCCGTGGCCTTGGCCATGTCGGAGACTTCCGTCAGAGCCTTGGCCGCTTTCTTCTCCAGGCCCGCGCGTTCGCCACGCGTCAACGGCTCCACGCCGAACTTGTCCCACTTGGCCGGAGGGATGATCTCCCGCTTGCGGTCCTCGACGTGGTGGAGGATGGCCCGCTGGGCCGACTTGTCCGCGCCCAGGTCCTGGTACAGGAGGGCCGCCAGGGCCTGGTACTCCGATGACTGGCCGTTGTAGTCCGGATCTCCCCGGTACGTGAACATCTGGCGCAGCTCCATCAGCTTGGCGGACATGGCCCGCTTGGCCTCCGTCGCGCGGCCCTCCGCGTCCAGCCACTGACGGCCCAGGGTCTTGGTCTCCTGGTACGCCTGGGCCACGCCCGCCCGCTTCAGTGCCCGCTCCGCATTGGGGTCCACGTGCTCCGTGACCACGCGGGTGCCCTTCAGGACCTGGGGCGTGTGGACGACCAGCTCCGCCGCTTTCGCCTGGGCCTTGGCCGCCGTGCGGGCCGCCGGCTCCTCCGCGGATTCCGTGACGACCGGGGCCGGCGGTTCCGCAGCGTCACGGCCGGCTGAACCCTCCATGTCCGCCGGGATTACGTTCCACACGTCCCCGTCGGCCACCGCCAGGCCGTCATCCCCCAGGAGAGCAAGGGCCCGGGACACCGTGGCCTGGGTAGTGCCGTACTTCGCCACCAACTCCGCCACGTCCAGGCCCACGCCCCCCGCGTAGGTCCCCGCCTGGATCTCCTGACGGATGCCCTCCGCCACGGTTTCGTACTTGGCTGCCTTTGCCATCGTGCTCTCCCCTTGTCTCGATGGAGCGGGGCCACCGTACCGCCGGAGACCCCGCCGTCTCCTGCGTTTCGACGTCCCAGCCGATCCGAAAGGGGGTACACCCCAGGCCAATTCGAAGATCCAGGACGCGACGGACGCTGTCCCGATTGCCACTCAGGGACAAGCCGGCGAACTGCACAGAGTCACGCGATGCGTTACGCTAGGTCGCCAGGGCGACGACCGCTTGGCCGCCTCCGGGGCGCCCGTCGCCCACGGCCGCCGCACCCTCAGCAATGGACTTCCGTGCGTGATGCCAGGCGTCCGGCGCACATGTACGCGTCCCGCTTCAGGACCTGAGCTCTCAGGGAACGCCGACCTCGGGGGAGCCTGAAGCGTCTGTCACTGCCGTGCCACGCCACTGCCGACTCCCCCGAGGTCGGAACATGTTCTGAGACTCAACCTCGCACACCATGCGAAGAGATCCGGACGAAGGGTCCGCAAGTCACCAGCGGACCTTGGAGGATCATGGTTCGTCACCAAAGGCAGTGAACACGAATTGAGTGGTGTGCGTAGCGCTCCGACCCGCCCCGTGACGCATCGCTGAACATGGTTTCACCGAGTGAGTCGAATCGCGGTTTCTCATCGACCTGCGTTCGCGGACTTCCGCACCATGGCGAATGGTGGCGAATACCGCCGCCCCAGGTTACGGCCCCCGCCTGTAGCCCCACCGCAAGCCGTTCGCCACCCCAGGCATGCGTGGGCGCACGCGTGCACGACGGGAGCACAGCCACCCGCAACTCTTTCGGAGTACGGGTCCTGAGCAACCACTGGCCGGGCGGTCGGCCGGTTCCGATAACCCTGGATTCACACGCACCAACGCCGAGGTGCGTACGCAACTGCGTACGCAACTGCGAGTGAGGAACTGCTCGATCTCCCCGGGGAACTCATGGAGACAATGAGATGCACGCGGCCTGGCGCATCGAGGATTACGCACTCATCGGAGACATGCAGACCGCAGCGCCGGCCTGCCGGGACGGGACAGCGGACTGGCTGTGCCCGCCCCCCGCCTCCGCACTTCCCGGGGAGCTCACACCCAGGACCCGTTCTCCACGGCCGGCAGCCCCCAACTCCTTCGAGTTGCGGAGTGCGCCAGGGGCCATGAACGACGCGCACCGCCAAATAGGCCGCCGAGAGCGGTCGATTTGCAGGCCGATCCGCCCCACCAGCCCTCGACAACTGTCGAATTGGCCGACGGCTCACTCTGCCCCTCTCCGACAGCCGCCGAATTGAAAGCCGATCCGCTCCATTCCCCGCGAGAGTCTTGAGTTTGAAAGATCCACCCCGCGGGTCGCAGATTTGAAGATCCCCCACCCCGGCATGACAGATTCTCAGTACTGCGAATCTGTCACCCGTTGACTGGCTCCAGGGCAACCAACTCCCCAACCAGCGGGTAATCAAAGGCAGGTGAACCAGTTCACGCGCCTGACCAGCGCGGCTAGTCAACCCACATGAAACGTGCTGAAGTTGAACCCGCGCGCACCGTTCCCGCGATGATGCGAAAGAAAGGCATGTCGTGAACCCGGAAACACCTTCGCCGTACTTTGTGCTGGTGGTGGGCACCTTTCGCGTGACCGCCGACCGGCTCCCGGTCCGGATCATCACGGCCATGGCGGGGGCAGCAACTTCCGCCCTCGGTACGTGGTTGTTCATGCGGTAAGTCGAGTGATTGGCTCAACACCCCGCTCTACCCGGAGGAGAGTACGGGGAGCCGGGGGGCGGAGCTGGGCCGAGCCGCTGCCGCCTCCACGTCAGACGCGGGAGCGTGAGCCGGTGACCCGCCTTCATATGCACTGACCGGTAACCGTGACACGTGGTCAGGCACGTTCACACCGCCAGGAGTTGGGCTCTCCGGCCAGGGGCAAGAAAAGAGCCTATGGCCCTTCTTCTCTGCACACACGTATGGAGAAGAAGGGTCCCAGGGCGCTTCTTGTGACCTGGACCCCCGGTTCGTCACTGCCAGCTCAGCCGGCCATCGCAGAAGGCGAGTGAGGTCCGGCCCCTTGGCTGGGCCAACCCTCTCAGTTCGCAAAACAAGCGTGGTGCCATGCGACGTCCTGGGCCTCCTCCCGCGCGCTCCGCCAGGACAGCGAAGATGATTCGCCGGCCGGGGACACTGGGGTTCAGGCCCTCCTTCACTGCCCGGAGGCAGTCCCTCCGCTTATCCGGTTCGTCCAGCTGGAACCGACAGTCCCCATGCCCCGACGGTCGAACAGGTCCAGCTTGCGGACATACCGCGTCTTGGAATGGCCCTGAAGCTGGCCCAGGTCCACGCCCGCCACCTGGGGCGTTCCCGGTTCGGCCACGGAGGTTCGCCACCGAGGTCCGACACCCGGGCACCGGACGCGTGACCGGGTAGCCACATGGCGTCACGGCTCCGCCCTCGCCGCCCCTCGCAGTGCCTCGATGAGCACCTCCACCGACGGCCGCCCCCGCGAGGCGGCGCGTACGGCCACCACGACATGGCGTTCGACCAGGTCGTCCAGCGGCACCGAGGCGATGCCCTCCGAGCGCAGCCTCAGCATCAGCCCGGTCAGCGGCGCCACGCCGAGCCCCGCCCCGACCATGGCGAGGGAAGTGGCGGTGTCGGTGACCTCGTGCGCGACGCGCGGTTCGAATCCGGCCCGGCGGCAGGCCGTACGTACGGCACGTCCGTAGTACGTGCGGCGCGCGGGCAGGATCCAGTCCCGGTCGGCCAGCTCGGTCAGCCGCCAGGACGTCGCGGCGGGCGGCGCCTGATCGGCCGGCACAGCCACAGTGAAGCGCTCCGAGTGGAGTCGTACCAGATCGGAGACGTCGTCCCGGGCCAGCGGCGCGTCCGGATAGTCGAGTCCGAGCGCCAGGTCCACCCGACCGGCTGACACCTCCGCGTGCGCCTGGTCGACGTCTACTTCCTGGCTCACCACCTCGACGCCGGGGTGGTGTTCGGCGAGCCGGCGCAGGGCGGGCGGCAGGAAGGCCGCAGCCGCTGTGCCGAACACGCCGAGCCGCAGCCGCGCCGAGATCTCCGTGCGGGTGCGCTCGATGGCGGCCGCCGCCTCGGCCTGAGCCCGCAGGATGTGGCCGGCGTGGATGACCAGCGTGTGCCCGGCGTCCGTGAGCTCGACCCGGCGCCCGGCTCTGCGTATCAGCTGCGTGCCCGCGGTCCGCTCCAGCTGGGCGATCTGCTGGGAGATCGCGCCGGGGGTGTAGCCGAGCGCCGCGGCAGCCGCCGTCATGGTGCCGTGGCGGGCGAGTTCGGCCAGTGCGCGCAGGTGTACTCCGCCCAGTTCCATAGAGAAGATCTAAAAGATCGACTGCTGTAACTGTCAATGGACGCGAAGAGTCGGTGACGTCCACCATGGCTTCACCGCACTGGGTTCCGCCTCATGCCGCGATGTACCGCGATGTGTCGAGCAGAGGGGACGGCTCTTTCATGGTTCACAGCGCTGAGGTCGTCATCGTCGGCGGTGGCGTCGTCGGAGCGAGCGTCGCCTTCCATCTGGCCGAGGCCGGGGTGCGGGACGTCCTGGTTCTGGAGCGCGACGAACCGGCGTCGGGTTCGTCGGGCAAGCCGATCGGCGGGATTCGCGCCCAGTTCTCGGATCCGCTCAACATCAGGCTGGGGCAGCGCAGTCTGGAGGCCTGGCGGGCGTTCACCACCCGCCCCGGGGCCGACATCGGCATCGGCATCGAGAGCGTCGGGTACCTCTTCCTCCTCGGCAGCGAGGAGGAGGTGGAGACATTCCAGCAGGCCGTCGACGTGCAGAACGAGCTCGGCGTCCGCAGCGGGATCATCACGCCCCGCGAGGCGCACGAGCTGTGCCCCTACGTGGATCCGCGCTCCGTCGTCGCCGCCGCGTACTCCCCCGACGACGGCTATGCGCTGCCGAAGGCGGCCGTGCACGGCTATCTGCGTGCCGCACGGCGCCTCGGCGCAACCCTCCGTACGCACTGCACGGTCACCGGCATCGATGTCGACGGCGGGCGGGTGCGGGCGGTGCGTACGACGTCGGGGACCGTACGCACAACGGCGGTGGTCTGCGCCGCGGGTCCCTGGTCCGCCGCCGTCGGCGCGATGGCCGGGGTCGAGCTGCCGGTCACCCCGCTGCGCCGGCAGATCGGACTGACCGGGCCACTGAGTCCCGTGCCGCCCCGGGTCCCCTTCACCCTCGACTTCGACTCCACGCTCTACTTCCACAACGACGGAGCGGGCGGGCTGGTCCTCGGCCTGTCCGACCCACGCCAGGAGCCTGGATTCGGGCGCGAGTTCAGCCAGGAGTGGCTGGAGCCGTTCCGTGAGGCGGCGGCCCGGCGGGCACCCGCACTGGCCGGTCTCGAGGCCCGGAGCGGCTGGGCGGGCCTGTACGAGATGACTCCGGACCGCAATGCGCTGATCGGCCGGGCGGGCGAGGTGAGCGGCTTTCTGTACGCCACCGGATTCTCCGGACACGGATTTCTGCAGGCGCCCGCGGTCGGCGAGATCATGCGTGACCTCTACCTCGACAGGACGCCGTTCATCGATGTCGGGCCGCTCTCCGCGGCCCGCTTCGGGGGACACGCCGCGGGCGTCCGCCCCGAGGCCCACATCATCTGATCCCGCAGTACACAGGAAGGGAAGGAGGAACGCATGATTCCCACATGGCGGCTGCGCGCCGCGTTCGCCCGCCGTCTCTCCGACATGTACGGCACGGAAGTCCCCGCGTACACCACGCTTCTGGAGGTGTCGGCGCAGGTCAACGACGAGGTGATCAGCAAGGACGGCGACGCGGGACGGCTGGGCGGCATCGAGAGGGTCACCGCGGAGCGGCACGGTGCCATCCGCGTCGGTACCGCGCGCGAGATGCGCCAGGCCGCCCAGGTCTTTGCCGCGCTGGGCATGGAGCCCGTGGGCTTCTACGATCTGCGCGAGGCCGCGGCCAGCGCCGTCCCGGTCGTCTCCACCGCCTTCAGGCCCATCAAGGCCGTGGAGCTGGAGCGCAACCCCTTCCGGGTCTTCACCTCCATGCTCACCACGGCCGACCGGCGTTTCTTCGACGCCGGGCTCGAGGCCCGGCTGGAGTCCTTCCTCGCCCGCCGCGAGCTGTTCCCGCCGGAGCTCCTCGGCCTTGCCGCGCGGGCCGAGCGGGAGGAGGGCCTCGACGAGGCCCCGGCGATGCGCTTCCTGACTCTGGCGGTCGCCGCCTTCGAGCTGTCACCCGAGCCCGTGGACCGTGCCTGGTACACGGAACTGGAGCGGATCTCCGCCGTCGCCGCCGACATCGGCGGCGTCACCAGCACTCACATCAACCACCTCACCCCCCGCGTACTCGACATCGACGAGCTCTACCGCCGGATGGCGGAGCGCGGCATCACGATGATCGACCGGATCCAGGGCCCGCCGCGCTGGGAAGGCCCGGATGTGCTGCTTCGCCAGACGTCGTTCCGGGCGCTGGCCGAGCCCCGCCGGTTCCGCGAACCGGACGGCAGTGTCGCGGCCGGTTCCCTGCGGGTCCGTTTCGGCGAGGTCGAGGCACGCGGCATCGCGCTCACCCGGTCGGGACGCGCCCTCTACGACGAGCTGATCGGCGAACCGGCCGAAGTCTGGACCGGCCGCTTCCCGCGTACCGAGCACCAACTGGCCGTCCAGGAAAAGGCGTTCTTCGGCTACGAGCCGGAAGAGAGCCGCCCCGGCGACGGCCGCCGCCCGCCGGAGGATCTCGCGGGCCTCCTCGACGGAGGCTGGGTGAGCGCCCACCCCATCGTCTACGAGGACTTCCTGCCCGCGTCCGCCGCCGGGATCTTCCAGTCGAACCTCACCGACGAGGGCACCCGGGACACCACCGTCACCGGCGCCCACTACGACCAGCAGCGGCTCGCCTGCGTACTGGAGCGCACCGTCCACGACCCCTTCGACCTCTACGCCGCTCAGCAGGACAGCTCACTTCGGCAGGCCCGCCGGGCCCTCGGACTCTCCAAGGACACGTCTTGACGACCAACGCGATCACGCTCCCCGACACCGACTCCCTGCGCACGCGGGCGAAGGAGAGTCTGCTCCACTGCGGTGCGCAACTGCCCGCGGACGGTGGCGATCTCATCGCCCGCACACCGCTGACCGGCGAGGCTCTCTTCACGCTGCCCGCCACGCCACCCGAGCAGGCCGACGCGGCGATCGGCGCTGCCGAGGAGGCGTTCAGGCAGTGGCGTACCGTTCCCGCGCCGCAGCGTGGCGCGCTGGTCAAGCGGCTCGGCGAGCTGTTGACCGAGCACAAGGAGCACCTGGCCGACCTCGTCACCATCGAGGCCGGCAAGATCCGTTCCGAGGCGCTCGGCGAAGTACAGGAAATGATCGACATCTGTGAGTTCGCCGTCGGACTCTCGCGTCAGCTGTACGGGCGGACCATGGCCTCCGAGCGGCCGGGCCACCGGCTCTCGGAGAACTGGCACCCGCTGGGTGTCGTCGGTGTGATCTCCGCCTTCAACTTCCCGGTCGCCGTCTGGTCGTGGAACACCGCGCTCGCACTGGTCTGCGGTGACACGGTCGTCTGGAAGCCCTCGGAATTGACCCCGCTGACCGCTCTCGCCTGCGACGCCCTGCTCGCCCGCGCCGCCGTCGACACCGGTGGGCCCGCGGGTGTGCACCGGCTGCTGCTCGGCGGGCGCGAGGCGGGTGAGCGGTTGGTCGACGACGCGCGCGTGGCCCTGGTGAGCGCGACGGGATCGGTCCGTATGGGACGCGAGGTCGCCCCGCGTGTGGCCGGCCGCTTCGGCCGCTGTCTGCTCGAGCTGGGCGGGAACAACGCGGCGATCGTCACTCCCTCCGCCGATCTCGACCTCGCCGTCCGCGGGATCGTCTTCTCCGCCGCGGGCACGGCGGGCCAGCGCTGTACCAGCCTGCGCCGGCTGATCGTCCACGAGGACATCGCGGACCAGCTGGTGGAGAAGATCGTCCATGCCTACGGCCAGCTGCCGGTCGGCGACCCGTTCCAGGAGACCACCCTGGTGGGCCCGCTGATCTCCGGCACGGCGCACCGGGCCATGACCGACGCACTGGCGGCGGCCGAGGCCGACGGCGGGAAGGTCCTGACCGGCGGCGACCGGCAGCTGGAGGAGCAGGCGCCGGAGGCGGCGTATGTACGGCCCGCGGTCGTGCGGATGCCCTGGCAGACCGCCGTCGTGCGCCGCGAGACCTTCGCCCCGATCCTGTACGTGCTCAGCTATCGGACCCTGGCGGAGGCCGTCGCGCTGCAGAACGGGGTCCCGCAGGGCCTGTCCTCCAGCATCTTCACGCAGGACCAGCGGGAGGCGGAGCGCTTCCTGGCCGCCGACGGCTCCGACTGCGGTATCGCCAATGTCAACATCGGCACGTCGGGCGCGGAGATCGGCGGCGCGTTCGGCGGGGAGAAGGAGACCGGCGGCGGCCGCGAGTCGGGGTCGGACGCCTGGAAGGCGTACATGCGCCGGGCCACGAACACGGTGAACTACTCGGACAGCCTGCCGCTGGCCCAGGGGGTCAACTTCCTCTGACCTCTTCGAACTCTCCGTCCCCCTGGTCCGTCCGAATCCTCCGGTCCTTCCGAACCCTCGGAGCGGAGCGGGAAGGTCCATGCCCCTGACGCAGTTAGTAGAAGCGTGAACAACTTCGGGGTGCGCGACGTGGCTGTCATCGTTATCGGCGCCGGACAGGCGGGGCTGTCCGGCGCCTACCATCTGCGACGCGCCGGACTGGACCCGGACCGCGACTTCGTGGTGCTCGACCATGCACCGCGGGCCGGCGGCGCCTGGCAGTTCCGCTGGCCCTCGCTGACGTACGGCAAGGTCCACGGCATGCATGCGCTGCCTGGCATGCAGCTGACCGGAGCCGATGAAGGGCGGCCCTCCTCCGAGGTGATCGGCGAGTACTTCACGGCGTACGAGGAGCGCTTCGGCCTGAAGGTCCACCGGCCCGTCGATGTCACGGCGGTGCGCGAGGGCGCGGGTGGGCGGCTGCTCGTCGCGACCTCGGAGGGGACGTGGTCGGCGCGGGCGCTGATCAATGCGACGGGCACCTGGGACCGTCCGTTCTGGCCACGCTATCCCGGCCAGGAGACCTTCCGGGGGCGGCAGTTGCACACCGTGAACTACCCGGGGCCCGAGGAGTTCACCGGCCAGCGGGTGATCGTGGTGGGCGGCGGCGCCTCAGGGACGCAGCATCTGATGGAGATCGCCGAGGTGGCCGCGGACACGACCTGGGTGACGCGCCGGCCCCCCGTTTTCCGCGAGGGGCCGTTCGACGAAGATGCCGGCCGGGCGGCGGTGGCCATGGTGGAGGAGCGGGTCCGGCTCGGACTGCCGCCGATGAGCGTGGTCTCCGTCACCGGGCTGCCGGTCAACGACGCCGTACGCCGCGCCCGCGCGAAGGGGGTTCTCGACCGGCTGCCGGTGTTCGACCGGATCACTCCGACCGGGGTCGCCTCGGACGACGGGCGGACGGTGGAGGCGGATGTGATCCTCTGGGCGACCGGTTTCCGCGCGGCGATCGACCATCTCGCACCGCTGCGGCTGCGCGAGCCGGGCGGCGGCATCCAGCTGGAAGGCACCCGCGCCGTCCGGGACGCCCGCATCCATCTGGTCGGATACGGGCCGTCGGCCTCGACGATCGGCGCCAACCGGGCGGGCCGGGCGGCGGTCCGTGAGATCAAGCGGTCGCTGGAGGGCGAACGTGAGATCGAACCGGCTCTTGGCTGACGGTCGTCAGCCGCTGCTGCTCGCGCTCCCCCGCTTGGCGTTGAAATCCTCGACGTTGCGCTGGTGCTCTTTGTAGCTGGACGTGAACCGGGTGTCCCCGGGCGCCACGGTGACGAAGTACAGCCATGTCCCGGACGCAGGATTGACCGCCGCGTTCATCGCCTCCTCCCCCGGGTTGTCGATCGGGGTGGGCGGCAGCCCCTGGCGGTCATAGCTGTTGTACGGACTGTCGATCTTGATGTCGCTCGCCGTGGTGTCCAGGGTGCTGCGGTTCAGCGCGTAGTTCAGCGTCGAGTCCATCTGCAGCGGCATCCCCTGGGCGAGCCGGTTGTAGATGACCCGCGCCACCTTCCCCATGTCCTGGGGCGTATCGGCCTCCGCCTGCACGATGCTGGCGATGTTCACGGTCTGGTAATCCGTCACTCCGCTGTGCTGGGCGCCGTTGCTGATGTGCTTGGCCCCGAACCGCTCTCTGGCCGTGTTGACCATGTAGCCGAGCAGGGTCGTGGGCGTGGTCTTGGAATCGACCGGATATGTGGCCGGGAAGAGATAACCCTCGGGATTGCCCTTGGCGTCGGCGGGCAGCTTGAGTTTCGCCGCACCTGCCGCCTTCCGGGTGGTGCCCGGTGCCGCGTCGAGGGCCTTGTCGACCGCCGCGTACACCTGCGAGGCGCGCCAGCCCTCGGGCACGACCAGTGTCACCTTCTTCTCCTTCTTCTCCTTCTTCTCCGCGGTCTCCTTCAGCAGCGGCGGCACCAGCACCGCGGCAGCCGCGACGAGACCCGCACTCAGCACGATCAGGACCAGTCGGCCACGGCGGGTCAGGCGGAACCTGCGCCCGGGCTGTGCCGACGAGGGTTCGTTCTTCATATGGGCACGCTAACCCGGAGCCTGTGCCGATCCCGGCACCCGGCGCGGCGACGCGAGCGGGGCGCCGGGAACCGTACGGCGGGAGGCCCACCGCGCGCCGTACGGCGGGAGGCCTACCGCGCAGGTCTACCGCACGAAGGGCGGCAGTGCCGCGAACTCCGGTACCACCTGCACGGCCTCGGCGAGGGTGTCGAGGGTGCGCCTGACCCTGGTCAGCGGGTGGTCGGGGAACTGCGCGTCCCACTGGACATGGTCGGCGGCGTGGAAGGGCAGACCGCCCTGGACCTCCGGAGCGTACGGGTGCGGTCTGAAGTACTTGTCCGTGCCGACCTGGGCCATCACCATGGCCTCCCGCATTCCCGTCATGCCGCGCTCGGGCGCCTGAATCTTCACCACAGTGCTGCATGTCGCGCGCGGCACGGTGAAACTGCCGATGAACGCCTGGCCGGCGGGCTGTCCCGGCAGCGGCAGCTTGAGTATCTGCCTCACTGCGGGCAGTTGTCCGAGCCGTTTCACCGAGGCCTCGATAAGACCGCCGCCCGCGTCGGCCGTGAGGCGGGTGAGTGCGGCACGCAGCGCGGGACCGTCGTCGAGCGAGGCGGGCAGGTCCGGCGTCAGCCCGAAGAAGTGCAGCGACAGCACATCGCCCTGGTCGTTCGCCCATACGTCGTTGTCTACGGGCCGGTATCCGGGCAGTTCCACCCCAAGAAGAGCTCTCATGGGCGGTGATCATGCCGTAGGGCACGGGGCCCCGCCCGTGTCAGGGTGCGACGGGGGCCAACTGTGCGTCCCTGCGCACCAGAGCGGCGTAGCGGCCGTCCCTGTCGAGCAGCTCCTCATGGCTGCCGCGCTCGGCTATGCGCCCGGCGTCGAGAACGACGATCTGGTCGGCGTCCCGGACCGTGGAGAGCCGGTGGGCGATGGTGATGGTCGTACGGCCTGCGGAGAGCGCGTCGATGGCCTGCTGCACGGCGTGCTCCGTGCGGGTGTCGAGGGCGCTGGTCGCCTCGTCGAGGATGAGGACGGGCGGATCGCGCAGGATGGTGCGGGCGATGGCGAGCCGCTGCTTCTCACCGCCGGAGAAGCGGTAGCCGCGCTCACCGACCAGGGTGTCGTAGCCGTCGGGCAGGGACGCGATGTGGTCGTGGATCTGCGCGGCGCGGGCGGCCGCCTCTATCTCCGCCTCGGTGGCGTCCGGTTTGGCGAAGCGCAGATTGTCGGCGACGGAGGCATGGAAGAGGTACGTCTCCTGGGAGACGACGCCGACGGCCCGGGCGAGACTGTCGAAGTCGAGGTCGCGCACGTCGACGCCGTCGACTGTGACCCGGCCGCCGGTGACGTCGTACAACCGGGGCACGAGATAGCTGAGCGTGGACTTTCCGGAGCCGGTGGGACCGACGACGGCGAGGCTGCCACCGGCCGGCACCGTGAGGTCTATCCCGTCGAGGGTCGGCCGCGCCTGCTTCGCCTCGTAGGCAAAGTCGACGTCTTCGAAGCGCACTTCGCCGCGGACCTTTTCGAGGCGGACCGGTTCGGCAGGCTCGGTGATGTCCACCGGCAGGTCCAGATACTCGAAGATCCGCTGGAAGAGAGCGAGCGAGGTCTGCATCTGCACTCCGGTGGAGAGCAGGCTCACGGCGGGCCGGAACAAGCCCTGCTGGAGCGAGACAAAGGCGACGAGCGTGCCGATGGATATCGTGGGCCCGCCGGACTGGAGCGCCAGGCCCGCGGCCCAGTAGATGAGGGCAGGCATGGCGGCCATCACGATGCCTATGGTCGACATCCGCCACCGGCCGGCCATGCTGGAGCGCACTTCGAGGTCGACGAGGCGCTCGGACTCCTCGGCGAAGGACTTGGTGAGCGAGTCGGCCCGGCCCATCGTGCGGCCGAGGAGGATGCCGCTGACGGAGAGCGACTCGGTGACGGTGGCGGCCATGGCGGCCATCTGCTTCTGCCGCTGCGTGGTGATCTTCTTGCGCTCGCGGCCGACCCGGCGGCTGATCCAGACGAACAGCGGCAGCAGGAGCAGCGAGACGGCGGTGAGCCGCCAGTCCAGCGCGAGCATCGCGACGACGGTGGCGACCACGGCGGTGAGGTTGGAGACCAGGGAGGTCGCGGTGGAGGTCACCGTCGCCTGCATCCCGCCGATGTCATTGGCGATGCGCGACTGGACCTCTCCGGTGCGGGTCCTGGTGAAGAAGGCGAGCGGCATGCGCTGCAGCTGGGCGTAGACGGCGGTGCGCAGGTCGTGCATGACCCGCTGGCCGACAGTGGTGGAGATCAGCGTCTGGAGCACACCGAAGACGCTGTTCATCACCGCGGTGAGGATCATGCCGAGGGCGAGCAGACTGAGCAGCCCGGTTCGGCCCTGCGGGATGGCGGTGTCGAGGATCTCGCGCAGCAGGAACGGCGAGGCGACCGAGACGATCGACGCCGCGCCGACGAGCAGCCCGACGATCGCGAGCCGGCCGCGGTAGGGACGGAAGAGCCGGAGGATGCGCCGCACCTCGGCGGGCGGCTGCTCCGAGTCCTTGGGCGGGGGTGTCCAGGTGACGGGTTCGGGGTGCATGGGCTCCTTCGACAGGGGCTGAGGCGGGGTGGGGCAGGGGCAGTTCAGCAAAGATTTGGAGAGCTTAGCTCACTGTTACCTATATTCACAATGAGCCTGCTCCTGATATTGTTCCGGCATGCTGTACTCATCTTCCGGGGCATCCGACGCCGACGGCCTGCTGGCGGAGCAACTGCTGCGGCTGACGCGACGACTCCACCGCAGCCAGAAGCGGCAGCTGGAGTCGGCCGACATCGCGATCACGCCCGCGCAGTCCCGGCTGCTGCGCACCGTCGCGCATTACGATGAGCCGCCGCGCATGGCCGATCTCGCCGCGTGTCTGGAAGTGGTGCCCCGCGCCGTGACCAGCCTGGTCGACGGCCTGGAGACGAGCGGATGCGTCCGCCGCGTCCCCGATCCGAGCAATCGCAGGGTGACCCGGATCGAGCTCACCGACACCGGCCGCGCCACGCTCAGAGCGCTGCGCAGCGCGCGCCGCGCGGCCGCGGAGGACATCCTGGCTCCCCTGACCGCCGAACAGCGCGAGGTGTTCGGCGGTCTGCTGTCCGCCCTGGTCGACGGACCGGGGCCCCGCTGCTGAAGCAGGCGATGGCACCGCGCCGTGCGCTGCTGGGCCGATGCCGGAGACTCTGCGTCCCGGTGCGGAGCGGACGCCGTCACCCGACAGGGTTCCGCGACCGGCAGGCTCCGCTCCGCACAGGGTTCCGCGACCGGCAGGCTCCGCTCCGCGCGGTCGACGCACTGCCTGTGAAGCCGTGCCCGCTTCAGCAGCGCAGCCGGTCCTCGGTCACCGTCCCCTGAACGGTCCGCAGGCTGCGGTCGTAGCAGCCGCCGGAGCCGTACAGCCGGTAGCGCTCAGCCGTCGCCCCGACCGCGTGCCGCTGGTCGCGCGGGACATTGGCGGTGTAGGTCGCATCGCCGCTGTACGTGTCGTCGAGCCGCGACCAGGCCGACCGCTTCCCGCGTTGTGCGACGACGGTGTCGGCCTTGTCCCCGAGAGTGAGGACAGTACGCAGCCGGTCGCCCGCGCCCAGCGTGGTGACTCCGTCCATCGTGTACGTCCGATGTGTGGCCGTGATCCGGAGTCCGCTGGTCACCGTCTCGTCGTCCGTCCAGGTGCCCGCCAGCGCGTCCAGGTTCTCGCCCTCGGTCCAGCGGTGTACGGAGGCGTTGCCCAGCACACGGGTCACGGTCGTCGCGACGCGACCGTGCGAGGTGTTGAGGTGACCGGCCACGGTGAGCCGGTGACCGCCCTCGGTGTCGAGCCGGTGCTCGGAACCGGGCGTGTACGTCACCGAGTTGGCGGGCGCGCCCTCCTCGTGACGGGTCAGCGCGCCGGTGACGACGTCACTCCCGTTGTCCTGCCACACCAGCACATTGGTGGGCGTGCTCCAGCCGGTCCGGCCGGCCGGGACTCCGGCGACGGACACCTCGACGCGGTGCGGCCGGCCGTCGTTGAGCTGCGCGGCGAAGGGCGTGAGGTCGTACTGGATCGGCTTGATGTCGAAGGCGCGCGGCCCCGGAATCACGTACCAGAGGAAGGGGTTGGACCAGCCGCCCGTCCAGACCGTCGGAAACGGCGCCGCGATTCCCGCGAGTTGTCCGTCGACGCTGATCTGCACCTCGCGGTACGGACCGCTCTCGGCCTTGCACGAGTACGGGGCGGCGTCCGGGACGGTCAGATACCAGTACTCCTCGCAGCCGCCACCGGACCCGGTGGCGTACACCTCGGCAAGGATCCGCCGGGAGTTGCGCGGAGTGGTGAGCGAAGTACCGTCCAGAGCGAGCACCCTGTCCGGCACCTCGTCGGCCGGCGCCGCCGGCTGCGCTGCGAGCCCGGCCGCGTAGAAGGACAGTGTGACCTTGACGTCGAAGACGCCGGTGTAGGTCTCATTGACGACATTGCCGATGAGCATTTCGACCGGCTGAGTGCGGCGCAGTGTGTCGCTGTAGCGCGTGACGTCCTTCTCGACCGACCAGGCGATGCCGTCCGGCGAGGGCTGCGGCGTTGAGGTGCGCAGGATCTCCACGCCGCCGACACTGAGATGACCGAGCCGGTCGTACTGCCGTCCTTTGACGCTCCCGTCGAGCCGCAGCACCACCTTGCTCCAGCGGTCGCCGCATCCCTTGGGCGGTGCGTAACTCCCTCTGTACGGCGTGAAATCGCGGAACTGCGCCTCGGCGAGGGTCACTTGGCAGGACTTCGCCCGGGGGCGGGCGACGGGCGGCACGGCGGTGACCGGGTCGTGCCAGTCGGTGCCGAACTCCGCGGGCGGCGTATCGGCCGCGGCGGCGGGTCCGGCGCCGAGCAGCGATCCTGCCGCCAGCACCAGTCCCGCGATCATGGACATGATCTGTTTCTTCATGCGTCAGGAGTGAAGCGTGCGGCAGGTCAGGTGCGCCAGAGCGAGGTGCTGGATCTTGGCGCGTTCTGTGTCCCCCTACGCAATATTCGATTGCCTCGGAGGGCTCCGAAAGGCGAACCTTGCACGGTTTGAGCCACACTTTCGAGCACTGGGACGTCATGCAGATTCGCGATCTTCCGTATCCCGATCCAGGCGATCCCGACGTCCGGTCCGGCACCCATTTTCTGCTGTGGCTCGGTCGGAATCAGCTGGGCGGTCAGCTCAAGGCCCTGCTCTGGGGGTTGATGCACCAGCTCGGCATCGCCGGGCTGCCGCTCGGGGTGGGCCTGGCCGTCCAGGCCGTGGTGGACCGCTCCGGCGAGCGGCTGGCGTACGCGGGCGGGCTGATCGCACTGCTCGGCGCGGCCATCTCGCTGGGCGACACGATGCTGCACCGCACCGCCGTCACCAACTGGATCACCGCGGCCGCCCGTGTCCAGCAGCTGCTGGCGCGCAGGACCGCGGAGCTCGGCGCGGTGCTGACCCGCCGGGTCGCCGCGGGCGAGGTCGTCGCGGTCTCGACCGGTGACGTGGAGAAGATCGGCTGGTTCGTCGAAGCACTGTCGCGGTTCGCGGCGGCCGCCACCACGCTGATCGTGGTCTGCGTCGGTCTCGTGATCTACCAGCCCGCCCTCGGCTTCATGGTCGCGATCGGCGTACCGGTACTGGCCCTGGCCGTACTGCCGTTGCTGCCCATCGCCACCCGGCGCGCGGACATCCAGCGCGAGAAGGCGGGCAAGGCCACCGAGCTGGCGTCCGACACGGTCGCCGGCCTGCGGGTGCTGCGCGGTATCGGCGGAGAGGAACTGTTCCTCGGCCGCTACCGCCGGGCGTCGCAGGAGGTGCGCAGGGCCGCCGTCCGCAGCGCCCGTATGTGGGCGCTGATCTCCGCGATCCAGGTGCTGCTGCCCGGTGTGCTGATGACCGCGGTGGTCGGGTACGGCGCACAGCTCACGCTCGACGGCCGCATCGAGGTGGGCCAGCTGGTCACCGTCTACAGCGCGGTGCTGCTGACGCACTACCCGCTGCGGAACTTCGAGGAGATCGCCATGGCCTTCTCCTTCTCCCGGCCCTCCGCGAAGCGGGCGGCCCGGGTGCTGGCACTGCGCCGCACGACGGAGCCGTCCGGGGTCGAGTACGGCCGCCCCAGCGGTGATCTGTACGACCCGGTCACCGGTGTTCTCGCTCCGGCCGGCAGGTTCACCGCCGTGGTGTGCGGTGACCCGGACGCCGCCGGGGTGCTGGCCGAACGCCTCGGCGGGCACCCGGCCACCGAGGCGGACCACGTCACGTCCGTACTGCTCGGCGGCGTGCCGCTGGACGAGCTGGCGCTGGAGGAGTCCCGTGCCGCCGTCCTCGTACAGGACAAGGATCCGGTGCTGCTCTCCGGCACTCTGCGGGAGCTGCTCGATGTCCCCTCCTCCGGCCAGGTGTCCGCCGAGGACGCGCTCGACGCGGCGCAGTGCGGCGATGTGCTGGATGCTCTCGCCCAGGCGTCGGTGGACGCCGACGGCGACCCGATGGGCACGCGGATCACCGAGCGCGGCCGGTCCCTGTCGGGTGGCCAGCGGCAGCGACTCGCGCTGGCCCGTTCGCTGGTCACCGACCCCGAGGTGCTGGTCCTGGACGAGCCGACATCGGCCGTCGACTCACACACGGAGGCGAGGGTGGCGGCGGGCGTCAAGCGCCTGCGCGCGGACCGTACGACCGTGGTCTTCGCCTCGTCTCCGCTGCTGCTGGACCTCGCGGACCGGGTGGTGCTGGTGGACAACGCCGAGGTGGTGGCCGTCGGCCTGCACCGCGAGCTGCTGCGCACCGAGCCGCGGTACCGGGCCGTCGTCACCCGTGAGACGGACGACGAGGCCGAGGAGCGTATGAAGGCGCCCGAAGCGGCCGGACTGGAAGCATTCGCGGAGATCGAGGGGTCGGCATGATCGGAATCGCACCGCCGGAGTACGACCCGGCTGCACCGGAGTCGGCGACGACGCTGCCCGTCGGCAGTACCGCGACCGTACGGTCCTATGTGCGCGAGCTGCTGCACCGGCACCGGCGCGCCTTCGTCGCGCTGATCACCGTCAACGCGATCGCGGTGATCGCCTCCATGACGGGCCCGTATCTGCTCGGCTCGGTGGTGGAGCGGCTGACGGACGGGGCGCGCGAGCTCCATCTGGAGCGCACCATCGCGGTGTTCACGCTCGCGCTCGTCGTCCAGACCGTGTTTGTACGGCTGGTACGGCTGCGCGGCGCGATGCTCGGCGAGGAGATGCTGGCCGATCTGCGCGAGGACTTCCTCGTGCGGTCGGTCGGCCTGCCGCCGGGCGTGCTGGAGCGGGCCGGTACCGGCGATCTGCTCTCCCGTATCACCACCGACATCGACCGGCTGGCCAACGCCATGCGCGAGGCCGTGCCGCAGCTCGCCATCGGCGTGGTGTGGGCGGCGCTGCTGCTGGGCGGTCTCGCGGTGACTGCGCCGCCGCTGGCACTTGCGGTGCTGGTGGCCGCGCCGCTGCTGGTGGCGGGCTGCCGCTGGTACTTCAGGCGGGCGCCTTCCGCGTACCGCTCTGAGGCGGCCGGTTACGCGGCGGTCGCCGGCGTACTCGCCGAGACGGTCGACGCGGGCCGGACCGTCGAGGCGCACCGCCTCGGCGCTCGCCGCGTCGCGCTCTCCGACCAGCGGGTCAAGGAGTGGACGTCGTGGGAGCGCTACACGCTCTATCTGCGCTCGGTCCTCTTCCCCGTCATCAACATCACGCATGTCACGGTGCTCGGGTCGGTGCTGATGATCGGCGGCTGGTTCGTCCTGCGGGGCTGGATCGACGTCGGTCAGCTGACCACGGGCGCGCTGCTGGCCCAGATGCTCGTCGACCCGGTCGGGATCATCCTGCGCTGGTACGACGAGCTGCAGGTGGCCCAGGTGTCGCTGGCCAGGCTGGTGGGCGTCCGGGAGATCGAGCCGGACGCGGGCGACGGCGGGGCCAGTCCGGACGGACGCGACGTGCGCGCGGACGAGGTGCACTTCGGCTACCGCGAGGGCGTGGACGTGCTGCACCAGGTGTCCCTGACCGTGGCGCCGGGCACCCGGCTGGCCCTGGTCGGTCCGTCCGGCGCGGGCAAGTCGACGCTGGGCCGACTGCTCGCGGGTATCTACGCGCCGCGGGCGGGACAGGTCACCCTCGGCAAGGCCGAGCTGTCCCGGATGCCCGCGGAGCGGGTCCGTGAACATGTCGCGCTCGTCAACCAGGAGCACCACGTCTTCGTGGGCTCGCTGCGCGACAACCTGCTGCTGGCTCGTACCGGCGCGTCCGACGCGGAGCTCTGGGCGGCGCTCGGCGCGGTCGACGCGGCCTCCTGGTCACGGAGTCTCGTCGACGGCCTGGACACCGAGGTCGGCTCGGGCGGCCTCGCCCTGACCCCGGCCCAGGCCCAGCAGATCGCACTGGCCCGCCTGGTCCTCGCGGACCCGCACACGCTGGTCCTGGACGAGGCGACCTCGCTCCTGGACCCGCGTGCCGCACGGCATCTGGAGCGCTCGCTGTCCCGGGTCCTGGACGGCCGCACGGTGGTGGCGATCGCTCACCGCCTGCACACCGCGCACGACGCGGATGTGATCGCGGTGGTGGAGGAGGGCCGGATCAGCGAGCTGGGCAGCCACGACGAACTGGTGGCGGCCGACGGCGCGTACGCGGCACTGTGGCGTTCCTGGCACGGGTGAGCACCGCGGAACGCTAGATGTAGCCCATCGCCGCCGCGCCGCCCACTCCCCCGAGCAGCATGAACACCGGCATCAGCACCTTCAGTTCCACCCAGCTGCCCGCCCTGAACCGCATCGCCTTCGGCGGGCCGATCGGGTACCAGCGCTTGCGGCCCACCGGGATCGGCCACAGGATCGGGCAGCCCGAGATGGTCAGCGCATCGCCGATGTCATGCACCAGGGCGCCCAGCACTATCGGCAGGCCCAGCCACAGGTACTCCTGACCCGGGGCCGTGAACAGCCAGTCCGCGCCGTTGCCCGGCTTGTCCAGCACTCCCGCCAGGATCCACGCGCTGGTGGCGCCCAGCAGCCACACCAGTACATCGCTGGAGACCCGGGCGGCCCGCCACAGCAGGCCCTCCACCGCGAGCACCAGGTGGACGAAGAGGATCGCGAGAACCGCCCACCGGCCCCCCGTGATCGCCAGCGCCGAGGTGCCGGCGCCGATCAGTACCGCCCACAGCCAGGTGTGGGTGAGCGTGCGGTGGCCGCCGGTCCTGCGCTTGTCGCCGGGCTTCTTCGTCGCCTTGTAGACGGCGTACGACAGCTTGTCCACGACCTCGCACAGTCCGCGCGAGACGGGCCCGAAGGCCCGCGAGATCGTCGCCGCCTTGTGGTCGAGGTCGGGCGCGAGTGCCGCGCCCGCGCAGATCAGCGCTCCGACGACGAGGACAGGCCACGGCATCGGGTGGCCGGCGGCGGCGGTCGCCGCGCCCACCCCCAGCCAGGCAGCCGCCCCGGACAGAGAGTGCGCCGGTCCCATCATGTGCGTTCCCGCCCCATTGCTCTTGTGGTGAAGCCCAGTTGACAGCGCAGCGTATCGCCCATGATCTTGTCGCCGTCGCCCGGTTCCCTGATCCGGGCGGAAGGCAGGCAAGATGGGTGCGTGACCCTTATTGATCAGCTGCCGCCGGATGCCGACCCCGATGCCCTCTTCGAAGCCTTCTCCTCGTGGGCCGAAGGCCAGGGCATCACGCTCTACCCGGCTCAGGAGGAGGCGCTGATCGAGGTGGTATCCGGGGCCAATGTGATCCTTTCCACTCCCACCGGCTCGGGAAAGAGCCTGGTCGCGGCGGGTGCGCACTTCACGGCGCTGGCTCAGGACAAGGTCACCTTCTACACGGCGCCGATCAAGGCGCTGGTCTCCGAGAAGTTCTTCGACCTCTGCAAGCTCTTCGGCACGGAGAACGTCGGGATGCTGACGGGCGACGCGTCCGTCAACGCCGATGCCCCGGTGATCTGCTGCACCGCCGAGGTGCTGGCCTCCATCGCGCTGCGTGACGGCAAGGACGCCGATATCGGCCAGGTCGTGATGGACGAGTTCCACTTCTACGCCGAGCCGGACCGCGGCTGGGCCTGGCAGATCCCGCTTCTCGAACTGCCGCAGGCGCAGTTCATCCTGATGTCGGCGACGCTCGGCGACGTCTCCCGGTTCGAGGGCGACCTGACCCGACGCACCGGCCGTCCCACCTCGGTCGTGCGCTCCGCAAGCCGCCCGGTCCCGCTCTCCTACGAGTACCGGCGGACGCCGATCACGGAGACGCTGACCGAACTCCTGGAGACCAAGCAGGCGCCGGTCTACATCGTGCACTTCACGCAGGCGGCGGCCGTGGAGCGCGCCCAGTCGCTCATGAGCATCAACATGTGTTCGCGTGAGGAGAAGGACCAGATCGCCGAGTTGCTCGGCAGCTTCCGGTTCACCACCAAGTTCGGCCGCAATCTCTCCCGTTATGTAAGGCACGGCATCGGCGTCCACCACGCCGGCATGCTTCCCAAGTACCGGCGGCTGGTCGAAAAGCTTGCCCAGGCGGGCCTGTTGAAGGTCATCTGCGGCACGGACACCCTCGGGGTCGGCGTCAACGTCCCCATCCGTACGGTGCTGTTCACGGCACTGACCAAGTACGACGGCACGCGTGTACGCACCCTGCGTGCCCGTGAGTTCCACCAGATCGCGGGCCGCGCGGGCCGCGCCGGCTTCGACACGGCCGGCCTGGTCGCCGCCCAGGCGCCCGAGCACGTCATCGAGAACGACAAGGCGCTCGCGAAGGCCGGAGACGATCCGAAGAAGCGCCGCAAGGTCGTCCGTAAGAAGGCGCCCGAGGGCTTTGTCGCCTGGTCGGACACCACCTTCGAGAAGCTCATCGCCTCCGACCCGGAGCCGCTGACCTCCCGTTTCCGGGTCACGCACACAATGCTGCTGTCGATCATCGCCCGGCCGGGAAACGCCTTCGACGCGATGCGCCGTCTCCTCGAGGACAACCACGAGCCGCGCAAGAACCAGCTCCGCCACATTCGCCGCGCGATCGCCATCTACCGCTCGCTTCTCGACGGCGGCGTGGTCGAGCGGCTCGACACACCCGACCCCGAGGGCCGCATCGTCCGCCTCACCGTCGATCTCCAGCACGACTTCGCGCTCAACCAGCCGCTGTCCACCTTCGCGCTGGCCTCCTACGAGCTGCTGGACCCCGAATCGCCTTCGTACGCCCTGGACATGGTCTCGGTGGTCGAGTCCACGCTGGACGATCCGCGCCAGATCCTCGCCGCCCAGCAGAACAAGGCACGCGGCGAGGCGGTCGCGCTGATGAAGGCGGACGGCGTCGAGTACGAGGAGCGGATGGAGCGGCTGCAGGACGTCTCGTACCCCAAACCGCTGGAAGAGCTGCTGTGGCACGCGTACAACGTCTACCGCAAGAGCCACCCGTGGGTCGGCGACCATCCCGTCTCGCCGAAGTCCGTCATCCGTGACATGTACGAACGGGCCCTGTCCTTCACGGAGTTCACCTCCTTCTACGAGCTGGCCCGCACCGAGGGCATCGTGCTGCGCTACCTCGCGGGCGCGTACAAGGCGCTGGAGCACACCATCCCGGACGATCTGAAGTCCGAGGACCTCGAGGACCTGACCGCCTGGCTCGGCGAGATGGTGCGCCAGGTCGACTCCAGCCTGCTGGACGAGTGGGAGCAGCTCGCCAACCCGGAGATCGAGACCGCCGAGCAGGCCCAGGAGAAGGCCGACCAGGTCAAGCCGGTCACCGCCAACGCCCGCGCCTTCCGGGTCCTGGTGCGCAACGCCATGTTCCGGCGGGTCGAGCTCGCCGCGCTGGACAAGGTCGGCGAACTCGGCGAGCTGGACGCCGAGTCGGGCTGGGACGCGGACGCCTGGGGCGAGGCGATGGACGCGTACTGGGACGAGTACGAGGAGCTGGGCACCGGTCCCGACGCCCGCGGGCCGAAGCTGCTGCTGATCGAGGAGGACGCGGAGCACGGCCTGTGGCGCGTCCGGCAGATCTTCGCCGATCCGAACGGCGACCATGACTGGGGAATCAGTGCGGAGGTCGATCTCGCTGCCTCCGACGAGGAAGGCCTCGCGGTCGTACGCGTCACCGCCGTCGGCCAGCTCTGACCCGGCCGGCCTGAACATGGGAGAACACCTGATGACGAACCCGGCCGAGCGCCTGGTCGATCTGCTCGACCTGGAACAGATCGAGGTCAATATCTTCCGCGGGCGCAGCCCCGAGGAGTCCCTGCAACGGGTCTTCGGCGGGCAGGTGGCGGGCCAGGCCCTGGTCGCCGCCGGGCGTACGACGGACGGCGAGCGGCCTGTGCACTCGCTGCACGCATATTTCCTGCGGCCGGGAATCCCCGGCGTGCCCATCGTCTACCAGGTCGAACGGGTCAGGGACGGCCGGTCGTTCACCACCCGCCGGGTCACCGCCGTGCAGCAGGGCAAGACCATCTTCAATCTGACCGCCTCCTTCCACCGGCCGGAGGAAGGCAGCATCGAGCATCAGCTGCCGCCGCGCCTCGAATTCCCGGACCCCGAGTCCCTGCCCTCGGTCACCACCGAGATCCGTGAGCATCTCGGCGCCCTCCCCGAGGCCCTGGAGCGGATGGAGCGCCGCCAGCCCTTCGACATCCGATATGTCGACCGGCTGCGCTGGACCCCGGAGGAGATCAAGGAGGCGGACCCGCGCAGCGCGGTGTGGATGCGCGCGGTGGGCCCGCTGGGCGACGACCCGCTGGTGCACACCTGCGCCCTGACGTATGCGAGCGACATGACTCTCCTGGACGCGGTCCGTATCCCGGTGGAGCCGCTCTGGGGTCCGCGCGGCTTCGACATGGCATCGCTGGACCATGCGATGTGGTTCCACCGGCCGTTCCGCGCGGACGAGTGGTTCCTGTACGACCAGGAGTCCCCGATCTCGACCGGCGGCCGGGGACTGGCTCGTGGCCGTATTTACGACCGCGAGGGCAGGCTGCTGGTGTCGGTGGTGCAGGAGGGGCTCTTCAGACCGCTCGGCGGCTGAAGCGGTCCATGGGCCCCAGGCCGGCGCCGGCGAGAAGCAGCGGAGCAACGGGTCCCCGGTCGCGGTCCACACCGACGTCACCCTCGGCCGGCTCCCCGGGGCGACCGGCTTCGTGGCACCGCGTCCCCGGGGTCCACAATGAACATCGATTGCCCGCCACCGAGGAGAACCCGATGACCCTGTACGACATCCCGCTGCGCACGCTGACCGGCGAGCCCACCTCCCTGGCCGACTACCGCGGCCAGGCGGTCCTGCTGGTGAACGTCGCCTCCAAGTGCGGTCTGACCCCTCAGTACGCCGGCCTGGAGCAGCTGCAGAAGCAGTACGGCGAGCAGGGCTTCACAGTCCTGGGCGTGCCCTGCAACCAGTTCGCGGGCCAGGAGCCGGGAAGTGCGGAGGAGATCGAGTCCTTCTGCTCGGCGACATACGGTGTGACCTTCCCCATGCTGGAGAAGACCGATGTGAACGGCGCGGACCGGCACCCGCTGTACGCGGAGCTGACGAAGGTCGCGGACAGCGAGGGCGAGTCCGGCGACGTGCAGTGGAACTTCGAGAAGTTCCTGATCGGCAAGGACGGCGCGGTCGTGTCACGGATCCGCCCGCGCACCGAGCCCGAGGCCCCCGAGGTCGTCGCCGCGATCGAGGCGCTGCTCTCCGCCTGACGTCCTGCGTCCTCGATCGCAGGACGGGGTTTGCTGTGCTCTGTCCCCGGTCGGAGAAGGCTTGGTCAAGCCCTCTCCGACCAGGGAAGAACGGACCGCACTAGCGGATCGGCATGCCCGAGAGGGTTCTGGCGATCACCAGGCGCTGGATCTCGCTCGTGCCCTCGAAGATCGTGTAGATCGCGGAGTCGCGGTGCATGCGCTCCACCGGGTACTCGCGGGTGAAGCCGTTGCCGCCCAGGATCTGGATGGCTTGCGCCGTTACCTTCTTGGCGGTCTCACTGGCGAACAGCTTGGACATGGAGCCCTCGGCGGAGTTGAAGGGCTTGCCCGTCACCGCCATCCAGGAGGCGCGCCACACCAGCAGCCGCGCCGCGTCGATCTGGGTGCGCATGTCGGCCAGCTGGAAGGCAATGCCCTGGTTGTCGATGATCGGGCGGCCGAACTGGGTGCGCGTCATGGCGTAGTCGAGTGCGAATTCGTACGCGGCGCGGGCGGTGCCCACCGCCATCGCGCCGACCGCGGGCCGGGACGCCTCGAAGGTGGCCATGGCCGCGTTCTTCACACGCTCGCCGCCGGACCTGGCGCGCTCACGCGCCCGGGCCAGGCGCTCGTCCAGCTTCTCCTTGCCGCCGAGCAGGCAGTGCCCGGGAAGGCGTACGTCCTCCAGCACCACCTCGGCGGTGTGGGAGGCGCGGATGCCGTGCTTCTTGAACTTCTGGCCCTGCGAGAGACCGGGGGTGTTCGGTGGCACGATGAACGAGGCGTGGCCCTTGGAGCCGATCTCCGGGTCGACGACCGCGACCACGACATGGACGTTGGCGATACCGCCGTTGGTCGCCCAGGTCTTGGTGCCGTTGAGTACCCACTCGTCCTTGGCCTCGTCGTACACCGCCCGCGTACGCATCGCGCCGACGTCCGAGCCGGCGTCCGGCTCGGAGGAGCAGAAGGCCGCGACCTTCACATCGTGCACGTCGCCGTACATCTGCGGAATCCAGGTGCCGATCTGCTCCTCGGTTCCGTTGGCGAGGACGCCGACGGCCGCAAGTCCCGTACCGACAATGGAAAGGCCGATGCCGGCGTCGCCCCAGAAGAGCTCCTCCGTCGCCATCGGGATGCCGAGACCGGTCGGGTCGACGTACTGCTGGGCGTAGAAGTCGAGGGAGTAGATTCCCACCTTGGCCGCTTCCTGGATGACGGGCCAGGGGGTCTCCTCACGCTCGTCCCACTCGGCGGCGGCCGGGCGCATCACGTCCTTGGCGAAACCGTTCAGCCAATCGCGGACCTGCTTCTGGTCGTCGTTGAGTTCGAGCGTGAACTCGGCCATGTTCGCCTCCAGCGCTGCATGTTACTAACGGTAACATCAGTCTGTTACCGGCGAGTAGCCCGTGTCAACCGGCAACTGCCCGATCCCCTGTACACGCGGGCATGGTGTTACGTTGCGCAGGCGTCACGCAATCGTTCGGGCGGGGAGAAACACTATGGAGACCACACAGCACGCAGCTGGCCAGCAACGGTCGGCCGACCAGCGGCGCCGGGAGCTGCTCGAAGCCGCGGACCGGGTGGTGCTCCGGGACGGCCCGCATGCCTCCATGAACGCCATCGCCGCCGAGGCGGGCATCACCAAACCCATCCTGTACCGGCACTTCGGCGACAAGGGCGGCCTCTACCGTGCGCTCGCCAAGCGCCACACCGACGCCCTGCTGGACGCCCTGCGGGCAGCGGTGGACGCGCCCGCCGACCGCCGTGAGCGGGTCGAGGCAACTCTCGACACCTACCTCGCCGCGATCGAGGCACGGCCGCAGGTCTACCGCTTCCTGATGCATCCGGCGGAGGACGCCCAGCCGTCGGAGGCCGGCTTCGACGTCGGCCGCCACTCGGCGCCACTGCTGCGCCGGCTCGGCGAGGAGCTGGCGAAAGTGATCTACGACCGGGTCGACCTGGGACCCGACAGCGAACAGCTGGCCCGGGTGTGGGGCCATGGCATCGTCGGCATGATGCACGCGGCCGGCGACTGGTGGCTCGGCGAACGCCCGTGCTCCCGCGCCGAGTTGGTGCGCAGCCTCGCCGATCTGCTCTGGGGCCGGCTGGCCGCGGCCGGCGACCGCGCCGGCGGTCCGGTCTTCTGACGGGCCGAGCGGCATCGACGGCCGGTCGTCGAGGGCCGGTCGCCGAGAGCCGACTACCGGCCGTCGGCCGTTGACGGCCGGTCAGGTGGTGCTTCGCCAGCCCGCCCGCCGGGCCGCGCGCAGCGCCCTGGCCCGGCGCCAGCCCCTGAGGCGGTCCGTGTAGACCATCCCCTCCAGGTGGTCGTACTCGTGCTGCAGGCACCGCGCGAAGAACCCGGTGCCCTCGACCCGTACCGGCGTCCCATCCGCCGTCACACCCTCCACCACCACGTGGTCGAAACGCTCCGTACCGGCTTCGAGGCCCGGCAGCGACAGACAGCCCTCCGCGCCGCGCACCGTGACACCGTCCGCCTCCACCAGACGCGGGTTGACGATGTGTCCGAGGTGGCGGACGTCCTCGTCGTCGGGGCAGTCGTAGATGAACACCCGCAGCGGTATCCCGACCTGGTTCGCGGCGAGGCCCACTCCCTGGGCCGCGTACATCGTCGCGAACATGTCCTCGATGAGCCTCGACAGCGCGGGAGAGAAGTCGGTGACAGTCTCGCAGGGGGCGTGCAGCAGCGGATCTCCGAGCAGGCTCATGGCCCTCACGAGTCCGGAACTGCCGGGGATCGGCCGGTTTCGCATGGCCGTAAGCGTACGTTCCGCCTGGACCTCCACGTTTTCCGACGGTGCCGAGGTGCGGGCGGCAGACAGGACATCGATAGGCTGAGCCCGACCGATGCAAGGAGGATCAAGGACGATGTCAGGCAACTCGGAGCCCCTGACGCCGCGCGCCAAGCTGGCCGTGACGGCAGGCAAGGCCGCAGCGGCGGTATCGCGCGCCGCCGGACGCGGCAGCGGATCGGTGATCGGCGGCCGGGTCGCGCTCAAGCTCGACCCCGATCTGCTGGGGCGGCTGGCGCAGCACCTGGACGTCGTCCTCGTGTCGGCGACCAACGGCAAGACCACCACGACCCGGCTGATCGCCGAGGCGCTGCGGGCCAGCGGCCCGGTCGTCTCCAACGCGCTCGGCGCCAATATGCCCGCGGGCATCACCTCCGCACTGGCCGGCGGCTCGGACGCCAAATTCGGTGTGATCGAGGTCGACGAGAAGTACCTCGCGGGCGTCGCCCGCGATGTGACGCCCAAGGCGATCGCGCTGCTCAACCTCTCGCGCGACCAGCTGGACCGCGCCGCCGAGACCCGCATGCTCGCCGAGAAGTGGCGCGAGGGCCTGTCCGGTACGAAGGCCATGGTCATCGCCAATGCCGACGACCCGCTGATCGTGTGGGCCGCGTCCTCCTCCCCCAACGTGGTGTGGGTGGCCGCCGGGCAGGAGTGGAAGGACGACGCCTGGTCCTGCCCGTCCTGCGGCGGTGTGATGCAGCGCCCCGGCGACGACTGGTTCTGCGGCGAGTGCGGCTTCCGCCGCCCCGCGCCGAGCTGGGTGCTCAGCGGCGACCACGTCCTGGACCCGCACGGCTCCGCCTGGCCGATCCACCTCCAGCTGCCCGGCCGCGCCAACAAGGCGAACGCCGCCACTTCCGCCGCGGTCGCCGCCTGCTTCGGCGTGCCTCCGCAGGTCGCGCTGGAGCGCATGTACTCCGTGCAGGCCGTCGCCGGCCGCTACGACGTCGTCAACTTCCTGGGCCGCGATCTGCGACTGCTGCTCGCGAAGAACCCGGCCGGCTGGCTGGAGACGTTCTCGCTGATCGACCCGCCTCCGACCCCGGTCATCCTCTCCGTGAACGCCCGCGGCGCCGACGGCACGGACACCTCCTGGCTCTGGGACGTCGACTACACCCGGCTCGCCGGGCATCCGATCTTCGTCATCGGCGACCGCAAGCTGGACCTCGCCGTGCGTCTGGAGGTGGCGGGCCTGGACTTCCGGGTGTGCGAGTCCGTCGACGAGGCGGTTCAGCTCGCCCCGCCCGGGCGGATCGAGGCGATCGCCAACTACACCGCCTTCCAGGACCTGCGCCGCCGCGTCGGCAACTGACCCGCGGACCCCGAAAAGGACTTACGAGCATGAGCGACAACAGCCTGCGTCTGGTCTGGGTCTACCCGGACCTGCTGAGCACCTACGGCGACCAGGGCAACGCCCTCGTCGTGGAGCGCCGCGCCCGCCAGCGCCGCCTGGACGTGATGCGTATCGACGTACGCAGCGACCAGCCGATCCCGACGTCCGGAGACATCTATCTCATCGGCGGCGGCGAGGACCGGCCGCAGCGGCTCGCCGCCGAGCGGCTGCGCCGCGACGGCGGACTCAGCCGGGCCGCCGCCAACGGCGCGATCATCTTCTCGGTCTGCGCCGGCTATCAGATCCTCGGCCATGAGTTCATCAACGACCTCGGCGAGCGCGAGCCGGGGCTCGGCCTGATCGACGTGGTCTCCACCCGCGGCGACGGCGAGCGGTGCGTCGGCGACGTACTGGCGGACATCGACCCGCGACTGGGCCTGCCGCAGCTGACCGGCTTCGAGAACCACCAGGGCATCACCCACCTCGGCCCCTCGGCCCGGCCGTTCGCCCGGGTCCAGCTCGGCCGGGGCAACGGCACCGGCGACGGCACCGAGGGCGCGTACAACGACACCGTCTTCGGCACCTATATGCACGGCCCGGTCATGGCCCGCAATCCGCAGATCGCGGACCTGCTGCTGAAGCTGGCCCTCGATGTGAACGCGCTGCCGCCCACCGACGAGCGGTGGTACGAGGCGCTGCGCGCCGAGCGCATCGCGTCCGCGACGCAGCCCGCCTGACACCCGCCCGACACCCGCCGGACGGCAACCTGCCGTCCATCAGTCGGACGCCCGGTTCGGCCCCGCCACCTTGCGCCGGTAGGGTGGCGGGGATCCTGCCGGACGACGTGGTCCGGGAACCGGCCCACGTTGCAAAGGTATTTCGGGCTATGCGCATTGGTGTGCTCACCTCCGGTGGCGACTGCCCCGGTCTGAACGCCGTCATCCGTTCCGTCGTACACCGAGCCGTCGTCGATCACGGCGACGAGGTCATCGGCTTCCACGACGGCTGGAAGGGCCTTCTGGAGTGCGACTACCGCAAGCTCGACCTTGACGCGGTGGGCGGCATCCTGGCCCGCGGCGGCACGATCCTCGGTTCTTCCCGGGTCCAGCCCGCGCATCTGCGCGACGGCGTGGAGCGGGCCAAGGGACATGTCGCCGAGCTCGGCCTCGACGCGATCATCCCGATTGGCGGCGAAGGCACTCTCAAGGCCGCCAACCTTCTCTCCGAGAGCGGGCTGCCGATCGTCGGCGTGCCGAAGACCATCGACAACGACATCGCCTCGACCGACGTCACGTTCGGGTTCGACACCGCCGTCGGTGTGGCGACCGAGGCACTGGACCGGCTGAAGACCACCGCCGAGTCTCACCAGCGGGTGCTGATCGTCGAGGTCATGGGCCGGCACACCGGCTGGATCGCGCTGCACTCCGGTATGGCGGCGGGCGCGCACGCCATCGTCGTCCCGGAGCGGCCCTTCGACATCGGCGAGCTGACCGAGCGGGTGGGCGAGCGTTTCTCGGCCGGCAAGAAGTTCGCGATCGTCGTGGTCGCGGAGGGCGCCAAGCCGCGCGAGGGCTCGATGGAGTTCAACGAGGGCGGCAAGGACATCTACGGGCACGAGCGCTTCGCGGGCGTGGCCCAGCAGCTCTCCGTCGAGCTGGAGCAGCGGCTCGGCAAGGAGGCCCGCGCGGTGATCCTCGGGCATGTGCAGCGCGGCGGCACCCCGACCGCGTACGACCGTGTGCTCGCGACCCGCTTCGGCTGGCACGCCGTGGAGGCGGCGCACCGCGGTGAGTTCGGCATGATGACCGCGCTGCGCGGCACGGACATCACCATGGTGCCGCTGGCGCAGGCCGTGGAGACGCTGAAGACCGTCCCGTCCGAGCGGTACGCCGAGGCCGAGTGCGTGCTCTGATTTTGGTACATGTGTGAATGAACTGCCCCCGGTCGCAGCCGCGGCCGGGGGCAGTTCTACCCTGGTGCGGACAACCGGTACGAAACAGATCCGGTCGGCATCAAGGAACGTTCCGGCGGGAGTGCGCAGATGGATCACAGCGGGCACGGCATGACGATGGATCTGCCGCCGTTCACGCTGGGGCGAGGGCTCGAGTACTCACCGGATCCGTTCTTCCTGGCCGGCTGTCTGCTGGGGCTGGCTCTTTACGGCTGGGGCGTGCTGCGGCTGCGCGCGCGCGGCGACAGGTGGCCGGTCAGCCGCACCGTCTTCTTCACCCTCGGCGTACTGAGCGTGGCGCTGGTGATGTGCACCAGGCTCAATGACTACGGCATGGTCATGTTCAGCGTGCACATGATGCAGCACATGGTGATCAGCATGCTCTCGCCGATCGTGCTACTGCTCGGCGCGCCGGTGACGCTGGCGCTGCGCGCGCTGCCGGTCGCGGGCCGGGGCCGCAAAGGGCCGCGCGAGCTGCTGCTGGCCCTGCTGCACAGCCGTTACCTGCGCGTCGTCACGCACCCCGCCTTCACCATCCCGCTCTTCATCGCGAGCCTGTACGCGCTCTATTTCACCCCTCTCTTCGACTTCCTCATGGGGTCCAGGACGGGACACGCGTCGATGATGGTGCACTTCCTCGCCGTGGGCCTGGTCTTCTTCTGGCCGATCATGGGCGTGGACCCGGGGCCGCACCGGCCCGGCTATGTGATGCGCATGCTGGAGCTCTTCGCCGGCATGCCGTTCCACGCCTTCTTCGGTATCGCGCTGATGATGGCGACCGAGCCGATGATCAAGGCGTACGAGAATCCCCCGGCCTCGCTCGGTATCGACGCGCTCACCGACCAGAACGCGGCGGGCGGCATCGCCTGGGCGTTCAGCGAGATCCCCTCGGTACTGGTGCTGATCGCGCTGGTCTTCCAGTGGTACCGCTCCGAGCAGCGGCAGGCCAGGCGGTCGGACCGTGCCGCGGACCGCAACGGGGACAAGGAGCTCGAGGCGTACAACGCATATCTCGCCTCGCTCCAGGCGCGCGGGCAGTAGCGCGGAGCCCTCCTCCCGGGTGACGATGATTCCGACGGCCGTGGCCGTCGGAGGAGGGCGCGCATGTCCGGATCCACGAAGGCGATGGGAGTGCTCACCGTCGGGACCCTGGTGGTCGTGACGGCCTACACGGCAGCACTCGGAAGCAATGGCTGGCTCTGGTTCGGCTGGGTTGTGCTCGGTCTGGTGACGATCGGGGTGGTCGCGTCGCGCACCGGCTGACGAGTGGGCCTCAGAAGCGGAAGACGACTCCGGTCGCCACGTCGAGCGCGCACGCGTTCGGATAGGTCCTGTGCCAGGCAATGGGGAGGCCGCGCCAGGTGCCGGTGGCACTGACCGTGACCGGGTCGAATCTTCTGTCGCACGGTCGCGGATCGCCGGGCAGCGCGTCCAGGTCTCCGTCGGCCGCGGAGAGTGCCGTGCAGGCGGCACCGGCGTGCGGGTGCGGTCCGTCGGTCTGCGCCGGGCACTGCAGCACGACCCCGCGGATCCAGGTGTTCTCGGAACCCGACACGGTCAGGAGCAGGCCCTGGGCGGGCATGGGCACCTCGTCGGCGGTATGCGCGGGCGAGGCCGCTGCGGGGGCAGCGGCCGAGAGGGCGATGATGGCGGCTGCGGCGAACGTGGCAGTGCGGTGCATCGAGTACTCCAGGGGCTCGGGCCCGACGCGCGGTCGGGTCGGGCACAGGGCCAGAGCACCTTTCTATGCCGGCGCAGGCAAGTGGCCGCGCCGCCGGGGTAGCGCGTACGGGCGCGGCGATTCGCCCGCCCGACAGATATGACGTGCCGTCACCAGGCCTGACCCGCCACGGAGCCCGGGTCCGCCCCGGTACGGGCACCAGCCCAAGGGCACCGGAAGATCTGACATAGCATCAGGAACTTCGGAGTTGAGCCCTCATTGAGTCAGTATCTGTCCGGTCCCAGACGCTTACACTCGGTGACGGCTGCACCTAGACTGACCCTCCCCCGGCATACCTGATGACCTGGCACAACGCAGCCCTGGAGCCGGTTCCGCGGAGTGAGGAGCGCCCCTTGTTCTATTACGTGCTCAAATACGTCATTCTGGGGCCGCTGTTGCGGTTGCTGTTCCGGCCCAGGATCGAGGGACTCGAGCACATCCCCGCGGAGGGCGCGGCGATCGTCGCGGGCAACCATCTCTCGTTCTCGGACCACTTCCTGATGCCGGCCATCATCAAGCGGCGCATCACCTTCCTCGCGAAGGCCGAGTACTTCACGGGCCCGGGCCTGAAGGGCCGGCTGACCGCCGCGTTCTTCCGCAGCGCAGGGCAGATCCCGGTGGACCGCACCGGCAAGGAGGCCGGCAAGGCGGCCATCCGCGAGGGGCTGGGAGTTCTGAGCAAGGGCGAGCTGCTGGGGATCTACCCCGAGGGCACCCGCTCGCACGACGGCCGTCTCTACAAGGGCAAGGTCGGTGTCGCGGTGATGGCGCTCAAGGCGCAGGTGCCGGTGGTGCCGTGCGCGATGGTGGGGACGTTCGAGATCCAGCCGCCCGGACAGGTCATGCCGAAGATCAAACGGGTCACCGTCCGCTTCGGCGAGCCGATGGACTTCTCGCGGTACGCGGGCATGGAGGACGAGAAAGCGGCCATCCGCGCCGTGACCGACGAGATCATGTACGCGATCCTCGAGCTGTCCGGCCAGGAGTACGTGGACCGCTACGCCGCCGACGTGAAGGCGGAACTGGAGCAGCCGAAGAAGTTCCCGCGGCGAAGAGGCTGAGAGCGAATCTGCGCTCGGCGAATCGGCCTGGCCCGGCGTCCACCGCGCACCTAGCGTGCCTTCCATGACCAGAGGAAGCGTGTTCGTGCTCGGTGCGACAGGACAGGTGGGACGGGCCGCGGTGACCGCGCTCGCCGCGGACGGCTGGGAGGTACGGGCGGCCTCGCGCGGCGGCGGCCGGGACGAGCGGTGGCCCGATGACGTACAGGTGGTCCGGGTCGACCGGGCCGACGACGCGGCTCTGGCCGCCGCGCTCGGCGACGGCTGCGACGTGCTGGTGGACATGGTCGCCTACGGACAGGGCCACGCACGGCAGTTGCGGGCGCTCTCCGACCGGATCGGCTCGGCGGTCGTGATCTCCAGCGGCGCGGTGTACGAGGACGACCGGGGCCGCAACTTCGACACCCAGGACACGCCCGACGGCTTTCCGCGCTATCCGGTGCCGATTCCGGAGTCGCAGCGGGTCGTGACGCCCTCAGAGGCGACGTACAGCACCCGCAAGGTGGCACTGGAGCGGGAACTGCTGGCGGCGGGCGACGAGTTGCCGGTGACCCTGCTGCGCGCGGGCGCCATCCACGGAGTGCACTGCCGTGGTCCGCGCGAACTGTTCTTCGTGAAGCGAGCGCTGGACCGGCGGCCGGTGCGCGTCCTCGCGTACAACGGGCAGTCCCGCTTCCACCCCGTCCATGTCGGCAATCTGGCCGAGTTGATCCGGCTGGCGGCGGCAATGCCCGGCGCAAGAGTGCTCAACGCCGGTGATCCGGACGTGCCGAGCGTCGCGGAGATCAGCGCGGGAGTGGACGCGGCGCTCGGCGTGAGAAGCGAGACCGTCCTCATCGACGGACCGGCGCCGGTGGGCACGGTCGGTCTCACTCCGTGGGGAGTGGACCATCCGATCGTGTACGACATGACGGCGGCGGAGCGGGAGTTGGGGTACCGAGCCGTCACCGGCTACGCCGAATCGCTGCCGACGACCGTCGAGTGGCTCGCCCGGCAGCTCGACGGCCGCGACTGGCGCGAGATCTTCAGCGGACTCGTGAAGTACGAGGACGACTGGTTCGACTACGCGGCGGAGGACTCCTGGCTGAAGCAAGCGCGGTGAGCGACCGGAGACATTTGCCGAGTTGATCGCCCCGCTGGACCGGCGGGGCACGGCCGGACCGTGCGCCGGCGCTGCGTTGCGTACGGTCGGCCGCACGGCGGTCGCGGAACGGCGGCCGGCGCCGGCTGAGGTCCGCAAGCGAAAAGGAGGGGCGGCCGTGACCGGCCGCCCCTCCCGTAACACTGCGCCTTACGGCTTCGGCGTGGCGTGCGGAGTGCACGTCACATCGCTGCCGTCCAGCTTGCCGCTGAGCAGGTAGGCGTCCACCCGCCCGTTGATGCACGGGTTGACCAGGCCGGTCACACCGTGCGAGCCGGCGTCCTTCTCGATGATCAGACGCGAGCCCTTGAGCCGCTTGTGCAGCTCGACGGCGCCGTCGAAGGGAGTGGCGGCGTCACGCGTGGACTGCACGATCAGCACCTGCGGCAGGCCTTTGCCCGTCTTCACGTTGACCGGGGTCTGCTGCTTGGACGACCAGGTGGCGCACGGGAGGTTCATCCAGGCGTTGGCCCACGTCATGAAGGGGTAGTCCTTGTGGAGCCGGGTGTTGTCCCGGTCCCACTTCTTCCAGCTGGTCGGCCACTTGGAGTCCGCGCACTCGACAGCCGTGTAGACGGCGTTGCCGTTCTCCGAGGCGATGTTGCCCGCGGTGTCGGACAGGTCGGGCGCCGCGGCGTCGACCAGTGCCTGGGTGTCACCGGCGAGGTACTTGCTCCAGGTCTGGGCGACGGGCGCCCAGGAGGAGTCGTAGTACGGCGCGCTCTGGAAGAAGCTGATGAGCTCCGCCGGTCCGACGACCCCGCCGAGCGGGCTCTTCTTGGCGGTGGCCCGCAGCTTCAGCCACTGCTGCTCGACCTTCTCGGGGGTGTCCCCGATGTGGAAGGTCGCGTCGTTCTTGGCGACCCAGGCCTTCCAGTCGTTCCAGCGCATCTGGAAGGCGACGTCCTGGTCGAGGTTGGCCTCGTACCAGATCTTCTCGCGCGAGGGGTTGACCACGCTGTCGACGATCATCCGGCGCACATGGCCCGGGAACAGCGTCGCGTAGACCGCGCCGATGTACGTGCCGTAGGAGACGCCCAGGAAGTTGAGCTTCTTCTCGCCGAGGGCGGCCCGGATGACGTCCAGGTCGCGCACGGTATTCGGCGTCGTCATGTGCGACAGCATCCAGCCGCTGCGCTCGGCGCAACCGTCCGCGTACTCCGCGGCGAGCTTGCGCTGGGCGCGCTTGTCGGCCTCGCTGTCCGGCACCGGGTCGGCCTTCGGCGCCTTGACGAACTCCTGCGGGTCGACACAGGAGATGGGCGTCGAGTGGCCGACGCCCCGCGGGTCGAAGCCCACGAAGTCGTACGCCTTCGCGGTGTTGGCCCAGAGCGGGTTCTTGTTCGTGACCCGGGTCGGGAAGCGCATGCCCGAGCCGCCGGGGCCGCCGGGGTTGTAGACCAGGGCGCCCTGGCGCTCTGCCTTGGTACCGGTGTTGCCGATCCGGTCGACGGCTATCTTGATCTGCTTGCCGTTCGGCCGCGCGTAGTCGAGCGGCACGCTCACCCAGCCGCACTGGATGGGCTTGGCGAAACCCCAGTCCGCCGGGCAGTCCGCCCAGTCGATGCCCCGCTTGGCGGCCCGCGCCGCGGCCACCTGAGCGCCGCGGGCCTCGGACCAACCGCTCTGGCGGCTCTCGGCGTTGGCCGCCGGAGCCACGATCGCGCCCGTTATGAGGGTGCCCGCGATCAGAGTGCCGGCCGAGCCGAGCACTGCTGTGCGTCTCACGTAGAACTCCCCCTTCTGTAGTCGAGTTCTCCGGGGGGATCCTTTCGTCTCCGGGGCAGCCGGGAACAGATCGGACTGGTGTTTCTTTACCGAACCAATAACCGGTAAGTAGTGTCCCGCTGAGCGGTGCACCGAAATGACCGGGATCTCCCGGTTCCCTCAATCGGACAGTTCCGCGTGCAGCACCTCGTCGATTACGCGGCGCAGTTGACGGGCGTCGGGCGCGACGGCATTGACCAGTACGGCAGGACCGGCGAGCGGCGTAAGAGCCGCGTTCGGGCCCAGCAGCCTGGGCTCCGCGGGCTTCTCCTCGAACGCGGGGTCCACAATGAGGAGTTGACCCACGGCCCGGTGGCCGCCCAGTACCGCCCCGCCGTCCCAGCCACCGGGCGCGCCGGGTCCGTAGCCGAGCTCCTGGTCCAGCAGAGGGCGTCCGGCGCGGTGGACGGTGAGACGGGTCGAGAGGGTGCCGGGCTGCTCGCCGTACCGGCCGAGGATCTGCTCCTCGCGGAGCACCAGCCGTGCGGTGGCGGCGAGTTCGACGCGGGTACGCATCCGCAGATCGCTGCCGCGCGCGGAGATGAGCGGTTCCGGCAGCCAGCGCAGTTCGGCGTGGTCGCACACCTTCAACCGGACGTCGTAGCGGGCCTGTTCGGGGATGCGTCCGGGCAGTGCGATGGTCGCCGCGGCGGAGTCGACGGCGAGCCGGGTGCCGTCCTCCACCCGAACCTCGATGGCGAGCCGGTCACCGCCGAGCGGTGCGCTCATCGCGCCGACGACGGTGACCCGGGTGAAGGCACCGGTGGCTCTGGTGCGGCGCAGTGCGAGCGGCCCGTCGCTCTCCAGCACCGGCAGTCCGTCCCGGGTGGCGACGATACGGGCCGTGGCCTGGATGCTCATGCGGTCCAGGCGGCGAGCTGCGCGCGCACCCAGTCGGCGACCGGTGCCACCCCTTCCCCGCCCTTCAACGAGGTGAAGGCGACGGGGAGTTCACCGCGCTGCTCCTTGGCATCCCGCGCCATCCGGCCCAGGTCGGAGCCGACGTACGGCGCGAGGTCGGTCTTGTTGATCACGAGCAGATCGGCGGTGGTGACGCCCGGGCCGCCCTTACGGGGGATGTCGTCGCCGCCTGCCACATCGATGACGAAGACCTGAGCGTCGACAAGGCCCTTGGAGAAGGTCGCGGTGAGATTGTCGCCACCGGACTCGACGAGGATCAGGTCGAGGGGGCCGACGCTCTCCTCCAGGTCCTCGACCGCTTCGAGGTTGGCGGAGATGTCGTCGCGGATCGCGGTGTGCGGGCAGGCGCCGGTCTCGACGGCCTGGATGCGCTCGGGCGGCAGTACCGCGTTACGGAGCAGGAATTCGGCGTCCTCGCGGGTGTAGATGTCGTTGGTGACGACGGCGATGGACAACTGGTCGCGCAGGGCGCGGCAGAGCGCGGCAACGGTCGCGGTCTTGCCGGAACCGACGGGGCCGCCGAGACCGATACGCAGGGCGCGACGAGCGCCGTCGGGGCGCACGGCGTCGGCACTGACAGCGGACGGGCCGTGGTCGGAGTGATCGAGGTGCATGGTGCGGCTCCTGTCGGTCCTACGAGGCGAAGAGGCGTACGGGCCAGGCTGCGTGGGCCTCCGCGGTGAGGTCGAGCAGCGGGGCGGAGGCGGCGGGCAGCACGTCGAGCCCTTCGACGGCCGCCGCGGCCGCCGCGCGCGCCGCCTGTCCGGCGACGGCGTCGAGTTCGGGCGCCAGCCGGGCCAGCACCGCCGTCGCCTCGAACGGGTCGAGGCTGAGGAGACGTACGGCCGCGGTGGCCGGGCCGCTGACCGCCTCGTACACGACGCAGTGCGCCGCGTCCTCGGGGCCGAGGGCCGCGGAGCGGGCGGCGAGCCCCAGTACGACCGGCTGGTGTGCGCCGCGCGGGCGGGCCGCGGCAAGCGCGTCGAGCTCCTGGCTCGGCCAGGTGGAACGGGCGGCCCGCATCATCTGCCGGCCGAGTTTGCGGGCGGTGGCCCGCAGGGCGGGCGAGGGGGTACGGGCGTCGGCGGCCTCGTCCAGCGCCAGCGGGTCGAGACCCAGGGCGGCCGCGGCGGCGAGCGCCGCCGCGGTGAGGCCGGTGGTGTGCAGTCGGCCCCGGCAGAATTCGGCCAGGTCCCGGGCATCGCGTATGCGGCCCGCCTTGACGGCCGGCTCGGCACCGCCGGAGTGGGCGTGGCCCCCGGCGGGGAATCGGCCGTCGGCGAGGACGAGAAGTGCGGCGCGGCTCATCGCGTACTCATCAGAAGAGGAAGTAGCGCTGGGCCATGGGCAGTTCCACCGCAGGTGCGGGCTCGACCACATCGCCGTCGATGGTCACCGTGAAGGTGTCGGCGTCGACCTCGACACGGGGCAGCGCGTCGTTCTCCCGCATGTCCGCCTTGGTGATCCGCCGGGTGTTCTTGATCACTGCGAACTGCTTGTCCAGGCCCAGGCGTTCGGGCAGTCCGTCCTCGATCGCCGCCTCGGCGACGAAGTTGAGCGAGCTCACCGACGCCGCCCTGCCCAGCGCGCCGAACATCGGCCGGGGCAGCACCGGCTGCGGAGTCGGAATGGAGGCGTTGGCGTCGCCCATCTGCGCGTACGCGATCTGGCCGCCCTTGATGACGAGCTGCGGCTTGACGCCGAAGAAGGCCGGCTCCCAGAGCACCAGGTCGGCCAGTTTACCCGTCTCGACCGAGCCGATCTCGTGGTCGAGGCCTTGAGCGACCGCCGGGTTGATCGTGTATTTGGCGACATAGCGACGTGCCCGGTGGTTGTCGGCGCGACCGTCGCCGGGCAGTGCTCCGCGGCGCTTCTTCATGACGTGCGCGGTCTGCCAGGTCCGCATCACCACCTCGCCGATGCGTCCCATGGCCTGCGAGTCGGAGGAGATTATCGAGATGGCGCCGAGATCGTGCAGGAAGTCCTCGGCCGCGATGGTGGAGGGCCGGATCCGGGACTCGGCGAAGGCGAGGTCCTCCGGGACGGCCGGATTGAGGTGGTGGCAAACCATCAGCATGTCGAGGTGTTCCTCGATGGTGTTGACGGTGTGCGGCCGGGTCGGGTTGGTGGAGCTGGGCAGGACGTACGGCTCGGAGACCACGGTGATGATGTCCGGTGCGTGCCCGCCGCCCGCGCCTTCGGTGTGGTACGCGTGGATGGTGCGTCCGGCGATGGCGGCGAGCGTGTCCCCGACGAAGCCCGCCTCGTTCAGCGTGTCCGTGTGGATGGCGAGCTGGGCGCCGCTCTCGTCACAGACGCTCAGACAGGCGTCGATGACGGCGGGGGTCGACCCCCAGTCCTCGTGGATCTTGAATCCGAGCGCTCCGCCGCGCAGTTGGGAGTGCATGGCCTCGCGGGACATCGTGTTGCCCTTGCCGAGCAGTCCGATGTTTACGGGGAGGGTGTCCAGTGCCTCGAACATCCGGGCGAGGTGCCAGGGACCCGGGGTGACGGTGGTGGCCTTGGTGCCCTCGGCCGGGCCGGTGCCGCCGCCGACGAGGGTGGTGACACCGGTCGCCAGGGCCTGGTCGATGAGGGTCGGCGAGATGAAGTGGACGTGCGCGTCGATGGCGCCCGCGGTGACGATCTTCCCGTTGCCGGCGATGACTTCGGTCTCGGGACCGATGACGAGATCGGCGTGAACGCCGTCCATTGTGTCGGGGTTGCCGGCCTTGCCGATGCCGGTGATCCGGCCGTCGCGGATGCCGATGTCGGCCTTGACGATGCCCCAGTGGTCGATGATGACCACACCGGTGACGACCGTGTCGGGTGCGCCTTCGGCCCGTGTCGTACGGGACTGGCCCATCGACTCGCGGATCACCTTGCCGCCGCCGAACACGGCCTCGTCCCCGGCGAGTCCGGGCCCCCCGGAACGGTCCTCCTCGATCTCGACGACCAGGTCGGTATCGGCGAGCCGGATGCGGTCACCGGTGGTGGGGCCGAAAAGATCGGTGTAGACAGCGCGGTTCAGCTCAGGCATCGAGGGGACCTCCGGTCTCGCCGCGCAGCCCCGGCACGACCCGTGCACCGGTGAACGGGACGAGTTCGACGTCGACGGGGATGCCGGGCTCGAAGCGCACGGCGGTGCCTGCGGCGATGTTCAGCCGCTTGCCGCGGGCGGCCGCGCGGTCGAAGTCCAGACCGGGGTTCGCCTCGGCGAAGTGATAGTGGGAGCCGACCTGGACGGGCCGGTCGGCGGCGTTGACGACAGCGAGTCGGGTGACCTCGCGGCCCGCGTTGAGGGCGATGGGGCCGTCGGCGAAAAGGATCTCTCCGGGAATCATCCGCGTACCTCAGACGATCGGGTCATGGACGGTGACGAGCTTGGTGCCGTCCGGGAAGGTCGCCTCGACCTGCACGTCGTGGATCATCTCGGGGATGCCCTCCATGACGTCGGCACGGGTGAGCACCTTGCGTCCCGAGGCCATGAGTTCGGCGACGGTACGGCCGTCCCTCGCGCCTTCGAGTATGTGAGCGGTGATCAGCGCGACGGACTCGGGATGGTTCAGCAGCACCCCCCGCGCGCGACGCTTCTCCGCCACGTCGGCAGCCACATGAATGAGCAGTCGTTCCTGCTCGTGCGGGGAGAGTTGCATGGGCCCACCTCACTGTCGTCCGGCCCCGCCTGGACGCAGCGGGAACACAGCTCACTTCACACTCCGCTGAGCTGTGCGCGGGAGTCTCCCGACCTGGGGGTGAACGGTAAGGCGCAAGTTTTTCCGGCGCGTTAACTGATCTCGGGATCTCCCATGGACATCAGCGCCCGGAGTCCGTCCTCCAGGACCTCGACCTGCACATCACCGAAGAGCGCCTGCTGGGCGATGAAGCCCTGGGCGGTGGCGATGAGGGTGCGGGCCACATGGTCGGCGGGTACATCTGCGGCCATCAGGCCGCTGTCGCGATAGGCGTCCACGAGCTTCGACCAGGCCTGGCGCATGCCGACATACCCCTCGTCCAGCGTGGCGGCGAGCTGCTCGTTTCGCAGGGTCTCGGTCCACACCTGCACGATCAGCCGCGCAAACGCCTGCCGGTCGCCGCCGGGCACCTGCTCCTCCAGCATGACGCGCAGCACACGGCCGAGAAGTACGTCGGGGGTGGGCGGCGGGGTGCTCCTGGCGGCCTCGTCGAAGGCCCCGCGGATCGCGCTGAACGCCTCATCGGCGATGGCCGCGATCAGCTCCTCCTTGCTGCGGAAGTACCGGTAGACCGCGCCGGCCGACAGGCCTGCCTCACGGAGGATGTCCTGCATCGACGTGGCGTGGAAGCCGTTGCGGGCGAAGCAGCGGGCGGCGCCGTCCAGGATCTGGCGGCGGCGGGCGTCGAGGTGTTCCTGGGATACGCGGGCCATGCCGTCCAACCTAAAACGAACATTCCTTCTTGACAAGGAAGCGAGCCCGGCGCGACAGTCAGGGCAACAACAAAAACGAACGATCCTTCTCTTTGAATCGAGGGCCATCATGTCCGCCACCTCCACCCGCCGAATGATCGCGGTGATGGTCCTTGTCCCAGCCCTGGTGGCGCTGGCCCTCTGGGCCTTCGCGTGGCCGGCCGCCCGAATCGCGCCCCGTGACGTACCCATCGGCATCGCCGGACCGGCGGCAGCGACCGCACAGCTGGAGCAGCGATTCGAACAGCGCGAGGGAGCCTTCGACGTACACCACTACGACGACGAAGCCGCCGCCCGCTCCGCGATCGAGGACCGGGTCGTATACGGAGCTGTGGTCGTCACCACCGAAGGACCACGACTGCTGACCGCATCGGCGGCCAGTCCGGTCGTCGCCCAGCTCCTCAAGGAGGCCGTCACCTCACAGGCTCCGGCCGGTACCCAGGTACAGATCACGGACGTGGTGCCCACGCCCTCCGGTGATCCGCGCGGCAGCGCTCTGGCGGCGAGCATCCTGCCGCTGGCTCTGGCCGGTGTCGCGGCCGGCGCCGTCGTGACCCTGCTGGGACTCCGCGGGGCCCGCGCGGCAACCGCACTGATCGGCACCGCCGTCCTGGTCGGCATCACCGCCGCCGTACTCGCCGACAGCTGGCTCGGCGTGCTCACCGGCCCATGGTGGGCCCAGGCCGGAGTACTGGGCCTGACCGTCCTGGCCATCGGCGCGGCCGTGGCCGGGCTCGCGGCCCTGATCGGTACACCGGGGCTCGCGCTCGGAGGACTTCTCATGGTGCTCATCGGCAACCCGTTCTCGGGTGCCGCGAGCGCGCCCGAACTCCTGCCGGAGCCTGCCGGACTGATCGGCCAGTGGCTGCCGCCGGGCGCGGGCGGGACGCTGCTCCGGTCGGTGGCGTACTTCGAGGGCAACGCCGCCGGGGCGGCCGTCCTCACCCTCTCGCTCTGGGCCGCACTCGGACTGGCCGCGGTTGTGGCAGGCGGGCGCCGTGCCGGGCGACCGGTCGTGGCCGCGGATCATCGCGAGGCCGAAGCGGTACCCGTCGGCTGAGCCCTTCGAGGCCCGTCGGCCGAGCAATTCGCGGCGCATCGGGGCCCATCGACCGGCCGCGCGTCCCCGCTGTAGCGGACGGGGACGCGCGGCCTCTTCGCGTGCCGGCGCGCGTTCGCGTGATGGCGCGCGCTCAGCCGCGCCGGTCGGGGGGGCGGTGCTCGGCACCGAGACCGAAGCGCCCGCGTTCGCCGGAAACGGACGCGACCGAGCCGAGCGAGGAGACCGAGCTGATCACCTGCTCCTCGGCAGCCTCCTGATCCTTCTCGAGTCGTTCCAGGTCAGCGGCGGAGACCAACGCTACGAGGGGCTTTCCGTGCCGGGTCACGACGACACGCTCCCCGCCGTAGACAACGCGGTTGATCAGTTCGGCGAGCTCTGCGCGGGCTTGCGTCACCGGAATCTCGTAGGCCATGGCTCCCAGCTTACGGGCCCTCCTTGGCGTCCATAGCGTCCAGGGAGAGCGCTAAATCCCAGGTCACTGCCACGTCGGACAGGGCGAAAACGCCAGTCTGTGAGACAGGTGTGAGACGAGCCCGCCGATCTCCTTAGCTCCCGTTCGCACCCTGTGTCACCGTTCGGTCACACTGGCGGCATGCCGGGCCTGTACGCCGCATGATGCCTCCAAGACACCTGGGGGCCTCATGAACACCCGCACCACCGTTGCTGTCGCAGCAGTCCTTTTCATCAGTCTCGCCGGCTGCGGCACGGCCGAAAGCAAGACTCCCGGCGAAGCGGAGACGCCGACGGTCGGGGCCGCTTCGACACCAAGCCTCAGCGCAGTCGATCAGCTCAGGAACTGGAGAGACACGGGCGGATCAGACCAGCTGAGCACGATCACCGCCGACCTCACCGCCGTCAACAAGGACTCCCATCCGGTCAACCTGCCGGGCCTCAGGAAGAGTTGCCCACGAATGACCGCCGACCTCGAAGCAGCCCAGAAGGGTGATCCGATGCCGGACAAGACGTTGGCCACCCGCTGGTCCCTGGCCCTCGAGCACCTGGCCGCATCTGCGGCAGCGTGCGCCCAAGGCGCCAACAGCGAAGACCAAGCCTCGTTCGACACCATGGCGGCAGAGATGTCGATCGGCACAGAACACCTCGTAGCCGTCAACGATCGGCTGACCGAGATCATCGGCTCATGACCGGGGATAGGGCTGCGCAGCCGCGCATGTTCAACCGCCGTTGGCATCGCTGGGCTTTGGCCGCGGCGCCAGCCGTCAGCCTCACCGCATTAACGCCCGTGCCATTCGTTGTCGCTTGGCGTCGACGCATCGTTGGGTGGCGCACAGTTGCCACGTACACGCTGAACAGCCCTACAAGGGCCCCCAGCCGCAGCCCCCAGAGGACTTCCAGGGCGGCGACACCTGGGGCAACGGCAGACATCAAGGTCTGCAACATCAAGGGGGCCGACATCACCGTCAGTCAGTCCCCTGGTCACTGGCCTACAGCAAACGGCACCAGCATCGACATCACCAGCTCCTCAGGCGGCGACTCGCCGAAGCCCGAGTTCCCAATGGACAAGACACTGAAGCCGATGCGCGCGCGGCCTGATCGCCTTCCCGGTGCCCAGCGGCAAGCGCCCGGAGAACCTCGCGTACGAGCCCGACGGGGTCCAGCCCACCGAGTGGGCCATCCCCAAGGCGTAGCCGGGAGGTGGGCGCCCGTGGCGGGCAACCCGCGCAACGGGCGCCCCTACCGCCGCCTCGTCGCCGCCGTGAAAGCCCTCGGTGACCCGTGCGCACGCTGCGGCCACAACATCGACCCAGCCCTCGACCCGCGAGACTCCTGGTCGTTCACCCTCGACCACATCGTCCCGCTGTCCAAGGGCGGCGACCTGCTCGACCCGGCGCGGACGGCAGGGACGGGCAGGCGTGCCCGGCCGGCTACAGCTGGCAGGCGCCGAAAGATGACCCCGACGCGCTCGTCTGCCGCAAGGACGGCGCACCCGCGCCGGACGACAAGCCGGGCCTGCTGTCCCTCGGCCTCGACCCGCAACGCCGCCAGTACCCGTAACGCAATACGTAAGGCAGTGCGCCCCCTCCTTCGGGAGGGGGCGCCTTTCTGCGTCCGGGGTCAGGCCAGTGGCGTCGACAGGTGCGCCGCCGCGATGGCGTCGATCCGCGCGGCTAGGTCGAAGTCGGCGGCCGTCAGCCTGTAGCCAGCGTCGTGCGTGGTGATCGCGATCTTCAAGTGGTCGATCCGCAGGTCGATGTCGGCGTGATGCCCGATGCGCCGCTCACGGTCGGCGATGTGCACAATCATCGCGACGCCCGCGTGATACCGGATCTCGACCCGGCGCGTGATCTCATCCCCCGCCCGCGTCCACTCCGGCAGCTTGCTCAGCCGCTCCTCAATCTCCCCATCGGTCAGCGGCTTCGGTACGCCTGCCACGTCATCCCCTCTCGGTCACCGGTGCCAGTACCTCGGCGAGGTCCCGGCCGACGGGCGTATCGTGCCATGGCCGCATGGCTCCCTCGAGGGTGGCCAACTCCCGGGCCATGCGTGCGGATCGGGTTTCCACCGCGATCTCCGCAGCGGTGCGGGCGATCTCGAGAGCGTGGTCCGGTTCCCGCGCTGCCGCTGCCGCGGTGGCATGACGGGCGAGGTACACCCCGCGGTCCCTGCGGGCCGTCTCCGGGACGACCGTCAGCACTTGGGACCACAGCGAGTCGGCTTCGCGGCCGAGGCCGAGCCGTCCGTAGCAGGTGGCGCGCTGCACCTCGAGGTATCCGGGCGTCCTGCGGCAGGCGTTGCCCCATGGGAGATCGTCGTCGACGCGGCCGAGGAGCCCGTCCGCCTGGTCGAGCAGGTGGTCCACGGCGGTACGGTCCCCGGTGAGGCTGGCTCCGTGCGCCTGCTGCTGCATGGCCATGATGCGGACCTTCGGCAGAATCCGAGTGGTGTCGTCGAGGGCGGCCTCGCACAGGTCGATGACCGCGTGCCCGTCCCCCAAGTCGGTTCTCACCTGGGCCTGATTGACCAGGCTGTAGCCGATCAGATGCGGGTCGCGGGACCGCATCGCTATCTCCTGCGTCACCCCGCGCCAGAAGCTCGCCCCGTCCATGTCGCCCGCGTCCTGGTACAGCCAGCCCACCAAGGCGGCGTAGGCCGCGCCGACTCGGAGCAGGCCGCGGCGCGTCTCGCCCTTCGCGCTGCGGATCAGCTTGTCGATCAGCTGGTACTGCGCGCTGACGGTGCCGATCAAGTCGTGCGGGCCGAGGAACATATCCGCCCGGTAGTGGCCCTCGAGCTGCTGCTGGAAGTAGTCGATCAGCGTGGGGTCGACGTGCTGCGGGGCAACGGGCCCGGCGATGAGCGCGGCGGCGGTGACGGAGACAAAGGCCCTGCGTTTCACGTCGTCCTCTTGGTGGTGCTCGGGCCGGATCCAGCCGGGCGGTGTGGTGAAGCCGAGGTCTTCGGGCCAGTGGCCGAGCGCGTCGTGCAGCACGATGGCGGTTTCTTCCGCCGGCCAGCCGGGACGGCCACCCTCCCACCGGCGCCACGTCCGCGCGGACACGGTGAACTGGCAGTCGTCGAGGAGCTGTTGCCCGTGCTCCTGGAGCGCCGTGGCCGCGGCCTCGACGGTGCGCCAGCCCTTCCGTAACCGGGCCGCTCTCAATGCGTCGTTGCGGCTCACGCGCCCAGTCTGAGGTGTCATTGCCCATGTCCTCGGCCATGGCCGCTACGTGGCCACGCGTGGCCGTACCGCGACCTATTTGGGTCCCGACGTGCACGCCCATCATCCACGTGTGACTACCGGACGTACACAGATCGCGACAGGATCCGACCCTTCGGCTGACGACCAAGAGGCCACGGCCGAGGACCGGCCGCGCGCTTTCATCTACGACCGGCACGCCACCACGTCGACTGTCATTCTCGACATCCGCCTCGACCGGTGCCGCGCATACGCGGAGTCCCGCGGCTGGGACGTCGCGGGTATCTGGCTCGACCTCGGCGACCACGCCCTGAGTCATCACAGGCCGCAGTTCGACGCGCTGTGTGTGGCCATGGACAGGGCCCCCGGTCGGATCGTGTGCCTCGTCGACGGCTGGGACCGGCTTACCCGGGACGCCTCGCAGAGCTCGGTCATGCGGCACCGCGTCGGGCAGACAGGCGGGCACTGCGTGACGGCCGAGGGCGAGAGCGACGCGCCTGCCGAGAAGCAGCGCGGTCGGCTCTGCACACCCCACTGAACGCCCGTCCCGACCGGATGACTCCGGCCAGGAACCCCCGGCCGGGACGGGTTGCACGGACAGCGAACATCCGAGAGAGAGGACACCACTGATGGGCACCATCAGCAATGGCATCACGACCAAGCCGTTCGAGAACTCGCACGCCCTCGGGCTGGACTGGCGCAAGGCGAGCAGGACCGACCTTGACCCGATCCTGAAGGACTGCGTCATCCTCGCCGAGGCACCGGACGCCAAGGACCACCCGCACTACAACATCCCGAACGGCACCCGCATGGTCGCCCTCTCCGACGACAAGGACATGGACAGCCCGGTACTGCACTTCAGCCGGGCCGAGTTCACCAAGTTCGCCGAGGGCATCAAGGCCGGCGAGTTCGATGACTTGATGGCCACCGATGCGGAGATGGAGCAGGCCACCGCCGCCGCGGCCGTCTGACCATGGACGCGATCCAGGTAGGGCAGGCGTTCGCGAGCATCGAGCGGTTCCGCCACACCCGGTGCCGGGAATGCCAGAGTCAGCAGACCGTCCCGCTGATCAATCAGGGTGTTGTCATCGTCTCGTGCGAGAACTGCGGAGGCGCCACCCGCAAGGGCCGTCTCGCGCAGCCGGCCACCGCCTAGTTCCCTGACCGGCCCGGTCTGTCTGCGCCCCCCGTCGCGGACAGGCCGGGGCTTCCCCTTTGCAGTTCCTCGATTCAGTTCGCGTGAACTCGCTTGCAGTGCAAGGATGCTGGCTGCTCACGGCTTCAAGGGGGACGTCTTGGCCTGGCTACTCACGCTTGGGGTAGCGCTCGTAGTGGCTGTTCTACAGACCTGGCTTCGCTTGGTCTCGCGGGAGCCTCGCCCGGGCGAGAAACACGCGTTGACCATCGACGACGCGGTCTTCTGGATCGACTGGATTGTTACTGCAGCTGTCGCCTTCTGCGGCGCCTTGCTGGCCGCCAGCCTTGAGGGAAAACCAATCGATGCGGCAACGGTAGCGACAGCACTCGTCGTCATCATCCTGGGGCTGACCTTCATGCCGTTCGGAGTCCGAATGGTTTGTTACGACGGCACGGGCGTAATCAAGGGCTGGGTGCACGTTGTGGTAGCAGATCTAGCGGGGCTGCTGGTACTGCTCTCATCCGTCGTAGCGGGGGTCAAGACCTATGCGTGACGCAAAGCGATGGACGGCGTATGCCGCTCTCCTCGTGGCTCCGATTGCCGCCGGAGGATCGATCGTTGTGGCGTCCGGACTGGCGAGTTTCGATGCCCTTGCCGCTCTGATTGGTGGAGGGATCGCTGCCGTGACGGCATGGTTCGCCAGCCGCCGGAACGGGGTCTCCAGTGAAGACGACGACCACACTCCGCGTTAGGCGTCGCTGAGCAGTGGGCGCCTGCGAACCTTGGCCTGAGGAACCGCTCGAGCGGCAGGCCGAGCGCGGCGGCGAGGGCGTCGGCTACAGCAGGGCGGCTGTGCCGAGTCGGCCTCGTACTTGAGGATCGCCCCTCCGCTGCGCCCGACGTGGGCGGCAAGCTGGGCGGCGGACAGTCCGACGAGGCGGCGCTCGTCGCGCAAGCGTGGTCCATCAAAGGCGCGCACGGGGACCCCAGACATGAGCAGCAGCGGGCGGAGGACCGTTCCGCGGGCCCGATTTGGCCCGCCCGTCTCGCTGGCATCCGCATCACGCGGTGGTCTCGCGGCACCGTCCTGGTCCGCCTTTCGCCTGCCTGTTGCCGAGCCGCTGTTCCTGGTGGACATCACGCCCCAGGCATCACGCCTGCGGAACCCTGGCTGTTGGCTGCGCTCGGTCGTCCTCTACCTGGAACGATACTCCAGGGTGCCTAGGATTCATAGGTAGAGATTGACGCTCGACTTCGATTCGATGACGCGATGGGTGGTCTGGGTGAGATATCAGCCCGCTCGCTGATAGCGAAACCGTCTCTGACCTGTTGCTTCTCCTCGATCACTAGGCCATGCTCCCCATCATCACCTTCTGTACGTCCTGTACATTTTTTACAGAGGTCGCATCCGAGGAGAGGTACGCCATGAGCCGCCCTGCCGCCCGCTACGTCCTGCCCCAGTTCACCGAGCGCACCAGCGCGGGAGCCCGCACCCTCGACCCGTACTCGAAGCTGCTCGAGGAGCGGATCATCTTCCTCGGGACCGCCGTCGACGACACCTCCGCCAACGATGTGATCGCGCAGTTCCTGCATCTCGAGTACGCCGCCCCGGACCGGGACATCTGCCTGTACATCAACTCCCCCGGCGGCTCGCTCGGCGCCATGTCCGCGATCTACGACACGATGCAGATCGTCACCTGCGACGTGGAGACGACCTGCCTGGGCCAGGCCGCATCGACCGCCGCGCTGCTGCTCGCCGCCGGCGCCCCGGGCAAGCGGATGGCGCTGCCGGGCGCCCGGATCGTCGTCCAGCAGCCCGCCACCGAGGAGGGGTTGCAGGGCCAGCTGTCCGATCTGGATATCCAGGCACAGGAGTTGCTGCGGCTGCGCGCCCAACTCGCCGAGATGCTTGTACGCCACACCGGCCAGACCCCGGAGCGGATCGCCGCGGATCTGGAGCGCGACAAGATCTTCGATGCCGAGGGCGCCAAGACATACGGCTTGGTGGACCACGTGATCAGGAACCGCAAGGCGTCGCTCGCCGACACCAGTGCCCCGTGAGCGCCCGATGCTGCCACCCGAACTGCCGCCGCTGCCCGCGCTGACCCGCGCCGAGGCCGAATTCATCGACAGCTATCTCGAAGTCGTCGATCTGCTGGGGCGGATCAACCCGGCCCGCGCCACGCACACCTACGGCGCACTGCGCGCGGCGCAGGCCCTGCTCGGCAAGGCGGCCGCACTCAAGGACGCCCTGACGCTGATGCATGTGCGCGGCGAGAGCGAAGTACACGCGGCGACCCTCGCCGAAGCCCTCAGGGTGCTCGACGGCGAACGCAGGGCGGGCCGGGTGACGATGCCGCCCGCTTCCCCGAGTTGACGAATCCGCCACATTCGTCTACGCCAACGGGGTATCGGGCAGCCTCCCCCATTCGGTGTAGTCACGATCCCGACCGCGGTACCGCACAACTTGCACAACCCGACTACCGATCTGGCGGAATGAGGCGTTCCGCTGCTGGTGCGGCGTTCCTCAGGGGTCGCGGGCCGGTCACTAAAACGGCCCTGTCCACCCGAACAGGTCAGGGGTGACGAGCCTCACAAACCGTCGTTTCGACTCGGAAATCCGGCACGGCATGAGTCAAGATCCCTGGGACGACAAGCCCCCGCCACCTCGGCGGGGCGGTCCGGGCGGACGCTGAGTCCTGCCGCCGCTCCGGATGTCTGGTCGACAGGAGTGCATCGGCAGGAGTGGAGGACCCAATCGTGACGGGGTGACCGGGCAGTCCGGTCGTCCCTAGGGGTGAAGCCGCATCAGCGGCCGGGCATCTTCGTCCGTCCGAACCCGACAGGTCATCCTTCACAGGCGGTTGACGAAGGGTTGCGCATGACTGCGCAGATTCATGTCCCGTCTCTGACTCTGATGTCCCGGGCGAGTGCCGTATCGGCCCTGACACTTGCCGCCGTCGGCGGCACCCTGCTGGCGCCGGGCACCACTTCCGAGGCTCACGCGGCTACGGCCTACGCGAGCAAGGCGCTCAAGGTGGCCGCATCGAAGAAAGGATCGCCGTACCGGTACGGCGCCACGGGCCCGCACCGCTTCGACTGCTCGGGCCTGACGCTCTACTCGTACAAGAACGCGGGCAAGAAGCTGCCACGCACCGCCCAGCAGCAGTACAACAGGACCAAGCATGTCTCGGCCGCCTCCCGGCAGCGCGGGGACCTGGTCTTCTTCCACTCCGGAAGCTACGTCTACCACGTGGGGATCTATGCCGGCGGCGGCAAGATCTGGCATTCGCCCAAGAGCGGCACCGTGGTGCGGCTGGAGAAGATCTGGACGAAGAGCGTCTGGTACGGCCGGGTGCGCTGACGGCCCGCGGCTCACCGCCCGCGTCTCGACGCTCTCGGCCAGTCGCTCACGGTCCGCCGGTCGCCGACGGTTGTCGGTGACCGGCGGACCGGGCGGCCCGGAGGCTCAGCGCGCCAGCGGCTCGGCCAGCAGCGTCACACCCAGCGCGGTCAGCGCCCCACCGGTGACGCCTTCCACGGCCCGGGTCGTGCCCGGGCGGCGCAGCCACTGCCCGAGCCGGTCCACCAGCAGCGCCACCAGCGGGAACCAGAGCAGAGCCAGTGCGACGACGACGGCGGCGAGCAGCAGAGTGCGCGGCAGCACCGGAGCACCGTCCGGCACGAACTGCGGTAGCAGGCTGAGGAAGAGCACCGGCGCCTTCGGATTGAGGACGTTGGTGAGGAAGCCCTGCCGCAGACTGCGCCCCGTGCCGCCGGCCGGCTGCCCCTCCGGATCCCGCGCGGCGAGCGGCGGACGCAGCGCGCCGCGCACCGCCCGTACACCCAGATGGAGCACATAGACCCCGCCCGCGATCTGCAGCGTCCGGTACAGCACCGGCACGGCGACCAACACAGCCGCGAGCCCGGCGACCGCCAGCGCGGTGTGCACCAGCAGTCCCCCGGCGACCCCGACGGCGCAGGCCACCCCCGCACGCCGGGAGGCGAGGGCGTTGCGTACGACGACGGTGAAATCCGCGCCCGGCATCGCGACCATGCCGGCTGCGACCCCCGTGAAGGCGACCAGTTGTGCGTCCATACCCGCCATCCTGGACCCGCACCGGCCTTAGCTTGTACTTGCAATCTTCAGGGTCCGCCTAAAGCAATGCTTAAGGTGATGCCATGTACGACCCGACACGGCTGGCGGCGCTGGTGGCGGTCGCGGAGGCCGGTTCGATCACCCGCGCCGCCGCCCGACTGGGCTACACCGCACCCGCGCTCTCCCAGCAGATGGCCAAGCTCGAGCGGGAGGCGGGGGCGCCCCTGCTGGTGCGGCACCACCGCGGGGCCCGGCTGACGGCCGCGGGCGAGCTGCTGGCGGCACGGGCCCGCCGAGTGCTGGACGAGATGGACCAGGCACGGCACGAACTGGCCCGGCTGGCCGGTCTTTCCGGCGGGCGGCTGCGCGTCGGCACCTTCACCACGGCCGGTATCCATCTGCTGCCGCCGGTTCTGAGCGCCTTCCGCCGGGCGCACCCGGACGTGGAACTGACCGTCGCGGAGTACGAGCCGCCGGGCGGGGTCCTGGCGGTGGCGGCCGGCGAGGTGGATCTGGCGCTGACCCATACGTACGAACCGGCCGAGCCGGCTCCACCTCCGGCGGGAGTGGCTCTGGAACCGCTGCTCGTGGAGGAGTTGGTGCTGGTGACGGCACCCGGTCACGCGCTGGCGGGCGGCTCGGGCAGGCTGCCGGTGGCCGATCTCGCCGGGCAGCCGCTGGTCAGCAGCGCAGCCTCGCATCCGCCGCGCAAGGGCGTGGAAGGAGCCTTGGCGCGGGCCGGCGCTACTCCTGCCGTGGCGGTCGAGTCGCCGGGCTATGCGCTGGTGTGCGCACTGGTCAGTGCGGGGCTCGGCGTGGCGGTGGTGCCGGAGATGGTCGCCGCGATGGCCGCGACGCCGCTCGGTGTACGGCAGTTGGAACCGGCGGACTTCCGGCGGACGATTTCGGTCGCACACCGGGGCGAGGAATCCTCGCCAGCGGCCGAGTCTCTGCGGGCTCTGCTGCGCGGCGCGTTCGGCCGCGCAGGGAACTGACGGCAGAGACAGTGGTTATCAGCTCTGGACCGGAACGATCCAGGGCAGGGCGATCCAGACGGTCTTGCCGCCCTCGGGGGTCGGTGCGACGGAGAGTTGTCCACCGCACTCGGCGGTCAGGCTGCGGATGATGACCATGCCGCGGCCGTTGTCCTGGCGTACGGCCGCGGGCAGCCGCTGCGGCCAGCGCGGGTGACTGTCGGTGACGCCGATGCGAAGCTGCTCGTCACGGTCGAGACGAAGGTCGACGGTGAAGGTCGGCGACTGGCCGAAGGTGTGCTGGATGGCGTTGGTGGCGAGTTCGGAAACGATCAGCCGCACTGTGTCGACGGCCTCGGTCTCGATGGGCAGACCCCATTCGGCGATGACGTCTGTGGCGTATCTCCGGGCGGCGGAGACCGAGGCGGGATCGCTCGGCAAGGTGACGGAGGCTTCCTGATGGTCGGCCATGGCGACGCTGTCCCTTTCCCACCGGGCCGGCTCCGACTCGTAGCGGATGAAATGCGAGGACGGCCACGGATTGCGCTTCGCGCCAGAGTGCCACCGATCGTGCCGTCAGGGACGGCGATCCACCAAGATATGCATATATCTGTCGCTCAAAGCAGTGAACTCTGCTACGCGAGACCGTATTTGGGCACAGACTCACACCTTGGTCACGACCGGAAGATCAATGCGACGGAAGCACAGCCGGAGAGACGGCCGGAAGGACGGGAAGGGAGAGCGGGCGATGCAGCAGGGTCCCGCGGTACGCCGCCGCAAGCTCGGCGAGGAGTTGCGGAGGCTGCGGCTGGCCGCGGGCCTCACCAGCAGGGACGCCGCACGGCTCGCCGGGTGGCACCAGTCGAAGGTGAGCCGCATCGAGACCGGAATCAGCGGGGTCAGGACGTCGGACGTCACTCTGCTGCTGGATGTGTACACGGTAGCCGATCCTCAACTGCGCGCGCTGCTCGAGACCTTGGCCGGTGCGGCCGACGGTATGGGCAGCCGGTGGTGGCATGCGTACCGCGGACTGATCCCTCCCGAGTACCGGGACTTCATCAGTCTGGAGGACCAGGCATGCGCCGCGCGGACGCTGGAGACTTCGGTGGTGCCGGGACTGCTGCAGACGCCGGACTATGCCCGCGCGGTGACCCGGGCGGCGCTGGTGGATCTGCCCGCCGCCACGGTGAACTCGCTGGTGGAGGTGAGGCTGACCCGCCAGTCGGTGCTCCGGGCGGAGAAGCCGTTGGAGCTGTGCGCGGTGCTCGACGAGGCGGTGCTACGGCGCGAGGTGGGCGGCCGGCGGGTGATGCGGGACCAGTTGCGGGGGCTGGCGGAGACGGCTCAACTGCCCCATGTGCGGCTCCAGGTACTGCCGTTCTCGGTCGGCGGCTATGTCGGCCTCACGGGACCTTTCGTTATTTTCTCTTTTCCGAACACTTCTGATCTGGACGTGGTTGTTCTCGACCACTTGACGAGTAGCCTCTACCTCGAGCGGAAAGAAGACCTTGAGGTGTACTGCGCCGCCTTCCACGCGATGCAGGCGCGGGCCCTTGCACCCGAGGACTCATTGGATCTCATCGCACGGATCAGTGATGGCTCGTAGGAGGCACCCCCATGTCCGACTGCCTCGCACAGGACGGCTTGACGTGGCGGCGCAGCAGCCGCAGCACGGGAATGAACAACTGCGTCGAGGCGGCCCGGCTGCCCGACGACACACTCGCCGTACGGGACTCGAAGAACGTCGCGCGTCCGGCGCTGCGCTTCTCCCCGGCAGCCTGGTCGCAATTCCTCGGCGTCCTCGGCGCGCTCCACGAAGGGAGCGTCAACTGACCGGCGCGGTCCCGGTGATCGTGGCAATCGCCGATTCGACCTGTTGATCCGTCAGATCGGCCCGTGCCGTGAGCCTGATCCTGGAGATGCCGTCCGGCACCGACGGCGGCCGGAAGCAGCCCACGACAAGCCCGGCGGTACGGCAGTCGGCGGCCCAGCGCAGAGCGGCCTCCGGTGACGGCGCCCGCACGGAGACGACGGCCGCGTCCGGGCGTGCGGCGGTCAGACCGGCGTCCGTCAGTCTGCGGTGCAGCGTCCCGGCGACCGCGCGGGCCCGGCCGGCCAGCTCGGGTTCGCGGCCCAGCAGCCGCAGGCTCGCCAGGGCGGCTCCCGCCGCGGCCGGAGCCAGGCCCGTGTCGAAGATGAAGGTGCGCGCGGTGTTGATCAGGTGGTCGATGACCCGGGCCGGGCCGAGGACCGCCCCGCCCTGGCTGCCGAGGGATTTGGACAGGGTCATCGTGGCGACGACGCCACTGTGGCCCGCGATACATGCGGCGTCCAGCGCTCCGCGGCCGCCTTCGCCGAGTACGCCAAGACCGTGCGCGTCGTCGACGAGCAGCGCGGCACCGTACTCCCCGCAGGCTTCGGCGAGGCCGGGCAGTGGCGCGGCGTCGCCGTCCACCGAGAAGACCGAGTCGGTGACCGCGAGGGCCCGCTGCCCGCAGTGCGCGTCGAGTGTCTTGCGTACGGCATCGACATCGGCGTGCGTCACGACCGCGGTCTCCGCGCGGGAGAGCCGGCAGCCGTCGACGATCGAGGCGTGGTTGCCCGCGTCGGAAACGATCAGTGAGCCGCGGCCGCTCAGCGCGGTCACGGCGGCGAGGTTGGCGGCATACCCGGAGGACAGGACGAGGGCGGCCTCGAATCCGCAGAAGGCAGCCAGTTCACGCTCGAGCTCGGCATGGAGCGCGGTGCTGCCCGTGACCAGCCGGGAGCCGGTGGCCCCCGCGCCCCAGCGGCGGGCGGCCTCGGCCGCCGCCTCGGTGACCTCGGGGCGGCGGGTCAGACCCAGATAGTCGTTGCTGGCGAGATCCAGCAGCTCGGAGTCCGCCACGCGCGGCCGGAGCGTACGCACGAGGCCGGCGCGCTCACGGCGGCGCGACTCGTCGTCGATCCACTCGAAAGGATCCTGGGGCATGGTGGTCCGGTCCTTTTGTAGGCAGCGCACAGACCCTAACCGGAGCGGCTCCAGGAAACGGATGTGGCCATGCACACACCTCAAACATGCTCTGTTGTGGAGTTCCTCCTTGGCCGAGGCGTGTGCCGTACGTCAGGATCTGGGCCATGGACCTGCTGAACACGCTGGTGGAGAAGGGGCTGCGGCGCGAGCTGCCGACCCGTGAAGAAGCGCTCGCCGTTCTGGCGACCTCCGACGACGATCTGCTCGAAGTGGTGGCCGCGGCCGGAAAGGTGCGCCGTCAGTGGTTCGGGCGACGGGTGAAACTGAACTATCTCGTCAATCTGAAGTCGGGGCTGTGCCCCGAGGACTGCTCGTACTGCTCGCAGCGGCTCGGGTCCAAGGCGGAGATCCTCAAGTACACCTGGCTGAAGCCCGACGAGGCCTCACAGGCGGCGGCAGCCGGTGTCGCCGGGGGCGCGAAGCGGGTCTGCCTGGTCGCGAGCGGCCGTGGCCCGACGGACCGGGATGTCGACCGGGTCTCGAAGACCATCGAGGCGATCAAGGAGCAGAACGAGGGCGTCGAGGTCTGCGCCTGTCTCGGGCTGCTCTCCGACGGACAGGCGGAGCGGCTGCGGGACGCGGGCGCCGACGCGTACAACCACAACCTCAATACGTCCGAGGGGACATACGGGGACATCACCACCACCCACACGTACGCCGACCGGGTGGACACGGTGCACCAGGCGCAGGCCGCGGGTCTGTCCGCGTGCTCCGGGCTGATCGCGGGCATGGGCGAGAGCGACGCGGACCTGGTCGACGTCGTCTTCTCACTGCGCGAGCTCGATCCGGACTCGGTGCCGGTCAACTTCCTGATTCCCTTCGAGGGCACGCCGCTGGCCAAGGAGTGGAACCTCACCCCGCAGCGCTGCCTGCGGATTCTCGCGATGACGCGATTCGTCTGCCCGGACGTCGAGGTACGGCTCGCGGGCGGCCGCGAGGTGCATCTGCGCTCGATGCAGCCGCTGGCGCTGAACCTGGTCAACTCGATCTTCCTCGGCGACTATCTGACCAGCGAGGGCCAGGCGGGCAAGACCGACCTCGACATGATCGCGGACGCGGGCTTCGAGGTGGAGGGCACGGACACGACGACGCTGCCGGAGCACCGGGGCGGGGGCTGCGCGTCGGTGTGCGGGGGCGGTGACGCCGCTGCCACCGGCACTCCGGCGGAGACCTCGCCCGAGGTCCCGGCAGCGCGTACGGATCTGGTCGCGGTACGCCGCCGGGGCGCCGGCACGGATCTCGCGCCCAATGCCTGAGTCCGCCTACGACGCCCGCGAGCTGCTGGCGCTGGACCGGGCCCATGTCTGGCATCCGTACGGCCCCATGCCGGGCCGTACGGACCCGCTGATCGTGGAGTCCGCGTCCGGCGTACGGCTGCGACTGGCCGAACCGGTGCACGGGCAGCGCGAGTTGATCGACGGCATGTCGTCCTGGTGGTCGGCGATCCACGGCTACAACCACCCGGTCCTCAACGAGGCGGCGCACGGCCAGCTGGAGCGGATGAGCCATGTGATGTTCGGCGGGCTCACCCATGAGCCCGCCGTGCGGCTGGCCACCCGGCTGGTCGAGATCACGCCCGGGCCACTGCGGCATGTCTTCCTCTGCGACTCTGGCTCCGTCTCGGTCGAGGTCGCGGTCAAGATGTGCCTGCAGTACTGGCGCTCGACCGGCCGTCCGGCCAAGCAGAGGCTGCTGACCTGGCGCGGCGGCTACCACGGGGACACCTGGCAGCCGATGTCCGTGTGCGACCCCGAGGGTGGGATGCACGGGCTGTGGTCGGGGGTGCTGCCGCGGCAGATCTTCGCGGAGGCGCCGCCGGCGCAGTTCGAGGAGTCGTACGCGGCGGACCTGCGGGAACTTGTCGCGCGGCACGCGGACGAGCTCGCCGCGGTGATCGTGGAGCCGGTGGTGCAGGGCGCGGGCGGGATGCGGTTCCACTCCCCCGAGTATCTGCGGGTGCTGCGGGAGGCCTGCGACGAGCACGGGGTGCTGCTGATCTTCGACGAGATCGCGACGGGGTTCGGACGCACGGGTGCGCTGTTCGCGGCTGAGCACGCCGGGGTCTCGCCGGATGTGATGTGCCTGGGCAAAGCGCTGACCGGCGGCTATCTCACGATGGCGGCGACGCTGTGCACCTCGCGGGTGGCCGAGGGCATCTCACAGGGCGAGGTCCCGGTCCTGGCGCACGGCCCGACGTTCATGGGCAACCCGCTGGCCTCGGCAGTCGCGTGCGCGTCGATCGACCTGCTGCTCGGCCAGGACTGGCAGCAGGAGGTCAAACGGCTTGAGTCAGGCCTGCGGGACGGGCTGGCCGGGGCCGAGGCGCTGCCGGGCGTGAAGGAAGTGCGCGTGCTGGGCGCGATCGGCGTCGTACAGCTCGACCACGAGGTGGACATGGCGGCGGCGACGGAGGCGGCGGTACGGGAGGGCGTGTGGCTGCGGCCGTTCCGCGACTTGCTGTACACGATGCCGCCGTATGTGACGGGCGACGGGGATGTGGCGCGGGTGTGCGGGGCGGTACTGGCGGCGGCGCGGGCGGGCTGAGCGAGGACTGTTGCCTTCCTCTGCCCGCCCTTCCCTTCCCCCGTTCGCTCCGGCGGACAGCTCCGCTCCCGGGGGCGGGGGCCATGTGCCTCACCGCGCACACGAACACAGAAAGGTCAGTGAACAGCAATGTCAGTCATCGTCGTCACCGGGACCGGGACCGAGGTCGGGAAGACCGTCGTCACGGCCGCCGTTGCCGCGGCGGCACGGGCGCAAGGGCGGTCCGTTGCCGTCGTCAAGCCTGCGCAGACCGGGGTCGGGGCCGGCGAGGCCGGTGACGTGGATGAGGTGATGCGGCTGGCAGGGGATGTCGAGGGCGTCGAGCTCGCGCGGTTCCCCGAGCCTCTCGCGCCCGCGACCGCCGCACTGCGGGTGGGGATGGAGCCGGTAAGGCCCGAGCAGGTCGTCGAGGCCGTCGAGAAGCTGGCCGGCGCGCACGATCTCGTCATCGTGGAGGGCGCAGGCGGGCTGCTCGTGCGGTTCGACGACGACGGCGCGACCCTCGCCGATGTCGCCCGGCTGCTCGGCGCGCCCGTGCTGGTCGTCGTGCCCGCCGGGCTGGGAACGCTCAACACCACCGCGCTGACCGCCGAGGCTCTGCGCGCGCGGGAGTTGGAGCAGCTCGGCGTGGTGATCGGGAGCTGGCCCGCCGAGCCCGACCTGGCTGCCCGGTGCAATCTCGCCGACCTGCCCGAGGCTGCCGGCGGGCCCCTGCTCGGTGCGGTGCCCCAGGGGGTGGGCGCGCTGGCTCCCACCGAGTTCCGGGCGCGGGCGGCGAGTTGGCTCGCGCCACGCCTCGGTGGATCCTGGAACGCCGACGCGTTCGGCGCCGCCGTACGCTGACCGCCGTACGGGCACGGATCGGCGAGATCGTCTCCGGCTGCCATGACCCGGCGCGACCCGTACGCTTCCGGGCGGCGCTGCCGGGCGGCGATCCGGCCGACCGCGGCGCCGACCGGTCGTACACCGGTCCGCCCGGTCTCGTAAGGGCGGCCGCCATCCCGCGCGTCCCCGAGGGCAAGGCCGTCAGAGAACTGTCTGCGGCTCGAGCGGCTGACTGACGCCGTACCGGGGGAGAATGGCGGTGTGACCGGCTCGCCCGTCCCAAGGAGGCCCGCGATGCGTGTGCGCAGCACCAATGTGCCCCGGGACGCCGTCCACCATCCGGTTTTCGCGCGTGTCTACGCCAGATTCAGTGTGCCGGCGGACATCAGAGCGGGAGTCGCCACCTACCGCCGTGAGCTGCTGTCCGGTCTCTCGGGCCGGGTGATCGAGATCGGCGCGGGCAACGGTCTGAACTTCGCGCACTATCCGTCGGCCGTCTCCGAGGTGGTGGCGATCGAACCCGAGCGCACCTTGCGGAAGTTGGCGGTGGACGCCGGGCAGCGGGCCGATGTCCCGGTGGATGTGGTGCCGGGCGCGGCCGAGGCACTGCCGGTCAAGAGCGAAGCTTTCGACGCGGCCGTGGTCTCCCTGGTGCTGTGCTCCGTACGGGATGTACGGCGGGCGCTCTCCGAGATCAGACGGGTCCTGCGGCCCGGTGGTGAGCTGAGGTTCTTCGAGCACGGGCTGGCCGACGGCCGGACCATGGCGAAGACCCAGCGCGCCCTGGACCGTACCGTCTGGCCGCTGTTCTTCGGCGGGTGTCACACCGCGCGGGACACCATCGCCGAGATCGAGGCCGCCGGCTTCGATCTCGGGGTGTACCGCAGGCTACGGGTGCCGGAGAAGGGGCCGATGACGCCCGCTTCCCCCTGCGTCCTCGGCGTGGCGAGGCGGCCCGGTGATTGAGCCAGGCCGGGTCAGGCGCTCACCCGCTCCACTGCCGCAGCTCGCCGGCGATGGTCCTGACGTCCGCCTTGCCCTGCTTGACCAGCTGTGCCAGGTCCCGCACCTGCTCCGCCGAGGTCACCACCTTGAGCCCGCTGGCGACGAGATACCCGTAGGCGACGGCCGAGGCGAACATGGCATTGGAGTGCTCGAGCGCGGGCACATGGAGCAGCAGCTGGAGCAGCGCGGCGGCCCTGGCATACGGGTCGCTGTAGACGGCGATACCGAATATCTCCGCCTCATGACGGCTGACAGCGGCGACGAGCGCACCCCAGTCGGTGACCTGTGGATCGCCGGGGGTCTTGTGCTCGGCGACCATGAGCAGCCAGGCGAGGTCGATCGACAGGTTCAACGCTTGCCTTCGCGGCCGGTGCCCGTGCCCTTGCCCTTGCCCGTACTCGCGCCTTTACCGGCGTCTTCGCCCGTACCGAACTCGCCGAACTCCTCCGCGAACACGGACTCGTACTGCTTCATGAAATCGGCCGCCGCCTCGACAAAGGTACGTCCCACCTCGCCCGCGTCCTGCTTGACGAGTTCCTCGATGTAGCGGTTCACGCTCATCCCGCGCTGAAGGGCCCGCTGGCGCGCTGCCTCGGCGGTGGTCTCATCCACGCGTACGTTCAACTGAGTTTTCGCCACACCTCACGCTAGCGCCAGGGCGCTAGCAACGACAAGGGGTCCGTCAAGTGCCCCTTACACGGACCCTGAGGACCAAACCTCCGAGGGATACCGACACCCGCACACCCCCCTCTACTCTCGCCTCCTGTACGGGAGTCGGAGCGCCACAAGCCGGGAGGCAGCCTTGTCCACATCTGCCACTGCACCCACCCACGACCACACCGCGGATCTGCCGCTCGCCGCCCGGGCGCGGGCTCTGACCAAGGCGTACGGCACGGGCGAGACGACCGTGCGCGCCCTGGACGCGGTCGATGTCGACATCGCGCGCGGCCGGTTCACCGCCGTCATGGGCCCGTCCGGCTCCGGCAAGTCCACGCTGATGCACTGCCTGGCCGGCCTCGATACCGTCTCGGCCGGTCAGGTCTGGCTGGGCGAAACGGAGATCACCGGCCTGAAGGAGCGTGAACTCACCCGGCTGCGCAGGGACCGGATCGGCTTTATGTTCCAGGCGTTCAATCTGCTGCCCACCCTCACCGCCGCCGAGAACATCACCCTCCCCATGGATATCGCCGGGCGCAAACCCGACCGCCAGTGGGTGGATCAGGTCATCGACACACTCGGGCTGCGGGACCGCCTCAAGCACCGGCCTGCCGAGCTCTCCGGCGGGCAGCAGCAGCGGGTGGCCTGTGCCCGCGCGCTCGCCTCCCGCCCCGAGCTGATCTTCGCGGACGAACCGACCGGCAATCTCGACTCGCGCGCGGGCGCCGAGGTGCTCGCCTTCCTGCGCGAGGCCGTCGACCGGCTGGACCAGACGGTGGTGATGGTGACGCACGATCCCGGCGCCGCCGCCCATTCGGATCTGGTGCTGTTCCTCGCGGACGGACGGATCGTGGATGTCATGCCGGATCCGACCGCCGAGGCGGTGCTGGAGCGCATGCGCCTCTTCTCCGGGGGATCCCCGCAGACCCCGGGCCCCGACGCCCTGCGCAAGAGCTGAGGCCACGATGCTGAAGGCGACGCTGCGGAGTTTCTTCGCACACAAGGGGCGGCTGCTGCTGTCGGCACTGGCGGTACTCCTGTCGGTGGCCTTCGTCAGCGGCAGTCTGATCTTCTCGGACACCGTCTCCCGTACCTTCGACCGGCTCTTCGCCTCCACATCGGCGGATGTGACCGTCGCGGCGAAGGAGGGCCTCGACGAGCGCCTGCCGACCGGAGTCGTACGGACGGTCCCGGCCGGGCTCGCGGACCGTATCGGCTCGGTCGACGGAGTCAGGGCCACCCACATCGACGCGGCCGTGGAGAACATCACCGTTGTCGACTCCACGAACAAGGCGGTCGGTCCGACGACCGGCGCACCCACCATCGCCACCAACTGGTACGTCACCGAACGCAGTCCGGTGAAGCTGACCAGTGGGCGCGAGCCGAAGGGGCCGGGCGAGGCGCTGCTCGACAAGGACACCGCCGACAAGAAGAAGGTACGCATCGGGGACACCCTCACGGTGCTCGCACAGCCCGGCTCCTTCAAGGTCGAAATCGTCGGCATCGCGACCTTCACCACCACCAACCCCGGCGCCGCCCTGGTCTTCCTGGACACTCCGACGGCCCAGACCAAACTGCTGGGCAAGGCCGGGGTGGCCTCCTCGCTCTCGGTGGACGCCGAGGACGGGGTGAGCGACGCGACGCTCAAGCAGCGGATCGCGGCCGAGCTGGGTGATGCCTACGAGCTCAAGACCGCGGACGAGCAGGCCAAGTCGGCCGCCGCGCAACTCGGCGGATTCCTCGATGTCATCAAGTGGGTGATGCTCGGCTTCGCCGGTGTCGCGGTCCTCGTCGGCATCTTCCTGATCGTCAACACCTTCTCCATGCTGATCGCGCAGCGCACCCGTGAGCTGGGTCTGCTGCGGGCGCTCGGCGCCGACCGCCGCCAGGTGCGCCGGTCGGTCCTCACCGAGGCGCTGCTGCTCGGGCTGGTCGGCTCGACGCTCGGACTGGCCGCCGGGATCGGGCTCGCGGCAGGGCTGATCGAGCTGATGGGTCTGCTCGGGATGAATCTGAGCGCCGCCGAGATGGTGGTGGGCGTGGCGACGCCGGTGTCCGCGTACGCGGTCGGCGTGGGTGTCACCTTCGTGGCCGCGTATCTGCCGGCCCGGCGGGCGGCCCGGGTCTCCCCCATGGCCGCGCTCGCGGATGCGGAAGTCGCCGGTGTGGGGCGGCCGTTGAGGGTCCGGGCCATCGTGGGGACGGTGGTCGCCGCGGCGGGCGCGGCCGCGCTCGCCGGATGCGCGGTGAGCGAGCGGACCGCCACCGCGTCCTCGCTGCTGGGGCTCGGCGTGGTGCTGACCCTGATCGCCACGGTGGTTGCGGGGCCGCTGCTGGTACGGCCGGTGATCCGGGTGCTGGGCGGCGCGTTCCCCAAGATCTTCGGATCGGTCGGCCGGATGAGCCAGCGCAACGCGCTGCGCAATCCGCGGCGTACCGGCGCCACCGCCGCCGCGCTGATGGTGGGCCTTGCGCTGGTGGGCGGGCTCTCGATCGCCAGCGCCTCGATGACCAAGTCCTTCGACGACCAGATCGACAAGACGCTGGGTGCCGACTTCGTCGTGCAGAACAGCAACTTCATGCCGTTCCCGCAGGAGATCACGGAGAAAGTGCAGGGCGTCGAAAGCGCGGGCACGGTCGTTCGGCAGCGCTTCGCGCCGGTCGCGCTGATTCTTCCGGACGGGAAGCGGTTGGAGTCGACAGCGTCGGGCTACGACCCGCAGCTGGACGACGCTGCCAGGATCACCTACGCGAGCGGGGACACGGCCGCCGCGCTGGCACCGGGCAGAATCGCCATGGACCGGGAGTACGCGGCGGCCCACCGGGTGCGTATCGGGTCCGTGCTGCCGGCCGAGTTCCCCGGCGGGCAGAAGGCCCGGCTGAGCGTCGGGGCGCTCACCGACATGGACCAGAGCGGCGGCCCCGGAATGGAGGGCGGCCTGTTCATGGGGCTCTCCACCGTGGAGAAGTACCTGCCGGGCGGGCAGGACGCCGCGCTGTACGTCAACGCCGCGAGCGGCAGCGACGCGAAGGAACTGCGCAAGGGCCTGGAAACGGCGCTCGACCGCTATCCGCAGGTACAGGTCAGGGATCAGGCCGACTACAAGGAGCTGATCCGGCAGCAGATCGCCGTGATGCTGTATCTGGTGTATGCGCTGCTGGGTCTGGCGATCGTCATCGCGGTGCTGGGTGTGGTCAACACCCTCGCGCTCTCGGTGGTGGAGCGGACCCGCGAGATCGGGCTGCTGCGCGCCATCGGGCTCTCCCGGGTCCAGCTTCGACGGATGATCCGGCTGGAGTCCGTGGTGATCGCGGTCTTCGGAGCATTGCTCGGGCTGGTGCTGGGCATGGTGTGGGGCGTTTCGATACAGCAAGTGCTGGCACTGGAGGGACTGAAGGCGTTCGCCGTGCCGTGGGGCACGGTCGTGGCGGTCGTGATCGGCTCGGTGGTGGTCGGGCTCGCGGCGGCGGTGCTGCCGGCTCTGCGCGCCTCGCGGATGAATGTGCTGGCCGCCATCGCGCACGAGTAGGCAGCTTCTGGAGGGGAGTCACCCACCTCGCCGTCCTCGACCCGTATCCGGGGGACGTCCGGCCCGGTGACCGGAGAATTGCGGAGGTGACCGGCGGCAACCGGCCGGCGGCATCGCGGCGACCCGTCGCGAACGCCGAAAGCCGGTGACAGGCCCGCACCTGCCGTGCTTGGCTCCGGCCCATGAACGACGTGCATATCCGCACCGCGGCGGCGGACGAAGCGCAGACCATCCTCGCCTTCTGGAAGGAGGCGGCGGAGGGCACGAGCATCACGGACGACGTGGAGGGGCTCACCCGGCTCATCGAGCGCGACCCGGAGGCACTGATCCTGGCGGAGTCCGACGGCGCGCTGGTCGGCTCGGTGATCGCCGGGTACGACGGCTGGCGCTGTTCGCTGTACCGGCTGGCCGTGCTGCCCTCCCACCGCCGCCGGGGAATCTCGACGGCACTGCTCGAAGCGGCCGAGGAGCGTTTCCTGGCCGTGGGCGGCAGGCGCGGCGACGCCATGGTGCTGGAGGCGAACGAGCGTGCCCGGGGGGCGTGGGCCGCGGCCGGCTACCACCGCGAGGACCACTGGCGCCGCTGGGTGAAGCCGTTCGCGTAGCCGGTCGTCACCGTGCCGAGCCACTTTGCCGGTCCTTTACCATGGGTGAACCATTCACCCCCGTACGAAAGGTGTGAGCGTCCGTCCATGGGCGAGCCTCCCAGTAGCCGACATCGCGCGTTCATCCTGCCCCTGCCCGATCATGGGACGGAGGTGAACCGATGACCGAAGTGCTCCTGCTCCTCGTGGCGGTGCTGCTCTCGCTCGCCTGTGGAGCCTTCGTCGCGGCGGAGTTCTCCCTCACCACGGTCGAACGCGGCGACCTCGAAGGGGCCGTCGAGCGCGGCGAGCGGGGGGCGGCGAGCGCCCTCAGGGCCGTACGCAGCCTCACCTTCCAGCTCTCCGGCGCCCAGCTCGGCATCACCGTCACCAACCTGGTCGTCGGCATGCTCTCCGAGCCGTCGATCGCCAGGCTGATCCGCGGACCGCTGGAGGCAATCGGCTTCTCCCCCTCCGTGGCCTCGTCGGCGGCCCTGGTCATCGGTACCGCGCTGTCCACCATCGTGCTGATGGTCGTCGGCGAACTGGTCCCGAAGAACTGGGCCATCTCGTCGCCGCTCGCTGTTGCGAAGGTGGTGGCCACCCCGCAGCGGGTCTTCACCGCCGCCTTCAAGCCCTTCATCAGCCATCTCAACAACACCGCCAACCGCATCCTGCGCCGGCTCGGCATGGAGCCGACCGAAGAGCTGGCCTCCGCCCGCAGCCCGCAGGAACTGGTCGCCCTGGCCCGTCACTCCGCCAAGGAGGGAGCGCTGGAGGCGGACACCGCCGAGCTGTTCGTACGCACCCTCAAGCTGGCCGAGCTGACCGCCGAGAACGTGATGACCCCCAGGGTCCAGGTCACGGCCCTCGAAGTGCAGGCCACCGCCGAGGACGTCGCCAATGCCACACGCGCGACCGGCCTGTCCCGCTTCCCGGTCTACCGGGGCAACCTGGACACCGTCGTCGGCATAGCGCACATCAAGGACGTCCTTGCGGTTCCGGCCGAAGAGCGTATTCGTCACCCCGTCTCCGAGCTGATGCGTGAGCCGCTGCTGGTGCCCGAGTCGCTGACGGTGGACCGGCTGCTGGACCGGCTGTCCGGCAAGAACACGATGGCCGTCGTCATCGACGAGTACGGCGGCACGGCCGGTGTGGTGACACTGGAGGACATCGTCGAGGAGGTCGTCGGCGAAGTGCGCGACGAGCACGATCCGCACGAGACGCCGGACCTGGCTCCGGCGGGCGAGGACGAGGACGGGCGCGCGCTCTGGTCGGCGGACGGCGCGGCGCGCACCGACCAGCTGGAGCGGGTCGGACTCCGGGTGCCGGAAGGACCGTACGAGACCCTCGCCGGCCTGATCGCCACCAAACTGGGGCGCATCCCCAAGGAGGGCGACCGGATCGAACTCGAGGACTGGCGGCTCGATGTCGTCGACGCCTCCGGGCGGCGGGCGGCGCGGGTGCTGATGCACGCGCCGCTCCCGTCGGACGACGACGCCCAGGAGGCCGGACGATGACCGCGATCCAGCTCCTCATCGGCTTGCTGACCCTGGTGGTCAACGCCTTCTTCGTCGGCGCGGAGTTCGCCCTGATCTCCGTGCGCCGCAGCCAGGTCGAGCCGGAGGCGGAGGCCGGGGACCGGCGGGCGCGCAGCGTCATCTGGGGTCTCGAACATGTCTCGGCCCTGCTGGCGGCCGCTCAGCTCGGCATCACGCTCTGCACCCTGGTACTCGGTATCGTCGCCGAGCCCGCCATCGCGAATCTGCTGGAGCCGGTGTTCAACGCGGTGGGTGTGCCGCACGGCCTGATCCACCCGATCTCGTTCGTGATCGCGCTGACCCTGGCGACGTATCTGCACATGCTCCTCGGCGAGATGGTGCCGAAGAACATCGCACTGGCCGAGCCCAAGCGCACCGCGCTGCTGCTCGGCCCGCCGCTCGTCACGCTGGCCCGGACACTGCGCCCGGTGATCTTCACCGTCAACGCCTTCGCCAACGGTCTGCTCAAACTCTTGCGGGTCGAGGCGAAGGGGGAGGTGGCCGCCACCTACTCGGACGACGAACTGGCGCGGCTGGTGCGCGACGCCGGCGATGCCGGGCTGCTCGACGACCGCTCGGCCGAACGGCTGCGCGATGCGCTGGAGCTCGGGCGCAGGCCGGTGCGGGACGTCGTGGTGCCGGTGGAGCGGGTCGTGTACGCCCTGGTCGGGACCACGCCCGAGCAGCTGGAGCGGCTGGCGGCGGAATCCGGGTTCTCCCGCTTCCCGGTGGTGGACTCGGGCAACCGGATCCTTGGCTATCTCCATGTGAAGGACGCTCTGGACGCCGCTCCGCGCGATGTTCCGTTCCCGGTCACGGCGATGCGGCCGATCGCGCGGGTGCGCGCGACGACGCCGCTCGACGATGTACTGACCGCGATGCGTCGCAGCCGTACCCACCTGGCGGCCGTCGTCGACGAGAGCGGCAGGCCCGAGGGCCTGGTGACGATGGAGGACGTACTGCGCGAGCTGGTAGGCCGGCCCCGCTAGCGCGCCTCTGTGGTGGTGGCGGCCCGTTCCGTGGTCTCGGTGAGACCCGGGCCGGGCCGTCCCGCTTTGGCGGCGCCGATCGCGGTAAGGACGGCGAGGAGGGTGGCCAGGCCCGCCGTGGCGAGGGCGTCGAGCCAGTCGACGTCGAAGAGGTTCGTCGCGCCTGCCATCAGGACTGCGCCGAAGGACTGGGCGAAGGTGCGGACGGCGCGTTCCGCCGTGGCCTTCCAGAAGTCTGAGGTGAACATGCTCTGGCACATACTGCGGAACGCGCCGTACCGACAGCCCTCGCGGCAGATCTAGAGCGCGGTCGCGCCCAGCCAGGCGTCGAGAACCGCGCGATCGCCGACGACGCTGAAGCGCTCGTCGTCCGCGCGGTGACGCCCGTGGAGGAGCAACAGCAGATCGCCGGCCGTGGCCTCGACACCGACGTCAGCCTCAGCCGCGCTCTTCGTCCAGCCGAAACCGGCCTGCCCGAAGGTGATCGTCCAGCCGGCGCCGGTGTCCGCGGCAGACAGCCGGACCGAGCCGTCCGCCAGGAGGCCGACGGGCTCGGCGAGCCAGGAGAAGTACGGCAGGTTCTCCAGGAATTCCTCAATACCGTCGGCCGCCGTGCCCGCCGGGACACGGGGTTCGAGACCCAGGGCCAGTTCGGCGTCGGCGAGATGGACGACGGCCTCGAAGTGCAGCCGGCGCGGGAAGAAACGCACACGCCGGTCGGCGCCGTGGGACCACATCGGCGTCTCGGGATCGACGGACCGCAGGGTGCGCAGCGTGGCCTCGGCACTGCGGGCCAGCCACTGCGGGTACTCCTTCGGGTCGTCGGGCAGCTCGAGAGGCACATCCCGCGACCAGACGCGCTCGGCGGCCCGGGTCCGTACGAGATGTTCCATCCAGCGGTGCGTGGCGCCGTGGTGCCTGACGAGGTCGGCGAAGGTCCAGCCGGGGCAGCTGGGCACGGGCGTGGCCGGGTCCACGTCCCGTACGGTCTCGACGAACCGGCGCGTCAGCTGCTCGACGGCGTCGCAGTACAGCTCGTACTGATCGTCGTCGAGACCGAAACCCTCGGGTATCCGCAGCAGGTCCTCCCGCCAGGCCCCGTCGGGCTGCCGCGCTGCCGCCCCGCGCATGAGTGCGGAGAGGGCACGGCGGTCGGCGGGCGAGAGCCGGTCGAGCAGATACCCGGTCGTCTCCAGCCATTTCACCGCGGTGTCCGGGTCGAGCACATCGTCGTCGCAGGTGTCGATCGTGGTCACAACGTCGGCCAGCGCCTCGGCCAGCGCGTTCAGCAGCGCGTCACTCACAGGGCTCCCTCCGGGTACGGAACCGGGGGACCTTACCGCGCGGTACGATCTCTCCGCCATGGAGATGAATGCCAACTACACCAGTTTTGTCGCCCTCGGTGACTCCTTCACCGAGGGCATGTCCGACCTGTTGCCCGACGGCTCGTACCGCGGCTGGGCGGATCTGCTCGCGGGCCGGCTGGCCGCACGCAGCCCGGGATTCCGGTACGCGAATCTCGCCGTACGCGGAAAGCTCATCGGGCAGATCCTCGACGAGCAGGTCGACGTGGCGGCCGCCATGCAGGCGGACGTGGTCACGCTGGTGGGCGGGCTCAATGACACGCTGCGGCCCAAGTACGACATGGGACGGGTGCACGGGCTCCTGGAGGAGGCCGTCGAGAAGCTGGCGCCGTCCTGCGGCCGGCTGGTCCTGATGCGCAGCCCCGGCCGCACCGGACCGGTGATGGAACGGTTCCGCCCCCGTATGGAGGAGCTGTTCGGCTTCATCGACGGCCTGGCGGCCCGGCACGGTGCGCTGGTGGTGGATCTGTATGGCTCCGAGGTGCTCGGCGACCAGCGGCTGTGGGACGTGGACCGGCTGCATCTGACGGCCGAGGGGCACCGGCGGGTCGCCGAGGCCGTCTGGCAGAAGCTGGGCCTGGAGGCGGAGGACGACTGGCAGTCGTTGCTGCCGCCCGCACTGCGGACCGGCTGGGCATCGCGGCGGGTCGGCGATCTGCGGTTCGCGCGCCAGTACTTGGGGCCGTGGATAGGGCGGCGGCTGACAGGACGCTCCTCGGGTGACGGCCGGCCGGCGAAGCGGACCGAGCTGCTGCCGTACGAGCCGCCGCTCTCGTAGCAACGTACAACCGGGGCCGCGGCGCTGGCCTGCAGAAACCGCCAGTAGAATCTGGTTGCGTGACTGCTCTGTCTGCGAAGCCTCGCATCCCCAATGTCCTGGCCGGCCGCTACGCCTCTGCGGAGCTGGCCGTCCTGTGGTCCCCCGAGCAGAAGGTGAAGCTGGAGCGTCAGCTCTGGCTCGCGGTGCTGCGCGCCCAGAAGGACCTCGGCATCGAGGTGCCCGAGGCCGCGCTCGCCGACTACGAGCGGGTGCTCGACCAGGTCGACCTGGCGTCGATCGCCGAGCGCGAGAAGGTCACCCGCCACGACGTGAAGGCCCGGATCGAGGAGTTCAACGCGCTCGCGGGCCATGAGCAGGTCCACAAGGGCATGACCTCCCGCGATCTGACCGAGAACGTCGAGCAGCTGCAGATCCGGCTCTCCCTGGAACTGATGCGCGACCGCACCGTCGCGGTGCTGGCGCGGCTGGGCAGGCTTGCCGGTGAGTACGCCGAGCTGGTCATGGCCGGGCGCTCGCACAATGTCGCCGCGCAGGCCACGACGCTCGGCAAGCGCTTCGCGACCGCGGCCGACGAGCTGCTGGTGGCGTACGGACGACTCGAGGACCTCCTCGGCCGCTACCCGCTGCGCGGGATCAAGGGCCCGGTCGGCACTGCGCAGGACATGCTCGACCTGCTGGGCGGGGACACCGCGAAGCTCGCGGAGCTCGAGCAGCGCATCGCCGGGCACCTCGGCTTCGCGCACGCCTTCACCTCGGTCGGACAGGTCTACCCCCGCTCGCTCGACTACGACGTCGTCTCCGCACTGGTGCAGCTCGCCGCGGCGCCGTCCTCCGTCGCCAGGACGATCCGGCTGATGGCCGGACACGAGCTGGTCACCGAGGGCTTCAAGCCCGGCCAGGTCGGCTCCTCCGCGATGCCGCACAAGATGAACACCCGCTCCTGCGAGCGCGTCAACGGCCTGATGGTCATCCTGCGCGGCTATGCGTCGATGACGGGCGAGCTGGCGGGCGACCAGTGGAACGAGGGCGACGTCTCCTGCTCGGTGGTGCGCCGGGTGGCGCTGCCCGACGCGTTCTTCGCCTTCGACGGACTGCTGGAGACGTTCCTGACGGTGCTCGACGAATTCGGCGCGTTCCCCGCCGTCGTCGCCCGTGAGCTGGACCGGTACCTCCCGTTCCTCGCGACGACCAAGGTCCTGATGGCCGCGGTGCGCGCCGGGGTGGGCCGCGAGGTGGCGCACGAGGCCATCAAGGAGAACGCGGTCGCCTCGGCGCTGGCGATGCGCGAGCAGGGCGTCGAGCGCAACGAGCTGCTCGACAAGCTCGCCGCTGACCCGCGGATCCCGCTGGACCGCGTGCAGCTGGACGAGCTGATGGCCGACAAGCTGTCGTTCACCGGCGCGGCCGCGGATCAGGTAGCGGCGGTGATCTGCCGGATCGAGGAGATCGTCAAGCAGCACCCGGCGGCCGCCGGCTACACCCCGGGGTCGATCCTCTGACCCCCGACGAGCTCGAGGCCGCCCGCGACCGCATCGTTCCGGATGTGGTCGCGGGTGGCCTGTCCGTGCTCTTCTGCGGTATCAACCCCGGCCTGATGACGGCCGCGACGGGCCATCACTTCGCCCGGCCCGGCAACCGGTTCTGGCCGGTGCTGCATCTGTCGGGGTTCACGCCGTATCAGTTCAGGCCCGCGGAGCAGGAGAAGCTGCTCGGCCACCGTCTCGGCATCACCAACGTCGTCGCGCGGGCGACGGCGCGCGCCGACGAGCTGAGCGACGAGGAGTTCCGCGAGGGCGGACAGCTGCTCACCGCCAAGGTGGAGCGGCTGCGGCCGCGGTGGCTGGCGGTCGTCGGCGTCACGGCCTACCGCACGGCTTTCGGCGACAGGAAGGCACAGATCGGGCGGCAGGTGCGCATGATCGGCGAGACGAGGATCTGGGCGCTGCCCAACCCGAGCGGGCTCAACGCCCACTGGACCGCGCAGACGATGGCTGAGGAGTTCGGCAGGCTGCGTGCTGCCGCCGAGGCCTCCTAGAACGGATCTGTCTCGGTCACGACCGCGAGCAGTTGTGTCTCGGAGGCGCCTATCGCGATCCATCGGTCGTCGATACGCCACAGGTGCAGATACGGGAGCAGCGCACTGAGCCGGAGCCACGGTTCCGGAACGTCCTCGTCCGCGTCGGCGCGCAATCCGGTACCGGCGAGACTGAAGTGGTCCGGCTCGTTCCAGCGTTCGGTGAGCCGGACCAGCAGCGCCTCGTGTTCGGCTGCGCGCTGCTCCGCGTCCGTCTCCGCATCCGCGTCGCTCTCCGCGCCGTCTGCGACCTGCCCGTTCAGCTCCGCGATGTGGAACCCCGGACCTTCGGTGCCGACATCCGAGGGGCCGGGCTCCGCGGGGAACCCCCGGGAGCGCAGCAAGTCGATCGTGTCGAGGTGCTGTGCCGCGGTCATGCCCCCAGTAAACCGGCATGCACTGACAACTGACAGTCCGTCAGGCCGCCACAAGGGAGCCATGGGGCGTGATCCGGCCACCGACGGGTACGGCCACGGCCAGAGACGTAACGTCGAGTTTCCCGGCCGGGTTTGTGCACAGTGGCGCAAGACCCGTCGCATCGTCGCCCCTAGCCTCACCGGAACAGCACGAACGAGGGGCGGCAGCGATGAACTGGCTCATCCACGACTACCGCGAGAGCGATCTCGCGGCAGTGGTCCACCTGATCGACACCACGGCCGAACTCGGCCAGGAGTCCGTCTTCTCCCTTGCCGAATGCATCGGTGCGCTCACGTCCCGGCAGCCCGCCGTCGTCGCCGTTCACCAGGGCGTCCCCATCGGGGCGGCGCTCGCCTGTGTGGCCGGTGAGCGTGCCTGGGTGATGCGCATCGCCATCTCCTCGGCGTGGCGCGGCCGTGGCCTGGCCAGCGCGCTCCTGGTGGAACTCGAACGACGGCTCATCGCCGCCCGGGTGGGCCGTATCGCCTATGTGCTGCCCGAGGAGGAGCTGCTCGGCGAGGGGCTGCTCAACGCCGGCTACACGCGCCGGCCGGCCGTGGCCTACTTCGAGAAGGTGGAGCCGCTGCACGGCCCCGCGGCCAGTCTGCTGGAGGACCTCGGCGGACGGTTCCTGCCGAACGACCTGTGGGCCAAGGTGGCCGGCATGGAGGCGGAGAAGGACCTGATCGAGCGTCGCGTCGTGCTGCCGCTGGCGCAGCCGGAGCGCGCCGCCCGGCACGGGGTGCGGCCGCCGCGCGCCATCGCGTTGTTCGGTCCGCCCGGAACCGGGAAGACCACGTTCGCCCGGGGCATCGCCTCCAAACTCGGCTGGCCGTTCGTGGAACTGCTGCCTTCCCGGCTGGCCGACGAGGGAAATCTCGCGGCGGCATTGCGCAGCGCGTTCGCGCGGATCGCCGAGCTCGAGCGGGTGCTCGTCTTCATCGACGAGGTCGAGGAGATCGCGCCGGTCCGCGCGGAGCCCGCACAGCCCGGCGGGATGCACGGTGTGACCAATGAACTGCTCAAGCTCATCCCGGGCTTCCGGGAACGGGACGAGCGTCTGCTGGTGTGCGCCACCAACTCCATCCGCTCGCTCGACCCGGCGTTCCTGCGGCCCGGCAGGTTCGACTACCTGATCCCGATCGGCACTCCGGACGAGGCGGCGCGGGCGGCGATCTGGTCCCGCTACGCGGACGGACGCTCCGACGTGGATGTGGCGGTGCTGGTGAGAGCCACCGAACTGTTCACTCCGGCGGACATCGAGCATGCGGCCCGGATCGCCGCCCAGTGCGCGTTCGAGCGGGATCTGGAGACGATCGGAAGCGGTACGGGCGATCAACGGGCGCTCGGCGCAAGCACCGAGGACTATCTGGAGGCCATCGGCCAGTGCCGGCCGACCGTGACGCCGGCGATGATCGAGCAGTTCGGCGCCGACATCACCGCCCACGCCCGGTTCTGAGGCGAATCCTCCGCCCCCTGCACCACTCGCCGCCTCTGCTGTCAACGAGTACGATCCGGCCAGACACGCGCTCGAGCTGGGAGGACACACGGTGGGGCGGCTGACCGGCGGAGATCCGTCGCTGCTGCGGCGAATCAACTCCGCGGTGGTACTCCATGCACTGCGGGGTGCCGACTCCCCCACGCTCACAGACCTGACCCGCATCACGGGCCTTTCCCGGCCGACGGTCGAAGGTGTCGTCGAGGGACTCATGGAGACCGGGCTGGTCGTCGAGAGCGTCCTCGAGGAGGGTGGCGCGCGCCGTCAGGGGCGTCCGGCCCGGCGGTTCAGGTTCCGGGCCGAGGCCGGTCATCTGCTGGGTGTCGAAATCGGATCGCACCGGGTGGCGGCGCTGCTGTCGGGTCTGGACGGGCGGGTCATCGGGGCCGGTTCCCGGGATGTCTCCGAGAAGGCATCCGAGGACGAACGGCTGGAGCGGGTGCGGCTCGTCGTCGCCGACGTACTGCGGCGCGCCGGTGTCGCACGCGGCAGTCTGCGGGCGGTCGGGGTCGGCTCCCCGGGCATCGTGGAGGCCGACGGCACCGTACGGCTGGGGACCGCGCTGCCGGGCTGGACCGGCCTGGCCCTCGGCGAGCGGCTGCGCAGGTCGTTCCGCTGTCCTGTGCTGGTGGAGAACGACGCCAATGCCGCCGCGGTCGCCGAGCACTGGAAGGGAGCCGCGACCGAGTCCGACGACATCGTCTTCGTGCTGGCGGGGCTCAGCCCGGGCGCCGGTTCATTGATCGGCGGACGGCTGCACCGGGGCTTCGGCGGCGCGGCCGGCGAGATCGGGGCACTCCATCTGCTGGGCCGCGAAGTGACCCCGGAGAAACTCCTGTCCACGACGGACGAGCCGCTCCATCCACTCGACGAGCAGGCCGTCGCCGATGTCTTCGCCCTGGCCAGGCAGGGCGAATCCCGCGCGCAGGCAGCGGTCGAACGGTTCATCCAGCGTCTGGTGCACGATGTGGCGGCGCTGGTACTGGCGCTCGATCCGGAGCTGGTGGTGATCGGTGGCTGGGCGGCCGGACTCGACGGCGTACTGGACCCGTTGCGCGACGAGTTGTCCCGATACTGTCTGCGGCCACCGCGGGTGGCGCTCTCGCTGCTCGGCGAGGCGGCCGTGGCGACCGGCGCGCTGCGCCTGGCGCTGGACCATGTCGAGGAGCAGCTCTTCGCCGTCGAACGAACGGTGACGGCCCGCCGCTGAGCGCGAGCTCGGTGCGACGGGCCGGATGAAGACGGGCCGGATGAAGCCGGGCCGGATGAAGCCGGGCCGTACATGGCGACCGGCAGTACGAAGCGACCTGCCATGCGGAGAAGTGGGACTCAGGAAGCGCGGCGTTCCTGTTCGTCGTGGCTTATCTCCAGATCGCCGGAGTCTCCAAAGGTGAGCCGGCAGGTGTCGGCCCGGTAGGTGGCCACCGATACGGCCGCCGTCCTGCCCTCGGAGAAGTAGCGGGTGGTGACGACCAGTACGGGCGCGCCCGGCAGCCGGTCGAGCTCCTTGGCGTCGTCGGCACGCGCCGAACCCAGCTCCACCGCGCGGTCCTGGCCCTCGAGGTCGAGGCGTTGGAGTTCACGCAGTACGCCGCGCGCGCGAGCGGGTCCGGACGGCGTGTCGATCGCCGAGAGCTCGGGCACGGACGAGGCCGGCACATACAGCAGCTCGGCCGCGACGGACTGGCCGCGGGTGACGCGCAGCCTGCGCACCGTGTACATCTCTTCGCCCGCAGCCGTCTCGAGCAGACGCGCCACCGCCTGGGGCGGCACCGTTGTCGTGCAGTCGACGGACTCCCAGGCGTCCTGTCCGGTGCTGGGCCACGCGGGCTCGGTGGTGGAGACGTCGACGCCCATGCGCGGCGGTGCGACGGTCGTGCCGACGCCGCGGCGTCGCTGCAACCGGCCTTCCAGCTCGAGCTGTTCGAGCGCCTGCCGGAGCGTGGCGCGGGCGACTCCGAAGCGAGCGGCGAGATCACGCTCGTTCGGAAGGATCTCCCCGACTGCGAAGTCCGAGTCGAGCGCTTCGCCGATCACGGTCTTGAGATGCCAGTACTTAGGCTCCGGCACTGTTTCCAGCTGCGTGGTCCCCACCCTGATCCTCCGCAATCGCCGTGTCAGAAGCGGCTATTCCGCGCCCTTGTTTATTAAAGGTTCCTGCACTATCTCTGCGACCATAGGACGGCGCACCCCCTTGGTCAAGACCAATCCTGCGCCGGTTACGCAGGGGAACGAACCGGATTCGCAGAGCGTTCACAGGACGTTCGTCGCCCTGTGAAACGCGCGCAGCACAAGACCCCGCGTCCGGGCCGGACACGGGGTCTGACGTGGGACGCGACGGTTCTAGGAAGAGGCCAGCGAGCCAAGTTTGTCAGGGTTGCGGATGACGTAGACGCATTGGATCCGTCCGTCCAGAACTTCCAGCTGGAAAACGCTGTCGGGCTGTCCGGCGGACAGGACGAGCAGCGCCGGGGCTCCATTGAGCTCGACGAAGCGGAACTCCATCTCCTGGATCGGTTGCTGCGCCACGGCGACGAGGAAGCGCCCGACCTTGTCCGCGCTCTGCAGGACGCGCAGCGGCGCCTTGGCCTTGCCGCCGCTGTCGCCGACGAGGCGCACATCGGGCGCCAGCAGGGACAGCAGTACCTCCAGATCGCCACCGGCCGCGGCGCTCAGGAAGCGCTCGGTGAGATCGCGGCATTCGGCGGGGTCGACGTCGTAGCGGGCCTTGCGCTCCTCGACATGCTTGCGCGCCCGGCCGGCGAGCTGCCGCACCGCCGCCTCGGTCCGGTCGAGCGTGGTCGCAATCTCGCCATAAGGGAATCCGAAGGCCTCGCGCAGTACGAAGACCGCGCGCTCCAGCGGCGACAGCGTCTCCAGGACGACCAGGACGGCCAGTGATACGGAGTCGGCCAGGACGGCCTGCTCGGCGGTGTCCGGGACGGTGGGCCCGAAGTCGGTGGCGATCGGCTCCGGCAGCCATGGGCCGACGTACGCCTCCCGCCGAGACCGGACGTGCCGCAGCCGGTCGATGGCGAGGCGGGTGGTGATCCTGACGAGATAGCCGCGTGGCTCCAGGACGTCGCCGCGCTCGTCGGCGGTCCAGCGCAGCCATGTCTCCTGCACCACGTCCTCGGCATCGGCCACCCGGCCGAGCATGCGGTAGGCCACACCGGTCAGAACGGGCCGGTGCTCTTCGAATACGTCAGTCGCGGTGTCTGCTGCCACCCCTCCATCCCAACCGACCTCGCGCCGGGTGTCCAGCCGGTTGGGGTGCGCCGTGCGGCACAGTCCGCGTCCGCCCAGCCTGCCCACTTGAACTGGAAGCTACTGAACGGTAATTGTTACTGACGGGCTGTCTAAAACAGGCGACCGGGCTACAACAGGGAGCAGCAGCATGGCCGCAGAGATCTCATTCTCCATCAAGTTCCCCCGGGGCAGCCGCACGCTGTCCGTCGCGTACGAGCGCACCGGGGCGGGTGAACCGCTGCTGCTGCTCCACGGCATCGGGCACCACTGGCAGGCATGGGAGCCGGTGCTGGGCATCCTGGCAGCCGAACGCGATGTCATCGCCGTCGACCTGCCCGGCTTCGGCTCTTCGCCGGCGCTGCCGGACGGCGTGTCCTACGACCTCAGCACCGTGGGCTCGGTGCTCGGCGCGCTCTGCGAGAAGCTGGAGATCGAGCGCCCGCATGTCGTGGGGAACTCCCTCGGCGGACTGCTGGCCCTGGAGTTGGGACGCGAGAAGCTCGTACGGTCGGTGACGGCGCTCTCGCCCGCCGGCTTCTGGAGCGAGCGCGAGCGGCGCTATGCCTTCGCGACGCTGCGCGCGATGCGTCTCGGGGCGCAGTCGATGCCGCTGCCACTGATCGAGCGGCTGTCCCGGACGGCCGCCGGGCGGACGGCGCTGACCAGCAGCATCTACGCCAGGCCCGGCCGGCGCTCACCCGAGGCGGCCGTCGCCGAGACTCTCGCCCTCCGCGACGCCACCGGCTTTCATCAGACGCTCGCCGCCGGCCGCCACGTCCTGTTCACCGACGACGTGCCCGATGTGCCGGTCACCATCGGCTGGGGAACGAAGGACCGGCTGTTGCTGCGCCGTCAGGGCATCAGAGCCAAGCACGCCATCCCGGGGGCGCGGCTCGTGCGGCTGCCCGGCTGCGGCCATGTCCCCATGAACGACGACCCCGCGCTCGTCGCACGCGTCATCCTGGACGGCAGCCGCTGACCGCCGCCTGAACACTCCCGAGCCGAGCGCCGCGCCCGCTCCGACCAGCACACCGCCCGCCGCCTGGGCCGGGCCGAACGTCCCCGTACCCACGAGGGGCGCGGTCAGCGCGGCGCAGAGGGGGATCAGTCCGGAGAAGAGCGTGGCGCGCTCGGCGCCGATGCGCTGCACGCCCATGTACCACCAGACGAAGCCGACGACGGTGACGACGGCCGCCTGCCACAGCAGCGCCAGGGTCTCGGCCTGAGTGGGCGTGCGCACAAAGCCCGAGCCGTCGAGGACGAGGCCGATGACCGTGGACTCGACGGCAGCGATGCCACAGACGGTGGCGGTGAGCAGCTTGGGGCCGAGCGGTCGCAGCACGGGTACGGCCAGCACGGCGAAGCCGACCTCGCCCGCGCAGCGCAGCTGTCGACCAGGCGATGCCCGCCGGGCCGGTACGGCCCCACCCCTGGACGGCGAAGGCGCCGGCCGCGACGAACAGGGCTCCGTACAGCACGGGCCGAGCGGGCCGACGGCCGTCCAGGAGCGGTACGAGGACGGCGACGATGACCGGGGCGCAGCCGACGAACACACCGGGAACGGCGGGTTCCGAGGTGCGTTCCGCGGCCAGGATCGCCAGATTGAAACCGACCATGCCGACGACGGCGAGCAGGGCGAGCCGGACCCACTGCGGCAGGAGGAGGGCGCGCAGCGGCGCCAGGCCCGGGCGGCCGCCGAGCAGCGGCAGGAGGAGCAGGCAGGCGAGGGCGTAGCGCAGCGCCTGGCCGCCGGCACCGGGATAGTCGCCGAGGACGCTGTTGGCGGTGAAGGAGGCGCCCACGAGGAGATAGGCCATGGCGACGAGCAGCGCCGCGCGCAGCGAGTTCACGTTCATGGGGGCGACGCTAGGGAGCGAGGCGGTCCGGCTTAAGGTCCACTTCCATGACGCCATCGGGGACCAATCCGGCGACGGGCGAGCCGTCTCGAGGTGACTCGTGGAACGCCGCCTGGGAACTGCTGCTGCCCGCGGCCGCCGCTCCGGCCCGGCAGCGCGGACGGGCGTTGCAGTCGGCGCTGCGCGAGGCGGTCAGATCGGGACGGCTGGTCGCGGGCACGCGACTGCCCTCCAGCCGTGAGCTCGCCGCCGATCTGGGCGTCTCGCGCGGTCTGGTCACCGAGGCGTACGAGCAGTTGACGGCGGAGGGGTATCTGCGCAGCGGCCGGGGCTCCGGTACCTGGGTCGGGGGTGCGGCGCGCACCGCCGCGCTCGGGGTGCGGGACCTGGCGCCGCGCGCTCCCGGCGCGCGCGTGGACTTCCGCCCCGGGACGCCCGATCTCTCGCTCTTCCCGCGCGCCGCGTGGGCCGCCGCGCACAAATCCGTACTCGCGCGGCTGCCGCACCGTGCGCTCGGCTATCCCGATCCGCGTGGGCTGCCGGAACTGCGCACCGCGCTGGCCTCGTTGCTGACCCGGCGGCGCGGCGTCGTGGCCGATCCGGAATGCCTGGTGGTGTGTTCGGGCGTGGCGCAGGCGATGACGCTGCTCGGTTTCGTACTGCACGGGCACGGATTGCGGACGGTGGGGGTCGAGGACCCCGGGAGCCATGAGCACGGAGCGCTGTTCTCGGCGGCCGGGCTGGACATGACCGCGTTGCCGCTCGACGCAGAGGGGCTGGCGACCGGGTCGCTCGAGGGCACCGGCATACGTGCGGTGGTGACGACACCGGCCCACCAGTTCCCGACCGGAATCGCCTACTCCGCGCAGCGTCGCACCGAACTCCTCGACTGGGCGCGCGCCGTGGACGGTCTGATCGTGGAGGACGACTACGACGGCGACTTCCGCTACGACAGGGCTCCCGTCGGCGCCCTGCAGGGTCTCGACCCGGATCGCGTCGTGTACACCGGGTCGGTGAGCAAGTCACTCGCACCGGGGCTGCGACTGGGCTGGCTGCTCGTGCCGTCCCGCCTGGCCGACGAGGTCGTCGAGCGCAAACGCACCATGGATCTCGGCAACCCGGCCCTGGACCAGGCGCTCCTTGCCGACTTCATCGACCGGGGCGGGTACGACCGCCAGCTGCGCCGCTGCCAGCGCGCCTACCGGGAGCGGCGCGACGCACTCGTCGGGGCCCTCACCGACCACTTCCCCGGCACGGAGGTCAGCGGTATCGCTGCCGGTCTGCACATCATCGCGCGGTTGCCCGAACGGTGCGGTCCCGAGCCGCGCTTCCTGGATCTGGCGGCGCGGTCCGGGGTGGCCGTGCGTCCGCTGGCCGACTACATGATGGCCGACGTGGGGGACGCCGGAGTGCGGCTGGTCCTCGGATACGCGCATCTGGCGCCGACCGAAATCGAGCGCGGCGTGCGGCTGATGGCGGAGGCGGTGCGGAAGACGCCGTGAAGTGCCCCGCGTCTGCGGACCGTTGGACTGTCCTCGTACGCCGCGGACAGTCCTCGCACGCCGCGCAGGGCCGGTTGTTCACTCGGGGTTCGCGTGGCCGCCGCAGCCGGGCAGTAGGCATGGCACGGCACACCGGCCCGAGTTGCCCTGGAGGCACAGCGATGTCACACAGCCCGCGGATACCCTCCCCCGACCGCCGTTCCGTGCTGCGCGGCACGGTCGCCGCCTCGGCGGCACTGGCTCTGCCCACGATGACAGCGGCGCCCGCCCTGGCGCTGTCCGGCCGCCCGCGGGCCGCATGGGGTGTGCAGACCGGCGATGTGACCTCCTCGTCCGGTCTGGTGTGGGTGCGCTCCGACCGGCCCGCCCGGATGATCGTGGAGACGTCCGCAACGGAGTCCTTCCGGAATGCGCACAGATGGCACGGCCCGATGGTCGGCGCCGACACGGACTTCACCGGACGGACGGCGCTGCGCGGACTGCCCGCCGGTGAGCAGGTGCACTACCGGGTCACGCTCGCCGACCCGGAAGACCCCCGCCGCACCGGGGAACCGGTCTACGGGACCTTCCGTACGGCGCCCGCGAAGCGCCGTGAGGGAGTGCGCTTTCTGTGGTCGGGCGACATAGCGGGGCAGGGCTGGGGCATCAACCCGGACATCGGCGGCTATCGCGCGTACGACGAGATGCGCCGCCTCGACCCGGACTTCTTCCTCTGCAGCGGGGACACGATCTACGCGGACGGCGTGATCGAACCGAGCGTGACGCTGCCGGACGGCCGGATCTGGCGCAACATCACCACCGAGGAGAAGTCCAGGGTGGCGCAGACCTTGGCGGACTTCCGCGGAAATTTCCGCTACAACCTGCTCGACGAGAACGTCCGGCGCTTCAACGCTCAGGTACCCACGGTCGTGCAGTGGGACGATCACGAGGTACGCAACAACTGGTACCCGGGCCAGATCCTCGACGACCCGCGCTACACCGAGAAGAACGTGAATGTGCTCGCGGAGCGCTCGCGCCGCGCCTTCGGCGAGTACTTCCCCATCTCGACGCTCACCGCCGCCGGGTGCGAAGGCCGTGTGCACCGGGTGGTGCGCCACGGACCGCTGCTCGATGTGTTCGTCCTCGACATGCGCTCGTACCGCAATGCCAACTCCCCCGGCCGGCAGCCCGACGACACACAGGGCATCCTCGGAGCCGAGCAGCTGGCCTGGCTCAAGCGTGAGCTGTCGCGGTCGCGCGCGGTGTGGAAGGTGATCGCCTCGGACATGCCGCTCGGGCTGGTCGTAGCGGACGGGACGGCGAACTTCGAGGCCGTCGCGCAGGGCGATCCGGGGGCGCCGCTCGGGCGCGAGCTGCAGATCGCCGAGCTGCTGCGGTACATCAAGCACCGCCGGATCACGGGCACGGTGTGGCTGACCGCTGATGTGCACCACACCTCGGCGCAGCACTACGACCCGTCGCGCGCGACTTTCAAGGACTTCGCACCCTTCTGGGAATTCGTCTCGGGGCCGCTGGCCGCCGGCGGCTTCCCCGCCAACGCGCTCGACGCCACCTTCGGCCCTGCGCGCGTCTTCGTCCGGGCGCCGGAACGCGCCAATGTCTCGCCGATGGAGTCGCCGCAGTACTTCGGAGAGGTCGACATCGACGGCGGCAGTGGCGAATTGACTGTCCGGCTGCGGGCGGAGGGCGGAACGGTCCTGTTCAGCAAGGTGCTGCAGCCCGGGCGTGTGGGGCAGTAGGACACGCGCCCAGCACTTACTTGCCACCATGGAAAGTACATGCCACTCTCGCAAGCATGAGTGAACAGACGGATGCCGCGGCAGCGTTGAAGCGCGCGAACCTCGCGGAGAGCGCCACACGCCGCCGCGGCAGCGGTTGGTACGCGCGGTATCTCGTCGTCTTCGCCGCCGGTCAGCTGCTCCTGGTACCGATGGCGGTGCTCTGGCAAGGGAGATCCGCGGCACTCGTCTTCGCGGTCATCAATGCCGTACTCGTCGGGGGGCTCAGCATGTACGCCGCCCGGCAGCGCGTCATCCGCCGGGGGTTCGGCGCCCGGCACGGCACTCTCATCGGCAGCTGGGCGGTGGCCTACTCCCTCACGGTCGCGCTCAGCGTCTCCGCCTTCAGGGGCAGCGCGGTCTTCGCCGTGGTCGGTGCCGTGTGGTGCGCGCTGCCGCCGGCGGTCGGCGCCTGGCAGGAGACGCGGCGGTCGGCATGACGGAGAGAGCGCAGCAGACCGGGCAGGCCGGGAAGGAGTCGGGTACGCATCCGCGCCATGCGCTCGCCCCGCTGCTCACCTCGCCCGTCCGGCTGTCGATCGTGGCGGCCCTGGCACCGCTGGACAAGGCCGAGTTCGGTTGTGTGCGCGACCTGGTCGAGGTCACCGACTCGGCGCTGTCCAAGCAGGTCGCGGCCCTCGAGGAAGCCGGCTGGGTCGGGGTGGACAAGGGCAGGGTGGGACGGCGGACGCGGACCTGGCTGTCTCTGACGGACGAGGGGCGCGCTGTCTACCGGCGGCATCTGGACGCGCTACGGGCCATAGCCGGCGCCTGACAGCTCGGCACGGTGAGGCGCGATCGGCCCGGCCGGGTCCGCGCATGCGACCGCCGCGGCCGGTGCGTACGCGACGGCCCCGGCCCGTCCAGGCCGCCGCACCCGCCGGGACCGCTGACCGCCGGGGCACCGGCGGGTCCCGGCCGTCGGCCGCGTTGCGTCAGGGAAGCGATCACTCCACGCCAAAAAACGGCTAAAAACAACCGATAGCCGTCCACAATGACGCTTAACCCGTCAGTCACAAGCCGTTCGTGATCACGCAACACCGTTCGGTCACAGTGTTGGCATGACAGATGTGACTTCTGCGAAGAGTGCCCGCCGTCCACACCACTGGCGGCGGGATCTCGTCGAACTGGCAGCCATGTTCACCGCCGTCGCGGTCGCCGACGCCATCGCGAACATGATCGGGCACGGACCGGACGGCCCGTTTCTGCTCGTCGCCTCGGCCGTGGCCCTCGTCAGCACGGCCGCCTTCCACACATGGTGGGCACGACGCCACAGTCATGCCCCACCGGCGGCCCCCACCCGGAACAGCGCCGACGTCACCGCGGACGCCGGGGTGACGGTGTCCCCCGCGACCAGGCTCGCGGCGCCCGGCGAGCTGTACGAGACGGCGCTGTGGCGGATGCGGACCACCGTGCGGGACACACCCGGCAGCCTGGCCGCGCTGTGCATCGCCCTGGCACGACACCGGGTCGACATCCTCACCCTCCAGACCCATCCGCTGGCCGAAGGCACGGTGGACGAGTTCCTGCTGCGCGCCCCCGTGTCCCTGCAGGCGCAGCAGCTCACCCGGGAGATCTCCCGGGCGGGCGGCAGCAGCACCTGGATCGAGCGGGCCGACGCCCACGATCTCGTCGACACACCTACCCGGGTGCTCGGCCTCGCCACCCGTACCGCCCTTGACGCAGCCGAACTGCCGCTCGCACTGCGCCAGTTGCTGGGCCGCTGCACAATCCACTCGCTGCCCGCGGTCTCGCTGACGGGCCGGCCCACGGGAGAGATCCCGCCGGTGGAAGGCGTGCTGGAGGAGACGGTGATGAGGCTGCGCGACCCGAGCGGTGGCGCGATCACCATCGAGCGGCCCTACCTTCCGTTCACTCCCACCGAGTTCGCACGGGCCCGCGCCCTGGTGGAACTGGACGCGCGCCTCGGCCCCCGTATCCCCCGCAGCCAGGACGTCCTCACCCTCCCCGAGGGAAACGAGATCACCGTGCGCCGCGTCGACCAGAGTGACGTCGAAGCCGCCGTGGCCATGCACGACCGCTGCTCCGACCGCACCCTGAGCCTGCGCTACCACGGCCCGGTCGGCGACGCCGACCGCTACCTCAACCACCTGCTCAGCCCGCGCTTCGGCCGCACCCTCGCCGTCCAGACCGCCTCCGGCCGTCTCGTCGGCCTCGGACATCTCCTCTGGGACGGGGACGAGACCGAGGTCGCACTGCTCGTCGAGGACGAATGGCAGGGCCGCGGCATCGGCTCGGAGCTCCTCGGCCGACTGGTCGCCCTCGCTGTCGAGGCGGGCTGCAGCAGCGTCTACGCCGTCACCCGCTCCTCGAACACCGCGATGGTGGCCGCCATGCGCGGCCTGAGCCTGCCGCTCGACTACCAGATCGAGGAAGGCACGCTGGTCATCACCGCCCGACTCGACGCGACTCCCGTACGCCCGCTCTTTCCGTACGAACAGGCTGAGCGCTGAGGGCCTCGGTCAGATCACGCCATAGATCCTCGACGTCCTCAAGACCGACCGACATCCGCAGCAGCCGGTCGCTGACGCCCGCCGAGCGCCGGTCTCCCTCAGCCACGATGCGATGGCTGATGGAGGCCGGGTGCTGGATCAGGCTGTCGACACTGCCGAGACTGACCGCCGGCGTGATCAGCCGTACGGCCGAGATCACGCTGCGCGGGTCCCCGTACACCTCGAAGGAGACCATCGCCCCGCCCACACTCGGGTAGTGCACCCGGGCGATCCGCGGGTCGGCGCCCAGTCGGCGGGCCAGGTCGGCCGCGGTGGTGGATGCGGCCCGTACCCGTACCGGCAGTGTGGACAGTCCGCGCAGCAGCAGATATCCGGCCATCGGATGGAGGACGCCGCCGGTCGCGAACCGCACCTGCCGGAGGCTGCGGGCGAACTCCTCGTCGCAGGCCACCACGCCGCCCATCACATCGCCGTGCCCGCCCAGGTACTTGGTCGCGCTGTGCAGCACGATCCGCGCCCCGTGCTCCACCGGCCGCTGCAGCACGGGCGTGGCGAAGGTGTTGTCGACAAGCAGCGGCACGGAGCCGCAGGCGTGCCGGACGGCTCGTAGATCGACCTCGGCGAGCGTCGGGTTGGCGGGCGTCTCCACCATCACAAGGCCTGTTTCCGGCCGGATCGCCTCCGCGATGCCCGCGGGGTCGGTCCAGGTCACCTCGGTCCCGAGCAGCCCCGCGTTCAGCAGATGGTCGCTGCACCCGTACAACGGCCGGACAGCGACCACGTGGCGCAGTCCCATACTCGCCCGCACCAGCAGTACGGCAGTGAGCGCGGCCATCCCGCTGGCGAACGCGACCGCGCTCTCGGCACCCTCCAGCCTGGCGAGCGCTGTCTCGAAACGGGCCGTGGTCGGGTTGTCGAGCCGGGCGTAGACCGGCGGTCCGTCCAGTCGCGCGCCGGTGGCGGCGAAGGCGTCGATACGGGCGGCCTCACCTGCGGCGTCGTACGACGGGTAGGTGGTGGACAGGTCCAGCGGCGGGGCGTGCACGCCGAGCTCCGCGAGGTCCTCGCGTCCGGCGTGTACTGCTTCGGTGGCCAGGGCCCGGGGTGCGGGAGTGACCGAGGCTGCGTTCTCCATGCCCGCACTGTGAACACCTACCGGAAAGTAATGGCCAAAGGCCGTGTTACGTTCGGCGAATGGCTGAATCTGTCGCACTCGACCCGGTAGATCTGCACATACTCCGCCTGTTGCAGAACGACGCCCGGACCACCTATCGCGAGCTGGCCGCGGAGGTCGGAGTAGCGGCTTCCACCTGCCTGGACCGGGTGGCGAGGCTGCGCCGCTCCGGCGTGATCCTCGGGCATCGGCTGGCCCTGGATCCTGCCCGGCTGGGGCGCGGGCTGCAGGCGCTCCTCTCCGTGCAGGTCCGGCCGCACCGGCGCGAGCTCATCGGCCCGTTCGTGGAACGGATCCGCGCGCTGCCCGAGTCCCGGGCGCTGTTCCATCTCACCGGTCCCGACGACTATCTGGTGCACGTGGCCGTGGCGGACACGGCCGATCTGCAGCGTCTGGTGGTGGACGAGTTCACCTCACGGCGAGAAGTCGCCAGGGTCGAGACGCGACTGATCTTCCAGCAGTGGGACTGCGGCCCGCTGCTGCCTCCGGCGCCGGACTGCACCCAGGATGCTTGACAGGCCACTGTCAGGCCACTGACAGGCGACTGAGATCCAATGATGGTGACGCGGAGGCCCCAGTCGTATGAGGATGTGCGCATGCCAGTCTCTTCCAGCAGCGCGCTGCCACGACAGGTCGCCGACTCCTACGTCGACGCACTCATCGAACTCGACCCGACCATCGGCACGTATCTGGGACTCAAGGAGAGCTCGGGCCTCCTTCCCGACTACTCACCTGCCGGTCAGGAGGCTTTCGCCGAACTCGCCCGCGAGACACTCGCCAGGCTCGACGCCGCCGAGAAACAGCCGGCCGCGGAGAGCGATGCGGAACGGCGCTGCGGCCGGCTGTTGCGAGAGCGTCTGACAGCCGAACTCGCCGTGCACGAAACGGATGAGGGGCTGCGCACGGTGAGCAATATGCGCTCCCCGGTGCACACGGTGCGCGAGGTGTTCACCGTGACGCCGACTCAGACCGATGAGGACTGGGCAGCCGTGGCGCAGCGGCTGCGAGCGGTGCCGCGGGCGCTGGAGGGCTACCGCGCCTCGCTGGCGCTGGGACTCGAGCGGAAGCTGCTGGGCGGCCCGCGCGCGACCCGGACCAATATCGACCAGATGACGGAGTGGCTCGGCACGGACCGCAGCTGGTTCCAGGAGTTCGCGGCGGGCGGCCCCCTCACGCTCCGCACCGAACTCGACGAGGCGGCCCGCAGTGCGACCGGAGCGCTCGCGGAGCTGCGGGACTGGATGCGCGACGTCTACGCCCCCGCCGTCGCGGACGCCCCCGACACGGTGGGCCGCGAGCGATACGCCCGCTGGTCGCGCTATTTCAATGGCACCGACCTCGACCTCGACGAAGCCTACGCGTACGGCTGGTCCGAATATCACCGGCTGCTGGCCGAGATGAGGGCCGAGGCCGACAAGATCCTTCCAGGCGCGGCGCCCTGGGAAGCGCTCGCACACCTCGACGAGCACGGCGAGCACATCGAAGGCGTCGAGGAGGTGCGGGTGTGGCTGCAGACGATCATGGACGAGGCGATCGAGGCGCTGGACGGGACGCACTTCGAACTGGCCGAGCGGGTACGGAAGGTGGAGTCCCGGATCGCTCCGCCGGGTGGCGCGGCGGCGCCGTACTACACCGGCCCGTCCGAGGACTTCAGCCGCCCCGGCTGTACCTGGCTGCCGACCATGGGCGCCACCCGATTCCCTGTGTACGACCTGGTGTCGACCTGGTACCACGAGGGCGTTCCCGGCCACCACCTGCAGATCGCGCAGTGGGTGCATGTCGCGGACCAGCTCTCCCGCTACCAGGCGACGATCGGCGGGGTCAGCGCCAACGCCGAGGGCTGGGCGCTGTACGCGGAGCGGCTGATGGACGAACTGGGCTTCCTGCCCGACCCGGAGCGCAGGCTGGGCTACCTGGACGCGCAGATGATGCGGGCCTGCCGGGTGATCGTGGACATCGGTATGCATCTGGAGCTGGAGATCCCGGCGGACTCGCCGTTCCACCCGGGTGAGCGCTGGACACCGGCTCTCGGGCAGGAGTTCTTCGGCAGCCACAGCGGCCGGCCGGCGGACTTCGTCGAGAGCGAGCTGACGCGGTATCTGTCGGTTCCGGCACAGGCCATCGGCTACAAACTGGGTGAGCGGGCGTGGCTGCTGGGCCGGGAGAACGCCCGCAAGGCACATGGCGACGCGTTCGACGCGAAGGCCTGGCACATGGCGGCACTGTCGCAGGGCTCGCTGGGGCTGGACGATCTGGTCGACGAGCTGTCGAAGCTCTGACCGCGGGTGGCCGGACTTGTGTACGGCCTGCGCGGGGGCCGGGCTCAGCCGAGAGGCATGAGCCCGGCCGCCGTCGGCCCGGAAACCCGCAGCGCCCGAAAATCCACAGCGTCCGGACCACCGCAGCGTCCGGACCACCGCGGCGGGCGCAGCAGGAAATTCCTGCACCCCTCCCCCTCCCGTCGTGCGGTAGCGGGCGGCGGATACGGATCAGCAGCCGCAGTCGTCCGTGCCGAGAGGCGCGGTCAGCGGGTCGACGTCGCGCTTGCGGCGGCCCTCCCACGTCTCGAACTCGAAGCCCTCGCGGGCCCAGTACTCGAAACCACCGAGCATCTCCTTGACCTGGTAGCCGAGTTCGGCGAGGGCCAGAGCCGCGCGGGTCGCACCGTTGCAGCCGGGGCCCCAGCAGTACGTGACGACCGGCACCGACCTGTCCAGCAGCTGCCCCGCCTGCTCGGCGATCAGCGCGGTCGGCAGATGGACCGCACCGGGCACGTGCCCCTGGTCCCAGGACTCGGTGGAACGGCAGTCGAGGACCACGAAACCCGGGTCGCCGCCGGCCGCCAGCGCAGAGGCGACATCGGAGACATCAGCGTGAAAGGCCAGGTGGGCGGCGAAGTAGGCGACGGCGGCCGCGGGCGGGGCCGGCGACCCACGAAGGACGGGGTTGGTGTGGAGCTGCGTCGTAGTCACGACTGAAAATCTACGGTCGCCGATCGATTCCCTGAAGTGAGATTCCCCGGCACCTCTCTTGATCGGCCGTGGATTTCCCTGCTATCTCTCGACCATGACCGGATATTCACCGGACGCCACGGACTGGCGCATCCTCGAGGCCCTGCAGAGCCAGGGCCGGGCCAGCTTCGCCGAGCTGGCGAGGGTCGTCTCCATGTCGTCGAGCGCCGTGACCGAGCGGGTCCGCAGGCTGGAGGAGGCCGGGGTGATATCCGGGTACACCGCGGTGGTGGAACAGGAGCGGCTGGGGCTCCCGATCCTCGCGTTCGTGCGACTCCGCTATCCGAACGGCAATTACAAGCCGTTCCACGATCTGCTGGAGACCACGCCCGAGATCCTCGAGGCCCACCATGTGACGGGCGACGACTGCTTCGTACTCAGGGTCGCCACCCGCTCGATGAACCATCTCGAGGAGGTCTCCGGGAAGATCGGCGCGCTCGGCTCGGTCACGACGAGCGTCGTCTACTCCTCACCACTGCCGCGCCGGGCGATCAGCCGCTGAGCGGCGCGGCACGCAGCCGCACCGCCGATCCGTGCCGGTCCTTGACGACCTCCAGCTGGGCGGGGATCCGCCGGCGCAGATCGGCGACATGGCTGACGATGCCGACGCTGCGGTCCCGCTCGCGCAGCGAGTCGAGCACGTCGAGCACGTCGTCCAGGGTCTGGTCGTCCAGGCTGCCGAAGCCCTCGTCGATGAAGAGGGTGTCCAACTGCACGCCGCCGGCCTCGTCGGTGACAACGTCGGCGAGACCGAGCGCGAGCGCGAGCGAGGCGAAGAAGGTCTCCCCGCCGGAGAGGGTCGCGGTGTCGCGCTCGCTGCCGGTCCAGGCGTCGACGACATGGAGTCCGAGCCCGGAGCGCTTGCCCCCGACCCTGGCGTCGGAGTGCACCAGGGTGTAACGGCCGGACGACATGCGTTGCAGCCGTGCGGTGGCGGCGGCCGCGACCTGTTCGAGGCGGGCCGCGAGGACGTACGACTCGAGCCGCATCTTGCGTTCGTTGTCCGCGGAGGTGCCCGCGGTGAGGCCGGCGAGGCGGGCCACCCGGTCGTACTCCTCGCGCAGCGGGCCGAGCCTGCGGACTTCCGCGACAGCCTGCCGGGAGAGCCGGGCCAGCTCAGCGCACCTGTCGCGGGCGGCGGCGAGCCCGGACGCGGCGTCACGCAGAGCACGCTCGGCGGCGTCATGGGCGGCCCGAGCGGCTTCGGGGTCGGCAGCGGTGTGCTCGGCGGCGCTCCGGGTGTCCGATTCGGCCAGCCGGTCGGCGACCGCGGCGGCCTCGGTCTGCCAGGCATCCATCCGGTGCTGCAGGTCACGCTGCTGCGCGTCGCCGAGCAGCGCGGCGGCCGCGGCGCGCGGTGTGTCGAACCCGGCCCGGAACGCCGCGTCGGCCAGCCGGTCGTCGGCCTCCTTCAGGTGCTGCGCGCCGGCCTCGGCAGACCGCACGGCCTCGGCCGCCTCGGCGAGCAGCCGCACCCGGCGCTCCAGCAGCGCGGCGTGCTCGGCGACGCTGCCCGCGCCGCCTCTGGCCCTGGCCAGTTCGCTTTCCAGCGCGGCCTGTTCGCGGTCGAGCGCTTCCCGCCGCGAGGTCCGAGCGGCGGCGCGCCGCTCCGCCTGCTGCTGCGCGCCCAGCCGCTCCTCACGCTCCCGCTCGGCCCGGTCGAGCGTCTCGCGGGCGGCATGCATACCGGCGGCGAGGCCGTGCGCTTCGGTGTGCTCGCGCTCCATCTGCTCGACGAGCGTACGCAGTTGACCTGCGTCGGGATCATCCTCCTCAGCGGCCACGTCTGCACACGGCGCGGAGCTGTCGGCACGGTCCGGCCCCATGGCGCCATCGAGACCGGCGCTCTCCACGCCGCGGCCGACGTCACCGCGCGGGGCACCCGGACGCCCGGCGTCGTCCTCGGCGGCCATGTCGGCACGCCGTGCAGAACTGCCGGCCGTGTCCCGCCCGTCGCCGGTCACGGATTCGGCCCGACCCACCCCGCCGCGCCTCGTATCGAGCTCCCCATCGGCGGGCCCCCGCCCGGCGTTCGCCCGCTCGATCGCGTCGCCGGGCCCCGCGCCCTCAGGTCCCCCGGCAGCCCGGCTCCCCGCTTCGCCCCGCGCCCCAGGCGCCGTCGGTGTCAGCCGTGCGGCGTCCCGGGCCGTCGTGAACGCCTCCCGTACCACCGCCAGTTCACGCTCGGCGTCCGCCTTCGTCCCGTCCGCCCGTGCCGAGTCCTGGTACGCCGCCTCTTCCGCCGCGCGGTCGACATGCCCGTCCCCGGCGCGGGCCGGCGCAGGATGTTCCGCCGAGCCGCAGACGGCGCACGGCAGGCCCGGCACCAGTCCGGCTGCCAACTCCGCCGCGATGCCCCGCAGTCGGCGCTCCTTCAGGTCGAGCCAGTTCTCGCGCGCGCTGTTCGCGCGGTCCCGGGCCGTACGCAGCTGCTCCTCGGCCTCCTCGGTGCGCGTCGCGAGCCGGTCCCGTTCGCTCGCCGCCCGCAGCCTCCGGCGGGCCGGTTCGAGCCGCCCGGCCAGGCTTTCGGCGCGGGTGGCGGCCTCCTGCGATGCCACGATCCGCTCCTGGTGGCTTCGCCGGACGCCCTCCCAGCCGGACAGCCACCCCGCCGCGTCCTGGATGATGTCGTCGTCCGCGCGGGCCTGGCGGTCCAGGTCCGTCCGTTCTCGGGTGATCTCCGCGCTCCGGCGCTCCGCGCGCCGGGCGGCTTCGAGGCCGCCCAGGTCCTGGCGCAGCTTGCGTTCGAGCCCGGCCAGCTGATCCGCGCCGGCCTCCGCGAGGTCCGGCGGAAGTGCGGATCGCGCGCGCTCCCGGTCGGCGTCGGCGCCGCGGTGCTCCCGATCGGCGTCTTCGCGCAGCCTCAGCGCGGGCTCCACCAGCTCCGCCTTGCGGGCCCGCGCCAGCCGGGTCTGCAGTTCTTCCCGCTCGGGGCGCCGCGCTTCGAGCGCCTCGGCCCGCTGCCGTGCGTCCTCGTACCGCTGCTGCAGCCGGGCGAGTTCACGCTCGGCGTCCAGGGCGTGCCGGGCCGCGGCCTGCCGGCTCTCCGTCGCGGCCAGCGCGCAGTCGGCGATGTCCAGCGTTTCCCGCGCGCCCGCGCGGGCGACGGCCGCCCAGGCGAGGACGGCATCGGCGAGCCCGGGGTCGCCCGGCTGCCGCTGCGGCAGCGGCCAGTCGCCGGCCGCCGCGCCCGCGGCCTGTTCCATCCGGTGGGCGATCGCGAGCAGCCGCTCGTCACCGGCGCGTACCTGCTGCTCGGCCACGCGCCGCTGTTCGGCGAGGCGTTCCTCGACGGCGGCGAAACGGCGGGTGTCGAAGAGCCGTCCGAGCAGCCTGCCGCGCGCCTCGGCGTCGGCGCGCAGGAAGCGCGCGAAGTCTCCCTGGGGCAGCAGCACCACCTGGCAGAACTGATCGCGGCTCATCCCGACGAGCTGCGTGATCTCCTCGCCGATCTCCTGGTGCGAGCGGCTCAGCGCCTGCCACTCTCCGGTCCCGGCGTCGTACTCGCGCAGCCAGCTCTGGGCCCGCTCGGTGGTGAAGCCTTTGCCGTTCTTCTTGCGACGGGGCTGGGCCGGACGGCGTTTGATCTCCAGTCGCCGTCCGCCCACGGTCAGTTCGAGGCACACCTCGGTGGAGGTGTCCGGCGGGGCGTGGTCGCTGCGCAGCGAGGCGCCGGGGCTCTGCCGTGCGCCAGGCACCGCGCCGTACAGGGCGAAGCAGACCGCGTCGAGGACGGAGGTCTTGCCGGCTCCGGTCGGTCCGTGGAGCAGGAAGATCCCGGCGGTGGACAGCATGTCGAAGTCGATCTGCTGGCTGGAGCCGAAGGGGCCGAAGGCGGTGACGGTCAGCTGGTGCAGTCTCACCGGGCCACCTCGCGCACGCCCTCGTCCACCCGTACGTCCTCGAAGGCTCCGCGCAGCACGGTGCGTTCCCGGTCGTCGGGTCCGCTGCCGCCGCGCACATGAGCCACGAAGTCCTCCGCGATCTGCTGGTCGCTGCGTCCCTTCAGCCGCTGTGCGTACGAAGTGGCGGTGTCCTCGTCGGAGCGCTCGGGCTCGAAGACGAGACTCAGGGTGTGCGGGAACCGCTCGGTGAGGCGCGCCATCGGTTCGGCCGGGCGCACCGGATCGGTGAGGGTCGCTTCCACGAACGACTGCTCGTGCCGGACCAGCGCCGGTTCGCCGAGCAGTTCGTCCAGGGTGCCGCGCAGCCGGGCGAGGGCCCGCGGGACGGGACAGTCGACGCGCTCGGCGCTGAGTTCACCCTGCGCCCCGAGGTCGATGAGCCACATCGTCTTGCGGTGGTGGGTCTCCGAGAAGGAGTAGGCGAGCGGGGATCCTGAGTAGCGCACGCGCTCCGTGATGGTCTGGCAACCGTGCAGATGCCCGAGCGCGACATAGTCGACGCCGCGGAACACGGCGGAGGGGACGGCGGACACCCCTCCGACGGTGATGTCCCGTTCACTGTCGCTCTCTTCACCGCCCGCGACAAAGGCATGCGCGAGGGCGACGGACCTGGTGCCCTCCTCACGCGTCGAGAGATCGGCCCGTACGCGCTCCATCGCCGCACCGAGTACGGCTTCGTGTGCCGCCTTCTCCGTCCTGAACTCCCCCTTCACCAGGGAGGGTTCGAGATACGGCAGTCCGTAGCAGGCGACCGTGCCGTGTGCGTCGCTCAGCAGCACGGGGGTCCCGCACCCCGCCGGATCGGTGCGTAGATGTATGCCGGCGCGCTCGATCAGCCCCGCGCCGACGCCGAGTCTGCGCGCCGAGTCGTGGTTCCCGGAGATCATCACGGTCGGCACGCCCGCGGCGGCCAGCCGGTGCAGCGCCTCGTCGAAGAGCTCGACGGCCGCGAGCGGCGGCACGGCCCGGTCGTAGACATCTCCCGCGACCAGCACCGCGTCCACGTCGCGTTCGCGCACCGTCGCCACCAGGTGGTCGAGGAACGCGGCCTGGGCGTCGAGCATGCTCACCCGGTGGAACGCCCGCCCCAGGTGCCAGTCCGACGTATGCAGGAATCTCATGATCCTCGAGAGTAGTGGTGAGGTCGGACATCACAGGCGGCTTCAGGCATCTCCGTACGCTTCACCGCCGAGCTCCAGTCCCGCCGTCCCCGCCGTGGCATCGGCCAGCCAGGATCGGAAATCGTCGATGTCGGCGTCGGGCAGCCCGATCTCGATGGTGACGGCCTCCCCATACCGCACCTCGCGCACATCCCGCCCGGTCGCCCGCAGATCGTTCTCCAGTTTGCCCGCCCGCTGGTGGTCGACGGTGACGGTGGCCAGCCGGAAGCGCTGCCTGGTGAGGGTGCCGAGCGCGTCCAGGGCTTCGCCGACCGCCCCGCCGTATGCCCTGATCAGCCCGCCCGCGCCGAGTTTCACACCGCCGTAGTAACGAGTGACGACAGCAACGACATAACGGACTTCTCGCCGCAGCAGCATCTGCAACATGGGTACGCCCGCCGTGCCGCCCGGTTCACCGTCGTCGCTCGCCTTCTGCACGGCGGCGTCGGCACCGATGACGTACGCGAAGCAGTTGTGGGTGGCGGTCGGGTGCTCCTTGCGGATGCGTGCGACGAAGGCCTGCGCCTCCTCCTCGGTGGCGGCCGGGGCGAGCGCGCAGATGAAGCGCGATCTGTTGATCTCGGTCTCGTGCACGCCCTCGCGGGCGACCGTCCGGTACTGCTCCTGCATTCCGCCACCCTATGCGCCGCCCGGAGGGGAATGCTCCGCGCCGGCCGCCCGTTGTCCCGGGCATGTACGCAGACGCAGAGACGATCCGCAGAATCCTTACCTCGACGGGCGACACCTGGGCGGTGGTCGGCCTGTCCAGCAACGAGGCGCGGGCCGCACACGGGGTCGCCGACGTCCTCCAGCGCTACGGCAAGCGCATCGTGCCGGTGCACCCCAAGGCCGAGACGGTCCATGGCGAGCAGGGTTACGCCGCGCTCGCCGACATCCCCTTCGAGGTCGATGTGGTCGATGTCTTCGTCAATTCCGGCCTGGCGGGTCCGGTCGCGGACGAGGCCGCCGCGATCGGCGCGAAGGCGGTCTGGTTCCAGCTGGGTGTGATCGACGAGGATGCGTACGAGCGCACCCGCGCGGCCGGTCTCGACATGGTCATGGACCGCTGCCCGGCCATCGAGATCCCACGGCTCGGCTGAGCGCCGACCAGCGGAGGGGGAACCGCATTTGAGCACGATCCACAGCGCCGGGCAGCTGGCCGCGCAACTGGCCGGGCTGGGTGTCGAGCCGGGCGGCGTCCTGATGGTGCACGCCTCGCTGCGCACGGTGGGCGCGGTGGAGGGTGGTCCCGTGGCTGTGGTCCACGCCCTGCGCACGGCCCTCGGTCCGCAGGGCACGCTGGTGGTGCCCTCCTTCACCACGGAGAACTCCGACACCTCCCCCAGCTACCGGGAGCGGGTGCGCGGTCTCGGCGAGAAGGACCGGGCGGCCGTACGGGCGAGCATGCCGCCGTTCGACAGGGCGGCCACGCCCGCACCGCTGATGGGCGCGCTCGCCGAGACGGTCCGGCTGTCTCCTGGGGCGCTGCGCAGCGGCCATCCGCAGACATCGTTCGCGGCGCTCGGCCCACGCGCCGGGCGGATCGTCGCCGACCACGACGCGGACTGCCATCTCGGCGAACGGTCGCCGCTGGCCCGGCTGTACGACGTGGGGGCCCAAGTGCTGCTCCTGGGTACGGGATTCGACACCTGCACCGCCTTTCATCTCGGCGAGTACCGGCTGCCGGGGCCGCCGATGCGCAGCTACCGCTGTGTGGTGTCCGCGAACGGCGGACACCGGTGGTGGGAGTACGAGGACGTGGATCTGGACGACAGCGATTTCGCGGCTCTCGGGGCGGACTTCGAACGCGGCCCGAGCGGCTCAGACGTACGGACGGGTCCGGTGGGTTCGGCGCACAGCCGACTGCTGCGCCTGGTCGACGCCGTCGACTTCGCGCAGGGCTGGCTGCGGGAGCACCGGACGGCGCGGGCGGTGCCGCCGACGGGCTGAGCAGGGGGCCCGCGGAACCCCATCGGGGTTGTGGGGGGTGTATACCAAGCCCCCGGCGTGCGCCCATACTTGCCGCACATCGGTCCTCGTACGGGGGAGGCACCAGTTGGGCCAGCTGATTCGCACCCGGGACGGCCGCGACCTCGCGGTGGAGCAACGCGGTAATCCCCGCGGCAGACCCGTGTTCCTGTTGCACGGCACCCCGGGCAGTCGGCTGGGACCGGCTCCGCGCAGTGCCGTGCTGTACCGGCTGGGGGTGCATCTGATCACCTTCGACCGTCCTGGGTACGGCGCTTCGGACCGTTTACCGGGGCGGCGGGTGGCCCATGTCGCGGCCGATGTCGAGGCGATCGCCGACGAGCTGGGGTTCGGTGAGTTCGCCGTCGTCGGACGGTCCGGCGGCGCGCCGCACGCACTCGCCTGTGCCGCCCTGATTCCGGAGCGCGCCGTACGGACGGCGGCGCTCGTCGGCCTGGCGCCGCGGGACGCGCAGGGCCTCGACTGGTTCGAGGGCATGACCGAGTCCAATGTCCGCGAGTACGTCAACGCGGCGGCCGGGCATCACCAGCTGACCGCCGCGCTGGAGTTCCGTACGGTGACGATCCGGGCAGACCCGACGGGCTCGGTCGCCGATATGCGCCGCGGACTGCCGGAATCGGACCGCGAGATCGTCGCCGACGCGGGCATCCGGGCCATGCTGGTGCGCAACTTCGCGGAGGGGCTGCGCAGTTCCGCGGACGGCTGGATCGATGACGTCATGGCGTTCAGTACCGACTGGGAGTTCAGGCCCGAGGACATCAGCGCACCGGTGCTGCTCTGGCACGGCGAGGACGACGTCTTCGCGCCGGTGCAGCACACCCGGTGGCTCGCCGAGCGTATTCCGGGTGCGCAGTTGGTGGTGGAGCGCGGAGCGGCGCACTTCGCGGCCCTGCGGGTGCTCACCCGCGTACTGAGCTGGGCCACTTCGTGAGCAGGCCGGCCCGCTTCGACGCAGACCGGCTGCCCCTCAGACCGGCTGTGGTTCGAGGTCGCGGTTGACGCGCCGCCAGGCGCGGGCCGCCTCGGTGATCGGATGCTCGATGCCCAGCTGCTTGGCGGTCAACTCGAGAACCTGAGCCCGCAGCTGCCTGCTCTCCTCCTCCCGGCCGGCCGAGCGCAGGGTGATCGCGAGATTGGACCGGCAGGCCAGTACATCCGGGTGAGTCGGCTTGTACCGCCGCAACAGTCCCTCCAGTGCGGCGCGTTCCCACAGCTCGGCCCGGTCCTGCTGACCGAGGTCGCCGTAGGCGTTGGCGAGGTTGATCGCGGTGCACAACGTGAAGGGATGACGCGCTCCCAGCGCTGCCTCGAGCGCGGTACGGACGAGTTCGCCGGATTCCGCCGCCTCTGCCGCCGCACCGAGGCCGCGCTGGTAGATGGTCACATTGTTGCGGCAGGCCAGCGTGAAGGGGTGGTCCTCGCCCAGCGTCTCCCGGTACCCGTCCAGGATCTGGTGGGCGAGATCCAGGGCCGCCTGCTTGTCGCCGACCGCCGAGTAGTCGGCGGCCAGATTGAGACCGCAGGCGAGGGCGTCGGGCACCTTCGTTCCGTACCGCTCCCGGTAGCGGCTGTACGTCTCCTCGGTGATGCGCTTCGCCTCGTGCGGGTAGCCGGCCTTGCGAAGGGAGACCGCGAGGCTCTTGGCGGTACGCAGCACCTCGGGCACATCCGCGTTCAGCACCCGCTCGAACGCGGCCACCACCTCCCGCAGGACCTGCACGGAGGACTGGTACTCGCCGGTCTCCCGCAGGTCACGGGCGAGATGCCCCTTGGTCGTCAGGGTGAATGGATGGTCCACACCCAGCAACTCGCTGCGGCGCTCCACCGTTTCCTCGTCCAGCCGTCGCGCTCTCTCGCTGTCGCCGGTGAGCCGGTAGTCGATCGCGAGGTTGTTGGCCGCGATCAGGGTCCGCGGATGGTCCTCCCCGAAGATCCGGCGTAATCCGCGGTAGATCCGCTGGTCCCGTTCCAGCGCCTCGTCGAACCTCCCGAGGGCCCGCAGATCAGCGGCCAGGCTGCCCGTGGTGATCAGAATGCTCGGGTGGTCGTCGTTGGGGTGGGTGTCGTGGAGCACACGGGTCTGCCGGGCGAGTGTGTCCTCGTCCATTTCGCGGGCCTCTTGGTACTTGCCCTGTGCCCGCAGCGCGTTGGCGAGTTCGAAGCGGATGTTCAGGGTCTGGAGGTCGTTCTCTCCCAGTTCACGGGTCCAGGTCTTGTTCAGCTGCAGCCCCAGCAGCCGGGCGCCCTCCAGTTCACCGCGCTTGAGCAGATAGCGGATTCGGTCGACCATCAGCTGCCGTACGTTCTCCTCGTCGCAGTCCGCGATACCGGACGGACCGAGATGGGGCCAGATCAGGTCGAAACTCGGCCAGCTCTTGGGGTCGTTCACCGGATTGTCCCGTTCCACCTCCTCCGCCGGGCGGGCCTCCGCGAGCACGCGGTGCACTTCGTGCTTGGCCAGATCCTGTTCCTCCGGCGTGAGTCCGGCCCGGACGGCCGCCTGCACGAGCCGGTGGACCTGGATGCTGCTGTCCGCCGGGTCCACCTTGGCCAGTGCGAACCGGTTCAGCGTCTGGATGACCTTGCCCAGCATGTACCTTTCGCGAAGGTCGGGGTCGTAGGGCAGGAGCGACTGGAACATGGAGTCACTGCCGATGAGCTTCATCGAGATCGGCTCCGCGGAGAAGAAGGAGCAGAGCTCCAGCAGCCGCACCGCCGCCCTGGACTCCTTGCGGAGCCGCGCGATGGAGATGTTCCAGGTCGCGCCGATCTGGTCCTCGGGGTCGCCGAGGGACAGCACTTTGGTGCTCTGCTCCCTCAGCTGCTCCACATAGGAGTCCACCGGAGTGGCCGTCTCGGCGAGCCAGGCGGCAGCCACTTCCACCGCCAGCGGGAGGTCACCGACGGCCTCGGCGACCCGGTCGGCGTCCCGGGCAGGCAGTTTCGACACCCTTCGGCACAGGTGCTCCACGCTCTCGGCGCGGGTGAAGACCTCCACCTCCATCGGTTCCAGCCGCGTCGACACCGGCTTGTTGCGGCAGGTGGCGAGGATATGGCCGTAGACGCCGTCGGACAGCGGGCCGGTCTCCTCGGGCAGCAGGTCCAGCGCCCGGTCGAGATCCTCCACATTGTCGAAGATCAACAACCAGCGGGAGTACGGCACTCCGCGCCGCAGTGCCAGCAGCGCCGCCTGGGCCGCCTCGGCGACCACATCGCCGGCCCGCAGATCCAGCTCGGTGGCCAGCTCGGCAAGCGACGAAACCACTCGGTCGGGCTGTTCCGCCTCCACCCACCACACAAGGTCGTAGTCGGCGCGGAATCGGTGCGCGTACTCTCTGGCCACCTGCGTCTTGCCCACGCCGCCCAGCCCGTACAGGACTTGGGGGAACCGCCGGGCGGAGCGGGTGTCGCCGCGCAGCTGGTCGCGCAGCCGGTCCAGTACGGGAGCACGGCCGGTGAACCAGGCATGGCGGGGCCGCACATTCCACACCTTGGGTACGGCCCCGGGGTAGCGCACCCCGGAGTCCGTGTCCGTCGGCAGGGGCGAGCCGGCCCGATCCCCGCGGTCCAGCGCGGACAGCAGCGCCGTGGCCGCGTCGGCCTCGTCCAGCCGCACGAGGTCGACGACTCCCCGGCTGCTGATGGGCAGACTCAGCCGTACGTCGCCGACGCGTATCGGGAGCAGCTGACGGCGGCTGCCGGAGGAGTCGAGGCTCATGAACGACTCCCAGAGGTTCCCGGCCCGGCGCGAGCTGAGGAAGGCCTGCGAGACCACGGGGAGCACGCGGTACGCCCCGCCCGACGCGAATTCCCTTTCGACCAGGGCCGGATCCGCCGAACGGACGTCCACGGACATCACCTGGACTCCGTCGCGGGTGAGCACCCATTCCAGCCAGTCGGCCCACATCTGGTCCTCGGCCACATACGGCACCACCACATTCGCCGGCGGCACCGGCCGTCGCCGCGTATAGGCCGCGACATGTGTGAGCCGTTCCGCCTCGTCGATCGGCGGCAGCGTACTCACCAGCCCGTCGGTGAGCACGGAGGCCAGCCGCTCGCAGGCGGTGAGCATCGAGCTGGAGATGTTCGGAGCGTCTCCGAAGGTCGCCAGAATCTCTTCGTAGGCATAGAACGGGCGGTACGGAACCTCCACCGATCCCCAGTAGTTGGCGAGTTCGTCTCTGCTCAGTCCGGCGGGAAGCCCGGGAAAGCTCTCCCTGGCCAGCGCCCGTCCGGCATCGGCCTTCTCCTTCTCGCCGTCGTCGATCCGCATCGGCACCGGCAGAATGCGGATGCGTTTGTCGTGGAAGCGCTCTTCGATGTCCCGGGCCACCGCTGAGGCACCGTCGATGCTCTGGTCGCTCAGGGTGAAGCAGACCACCAGGACCTGCGGCATCTGAACGGTACAGATATCGGCGATATCGCTGAGTCCGGTCCTGCTGTCGATCAAGGTGTAGTCGTAGTGCCGGCGCATGTCCGCGCGCATGGCGTCGAAGAACTGGCCGCCTCCGAAACGCTCGTAGAAGTCGTCCCAGTCCATCCTTCCGACGGTCGACGAATAGTCACGATTGCGCCGGCCGGCGGAGAGGAAGTCCAAGCTGCCGCCTTGCGGGAAGGCCCAGTTGAGGGAGGTCGCATGTGGCCTGACCCGCGCGTATTCACGGTGCCAGTCGGGTTCACGCTCCGCCGCCCGCCGGGCCTCCTCCTGGTATTCGGTGATCAGATTGATCAGCCCGGGAGTGGCCTCCAGGTCGGAAAGATCGAGGAACGGGTGGAAGAAGCGGTGCAGTCCCGGTGCTTCCAGGTCCCAGTCGACGGCCAGTACCCGATAGCCGTTCGCCGCCAGGATCCAGGCGACATTGGCCAGCGCCATGGTGCGGCCCGTGCCGCCCTTGTACGAGTAGAAAGTGACAATGGTCCCTTGACGGTTCTCCGTCATGACGACCCCTCCCCGTTGTCGGCGTTGTCCTTTGCCTGGTCACCTGGACGAGCGGTGGATGCGCGAACTCCGGAGCCGTAGCCGATTCCCGACGGAAGAACGCGTGGGATCGGATCGCTGGGGCCTTCCGGCGGATAGGTCGGCGCATGAGCCGCGTAGTGTCTGCCCGCCGCGTTCACCGCGCCCGGCAGCTCCTGGCTGAAGGCCTCCAGTGTGGGGAGACCGCCACCCGGTGACCGATGGCCGCCGCTCTCTTCCGGCCGGGGCGCCAGGGACTCCTCGGTCGCCGCACGTAACTCGTCCTCCCGCTGCCGGGACACCGGGTCCTCGCGGTTCCAGGGGATCATGACGCTGATCCACGGCCGCTCCTCGGCACACAGCCGCCGCACCAGTTCTCTGCGGTGCGGGGAGTCGAGGGCCCAGCGGTCCAGCAGCAGCAGTCCTGGCGCCTGCGGCGGGCCCGGGGCCAGCAGCCGCTCGGCCTCGGCCTCGAACTCCCCGACGCGCACCCGGTAGTCCAGGTTCCGGACGAGATCGACGGCGTGGTCGGCGAGCGGCCTGGACGATTTCGGATGGTACGGATTCCAGTCGCGCGGGCGCGGGCCGTAGCAGTCGGGGCCGCGGTCCTCCGGGAGATCCGACCGGGAGCAGGCGAGTACCGAGACCTCCATCTCCCGTGCCGGTCCGGGCGGCCCGAACGCGCTCGGCATCGCGCCGTAGTCCTGGTGCGGGTCGCCCTCGGTGATACGGGTCTGCTCCGCCACGCTGACTATGCGCTTCGCCAGGAGGTAGACCGCGCGCTCGTACTGGTCGCGGAGGTATCTGAGCTTGATCAGCCCGTAGAACCCCTCGTCGGCGTAGTCGTCACCGAAAGCCGCATGGTTGAACTGCAGCCGCTCCGCGGGCTGCGGCAGCTGCCTGGCCGGTATCGGCACCCAGAGCGCCGGAACGATCCCGCTCACCGAGCTGCCATTGCTCCGCGCCTGGTGGTGCGCCGCACGCGTCGAGAACACGAACCATTCCCGGCCGCACTGCTCACTGAGGAAATAGCGTGGCGAATAGAGCGGCACAAAGACCCTGCAGGAGGCCAGAGCCTCCGAAAGCCGCTCCTGCCATCCTTCGCCGGGCTGCATCTGCTGGTCCATGAAACCGGCCGGCACCCCGGCCGGAAGCGACGTCAGCTGCAGCACATGGGCGCACAGATCACGGTAGAACCTCTCCACCCAGATGTTCGGGTCTTTGTCCTTCGGATGATTCTTCGGCGTATGCGCATAGCTGAGGAAGAAGTACGGTTCCGCCCCAACTCCCCCTGCCCCCATGGCTCCAAGCACCAACGTCTCCCCCGGTCCATGTGGATGGATCCTCAGTGTAGGAAACGTCGATTACTCGGCGGAACAGCGCGAACACGCCTGCTCCTCAAGGGGTCACGTTCCGGGCCTGCCAGTCGGCGCGATGGGACTCGGCCGCGCGCCGAGCCTCGGACAGGGCGTCAACCGAGACCGGTTCCGCCGACCACCCCTGCGCCGTGCTCGCCATCCCTGCCACGAATCGCTCCCCGAGAGGCGTCAGGACACCGGACGTGGCCAGCACTTCGACCGCCTCGGAGGTCTGCTGCCGCCAGCGGGCGAACTGCGCCTCCGCCGTTCGCGCCGCTTCGCCCTGCGCCGTGTGCCGCCGTACGCGCCAGAAGTCCGTCACCGCGATATGCGCGTACGTCCCCTGGATCAGCCCGGCCAGCGGTCTTGGATCGCCCCGCCACGGGGCGTAGAACGTCCGGGTGTCCGCGGGATCGTAGAGATCGTGACTGTCCAGTACCGCACCCAGCTTCACATGCTGGAATTCATGGACGATGAGCAGCGCCAGCAGATCCGGGGAATCGGGCCGGGCCGCCCCGACCGCGCCGAAGGCTTCTCTGGAAGCGGCACTGACATCGCTGCCGTCCGGTGAGTGCAACGGTGTGATGGCCCGGAGACCGGCGGCCACGCCCGGCGCGTACACGGGCAGTTCACGCCGGATGAGCGACCATGCCTCGGTCAGGTCCTCCGCCCACATCTTGGCCTCCCCCGGGGAGAGGCGGGGCGCGACGGGCCATTGATGGGAGTCGCGCAGTGGGTCGGTGTCCTCCAACGCCACCGTCCAGCCGGGCAGTTCGACCAGTCGTACGGGCTGCCAGTGCGGAGTGAGTCCGTCCACCCCTTCGTCCCACCCGATCCACAGCTCACGACCCGCGGCCCGCACGGAGAAACCGTGGGCGCCCGCGGTGACTTCGGCGTGGTCCGCACGTGTGGTGAGTGACACCGAGCCGAGGCCGGGAAGGCGAAGCATTCCCTCACGCAGCGGGACGACGACAGTGTCGCCGCGCCGGGCCCGGAGCGCAGCGGCAGCGGCGAGCTCCGCAAGGCCGCGCACGACGGTCGCCGGTGCCGAACCCTCCAGGATTCGCAGGGCCCATGGCCGCAGATAGGGATGAGCCACCACCGCGTCCAGCGCGTCGGGCGCGGCTGCATCAAGCTCGATCAGCAGCTCCCCGGCCTGCGCGGCGATGCGGTCGGCCCGGGGGGCATGCTCCAGCACGGCCGCCAGCAGATCGCCGTTGAACTCGAGTTGAGCGGCCGCCAGCCGCCCCACGACCTCCTCGCCACCGAAACCGGCGGCCAGCTCGTCGAGATCACCGGTGTGAACGGAGAGGCCGGTGTCCGCCGGCCGCGCCGGGGCGGAGGCTTCCCTGTCACGGATGTTCATAATGAGTTCCATCAGGTCGGGGCAGAACACGGAGGGATTGTCGAAGCCGCTGCCGCTTCGATAGCGATGGGCGTAAAGGCCTCCGCCGCAGGACTCGACCACCGGGCAGGCACGGCACTCCTGGCTCAGCTGCTCGGCTCCCTGCTGGCGGGCCAGCATTCCGGGGTGGCGCAGAACCTCGTCAAGAGAGTGCGCAAAGACGTCCATACCCGTCACAGGGGCGCCGTCGTAGGCCGTTTTGAGGCTGTCGGCCTGCTCGAATGTGCCGTCCGTCTCGATCACCACGAGATCCGCCGGCGCCAGCCCCAGGGATTCGGTGAGACTGCTTTCACCGCGCAGCGTGCGCAGTACGGAGTCGAAGATCCGCACGGGGACCGGCCGGCCCGCGTCGTCCCAGCGCCGGTAGACGACATCCAGCCAGTCCGCGTAGGGAGTCGCCGATCCGTCCGGGCGGGGCGGCGGTGCGTCCCAAGTCGCGTGCGGCAGGAGGAAGTCGAGACGCGGTGGGTCGAGAGCGACCAGAGCGTCGTACACGGCCACCGGATCATTCTCGACATCGATCGTGCACAGCAGCCCGGCGAACAGGTGTCTGTATCGGGGCTGATTCAGCAGAGCGACCGCACGCAACACCTGCGGGTGGCTGCTGCGGCCGTCGGCATAGCGGCGATGACGGTCGTTGGAGGCCTTGTCACCGTCCAGGGAAACGCCGACCTTGATGCCTAATTCAACAAAAAGATCACAAAACTGCTCATTGAGGAGGACGCCGTTCGTGTGAATCCTGAGGTCGAGCGCGCTGACACCGCGTAACGCGCGCCGGAGCTCCTCCGCCGCCTTCCGCAGCCGGCCGGGACCGGCGAGCAGCGGCTCCCCGCCATGGAGCACCACGTGGACCGTCGGCAATCGGTGAGCCCTGGCGTGTTCGGCGATCCGGTCCGCCGCTTGCTCCAGAACAGCTTCCGGCACCGCCTTGGGCCGGCCACGCCAGCTCGTATCCGCGTGTTCGTACACATAACAGTGGTCACATGCAAGGTCGCATCGACTGTGCACCTTGAGTACGAACTGCGTAAGAGCTGGCAATGGCCGGTCCATGATGTGGATCTATCCGGCCACTCAGATCGAAGACTGGAAGGTCGCGACCACCGGACTCGACCCCGTACCGGTCGACAGCAACCGACTGACAGTCGCCGGCAGCTCCCTGCCGTGGACGGGGGCCCGCTTGGCCAGCGGCACACGAGAGGCCGCCTGCCGGAGGGGTGCGGGCCCGGGCCTACCGGCCGCGGAGACAAGAGCGGTGTTCATTGAGCCCCTTTTCGGGTGAGTGACATAGACGGGCGCCAGTGCCCGACATGGAAATACGACCCACCCATCCCATTTTGCACAAATTCGGGCTTTTCGGGCGGACTGCCTACGCGCGATCCCCCCGGAGCCAGAACGAAAGTCGACGGTCTCAGGTACGCCGGCACCCGCACAAGCCACCCTTTCGGTCGACCCGTCCGGACGCCAACCGGCCCATCTGTCGCATTCGGCGTACGCCACTCAATCACACTGCCCGGTGGGCCGAGAGCAGGGAATGGGTGACCGTAGACAGAATCCCTCGAGCTCGTCAAGGATGGCTACTCTTCGGCGAGTTCGGCAAAAAAATGGTGCTGGATCGAGATCTTCAGCCCCTCCTCCCGCGCCGGCTAGACACCCAAGCCCGCGAGAACCACCGCTCCCGGAAGCGCCGCGAAGGCCTTGCCGGGAACGATCAACTTGCCGCGTCGCCGCCCACTGCCGATCAGGACCCACTCGGTATCGACGACGGCCGAGTCCACCAGCAGCGGCCAGTCGGCCGGCAGCCCGATCGGTGTGATCCCGCCGTACTCCATACCGGTCGCCCCGGTCGCTGTGTCCATGCAGGCGAACGAGGCCTTGCGTGCGCCCAGTTGCCGGCGTACGACGCCGTTGACGTCGACCCGCGTCCCCGAGAGGACGACGCAGGCGGCCAGCGTGGACTCGCCGCCACGCTTGCCCGCCACGACCACACAGTTCGCCGACTCGTCGAGCAGCTCCTGCCCGTAGTGCTCCACGAAGGCCGCGGTGTCAGCGATCTCCGGGTCGGTGTCGACATAGATCAGCTGCTCGAGGGGGACATCTCCACTCCAGCGGCTGATTGCGTCGACGACCGGCCGGGGCAGTAGGCCGAGACAGTCGACGGCGGCCCGGGCGTCGTCGAAGCTTCCGATGGGGGCGCGCATGCATGCAACGCTAACAGCCGTCGTCCCGCCCGCGATTGGCCGTCTCAGCGTACGGGTGGGATGGAGACCGCCATGGTCATCTCGACCGTCTCCTCACCGTCGTTGCGGTAGGCGTGCGGCACGTTCGCCTCGAAGGTGGCGGAGGTCCCCGCCGGCAGGGAGTGCGGCTCGCCGTCGACGAGGAGGGTGAGCTCGCCCGCGGTGACATGGAGCAGCTCGACCGTCCCGTCGGGATGTGGATCGGAGGCGCTTTCGTCGCCCGGCATCAGCCGCCAGGCCCACAGTTCCAGCGGCCCGCGGCGCTCGGTACCGACCAGCAGCGTGGTGTAGCTGCCGGTCGAGGTGGACCACATGCGTACGGCCTGCTCCGGAGGTACGACGCGGACCTGCGGGCCCTGCTCGTAATCGAGGAGCGTGGTGATGCTGACGCCCAGAGCGTCGGCGAGTTTCACAGTCGTCCCGACGCTCGGATTCGTACGCGCCTGCTCAATCTGGATGATCATGCCGCGGCTGACCCCCGCCCGAGCGGCGAGGGCGTCGAGAGTGAACCCCCGCTCGCCGCGCCAGCGCTTGAGATTACGGGCGAGCGACTGCGTGAGCTGGTCGAGGTCCGACACTTTCCGTCCAATATCATGGATGACAGAGTTCAATAGACTGCACTACGGTGTGGTGCACCCAAACGTTCACTGCACTGTACTGCGAGGGCCTGTCATGACCGCACTCTTCGCCCTGGCCACCAGCGTCCTCTGGGGGCTGGCCGACTTCGGCGGCGGGCTGCTGACGCGACGCGTCCCGGCACTCACGGTCGTCGTCGCCTCACAGTCGATCGCGGTCGTGGTGCTGGGTTCGATCGTCCTCGCGACCGGCGGCGTGCAGGAAGCGGGACCGCAGCTCTGGTACGCCGTCGCGGCGGGCACGGTCGGCCCGGTGGCGATGCTGTGCTTCTACAAGGCACTCGCGCTGGGCCCGATGGGCGTGGTCTCGCCGCTGGGATCGCTGGGCGTCGCCGTGCCCGTCAGCCTCGGGCTGATCATCGGCGAGCGGCCCGGACTGCTCCAGTTCGCCGGTATCGCGGTGGCCGTGGCCGGCATCGTGCTGGCGGGCGGCCCCCAGCTGCGCGGTGCACCGGTGCAGCGGCAGGCGATCCTGCTGACGCTGCTCGCCGCCTTCGGCTTCGGTGCGGTGATGGCCCTGATCGCCGAGGCCTCGACCACCATCACCGGGCTCTTCCTCGCGCTCTTCGTCCAGCGCGTCACCAATGTCACGGTCGGTGGCGCGGCGCTGTACGTATCGGTGAAGCGCGGCGCCCGGGCCCTGCCCGCGAACGGCGGGATGCGGGTCATCCTGTCCTCGCTGCCGGCTCTCGCCTTTGTGGGCCTCGCCGATGTCGCGGCCAACGGCACCTACTCCATCGCCGCTCAGCACGGCCCCGTCACCATCGCCGCCGTCCTCGCGAACCTCTACCCGGTGGTCACGGTGCTCGCCGCACTCCTGATCCTCAAGGAGCGGCTGCGCGTGGTCCAGGCGACCGGCGCCGGTCTCGCACTCGTGGGCACTGTGCTGCTCGCGAGCGGCTAAGAGCCGTCCGGCTCCAGGTCCGCGAGCGCCAGCAGCTGCTCCGGAGTGACGCCTTCCGGAATCGGTACGGGAGTGGGGGTACGCAGCGGAGGCTCCCAGCCGCGGACCGGATCCCAGCTCCGTACGACCCGGGCGGGGGCGCCGGCCACCACCGAGTGGTCGGGCACCTCGCCTCGTACCACCGCGCCTGCGGCCACCACCACATTGCGGCCGAGCCGCGCGCCGGGCAGGACCACCGCGCCGGTCCCCAGCCAGCAACCAGGGCCGATTTCCACCGGCTCGGTGCGCGGCCACTGCTTGCCGACCGGCTGGTGCGGGTCGTCGTAGCTGTGGTTGGTCGAGGTGATGTAGACGTACGGGCCGCAGTATGTGTCCGAGCCGATGGTCACCCTGGTGTCGGCGATGACATGGCTGCCGCGGCCCAGGACCACACCGTTGCCCAGGGTCAGGATCGGGTCGGCGCCCAGATCGAGTCCCGGCATCATCCCCGCGGTGAGGGTGACCTGCTCGCCGATGATGCAGTGGTCGCCGAGCTCGATCCAGGCCTCACCGAAGACGGTGCCCTGCGGGAAGGCGAGCCGGGTGCCGGAGCCGAGCCGGCGGAAACGCAGCCGTCCGGGGTGCTCGGCGGTGACGGCGCCCGCCTCCTGCACCCAGCGCCAGCCGCGGTGGACGGCGGACGCGAGGACGCGACGCCGCCAGGTGGTGAGCGATGAGAACGTGTTTCTGTTCTTCGGCACCCGCACACGGTAGTCGGTGCACGTGAACTGATCATCACGGCGTGCTGTGATCTTCCCCCCACCCGTCATCGGTTGCGGCGGGCGACCGATCCGGCGCCCTCGTGCCGAGGCACGGGCGAGTGTCTCCCCAGGCCCGCCGAGTACCCCTCCCGTGAGTACCGCCCGTCCGGTCGCCTACGGTGCATCTACGCGAGACCGGTGAGCACCAAGGAGCAGGCATGGCGGAGCGGGCTTTGATTTCAGGCGTGGGCGGCCGGACCCCGAAGGTCGATCCGGGGTCGTTCACCGCACCGACGTCCGTGGTCGTCGGCGATGTCACCCTGGCTGCCGGGTCGAGCGTCTGGTACCAGACCGTGCTCCGCGGCGACGGCGGGCCGATCACCATCGGCGCCGGCAGCAATATTCAGGACAATTGCACAGTGCATGTCGACCCTGGGTTCCCGGTCACCGTCGGCGAGGGCGTCTCGGTCGGCCACAACGCCGTACTGCACGGCTGCACCGTCGAGGACGACGTACTGGTCGGCATGGGCGCCACCGTGCTGAACGGCGCGCACATCGGTGCCGGTTCGCTGATCGCGGCTCAGGCGCTGGTGCCGCAGGGGATGCGGGTCCCGCCGGGATCGCTGGTCGCGGGCGTGCCGGCCAAGGTCAAGCGGGAGCTGACCGAGGAGGAGCTCGAGGGCATCAGACTCAACGCCGCGGTCTATGTGGATCTCGCCGAGGAGCACCGCGCGGCGCACGAGGCCTGACCGGTCCGGCCGCGGGACCGGTTCAGTCGGCGGTGGGCACGGGCTCCGGCTCGGTCCCCGCCGGCTGGGTCTGCGACTGCGCGGCGGCCTTCTTGGCGCGGTTCTTCAGGACGAGCATCGAGGTGAGCCCGATCAGGACCGCGAGGACCAGCCCCAGCCAGGAGAACCGCTTGAGCCAGGCTTCCGCGACGACGCCGACGGAGTAGATGACGGCGGTCGTGCCGCCGGCCCAGAGGATCCCGCCGAGGACATTGGCGATGAGGAACTTCCAGTACGGCATGCGCAGTACGCCCGCGAGCGGCCCCGCGAAAATGCGCAGCAGCGCGACGAAGCGGCCGAAGAAGACGGCCCACATGCCCCACTTCTCGAACGAGCGCTCCGCCATGGCGATCTGGGCCTCGCCGAAGTGCTTGGGGAACTTCCCGCCGAGCCAGGCCAGCAGGGGCCTACCGCCCTTGCGGCCGATGGCGTACCCGATGGAGTCACCGATGATGGCGCCGGCGGACGCGCAGCCACCGAGGATGTACGGATTGATGTCGCCGTGCTGGGAGGCGAGCAGCGCCGAGCTGACAAGAACGATCTCGCCCGGCAGCGGGATGCCGAGGCTCTCGAGCCCGATGACCACCCCCACCAGGAGATAGACGCTCACCGCGGGGACGGTCTCGAGCCACTCCTGGACGTGCAACGCCGGTTCCTCCTGAGTTCGCAGGGCATCGGCTGCCCGGCGTGCGCCCCGTCGGCACACGCCGGGCAGCCTACCTGCTCGGCATGTGACCAGCCTCAGGCGTTGGGACGCAGCGTCCAGACGATGCTCATCTCACCGGTCACCGCGCCGTCCTCGCGCTGGATGGCGATGACGACCGGGAACTCGGGGCGCTTGCCCGCGTCCAGTTCCGCGACAACGTCCGCGATGGGACGGCCGAGGGTGGCGGTCGCGGTGACGACGCCCATCGCCAGCTTCTTGTAGCCGATTTCCGCCCTGACGGCGAGCGGCACGGCACGGGTCATCTGGTCGCCGAAGGCGGCGATGACGATGGCGCCGCTGGCGGTCTCGGCGAGCGTGAACATCGCTCCGGCGTGCGGTCCGCCGACGTGGTTGTGGAAGTCGGCCTGGTCCGGCATACGGACGACGGCACGCTCGGCCGTGGTCTCGAGGAACTCCAGGTTCAAGGTCCTGGCCATGGGAACCGTCGCGGCGAGCATCTCGCCGACGGACATCTGATCAGCGCTCATGGAAGGCGATGTTACCCATGAGTAGCTCGGCTTGGCCATCCCCTGCCGGGGGTGGCCGTGGCAACGGTGGGGCGGCACCTCTATCGTTGCTCGCCATGTGGCCAGGACAGCAGCCGCCCGGGGGCGAGCAGAACCCGCAGGACCAGAACCCGTACCAGCAGCCGGGGTACCAACAGCCGAATCCCTACCAGCAGCCGGGATACCAGCAGCCGGGATACCAGCAGCCCAACCCGTACCAGCAGCCGACCGCGCCGCAGTACGCCGTACCCGGGCAGCCGCCGGGTGGGCCGCAGCCGCCGCAGGACAACAAGAAGACGACGACGATCGTCGCGATCGTCGCGGCCACCGCCGTCGTCGCGGCCGCGGTGATCACCGGCGTCTTCGTGCTGAACGGCGAGGACAAGGGCACGACCGACGAGGGCGGCAAGGAGGCCGGCGCCTCCAAGACGCCGGGGTCCGCGAACCCCGGTCAGGTTCCCGCTTCGCCGACCGAGAACCCGCGCGGGAATGAGGAGGCCAAGCCCACGATCGCGGGCTGGAAGGTCGTCACCAACCCCAAGCACGGTACGCAGTTCGACGTCCCGCCCGCGTGGGAGGTGTCCGGATCAGGAACGAGCACGTTCTTCGAGGACGAGAAGAAGAAGGACGGCACTCCGGTCGTCGTCATGTCGTCCCCGGCGCACTACAAGAGCAAGTGGTGCACGTTCGACACGGACAAGGACGGCAAGCCCGAGCAATGGGGCCTGGGTACGGTCGGTACCAAGGGTGGCAAGGGTGCCGCCGACAGTGCCACGGCCGCCTACAACGAGGCCGGCAACTGGGTGTGGGCCGGCTATGCGCAGACGGAGCCCAAGGGCACGGTCAAGATCACCAAGGCCAAGCCGTACACCTCCAAGTCCGGTCTCTCCGGCAGTGTCGCGACGGCCACCGCCCTCGGCGTCAAGAAGGACAACAAGTGCGAGACCGACGGTAAGTCGATCGCGTTCTCCTTCAAGAACAGCAAGGGCGACTTCACCAGCTGGGTCCTCTACGCCAACAAGGGCGTCCCGGACGAGGTTCCGGACGCGACCATCGCGCAGATACTGAGCACCGTGCGGCTGGCGGACACTCCGGCCGGGTAAGTCAGGAGCGCCACCAGAACCGACGTCCGGAGCGCCACCGGAGTCGGCGTCGGCCTGAGGTCCGAACGGGCGCGGGGTCACGTGACTTGCCCGCACCACCCGCGCCCGCCCCGGCCCTACCGGTCCGGCAACGCCGTCCTCAGCCGTCCTCCGGCATCGGTGCGGGCCGGGCCTCCTTCGTCCGTTCCGGCGTCCAGTAGTCCCGCACCTCGTCGGGGCTCTGCCGCACATCGCTGCTGGTGGTCCCGGAGTCCGGCTTCGGCCTGGGGGCCTGGGCGGCCGCCGCGCTACGCCATGCGGCCGCCGCCACGACAGCGGCGAGCAGGACGAGGGCGGTGCCCCATCGGCTCAAGCTACTGCGACGCATCGGACTGCTCCCGTCGGGTTGTCAGGTGACGCCGCCCTGGGCGTCGAACATCGCCTTGACCGCGTCATCGAAGTACGAACTCCGGTTCCAGCCGCCTGTGGCGAGCGTGCTCATCGCTCCGTTGACATACCCCAGACCGTTGGAGTCGTTGAACTCCCGCAGCCACGGGCCGCCGCTCGATCCACCTCCGAAGTCACACTGGAGTTCGATGCGGCCGTCGCTGACCGCTCGCGTCGTGCCCGTGCAGGCCCACTGGAGCTCGCCGCCGTCGCGGTTGCCCGGGTAGCCCATCACGGTCACGGCCTGGGTGCGCGAATAGTTCCAGCTCAGTCCGTGACCGCCGGTGACATTGACGATCTTGTTGCCGTTGAGCGGCCAGGTGGTCACCATCGCCACGTCCCGGCCGAGGTCGCTGCTGCTGATCCAGGAGTTGAAGGTGCGGAACTGCTTGGCGGCGAAGGTGCCGAAGGGGCGGGCACCGGAGCGGTAGCGCGGCGCATACGTCCAGTTTGTCATCCAAGTGCCGCCGCTGCCGCCGTGTACGCAGTGCCCGGCGGTGATCAGCATCTGCTTGGAGGCGCTGTTGAGGGCACTGGCGGAGCAGGTGTAGTTGAGTCCGTTGCTGGGGTTGGTGAAGAACACCTTGCCCACCGCGGCGGATTCGTTGATCAGCGGCCTGACCGTGTCCGACCGCCCACGGGCGGGCGCGGTCGATCCCGGCTTTCCGGTGGGTCCCGCCTTGCTCTCGGCGGCGCGCGGCAACCCGGCTGTCCGGTCGAGCGAGATGGCTGTTCTCATCCGCTCCGGTGTCCAGTAGCGGGCCAGTGCCGCGGCGGCGGCCGGCGAGTCGACCGGCGCACCTCCTGCGAGCCGCGGGGTGGAGGTGGTGGTGGTCGCGGCTCCGGCGGGGACCGCGGCGGATCCGGGCCCGGTGGGGGCGGGTTCCGCCATGGTGGGACCCGCCCCGACCAATGCCAGCAATGCGGCAGTGGCCAACGGCAGAAGTGCGTGTCTCAGACTGCGCACGGGTGAAACCCCCAAAGGTCGATTCGGACGCGCATTGCCGGAATTCACCGGTCAATACGCGGAGCAGTTGCGACCGTAGGTCTGTCAACTGCCCCCGAGACAGTCCGAAATCAGTCCCTCCGCTATTCGCAATCGCGCCGCGCATTTCGGTCAGTCCGGATGCACCGCTTGATTGCCAAGTATTTGTGTGCGGGGAGTTGACGAGTGGGGGTGACGTACGGAGCCCTGGCGTCGGCAGGCGGGGCGGGGCGGCTCTCTCCGGCCTTCGCGGCACCTTGTGAAATCCAGTAGCACAGTGGGAATTTCCGTGATGCGCCGCCGGGCGCGGCGGCCGAGGGGGCGCAGAATGCCTTCAACTCCACCGGAAAGCGAGACACTTCCCCGGCGAGCGATTCAGGTGACGCGCGGCTGTTTCAGCAGCCCCGTGGCTATTCGACCTTGTGCCACTCAATTGGCCATCGCCGCAGGCACGGCCGCGCCGTGCCGCGGCCACCCGGAGGCTCTCAGCCGATACTGAAGGCGCCGTCGGGCGGCTCGGGTGAGGCCACCGCATCCGCGTCCCGTACCGCCGTCGCGTTCCCGATGAGCCGCCTCAGCGACGGTCCGTGCTCGACCCGGGCCGGGAAGGCGTCGGAGGCGGTGCGGCGGGCCAGGCCTGCCGTGTCGATCGGGGCCTGCGAGGCGATCAGCACGGCGTTGCCGAAGCGGCGGCCGCGCAGTACGGCAGGTTCGGCGATCAGCGCGAGCTCCTCGAACACGGCGGCGAAGGTGGCCAGTTGGGAGCGGAGAAAGGCAAAGGGCGCGCCGTCGGCGAGGTTCGCGGCGTAGATACCCTCCGGCCTCAGCACCCGTTCCGCCGCCCGCGCGTACGCGACCGAAGTGAGATGGGCAGGAACCCGGGAGCCGCCGAAGACATCGGCGATCAGCACATCCACCGAGTCCTCAGGAGCCGCTTCGACCCAGGCGCGGGCGTCCGCGCCGTGCACCTCGATGCCCGATCCGTCCGGCAGAGGCAGCTGCTCGGCGACCAGCGCCAGCAGCCCACGGTCCACCTCCACCACGTCCTGGCGCGAGCCGGGGCGGAGCCGGGCCACATAGCGGGGCAGCGTCAGTGCCCCGCCTCCGAGGTGGAGCAGATCGAGCGGAGCGCCCTCGTCCGCGACGGAGTCGACGATATGGGCGAGCCGCCGTACGTACTCGAACTCCAGATGCGTGGGCGCGTCCAGATCGACGTACGACTGGGGCGCACCGTCGACGGTCAGCAGCCAGGCCCGTTCCCGGTCCACATCGGGCATGAGCTTGGCGGTGCCTCCGTCGACCTCGCGGATGACGGGTATCTGCTCGTTCACGCACTCATTGTGCTCAGAGCGCGGCGAATGCCCCGACGCACCCGCGGCCTGGTCCGGCCCCGCGCGGGCGCCAAGCGCCAGCTCCCCCAGGGGCCGTATCCCCCATCCGGTCAGTCCGGCGCACAGCGCCGAACCCGCCTCCCGTGGGGTACGGGAGGCGGGCAGGCAGGTCAGACCAGCTCGACCACCGTGCCGGCGCCGACGGTGCGGCCGCCCTCACGGATCGCGAAGCCGAGCCCGGCCTCCAGCGGCACGTCACGGCCCAGCTCGACGGTCATGGTGACCGTGTCGCCGGGGCGCGCGACGGCCGTCCCACCGAGGTCGACGTCGCCGACGACGTCCGCCGTGCGGATGTAGAACTGCGGCCGGTAGCCGGTGGAGACCGGAGTGTTGCGGCCGCCTTCCCGCGCCGACAGGACGTACACCTGCGCGGTGAACCGGCGACTCGGTACGACGCTGCCGGGCGCGGCCACCACATGGCCGCGGCGCACCGCGTCCCGTGGCACCCCGCGCAGCAGCAGCGCGACATTGTCGCCCGCCTCGGCGGAGTCCATCGGCTTGCCGAAGGTCTCCAACCCGGTGACCACCGTCTCCGTGTCCGCGCCGAGTACCTGCACGCGGTCGCCGACGCGGACCGTGCCGCGCTCGATGGCTCCGGTGACGACCGTGCCGCGCCCGGTGATGGTGAGGACGTTCTCCACCGGGAGCAGGAACGGCGCGTCCGTGTACCTGACGGGCATCGGCACATAGGTGTCGACGGCGTCGAGCAGCGCCTCGACTGCGGCGGTCCAGCGGGGGTCGCCCTCCAGCGCCTTCAGCCCGGAGACCCTGACGACCGGTGCGGCGTCACCTCCGTAGCCGTTGGCCGTCAGCAGCTCGCGTACCTCCAGCTCCACCAGGTCGGTGAGCTCGTCGTCGCCCGCGTCCGCCTTGTTGAGGGCGACGACGATGTGGTCGACGCCCACCTGGCGGGCGAGCAGGACATGCTCGGCGGTCTGCGGCATGACACCGTCGAGCGCGGAGACGACGAGGATCGCCCCGTCCAGCTGGGCGGCTCCCGTCACCATGTTCTTGACGTAGTCGGCATGGCCTGGCATGTCCACATGCGCGTAGTGCCGGGTGTCGGTCTCGTACTCGACGTGCGCGATGTTGATGGTGATACCGCGCAGGGCCTCCTCCGGGGCCCGGTCGATGCGGTCGAAGGGCACGAAGGTGCCGGTCCCGCGCTCGGCGAGGACCTTGGTGATGGCGGCGGTCAGCGTGGTCTTGCCGTGGTCGACGTGGCCCATGGTGCCGATGTTGAGGTGCGGCTTGGTGCGTACGTATGCCGTCTTGGGCATGGCTGATTCCCTCGGAACTCGAAGCGTGATGGGAACCCCTGGGCCTTGCCGACCCTCCCCCTGCGGGGTCCGCCGGACGATCCGGGAAGGGTCAGCTTCGGGCGCCGCCGAGGGGCGCTGCGACAGCGGCCGCGGCCGCTGCGGGGAATGCGGCAGCCTTCGGCGCGTCCGCGACTGCGGACGGCGCTGCGAGGAAGGCGTACCGGAACATGTCGTTGATATTCGCTCACGGCCGCGGCTGCGTCGAATGGTTTTCCTCGTACGGGAGTTCAGCAGGTCACAGGTGCTTCGTGGCCTCCCGGACGGACAGCGGCGAAAGCCGGTCGCGGGCGCCGTCGACGAAGTCGCGTACCGCGTCCGGATCGGTCTTGGCGTACTCGCGCAGACACCAGCCGATCGCCTTGCGGATGAAGAAGTCGGGGTCGTCGGCGCGGGTCAGGCAGTAGCGGAAGAGCCGCTCGGTGTCGGTCGCGTCCTTGTAGCGGAGCTGGTGCAGCAGCGCGGTGCGTGCGACCCACAGGTTGTCGTCGTCGATCCAGGTGTCCATGGCGGACTTCAGCTCGGTGTCGGCTTTCACCAGCGGGCCGACGACGTGCGAGGCGAGCGCGTCGACGGTGTCCCACCAGGAGAGGGCGACGACGAGCCGGCGAACGACCGGCAGGAAGCCGGACGAGCAGCGCCCCACATGCCGGCGCAGATAGTCGACGGCGAAGTACTGGTACTCCCGCTCGGGCAGCTCCCAGCAGCGCAGCGCGATCGCCGTGCAGTCCGCCTCGTCGGGGCGCGGGGTGCCTTGGAGGACAGTGCGTGAGAGGGCGCGGCGGGCAGATGTGTAGATCCCGAGGTGGGGCGCGATGTCCTTCATATAGGCGGCGGCCTCCGCGGCCCGCGTCGGGTCAGCGCCGGTCGGGTACACCGCGGTCAGCCGCTCCATGACGGTGTCGGCGAGATCGCTGCGGGGGACGGCCGGGCTCATGAGGCTCACATTACGGCGATCAGGTCCCTGTGTCGGTTAGTCTCCCCGGATGCTCGAGCCCGTCCCCAGGCCGTCCTCCGGCCTCGCCATCCGCTGTACCAGGGCGCTGTTCTCGCCGTGGTCGCGGCTGTCGCTGCTCGTCGCCGTGCTGGCCGCGGCGGCGGTGACGGTGGTGCTGTACGAGCCGCAGCGGCTGCTCTCGGCAGGCTGGCCGCCGCAGTTGAGCGGCGGCGCCGCGGTGGTGATGTTCGGTGTCGCGTACGGGGCGTGCACCGCGGCGTTCGTACCGAGGCCGCTGCTGAACCTGGCGGCAGGAGCGCTCTTCGGCTCCCAGGCCGGTTTTGTCTCGGCGCTGGCGGGGACGGTGCTGGGGGCAGGTATCGCGTTCGCGCTCGGCCGGGTGCTGGGCCAGGACGCGCTGCGGCCGCTGCTGCGGGGCCGCTGGCTGAAGGCCGCCGACACTCAGCTGAGCCGGCACGGCTTCCGTTCGATGCTGGCGCTGAGACTCTTTCCGGGTGTGCCGTTCGCCGCTGCCAACTACTGCGCGGCCGTGTCCCGCATGGGCTGCATGGCCTTCCTGCTGGCGACGGGCCTCGGCTCGGTCCCGAACACGGCGGCGTATGTGGTGGCGGGCAGCAGGGCGGGTTCGCCGACGTCACCGGCGTTCCTGATCGCGATGGGTTTCATCGTGCTGACCGGCGCGGGCGCTGCCGTGGTCGCCTGGCGCAAGCGGCACGGGCTGCGCGGCGCCGCTCCCGTCGAAGATCACCGAGCCGTGGGCGCCGCCGCCTTGGAAGCATCGCCGCGGACGGGGCCGGGCGCCGGCTGAGGTGCCGTCCGTCGAATCCCGCAGGGGCTGCCACACTGCCCATAACCCAAGGACGCTACGCTCCTCACAACTGGCGCATGATCGGGAACGCTACGCGCCGTCAGACCGTGATCTTTTCTTGGGTGGCGTAGTTTTCGATGTCTTGGTTCGAATCATTCATCCTCGGGCTCGTCCAGGGGCTGACCGAGTTCCTTCCGATCTCCTCCAGCGCACATCTGCGACTCACCGCCGCGTTCGCCGGCTGGCAGGACCCGGGCGCGGCGTTCACGGCGATCACCCAGATCGGCACGGAGACGGCCGTTCTCATCTACTTCCGCAAGGACATCGTCCGGATCGTCTCCGCCTGGTCACGCTCGCTCACGAACAAGGCGATGCGCAGCGATCATGACGCCCAGATGGGCTGGCTCGTCATCGTCGGCTCTATCCCGATCGGTGTGCTCGGCGTCACCTTCAAGGACCAGATCGAGGGACCCTTCCGTGATCTGCGGCTGATCGCCACGACCCTGATCGTGATGGGCATCGTCCTCGGCATCGCCGACCGTCTGGCCGCCCGCGACGAGGCGGGCGGCAAGCACCGCGCCGCCAAGGAGCGCAAGACACTCCAGGAGCTGGGCGTCAAGGACGGTCTGATCTACGGCCTCTGCCAGGCGATGGCCCTGATCCCCGGCGTCTCCCGCTCGGGCGCCACGATCAGCGGCGGTCTGCTGATGGGCTACACCCGTGAGGCGGCGGCCCGCTATTCATTCCTGCTGGCCATCCCGGCCGTCCTGGCCTCCGGTGTCTTCGAGCTGAAGGACGCGAGCCAGGGCGGGCATGTGTCCTGGCCGCAGACGATCTTCGCGACGGTCATTGCCTTCGCGGTGGGCTACGCGGTGATCGCGTGGTTCATGAAGTTCATCACTACGAAGAGCTTCATGCCGTTCGTGATCTACCGCATCCTGCTGGGAATCGCGCTGTTCATCCTGGTCGGAAGTGACACGCTGAGCCCGCACGCGGGTGAGTCGGCCGGTTGACGCCTGCGGTCGCGGTGAAGACGGCCGTCGTACCGAGGCCGTACCTTGTGGGCATGTCCCCCTCTCCTCGCCCGTCGGAAACCGTGTTGTCCGCCACCGAGCTGAACGCCCGGATCCGTGAGCTGTGGGCGGACGGGGAGCTGCCCGACGACCGGCGTCAGGAGTACGAGGCGCTCGTGGTGGAGTGGGCCGCGGTGGCGCTCGATGACATCCACCCCGCAGCCTGACTTTGGACGAGCACCGCGCGCACCCCTCGACCTGCGGTCCCGGCGGCTCCGGGGCACTCTGGGGACATGGCCTGGCAGGCACCGATCGTCGTGGATCCGCCGTCCCCCGGAGGCGGGCGGCGTGTGACGGTGCGCGGAGAAGTCGTCGGTCTCGCGCACAGCGACAAGGACCTCATCGAGTTCCTGCGGCGGGCCGGACTCGAGGACGCGGACATGATCCTCGACGATCCGCACCTTGTCGAATGGCGCGGCGGCCGCGCGCACCAGGGGTACGCGGCTTGAGCAATCACTCGGCTAGCCTGAGCGCACAATGAACCGTTTGACGACGTCATGGGGCGGGTTCGACCTCGCCCGCTTCCCCGAGGAGCCTCGCGACCAGCTCCGGGCCTGGTCCGCCGCCGATGAGTACCTTCTCCGGCGGCTCGAGGGGATCGATGACGCCGGGCCCGCGGACCTCTCGGGCACCGTGGTCGTCGTCGGCGACCGGTGGGGCGCCCTGGTCACCTCGCTGGCGGAGCACAGTCCCGTACAGATCACCGACTCCTTCCTCGGCCAGCAGGCGACCCGGGCTAATCTGGCGCGCAACGGGATCGACGCGGACGCGGTGCGGCTGGCGTCGGTCAGGGACCTGCCGCCGGAGCGGATCGACGTACTGCTGATCCGGGTGCCCAAGAGTCTCGCGCTGCTGGAGGATCAGCTGCACCGTCTGGCGCCCGCCGTCCACCCGGACACCGTCGTCATCGGTACGGGGATGGTCACCGAGATCCACACCTCCACACTGAAGCTGTTCGAGCGGATCCTCGGTCCGACGCGGACCTCGCTGGCGGTGAAGAAGGCGCGGCTGATCTTCTGTACGCCCGATCCGCAGCTCGCCCGGGTCCCCAGCCCCTGGCCGCTGCGGTATGCGCTGCCTGCCGACGTCGGCGCGCTCGCGGGCCGGAGCGTCACCAACCACGCGGGCATCTTCTGCGCCGAGCGTCTCGACATCGGTACGAGGTTCTTCCTCCGCAGCCTGCCGGAGCGCCGCGGCACCGAGCGGGTTGTGGATCTGGGCTGCGGCAACGGCGTGATCGGGACGGCCGCCGCGCTGGCCAATCCGGAGGCCACGGTGACGTTCGTCGACGAATCGTTCTCGGCGGTGGCCTCGGCCGAGGCCACCTACCGGGAGAACGTCGCTTCGGACGCCAAGGCGGAGTTCGTGGTGGGCGACGGGCTGTCCGGTGTGCCGGACGCGACCGTGGACCTGGTACTGAACAATCCGCCGTTCCACTCGCACCAGGCGACAACGGACGCGACGGCCCGCCGGATGTTCGGCGGATCGCGCCGTGTGCTGCGTCCCGGAGGCGAGCTGTGGGTCGTCGGCAACCGCCACCTCGGCTACCACGCGAAGCTGCGGCGCCTCTTCGGCAACTGCGAAGTCGTCGCGAGCGACCCGAAGTTCGTCGTCCTGCGAGCGGTCAAACGCTGACGGCCGCGGCGGGACCGGTCATCGGGCCGCGTCCTCCTCGTCCTCCTGCCACTGCTTGTAGGGGACACGGGCGATCTCACGTACGCCGCCGAACGTGCCCCACTCGTTCTTGCCCAGCCGGGTGAGCGGCGCGAGCCTCGTCACCTCCGGGTGCCCGTCCACCACGGCCTCCTCCCTGATCGCCGCGTGCACCACCCGGCCGAAGACGACGGTGGAGTCGCCCAGCCGTACGGTGCTGTGCAGCTCGCACTCGAGCGCCACCGGCGAGGCCGCGACACGCGGCGGCTTCACGCGCAGGCTCGCCTCACGGGCGACGCCGACCGCGTCGAACTCGCTGATGCCGCGCGGGAAGTCGGTGGCTGTCGCATTGATCTGCTCGAAGAGCGGTTCGGGCGCGAAGTTGACCACGAAGGCGCCGGTGTCCTCGATATTGCGCAGCGAGTCCTTACGGCCGACCGACGTGAACTGCACGATGGGCGGCGACACGCAGGAGATGGTGAAGAAGGAGTGCGGGGCGAGGTTGTCGGTTCCCTCGGCGGACGTGGTGGACACCCAGGCGATCGGCCTCGGGACGACGGTGGCGGTGAGCAGCCGGTAGAAGGTGTCGCGGTCGCACTGGGCGGGGTCGTAATCGATGCGCATGTGGGCAGTATGGCGGGTGCCGCGCACGATCCGCGGGTCCGCGAGAGGCCGCCGGTGGCCGGGGCACGGCGGATGATTCACCTCCCCGAGGACGACCGGCACTCCGGAACGTCCTGGTCGCCGTCCGACCGCTCGCGCGGGGGGCGGTTGACGGACCTTCGCGTAGCGGCAGTTGACGGACCCTCGTCTCACCGGAGTGCCGGCCGATTCACGGATGGCCGCCGGACGCTGTCCGGCCCCGATGTCCTCACGGATGAACGGCGGGAACCGCTGCGGGCCCTGCGGGGCCTCGACGCGCCCGGCTTCCCGGACGCCGAACCGACCGAGATCGACCGTTTGCCGACCAAGTGCGGGTGACTGGCGTGCACAGCCCTTGGCGTGGGGCCCGCGCTGCCCGAAACTGACCCGATGACGCAGCGCGTGGATCTCGCGACCGTGATGGACCGGCTGACCATCGATGAATTGATCACCAGTTACGCGGTGGCCGTGGACGATGCCGACTGGGGCGCCTACCGGGCTCTGTTCGCAGACGAAGGGCGTGCTGACTACCGCAGCTCGGGCGGCATCGAGGGCCCGGCCGCCGAAGTCGCGGACTGGATGGCGGAGACGATGCGGCTCTTTCCCGTACGCCAGCACCTCATCGTCAACCGGCGGCTGCACATCCAGGACCTGGGCGGCTATCCGGGCGACCGTGCCGAGGTGCAGGCGGACTATGTGAACCCGATGCGGCTGGAGTCGGGAGACGACTTCGTCTCCGGCGGGCGGTATGCCTTCAGCCTGCTGCGTACGGACGCGGGCTGGCGGCTGCGCACCGTGGTGATCCACGAGAAGTGGCGGCGGGCCACCGGGGCACCCGCGGGGAGCTGACACACCAGGGCGCACTGTCGGTGCCGGTCCCGCTCCCGCACACTGGAGGGGACACTGCTCGCGGGCCCTTCCAGGCAGGACGAGGAGGCGCGGCATGCGGATTCCGCCCGCCCGGCGGGAGCGGTTCGATGGGCGCGATCGGTGGGAGCGCCCGCGGCAGAAGCTGTCGTCTCCCTGGTGGCGCGGCGCGGCCGCGGTGGCGGCAGGGGCGCTGCCGGTGCTTGCCTTCCCGGAGCCGTCCCTGTGGTGGTTCGCGTATATCGCGCTGGTGCCGTGGATGCTCCTTGTCCGGTCCGCGCCCACAGGTCGCCGTGCGGCGGTCGACGGCTGGCTGGGCGGCATCGGTTTCATGATCGCCGTGCACCACTGGCTGGTGCCGAGCCTGCATGTGTTCCTCGTAGTGCTGGCGGCGCTGCTCGGGCTGATGTGGGCGCCGTGGGGGTGGCTGGTGTGGCGGCTGCTCGGCGGGTCGCCGTCGCCGGTCCGCGCAGCGGCCGCCCTCGCCGCTGTCCCCTCGGGCTGGCTCATGATCGAACTGGCCCGGTCCTGGGAGGGTTTGGGCGGCCCCTGGGGTCTGCTCGGGGCCAGTCAGTGGGAGGTCTCTCCTGCTCTACGGCTCGCATCGGTGGGTGGCGTGTGGCTGGTGAGTCTTTTGGTGCTCGCGGTGAATACGGCGTTCACCGTGCTGGTCGCGGTACCACGGGCCCGTACCGCGGCAGTGGGCGGAGGCGTCATCTGCGCGCTCACCACAACCGCGGCCTGGATCTGGGTCCCGCAGCCCGAGCAGTCGGGCCGGGCCCGGATCGCCGTCGTGCAGCCGGGGGTCGTCGACGGCATCGGCAGCACTGACCGGCGCTTCGCCCGCAGCGAGGAGCTCACCCGCCAACTGGCGGGCCAGGACGTCGATCTGGTCGTCTGGGGCGAGAGCAGTGTCGGCGCGGATCTGCGCGAACGGCCCGATCTCGCGGCACGGATCGCCGTTCTCTCACGCACCGTCGGCGCCGAGGTGCTGGTCAACGTGGACGCCCGGCGTCAGGATGATTCCGGCCCGACCGGAATCTTCAAGAGCTCGGTCCTCGTCGGTCCCCAAGGCCCGACGGGCGACCGCTACGACAAGATGCGGCTCGTCCCCTTCGGTGAGTACATACCGGCCCGTGCGGTCCTGGGCTGGGCGACCTCGGTGGGCAAGGCCGCGGGCGAGGACCGGCTGCGCGGCAGCCGCCCGGTGGTGATGGTGCTGCCGGGCGCCGGTGAGAGCGGGCTGCGGCTCGGGCCCCTGGTCTGCTTCGAGTCGGCGTTCCCCGACATGAGCCGGCGGCTCACCCGGGACGGCGCGCAGCTGCTGATCGCACAGTCGGCAACCTCGTCGTTCCAGGGGAGTTGGGCGCCGGAGCAGCACGCCTCGCTGGCGGCGCTCCGGGCGGCGGAGAGCGGGCGTCCGATGGTCCACGCGACGCTCACCGGTGTCAGTGCGGTGTACGGTCCCGGCGGCGGCCGGGTCGGCCGGCCGCTCGGCACGGACAGCAGCACCAGCGCCGTCTACGACGTCCCACTGGCCGGCGGCAGGACGCTGTACGTCAGGTTCGGCGACTGGCCGGTCTACGGAGCGCTCGCCGTCCTCGCGGCCCTGTGCGCCGTCGAGGGCACGCGGTCCTTCAGGCGGCCTGGTCCAGGGACTGCCGCACCACCTGTTCACACAACTCATGAGTCCGCAGCGCATCCTGGGCGGTGAGCAGCTTTCCGGCCCGCACGGCGTCGAGGAAGGAGAACACCGACTGCTCGATGCCGCGCTGCCTGGCGACGGGCACCCAGTCGCCGCGCCGCCGTACGCTCGGCTGACCCTTGTGGTCGACGACCTCCGCGAGGTTGCGGACCTCCCGCTTGGTGTCCTGTCCCGACACCTCGAGGATCTCCTCGGTGGAGCCGCTCATACGGTTCATCGTCCCGATCGCGGTGAATCCGTCGCCGGACAGCTGCAGCACGACATGGTGCATCAGCCCGTCGACGATCCGCGCCCTCACGTCGGTGTGGTCGACCGGTCCCGGCACCAGGAAACGCAAGGTGTCGACGACGTGGATGAAGTCGTCGAGGACGAGGGTGCGCGGGTCCTCGGCGAGGCCGACGCGGTTCTTCTGCATCAGGATCAGCTCGCGCGGGTGCTCCAGGCACTGGGCGTAGCCGGGCGCGAGACGGCGGTTGAAGCCCACGGCCAGGCTGGTGCCGCGTTCCTCGGCGAGGCCCACCAGCCGCTCCGATTCGGCCAGTTCGTAGGCGAGCGGCTTGTCGACGTACGTCGCCACTCCCGCCTCCAGGAGCCGGGTGACGATCTCGGCGTGCGCGGAGGTCGGAGCGTGCACGAAGGCGGCGTCCAGGCCCGCGGCGAGGAGGGAGCCGAGGTCTGTGTGGCGCCGCTCGGCGGGGATGTGATGGGTATCGGCGACCCGTGCCAGGGTGGCCGGAGTGCGGGTCTGCAGGTGCAGTTCGACCCCGGGCAGAGTGGTGAGCACCGGCAGATAGGCCTTCTGCGCGATGTCGCCGAGCCCGATGCAGCCGACCTTCACAGGGGCCTCCCTTGGCGCTGTGCCGATTGTCCTTCTGCTGCGTCCTGTGCTCCGGCAGCATACGTGCGCTGCGGCGGCCGCCAGTCGGCGATGCCGTCGAAGGTCCGCAGGACGAGGCCGGGGCCGAGCCGGGAGACCGTGGACATCAGGGTGTTGCGCACCGCGACGGCCGGGGGGCTGGTCAGGGACACCAGCCGGGCGATCCGGGCGGACTTGCGGACGACGGCGGTGGTGCGCGGCAGCCGTTCGGCGCTGTAGGCGGCGAGGCCGGCGGCCAAGTCGCCGTCGGGCGCCGCGTGGTGGGCGAGGACGATGCCGTCCTCGATGGCCTGGTTGCCGCCCTGACCGAGCGTGGGGGCCATGGCGTGGGCGGCGTCGCCCAGGAGCACGGTGCGGCCCCGGTGGAAGGCGGGCAACGGCTCGATGAGGTGGTGGACATCGTGGCGCAGTACGAGGCCGGGTTCGGCGGCCGAGATGATCGCGGGGATGGGGTCGTGCCAGGAGCCGAAGCGGCGCAGCAGCTCGGCCTGCTCGTTGTCGGCCGCGCGGGCTCCGGCGCGGGCCACGGCCGCCGCGTACGCGTAGATCCGGCCGTCCTTGAGCGGCTGGGTGCCCCAGAGCGCGCCGGGTCCCCAGGTCTCGTGGGGTTCGAAGGGCAGGCCGGGCGCGGGGACGACCACTCGCCAGGTGGTGAGTCCGGAGTAGGAGGGTCCGGGGTGCCCCGGGAACAGAAGACGGCGCACGGCGGAGTTGATGCCCTCGGCACCGATGACCAGGTCGGCCTCGATCTCTTGGCCTGCAGTGGTGACCCGGGCGGGGCGGCCGCCGGCGACTCCCGGGTCGGCGAGCGCGGCGGGGCTGTCGGTGCGCACGGCGTCGGCGGGCAGCCGGGCAGTGAGCCGGTCGATCAGGGTGGCGCGGTGGACCAGGACCAGGGGTCCGCCGAAGCGTTCGGCCGCGGCGGCGCTGTTCGTACGCGACAGCCGGCGGCCGCCCGGACCGAACATGCCTCCGTCGCCCTGCCAGGCGGCCAGGTCGCGGATGTCGTCGCCGAGGCCGATGACATCGAGGGCGCGCTGGGCGTTGGGGGCCAGGCCGATACCGGCGCCGACCGGTTCCAGGGATGCGGCGCGCTCCAGGACGGTGACCTGCCAGCCGCTCAGACGCAGGGCCACGGCGGCGGTCAGTCCACCGATTCCGCTTCCGATGACGACGGCTCGCGGTCCGGGCACGGCTCCTCCTCGATGCGTTTGAGGCGCATGACGCACGTGACGGCTGATGCGCTAACTACACCTGTAGTGTCCTACACCGTACTACAGCTGTAGTCGAAGGGGTAGGTTGAGCTCATGGCCGCACGCACCACCACGAGCACCTCCCGTGCCGAACTGATCGCCGACGCCGCGCTGGGACTGCTCGCCGAGCGCGGGATGCGCGGCCTCACCCACCGGGCGGTGGACGGGGCCGCCGGGCTCCCGCAGGGCTCGACGTCCAACTACGCACGCACCCGGCAGGCGCTCCTCGAGGCCGCGGTACGGCGGCTGGCGGAGCGTGAGGCGGCCGTCCTGACCCCGGACGGGCCGCCGGTACCGGACGGCGGAACGGACGGCCTGCCCGACGCGCTCGCACTCGCGCTCCACCGCTATCTGACCCGCCATCGCGAACTGCTCGTCGCCCGCTACGAACTGGCCCTCGAGGCCACACGCCGGCCTGAGTTGCGAGAGTTCTACGACGCGACCGGCAGGCAGTTCCGCGAGCAGCTCACAGCACTGATGGCCGCGGCAGGCTCCGCCGAACCGGAGCGCCACGCACTGTCGTTGACGGCCTGGTGCGAGGGGCTGATGTTCTCCTGCGCGGCGGGGTCGCACCACGCGGCCGTCCCGGAACCGGCGGAGTTGCGCACCGGATTCCGAGAGCTGCTGCGCGGGATGCTCGGCGGATAAACCCGTGGCGGCACGAGGTCCGGTGGTTCAGGATGACCGCCATGACGACACCTGAACGCACCGAACCTTCCACCACCGCGGGCGAGCGCGACATGCTGGAGGGCTGGCTCGACTACCACCGCGGGACCTTGGAAGTGAAGTGCGCCGGGCTGAACGACGAGCAGCTGCGGCAGCTGTCCGTGCCGCCCTCCGAGATCTCACTGCTCGGACTCGTACGGCACATGGCGGAGGTCGAGCGGGGCTGGTTCCGCAACATCCTGGCCGGGGAGGGTGCCGAGTACCTCTACTCCAACGACGACCGGGACGGCGACTTCCACGTCACGGAGCAGGACACCTACGCCGAGGCGTACGCGACCTGGCAGGCCGAGATCGCACGGGCCCGTGAGCTTGCCGCGTCCCGGACGCTCGACGATGTGGGTACGGGCAAGCACCGCAGCGGGGAGACCTTCAACCTGCGGTGGATCATGACGCACATGATCGAGGAGTACGCGCGCCACAACGGACACGCCGACCTCGTCCGCGAGCGGATCGACGGCGCGACCGGCGAATGACGCCGACCGACGGCGTACGACCGCACTGACCGCCGTCACCCGTGCGGACCACAGAGTGCCGGTCCGCCTTTGAAAGTGCCCCCGCGCACAGCAGAGTTGCGCGGGTGCACCGAACGAGAATCGCCGCAAAGGTCCTGGTAGCAGTGGCCGCCTGGACTGTCACCGGCTGTGTGGCCGTCGAGCCGCGGCCCGCGCCCGCACTTCCACCACCGCCGCCGAGTGGCAGCCCGGCACACGTCGTGGAGGCGCAGATCGCGCAGGGCCCCGCCCGCGAGGTCCTTGAGCCCCCGTCTCCGGCCGCGACGCCTCCGGCCGGGAGCACCGCTCCCCCGCCGCCACCCGTCGCCGGACATGTGCCGCGCGAGCGGCCGGAGCCCCGACCGGCGAAACCCGGGACCGCGAAGCCGCCCGCCCCCGTACCCGTACCACCTGCACCGTCGGCCGCCCGGACGGACGTCTGTGCGCTGGGCGAGGACTACGCCCACTTGTCGCCCGACAGCCTCGAGGCCCGGATCTGCCGCGAGGCCTACGGGAATTGAGTCTCACTCGCCGCGCAACCCGCGCTCCAGCCGGTCGATAGCGGCACGGACGCCGTTTCCGTATCCGTCGTCCCCCAGGGCGTCCGTCGCCGAGCGCGCCCGGTCGAGGTGGACCCGCGCCGCCTCCGGGCGCTGCAGCTTCACATAGTCGGCCGCGAGATTGAGATGCAGCGAGGGATAGAAGGCTCGCACCGCGAGCGTCTCCTGGTGCTGGGCCAGCCGCTGTTCGCTCAGGCCGTCGGCCGCCGACAGAGCCCGCAGGTCCCAGGCGAGCTCGTCGCCGGGGTCGTCCTGGGTGTCCGCCATGTAGTGCGCGAGCGTACAGCGGTGGAGTGGATCACCGTCCTCGCCGATCTCCGCCCAGAGCGCGCCGAAACGATTGCGCGCCTCCTCGCGGTCCCCGCCGTGCAGCAGCATGATCACTTGCCCGATCCGGGTCATGACGGCGTCCCCCGATGCCTCCTGCTGCTCCCTCACTTGGCCTCCCACGTCCGTGCAGCGAATTGCGACCCGCGGGGTCAGCCGCTGATACCGACGCCGCGGATCACGACGCTAGCCGCCGCCACGGACATTGCCGCACAGGCTCGGGCAGCTGCCCGAGCCTGTCAGCCGGGTGCGCGAACGCTCAGCCGAGGTCCGGGATCCGCCAGTCGATGGGCTCGTGCCCCTGGGCCGCGACCGCCTCATTGATCTGCGTGAACGGACGGGAGCCGAAGAACTTCTTCGCGGACAGAGGCGAGGGGTGCGCACCCTTCACCACCACATGCCGCTCCTCGTCGATCAGCGGCAGCTTCTTCTGCGCGTAGTTGCCCCAGAGGACGAACACCGCCGGGTCGGGCCGGGAGGCAACGGCGCTGATCACCGCGTCCGTCACCTTCTCCCACCCCTTGCCCTTGTGCGAGTTGGCCTCGCCGGCCCGCACCGTCAGCACCGCGTTGAGCAGGAGAACACCCTGCTCGGCCCACGGCATCAGATAGCCGTTGTCCGGGATGGGGTGGCCGAGCTCCTCCTTCATCTCCTTGTAGATGTTCCGCAGGGAGGGCGGGGTCTTCACACCCGGCCGCACGGAGAAGCAGAGGCCGTGCCCCTGCCCTTCTCCGTGGTACGGATCCTGGCCGAGGATCAACACCTTCACCCGCTCGTACGGGGTGGCGTCGAGCGCGGCGAACACCTCTTCGCGCGGCGGGTAGACCGGCCCCTTCGCCCGCTCCTCCTCCACGAACTCCGTGAGCTCCTTGAAGTAGGGCTTCTGCAGCTCTTCGTCGAGGACGCCACGCCAGGACTCGGGCAGCATGTCGGTGTCGGTCACGTCAACAACCTCCGGTATGTGATCAGTTCTTGACCACAGAACCTACTGGGGGCCACTGACAACGGGGTCTACCAGCTGGCCTTGCGGTACAGCTGCCACATCTGCATGAATGTCTGCGGGTTGATCGCGAGTTCGCCGCCGCCGATCTCCTCGCTGGAGGCGACGTACATCTTGCCCTGCCACAGCGGCAGCAGCCGGACATCGTCGCCGATGATCTCCTGTGCCCGCTCGAACTGCTTGGTGACCGCACCGCGGTCGCTCTGGCGCCGGGACGCGGGCAGCAGCTGGTCGGTGATCTCGGGGCTCTGGTACGGCATGCTGAGCGCGTTCTTCTCGCCGACGAACGGCGCCACAAAGTTGTCCGGGTCCGGGAAGTCGGGGAACCAGCCGCGTCCGAATGCGGGGTACTCGCCGGCCTTGTAGGCCTTCTGGAAGTCCTTCTCGGGCCTGCCCTCCACCGTTATCGTGAACAGGCCGGAGGAGTCGAGCTGCCGCTTGAGCTCTTCGAACTCGGGCTTGGAGGCGGAGCCGTAACGGTCGGAGGAGTACCCGAACTTCATCGGCACCGGGGTGGTGATGCCGGCGTTCTTGAGGATGGCCCGCGCCTTGTCCACATCCGGCTCGCCATAGCGGTCGAAGAACTCGGTGGTGTGGCCGAAAATGCCCTTGGGGACCATGGAGTACAGCGGCTCGGCCGTGCCCTGGTAGACCTTGGCCACCAGCGCGCCGCGGTCGACGACCTGGGCGATCGCACGGCGTACGGCGAGCTTGCCCGCCATGGGGTCCTTGGAGTTGAAGACGAGGTAGCGGATGTCGGCGCCGACCGTCTCGACGAGCTGGAGGCTGTCGTACTCCGGCTGCTTCGACTGGAACTTGACGACTTCCGCCGCGGTCAGACCACGGTAGATCGCGTCGATCTCCTTCTTCTTGAGGGCTCCGACCATCACGTCGGAGTCCTGGAAGTAGCGGATGTCGACTGCTTCGTTCTTGAGCTTGGCGAACCCTACGTACTTGGAGTTCTTGGTCAGCTCGGCCCGGTCGCCCTTCTTGTACGAACTCAGGACATACGGCCCCGAACCGGTCAGCCCGCCGTCCTCGCGGAGCTTGTCAGCCGGGTACTCCTTGGGCGGGACGATCGACATGGCGGGCGTGGCCAGGATGAACGGGAACGTGGCGTCCGGCGTCTTGAGGCTGAACTTCACGATGCGGTCGCCGGCGGTCTGGACACTGCCGAGCGAGCCGAGCAAACCGTTCGGGCCACCCTTCGCATCGATCTTCTGGATCCGCTCGATGGAGTACTTGACCGCCGCGGCGTCGAGCTTGTCGCCGTTGGAGAAGGCGAGGTCAGGCTTCAGCTCGCACTCGAAGAGCTTGTTGCTGGAGTCGGTGAAGCGGCAGGATTCCGCGGCATCGGGCTGCGGCGCCGCGCTGCCGGACGGGAAGCTCACCAGCGTCTGGAAGACATTACTCAGCAATTCCCATGAGCCGTCCCAGGCTGCGGCCGGATCGAGGGTGGTGGGCTCACTCATCGTACCGACCGTAATCTTCTGCTCGCGCTCGGTGCTCTCACCCGAAAACAGGCTGCATCCGGCCAGCAGAGATATGGACGCTAGGGCTGCAGCGGCCTGCAGACAGGTCCGGTAGAACACGTGCACGCTCCTCGTTCAGCCATGGGTCGGCCGACCATACCGCAGCGCCCCGCCGGGTCAACCTGGTGGCCCGGCGGGGCACTTGGCTCAATCAGGAACAAACCGGCTCAGTGCGCCTCTGTGTGCGTCAGTGCACACCGGCATTCAGGAAGATACCCCCATCGACCACCAGTGTCTGCCCCGTGATCCAGCCCGACTGCTCGGAAGTGAGAAACGCGGCCGCTCCGCCGATGTCCTCAGGCACTCCGAGCCGCCCCAGCGGATAGGCCGCGGCCGCCTCGGCCTCACGTCCCTCATAGAGCGCCTGGGCGAACTTGGTCTTGATCACTGCGGGTGCGATCGCGTTGACCCGCACGGCCGGGGCGAACTCGTGCGCGAGCTGCAGGGTCAGATTGACCATGGCCGCCTTGCTCATGCCGTACGCGCCGATGAAGGGCGAGGCGGAGACGCCGGCGATCGAGGCGATGTTCACGATCGCGCCGCCGTTCTCCTTCTGCCAGGCCTTCCAGGTCTGCTGCGCGAAGCCGAGCGCCGAGATCACATTGGTCTCGAAGACCTTGCGCGCCACATTCAGGTCGAGTTCGGCGATCGGGCCGAAGACCGGATTCGTGCCGGCGTTGTTGACCAGGAAGTCGACGCGGCCGAACGCCTCCATGGTGCGCTCGACGGCGGCCGCCTGATGGGCCTCGTCATGGGCCTTGCCCGCGACGCCGATCACCCGGTCCGAGCCGAGCTGCTCCACGGCCTCCTTGAGCGCGTCCTCACCCCGACCGGTGATGCACACCCGGTCGCCACGGGCGACGAGCGCCTCCGCGATGCCGTAACCAATACCGCGGCTCGCGCCCGTGACCAGGGCGACCTTTCCGCTGTCCTGTACCTCTGCGGTCATGTTCGTCGTCTCCCGATTCAGTTGAGCGGTCCGCCGGCCACGTACATGACCTGGCCGGAGACAAAGCCGGCCTCCTCGCCCGTGAAGAAGGCGATGGCGTTGGCGATGTCCTCGGGCCATCCGACACGCTGGACCGGGATCTGGGTGGCGGCGGCGGCCTGGAACTCCTCGAAGCCCATGCCGATGCGCGCGGCCGTCTGAGCCGTCATCTCGGTGACGATGAATCCGGGGGCGACGGCGTTGGCGGTGATGCCGAACTTGCCGAGCTCCTTGGCGAGAGTCTTGGTCAGGCCCTGCAGACCGGCCTTGACGGCGGAGTAGTTGGCCTGGCCCCGGTTGCCGAGCGCCGAGCTGGAGGAGAGCGAGACGATGCGGCCGAATCCGGCGTCCACCATGTGCTTCTGACAGGCCTTGGCCATCAGGAACGCGCCCTTGAGGTGCACGTTCATCACGATGTCCCAGTCGGACTCGCTCATCTTGAAGAGCAGGTTGTCGCGCAGCACACCCGCGTTGTTGACGAGGATCGTGGGCGCGCCGAGTTCGGCGGCGACGCGCGCCACGGCGGCCTCCACCTGGGCGCTGTCGGACACGTCGCAGCCGATCGCGAGGGCCTTGCCGCCCGCCGCGGTGATCTTCTCGACGGTGTCCTTGCAGGCGGCCTCGTCGAGGTCGAGCACGGCTACGGCGCGGCCTTCCGCCGCCAGTCGTACCGCGGTGGCGGCGCCAATGCCGCGCGCGCCCCCGGTCACGACGGCGACGCGCTGCTCGGTGGTGGACATGCTGGTTCTCCTCGCCCTGGAAACTCTGGAAACCCTCTGCCGTCGGCTCTCGATCGCTGAGCAACCGCTTAGTACCTTCAGCAGTCGAGACGCTAGAAGCCCTGGCACGCGGTGTCAACGGCGCCGGGGATCAACGGCGCATGTCACATCCCCGCGAGCCCTTCCTCAGCACCCCATCGGCGCACCGTCAGCGCACCAGCAGGTCGAGCAGCCGCTCCACCTCGGCCTCCGGATCGGCGGTCAGTCCGGTGTGGACCGGGCCCGGCTGTACGACGGTGGAGCGCGGCGCGATCAGCCACCGGAAGCGGCGTCCGGCGTCGTCACGCGCGGCTTGGCCCGCGTCCTCGCCGCCGCGGCAGACGCCCTCGACGGCGTGGAGTGCGGCACGCACACCGATGACATCGGCGCGCGGATCCAGCGCCTTGAGTTTCGCCTCGTCCAGATGGGTGCGGGCGGCCACGAAGGACTTGGCCCGGCAGTAGACCACCACACCCGCGTTGAAGCATTCGCCGCGCTCGACCCGCGGGACCACGCGCAGCAGCGCGTACTCGAAGACATCGCGGTCACTCACTTGGCGCCGCCCCGGTCCTTCTTGGTGGCGTGCGGCCACGGCGTGAGGTGATCCGTCAGCCAGCCCGGGGCCTGCGAGGGCCTCTCCCTGGCCGGAGCATCCAGGCTGATGCGCGTGTGGATCGTCGCGGCGCGCGGCAGCAGCGCCTCGACATAGGCACGGCGCAGCGCGCCGGTGGACTCAAAGCCCGGCTCGTCGACCAGCCATTCGTCGGGGACCTCGGCGGCGATCCCGGTGAGGAGCTCCTCGGTGACGAGCGGCGCGAGTTCGGCGGCGGCCGACGCGATGTCGGGGCGGAACGGAGCGAGAGCATGGTCCGAGGCGTCGTAGGCCTTGGCCGCGGAGGCCTGGGCGCCCGGCCAGTTGTGGTGCCAGATCATGGTGGCGCCGTGGTCGATGAGCCACAGGTCGCCGTGCCACACCAGCATGTTGGGGTTGCGCCACGAGCGGTCGACGTTGTTGATCAGCGCGTCGAACCAGACGACTTTGCCGGCTTCGGTCGCGTCCACCTCGTAGGCGAGCGGATCGAAGCCGAGCGAACCGGGCAGGAAGTCCATCCCGAGGTTCAGCCCGCCGCTCGCCTTCAGCAGCTCCTGCACCTCCTGGTCGGGCTCGCCGAGTCCGATGACCGGGTCCAGCTGGATACTGACCAGCTCGGGCACGCGCAGCCCGAGCCTGCGGCCCAGCTGTCCGCAGATGACCTCGGCGACGAGCGTCTTGCGGCCCTGTCCCGCGCCGGTGAACTTCATGACGTACGTTCCGAGATCGTCGGCCTCGACGATCCCCGGGAGCGAGCCGCCTTCACGCAAGGGCGTGACGTAGCGGGTCGCTGTGACTTCGGAAAGCATTGCCCCACAGTACGTGGGGCAGTTCCGGTGATCACTCCGTATTCCCGCTCTCCGGAGGGAGCCGTCCGGTCACTCAGGAGGACACGGTTGCCGGACTTCTGTCATTCGCGGTCGGCTTCCTCCAAGAATTCCTTGAGAATGAACATTGCAGCTCTCCGTCGCGTACAACGTCAAGAACCGGCCGACGAGGGGCCGGCCGTCGAAAGGGAGCCGGCATGACCGGATCGCAGGGACCCGCGCGGATCGTCGCACGCCGTACCGTCGTCGCCGCGGTGGGCGGAGCCGGCCTCGCCGTCGCGCTGACCGCGTGCGGCGGCTCGGACGACGGCGGGCAGACGGTGGGCGCGCAGCCGGCCGGCGGGGACGCAGGCGGGGACGCCGTCGGCAAGGTGCTCGCCAAGACCACGGACATCCCCGAGGGCGGCGGCAAGGTCATCGGCAATGTGGTGGTCACTCAGCCGAAGCCGGGCGAGTTCAAGGCGTTCTCGTCCAAGTGCACTCACCAGGGCTGCGCGGTGAAGGACGTATCCAACGGCGTCATCCACTGCCCGTGCCACGGCAGCCAGTTCGACGCGTCGGACGGCAGCGTCAAGACCGGGCCGGCCACTACTGCGCTGCCCACCGCGTCGATCACGGTCGACGGAGGCTCGATCAAGCTCGCCTGACGCGGCGCGGCCGTTTCCAGCAGGCGAGCACATCGTCGGTGGTGGTGATCGTGGCAACGAGCGCGAGCGTGTTACGGATCATCGCGGGGGTGTAGTCGGAGGGGACCCCCGCGATGGCGTCGCCCGGAACGACCGCCGCATAGCCGAGGTTGACGGCGTCGAAGACGGCGTTGGGGATGGCGATGTTCGCCGAGACCCCTGTGATCAGCAGGCTGCGGCAGCCGAGGTTGCGCAGCAGGGCGTCGACGTCGGTGCCCGCGATGGGTGACAGGCCGTGCAGTCTCCGTACGACGAGGTCTTCGTCGGCGACTTCGATCGGCGCGGCGATACGGACGGCCGTCGAGCCCGTGTGCTGCTGGACGGGCAGCCGCCCGGCAGCCCGGAAGAGCCGGGCGTTGTGGTTGGCGCCTCGGCCGTCGGGGCGCCGCTCGGCGACGGCGTGCAGCACCTGTACGCCCGCTTCATGAGCGCCCGCGACCAGACGTGCCACGTTGTGGAGCGCGCCGGACGAGCGGGCCTCGGCGGCGAGTTCGGGCAGGGCGCTGTCCTTGCCCACGACACCCTGCTGGCACTCGACGGTGAGCAGCGCCGTGCTGGTCGGGTCGAGCTGCTCCGCCAGCTGTTCGAAGGTCGGCACAGCTCCCCCTCGTGTCACCGGGACCCGGACCGTCACCGGGCCTGCCGCCGAGACGCCACTGAGTCAGCGCGGCGAGAGTAGCCACCATTGCGTGATGAAGGAAGAGCCCCCATGATTCCTGACACTTGGTCAGTTACAGGGAGGGGCCGCACATGGCCGTCACACAACGCCGGGGCCGTCGCATCATGATGACGCCCGGCGAGCTGGACGAGTTCCTGGCCGAGCAGCGCACCTGCCGGGTGGCCACCGTCTCCGCGGACGGCCGTCCGCATGTCAGCGCACTGTGGTTCGCCTGGGACGGGACCTCGCTGTGGCTGTACTCCATCACGCGCAGCCGCCGCTGGGCCGAGCTGCGGCACGATCCGAGGCTCGCCGTCGTGGTCGACGACGGCGAGGAGTACGGCGAACTGCGCGGCGTCGAGCTCTCCGGCACCGCCGTCTTCGTGGGCGAGGCCCCGCGCACCGGTGAGCCGTGCTCCGAACTGGACGTGCCCGAAAGGCTGTTCGCGCGGAAGAACTTCGGCATGGACGAGATGCCGCACGACGGCAGGCACGCCTGGCTGCGGCTGACTCCCGACACGATCGCGTCCTGGGACTTCAGGAAGCTGTCAGCCCTCTGACCTGCCTCACGCGGCCGATCCGCCGGATCCCTCGGATCCGGCCGAACGGCGGCCTCGCGCAGCGCCTCGACCGCGGCCCGGATCGAGGGGCGGCGGTCCGCGTCGGTCCGCCACACCGCGTGATGTGCCTGCGCATCCGCTGCCGTACGGGCACCATCCGTACGCCCTCGGGCACCCGGTCGCGTCCGAGCCCGGGTGTGACGGTGCGCTGGGTACCGGCTTCGCGCTGCTCCTCCGGTACGGCCTGGTCGCCGAAGTCGGCCCGGCGACCGCGCAGATGGTCACCTGCTTCATCCCGGTCAGCGCCACCGCGGCCGGCGTCGCGGTCCTGGACGAGCAGTTGGGCCGGAACACACTGGTGGACGCGCTGATCGTCCTCGCGGGCGCGGCGCTCACCCAGAGCCGCCCCAAGGCGCCCGCACCTGCAGCTCAGCCGTAACTGCGGGCGGGCGCCGGGCCGGTCGCCGACGCCACCGCGTCGACGACCGGCCCGATGTCGTCCATCGTCAGGCCCGAGACGGTGATCCGCACGGCGGGAGGCGCCGCCATCCTGAACCGTGCCCCCGGCGCGACGGCCCAGCCGGCATGGAGCAGACGCGCCGCCGCCCCGGTCTCGTCCGGGACGGGCACCCAGACATTCATCCCGCTGCGCCCATGAGCCTCGATCCCCCGCTCCGCGAGCGCCCGTACGAGCGCGTCACGCCGTTCCCCGTACGAGCGCGCGACGGCATGCGAATCCACCGCGTGCGACGTCCACAGGTGTACGACCGCGCGTTGCAGCAGCCTGCTGACCCAGCCGGGTCCGAGCCGCTGCCGTCCCATGACCCGGTCGACCGTGACGGCATCGCCGGTCAGCACGGCGACACGCAGATCAGGGCCGTAGGCCTTGGCCGTGGAGCGTACGAGGGCCCAGCTGTCCGTCACTCCGGCGAGAGGGTGCAGCGGCAGATCGACGATGGCGTGGCCGTGGTCGTCCTCGATGAGCAGGGTCCGGGGGAACCGGGCGAGTACGGCCCGCAGTTCACGCGCGCGCTCCGCGCTCACCACGGCGCCGGTCGGGTTCTGCGCCCGGTCGGTGACGATCAGCGCCCTGGCCCCGGCGGTCAGCGCCTTCTCGACCTCGCTCGCCAGCGGCCCGTCGTCGTCGAGCGCCACCGGCACGGGCTTCAGCCCCAGCGCCGGCACCAGGTCCAGCAGGCTTCCCCAGCCGGGGTCCTCGACGGCGACCGCGTCACCGGGCCTCAGATGCGCGGCGAGGACGCGCTCGATGGCGTCGAGCGATCCGGAGGTGACGGCGACCTGCCCGTCGGGCACGCCGTCGTCGTCCATTGCGGCTCGCGCGAGGCGGGCGAAATCCGCGTCGACGGGCGCCTGTCCGTACAGTCCGGGCTCCTCCGCATTGCGCCGGGCCGCGGCGGCGAGCGCGTCGTGCAGTGGTGGCAGCAGCGCGGGGTCGGGATTCCCCTGGCCCAGGTCCCGTACGCCCGGTGGCGCCTCGACCCTGATCGTTCCGCGCGACGTGCTGGCCGGCCGCGGGCGGACCCGACTGCCCTTGCGTCCCGAGGTCTCGATCACTCCCCGGTCGCGCAGGGTCCGGTACGCGGACGCGACCGTGTTCGGGTTGACGCCGAGTTCGGACGCCAACTCTCTCATGGGTGGCAGCAGTTGCCCCGGTTCCAGTTCACCCGCGCCGACCGCGCGCTCGACGCTCGCGGCAATCTCCGATGCACGCCTGCCAACGATCCGATACTCTCCTAGCACAAAGAGGATTATGCACTAGTGCAATGGAGTACGCAATGCCGGACGCCTACGAGCCGACCGATCGCACCGTCCCCACCCGTGCCCGGGAGCGGGCCGCGTACGACCATGAGCTGGTCCACTCGATACTCGACGAGGGATACGTCTGCCATCTCGGCTTCGTACGCGACTGCGCGCCCGTCGTCCTGCCGACGCTGTACGCCCGGGTCGACGATCACCTGTACGTCCACGGCTCGACGGGTTCGCGGCCGCTGCGCATGGCGGGCGAGGCCGACCCGGGCCTCGCCGTCTGCCTCACGGTCACCCATGTCGACGGCCTGGTCCTCGCCCGCTCCGCGTTCCACCACTCGCTCAACTACCGCTCGGTCGTGGTCCACGGTACGGCCCACCAGGTCACCGACCCCGAGGAGAAGCGCTCTGCCCTGGACGCCCTGGTGGACCACGTCGTGGCGGGACGCTCACTCGACTCGCGCCCGGCGAACGCGAAGGAGCTCGCGGCTACGGCGGTTCTGCGCCTGGACCTGACGGAGGTCTCCGCCAAGATCCGCACCGGCGGCCCGAACGACGATCCGGAGGACGCGACGCTCCCTCACTGGACGGGAGTGGTCCCGCTGCTCACCACGTACGGCACCCCGATCCCGGCGCGGGATCTCGACGGCTCGATCGCGGTCCCGGAGTACCTCACGGCACGCTGACGGGCAGGCTCGGTCGGCATGCGAGGTGCACGGTGCAGGGGTGCTTGCCTCCTCACCCCGCACCCCGCACCGGCCGCTATGCCGGCACCGCCGTCCTTCTCCGTACCACCGCGACCCGCGCCTCCGCCACCGCGAGCCCCGCCACCGCCGCCAGCAGCAACAAGGTCCCCACCACCGTCGCCGCCGTGAGCTGCTCGTCCAGCGCCGTCACCGCGATGACCGCCGCGCTCACCGGCTCCAGCAGCATGATCACCGAAACCGTCGCGGCCCGGACGGCGGCCGCCCCCGCGAAGTAGAGCGCGTACGCAAGAGCCGTCGGCACCGCCGCCACGTACGCCAGCAGCCACACCACACGCCCCAGTTCGGCCGTGTGCGGCAGCAGCCCTTCTGCGATCGCCATCGGCAGCAGCCCCACCGACCCGATAGCGAAAGCCCACGCCGTCGTGGAGAGCGAATCGCCGCCGCCGTCACGGCCGAGCCACCGCGTCAGCAGTGTGATCGCCGCATACCCGGCGGCCGCGAGAACCGCGAGCGCGATCCCCACCGGTCGCACCGTCCCACCCTCTCCGCCCAGCACCAGGACCATCAGGCCCACCAGCGCCCCGGTGACGGCGATGACGCCGCCCCGCCCGAGCCGCTCCCCCATCGTCAGCCGCGCGCCCACCGCGATGAGCACGGGGCCCGCGCCCAGCGTGACGACAGTGCCCACCGCGAGGCCCGTCGCCTGGACGGCCGCGAAGTAGGCGCTCTGGAAGACGGTGAGCCCGATACCCGTAGCGAGAATCCGAAGCAGCCGTCGGCGCCGCGGTTCCGCGGGACTCCCGGCAGCGGCACCGGCCGTGGCCCGGCGCGACCGCCATACCAGCGCGCCGAGCAACAGCACCAGTCCGCCCGCGCAGCGCCAGAACGACAGCGCCAGCGGACCCATGTCGCTCACCTGGAAGACCAGCGAGGCGGCCGCGCCGGCGGTCCCCCACGCCACTCCGGCGACGATCAGATAGAGGAGGCTCCGCCCGACGGGCGAGGGCACGCCGGCAGCGGAAGCGGAAGCAAGAGGGGTGGAAAGATCCGACACGTGACTTCTCCGTGTGAAGAACGGGATGGTGGTCGCTTCGCTACGTCACGCGGGCAGCGACAAACCGCTCGGGGACACCCCGAGCCCGGTCTTCGTCAGAGAACTGCCGCCCGCGCTATGCGGCAGGCGGCGGAAGTACGGTCGAATGCATGATCGCCACCCTACGTCGCCCCGTGCGGGACCGACAACTCCGCCCCGGCCCCGGCCGACCGGGCCGGCCCGTCTTCCGGCCCACCGCCCGCCACCGGCCGCGACGGCGCCTTCGGTGCCTGCGACTGCGCGATGAACGCCCCCACCAGGACCAGCGCGCCACCGATGATCTGCGGCGCCGACAGATGCTCCCGCAGCAGCACCCACGCCAGCACGGTCGCGATGACCGCCTCCAGGCACGCCACTACGCCCGCCACCTGTGGCGACAGCTTGCGCACCGAGATGACTCCGGTGACGTACGCGACCACCGTGGCGATCAGTACGACCCAGCCGAGCAGCAGCACCGCGGGCACCTGCGTACCGCCGACGTCGGCGCGGCCGCCCAGCAGCGACCAGTCCATGCCCCACGGCCGCGCCACAGCGGTCAGCACCACCGTGCCGATGAGCAGTCCGTACGCGATCACACCCAGCGGATCCGCCGGGTCGTCCCCATCGCTGCCCTGGTCCGCGAGGACGAAGTAGCCGACCTGGCAGCATGCCGCGGCCAGCGCGAGCATCAGCCCGAAGGCGTCGAAGGTGAGCCCCGCCCACACCTCCACGACACAGGCGAGACCGCCGACGGCGAGGACCACACCGACCGCCGCGGCCCGGGTGACGGGCCGGCGCTGGACGAAGCGGACCCAGCCGAGGACGAGCGCGGGTGCGAGGTATTCGACGAGCAGCGCGACACCGACCGGGATCCGGGAGATCGCCGCGAAGTAGCAGGCCTGTACACCCGCGACGGCGAGGAGCCCGAAGCCGACCAGCAGCGCCGGCCTGCGCAGCACCAGGTCACGGTGGCGCCAGGCGACCGGCAGCATGATCAGCGCGGAACCGGCCACGCGCAACCACACCACATGCAGCGGGTCGAGACCCGCTTCGATCAGCGGCTTGGCCGCGACACCTGATCCACCGAATGCGAACGCCGAGCCCAGGGCGAGTCCCAGGCCGGCGCTCTTTCCCAAAGGCGCGTGCATCGGCACATCATGTCAGCGCGAGTCAGCACCGTCATCCCTGTGACACATGTCGAGACATCTCGGCTATCCGCCCGGCCAGCAGCGCCGCGTCCACCCCGGCCCGCCCGAGCACCTCCACCGCCCTGCTCTCGCGATCCGCGGCGAGACAGGCGAGCAGATCAATGCCGCCGGCCTGTGCGTCGCCGCGCAGCCGGGCCCGCTCCAGCGCGCCCTCCATGGCGGTGACCGCCGACGGCGACCACCCCGAGGCATCCGCATCCGCATCCGCATCCCGCACAACGGCAACCGTGCCGGAATCCTCCACCGAACCCTGCCAGCGCAGGCCGTAGCCGATACTCCGCTGGACGAGATAGCCGAGCACCCGCGCGACCTGCGGCCCGTCGCCGACGACGGTCCGCACCTCGGGGACCGACTCGATCAGCGAGTGCAGGAGATGGGCCGTGTCGATCTGCCGGTCGCCGTCGCGCAGCGCCCTTCTGCGCGCACCCGCTACCACCAGGGCCAGCTCCGCGGTGAGTCTGGCGTCGGTCTCTGTACGGATGGCGGTCGGCTGCCGGGGCACCCGCGGGGTAGGGCTGTGCACGTCTCCCACCCCATCACTTCGCCAGGGCTCGAGCGTCCCCGCCGGGTCCCATTCGCACATCCCGCAGAAGTTGGGCACGCACGACCGGTTTCTCCTCCTTACGGATGAGATTGAGACAGTTCTCCTCGAAGTCCGCGCGCCGCCTTGCCATTCCGACCGGTCGAGACGATCTGACTATTCATCAGTATTGAATGTTCGGACAGGTACGGCTACGTTCCGCGACACCGTAACCCGACGAGAAGGGGTGGTCGTATGGCCGAAGTCAGTGCCGAGGCCCGCATCGAAGCGCCGGCCGAGAAGGTCTGGGCCCAGCTGACGGACTTCACCGCCTACGGCCAGTGGAACGCCACCCACACCAGCTTCCCCCAGGGCGGCCCGGCGACGCTGGAACTGGGAGCCACGTACGAGGAGAACATGAAGCTCATGGGCTTTCCCGCCGAGGTGGCCTGGACCGTGGACGAGTTCGAGGCCGGCCGGGTGCTGGGGATCAGGGGCAAGGGACCGATGGGCGTCAGTGTCGGCAACCGCTACACGCTCACCCCTGACGGAGACGCGACGCAGGTCCGGATCGACGGAGAGTTCACCGGCGCCGCCGTGTCGCTGATGGCCGGCAAGCTCAAGGACTCGGCGACCGCCGCGCTGAACGAATCGCTGCGAAAGCTGGGCGGACTGATGGCCTGACACCGGACGCGCGGGAAGGGCCCCGCGCGACTGCGCGGGGCCCTTCTCGCGCCAACGAGTCAGTGCTCGCCGGCGAGGATCAGATAGAGCTTCTTACGGGCTTCATTGATGACGGCGACGGCCTTCTGCCGCTGCTCGGTGGTGCCGGTCTTCCAGACCTGGCCGAACGCCTCCATCAGGCCGAACCCGGCCTGCCGGATCTCGTTGACCGTTTCCCAGTCGACTCCGCGCCCAGCCTCTTCCCACGGAGCCTCCGGCCCCGATTCGGCCTCGGTACGCCCCGAGTCGGTGAGCGTGAACAGCTTCTTGCCGCCGTCGCTCGCACTGGTGATCAGACCTTCGTCCTCAAGCAGCTGGAGCGTCGGGTAGACCGAGCCGGGGCTGGGCCGCCAGGCCCCGCCGCTGCGCTCGCCGATCTCCTGGATCATCTCGTAACCGTGCATCGGCCGGTCCTTCAGCAGCGCCAGGATCGAAGCACGCACGTCACCCCGCCGCGCCCTCCCCCGGCCACCGCCACGACCGCGTCCGCCCCCGAAAGGCCCACCGAACGGCGGCCCGAACGGACCGAATGCCGCGCGCCGCCCCTCGAAGTCGCCCCGACCCTGATGGCCGGGCCCGCAGTGCCCATGCCCGTGTTCGTGCCCTTGACCGTGTCCATGTGAACGCATCGCTACGCTCCTTCCATCGTTGATCTGTCGCGATGCGTCAACGATATATCGGAATGCATCGCCTGGCAACGCCCAATCGGTCCAACAACCCCGAATTGGCCTTGGCCTGCGACTTTGCCCAGCCCCTACGGTCACGGCATGCGGATTCGAATCGTCGACGCTTTCACCGACCGTCCCTTCGCCGGAAACCCCGCCGGAGTCCTGCTGCTGGACTCCGACCGCTTCCCCGCCGACTCCTGGCTCCAGCAGGTGGCGAGGGAGGTGAACCTTTCGGAGACCGCCTTCGCCCATCCCCTCCCCTTGGGCGGCGAGGCCGACTGGGCGCTGCGCTGGTTCACACCGGCCGCCGAGGTCAGCATGTGCGGACATGCCACGCTGGCCACCGCGCATGTCCTGCACACCACGGGCACCGCGAGCGGAACGGTGCGCTTCGCCGCGCGCTGCGGCATCCTGTCCGCCACCGCCCACGAGGACGGCACGCTCACCCTCGACTTCCCCACGTCCCCGCTCACCCCGGTCGACATCCCGGACGGCGTCGCCGACGCCCTGGGCGCGAAGGTGATCTCCGTCCATGACACGGGCGCGCACATCGGCGATCTGGTGGTCGAGCTGGCCGACGAGCGGACCGTGCGCACGCTGACGCCGGACTTCCCCGCTCTCGTGGCGCACTCGGAGCGCGGCATCATCGCCACGGCCGCCGCCGAGGACCCTGCCTCCGGCTACGACTTCGTCTCGCGCGGATTCTTCCCGCGGGTCGGCATCGACGAAGACCCGGTGACCGGCAGCGCGCACACGGCCCTCGCGCCGTTCTGGTCGGCGCGCCTCGGCCGCGGCGAACTGACCGGCCTCCAGGCCTCCGCCCGCTCCGGCCTGGTCCGCACCTCCCTGCGCGGCGACCGCACCCTGCTGACCGGCCGGGCCGTGACCGTCATCGACGGCGAACTGCTCACCGCACCCTGACACCGGCATACGCCGGGCCGCGCACACCAAGGGGCGTACGGGAAAGGGGCGTACAGGCACTCGCCGTATGCCCCTTGAGCCCGCCCCCGGTCACGGAGTGGGCAGCCACCCCACCTTCCCGGCCAGCAGCCCGTAGCCGACGAAGGCCACGATGTCCAGCAGCGCATGTGCCACCACCAGCGGCCCGACCCGGCCCCACCGCCGGTAGAGCAGCACAAACACCACACCCATCACCATGTTGCCGACGAAGCCGCCGATGCCCTGGTAGAGGTGGTACGAGCCGCGCAGCACCGAACTCGCCACCAGCGCGGCCATCGGTGTCCAGCCCAACTGCCCGAGTCTGCGCAGCAGATACCCGACGACGATCACTTCCTCCAGTACGGAGTTCTGGATCGCCGAGAGGATCAGCACCGGGTACTTCCACCACACCTCGGGCAGCGCTTCGGGCACCACGGTGAGGTTGAACCCGGCGGCGCGCGCCACAAGGTAGAACGCCAGCCCGGCGCTGCCGATGCCCGCCGCGATCAGCGCGCCCCGCCCCAGGTCGGACCAGGGTCTGGTCCGGTCGAAGCCGATCGAGCGCAGACCGGCGCCCTCCCGCAGCAGCAGATGCGCGACGAGCAGGACAGGCACCAGCGCCGTCGCGATATCGAAGAGCTGCCAGGTGAGATCGAGCCACGGCCGCCCGGGTGCGTACGACTTGTTCAGCGTCGCCGCCTGGTCCTTGAGTCCGCCCGGTTTCGTCACCGATCCGATAAAGCTGATCAGCGACGACACTCCGCTCGCGCCCAGCGAGAGGGCCAGTACAAGGAGCGTCTCGGACCGCAAGATCCTCCGCGACATGCCCTCTTGAGGAAGAGAATCAGCCACGCGTCCCGCCTCCGCCTGCACGCCTGCCTCCAGTTGAGTAATCCCGTCTCATCCCCATCCTCGCCCCGCCAGGGTCTCGAAAGCAGGTGCGAAATTCGCGTGCGACAGGCTGGGGGACGAGCGGCACTGAGATGACGCCGGTCCCCTTTTCCTCAGTTCACCGTCCAAGGAGGGGCGCCACCGCATGGGACGTCACAGCTTGCCCGACGACGACACGACGGACGTAGGCAGGTCCCGACCACGCGTACGCCACCGCACGGTCGCCATCGCCACGATGCTCGTCGTCGCGCGGCGCGGCTGATCACCCGGCTGAAGGAGCTCACGGACCCGAGCGCCCGGTGCCTATGATCGCCATCACCGTCGGCCCGGCACCGGCCGGCAGGAGGTCTACCAGATCGCCAGATCGCCAGGGCAGCGGGCAGCGGGCGGCGGGCGCACCAGGTGAGCGACCCCGCCGAGATCCAGGCCGTGATCCAGGCCGTGATCCTCACGGTGATCGTCGCGGTCGGGCAGACGGGACGAGCCGCTCAGGAGTGAGGGCCGGGGAAGCCGACCGGCCAGGTATGCACCGGCTCGCCCTCGTGCATCAGCTCGCAGTAGCGGCGGGTGGTCGCGGCGAGGGCGGCATCCCGCTCCAGCCCGGCCTCCAGCGCCCGGTGGTAGGTATCCGCCTGCCACGAAGCCCCGTTCACACGCCGTCGGCACCGCTCCTCGATGACGCCGAGGTAGAAGTCGCGGTCCGCGGGCTCCACATGCCATGCGTCGAGCCCCGCCGCGGCGAGCGGCAGCAGTTCGTCGCGTATGAGCTTGACGGCCGGCACCCGTGTGATACCGCCGCCTCGGCCGGGACGCGGCCACAGAAGCTCCGCGTCGATGCCGTGGTGGCACGCGGTGTCGAAGTTCTCGGCCGCGACGGCGAAGGGCAGCCGGGTCCACACCGGCCTGGCCTCCTCGGCGAGCGCGCGCACCAGCCCGTAGTAGAAGGCGACATTGGCGATGACATCGGTGACCGTGGGGCCGGCGGGCAGCACGCGGTTCTCCACCCGCAGATGCGGTACGCCGTCGGCGACTCCGTACACCGGCCGGTTCCAGCGGTAGACCGTGCCGTTGTGCAGGACGAGTTCCTGCAGCCCGGGCACACCGCCGTCGTCGAGCACCCGCAGCGGGTCCTCGTCGTCGCAGATCGGCAGCAGCGCCGGGAAGTAGCGCAGATTCTCCGCGAAGAGGTCGTACGCGGAGTCCACCCACCGCTCGCCGAACCAGGTCCGGGGCCGTACGCCCTGGGCCTGGAGCTCGGGCGGGCGGGTGTCGGTGGCCTGCTGGAACAGCGGTGGCCGCGACTCGCGCCACAGCTCCTTGCCGAACAGGAAGGGCGAGTTGGCGCCGACCGCGACCTGTACCGCGGCCACCGCCTGCGCGGCGTTCCACACATCGGCGAAGCGTCCGGGTGTCACCTGGAGGTGCAGTTGCACGGAGGTGCAGGCGGCTTCGGGAGCGATCGACGTCGAGGTACAGCTCAGCCGCTCCACGCCCTCTATCTCGAGCGCGAAGTCCTCGCCGCGTGCGGCGACGATCTGGTCGTTGAGCAGCGTGTACCGGTCGACGTCCGAGAGGTTCGCGGAGACCAGGTCGTGCTGGGCGAGCGTCGGAAGAATTCCGATCATCACGATCCCCGCGCCGACCTCGTTCGCTTTTCGGTGGGCATATCCAAGGCCGGTGCGCAGCTCCTCGGCGAGTTGATCGAGCACGCGCCCGGCCAGCCGGTGCGGAACGATATTTACTTCCAGGTTGAACATCCCGAGCTCGGTCTGGAAATCATGGCTCGCGATACGCTCCAGGACTTCCTTATTCATCATCCGCGGCAGCCCGTCGGCACCTGCGAGATTCAGCTCGATCTCCAGACCCATGAGATTTTTGGGCCGGTCGAACCTCTTCTCGGCCAGCAGCCGCCCCAGTCCCGCGAGGCACTGCTGCAGCTTCCTCCGGTACCTTTGCCGATCGGACAGGTCCGCTCCGCCTGCCACGACCTTCTCCCCCATCGAAGCGTCCCTCCTCGAGTGGGCACCACAGAGCATCGACCGCTCGCCTCACCGACGATAATGCCCAGACTGACTGATCTATAACGCCCCGCGCTCAGCGCGCGACCGGTAGTGTGGGCAGAGGCTCCAGTGGCACATTCCTTAGGCATGGTGCAGTACGCAGTTACCACTGCCCGATGCCTGGTGAAAAACACCGACCGGTTCCAGCCGTCCGCGCCGAAGAGAAAATCCCAGGCCGCGGCCCCGCCTTCACGAAATATCGGTAGAAAGGCCGCCGGAGAAGGGCCTGATACCACCTTGCCGGAAATACGTGCGACCGCTAGCAGAAACACTGCGAGAACACGTGTCGTATAAACTCGGCAAACGAGGTAGAGAGTTGGCGCCCGGTGGCCTTTCCGGCCCCCCTCTGGCCCCGCACGCTGACAGTGCCGTCCGCACCTGCCCACGCTCCAACGTGTCTCCGAAGTGAGAGGCGACCCACCATGCCGCTGCATGTCCCCCCGGCTCCCGCGCCTGCCCTGCGCACCGTCCTCACGGCGCTCGGTTCTCCCACCGCCGTCCGCGAAGCTCGCACACCCGCTCTCAGGTCCGCCCAGGGCCCGCTGAGCCCCGAACTCCCGCTACCCGTCCACGTACTGGACCAGATCGTGCCGAGCGGCGGCGCCCCCTACACCCGCCTCGCCGGCTGGCGCTTCCTGATCCGCAGCGGCGAACGAGCCGTGGCCGCTGCGGAAACGATGCTCACCCCCGACGGCTGGGCCTTCTCGCACTTCTTCGAAGGCCCCTACCTCAGCTCCACCGAACGGGCGCTGCGCCAGGCCGAGTCGATGCACACCCCTTTCCAGCCGCGCCTGCTGTCCATTCCGGAGCTCTACATGCTCACCCTCTGGCTGCACGGCGACACGGACGCCGACGCCTCGGCCGGCACCCCCCGGCCGACGGACGTACTGGTACCGCTGGCTCCGGCGCCACCCGGCATCGCGGCGCACCGTCCGCACCGCGTCGCCGATCTGCTGCCGGTGATGACACTGCGGCTTGCGCCTGCCCCGCTGCTCGGCTCACCCGCCTGAAAACCGCACGTCGCGCCCCGTGACCAGCCGGTCGCGGGGCGCACGTCTGCTCCATCCGGACTAGCCCATACCGGCCCCCCTGAACCACCCGAAAGGACAGTGGAGTTGAGCTGAACCGTCCGCCTGGGTGATACGTCATTAACCAGTAAGAAGAGCTGCCGCGAAATCCCTGCGGATTGACGCCCGTGGGGCAACACTGGGAGCCGACCGACAGATACGGGGGGCGGCCATGAACACCTCATCAAGCCGCAGGACACTCACTACAACGCAGCGAGAGAACCCACCCATGTGCCAGCACCAGCCACTCTGCCCTACATCCGACTCAGCCGACCGGGAAGCGGCCCGACTCGTGGCGCACCACCCGGAGCAGGGCTGGAGCCTGCTGTGCAACGGCGTCCTGCTCTTCGAGGACACCGGTGAGCTTCTGCCCGACGGGCAGATCATCGCTCCGCACCGGGCACGGGAGACCGGGCAGGTGATGACGGCCGCCTGAGGCGCCGTCGGTACGACAAGGGGGCCGGCCGGAGACTTCTCTCCGCACCGGCCCCGATGCATGCGCTCCCCGCGTCAGTTGTCGTACTCGTCCAGCGGCGGGCAGGAGCAGACGAGGTTACGGTCGCCGAACGCACCGTCGATCCTGCGCACCGGCGGCCAGTACTTGTCCGCGGCGCTCACTCCGGCCGGGAAGACGGCCTCGTCCCGGCTGTAGGCGTGCTCCCACTCCCCGCCGAGCGCCGCCGCCGTGTGCGGGGCGTTGCTCAGCGGATTGTCCTGCGCGGGCCACTCGCCGGACGCGACCTTCTCGATCTCGCCGCGGATCGCGATCATCGCGGCACAGAAGCGGTCGATCTCGTTCAGGTCCTCACTCTCGGTGGGCTCGATCATCAGTGTGCCGGCCACCGGGAAGGACATCGTCGGCGCGTGGAAGCCGTAGTCGATCAGACGCTTGGCGATGTCGTCGACGCTGACGCCGGTCGCCTTCGACAGCGGCCGCAGGTCCACGATGCACTCGTGCGCGACCAGGCCGGCCGGACCCGTGTAGAGCACCGGGTAGTGCGGCTCAAGGCGCTTGGCGATGTAGTTGGCCGCGAGCACGGCGACCTGCGTCGCGCGCTTGAGGCCTTCGCCACCCATCAGACGTACGTACGCCCAGGAGATCGGCAGGATGCCTGCCGAGCCCCACGGCGCGGCCGAGATCGGCCCTACGCCCGTCTCCGGTCCCGCGGTCGGCTGGAGCGGGTGGTTCGGGAGGTAGGGGGCGAGGTGCGCCCGTACCCCGACCGGGCCGACGCCCGGACCGCCGCCGCCGTGCGGGATGCAGAAGGTCTTGTGCAGATTGAGGTGCGAGACGTCGCCGCCGAACTTGCCCGGCTTGGCGAGACCCACCAGCGCGTTGAGGTTGGCGCCGTCGACGTACACCTGGCCGCCGGCGTCGTGCACCTGCGCGCAGATGTCGGCGACGTGCTCCTCAAACACACCGTGCGTGGACGGGTACGTGATCATCAGCACGGACAGCTCGTCGCGGTACTGCTCGATCTTGGCGCGGAGGTCCTCGATGTCCACCTCGCCGTCGTCGGCGGTCTTCACCACGACGACCTTCATGCCCGCCATCACGGCGCTGGCGGCGTTGGTGCCGTGCGCGGAGGAGGGGATGAGGCAGATGGTGCGCTGGGCGTCGCCGTTGGCGCGGTGGTACGCGCGTACGGCGAGCAGGCCCGCGAGCTCGCCCTGCGAACCGGCGTTGGGCTGGATGGACACCGCGTCGTACCCGGTGACCTCGGCGAGGCGCTCCTCCAGCTCATGGATGAGCGTGAGATACCCGGCGGCCTGCTCGACCGGCGCGAAGGGGTGCATCTGCCCGAACTCCGGCCAGGTCACCGGCTCCATCTCGGTGGTCGCGTTCAGCTTCATGGTGCAGGAGCCGAGCGGGATCATGCCGCGGTCCAGGGCGTAGTCACGGTCGGCGAGCCTGCGCAGGTAGCGCAGCATCGCGGTCTCGGAACGGTGCTCGTGGAAGACGGGGTGCGTGAGGTAGTCGTCGGTCCTCAGCAGGGCCTGGGGCAACGTTTCCGCGGTGGTCGCGTCGAGCGCCTCGATGTCGCCCTCGACACCGAAGGCGGACCAGACGGCGGACAGCTGCTCACGACCGGTTGTCTCGTCGCAGGAGATGGAGACCTGGTCGGCGTCGACGAGGTGCAGGTTCACTCCGCCCTCGCGTGCGGCGGCGACGACCTCGGCGGCCCTGCCCGGCACCCGGGCGGTCACCGTGTCGAAGTAGGAACCGTGTACGACGTCCACACCGCCGGCCCGCAGTCCCGCCTCGAGCAGCGCGGCATAGCGGTGGGTGCGCTGTGCGATCGACCGCAGGCCCTCGGGACCGTGGTAGACCGCGTACATCCCCGCCATGACGGCGAGCAACACCTGCGCGGTGCAGATGTTGCTGGTGGCCTTCTCCCGGCGGATGTGCTGCTCACGAGTCTGCAGCGCGAGCCGGTAGGCCTTGTTGCCGTCCGCGTCCACGGAGACGCCGACGAGGCGCCCCGGCAGGCTGCGGGCGAACTTGTCACGTACCGCCATGTAGCCGGCGTGCGGACCGCCGAAGCCCATCGGGACACCGAAGCGCTGGGTGGTGCCGACGGCGATGTCGGCACCCAGTTCACCGGGCGACGTGAGCAGGGTCAGGGCCAGCAAATCGGCGGCGACCGTGACAATCGCGCCGAGCTCGTGCGCCTGCTCGACGACGGGCTTGATGTCCCGTACGGCACCGGAGGCACCCGGGTACTGCAGCAGTACGCCGAAGACGCCGCGCTCGGCGATCTCGGCCGGAATGCCCTCACTCAGATCCGCCGTGACGACCTCGACACCGGTCGGCTCGGCGCGGGTCCGGATCACCGCGAGGGTCTGGGGCAGTGCGTCGGCGTCGACCAGGAAGACGCCGTCCTTGACCTTGCCGACGCGGCGGGCCAGCGACATGGCCTCCGCGGCGGCGGTGGCCTCGTCGAGCAGCGATGCGCCGGAGGTGGGCAGGCCGGTCAGATCGGCCACCATCGTCTGGAAGTTCAGCAGTGCCTCGAGCCGGCCCTGCGAGATCTCCGGCTGGTACGGCGTGTACGCGGTGTACCAGGCCGGGCTCTCCATGACATTGCGCAGGATGACCGGCGGCGTGAAGGTGCCGTAGTAGCCGAGGCCGATCATCGGCGCCAGCACCTGATTGCGGTCGGCGAGGGTGCGCAGCTCGGCGAGAACGTCGGCTTCGGTGCGGGCGCCCGGGAGGTTCAGCGCCTCGGCGCTCTTGATCACATCGGGCACCGCGGCGGAGGTCAGCTCGTCGAGCGAGCCGTAGCCCACCTGCGCGAGCATCTTGGCCTGAGCCCCGGCGTCGGGCCCGATGTGGCGCTGCTCGAAGGGGGTGCCTCGCTCCAGTTGGGAGAGCGGAATGCGGTTGGCGGTCATTAAGGAGGCCTCCTGGTCAGACACGACCTACGAGGGGCACCACGGCGCGGATGCCCGGACGGCCTCCCCCTCTGTCATCTCAACCTGAGAGCTTCACCGACGCGCACAGGGCACGCCGACTTTCACCGTCGGTGAGAGCGGATGCCGTCCGACGCCCGCCCTGCTTTCCAGAGTGACCTCGTCCGTGCGGTACAGGGGCCTGAGAGATTCCGGGGAGGATTTGCTCCTTCGGCGCCGCCGGTACTTTCACCGGAGGACTCTCCCGCACGGGGTCAGCAGCCGTTAGCCAGCGTACCAGCGCGCCTCGTCGTCGATCGCTCGAGTGGCCGATACCTCCGATGTGCACTTTTGTAGTATTTAAACACCCGTTGCGACCTATTGGAGGGACCGTGCAGACCGATATCGATCCGCGCAGCCTGATCGGCCGCAAGGCGTTCGACAGCCACGGCACCAAAATCGGGACTGTGGACGAGGTGTATCTGGACGATGCGACAGGGGCGCCCGAGTGGGCGGCCGTGCGCACGGGCCTCTTCAGCCGGGACGCCTTCGTCCCGCTCGAGCCCAGCAAGGTCGTCAAAGACACCCTGCACGTCCCGTACGAGCGCGCGCTGATCAAGGATGCCCCCGACTTCGGTGTCGGCCGCCATCTCTCCCCCGAGCAGGAGCTCCAGCTCTACCACCACTACGGACTCGAACTCCCCGAAGCTCCCGAGACGCCCGCCGCGTCCTCCGACCCCTCCGGCCCGTCCGACGGGGACTCCGGCTCCGGCCCCGGCTCCCGACCCGACCGGGACTTCGGCCGGCTGGCGGGCCGGGAGGACTGAGCGGCGTCCGCTGTCGCGGGCGGTGCCACCAGCGGTAGCGGATCGCCCGGCTCCAGGTCCGGGTCGTCGACCATGAAGGTGCGCACCCGCCCCGGCCGCCGCGACCACGGCTCCTCGAACCGCACCGTGACCCGCCCCACCCCGCTGCCCTGCACCCACCCTGCCCCGTACTCGGCATGCCGTACGTCATGCCCGGCCGGCCAGCGCCGCTCGGCGGGCGGCTGGTGTTCCGCCCCCGCGGTGCCGGCCCCTTCGCCGGCCCGTTCGCCGGCCTCGTGCGGCTCCGGACCGCCGTCCGGCTCCCCGGCCTCGGCCTGCTCACCGGCTGCGGCCTGGGCGAACAGATCCTCCTGCGTGTAGTCCGCGAGCCCGGTCACGCCCACTCCCAGCAGCCGAACCCCGCCCGTGGTGTCCACAGCCTCCAGCAGCCGCCCGGCGGCCTCCCGCACCACCGCGGGGTCGTCCGTCGGCCCGCGCAGCGTCTCGGAGCGCGTCAGGGTCGAGAAGTCGTACCGCCGCACCTTCAGCACGATGGTCCGCCCCGAGTGCCCGGACGACCGCAGCCGCTGCACACACCGCTCGGCGAGCCGCTCCACCTCGATCCGCACCCGTACCCGGTCGTGCAGATCCACATCGAAGGTGTCCTCCACCGACACCGACTTCGCGTCCCTCTCGGCCACCACCGGCCGGTCGTCGTGCCCCACCGCCATCCGGAACAGCGAGGCTCCGTGTGCCTTGCCCAGTAGACGTACGAGCTCGTCCTCGCCCGCCTCCGCCAGATCGGCCACGGTTGTCATTCCGGCCCGCCGCAGATGCTCCCCGGTCGCCGGCCCGACCCCGGGCAGCGTACGCACGGACATCGGCCCGAGCAGCTCTCGCTCCGTGCCGGGCTCTATGAGGACCAGACCGTCGGGCTTCGCCTGCTCGGAGGCGATCTTGGCCAGCATCTTGGACCCCGCGAGCCCGACCGAACCGGTGAGCCCCGTGACCGCTCGGATATCGGCGCGCAGCCGCTCACCGGTCGCCCTGGCCGACGCCGAGTCGTCGGCCGAGCCGCCCGCCTCCAGGTCCACGAAGGCCTCGTCGAGGCTCAGCGGCTCCACCAGCGGCGAGAGTCTGCCAAGCAGTTCCATCACCTGCTCGCTGACCGCCCGGTAGAGGGAGAAGCGCGGCACGAGATACGCGGCGTTCGGCGCCAGCCGCCTGGCCTGCGCCATCGGCATCGCGGAGTGCACGCCGAACCGTCTGGCCTCGTACGAGGCGGTGGCGACGACTCCGCGCGGCCCGAGCCCGCCGACCACCACCGGCTTCCCGCGCAGACTCGGCTTCGCCGCCTGTTCGGCGGCGGCGAAGAAGGCATCCATGTCCAGATGCAGAATCGTCGGCGCGGTTCTCACATCTCCGATGCTGCCCTACACCACTGACAACGGGCGCTTCAGACGGCCCGGTCGCGCCTGCGCCTGGCCAGCTCGTCGGCGGGATTGTTCCCGACCAGGGTCTCGCCGGTGTCGACCCGCTCGCCGTGCAGTTGCGAGAGCGCGGCCTCGACATCCCGCCAGACCACGCCCACGGCGATCCCGAAGACGCCCTGGCCGCCCTGCAGCAGATCGACCACCTCGTCGGGCGAGGAGCACTCGTAGACCGTCGCGCCGTCGCTCATCAGCGTCATACGCTCGAGATCCGTGAAGCCGCGGGCTCTCAGATGCTGCACCGCGGCACGAATGTTCTGCAGCGCGACGCCGGTGTCCAGGAAACGCTTGACGATCTTGAGAACGACCACGTCGCGGAAGCTGTAGAGCCGTTGGGTTCCGGAGCCGTACGCCGACCGCACACTGGGCTCGACCAGGCCCGTACGCGCCCAGTAGTCGAGCTGCCGATAGGTGATACCCGCCGCCGCACACGCGGTGGGCCCGCGGTAGCCGATCGTCTCCGTAGAGAGGTCGGCCGCACTGTCGTGAAGCGGATACGGCCCGCCCGCCGCCGTACCGTCGCCGCTGCTGCTCACGCCGACCTCCGTCCTTGACCTGCCATCTCGACGGTAGGCAGTCGCCCGGGGTGCGTCAACGATCGCCACACTCGGCACGCCGAGTGATAATCACCTTGAGAGTGGTTTCCCGTGCCCCTATTCGGGGAAAGGCTGCTCGAATGCGCCAACAGAGCCCGGCTGGGCGGTCACTGACTGTTGGTGCCGAAGTCTTCCGGCGAGATCTGATCGAGGAACTCGCGGAACTTCTCCACCTCGTCCTCCTGCTCGTCCGGGATCGCGATTCCCGCGTCGTCGAGCACCCCGTCACTGCCGTAGATCGGCGTACCGGTGCGCAGGGCCAGCGCTATGGCGTCGGACGGTCTGGCGCTCACCTCGACTCCGCTGGCGAAGACCAGCTCCGCGTAGAAGACCCCTTCACGCAAGTCAGTGATGCGGACCTCGGTGAGCTCCTGACCCACCGCCTCCAGCACATCCTTGAAGAGGTCATGGGTCAGCGGCCTGGCAGGAGCCATGCCTTGCTGGGCAAAGGCAATGGCGGTCGCCTCCCCGGGACCGATCCAAATGGGGAGGTACCGGTCGCCTCCCACTTCACGCAGGAGCACGATCGGTTGGTTCGAGGGCATTTCGACCCGGACACCCACAACGTCGAGCTCGTTCACACAGCAACCCTAGGACGTGCCCGACCGGTTTGGGTAGTCGGGCTCCCCCATGATCAGTGGAGCCGTACCCCGAGCGCCGTCTGCACAAGGGCCGCATGGAGCCGTACGGAAAGGGCCGCAAGCTCCTTCGTGGTCGCCTCGGCATGGGCCCTGGTCTGCGGATTGCGGTGCCGCCGCAAGGGTGCAACCACCTGTTCCACGAGCCCGGCCTCACGCTCGGCAGCGGCTTTCATGGCACGCAGATGCCGCGGCTCGAGTCCGAATCTCCCCAGATCCGCGACAAGCCTGGCCACCGTGACCGACTCGGCGTCGTAGGCGCCGTCCTCGTCCGCCGCGAGAAGGCCGTACGACTCCCACTCGGCCACCTCGTCCTCGCTCACCTCGGCGGACGCGAGAAGCTCCGCGCGACCCACCCGGGCAGCGGTCGGACGTTCGGGCTCCGAATCCCAGGGGCCGTCGAGCAGTTCCCGCTGCGCGCCCTGCGCGGGCAGCTTTACCTGCTCACCGCGCCCCAGGGCGTCGAGATGCTCCCGGATGACCTTCAGCGGAAGATAGTGGTCCCGCTGCATCCGCAGCACCTGTGCCAGCCGCTCCACGTCCTCCGGGCTGAACTTGCGATACCCGGACGGTGTCCGCCGCGGCTCGACCAGTCCTTCGGCCTCCAGAAAACGGATCTTGGAGATGGTGACTTCGGGAAACTCGTCGCGCAGCTGACTGAGCACCGTGCCGATACTCATCAGCCGGTTGCCCGCGGTGGCGGTGCCGTGACCGGCACCGCCCGTCGGTGTTCGTAGCATGTACCTTCCTGGGGGTCCCCCCGGACGGAGTCTGGGGGAGGTCACACGCCCCGCTGGCTGGCGTAGAAGACCAGCCGGTACTTGCCGATCTGGACTTCGTCGCCGTTCGACAGGAGGACCGAGTCGATCCGCTCGCGGTTGACATACGTGCCGTTCAGACTGCCGACGTCGGCGACGCCGAAACGGCCGTCCGGCCCTCTGCGGAACTCCACGTGACGCCGCGAGACCGTCACGTCGTCGAGGAAGATGTCGCTCTGCGGGTGACGGCCGGCCGTGGTCAGCTCACCGTCCAGCAGGAAGCGGCTGCCGGAGTTCGGACCGCGGCGCACCACGAGGAGCGCCGAGCCGAGCGGCAGCGCGTCGACGGCCGCCTGAGCCTCGGGCGAGAGCGAAGGAACGGCGGTCTGTCCGGTCACCTCGGCGTCGTAGGCCTCGATGCCGGAGATGGAGATCGTCGAGGTCGTCTCCGAGGCGCGCTCCGCCGGCGCTCCGCCCCGCAGCGGCGCACCGCAGTTGGAGCAGAACCGGCTGGCCTCGGCATTGCGGTGCCCACACCTCGTACAAACCAAGGCCGACATGGACGGGTCCTCCTGCCGCGGCTGCCCCGCGTGGGGATTGGTCGCATACGGGTCGGAGGCAAACCCTCCACCCGTACTTGAGGTTGATGGTTCCCCGAAACCTATGCGGCCGGGACCGGCAGGGTCAACAGATGACGCGCCCTGACCGCCCGAAATGTCACCACCCGGACCACCCACCTCATCCCGGAAGAGCGGCCGCTCCGCGCCCTGCTCCTCACTCTGGCCGTGGCGTGGCGCGCGGTGCCGGGCGTTGCCGCCGTCCTCGCGTGCGCTCTTGCCGAACAACTTCCCAAACAACTTCACGGGCGATTCCCCTTGACCGAAATAGACCCGCCCGTGGGGCAGGACGAACCCTCAATGATCAGACCTGCCGACCCGGACATCATCACAACGTCCGAAACCGCAAGACAGTTTCCACCACGCGCCACGCTTGTGATGTGCCGACCCCCCGAACCCTCATGCCCTCGTCCGCCGGACCTCATACTCTCCGCCTCACTGCGATGACGACCGAGCGTAGTCAGGCCGCTTCGCAGGTCTCAACGCATCCACAACGATCTTCTCCGACCGCGCTACCGTGGCCGTGGCCTGCTCCTTCTCCAGCGTCTGCACCACACCGCCCGGGATGTTCAGGGCGGGCTCCAGATCCTGCGGCTTGCCGATGACCTTGAACGTGTACGGCGCGGAGATCCGCTTGCCGTCCACCTGGATGTCGCCGCCGGTGCCGGTGAAATACGTGTCCGCCACGACCCTGGTGTCGTTGACCTGGATCGCCTCCGCACCCGCGGCCCGCAGCTCCTGGATCGTGTCGAGCAGCATGTCCGACTCGACGGTGCCGGACGGGTCCTCGATGGTCAGCGTGATGCCCGGTCCCTGCGCCGCGACTGTGCCGGCCAGGATGCCCAGCTGCTGTTCCTTCTGCAGCGTCTGCTTGCGCGCTTCCTCGGCCTGGTCGGAGCTGCTCTCCAGCTCGGTGCGCTGATCCTCCAGACGCTGCTTCTCGTCCTCGAGCCGCTGGGTGCGATTGTCGAGCTCGTCCAGGATGCGCACCAGGTCTTCCTGGCGGGCGCCACGCAGCGCACTGTTGTCGCTGTTCGAACGGACCTGGATGGCGAGTCCAAGACCGAGGACGAACAGCAGCACGGCGACGATGAGTTGAGCGCGCGTGACCCGCGGCGGCCACAACACCGCGACGAGCCGCTGCCGGCCGGTCTGCTCGCCGGTCTGCTCACCAGACTGCTCGCCGGGCTGCTCACCGGTCTGCTCCTCGGCAGGGGGCGCCACCGCCTCCGGCTCCTCGCCCTTCGGGTTTTCTTCGCTGTTCATCTGCCTCACGCCCGGAACACATGCCGGCGGATCGCGGCAGCGTTGGAGAAGATCCGGATACCGAGCACGACCACCACGCCCGTGGACAGCTGGGCACCGACGCCCAACTTGTCGCCCAGGAACACGATCAGCGCGGCCACCACCACATTCGACAAGAAGGAGACAACGAAGACCTTGTCGACGAAGATGCCGTCGAGCATGGCCCGCAGGCCACCGAATACCGCGTCGAGAGCCGCGACGACGGCGATCGGCAGATAGGGCTCGACCACCGCCGGTACTTCGGGTCGGACCAACAGTCCGACCACGACTCCCACGACGAGGCCCAGTACGGCGATCACGATGTGCCCTTCCCTGTGTCAGCCGTACCCTGCCCGGTGCCCTTTCCGGCGTCGGCGGTCTTCGGCTCTGCTGTACGTACGATCAAGCTGGGCGCCGCCGGCAGACGCACCTTTTCCTGGTTGGAAATGCTCGTGCGGATACCGAAGTTCTCCTGCAACGCGTGCAGATACTGCCCGTCGGCACTGTCCTGGAAGGCGGTGCTCAACTTCTTCCCGTCCCCCACCGCAAGCACCGTGTACGGCGGCACCAGCGGTTTGTTGTCGACCAGTATGGCGTCGCCCGCCGCACGGATCGCAGACAGGGCGGTCAACCGCTGACCGTTGATGGCGACAGCCTCCGCGCCGGACTCCCACAGGCCGTTGACGATCCGCTGCATATCGCGGTCCCGCACCCGGCCCGTGTCGTTGAAGCCGCTGCTCTCCCGCGGGCCGTCGCCGCCCTGCTCGGTGTCCTTCGCGTCGTCGACGACGAGCTTCACGCCCGGCCCCTGGACCTCTGTGGCACCGGAGAGCAGCGCTACGAGTTCCCCCTGGCCCCCGCCCCCGGTCTTGAGCGCCTTCCGCTGCCGGGCCCCCACCTGCTCACGGAGCGTGTCGACACTGCGCTCGAGCTCGTCCGCCGCGGTGGTCTCCGCGTCGATACGGTCGATGAGCTCCTCGCGCTCCTTCGCCACGACCGGTGCGGATATCCGCGCCTGCGCGGCTCCGACGGTCACGACCAGGGCCGCGAGTACCAGGCCGGCGGCGAGACCGAGCTTCGCACGCAGCGGACGGGGCAGCCCGCCGCCTTCCGCCGCCCGGCGGGCCGTCGCCTCCGCGTATCCGTCGTCGAGGCTGTGCTCCATAACGTTCGTCAGCAGCGACATGGACGCATCGGGACGCGGAGGTGGAGAGCCGGTGCTCCGAACGGGGGGCTGCTGCGACATGCCGCACATCGTCGCACGTCGCGGCTGCTACCGCCGAATGGCCCCACCGGTGTGCCGGAAGCCGTCCACGGACAACTCCCGACACACCGGCCCCACGCTAGAGACCTGCGCTGTCCAGGACGGCGGACCACTCGTCGAGCAGCGCCTGCGCCGAGGCGTCGTCCGGACCCTCGGCCCACAGATGAGTGACGGCCTCCGCGGGGTCGGGAAGCACCATGACCCAGCGGCCGTCGGGCTCGACGATCCGCACACCGTCGGTCGTATCGACATCCCGGTCGCCGGCCGCCTCGACGACACGTCGCATCACGAGACCCTTGACCGCCCACGGCGTCGCCAGATCACGCCGCAGCACATGCGCCCGCGGAATCCGGGCGTCGATCTGGCTCAGCGTGAGCTGCGTACGAGCCACCAGGCCGACCAGCCGGACAAAGGCCGCGAAGCCGTCGAAGACACTGCTGAACTCCGGAACGATGAAGCCACCACGGCCGTCTCCGCCGAAGATGGTGGTTTCCTCCCGGCCCACACGCGTCAGATCGTCGGGCGATGTGGTCGTCCACTCCACTTGAGTGCCGTGGTACGCCGCCACCTGCTCGGCGATCCTGGTGGTCGTCACCGGCAGCGCCACCCGCCCGCTGCGCCGTTCGGCCGCGACCAGGTCGAGCAGCACCAGCAGTGCGCGATCGTCCTCGACGATCCGCCCCCGCTCGTCAACGAGGGACAGCCGCTCGCCGACGGGGTCGAAGCGCACACCGAAGGCCGCCCGCGCGGAGGCCACGATCTCGCCCAGCCGCACCATCCCGGAGCGGCGGGTGTCCGCCGTTTCGGTGGGCCGCGACTCGTCGAGCCCCGGGTTGATCGTCAGGGCGTCCACACCGAGCCGTCCGAGCAGGTTGGGCAGCACAAGTCCGGCACTGCCGTTGGACGCGTCGATGACGACTTTGAGCCCCGATTCGGCGATGCCCGAGGTGTCGACATTGCGCAGCAGTGAGCCGGTGTACGAGTCGAAGACGCTGGACGGGAAGTGCAGATCCCCGATCTCGCCCGGGAACGCACGCCGGTACTCCTGGCGCGCGTACACCCGGTCCAGCTTTCGCTGCCCGCCCTGCGAGAGGTCCGCTCCGCGCTCGTCGATGAACATGATGTCCACGGAGTCCGGCACACCCGGCGACGTACGGATCATGATGCCGCCGGCGCTTCCCCGCGCGGTCTGCTGTCGCGCGACCGGCAGCGGCACGTTTTCCAGATCCCGTACATCGATGGCACTGGTCTGCAGCGCTGAGATCATGGCCCGCTTCAGCGCGCGGGCACCCCGGGAGTGGTCACGCGCCGTGGTGACCGTCGCCCCCTTCTTGAGGGTGGTGGCGTACGCACCCGCCAGCCGTACCGCCAGCTCGGGCGTGATCTCCACATTGAGGATTCCGGTGACTCCGCGAGCTCCGAAGAGATGCGCCTGGCCCCGCGACTCCCAGATGACGGAGGTATTGACGAAGGCGCCTGCCTCGATCGTCTTGAACGGGTAGACCCGCACATTGCCCTGGATGATCGATTCTTCGCCCACGAGGCACTCGTCGCCGATCACGGCGCCGTCCTCGATGCGCGCGGCACGCATGATGTCGGTGTTCTTACCGATCACGCAGCCCCGGAGATTGCAATGATCACCGATGTAGACGTTGTCGTGGATCACGGCCCTATGGAGAAAGGCGCCGCTCTTGACGACCACGTTGGACCCGACGACCGTGTGCTCGCGGATCTCCACATCGGCTTCGACCTTGGCGTAGTCGCCGATGTACAGCGGACCGCGGAGCACGGCGTCGGGGTGTACTTCCGCCCCTTCCGCGACCCAGACACCCGGCGAGATCTCGAACCCGTCGATCTCCACATCGACCTTGCCCTCGAGGACATCCGCCTGTGCCTTTACGTAGCTTTCGTGCGTCCCCACGTCCTCCCAGTAGCCCTCGGCGACATAGCCGTAGATCGGCTTGCCTTCCTTCATGAGCTGCGGGAACACATCACCGGACCAGTCCACGGAAACATCGGCCTCGACATAGTCGAATACCTCGGGCTCCATGACATAGATGCCGGTATTGACGGTGTCAGAGAAAACCTGTCCCCAGGTCGGCTTCTCCAGGAATCGCTCGACCTTTCCACCTTCGTCCACGATGGTGATACCGAATTCCAGTGGATTCGGCACCCGGGTCAGACAGACCGTGACCAGTCCGCCCTTCTCCCTGTGGAAGGCGATCAGATCGGTGAGGTCGAAGTCGGTCAGCGCATCACCGGAGATAACGAGGAACGTATCGTCCTTCAGCGCCTCCTCGGCGTTCTTCACGCTCCCCGCAGTGCCGAGTGGCTTCTCCTCATTGGCATAGGTGAGCTCCATCCCGAGCTCTTCACCATCGCCGAAGTAGTTCTTGACGAGCGAGGCGAGAAACTGCACGGTTACGACGGTCTCATTGAGCCCATGCCGCTTGAGCAACCGCAGCACATGCTCCATGATCGGCCGGTTGACCACCGGCAGGAGCGGCTTGGGCATACTCGAGGTCATGGGGCGAAGTCGAGTTCCTTCGCCACCGGCCATCACGACGGCCTTCATGTCGGAAGCGTCCTCCTTGAAGAGACGACGGTCTAGCCGACTTCACCCGTCCAAAGAGCCGCTTTGGCGTCATGCGCGGCCGGCAACACTGCACGGCAACGCATCGACGAGGTCAATCGGCTACTGCATCCGCCTTGACGAGGCGGCGGACCTGGACCACATAGAGGATCCCTGCCCACCAATACAGTGTTGTACCCCATACCGCGAACGCCCATCCGAAAATAGCAGCGAGTGACGCAAGCCACCCGTTGCCGTCGCTGAGGAGCAGCAACGGGAAGGCATACATCAGGTTGAACGTGGCTGCCTTGCCCAGGAAGTTCACCTGGGGCGGCGGATAACCGTGCCGGCGGAGGATACCCACCATCACCAGCAGCATCAGTTCCCGAGCCAATAGGGCCGCGGTGAGCCAGATGGGTAGGATCTCGCGCCAGGTCAGTCCGACGAGGGTGGAGAGGATGTAGAGACGGTCGGCGGCCGGATCCAGAAGCCGACCGAGGGTGCTGATCTGGTTCCATCGGCGGGCAAGCTTGCCGTCGAGATAGTCAGTGACACCGCTGAGCATCAGCACCAGCAACGCCCAGCCATCGCTCTTGGGGCCCCCGAACTCGGGGCGGAGAATCAGCCACAGGAAGAGAGGCACGCCAAGCAGACGCGCCATGCTGAGGATGTTGGGGATGGTGAGTACCCGGTCCGTCTGAACGCGGGTCTCCTGGACCTCCACCCGGGAGCCTCCTGTGCGGAACGTGCCAACGATGCCCCCTGACCCTACCCTCAGCCATGCGCTGGTCCTACACAGGGGTTGGCGTAATGGGGCCCGAACGCAGAAAAGCCCCGCACCATAACGGTGCGGGGCTTTCCCACAATGATTGTTCGGCGGTGTCCTACTCTCCCACAGGGTCCCCCCTGCAGTACCATCGGCGCTGAAAGGCTTAGCTTCCGGGTTCGGAATGTAACCGGGCGTTTCCCTAACGCTATGACCACCGAAACTCTATGAAGATGTACGACCCGGAATCCCACAGGGGGACTCGACAGTTCGTTGCTTCAGAACTAACACAGTGGACGCGAGCAACTGAGGACAAGCCCTCGGCCTATTAGTACCAGTCAGCTTCACCGGTTGCCCGGCTTCCACATCTGGCCTATCAACCCAGTCGTCTACTGGGAGCCTTAACCCCTCAAGGGGGTGGGAGTCCTCATCTCGAAGCAGGCTTCCCGCTTAGATGCTTTCAGCGGTTATCCTTTCCGAACGTAGCCAACCAGCCATGCCCTTGGCAGGACAACTGGCACACCAGAGGTTCGTCCGTCCCGGTCCTCTCGTACTAGGGACAGCCCTTCTCAAGACTCCTGCGCGCGCAGCGGATAGGGACCGAACTGTCTCACGACGTTCTAAACCCAGCTCGCGTACCGCTTTAATGGGCGAACAGCCCAACCCTTGGGACCGACTCCAGCCCCAGGATGCGACGAGCCGACATCGAGGTGCCAAACCATCCCGTCGATATGGACTCTTGGGGAAGATCAGCCTGTTATCCCCGGGGTACCTTTTATCCGTTGAGCGACGGCGCTTCCACAAGCCACCGCCGGATCACTAGTCCCGACTTTCGTCCCTGCTCGACCCGTCGGTCTCACAGTCAAGCTCCCTTGTGCACTTACACTCAACACCTGATTGCCAACCAGGCTGAGGGAACCTTTGGGCGCCTCCGTTACTCTTTAGGAGGCAACCGCCCCAGTTAAACTACCCATCAGACACTGTCCCTGATCCGGATCACGGACCCAGGTTAGACATCCAGCACGACCAGAGTGGTATTTCAACGGCGACTCCACAACCACTGGCGTGGCCGCTTCAAAGTCTCCCACCTATCCTACACAAGCCGAACCGAACACCAATATCAAACTGTAGTAAAGGTCCCGGGGTCTTTCCGTCCTGCTGCGCGAAACGAGCATCTTTACTCGTAGTGCAATTTCACCGGGCCTATGGTTGAGACAGTCGAGAAGTCGTTACGCCATTCGTGCAGGTCGGAACTTACCCGACAAGGAATTTCGCTACCTTAGGATGGTTATAGTTACCACCGCCGTTTACTGGCGCTTAAGTTCTCAGCTTCGCCACACCGAAATGTGACTAACCGGTCCCCTTAACGTTCCAGCACCGGGCAGGCGTCAGTCCGTATACATCGCCTTACGGCTTCGCACGGACCTGTGTTTTTAGTAAACAGTCGCTTCTCGCTGGTCTCTGCGGCCACCCCCAGCTCTGGCAGTAAATGCCGTCACCGGTGATGGCCCCCCTTCTCCCGAAGTTACGGGGGCATTTTGCCGAGTTCCTTAACCATAGTTCACCCGAACGCCTCGGTATTCTCTACCTGACCACCTGAGTCGGTTTAGGGTACGGGCCGCCATGAAACTCGCTAGAGGCTTTTCTCGACAGCATAGGATCATCCACTTCACCACAATCGGCTCGGCATCAGGTCTCAGCCTTGATGTGTGACGGATTTGCCTATCACACGGCCTACACCCTTACCCCGGGACAACCACCGCCCGGGCTGGACTACCTTCCTGCGTCACCCCATCGCTTACCTACTACCATCTTGGGCCGGCGGCTCCACCACTCCCCTCAACTCCGAAGAGATCAGGGCGGCTTCACGGCCTTAGCATTAATGGGCTCGATACTGGGCGTTTCAAAGCGGGTACCGGAATATCAACCGGTTGTCCATCGACTACGCCTGTCGGCCTCGCCTTAGGTCCCGACTTACCCTGGGCAGATCAGCTTGACCCAGGAACCCTTAGTCAATCGGCGCACACGTTTCTCACGTGTGTATCGCTACTCATGCCTGCATTCTCACTCGTGAACCGTCCACCACTCGCTTCCGCGGCGGCTTCACCCGGCACACGACGCTCCCCTACCCATCCGTACTCCCGTTGGGGATATGTGTACGAATGACACGACTTCGGCGGTACGCTTGAGCCCCGCTACATTGTCGGCGCGGAATCACTTGACCAGTGAGCTATTACGCACTCTTTCAAGGGTGGCTGCTTCTAAGCCAACCTCCTGGTTGTCTCTGCGACTCCACATCCTTTCCCACTTAGCGTACGCTTAGGGGCCTTAGTCGATGCTCTGGGCTGTTTCCCTCTCGACCATGGAGCTTATCCCCCACAGTCTCACTGCCGCGCTCTCACTTACCGGCATTCGGAGTTTGGCTAAGGTCAGTAACCCGGTAGGGCCCATCGCCTATCCAGTGCTCTACCTCCGGCAAGAAACACACGACGCTGCACCTAAATGCATTTCGGGGAGAACCAGCTATCACGGAGTTTGATTGGCCTTTCACCCCTAACCACAGGTCATCCCCCAGGTTTTCAACCCTGGTGGGTTCGGTCCTCCACGAAGTCTTACCTCCGCTTCAACCTGCCCATGGCTAGATCACTCCGCTTCGGGTCTTGAGCGCGCTACTGAATCGCCCTGTTCGGACTCGCTTTCGCTACGGCTTCCCCACACGGGTTAACCTCGCAACACACCGCAAACTCGCAGGCTCATTCTTCAAAAGGCACGCAGTCACGACTGACAGCACAAGTGCTGCCAGCGACGCTCCCACGGCTTGTAGGCACACGGTTTCAGGTACTATTTCACTCCGCTCCCGCGGTACTTTTCACCATTCCCTCACGGTACTATCCGCTATCGGTCACCAGGGAATATTTAGGCTTAGCGGGTGGTCCCGCCAGATTCACACGGGATTTCTCGGGCCCCGTGCTACTTGGGTGTCGCACAAGCAAGCCGTTGATGTTTCAGCTACGGGGGTCTTACCCTCTACGCCGGACCTTTCGCATGTCCTTCGCCTACATCAACGGTTTCTGACTCGCCCAACAGCCGGCAGACTGTTGAAGTGCGATCCCACAACCCCGTATGCGCAACCCCTGCCGGGTATCACACGCATACGGTTTGGCCTCATCCGGTTTCGCTCGCCACTACTCCCGGAATCACGGTTGTTTTCTCTTCCTGAGGGTACTGAGATGTTTCACTTCCCCTCGTTCCCTCCACACTGCCTATGTGTTCAGCAG